>NZ_CP061290.1:0-1229300 GCF_018687435.1 Polynucleobacter sp. UB-Raua-W9 | reverse complement strand
GTCGCAGGGTGCTTAATGGCTGGCGAGAGCTGTGGAGTGTTCCGCTTCCTGTAGACCCAAACGCCAAACCAGAATCTCTATTAGTGCGTTGGTTGGGCTTTGGACTGACCTTGTCTTGCAGTATGGGTCTTGAGTCCATTCGAATGCATTCCCTGTCCTGGCAGCTTCCACGGCCCCCTGGAGGCATCTTGGGTGAGTTGATTGGCGATCCGCTACAAATGTCTCTTGGTTTTACTGGGGCGACCTTGGTGCTCTTATTTGGATTATGTGCCGGTTTATCCTTATTTCTGCATTTTTCTTGGCTCGATATTGCTGAGAAGGTGGGGCGCTTTTTCGAGGTGTCCTATCACCGCATTCGTGAGCGGCGCGATAGTCAAGAAGACCGCAAGTTGGGTGAGGCTGCTGCTGAAGAGCGTGAAGAGTTTGTGGAGGAGTTCCGCGGTCGTGTGGATGTTGCCGCGCCCGTACAAATTGTGCGTGCACCTATTGAGATAGCAAAGAGCGCTCGTGTTGAACGTGAGAAACAACAGCCACTGTTTGTGGATATTCCGGATTCAGAGTTGCCGCCATTAGCGTTGCTCGATCCTGTACCAGCAGCAAAAGAAACAATTTCTGCTGATGTCCTGGAATTTACCTCCCGTTTAATAGAGCGCAAGTTAGCCGAATTTAATGTTCAGGTAACTGTGATTGCCGCATATCCTGGCCCAGTAGTGACTCGTTATGAGATCGATCCAGCGATTGGTGTAAAGGGTAGTCAGATTGTCAATCTTTCACGTGACCTTGCACGTTCACTCGGCGTTGTGAGTATGCGGGTTGTCGAGACCATTCCAGGTAAGACTTGTATGGCTTTGGAATTACCAAATCCAACTCGTCAATCGGTATATTTGTCTGAGATTCTGACTTCACAGGTATACAACGACAACCATTCATTACTGACCTTAGCTTTAGGTAAAGATATCTCTGGTAGCCCAATGGTTGCAGACTTGGCAAAGATGCCACATTGTTTGGTTGCTGGTACTACTGGTGCTGGTAAGTCAGTTGGTATTAATGCCATGATTTTGTCATTGCTTTTTAAGGCTAAGCCTGATGAGGTGCGTCTGATCATGATTGATCCAAAGATGCTAGAGATGGCAATCTATGACAAGATTCCACACCTCTTATGTCCAGTAGTGACGGATATGAAGCAGGCTTACAACGCTCTCAATTGGGCAGTAAATGAAATGGAGCGCCGCTACAAACTCATGAGTAAGTTTGGTGTGCGTAACTTAGCAGGCTTTAATAAGAAAATTTTAGAGGCAGAAGAAAAAGGCGAGAAGCTCACCAATCCATTTAGCTTAACTCCGGATGATCCTGAGCCAATTTACAAGGCGCCAGTGATTGTTGTGATCATCGATGAGTTGGCTGACTTGATGATGGTTTCTGGTAAGAAAATCGAAGAGTTGATTGCGCGTATTGCACAGAAAGCGCGTGCTGCCGGTATTCACCTCGTACTTGCAACACAGCGTCCAAGTGTGGATGTGATTACTGGTTTGATTAAAGCGAACGTACCAACCCGCATCTCATTCCAGGTTAGTAGCAAAATCGACAGCCGCACAATTTTGGATCAGCAAGGCGCAGAAGCGCTTCTGGGTATGGGTGACATGCTGTATATGGCGCCAGGTACTGGCTTACCGGTGCGTGTGCATGGCGCATTTGTATCGGACGATGAGGTACATCGCGTGGTGGAGTGGCTTAAAGAGAAGGGCGAAGCCAATTACATTGATGGTGTGCTCGAAGGCGCTGATGAATCCAATGTTGACGCCTTGACTGGTGAGGGTGGCGGTGAAGCAGACCCACTTTATGATCAAGCGGTCGCCATCGTTCTTGAAAACAAGCGCCCATCTATTTCTTTAGTGCAACGTCATTTGCGCATTGGTTACAACCGCGCAGCCCGCTTGCTAGAGGATATGGAAAAAGCAGGACTCGTATCCAAGATGGGCAATGGCGGCAATCGCGAAATCTTGCATCGCCCTTCGGAATAAGGCAGTCATTTTGCAAAGATTCCTATCAGCAGCAATCGTTACAGCAGCCATTTTGTTTTCGAATGCGGCCATTTCTCAAAGCGAAAGTGGCGCTGATCAATTACGTCAGTTTGTGCGGAACTCCAAAACAGCCGAAGGTGACTTCTTGCAACAGCAACTGCGCGCTCCTAAGGCAGGCGAGTCACAAGACAAAGGCTTAAAAGTAGTTCGCCAGACACAAGGTCACTTTGTATTTGAGCGTCCAGGACGATTTATTTGGGACACACAAACACCATACGAGCAAAAACTGATTGCCGACGGTAAGCAACTCATTTTGTGGGATAAGGATTTAAATCAAGCCACTATTCGTCCTGCAGGACAAGCATTGGCTGCTACACCGGCGGCTATTTTATTCGGTCAAACCTCATTAGATCAGCACTTTGATTTAGTGGAGGGTGACGAGCGCTTAGGCATGAAGTGGGTAACCTTATCTCCCAAGAAAAATCCAAATGCAAACAGCGGCAATGATCTTCCCTACACAAAGATCTCGGTAGGAATGCTTAATGGCCTCCCCAAAGCCCTGGAGCTGATAGACGGTCTTGGAAGTGTGGTTTTAGTTACCCTGGACAAGATCAAGCTGAACGTCAATCTGCCCGCAAATCGCTTTACTTTCACGCCACCCGCCGGCGCTGAAGTCTTACGCTTAAACTAGAGTCTAAATACCTAACCAGAGCAATATATGATTGATCCGCAATTACTCCGCAAAGATATCGCTGCAGTTCAAGCACGCTTGGCTACTCGTAAATTTCAGCTTGACGTCGAGAAATTCAACACCTTAGAGTCTGAGCGTAAATCTTTACAAACCCGCACAGAAGAATTGCAAGCTAAGCGCAATCAATTGGCAAAAGCCATTGGCATGAAAAAAGGTAAGGGCGAGGATGCTTCTGCGGAGATGTCAGAGGCTAGTCAGATTAATGTGGATATGGAATCTGGCGCGGCAAGACTAGCCATTCTTCAGGTGGAGATTTCTGATTTCTTAATGGGCATCCCCAATCTTCCGGATGAGTCTGTGCCAACGGGTAAAGACGAGACTGAGAATACAGAAATCAAGCGCTGGGGTGAAGAGCCGTTTTTTGACTTTGAAATTAAAGATCACGTGGATCTTGGTGGACCATTGGGCTTAGATTTTGAAGTAGCAGCCAAGATTAGTGGTTCACGTTTTGTGGTACTCAAAGGGCCGATTGCGAGATTGCATCGTGCCTTAGCGCAATTCATGATTGATACCCATGCAACAACTCATGATTATCAAGAAGTCTATGCGCCCTATATGGTCAATGCAGCTTCCATGCGCGGCACTGGCCAGTTACCGAAGTTTGAAGAAGACCTCTTTAAGGTTCCTCGCCAGATGGGTGGCGAAGATGCGAAGGGCATAAATGCGGGTGAAGCAAAAATAGAAAACTTCTACCTTATACCAACCGCAGAAGTTCCTGTGACTAATTTGGTCAGAGACGAGATTGTGAATGCTGACAAGCTCCCATTGAAATTTGTTGCGCATACGCCATGCTTCCGCTCCGAAGCGGGTAGTTATGGTCGTGATGTGCGCGGCATGATTCGTCAGCACCAGTTCGACAAGGTGGAATTGGTGCAGATCACAAAACCAGAAGACTCTATGCAAGCTTTAGAGGAATTAACTGGCCATGCAGAAAGAATTCTGGAGCTACTGGAGTTGCCATACAGAAAGGTATTGCTCTGTACGGGTGATATGGGATTTGGTAGTACTAAGACTTATGACTTAGAAGTGTGGGTACCTTCACAAAGGGCATACAGGGAAATTAGCTCATGCTCCAGCATGGGGGACTTTCAAGCAAGACGCATGCAAGCCAGATTTAAAGCAGGCCAAGGCAAACCAGAGCTAGTTCATACCTTAAACGGTTCGGGTCTTGCTGTCGGTAGAGCATTAGTTGCGCTCATTGAGAATAAGCAGCAGGTCGATGGCAGTATCGCTATTCCAAAAGCACTGCAACCCTATTTGGGTGGCTTAACAGTGCTGAAGCCTGTTTAAGTAAAAACCAAACAAATACCCCAAAGCTATAATTGCACTTCGGTTCGGAGAGGTGGCAGAGTGGTCGAATGTACCTGACTCGAAATCAGGCGTAGGGTCAAACCTACCGAGGGTTCGAATCCCTCCCTCTCCGCCAAAAACTAGTCAATGGTTTTCATTAAGATTTTGTTAGCTGCTTCAGCATACTGATTCATAGTTTTAACCAACTTTGGGGTTGGTCGAACATACTTGATGCGCTTATCTGACTCATCTAGGTAGTGCTCAACCCAGCCATCATTTACAAATCTTAAATAGTGCCCTCTTACGGCAGTATAGGAATGGGGTACTGACGCAAAAAGTTCTTTGATGGAGATATTGTTTTTAGCGTAGTTGTTGATGGCTAAAACAAGAATTAAATCATATGCAATGAGAGAATTTTCTATTGGCAGGTTATCTTTGCACCAAGACCGTAAGGCAAAAATGCCACCAATCATTAATTCATGAGTTTCACTAAACATCCTTGGACTCTATCAGCTATATAGCGGAATAGATATCTAAATAGACATCTTAAAGAGATGTATTTATGTATTCTATGAATGAGTTAGTTTTAAAAGCTAACGGCAGCAATCAACTTCACAACCCAGTTATCGCTATTGAGATTGGTCCCCTTGCCAATACCAAAGTTAATGCTCGATTTATCTATCTTGGCGTCCAAGACCAGATAGGCAGTATTGAAGCGTTGTGCAATAGGAAAGGCATTGGTTGTGTTGCTGATTTCGCTGTAATACTCGCTACCAATCGAGGTATTTGGCGTAACTGAATACGCAATTTTTCCGCTCGGTGCAAAAGTAGCGCCGCCACTTTTGTTTAAACCAAAATCAACGGATGGATTTACTGTAAAACGCCACTTAGCCAGTTGCAGGGCTAAGATTGGCGTCATTTCATAAAAGATCTGATTATCTCCACCAATATCTTTTAGATAAACAATTTCATTTTTAATGCCGTAATGCCAAATACCCTCTTCGTCATGGGTGGGAATATACATTTGACCTACTTTGCCGCCATTCACATAAGAAATACCGTTGTATTTACTAAGGAAAGCATTGACGGCAACTTCATTGTTGTGAGCAATGCCATAGGCATATTCTAGGCGCGTCTGAAATACATTTGAGCTGATGCCTTGTGCTGCACTGGGCTGATAGAGGTTGGTCTCAACTTCATAACTAGACTGGTGTAGTTCGGCAATCAGTTCATCGTGGACCTTGATTTCAAACGGAGCGGCCATTAGCTTGGCACTCAGTATGGCCAGCAATAAAAAAGACTTTTTTAAGATCTTGATGGAACGATTTCGACGAGGCATTGCATTACTATAAAGCCATTAGGGCATAGCTATAAGCATCCTAGAATAGAATGGGCATATTCTATCTGCCTATCATTCTCATGAAAATTACCTCTTATCTCTCCTTAGTTTTAATTCTTGGATTAGTAGCTTGCGGAACTCCCGATAGTGAATTCGGAGTCTATAAACAATCGGATGGCGCGATTGGAGTTCATGCTCCAAAAGGTTCAAAAGAGTCTGAGACTCAAGAGATGGCGCTTGCAGAATGCAAGAAGCTAGGAAAGCAGAATGCAGTGGCTGTCGAAAGCAGGAAAACGGTCAATGACCGTTTTCCTATGACTTACATTTATTTGTGTAGATGAACTTTGCTAAGGTGTCTACTTAGCTTAGCAACCACTTCTTAATCGACTTATTCACGCACATTGCATCTAGGGCAAGACCGAAGAACTCGGAACCATTGGTGACCATGCTTTCAATCGCCTCTACCTTGCCAGACTTAATTCCACGCAAGTAAGTTGCTGCACGATAACGTAAAAAGTGCTCTGTTTTACCTGCTTCATTTTCAGTGGAGCAGAGCTCAAGACTGCCATAGCGGGTTTCTGGGTTGATATTCAAGATCGCCAGACCCAATGCGCCGATGAGATTTTCTGGAACAGGGATTGGTACATAAGAGTAGAGTGAGATTAGCATTTCTTGCTCATCCACTTCAATGATGTGATCAATATCCAAAACATCTTGTTCTGTTAACTCTGTTTCACCAGAATCACCACCACCAAAGGTAGACTCAAATTGCAGCATCGCGGTGTTGCTGCCTTTTGAGATTTCAATCATGTCAGGATAGCCAAGCAAGCCTTTCCACCAATACATGAGAGAGAAGGTGCAAGGCTTTACCTCTACCAAACCTTTGTTAGTGGATTTAGCAAAGTACAGGCCATAAAACTCATCATCTTTCTCGAGTCCATATTGGTCTACTTTTGCAGATTTAATCGATGCTTTCTTGGGCGCTTTTTTAGTCGGCTTCTTAGCGGCTGGCTTTTTAACTGCTGGCTTCTTAGTGGGCGCTTTCTTTGTTACCACTTTCTTCACCGCCTTTTTGGCGACCTTCTTACTGACTACCTTCTTCGGCGCAGTTTTTTTGACTACCTTCTTTGTAGGGGCTTTTTTAACCACCTTGGTAGCTACTTTCTTTTTTGCTGGAGATTTCTTTGTAGCCATGGTTTTTTTACCCTTCATTTGGTTTAAATATGCTTCAGTGCTTTAGATATTACTGCAAGTTCCTTGCAGTTTTACTACAGTCGATAGGGGTTTATCCCGCTCATTGTAAGAGGGGGTTATGGGATATAAATACTGCTATAGCCATTGTCCTATTCTTGGGCCAGGGCTACACTAAAGCTCGGTAGCTCGTTAAAACCCAAATACAAAGAGGCCCTATGTTTCCAGAATATCGCGAATTGATCACCAAGTTAAAAACCTCTGATCGCCACTTTTCTCATTTGTTTGATAAGCACAATCATTTGGATCAAAAAATTCAAAGAATGGAAGCCCATGCAGAGCCAAGCACTCCAGAAGAAATCGAAATCTTGAAAAAAGAGAAGTTATTATTAAAGGATCAAATCTACGCTGTGCTAAAAAAAGCAAGCAACTAAGAGAGCAACCAAGTATTTTAAGGAAACAGGCTTTGAGTAACATATTGCCTGCTTCTGTTTTGCAGTCCACCTCATGATCTTCTGAGACTAAGTGAATTCCTTTGATTTTGGTTCCCACCTTTAATGTAGTGGGGGCTAGCTGTCTCTGTGAGCCCAATATAGAATGAATATGCCATGAGTAAAGCCTTAAAAATTATCCTAATCGTTTTTGCTGCCATCTTTGTCATTGCTGGCCTGGGCGTTTGGTATATTGCCTCATCCATTAATCCAGCGCAATTCACTCAATTACTCAGCTCGACAGTCAAAGAGTCAACTGGACGAGATCTCAACATTGCGGGTCCAGTAAGCCTAAGCATCTTTCCGTCAATCGGCATTAAGGCTGAGCAGGTAAGCTTAAGTAATGCTTCGTGGGCGAGCGATGCTCAAATGCTATCTTTAAAGCGCGCTGAGCTCGAGGTGAAGTTACTCCCCTTATTTTCAGGAAACGTAGAAATTAGTAGCATCAATCTTGCTGGACTGGATGCTCATTTGCAGCTTAATAAAGCTGGACAAAGCAATTGGCATGTAGCGCCTCCAGTAGATCCTGTAAATTCACCGGGTGTTGCCAGCGGCGTACCGCCTAAAACCGAATCTAGTGACCGTACCTTCATTGCAATCCAGACTATTCATATTTCGGATGCGCGCATTTCCTACCAAGATGGTGCTAGCCCGGTTCGGTTAATAGAGATCCCCAAGCTCTCAATCAGTGGTGACGGGAATAAGACTAGCATCTTGCTTGATCTTCAATATGGTAATTACAAAGTAGGCCTCAAGGGTAAGACGGGTTCACTCCGTCAGGCCATCATTGATTGGAATCAAAATCCTGTGACGACGAATTTGGATTTGACGCTGACCCTGAATGGAAAGTCTCTGGATATTACGGGCAAGATTGATAAGGCCCCGAAGGCCTTACCTCAATTTGATATCAAACTGGATTCTAAGTCGTTTGACTTCATTCCTTTGGCGGCAGCATCTCTTGTGTCTTCAGGTAAAAAAGCTACCGCCCTTGCAAAACCCGTAGTCAGTCAAAATAAATATTTTTTTAGTGACGACCCTTTGCCATTTGGTTTACTGCCAAACGCCAATGGAAAGATTGCATTCAATATTGCTCAGCTTGGGGTACCAGATCAAGCGCCCTTAAAGGACGTGAGCGGCACTATTGCCTTCAAAGGCGACGTGATTGATGTTCATGATCTGAAATTTGACTTAGGCAAAGGGCGGGCCCAAGCGCAAATTTCACTGTCTCAAATTCACAGCGGCATGCCTATTATGTCTATGAAGGCCATTGCCAAAGGCTTTACCTTGGAGCAGGTCATTGTTAGCAGTGACTCAAGTGCCAAGATGAGTGGGGGCGATGCCCAAATTGCCTCAAATTTATCGGGCAGAGGAAAAAGTTTGCATCAGCTGATTGGGAATGCTAATGGCGCAGTACAAATCACTGTGGGTCAAGCTCGCTTAGACTCAAAGCTATTAAACACTGCCGGCGATTTAGCTATCACCATCATGGATGCCTTAAATCCCATGCGCAAGCAGAGCAATCACACTGTCTTGGAGTGTGCGGTGGCTTATTTGCCGGTGAGTAATGGCATGGTCAACATCAGGGATTCGGTTGGGGTGGAAACCGATAAGTTGGATATCGTTTTATCAGGAACGGTGAATTTGAATACCGAAGTGATTAATTTGAAGATTGATCCCCATCAAAAATCAGGCTTTACTACTGGAGTTGACCTGGGTAGCCTAGTAAAGCTAGAGGGCACCTTGCAAAATCCTAAAGCTGGGGTGAATAAAGAAGGGCTTGTGAATAGCGCCGTATCGATTGGATTGGGCTTTTTGACTGGTGGAATTAGTCTTGCTGCTGAGAATGCTAAATCTATGAGCACCAAGAGGCAGCCTTGTAAAACGGCAATGCACTCTTGGGCCGACATTTATCCTGGGTCTAATTGAGGCCTAGTCTTTAAAAAACAAAGCCACTCACAAAGAGGCTGAACAAAGAAATAAAGATGCTGGCAAAGAAGGCTGTCCAGAAGCTAGAGATAGTAAAGCCACTAACAATTGCTGATACCAGCATCAAGACCAAAGCATTAATCACCAATAAAAATAAGCCCATCGTTACTACCGTTAAAGGCAATGTGAATAAGATTAGTAAAGGCTTAACGATGGCGTTGGCAAATCCTAATAGTAGGGCGGCAATGATGAGCGAGCCACCATCCGCAAAGCGTAAGCCGCTAAAAATGTAGCTCGCTACCCAAAGAGACAAAGAAGTGAGGCCCCACTGAACTAAAAATGGTGTTAAGTTACCCATGATTTTCTTCCTTTTATGTTGATTAGAGGCTTGTGAAGGATGATGCTTGCAGATTCATCTTATCAGTCGTATTAGTAATGCGGAGGGATTTCATCTTTGAGGCTGCCGCCTCCGCCGCTAGAGCTGCTTGCCTGCTCTTTAATGGCTTTCAGTTCTCGATACAGAAATTCAATTTGCTGCTGTTGTTTGTAAACGGCCTCATTTAATTTTTCGATGAGATCCTCAGTAAAGCTTAATTTAATTTCTAGATTAGTAATGCGGTCATCAGTCATTTGATTTGCCTTTTTATTCTGAGACGAGTTCAAAGCGCCCATCTTCCATTTCTGCTTTTGGTCTAATCCAAAAATCATGAGATTGCATTGATTCATAAACGTAAGCTGGCGCAAGAGAGGCTTCAATATTTGCCAGTAAAACTACTTTATAAAAGCCGCCGCTCTTTTTGTGCTTGAGTTTGCTGCCAGGCTTAAATAAGCCTTCATCAGGGGCTGCCATTTTGGACTTAGTCATGTCGATAATGCACTTTCTCAGTATGATCTGGTGATGGCAAATTCCACCCCGTACTCCATTCTAGATATATCTCCTATTCCGCAAGGTTTTACTGCGGGGGATGCTTTACGTAATTCCTTGGATGTTGCTCAGCATGCAGAAAAATGGGGTTATACCCGTTATTGGGTTGCTGAACACCACAATATGACAGGTAATGCGAGTTCAGCTACTGCTGTCTTGATTGGCTACTTAGCTGCAGGTACTGCTTCTATTAAGGTTGGTTCTGGTGGGGTCATGCTGCCCAATCATGCCCCTTTGGTCATTGCTGAACAGTTTGGAACATTGGAATCTTTATATCCCGGCCGGATTGAGTTGGGCTTAGGCCGAGCCCCCGGTACTGATCAGATGACAGCTAGAGCATTGCGTCGTGATCTGATGGGTAGTGATGATCGCTTTCCACAAGATATCCGTGAGTTGCAGCATTACTTTGGTCCAATACAGGAAGGACAGGCTGTGAGAGCTATTCCAGGGGCCGATACCAATGTACCGATTTGGATCCTAGGCTCCAGTCTTTATGGGGCACAGTTGGCTGCTCATTTTGGCTTGCCTTATGCCTTCGCTTCACATTTCGCGCCAGAGCAATTATTGGAGGCAATGAAGATCTATCGTGAACTCTTTAAGCCGTCAGCCCAATTGGCAGATCCATACTCGGCATTTGTCATGAATGTGGTGGCCGCTGGCACAGATGAAGAGGCGCAGCATCTATTTACCAGCCTGCAGCAACACTTTATACGAATGCGTCGCAATACTCGGGGGCAACTGCCACCACCCATCGACAATCTAGACACCTTCTGTGAGCCCCATGAAAAAGCTGCTGTCACCCAGATGTTGCAATGCTCAGTAGTCGGATCTTTAGAGACCGTTAAAAAAGGGCTGCGTCATTGGTTGGATGCTACCGGTGCAAATGAGATCTTGTTTACTGGGCAGATCTTTGATCACCAGGCCCGCTTGCGATCGTTTGAAATTGCAGCGGAGGCTGCCCAATCTTTATAAGGCTAAAGACTTGTAGTCAGCGGAAATGAAGATATTTTCTTTTGCAGCGCGAGCGGCAAACTTTAATACTTCATTATCTTTGCTCATCAGAGTGCAAGGCTTTGCTGTAAAGGCCAAGTCTAAAAAGACTTGATCATCAGGATCTTGGCAGCACCAAGGAGATGGCAAGAGGCCTTGATCATCCAACACTCGGGCTAACGATTTCCACTGCAGCAAGATCTTCTCTTGATCTGCTGCCTCTATCGAGAATAGCGGGCGAGAGATAACATCTGCAAACTCTTCTAAAGTTTTAGGACTAGCAAGTGCATCAATTTGTTTCTCAAGCAACGCTTGCTTTAAATGCACTGCTCTGAAGTCATTGAAGACAAATAGGTCTAACAGAACATTGGTGTCAAAGACGACTACTTTCATCTGAGAATAATGGCTTACTCTTGATTGCTGCGCCAAACTTCAGGTGTGATCGTGACCTGCCCCTGATCAGAAGAAACGTAGACTTCGCCATCCTGGATGTTGATATGAATAACCATGCTGCGCTCGACTAATTTATTGAGTTCGCTTGCTTGTGCAGCCGGAATGGAAATGATTTGGAGATTGCGAGCACGTGTGAGTTTATTGGCAATACCATCCCACCAAATCTTGCTCGTGTGCCCACCATAGCAATACACAATGACCTGATCAGATCTACCGCAGGCTTTGAGGATACGGCGTTCGTCCGGTTGACCAATCTCAATCCAAAGCTTGATCGCGTCTGTCAGGTCTTTAATCCAGAGATCGGGCTCATCGGTGTCGCTTAAGCCCTTGGTAAAGGCTAAATCCTCAGTTGCTTGCAAAGCAAAGGCGATGATTCTGATCATCATCCGCTCCTCGGTTTCGGAAGGGTGCTTAGCAATAGTGAGGGAGTGACTACCGTAATAGTGGCGGTCAGAGTCTGCGACGTGAAGGTCGGCTTTGTGGATAGTTGCGCGTAGAGCCATGACGCATTATCGCCTTTATGGCTAACAAGCTGACGCGGCCTGGCCTTTAACCAGTATTATTTGTCTCTAGAGACTGAATATAGCTAGCCAAGAGCCCCATGATTCGTATTACTGAACTGCGTCTACCCATTGACCATGCTCCAGAAGCTGTGGAAGCAGCGATTCTCAAGCGTCTCCATTTGTCCGCTAAGAACTTGATTGGCTTTGAGGTCTTTAAGCGTAGCTACGATGCCAGAAAAAACGTGGCACTCTCTTTTATCTACACGGTAGACCTTTCTGTGAAAGATGAAGAAGCCATTCTGCAAAAGTTTGATGGTGATATTCATGTAAGACCTTCGCCTGATACAAGTTACCACTTCAAAGCTCAGGCTCCGGAGTCAATTGCCACCGGTAAGTCATTGCGTCCCGTAGTCATTGGTTTTGGCCCCTGCGGAATATTTGCTGCACTGGTTCTGGCACAAATGGGATTTAAGCCGATTGTGCTGGAGCGCGGCAAGAAAGTGCGAGAGCGCACTCAAGACACTTGGGGTTTGTGGCGCAAGAATGTGCTCAATCCAGAATCCAATGTGCAGTTTGGTGAGGGCGGGGCAGGTACCTTTTCAGATGGAAAGCTATATAGCCAGATTAAAGATCCCAAGTTTTATGGTCGTAAAGTGATCAGTGAGTTTGTAAAAGCAGGCGCACCATCAGAAATCCTGTATGTTGCAAAGCCTCATATCGGCACCTTCCGTTTAGTGGGTGTAGTAGAAAAAATGCGCCAAGAAATTATTGATCTTGGCGGCGAGATTCGTTTCTCACAAAAAGTAATTGGCTTTGATATCCAGAATGAGCAAATTACTGGCGTGAAAATTGAAGGTCATGACGACTTACCTGCTAGCCATGTGGTGCTTGCACTTGGCCATAGCGCGCGTGACACCTTCCAGGCCTTGCATGATGCTGGCGTATTCATGGAAGCTAAGCCATTTTCGGTAGGCTTTCGTATTGAGCATCCGCAATCACTCATCGATAGAGCGCGCCTCGGCCCCCATGCTGGCAACGACTTAATTGGTGCTGCTGATTACAAATTAGTCCACCATGCTAAGAATGGCCGCTCTGTCTACAGCTTCTGTATGTGCCCTGGTGGCACGGTAGTGGCTGCAACTTCAGAGCCGAATCGAGTGGTTACCAATGGGATGAGTCAATATTCGCGCAATGAGCGTAATGCCAATGCTGGCATCGTGGTGGGCATTACTCCGGATGATTACCCTGGCGGCGCTATGGCAGGAATTGAGTTTCAGCGCGCGATCGAATCTAAGGCCTTTGAGTTGGGGGGCGGAACATACGAAGCCCCAGGACAGCTGGTTGGAGACTTTCTGGAGGGAAAGCCTTCAACAGAGTTTGGTAGCGTCCTGCCTTCTTATAAGCCTGGCGTGCATTTAACTGACTTAGCTCCAAGCTTGCCTGCGTATGCCATTGAGGCAATTCGTGAGGCTTTGCCGGCATTTGAAAAGCAGATCAAAGGTTTTTCAATGAAAGATGCAGTCTTAACTGGCGTAGAGACTAGAACCTCATCACCTCTCAGAATCACTCGTGGGCCGAATTTTCAGAGTCTGAATATCAAAGGTCTCTTTCCCGCAGGTGAGGGCGCTGGCTACGCCGGAGGAATCTTGTCTGCCGGCGTTGATGGGATTAAAGTAGCAGAAGCACTTGCACTAGATTACTTATCAAAGTAGAGCTCCTAAGGACTTTATTGGTTCGGTAATTTCAGAAATACCTCCTCATTTCCGGAAGAGACGATAATGTCGCCATGGCTTTAATCGTACTTACTGATGCAAAACTGGCTTTCGGCCACGTAGACCTCCTCGCAAATACTGCTTTTTCACTGGAATCCGGTGAACGTGTGGGTTTAATTGGGCGTAATGGCACTGGCAAATCTTCCCTTTTGAAGATCTTGGCGGGTATTGAAAAAATGGATGATGGGCTTTTGCAATACCAGCAAGGCCTCAGAATTGCTTATGTCCCCCAGGAGCCGATTTTCGAAGCAGAAGAGACTGTCTTTGATGCCGTCTCAAAGGGTGTGGCTCAAGCCAAGGCTCTGCGTGAGGAATATGAGGCCCTCAGTGTCGGAGACTGGGATGATGCATCTCATCATCGCTTGGATGAGGTGCAGTCCCAATTAGAGGCACTCAGCGGCTGGAATTGGGAACAGCGCGTGCATGAGACTCTGGATCGATTGCATTTGGAGGCGGATGTCAAAATCAGCACCTTGTCAGGTGGAACCAAAAAACGCGTAGCCCTTGCTCGTGCATTAGTAGAAATGCCCGATGTCTTACTGTTAGATGAGCCCACTAACCATTTGGACTTGGATTCGATTGCATGGTTAGAGGAGCTCTTAAAAGAATATCAAGGCTCTGTGATCTTGATCACCCATGATCGCGCTTTCTTGGACAACGTCTGCACACAAATTGTGGAACTTGATCGCGGCATCTTGCGTAGTTATCCCGGTAACTTCACTCAATATGAAGTTCTTAAGGAACAAGAGCTCAATGCAGAGTCTTTAGCCAATGCCAGAGCGGATAAATTATTAGCGCAAGAAGAGGTTTGGATTCGGAAGGGTGTTGAGGCTCGCCGAACCCGCAGTGTCGCCCGCATCGTTCGCCTAGAAAAACTCCGTACCAGTCGTGCTGAACGCAGAGATGCGATGGGGCAAGTGAAATTGGCTGTCTCGGCTGGTGACCGCAGTGGCAAGATTGTGGCTGATTTGCAAAACGTGAGTAAGTCCTATGACAGACCGATTGTGCAGGATTTCACGGCAACCATTTTGCGTGGTGATAAAGTGGGTTTACTTGGACCTAACGGCGCTGGCAAGACAACCTTGCTGAAATTGATTCTCGGCACTATTGCCCCAGATTCGGGAACTGCGACGATGGGTACGCGTATTGAAGTGGCCTACTTTGATCAAATGCGTGAAGGCTTGGATCTCAATGCCTCGCTAGAGGACTACATTAGCCCGGGCAGTGAGTGGATTGAAATTAATGGTAACAAGAAGCATGTCAAAAGTTACTTGAGTGATTTCCTGTTTGCACCAGAGCGCACTAATTCACCAGTAAGCACTTTGTCTGGTGGAGAGCGCAATCGCTTGCTGCTTGCTCGTTTGTTTGCTAGACCTGCAAACGTTTTGGTCTTGGACGAACCAACGAATGACTTAGATATCGATACCTTGGATTTGCTTGAGCAATTGCTGCAAGACTACAAAGGTACCGTCTTCTTAGTGAGTCATGATCGTTATTTCCTAGATAACGTAGTCACCAGCATCATTGCCCATGAAGGCGATGGATTCTGGCGTGAGTATGAAGGTGGTTATGAGGATTGGAAGATTCAGAAAGCACGTTCCGAGAAAATCCGCGCGAGTAATGCAAAGTCTGCTGGCAAAGCAGAGCCTAAAGCTGAAGTGAAGCAAGAGCCCAAGATAGAAGTAAAGCCCGTTACTAAGAGTGCAGTGCAAAAACTCAATGGCAAAGAGCGTCAAGAGATGGAAACTTTACCTTTGCAAATCGAGGAGCTTGAAACTGAGCAGGCCGATATCGGTATTGCGATGAGCAATCCTGATCTTTACAAGAATGAACCTGAGTTAGCAGCTAGTATGCAAGCTCGGTTAACGGAGATTACTGCGCATCTAGACCAAAAGCTATTGCGCTGGGAGTTGCTGCTCAGCCGCTCAGAATCTTAAGCCCTTTATTTTACGTTTAAGCGTGCGCGCAGTTGTGCGATTTCATCTAAGAGCTCGAGAGCCAGGGCAACCCCTGGAACATTTAACTCCAGATCATGCGTGAGATGTGCTGCAGTTTTAGCCCTGCTGAGGGAATTGCCGCTAAAGCGCCAATCCTCAGGAGATGAGCCGGTAGGGCTCAGTACACCTTCTGATACCCAAGACATGATTAATTCTTGTGGAGTGCGAGAAGCGTGAGAGAGTTCCACAATGCTCATATACACTTCATTTTCTACAACACTGGCTTCAATCCATGTGGTATTTATCTTTGTCATGTTCATCATCCCTTC
This sequence comes from Polynucleobacter sp. UB-Raua-W9, assembly GCF_018687435.1. NCBI lineage: Bacteria > Pseudomonadati > Pseudomonadota > Betaproteobacteria > Burkholderiales > Burkholderiaceae > Polynucleobacter > Polynucleobacter sp. UB-Raua-W9. Next base: position 1,213,382 of record NZ_CP061290.1, on the reverse strand, counting down.
AAGTGAGATCTAGGATTGAAATCAAAAGCCTTCTCATAGTTTTGATAGGCCTCTTTTTGAGCATCTGTTTCCGCGGGTGGTAAAACAATCGTAGGAACTACATATAAGTCACCAAGCTCAGCACTCGGAATTCCCCTGCCTTTAAGGCGCATCTTGCGACCAGCAACAGTGCCTGCTGGAATTTTTAATTCTAAAGTTGAACCTGCTGGCGTTGGTACATTGACAGTGGTGCCTAGGGCTGCTTCCCAGGGTGCCAATGGAATGTCAATGAATATATCTTTGCCATCGATTCTATAAATAGGGTTCGGGTGAAAATCAATTTCTAAATAGAGATCTCCTGGCAGCCCTTCACCAATACCAGGACCACCTTGCCCTGAGAGGCGCAGATTTTGACCAGCCTTAATCCCTTTTGGAATGCTCACATCTAATTTGCGTTCTTGAGTGCTCACATGACCGCTAGCATCTTGCGTTGGCATATGTAGTGCAATCGTGCGCTTAGCGCCGTTATAGGCGTCTGCAAGATCAATCAAAATTTTGGCATGATGATCCTGTCCTTTGAAGTTCATGCCTTGACGGGATTGCCCACTCCGGCCGCCTTGTCGATGTTTGCCTCTTCCAAAGAGGGATTCGAAGAATTCGCTTTGGTCACCTTCAAAGCCGCCGCCATAGCCTGGATGACCGGCATTAAAACCATTATCAGAATATTCAAAACCTTCATTCCAATTTGGGGGAGGGGTGAAGTCTTGGCCATTTTTCCAGTTGGCACCAAAACGATCGTAGGCTGCGCGCTTTTCAGTATCTTTCAGAACGGCATAGGCTTCACCGATTTCTTTGAATTGCTCTTCAGCGCCCGGGTCTTTATTGACGTCTGGATGGTATTTGCGAGCAAGCTTGCGATAGGCAGCTTTAATTTCTGCTTCAGTAGCAGAGCGAGCGACTCCGAGAGTTTCGTAGTAATCCCTAAATTTCATAAGCTTGTATTAATCCTCATGCATTCTGACAGAGCTAATGATGAATTCTACAATCCTATTAGCTCATCACCCCGATTTGCCAGGGTACAAACTCATAGTCACCTAGGCCAAGTAATTCGCTCTTGGATGACTCTCCAGAGGCTGTACGCAGGAAAAGCTCAAATATGCGCTGACCCATCTCTTGAACGGAAACTGTCCCATCCAAAATCTCCCCGCAATTAATATCCATATCCTCGGTCAGTCTCATATACATTGGGGTATTAGTGGCTAGTTTGATGCATGGCGCAGGTTTGGAGCCAAACATGGAACCCCTGCCAGTGGTAAAGGCAATTAAGTTTGCACCACCAGCAATTTGCCCAGTAGCGGAGACGGGATCAAATCCTGGGGTATCCATAAAGACAAAGCCTTTAGTGGTGACGGGCTCAGCATACTTATAGACTTCCATTAGCGGACCGGTGCCGCCTTTCATGGAGGAGCCTAGGGATTTTTCGAAGATGTTGGCAAGTCCGCCAATTTGATTGCCGGGGCTGACTTGACCATTGATCTGTACATCTCTGCCAACAGAGTATTCATCTTTCCACCAGCGAATCCGTTTAATGAGCTTCTCACCAATAGCTTGACTTGCTGCACGGCGCGTGAGGGTGTGCTCTACGCCATAGATCTCTGGAGTCTCAGACAAAATCCCAGTGCCGCCATGGCGAGAGAGGATGTCGATGGCAGCGCCTAATGCCGGATTGGCTGTGATCGATGAGAAACCATCCGAGCCACCACATTGCAAGCCAACGCATAGGTGACTTGCAGAAACGGTTTCACGTTCAGCTTTATTGGCCTCTGGAAGTAAAGCTTTCACTGCCTCAATACCGGCTTCAATGGTTTTGCGAGTGCCACCAGACTCTTGCATGATGAAGGTGTGCAGGTTTTTACTTGCCGTTAAATCTTCCTGCTCCATCAATCCTTTAAGTTGATTGCGCTCGCAACCAAGACCGACAATGAGTGCAGAAGCAAGGTTAGGGTGGCGAGCATAGCCAGCCATCGTCCGGCGCAGCAGTTCCATCGGTTCACCGCTCATTTCCATGCCGCAGCCGATGTCATGGCTAAATGCCACCACCCCATCCACGTTTGGAAAATCTTTTAATCTCTCTGGTGTAAACCAGTCGGCAATCTTATTCACTACTGTAGCCGAGCAATTCACGGTCGATAAGATCCCAATGAAATTGCGCGTGCCCACTTTACCGTTTGATCTAACGTAGCCTTGAAAGGTAGCGCGCTCAGACTCTGGCAGCATTTGTGTTGGTTGAAATTCACTAGCGTAGGCGTAGTCTCGATCAAATTCACGAAACTCAGTGTTGTGGCTATGAACCATCGTGCCGGCTTCAATATCGGTATTTGCAAATCCAACGGTCACGTTGTACTTCAGAATTGGCTCGCCTTTCAATATTTTCTTGGCAGCAATTTTGTAGCCTGCTGGAACCTGGCTACGGCTCGTGAAATTCTCACTAGGAACTTCTGCACCGATACCTACGTCAATTCTTGCAACCACAATATTGTCGTTTGGGTGGAGGCGAATAATGGGACCAGCGAGTTTTTTGCCAGATGTTTCAATCATGATCTTATAGAGTCCTTCTGATGGGCTTATCGTAAACCTAGCTTGCTATTTATTTAATGACTCAGGTCAAAAAATAGCACTTCAGCATCAATGCCATCATTTATTTTTATAGAAGATTCATGCTCTATTAGGAGTGCATCGCCACCTTCTAGTGTTTGATCATTGACAGTTAAGGATCCCTTGATGAGGTGAACATAGGCTTTACGCTTTGGATCAAGTTCTATTTGTGCTGATTGTGAGCCATTAAATAAGCCCGCATATAACTTCGCATCTGCAAATATCTTGACAGAACCATCCTTACCATCAGGCGAGGCAATCAAGCATAGCTTGCCTTCTTTGTCGGAGATTGGGACAGTCTTTTGCTCATAACTGGGATCAATTTCTAAAACATTGGGTTCAATCCAGATTTGCAAGAGGTGGGTTGTTTGATCCTGAGCGTGATTAAACTCACTATGCATCACGCCAGAGCCAGCACTCATGCGCTGCACATCTCCAGGTGGAATGCTTTCCACATTACCCATGCTATCTTGATGGGCCAACTCACCAGAGAGAACATAGCTAATAATTTCCATATTGCGATGACCATGTTTGCCAAAGCCCATTCCTGGCGCAACGCGATCATCGTTGATGACTCTTAAGTTCCCCCAACCCATAAATTGGGGGTCGTGATATCCGGCAAAGGAGAAGGAGTGGAAACTTTGGAGCCAGCCGTGGTCAGCATAGCCTCTATCGTGGGATTTTCTCAGTTGGAGCATGGATTTAGGTTTTTCTGCAGGAAATATTCAATAAGCACATTATCATTAGCTTTTGCTATTTTTGCTAATAGGTAGTGCATGGGAAGCTTTAAACAGAATGTTCAAGAAACCTTTCTAGGCCTTTCTGAGAGTGCTCAGGAGTGGTGGACAGACTTCACCCAATTTTTACAAGAGACTTGGCCAATTTTGTTTTTGCTTTTGGCCATTCTCATGGGTATTTGGTGGTATGTAGATCCGCCGCCCCCGCGACACGTCATGATGGCAACTGGAACCAAAGGTAGCTCTAACGAGATGCTTGGCGAACAGTATGCAGAGTTTTTTGCCAAGAAGGGTATTACTCTGGAGTTGATTTCGACAAATGGGGCACAAGAAAATATTGATCGTTTGTCAGATCGCAATGATCCTTTGCAAGCAGCATTTGTTCAAGCGGGCGTGGTGCCTACTAAAGATGTGACAGGTATTCAATCGTTGGGTGTGATTGCTTATGATCCTATTTGGTTTTTCCATCGTGGCCCCGAACTCAATGCAAAAGATTTTCAGGGTGTAGATAGCCGCTTTCAATATTTTCTTACCCAAAAGATTTCAATTGGCGTTGAAGGTAGCGGTACGCACGCGCAGGCAATCAAAATATTACAGCTTTCAGGTTACGAGCCTGGACCAAGTTTTGTAAATTTACCTGGGAATGAAGGCGTAAAGGCAATTCAGAAAGGGGAGATTGATGGCATTTTTATCGTGGATACCTACTACTCTCCAAACGTGCAGGCCTTATTGAATGATCCTAATTTACAACTGGGTACATTCGGACGAGCCGAGGCTTATGCAAAATTAATTCCCTATCTGAGCATATTAAAAGTGCCTGAAGGTGCGTTTGATTTAAAGCGCAACTTCCCAAAATCAGATCTAAAACTCCTGGCAACCACCACCAATCTTTTAATTGATGATCGCATGCATCCTGCCATTCAGTATTTATTTTTGGAGGCGGCGAGAGAAATCAATGGCAAAGCAACTTTCTTTGCTCATCGTGGAGAGTTCCCGTCGTTTAAAAATACAATGCTCCCAGAGAGTCCGGTAGCCATTCATTATGAGAAGAATAGCTATCCCTTCTTAGTGGCTTACTTGCCGTTCTGGCTTGCAGAGTTAGTCAATAGACTGGTCTTCATCTTGCTGCCATTTCTACTGGTTAGCTACCCCTTATTACAAGCTCTACCTGGCTACAGAACCAGGAGAATGCAAAACAAAATTAATCGAGTGTATTCAGATCTAAAAAGTTTTGAACAAGAATTGCTTGTGAATTTTGATTTAGGTCGACTCGATGAATATTTGAAGAGGCTGGATGCACTTGAGTATCAGGCGCTCACGATTCAAGTATCTAGGCGCTTAGCAAGTGAGTGCTATTCATTGCGCACTAGCATCGACTATGTGCGCAACTGCCTCAACCGAGGGGTTCAGCCCTATCAAATTGACGAGACATCCGTTACCCTTGCTGGGCAGGTACTAAGCAAGGTAGAGCCACTTCAGGCCTCTGAGGCAGAGCAAGCAGCCCAAGCTAAAACAGGCCCAGGGGATGAACAACCCCCTAAACCCGAGCTACTTTTATAGGCTATTCACTCTCACCAGATCGACTGGGGAATTTGAAAGAGGCATAACGAACCACTGCATTAGCTAGTGCCAGAATCAAGATTGTGAGACCCATGAGGAGGATGGCCATATCTGCCTCATGCTTAGTATTCACCAGGTCAATAATGAGACGGGTGACAGCAGTGATGGCGACATAGATCAAAAAGCGTACTGGCATATGGTTGGTCTTGAAATAAATACCAACCATCGCGCCAATTTCAAGGTAGATAAATAGCAAGAGCAGGTCTTCAATCGAGGCCGAGCCTTTGTTAACCATTCCTAAAAAGGCAACTGCTGCTGACCAGACTGTTGCAGCACCAATTCCAAACAAGGCGATGCGATGAAAGAGAGATACAAATAAGTTGCCGATTGGTACCGTCCATTTTTCAATGGCATCTTCTAATTGGGATGCATCTTTTGGCGAGTGAGGGGTCATGTTCATAAAGTCTCCTGTTTGCTGATCTATCTTTCTCAGTATATTTCTCAATTGCGCTCAGAAGAATAAAAAAAGAGGCCCATAGGCCCCTTTTTTCTGAAGTGTTGACTTTGATCAACCCAAACTATCAGCCCAAATGTTGTGGGCCCATCCCCAGGCATACACTCCTTCAAGGGTGGATGGTGCTGGCGATAGCCCTCCAGAGCCGGGAACAGTCTTAAAGGTTTTTTCAGTGGCGTTGTACTGGTGCACACTAGCAACGTGAACAACTTCACGGTCATTGACGAAGCTGTAGCAAGTATTGGTGAGGACGGGAGCAGGATTCACTTCCCAGCCACTGAGTTCAGCAACAATTGCCGCAGCTGCCACTTTGGCGTGTTGATTGGCCATGTGACCAGACTTGGGCATTGCTGGCGCAATTTGAATAGAGTCGCCTAAGACGTGAATGTCTTTTTGGGCTGTGGATTCAAAGTTAATAAAATTCACATTGACCCAACGCCCATTTGAATTCGCCAAGCCTGTTTTCACTGCAATCTCACCGGCACTCATTGCGGGAAGTAAATTCAATACGTCAGCCTTGATGTCATCTTGAACTTCAAGCTTGATTGTCTTGGTTTTTGCATCAACAGCGGTGACATTGTGCTTTGGTAAATACTCAATGATTCCAGAATACTGCTCAGCCCACACTTTCTTAAACAGCGCACCCTTCGATGTCACATCTTGGTTCGCATCCAAAATTAAAACTTTAGATTTAGGCTTGTTGTGTTTGAGATAGTTTGCTACTTGGCAAGCCCGCTCATAAGGGCCAGGAGGGCAGCGATAAGGAGCTTCTGGGATGCTAATTGCAAAAGTACCGCCATCGCGCATTGCGGCAAGTTGTTTGTGAAGTGCAACTGTTTCAGGGCCAGCTTTCCAGGCTTGCAATGTTACGCCGGCCTTGTTTGCTTGCGCTAATCCTTCAATGCTATTCATCATCAAGGTAACGCCTGGTGAAACAATAGCTTTGTCGTAGCGTAAGGTTTTGCCTGATGCAAGTTTGACGGTCTTTTTATCTGCATCAATGCTGGCAACACTATCTTGCATGATTTTGATGCCATGACGTTTGCTCAGATTATCGTAAGGAGTGGTGATCTCTGCGAGAGTGCGTGAGCCACCGACAACCAAATTCGATAGCGGGCAAGAAACAAAAGAAGCATTTGGTTCAATGAGGGTTACTTTGGCCGTGTTGTTGGAAAATAGGCGCAAGTATTTGGCAGCAGTGGCCCCGCCATAACCTCCGCCAATAACTAAAATTTCTGCTTTTTGTAAATTAGCGCGAGCTTGTCCGGAAAATCCCGCAAGCAAACCAAGCGCTGCTGCGCTTTGACCAATAAAGTGTCGACGATCCATCATGGCTTCCTTATTGTTTCTTGCCAAGTTGATTGGCGATAGTTTCAAGTTGCTCATCAGAATAGCCTTTGGCTAACTGCGGCATGATTGTTCCTTCACGAGCGCCAGATTTAAATGCTTTTAATTGAGTCAGCATTTGTTCGCTAGTGAGGGTATTGATTAATGGCATTCCGCCGTCAACTACACCTTTGCCATCGGTGCCATGACAGTTGGCGCAAGTGGCAGCCAGGCCGCGTTTATATAAATTACTGGCTTCAGCATTTTGCGCAAGGGCAACCCCGCTCCACTGGCTAAAGCCGATATAAAGCACTGCTAGGATTGCGGGTTTGAGAAACTTTGCTCGCATCGGGTCCATCTCCATTTAGTTTATTTCTAGGTAAAGCATTTTATTTTTGCTTGATAGCATCTTAAACAAGAAGTTCTAAAAAGTGAGTTTTTCCTCAGATTCATTTTTCATAAGCTCATTCGAAAAAGTGGATCAATTCATTTTTTTCAAGCCTTCATGCAAGCCCTATAAACTATAGGTATGCGAGGTTCATTTTCTTACCGTTCTGCCCTCTTAATCCTCTTTTTAGGTGTATTTACCTATCTCTACGGCTTAGATAGTCGATTTGCCCCTAAAAACGGGGATGAGTATCCCTACATGCATATAGTGCGTATGACTGCACAGACAGGCAATTGGCTTCCCCTGCAGTCCGAGATGGACGGAATCAAGAATACTAAGCCACCACTTATTTTTTGGCAGGGCATAGCTAGCAGTCATTGGGCTAGCAAATGGTCGCTAATGAATTTGCGTTGGCCTAGCGTGCTCTATACGGGGCTTACTGCATTTTTCTTGTTTTTGGCGGTACGTCGATTTAGCGGTAAAACCCAAACCGGTGTATTGGCAGCTCTGGTATGGCTTTCATTTTTCGCGACCTATCGCTATGGACGCCCTTTTCTAGCCGACCCCCCAGAAGTTTTTTGGATAAGTTTGCCATTCATGGCCCTTTTGTATTGGGGGCGGTGCGCATTTGAATCCAAACTCTTGTTCCCGTTATTGGCTGGCATCTGTTTTGGTCTGGCGCTCTTCGCTAAATCCTTTGCTTATATCGCTCCTGCTACATTCGCTCTAGGCCTTTGCTACTGGCGCTGGCGGCAATGGAGTATTCCAAACACATTGACGCGTGATCTCTATAAGATTTTTATTGCTGGCATATTGGCTTTATCAGTATTTGCTTTATGGTTTGCTTTTGATCCAAATCCTGAGGCGGTTTGGAAAGAATTCGTGCTTGGTGAGAATGCCGGTAAGTTTGCCGCCCGCAACTCTAACTATGTGCTGGATCTTCTGCGTGGCGGCGATAGCATTTGGCTACTCCTTTTAACCACCTTAGCTAATGCAGGCTTATTTACTTTTGTCTTGGCCTCCACCTTGTTGCAATGCTGGCGTGGGCGCCGCTTCTTAGATGTGGAAGAAGTTCTCTTGCTATTGTTGATTGCTGCATTTTTGATCGTGTTTGCCTTACCTAGCCAGCGCTCTGGTCGTTATCTGTTACCAGTGATGCCAGCATTTGCTGTACTCATTGCGCTGCATTGGGAGCGCTTGCCTTTGTGGGGATTTCGGCTCGCCTTATTTCTGCAGATCATGATTCTTTCACTGTTTTTGTGGATAGGCGCCAATCTGCAGCTCTCTGGCCTTACCGGGGAGGTGGGCGCATGGAGCTATTCTTATGGCCATTGGATATTGATCTCTGCCAGCCTCCTGATTGCTTTAATAGGTTTATTCAGGATCAATCAGACAAAGACGCTAGCATTGGCGGGATGTTTTCTGACGTATTGTGTACTGACGAGTAGCCTAGCTCCATTGGAGGGTGACCTAGGGCGTTACTCAGCTGCGACAATTGCTCAAATACAAGGTAAAAATGTCTGGATTCCTTGCGACTATCGCGCTAAGGATGAAGAGTATCGATTGCTGCTGCCTGGCGCCAAGCTGCATGGTTATTTAGCAAAAGATGCTACTGATGTTGCTGGCCTAACAAGTACTTACCCTTTGGTTGCTGTACACACTTCACTCGACTCTCCACCTGAGCTATGTAATTCCTGCCAAATAGTAGGGCGGAGAATGGAAATGCGCGCTCGACACTCTCAAGAAGAAATCATCGAGATGTTGCAAGGTCAAATCGGAAAGCATCTTTTTGTGAATGAGTATTTAGTTGCAACACCAGTGATCGCACCAGATCTTTCTAATGTAAAGGATGTTTGTAGATGAGCCGTGTGATCGCCCTTTGTTTTCTATTTTTAGCTGCAGTGATTGGCTTTTTACATATTGATAGCCGTCCAGTTTGGGCCCCGTTTGCAACCAATACGCCAGCTCCAGCTGAGGTGGAATTGGAGTCCCCTGTAAATTTAAAATCTAAAAACCAAAATACCCCGAATAAGGTGGGCATTGCAAATCCGATCAGCACTTGGTTGCCTGAGACGGGCGCTGCTTCAGTGCATGCGGCATCTTTGATTGCATTAAAAGATGGTGCAATACGGGCATTTTGGTTCGCTGGAAGTCGTGAAGGCGCTGCAGATGTTGTGATTAATAGCGCTGTCTTTGATCCCAAGTCATCAAGCTGGAGTGCGCCTACTGTCGTGATGGATAGAGTGAGCGCTGAAAAAGGTTTATCCCGATATATCGCTAAATTAGGCAATCCGGTTCCAGCCAGAATGTCGGATGGTCGTCTGCAATTATTCTTCGTCACGGTATCGATTGGTGGTTGGGCAGGTAGCTCTATCTCCAGTGTGATTTCTGATGATGAAGGTTTAACGTGGAAAAATCCTCAGCGCTTGATTAGTTCACCCCTAGTGAATCTCAGCACTCTAGTCAAATCGCCAAGTGTTTTGTTTGCAGATGGCCGGCTTGGCTTGCCCGCTTATCACGAGTGGATTGGGCGCTTTGGCGAATTTCTGAGAATCGATGCAGGTCAGGTGATTGATAAGCGCCGTATGAGTTCAGGTCGAAGTGCGATTCAGCCACTGGTTTTTGTAAATGATGCCCAAGATGCAACTGCGTATTTCCGACAGACGAGAGGCGCCAGTCAAGCAAAGCAGGTGCCTGTCAGTCAAACACAAAATGCTGGCCAATCATGGAAGTTAACCACAGACTTAGCAATTGCTAACCCCAATTCTGCGCTTACTGGTTTAGAGTTAAATAATGGCACACGCATTTTGGTTCTCAATAATATTGAAACTGGTCGTTATCGCTTGGTCTTGATGATGAGCAACAGCAAATCCGGAGCATGGCATACGGTAGAAGTATTGGAAGATGATGAGGCGTTGCCGGATGATCAGCGCAAAGAGTTTTCGTATCCATACCTCATGAGTGTTGATGGCAATGATGCCCATTTGGTTTACACCTGGGATCGCAAGAAGATTCGTCACCGGTATTTTTCTGGTGCTTGGTTAAAGTATGCCCAGAACCAACTGCCTATCCTACCAACAGATCCACTCTATCAGGAGGCTAAATAATGAATAACCTTATGCAAACTGTTGCCCTGATAGAAATGTCTCTTACTTGCGCAGCCCTGATTACTTTGCTGCTGCAAAAAACCTTTCCACAAGAATTCTCATTGAGTACTAAAGTACTTTTGGTCTTCTTCATTGGCAATCTCTTCTATTGGCCTTTCGGATTCGGCATGGAGTTGCCGCCTGCTGCTTATGTAAGAGCTGTTATTGGTGATCTTAGTATCGTCACCATGTTATTGCTATGGGCATCATTGCTGCCAGGGGGTAAGCCAGCGCCATTGACTTTCAAGTTTGCTATTGTCTTCATCGCCATTGGGTTTTATCCGTTTGCCTTAGGGTTTAGCATGGTGGATCCCTATGCTTGGGGCTATGGCTCCATCGTATTTTTTATTGCGGTTTTATTTTTCGCCCTAGTATGCGGTTTGGCTAATTGGAATAAAGGTGTATGGATCATAGCCATCGCCATTCTTGCTTGGGCGGCCCAATGGCATGAGTCTGCCAATCTTTGGGACTACTTACTCGATCCTTTATTGGTGATCTGGGCTTTGATTGCGTTGATCGGGGCGTTTTATAGAAAGCGCAGAGATAAAGCCCGCTCAGGTTATTTATTTAGACCGGGTTAGGACTCATTAGCATTATTCCTTTAGCAAGAAAAAAGCCAGCAGATCGCTGGCTTTTGATTTCATAGCCTAAAGGCTTAGTCTGGAATATTCGATTTACGAATAATCGGACCCCATTTATTCACTTCTGCCTCAAGGTGAGACTTTAGGCCATTGGGCGTCATCTTCTCTGGTGAAACGATGTCGATATTGGCGTCTTCTAAACGCTTCTTAACATCTGGGGAATTTAAGGCTTTCTTTAAGGCTGCATTAAGCTTATCTAAGATAGGCTTTGGAACGCCTTTTGGTGTGTACATGCCATGCCAAACTTTGACTTCGAAACCTTTCAGACCTTGTTCATCCAAAGTAGGCACATTTGGAATTGCAGGCAAGCGTTTTAAGGTGGTGGTGCCATAGGCTTTAATGCGACCATCCTTAATGTAAGGAATTGTTTGGGTAGTTTGGTCGCAAAGTAAATCAACTTGTCCGCCCAATAGATCTGTCAGAGCCGGGCCAGTTCCTTTATAGGGGACGTTTGTCAGTTTGACGCCCATACGACTCTGAAAGAGTAAACCGCAAAGCTGTGAAACGGCGCCTGGGCCGGCATTAGCCATCGTGATTTTTGAGCCATTTGCTTTGATATAGGCCTCCAACTCTTTGAAGTTATTTGGCGGCAAATCTTTTTTGCCCAAAAGCACCATTGGCACATCAGCTACTTGGCCAATGTATTCAAAGCTGGTCAGCGGGTCGTATGGGAGCTTATCGTAAAGCGCATTAGCCGTTGCCATTCCCATGTGATGTAAGTAAATGGTGTAACCATCAGGAGCGGCGCGCGCCACTTTAGTTGATGCAATGGTTCCACCTGCGCCATTCACATTCTCGACAACAACAGTTTGCCCTAAAGCCTGTCCCATTGGTACTGCAATTAAGCGCGCAACAGTATCCGTTGGGCCGCCAGCAGCAAACGGCACAATCAGGCTAATGGATTTGTTTGGCCAATCTTTTTGAGCGATGGCATTGCCACTCAGTAGTGCGCTAGCAGTGAGCGCTGCGGTTATTCCGGAAAATAAGAAATTCTTCATTTTCACTTTGGTCTCCATGTTTTAGTTATGTTGACCAATTCTGCCAGTTTTAGAGCTTTTTAGGGATAGGGAGATACCTAGTGTTTACCAGCAATGGCAATGGTTCTTTGGGCCAGCAAAACCACTGGTCGATCAATCATGCGTCCATCGAGCTTTACTGCGCCTCCTTTAGATGCTTTATCGGCCTCAATGACTCGCTTAGCCCAGTCAAGCTCTTCCTCTGAAGGCATGAAGGCTGACTTCACAATACCCACTTGCTTTGGGTGGATACAAAGTTTTCCGCCAAAGCCCATGCGTTTTGCCCGTTCAGCATCATCCTGAATGCGCACTACATCATCAGTAGAAGGCGTAACCCCATCAACAGGAGGGGCAATCTGGGCCACTCGGGATGCCAAGACGATTTGATAGCGCGCAGTTTGTAGTTCAGTTTCTTGTGGGTCACAAACCATACCAAGGTCTGCTTGAAGATCTAGGTTACCTAAGGCAAGGCGAATTACTTGGTTGGCATTAGCAATTTCGCGAAGATGATCTAGTCCAATAGCAGTTTCAATCATGGGGATGAGAGCGGTATTCGGCAAAACGAGCGCAGCACCATTCATCTCATCTGCGGACTCACTCTTTGGTATGAGTAGGCAAGCAATACCGAGCTCTTGTGCCAGAATTAAATCAGCAGCATAAAACTGACTACCTGGCGAGTTGCTGCGAATGACTAAACGTTTCTGTTGTTCAGCAGTAAAGCTAGGCCAAGCGGTTCGAATTGCGTTGCGAGCGATTTCTTTATCTTCCGGAGCAACCGCATCTTCCAAATCAAGGATGACTCCACTGGCACCGCTATCAAGTGCTTTAACAAAACGCTCAGAACGGGTGCCTGGTACAAATAAAAAGTTGCTACAAAAACCTAAAGGCGTATCAAGTGGATTCATAAGGGTGGAGTCGATTCATTACTTGGAAGTAAAGAGCCTATCTTGGCCTGTTTGCGGATATTCCACAAGAGGTCAATCGCTTTAGTCATCTCAGCAGGGCTAGCGCCACCACTAAAGGCAGCAAGGCGCAGAGCTTTATCGGTAATTTCATGGCGGCTTAAAGTATTGCCGGGATCGCCCTTAGGCTCATCTACACGACCATCTAAAATGTCGCCGTTATTTAAGTGCACTTTCACTTTACCAATCCAGCGCTGTGGATAGGCGTCATCCACCTCGGGATCAAGGGTCATCGTGACTCGATCGCGGAATAGACAAATTGCATCATCATGAAAATGCGCATCGAATTCTTGCAGCCCAGCGAATTGATAGTGTGCAACTAAGGCAAGAACAGTGCCCATCGAAAATTTGGATTGATGTACGGTTGCAGGATTGATAACAGGACCCAAGACATCGATCGCGCCTTGGTGCACTAGCGTTTCGACTTTAGCGATATCGCTAGGCTTTAGTTTATTAGTCAGCATCACTTGCAATAGTGCATCAGCAGCAGGGTGGGTGTGGCGGCAGGAGGCGTGGTACTTAAAGCTTGTTTCTGCTAAAGCCCAGCGAGCACCTAATTGATCAACTAATTTGCTAGGATCGGCATCACTTGATGTGCCGGCAGCTAGTCCCTGCTTGCCTTCGAGGATATGCTCGGCGCCCGTAAAACCTGCCTGAGCAATATAGGCTGACATCAAGCCTGTTGCCGCAGCGTGGGCAGTATGTAATTGTTTAGAGTCTGCAGCATCACGCAGAAATTCCCAGAGACCAGCAGATTGTGTGCCAGCAGAACCAAAGGCGTGAAGCATTTGCGCAGGAGAAAGCTTCAGAAGTCTCCCTACTGCAGCAGCAGCAGCAAGGGTGCCTGCAGTACCGGTTGTGTGAAAGACTTTGTAATGTGAGCGACCCAAAAACTCACCAACCCGAATACCAACTTCATAACCAGCTACTGATGCCACTAAAAGATCTTCACCAGAAGCTCCGATTGCTTGGGCACAAGCTAAGGCCGGTGGAAATACCACCGTAGCGGGATGGAAGACTGAACCGTTATGAACATCGTCTTGCTCTGCTACATGTGAAGCGGCTGCATTAGCCATGGCTGCCAAAAAAGGGCTTGAGCGTTTGCGGGTGATCAGAATTTCAGAGGGGCCAGCATGTGCGTCATCAAAGCCACCCATGGTTTGGGCGAACTGGGTAATGGTTTCAACGGGGCGAGAGCCCTTGCCTGCGATTGCTGAACCAAACCAATCAACTAATAAATCCTCGGCGCGACTCATTACATCGTTTGGAATGTCGCTGACTTTTAAATTAGCAGCAAAGCTAGCCAGTTCGCGCGATAAATGTTGATTCTGCATAAAAATATTCTCTCCTCAGGGCTGATGCATTAAGCCAAAATAGCAGTGGCTTGCATGGTGAGCCAGTCTTCGTGATCTTGCGCCCAAATAGCAATTGTTTTGCCGCTCGGATCTTTCTCTAAATCCGGTTTGGCTGATACTTTAAAGTTGTTGATGTCAAAAGTCGGTCGAATTGCGCGGAACTCAAAGCTCTTCAACTTGCAGCCTGGAATGCTTTGCCGAACGAGATCGACCAACAGAGTCGCGATCAATGGGCCATGAACTATTAACCCAGGATAGCCTTCCACCTCGGTAACGTATTTGCGATCGTAATGAATGCGATGGCCATTGAAGGTAAGAGCTGAGTAACGAAAGAGCAGCACATCATCAGGAGCAATAGTCTTTGTCCACTTGGCCTCGCTTGGCGCCGGAGTAGGGGGGACTGGCTTGTCATCGGGCCCTGGCGCATCGCGATAAACGATATCGTGTTCCTCGATAATTGCCAGACCATTTTGATTGGAGATCTCATGTTTGACCAAGACAAAAATTAAATCACCGGTGCGACCTGCCTTATGAGTAACGGATTCAATTTTAGAGACACGCTCGATTTCATCGCCAACAGAAAGTGGCGCTAACCACTGCACGCGACTACCTGCCCACATGCGACGTGGTAGCGGGACCGGAGGAAGAAAGCCACCGCGCTTGGGATGACCATCTGGCCCAATTTCAGATTCGCGAGCATGCGGTAAAAAATAGAGCCAGTGCCAAAGCTCAGGCAGAAAAGTACTTCTGGTTGGAGCCGGATCATCCCGATCCAGCGTTGCCGAAAGGGCGCGCATTGGCGCTGCTGTTACAAGATCTTGAAAAGACTCGGTTTTGCCAAGCCATTCTTGTAAGTGGGTGATGGTTTCTGGTTCGATTCGCATAAGTTCCATTATGCCAATCTTGGAAAAAAGCTTAGCCCATCAAAACGGCAGCGAGGTAAGTAAGAAGTCCAGCTAATGCAGACCCTCCCAATACTGTCATTACCCCTTTTTTGAACTTAAACAGAGCTAATCCAGCTAACAGGCAGATGATCATCGATACCCAGGAAATTGAGCCACTCAGGCCACCTGGTAAAAACACATGGTATGCAAAGAAGAGTCCTAAATTAGCAATAACGCCAACGACTGCTGCGGTAATGGCAGTAAGTGGTGCGGTGAAGCCTAACTTGCCATGAGTCGATTCAATTAAAGGGCCACCAACGAGAATAAAAAAGAAAGATGGTAGGAAGGTAAACCAAGTAGCAACGCAGGCGCCAATGACACCAAACCAAAATGGATTACTGTTGCCAATGAGATGCTGAATATGGCCAGCCAAATAGCCAACAAAAGCAACCACCATGATGAGTGGCCCAGGAGTTGTTTCTCCAAGCGCTAAACCATCAATCATTTGATTGGCGCTTAGCCAATGAAAATGATCGACCGCACCTTGATATACGTAAGGCAGGACTGCATAAGCGCCACCAAAGGTCAGCAGCGCGGCCTTGGTGAAGAACCAGGCGATTTCAGGATAAAGTGTGCTCCATCCAAAGATTGCTATTAAGGCTGCAATCGGGAGCAACCAGCAAGCAAGTGCCACCACACTGTGAAAAATCGTTTTTTGAATATTGAATTGCGCATGCTCAGGGGTGGGGGTGTTGTCATCAATGATGGCGCTACCGTAATTTTTCTCCTGGGAATTTCCGTGAGAGCCCATTTGCTGAAAATATTGTGGGTAGCGCTTACCGCCCCAGTAACCCACTGCAGCAGCGATCATGACAATAATTGGGAAGGCTAAGTTCAGAAGGAAGATAGCCAAAAAAGAAACCAGCGCAATCCATTTCAACGCTGGGTTATGAATCGTACGCTTACCAATGCGAACAGCTGCATGTAAAACAATCGCGACCACTGCCGGCTTAATGCCAAAAAAGATTGCGGCAATCCAGGGCACCTGTCCGAAGGTGAGATAAATCCAGGATAGAGCAATCAAAATAAATAGTGATGGCAAGACAAATAGACTTCCGGCCAGAATGCCACCCCAGCTGCGGTGCATCAGCCAGCCAATATAAGTCACTAGCTGTTGCGCTTCCGGCCCTGGCAACAACATGCAGTAGTTCAGTGCATGTAAAAAGCGCCGCTCAGAAATCCAGCGACGCTTCTCAACCAACTCTTGATGCAAAACAGCGATTTGCCCTGCAGGCCCACCAAAACTAATAAAGCCGAGTTTGGCCCAAAACTTTAAAGCCTCACGCAGTGGAATGCTCAAGCGTCTTCCATTCCGCCAACGACTTGACTAAAGCCGTTATCGACGTAAATGATTTCAGCGGTAATGCCGTTGGCTAAATCGGATAACAAGAAAGCGGCGGTATTACCAACGTCATCAATCGTGACGTTGCGACGCAGTGGAGCCGTTTGCTCAACTGCCTCCAATATTTTGCTAAAGCCCTTAATACCAGAGGCAGCCAGAGTTTTAATTGGGCCAGCAGAAATACCGTTAGCACGAATGCCTTTGGGGCCCACTGATCCAGCAAGGTAGCGAACAGATGCTTCTAGAGAGGCCTTTGCCAAACCCATGGTGTTGTAGTTTGGAACATTCTTCATTGAACCTAAGTAGGTCAATGTGAGTAATGAAGATTTGTCACGCAACATTGGTAAGGCTTCTTTTGCCATCGCTGGAAAGCTGTATGCAGAGATGTCATGGGCAATCTTGAAGCCTTCACGAGAGAGGCCCTCTAAAAAATCACCGGCAATTGCTTCGCGAGGTGCAAAACCAATCGCGTGGACGAAGCCGTCAAATTGCGGCCAAGATTTGGATAAATCCTTAAAGAGTGCTGAAATCTGCTCGTCGCTACCAACGTCACAGTCAAAAATGAGCTCGGTATTGAATTCTTTCGCGAAATCCACAATGCGGTCCTTGAAGCGCTCACCTACGTAGGTAAAGGCCAATTCGGCGCCTTCGCGGTGACATGCTTTGGCGATACCATAGGCAATAGAGCGGTTGGAGAGGAGGCCGGTAATGAGGATTTTTTTGCCGGAGAGAAAGCCCATGTTGTGTCCTTTGCTTCAAATATGATTAGCTATCTACAATTGTTGCATATATGCCTACCCTAAAGCCCATTCACCAAATCGCCCGATTCTTGCTGCTGACCATGCTAGTGGGGCTTGGGGCCAATACGGCAGGTGCGGCTCAAGGGATTTCCCAGTACGGCAAACCAAAATATGCCGATGGATTTGCCCATTTTGATTACGTTAATCCCAATGCGCCCAGGGGGGGCACCCTGACTTTACCCAACCCGGGGCAAAGAACCAGTTTTGATAAGTTCAATCCATATACTTTGCGTGGAGTCACTGCCCCAGGTATCGATTTGATGTTTGAATCTTTAGCTGAGGGGAGTGCAGATGAAGTCTCTAGTATTTATGGTCTGCTTGCTGAGGATATTGAAGTAGCCAAGGATCGTAAGTCCGTGACATTTCGGATTCGTCCAGAGGCAAAATTTTCGGATGGCACACCAGTATTGGCTGCAGACGTGAAACACAGTTTTGATGTTTTGATGAGCGGTAAGGCCCACCCGCGTTACAAAACTACTTTTGCTGATATTAGCGAAGCGGTCGTACTTTCAGATCGATTAGTGCGGTTTGATTTCAAGAATAACAATGCTGAACTACCGATCTTGGCCGGAACGCTCCCTATCTTTTCTCGTAACTGGGGTAAGCGTCCTGACGGCACGATGATTGCGTTTGATAAGCTTGCGTTTGAGACACCTATTGGCAGCGGCCCCTACTTAATTGAATCTTTTAAGGCAGGCAAATCGATTGTCTACAAGCGCAACCCTGAGTATTGGGCCGATCAATTAAGTAAGCCCCTCAATGTGCGTGTGGGTTTTTATAACTTTGATCGCGTGCTTTACAAACTTTACAGTGATGACGCTGTCCGCCTTGAAGCTTTTAAGGCAGGGGAGTTCGATGCCATTGTCGAGTATCGCGCCAAAATCTGGGCCAAGGGTTATGTTGGCTCGAAGTTTGACAAGGGCACTTTGCTAAAGAAGGCATTCCTAAATCACAATGGGGCTGGGATGCAAGGCTTTGCAATGAATTTGCGCCGCCCTATTTTTAAAGATGTGCGAGTACGCGAAGCTTTGGGTTATGCCCTAGATTTTGAATGGCTCAACCGTCAAATTTTTTATGATCAATATAGTCGTATTAACAGCTATTTTCAGAATAGCGATTTGAGTGCAAATTTTGACGGTCCACGCAAACCTACTGAAGCCGAGTTGAAGCTGTTGAGACCATTAAAGGCAAGGTACCCACAATGGGTGCCTGATGCTGTATTCGGTCCAATGCCTCCAGCGCCATCTACTAAGCCACCAGCGACTTTGCGCCAGAACTTAAAGAAAGCCCGCGAGCTCTTGATGCATGCTGGCTGGCAGTATCGTGATGGCGCTCTGCGTAATGAAAAGGGTGAACCATTTCGTTTTGAGATTGTTGAAGACGGAGGATTCTTTTTAAGAGTCATTTCCGCTTACATCCGTAATTTGGAGAAGTTGGGTGTTCAGGTTGATATTCGGACAAGTGATTTCGCGCTTCATCAAAAGCGTATGGATGAGTACGACTTTGATATGACAACTATTCGCTTTCCAGATTCGCAAAATCCTGGCAACGAGCTGTGGGATCGTTTTGGTAGTCAAGCGGCCAAGGAAAAAGGCTCTGATAATGTCATTGGAGTGCAATCACCAGTGGTAGATGCCTTGGTTGAGGAGATTACGAAGGCACAAAATCGTGACGAGTTACGGGCTGCAACAAGAGCCTTAGACCGTGTTCTTTGGAATAGCTATTACGTTATTCCACAGTGGTACAACCCAACTCATCGCGTGGCATATCGCAAAGAGATGCATTACCCCGAGCCTCCTCTGTACTATTCAGCAGAGCCCTGGATTATGCAAAATTGGTGGAAAGAAGAGTCTAAATAATGCAAGGTCAAATGCGCGCCTATATTTTTAAGCGGCTACTCTTGATGATCCCAACCCTATTGGGCGTCTTGACTCTGACCTTTGCAGTAGTGCAATTTGTCCCAGGCGGTCCAGTGGAGCAAATGGTGCTCGAATTAAAGGGGAAGGGTGCTGGTGCAACTGGAGGATCTGAGTCATCTGGTGCTGGAGCAACCTATCGTGGGCGCCAAGGCGTTGATGGGCAACGCCTAGAGGAGGTCAAGGCGCTCTATGGATTTGATAAGCCACCGTTAGAACGTTACTTCATGATGCTCGGACGTTTTGCAAGATTCGATTTAGGCCAAAGCTATTACCAACATGAAAGCGTTTGGGGTTTAGTGGTCTCTAAATTGCCGGTGTCTATCAGTATTGGCTTGTGGACTTTCTTCATCACCTATTTAGTTTCTATTCCTTTGGGCATAGCGAAGGCAGTACGTGATGGCTCTCGCTTTGATGCTGTTAGCAGCAGCATCATTTTGGTTGGTTACGCCATTCCCGGATTTGTCTTAGGTGTCTTATTGCTGGTGGTTTTTGGTGGAGGCAGCTTCCTGCAGATATTCCCTTTGCGAGGTCTTACTTCTGATAATTGGAGCGATCTCAGTTTAATTGCCAAAATAATGGACTATTTGTGGCATTTGGTTCTGCCAATTACAGCCTCTGTGCTCGGTAGTTTTGCTGTTGTCACCATGCTCACTAAAAACTCTTTTTTGGAAGAAATTCGCAAGCAATATGTTTTGACCGCTAGAGCAAAAGGACTCACTGAAAAACAAGTTCTTTGGAAGCATGTATTCCGTAATGCGCTATTACCCCTTGTGACAGGTTTTCCTGCAGCATTCATTGGCGCATTCTTTACTGGCTCACTCCTGATTGAGACGCTTTTTTCATTGGATGGACTTGGCTTACTCTCCTATGAGTCTGTGATGCGCAGAGATTACCCAGTGGTATTTGGTACTTTGTATTTATTTACGCTGATTGGCTTGTTTACTAAGCTCATTTCAGATCTTTGTTACGTTTATATTGATCCTCGCATTCAGTTTGGCGCAGGGGGCGGGTCATGAGTCGTTGGCAGCGCTTTAAACAGAGTCGAATCGGCTATGCGAGCTTGTGGATCTTCACAATCCTATTTGGCTTATCAATGTGTGCAGAGCTCATTGCCAATGACAAGCCCTTGGTGGTGCGTTATGAGGGGCATTTTTATTTTCCGATTGCCAAGGACCAGGCGGAAACTGTATTTGGTGGCGACTTCTCGACCCCAACTGATTTCTTGGATCCCGATATTCGTCAAAACATTACCAGTAATGGCAATTGGGCAATCTATCCGCCAGTGCACTACAGCTACGAGACTCTGAATTACTTCTCAAAAGTTCCCAATCCAGCGCCGCCTTCGTGGGAAAACTGGTTGGGTACGGATGATCGCGGGCGTGACGTACTGGCACGTCTGATTTATGGTTTCCGCTTATCAATCTTATTTGGTCTGGCGCTCACAATTGTGGGTGTGAGTGTGGGCATCATTACTGGATCTCTGATGGGATTCTTTGGCGGTAAATTTGATTTAGTTTCACAACGGTTGATTGAAATTTGGTCAGCAATGCCAGAGCTTTACCTGCTGATTATTTTTGCCTCGATCTTTAATCCTAGCGTTTCCTTATTGATTATTCTGCTCGCTGCATTTGGATGGATGGGCTTATCTGATTACGTGCGTGCAGAGTTTTTTCGTAATCGTGCCTTAGAGTATGTGCGAGCGGCACGAGCGCTAGGTTTAACTAATGTGCAAATCATGTGGCGGCATATTTTGCCAAATAGCTTGACCCCAGTGATTACTTTTCTACCATTTCGTATGAGTGCGGCTATTTTGTCGCTGACAAGTCTAGATTTCTTGGGTTTGGGTGTGCCGCCTGGTACGCCAAGTCTTGGTGAGCTACTCTCTCAGGGTAAGGGTAACTTGGATGCTTGGTGGATTTCACTATCAACATTCGTAGTTTTAGTGGCGACTTTGCTATTGCTCACTTTTATGGGTGAGGCATTACGGGATGCTTTTGATTCTCGTAAATCAGGCGCGATGAGCGGAGGCCGTTCATGAGTTTGCTGCGTTACGAAGATCTTTGCATTTCATTTGGATCGGGGCGCCGTGAAAAG
The DNA here is from genome assembly GCF_018687435.1 of Polynucleobacter sp. UB-Raua-W9. Taxonomy (NCBI): domain Bacteria; kingdom Pseudomonadati; phylum Pseudomonadota; class Betaproteobacteria; order Burkholderiales; family Burkholderiaceae; genus Polynucleobacter; species Polynucleobacter sp. UB-Raua-W9. The sequence goes on along the minus strand of NZ_CP061290.1, from coordinate 1,192,004 downwards.
TTTGCCGTGAATCATCTCGATTTAGAGATTGGTATTGGCGAGCGCGTTGCTCTCGTTGGCGAGTCTGGCTCTGGCAAAACCTTAACTGCACTTGCACCATTACGTTTAGAGCCAGAAGGGGCCAAAGTATCTGGGAAGATATTGTGGAATCGAGGGGATGGGCAGGGCACAGTGGATTTACTTGCAATGCCAATACAAGATATCCGTGAAATCCGGGGCCGAGAAATTGCAATGGTGTTTCAGGAGCCAATGACTGCGTTAAATCCATTGTTTACTGTCGGCAATCAAATTATTGAAGCAGTGCAAATTTATCAACCCTTGATTTCTAAATCTGAGTGTATCGATGCGGCGATTGATTTACTCAGAAAGACTGGCATCCCTGAGCCAGAGCGTCGTTTTCATTCCTATCCCCATCAACTCTCAGGCGGCCAAAGACAGCGCGCCATGATTGCGATGGCATTGGCATGTAAGCCCCGCCTTTTAATTGCCGATGAGCCAACTACCGCGCTAGATGTCAGTTTGCGTTTGCAGATTTTGGATTTACTCAAGGAGCTCCAAGAGGAATCTAAAGATCAAGGGGGTATGGGTATTTTATTGATCACGCATGATCTGAATTTAGTAAAATACTTTGCCCAGCGTGTAGCAGTTTTAAACCAAGGCAACTTAATGGAGTCAGGGTCAACTAAACAGGTTTTTACTCAACCAAGCGACCCTTATACAAAGGCACTCGTTAATAGCAAGCCTGTTCGTAACTTAGCTCCTCTCATGCCGCTAGCCCCAGTGCTTCTCAAGACAGAAGATTTATCGGTAGCGTATCCAAGCTCTGAAACCGGCTCATGGTTTAAAAAAGCGCCACCCCATCAAGTATTAAAAAAGGTGAACTTCTCTTTAAAGCAGGGGCAAACGATCGGTGTGATTGGCGAATCAGGTTCTGGCAAGACCACGCTTGGTATGGCAGTGTTGGGTTTGCTAGGTGATTCTGCAGCGCTGGTCTCTGGAGAGGTTGATGTTTTAGGGAGTAATTGGCAACAGCTAAAACCAGTAGAGCGCCGTGCAATGCGCGCAAGCTTGCAAGTCATTTTTCAGGATCCATTTGGGTCGTTATCTCCCCGTATGAATGTGATGCAAATTGTGGCCGAGGGATTGGATATTCACTTTCCCAAACTCTCGGCAACTGAACGAGAAAATCGTGTGGTAGATATTTTGAAAGAGGTTGGCATTGATCGCTCAGCACTCACTCGCTACCCACATGAATTCTCTGGCGGACAAAGACAGCGTATTGCAATTGCGAGAGCGCTCATCTTGCGTCCACAAATTTTGGTACTAGATGAACCCACCTCTGCTTTAGATGTCTCAATACAAAAACAGGTTTTGGCCTTGCTTACTGAATTACAGAAGAAGTACAACTTGGCCTACCTCATGATTAGTCATGATTTGGCGGTGATCAGAGCAATGTCCCATGAGGTCATGGTGCTCAAGGATGGCAAAGTGGTGGAGTTTGGAGATACTGAAACCTTGATTCAGCACCCAAGTCAGACCTACACACGGGAACTTTTTGCTGCAGCTGAGTTGACTTAATTGGGCGGCAAAACCCACCTTAGATGGGCTAATTTGGTGCATTTGCCCTATTTTAAGGATAAATTATGTTTATAAACATGGACTTAAGACTACAGTCTGACTTGGTTGTTTAAGAATTCTTTGTTAAACTGATTCGATGCCTCTAAAAAAAGCGCTACTCATTAAGTTCCTTGGGCTTGCCCTGGGCTTATCTGTTTCCATCTCGACTTATGCAGTCGACGCGCCTAACGACGCCCCTGTTGAAGCGGTGGTGGTGCCTAAGGAAAGCATGTTTCAAGCAGGGCGCTCTTATATCTCACGTGTTTCTGATCGCTTCGTTGATACCGTCTCTGGAAAATCAGAAGAGTTAATTAATCGCGCCATGGAAGTCATTGGCGTACGCTATCGCTGGGATTCTGAGTTACCCCAGTCTGGATTGGATGGCAGTAGTTTTGTTGGCTACGTATTCAAAGACAAACTCGGGTTTTTGCTGCCACGCAAATCAACACAAATGAGCCGTGTTGGTAAACCGATCAATCGTGATGAGTTGCAGCCCGGTGATCTTGTATTTTTCAATACGATGCGCCTAACCTTTTCACACGTTGGTATTTATGTTGGCGACAACAAATTTATTCACTCCCCCTCCAAGGGAACAGCTGTTCGTGTTGATGATCTTGGAAGTCTCTATTGGGATAAGCGTTTTGATGGCGCACGTCGCTTAGATGGCAGTGATAACTTGGGTGATGCAGAGCGTAAAGAGCTGCTGAATGAAGTCAAAAACCTCAAGCGTAAGTCGCGCAGCCTGTAAGACAGGGGCTCTCTAGCCCTTTAGCTTTTCCTTAATTAAAACCATTTGCTCCTGCGCTGCAGCCTCTCCAGCAAGAATGGCTGCATTTCTGGATTTGAAATCACCGCCGCTCATTTGCTTGAGTTGAGGGGTAATCACAATGTCAGCGCTCTTCAATTCATATTGGTTAATACTTCTTTGCATAATGGAAATGGTTTGTTGCAAGACGCCAAAGGTACCGCTGGCATCTTGATGCACTGGCTCAGAAGAAATGTTGACCGCGATGACGATGGTTGCACCCATCTGTCTTGCGAAACTGACCGGTACTGGTGCCACTAATCCACCATCAACATATTCTTTTCCACCAATTACAGTAGGTTGAAAGACGCCAGGTACGCTGCACGATGCCCGAACAGCCTGGCCAGTATTGCCACTTCTAAACATTACCCCTTTGCCTGATTGCAACTCAGTGGCAACAATTCCGAGTGGAATGCGCATTTGCTCAATAGTTTTGTTTTGTACTTCTCGATTGACCATGTTTTGCAAGGCATCCCCTTTGATGAGACCTCCAAAACGCCCAACAAATGGTAAGTCCCAGTCGGCAATCGTGGCCTCATCCAAATTTAAGGCGAGGCGATTGAGTTCGTTGCCGGTAGCGCCTGAAGCCAGAAGGGCGGCAATCACGCTACCAGCACTGCTGCCAACGACGATATCGGGTCGAATACCCTGAGCCTCGAGGGCCTTAATGGCGCCCACATGGGCAAAACCCCTTGCCGCTCCTGCACCCAGTACTAATCCAAGCACTGGCTTTTTGCTTCCAATGAGGCTGCATGAGGAGAGGCCTGTTGTTCCAATCAGAGCGCCAATTCCTATACCCAGACCCATTAGGCGACGGCGCTCTGGGGAGTTTGGCTCCATAAGTGGTCCAATCTGCGGTTTTGATGAAATATTGTGCATATGGCTATTGTATTGAGCCTACCTTATAATGGATCCACGGTGAACGAAAAGGACTTCGTTTCGGCGCGAACCAATCCCCCAACTAGAATTAATGAGATGGATTGTTCGTAGTAGCTAGAGAACACCACAAACCCATTACTGAAATACATTTTTTAAAGCCTCATCAGGAAGATTCCTGATAGCCCGACTTTTATGGACGATCACAACAAGCGCGTTATTGAAACAGCCCTCCTGTGCGCACAGGAACCACTCAGTGTTGCTGATTTGTCTCGCTTGTTTGTTGAGGACATCACCACTGCAGATATCGAGGAGGCATTGCTAGAGTTGCAGCGCGCCTGGGACAACAAAGGAATGGAGTTAGTGCATATTGCGACTGGTTGGCGTTTCCAGAGTCGTTTATCAATGCGCGAGTACTTAGACCGTCTCACTCCTGAGAAGCCGCCTAAGTATTCTCGTGCAGTGATGGAGACTCTAGCGATTATTGCTTACCGCCAGCCGGTTACTCGCGGAGAGATTGAAGAGATTCGTGGTGTTGCTGTGAGTAGCAACGTCATGAAGCAGTTGGAAGATCGTGGTTGGGTAGAAGTCATTGGTCATAAAGAAACTATCGGTCGTCCAGGCCTGTATGCCACCACTAAACAATTTCTAGATGACTTGAGTTTGACAAACTTGCAAAGCCTGCCGATGTTGGAGGATGCCGCACCAATGGCTGCTGCAGAGCAGTTAGGTCAAGCAATCATTCAATTTGATGCAGATGCCACTGTAGAAACCGTAATCATCAACGCAGAAGATTCAATCAATGAAGTAGTAGAAGAAGTTACTCCTGAGTCTGAAGAACCATCAGACGAAACAAAATAATAATTAATGACAAGCTCTAACGAAAACGATTCATCCCCGGTAGTAAATTCATCGGCAACTCCCCCCAATTCAGATGCTGTGCCATCAAATACTGATGGCCCTAAGACTGAAGGTGGCGAGCGTCGCCCCCGTCGTCAAGGCGCAGGCGGCAGTAAACACCCTTTTAATAAGAAGCGCCCTTTCAATAAGGATCGGCCTCGTCGCGAAGGCGGTGAAAGCAATGGTCCGCGTGAGGGTGGCAATAGTCAAGGCAATCAAGCTGCCAAATTAGCCCCAAATCCAGCAGAAAGCGAAGCCTTATTTGCTTCAGTAGTTTCTGGTGAATTTGATGCAGCTTTGGATGCTCCTGAAGCCTTGGAGGTAAAAAATCCTGATGGTGTGAATGAGAGTGATATCACTCATCAAACTGGCGCAGAACGTCGTGCGCAACGCGCACAAGGTTCGCGTGAAGATGAAGATCCTGACGCGCCAACAGAAGAAGAAATGAGTAGCCTGCAGTTTGCGAACGTTGATGATTTACCACTCAGTTTGCGTGATGAAGTTTGGTCTGACCTCGATGGTTTAGATGATGATGCTGATGATGAAGATACCGTTAAGTTGCATAAGGTATTAGCTGACGTTGGCATGGGATCCCGTCGCGATATGGAAGATTTGATTATTCAAGGGCGAGTATCGGTTAACGGATTGCCTGCGCATATTGGTCAACGGATTGGACCAACTGATCAAGTTCGTATTAATGGCAAGCCAGTGCATCGCAAAATTCAGACTAAGCCACCGCGTGTGATCATGTATCACAAGCCTGCTGGCGAAATCGTGAGTCAGTCCGATCCTGAAGGTCGCCCAACTGTATTTGATCGCTTGCCAAAGCCGCGCCAGGGCCGTTGGATTGCAGTAGGTCGCCTAGACTTTAATACTGAAGGCTTGTTGTTATTCACTACTTCTGGCGAGTTAGCAAATCGCTTAATGCATCCCCGCTATGGTGTTGAACGTGAATACGCAGTGCGTATCTTGGGTGAGTTGAGTCAAGAAAACACAGCGCAACTAAAGAGCGGTATTACGCTTGATGATGGCCAAGCTAAATTCTTACGCCTAGCAATGGGTGGTGGTGACGGTGCTAACCGTTGGTATCACGTTGCATTAAGTGAGGGTCGTAATCGCGAGGTGCGTCGGATGTTTGAAGCGGTTGGTCATACAGTATCTCGCTTAATCCGAACTCGTTATGGCATTTTCTTATTACCTCCACGCTTAAGGCGGGGGAAATGGGAGGAGATTGAGGCCGGCGGTATCTATAACTTGATGAAGTCTGCAGGCTTAAAAATGCCGCAGCCGCAAGATAAGGGTCGTGGCCCTAATCCAAATAATCGCGATCGTCGTCCTACGGGAGAAGATTTCCAGCCTGATCCAATGCAAACCTCGGTTTCTTACTGGGGTTCTCGCGATGCCTTAACCCTTGCTAGTGGCCATAACGGCCTAACGCATCAGGGTAGAGGCGGTAAACCGGGCGGTAGCGGTACTTCTGCTGAGGGGCGCGGTCCTTTCCGGGGTCGCACCCAAGGTGGTAGACCTGGTCAGGGTGGCGGTCAGGCCGGACAAGGTGGTCAGGGTGGAAATGGTCAAGGCCAGAACCGCAACAAGGGTAAAAAAGTACATCATGGCCAGTCTGCCTTTGTAACTGGAAGCCCTCAAACTCCTGGGAATGGACCTAAACGGGGCGCGCCAAAAGGGCGAAAACCTTTTAACAAAGGCCCTAGAAAACCCCGTAATCCAGGCGAAAGCTTCTGATTTCTAACAGTTTTCCCTTAAAATCAGCTATAATTTTGGTCTTACAGCAGGTTTCTGCTGTTTTTAGTTTGTTTTAGTTATTACCGACTGATGTTGCGATCAACGTAAGTCGGCCTGTTCTGAATTTCGAGAATATGGGCTTTGAAGCCCATTTTTTTTTGCCATTTTGGTATGAAGGGTAGTCGTGAAGGATCAGCAGGTTATTTCTGCAGAGCTGGAAAACTTAGGTTACACGTTAGTGGATATCGAGCGTGAAGCCGGTGGTCTGCTGCGCGTCACGATTGAGAACCCCGATTATGAGCGTTTGATTACCGTCCTCGATTGCGAGAAGGTGAGTCATCAATTGAGCTACACCTTGCCAGTTGAGAACATTCCTTATGAGCGCTTGGAGATTTCTTCGCCGGGCTTAGACCGCCCTGTGAAGAGTGCAGCAGATTTTGAGCGTTTTGCTGAAATGGAAGTGGATTTGAAATTGCGTGTTGCCGTTGGCGGCCGTAAAAATTTTCGTGGTGTATTGCAAGGTTTGCTGACTGGTGAATTGAATTCACCTGATGCGAAATTTGGTTTGGTGTTTGAGGGTGCTGATGGTCAGCCCTCTCAATTGGAGTTTTCTTTAGCCGAGATCGACAAGACTCGGTTGGTCCCTGTTATTGATTTCAAAGGAAGAAAGTCATGAGCCGAGAAGTTCTCATGTTGGCAGACGCCCTAGCGCGTGAAAAGAACGTTGATCAAGTTATTGTGTTCGAGGCGCTAGAAATGGCGTTGGCCTCAGCCACTAAGAAACGTTATCCCAACGAAGATGTGGATATTCGTGTATCGATTGACCGCGAGTCAGGCGAATACGAAACCTTCCGTCGCTGGTTGGTTGTTCCTAATGAAGCTGGTTTGCAAGAGCCTGATAAAGAGATTCTGCAATTTGAAGCTCAAGAACAACTTGCCGATATGGAAGTTGGCGACTACATCGAAGAGCAGATTGAATCCTTAGCATTTGGACGTATTGGTGCGCAAGCTGCCAAGCAAGTGATCTTGCAACGTATTCGTGATGCTGAGCGTGAGCAAATTTTGAACGACTACCTTGAGCGTGGCGAAAAAGTCATGACCGGTACCGTGAAGCGCGCTGATAAGAATGGATTGATCATTGAGTCAGGTCGTGTTGAAGCTTTATTGCGTCGCGATCAAATGATTCCGAAAGAGAACTTGCGTTCCGGTGACCGTGTTCGTGCCTATATCCTGAAAGTGGATCGTGAAGCACGTGGCCCACAGATTGAACTCTCCCGCACTTGCCCAGACTTCTTGATCAAGTTATTTGAGAACGAAGTTCCAGAGATGGAGCAGGGCTTATTAGAGATTAAGGGCGCAGCCCGTGATCCTGGTATTCGTGCCAAGATTGCCGTTGTGACTTACGACAAACGCATTGATCCAATTGGTACTTGCGTTGGTGTACGCGGAACACGTGTTACTGCAGTGCGTAACGAAGTTGCTGGAGAAGCAGTCGATATCGTATTGTGGTCTGAAGATCCAGCGCAGTTTGTGATTGGTGCATTGGCTCCCGCACAAGTTTCTTCAATCGTGGTTGACGAAGAGCGTCATGCGATGGACGTAGTAGTTGATGAAGAGAATTTGGCAATTGCGATTGGCCGTAGCGGACAGAACGTTCGTTTGGCAAGCGATTTGACTGGTTGGCAGATCAACATCATGACTCCAGAAGAGTCTGCTGAGAAAACAGAAAAAGAAGCTTCTTCTGTACGTCAGTTGTTCATGGACAAATTGGATGTTGACCAAGAAGTGGCTGATATTTTGATTGAAGAAGGTTTCAATACATTGGAAGAAGTGGCATACGTGCCATTGTCTGAGATGTTAGAAATTGATTCATTCGATGAAGATACTGTGAATGAGTTGCGTACTCGCGCTCGTGATTCCTTGTTAACTATGGAGTTAGCAAAAGAAGAGCGTATTGGGGAGGTTTCTCAAGATTTACGTTCTTTAGAAGGAATGACAACTGAGTTGATTGCTAAGCTTGCTGACAATCAAGTTCATACCCGTGACGACCTTGCTGAACTAGCTGTTGATGAGCTAGTTGAGGCGACACAAATTGACGAAGAAACTGCGAAAACGCTCATCATGAAAGCGCGCGAACATTGGTTTACTTCATGAGAGGAAGTAGTGCATGGCAACAACAACAGTAAAAGTACTCGCTAAGGAACTTAAAAGAACCGCGGCTGACCTCTTGGAGCAATTGAAGTCGGCTGGTATCGATAAGAATTCTGAGGATGAGAGCATTACCGAGAAGGACAAGACTGTTCTGCTTGAGCATTTGCAAAAGGCACACGGTAATACCGAGGCTGGAGCTCGTAAAAAGATTACTTTAATCAAGCGCGAGAACTCTGAGATTCGTCAGGCGGATTCTGCTGGACGAACACGTACCGTTCAGGTTGAGGTACGCAAAAAGCGTGTGCTAGTGAAGGCGGGAGAAAAAGTGCCTGCAGCCGAAGAGGCGCCAGCAAAAGCAGCTTCACCTGCTGCACCAGCTAAGTCAATTCTGTCTGAAGAGGAATTAGAAAAACGCGCAGCTGAAGCAGCTCGTCAAGCGGAATTATTGGCTCGTCAAGAGGCAGAGATGCAGGCGGCTGAAGAGGCTCGTCAAAAAGAAGTGGCACAGCCTGTTGCTGAAGCTCAACCTGAGGACAAGGCTCCTGCCGCAGCCGCAGCTGCCGCTGAAAAGAAAGCCCAGAGCGATAAAGCTGCTAAAGAGCTAGCGGCAAGTAAAGAAAAAGAGTTGGCTGAGATTCGTGTTCGTCGCGCTGCTGCTGAAGCGGAAGCTTTGGCTATTCGTGACATGATGAGTGCGCCTGCCCGTGTTCTGAAAGCGCCAAGCGAAGTAGCCGCTGAAGAAGCGAAAAAGGGTACTTTGCATAAACCTGCTAAAGCAGAAGGTGCAGATGACAAGAAAAAATCTCCAGCTAAGGTTGGGGGTAAAACCATTAAGTCTGCAGAGACATCTTCTACTTGGCAAGAAGAAGGCGCCAAGAAACCAGGTGGCCTGAAAACTCGCGGTGATTCATCTGGTGGTGTTGGTGGTTGGCGCTCAGGCGGCGGTCGCAAAAAACAACGCCAAATCGCTGAAGCTAACGTAGATACAAACTTCCAGGTTCCAACGGAACCAGTGGTGCGTGACGTGCATGTTCCTGAAACGATTACGGTTGCTGAGTTGGCTCATGCAATGGCCGTCAAGAGCGCTGAAGTGATTAAGCTGCTGATGGGTATGGGCCAGATGGTCACTATCAACCAGGTACTGGATCAAGATACCGCAATGATCATCGTTGAAGAGATGGGTCATACCGCGCATGCTGCTAAATTGGATGATCCTGATTTAGATCTTGGCACCGATGGTCATGATGCAGAATTGCTACCACGTCCACCAGTCGTAACTGTCATGGGTCACGTTGACCACGGTAAAACTTCTTTGCTCGATAAGATTCGTGCAGCTAAAGTCGCTACGGGTGAAGCGGGTGGTATTACTCAACACATTGGCGCATACCATGTAGAAACTCCGCGTGGAATGATTACTTTCCTAGATACCCCAGGTCACGAAGCTTTTACAGCAATGCGTGCTCGTGGTGCTAAGGCAACGGATATCGTGATCTTGGTTGTAGCTGCAGACGACGGTGTGATGCCACAAACTAAAGAAGCGATTCACCATGCGGTTGCTGGCGGCGTGCCTTTAGTTGTTGCTATTAACAAGATTGATAAGCCAGAAGCTAATGCTGATCGTGTAAAAACTGAGTTGGTAGCAGAGCAGGTAGTTCCTGAGGAATACGGTGGAGATGTGCCATTCATACCAGTATCTGCAAAAACTGGCGAGGGTATTGACGCATTGTTAGAAAACGTACTTTTGCAAGCGGAAATCTTGGAGCTCAAGGCCGCAAAAGATGCTCCAGCTCAAGGCTTAGTGATCGAAGCGCGTTTAGATAAAGGTAAGGGACCGGTCGCAACGATCTTGGTTCAATCTGGAACACTTAAACGTGGCGACATGCTCTTGGCAGGCTCAACCTTCGGTCGTGTGCGTGCGATGATGGATGAAAACGGTAAGCCATGTAATGAGGCTGGCCCTTCTATTCCTGTAGAGATTCAAGGTCTATCTGAAGTGCCCGCTGCTGGTGAGTCTGTTCAGGTAGTTCCTGATGAGCGTAAAGCTCGTGAAATTGCGCTCTTCCGCCAAGGTAAGTTCCGTGACGTGAAGTTGGCGAAGCAGCAAGCATTCAAGCTCGAAACCATGATGGAAAACATGGAAGAGGGTGCAATTGAGGCGAAGCTGTTGCCATTGATCATCAAGGCTGACGTGCAGGGCTCACAAGAAGCTTTGTCACAATCTCTCATGAAGCTTTCTACACCTGAAGTGAAAGTGCAAATCGTTCACGCGGCTGTGGGCGGCATTACGGAAACCGACGTCAATTTGGCGGTTGCCTCTAAAGCAGTCATCATTGGCTTTAACTCACGTGCAGATGCGGCGGCTCGTAAGCTAGCTGAGAATAATGGTGTCGATATTCGTTATCACAACATTATTTATGACGCTGTTGACGAAGTGAAATTAGCTTTGAGCGGCATGTTGACTCCAGATAAGAAAGAAGAAATCACCGGTCTCGTTGAGATCCGTCAAGTCTTCTTGGTATCTAAAGTTGGTGCTATTGCAGGTTGCTTGGTGGTTGATGGCGTTGTTAAACGCTCTTCAAGCGTTCGACTCTTGCGTGACAACGTGGTTGTCTGGTCTGGCGAGTTGGATTCTCTTAAGCGCTTTAAAGATGATGCCAAAGAAGTTCGTGCCGGTGTTGAGTGTGGTCTGTCGTTAAAAGGCTATAACGATATTAAAGAAGGCGATCAGCTTGAAGTGTTCGAAGTTACAGAAGTAGCACGTTCACTCTAAGTTATCAGCCCCATGCACAAGACTAGTCCGCATCGTAACCAGCGTCTCGCCGATCAAATTCAGCGAGACCTTGCTGAGCTGATTCCCCGTGAGTTACGTAGTCCTAGCTTAGGCTTAATTACTTTGCAAAGTATTGAGCTGACGCCAGATTTGGCGCATGCAAAAGTCTTCTTTACGGTGTTAGGTGCAGAGCCTGAGCATGCTTTAAAAGCACTTCAAGAAAAAGCAGGATATCTACACTCTTTATTGTTTAAGCGTTTGCATATTCATACCGTGCCGACATTACATTTCCACTATGACAGCTCAGTGGAGCATGGCATAGAGATGTCTCGTTTGATCGATCAAGCAGTAGATAGTGATCGCAGCGATCATCAAGATGAGACTCAATAATTTCATGGCTACTCGGATCGACGGCGTAGTGTTGCTAGATAAGCCTGCGGGAATGAGCTCTCAGGGTGCGGTTACCGCTGTCAAGCGCGCATTAAATGCTGATAAAGCAGGCCACACGGGTACCTTAGATCCCATGGCGACTGGTCTTTTGCCAATTTGCTTGGGTGAAGCTACTAAGTACTCTCAAGATTTACTGGAAGCTGATAAAACCTATATTGCTCAGGTGAAATTTGGATCACGAACTGATACCGGCGATGCGGAAGGCCTCATCATTGAAGAGCTAGCTTTACCCGTCTTTGCAAGTGAAGTAGAGCTTAAAAAAGGATTAGATGCATTACTCCCAAAATTTACTGGGCCGATTTCTCAAGTTCCGCCAATGTATTCAGCGCTCAAGCGTGACGGTAAACCTTTATACGAATATGCGCGTGCTGGTGTTGAGTTAGAGCGTACTGCTCGTGATATCACCATTCATCACATTCGTTGGACCAATATTCAGTGGCCAGAAGCGACCTTGGAGGTATCTTGCAGCAAAGGCACTTATATCCGCGTCTTGGCTGAGGATATTGGCAATGCTCTAGGCTGTGGCGCTCATTTGGTTGGCTTACGCCGTACTGAAGTAGGGCATTTAAATTTAGAGCAGTCATTTACGATTGAATCGATTCAGAGCGGCTTACAAAATAGCTCCAGTTACATCTTGCCGGTAGATGCTTTACTCCAAACCTTGCCCCACCTGACAGTGGATGAGCAACAAGCAAAGCGTCTAGAGATGGGGCAACGCGTACCGCTTAACTTACCCTCTATTGAGGCTTTGGTACGTATTTACCGTGCCACTGCTGCTCCCCATAACTTTATTGGAACTGCTGACTGGCGCTCTGGGGTTTTGCATCCGAGGCGCCTGATTTCTCAGGTCCATTAAATCAAACTGACTTATTTATTTACTAACCTTATTCCAACCCTATTTTTAACCTCAAAAGCTTCACATGACTAAACGCGCACTTCGTAACATCGCTATCATCGCCCACGTTGACCACGGTAAAACTACTTTGGTTGATCAACTTTTACGCCAATCTGGCACATTCCGCTCTAATGAAAAAATGACCGAACGCGTCATGGACTCAAACGATCTGGAAAAAGAGCGTGGTATTACTATTTTGTCCAAGAACTGTGCGGTTGAATACGACGGCACGCATATCAACATTGTTGATACCCCGGGACACGCGGACTTCGGCGGCGAAGTAGAGCGTGTGCTCTCTATGGTTGACGGTGTATTGCTTTTGGTTGATGCGGTAGAGGGCCCAATGCCACAAACCCGCTTTGTGACCAAGAAAGCATTGGCTCTTGGCTTAAAGCCAATCGTTGTGATTAATAAGGTTGACCGTCCAGGCGCTCGTTGTGATTACGTGATTAACGCAACCTTCGAGCTATTTGACAAACTTGGCGCTACAGAAGAGCAGCTCGACTTCCCAATCATTTATGCATCAGGCTTAAATGGCTATGCGGGTATGAGTGAAGATGTTCGTGAAGGCGATATGCGCCCATTATTCGATGCCGTCTTAGAGCACGTTCCTGTTCGTGACGATGATCCAGATGGTCCCTTACAGTTCCAGATTTCTTCGATTGACTACAACAGTTATGTAGGAAAAATTGGTATTGGCCGTGTAAATCGTGGTCGTGTTAAGTCCGGCATGGAAGTGATTTGCATGAATGGTCCAGATGGTGTGCCATTTAAAGGTCGTGTAAATCAGGTATTGAAGTTCAAGGGATTGGAGCGCGAAGTTGTTGAAGAGGCAATCGCTGGGGATATCGCCTTGATCAATGGTATTGAAGAATTAGCGATTGGTACAACAGTTTGTGCGGTTGACAAACCAGACGCATTACCAATGCTGAAGATTGATGAGCCAACCTTGACCATGAACTTTATGGTGAACACTAGCCCATTGGCTGGTCGTGAAGGTAAGTTTGTAACCAGTCGTCAGATCCGCGAACGTTTAGATCGCGAACTCAAATCTAATATGGCTTTGCGTGTCAGAGAAACAGATGACGATACCGTTTTTGAAGTATCGGGTCGCGGTGAACTGCACCTTACTATTTTGGTTGAGACCATGCGTCGTGAAGGTTATGAAATGGCTGTCTCACGTCCGCGCGTAGTTTTCCATGAAGAGAATGGCGTCAAGATGGAGCCGTACGAAAACTTAACAGTTGACGTAGAGGACTCTACTCAAGGCGCAGTGATGGAAGACTTAGGTAAGCGTAAGGGTGAGTTGCAGGATATGGTGAGTGATGGCAAAGGCCGCACTCGTCTTGAGTACCGCATTCCGGCACGTGGCTTGATCGGCTTTCAGGGTGATTTTATGACCATGACTCGTGGTAATGGTTTGATGAGCCATACCTTTGATGCCTACGCACCTGCTAAGGATGGTGTCTTAGGTGAGCGTCATAACGGTGTATTGATTAGCCAGGATGACGGTGAAGCGGTTGCTTATGCTATCTGGAAATTGCAAGATCGAGGCCGTATGTTTGTCAAGCATGGGGACCCTGTATATGAGGGTATGGTGATTGGTATTCATAGTCGTGATAACGACTTAGTTGTTAACCCCATTAAAGGTAAGCAACTCACCAACGTGCGTTCTTCTGGCACCGATGAAGCAGTTCGCTTAGTAACTCCTATTGATTTGACTTTGGAATACGCTGTTGAATTTATCAGCGATGATGAGTTGGTTGAAGTTACCCCTAAGAGCGTGCGTGTTCGTAAGCGCCACTTGAAGGAGCATGATCGTAAGAAGGCTTCACGCGAGTAGGGGCTGAAGCCGCACCATAAGGCCATCTTCGGGTGGCCTTTTTTATATCTAAATAGGTTCTTTCCAGCAAAAAGCTCCCATCAATTAAAAAATTTCTTTAAACTCTAAGTTTGTATTTTTAACCACGAATAGTAAGGATTCCCGTGAAAATGTCTCTTTCAATTTCTCGCATTGCTGCGATATCGCTTTGTATTTTAGGTATTGGTGCTACTACAGCAAATGCCGCTGATTTTCCTGGAGATCGACCAATTACTTTGGTGGTTCCATTCTCAGCAGGTGGCCCAACCGATAAAGTGGCGCGTGAGTTAGCTCTTGCAATGGGCAAGCAACTGAAGGGCCAGGTAATCGTTGATAACAGTCCTGGTGCGGGCGGCACGATTGCAGCGAAGCGCGTAATTAATTCTAAGAATGACGGCTACACTTTACTCATTCATCACATCGGCATGTCCACTGCGCCAGCCTTATATAAGAACCTTGGGTTTGACCCAATGACTGATTATGAGTATGTTGGCCAAGTTGCTGACGTGCCAATGATTTTGGTTGGCAACAAAGATCTGCCTCCGAAGAACTTCCAAGAACTGCTTCCTTACATGAAAGCAAACGTGGGCAAGATTGCTTATGCAAATGCCGGAGTGGGTTCTGCAAGCCATTTGTGTGGCCTACTCTTTATGAGCCGTATTCAGTTGGACTTAACGACTGTGCCATATAAGGGCACAGCACCTGCATTGACAGATCTGATTGGTGGTCAAGTGCAACTCATGTGTGATCAGACTACCAACCTTTCTGGTCAGCTGGCAACTAACGCTGTGAAGCCATATGGCTCAACCACCTTGCAGCGTATCAAAGCGTTTGACAAGATTCCAACTTTGAATGAGCAGGGCTTAAAGAACTTTGAGGTCAAAGTGTGGCATGGCGTGTATGCACCTAAAGGCACCCCAAAAGCAGAAATGGATAAGCTTGCTAAGGCATTGCAAGGCGCTATTCAAGATCCGCTCTATAAGCAGCATATGGCTGAATTGGGTGTAGAGATTCCATCTCAAGCCAATGCAACACCTGAAGGCTTGAAAAAACATCTCAAGGCACAGATTGATTTATGGTCACCAATTATTAAAGCAGCTGGTATCTACGCAGACTAAGCAGTTGGTGTGCGTCAGCACTACACCGCCTTCGGGCGGTTTTTCTTTTCATGAATTTAAATAATGGCCAATCAGTGCTTAGTGGGGTTTGGCAGCAAAGCTCTCCGCTTGAGCGACATCCCAATACAACTCATATACTTTCGGTAAAGTGCTGCCTTCTTCCTCTGACAGTAGGCTGCCCGCAGGAATATCTGGCAAGAGGTCTTCTAGGAGGCGCACCTCATTGGCGCTAACGCGCCGCATAATATGGCGAGTGTTAATTTCAACGGGGTGTTGAAGGCCTGCTGCTTCAACGATTTCCTTGAGAGCTTTGAGTGTTTCTTTATGAAATTGATACACCCGCTCTGATTTATCGGTAACTACCAATGCCTTTTGTCGATCAGGATCTTGTGTGGTGACGCCGGTAGGGCAGAAGCCCGTATCACAGACTTGTGCCTGTATGCAGCCAACTGAGAACATGAATCCGCGAGCGCTATTGCACCAGTCAGCTCCTAAAGCAAAAGCAACCGCCATATCAAAGGCGCTGATAATTTTTCCAGAGCAACCAATTTTAATTTGCTCACGTAGATTAACCCCAACCAAAGAGTTATGCACCAGACGCAAACCTTCTTGTAATGGTGTGCCTACATGGTTACTAAATTCAACGGGAGATGCTCCAGTCCCACCTTCTGTCCCATCTACCACAATGAAGTCGGGATAAATTTTCGTCTTCAACATGGCCTTCACAATCGCAAACCATTCCCAAGGATGGCCAATGCACAATTTAAAGCCTACTGGCTTTCCGCCAGACAGTTCGCGTAATTGCTGAATAAACGCCATCATTTCTAATGGGGTAGAGAAGGCGCTATGGGAAGATGGCGAGACGCAGGCTTCGCCTACTTTCACCCCTCGTGCTTCAGCTATTTCTATGGTTACTTTTGGTCCCGGTAAGATGCCGCCATGACCAGGCTTTGCGCCCTGACTGAGTTTGATTTCAATCATTTTGACTTGGGGTTTAAGAGCATTCTCCGCAAACTTTTTGGGGTCGAACTGGCCATCTTCGGTACGGCAACCAAAGTACCCAGAGCCAATTTCCCAAATCAGGTCGCCACCATGTAAGCGGTGATAGCGAGAAATTGAGCCCTCACCAGTGTCGTGTGCAAAGTTTCCCTTCTTCGCGCCTAAGTTAAGCGCCATGACTGCATTGGCACTTAAGGCTCCAAAACTCATAGCTGAGATGTTAAAAATACTGGCTGAGTACTTTTGAGTGCAATCCTTGCTGCCAATCTCGATTCGAAAGTCATAGTTAGATAGATGGGTTGGGGCTAATGACTGGTTAATCCATTGGTAACCAGGTGCCATCACATCAAGCGTTGTACCAAATGGACGTTTATCTGAAACTGCTTTAGAGCGTGAGTACACCAGAGTCCGCTGACTTCTGGAGAAAGGCGTTTTGTCGTTATCGCCCTCAATAAAGTATTGACGAATCTCGGGTCGAATAAATTCCAATAAGAAACGCATGTGACCCAAAATGGGGTAGTTGCGCAAAACAGCATGTCTTGTTTGCAGGCGATCATGAATTCCAAGAATCGTCAGGAGACCAAAAATAGCCAAGGGATACCATGCAACGGGATTTATAAAAAGGCCAACCGCGCTAATTATTGTTCCAGCAACGCAAATTGCAAAAGTGCTAAGACGTATTGGTAGGATGGGACTCATTTTACGGATTCACTTATCTTTGGATGAGGGTTAAGTATAAGCATGCAATAGAATCATTGGGTGACAGTCTCTCCTGATATATCTACGACCTAAAATACCCCTAGTTTCCCCTTATGGCAATTACCCGTTCTCTATCTGATTTATGAAAGTCAATGCTGAGGGGGTCTCGTCGTCGCGAGTCTTTTTACCGGGCGATCAACAATTCCAAGGTTTACTGGAATTCTTTATCCATACATTTCCGCACATTCAGTCAAGTGAGTGGGAAGCACGTTTTGCTGAAGGTTTAGTCATGACCATGGATGGCGAACCAGTGCGAGCTGGCGATCCTTATCAAGCAAACACCCATTTAATGTATTTCAGGCGTTTAGCCCGTGAACCTGAAATTTCTTTCACAGAAGAAATTCTCTATCAAGACGAGCATATTGTTGTTGCCGATAAACCCCATTTTTTACCAGTGACACCCAGCGGCCTTTACCTGCACCAAACTTTACTCAATCGACTCAAAAGGCGAACTGGCATTCAAACCTTAAGCCCAATTCATCGCATTGATCGAGACACTGCCGGCCTGGTAATCTTTTCCGTGCAAGCACAAGAAAGAGCGCAATATCAAAATCTGTTTAGAGATCGAGCTGTTAAGAAGGTATACGAAGCCATTGCACCCTATAGCGAGGAACAAGCCCTCAAATTGCCAATGACTTACCGCAGTAGATTGGTAGAGTCTGAGCATTTTTTACAGATGCAAGAAGTGCCGGGTGAACCCAATACAGATACCTATATCGAGTTACTTGAAGTCGACAAGCCTTGGGCCCGGTATCGCTTAATTCCGGGTAGTGGCAAGAAACATCAATTGCGCAGTCATTTAAATGCATTAGGCATTCCCATTCGAAATGATCAAATCTATCCGCTTCTTACCCCTTATCAAGAGTACGACTTAGACTTCTCCAAGCCTTTGCAGCTTTTAGCCAAAGCGCTGTGTTTTGTAGATCCCATTAGTAAACAAGAAATGTTTTTTGTAAGTCATCAAGAGCTAGATTCTTTACCATCCACAAAGTAATAGAGCGCTGATTTTTATCGAGCAAATATCCTGATCATTGGATTCATGTAAGGATAATGCTGACATTTACATGGTTGAACTCTTCAATGCTGGTTTTTATATTGAAGTTTGATCTGCAATTGCTTAATTTTTATGAGAAATTTGTTGCAAATTGTGATGCATAGCAATAGGATAAATGTCCTATTTCAGCAAAGCAGAGCGGGTGATTGTCATGGAAACAATAAAAGTCTTGGTAACAAATCGCAAGGGTGGGGTTGGCAAAAGTACGATTGCCGCCAATCTTGCTGCGTACCTCGCACTCCAAAAAGGTTTGAAGGTTTCATTGATTGATTACGATGAACAAAGCTCATCCTCTGCTTGGATTAAGAAGGCCCCCAATATTGGTATAGAGACTTATCGCGCTGAAATGTCTTATCAAAGTGCTGGCATGACTTTATTGAGTGCTAGATCTTCCTTGCGTAAATTTTCAACCGGTTTTGATGTCAGCATTTCTGACCTCACTTGGACGCCAAATATGGCGGAAAATTTTATGCATGATTTTGATGTCATCCTGGTGCCAACTTCAACCTCAAAATTTGAATTAGCCAGCACTGAAATTTTTATCTTGGAATATGTATTGCGCAACAGCCCCTTGATTAGTAAAAACAAACAAGCCATCATGGCAGTGCCAAGTAGGGTTGAGACTAATTTTGCAGAAACAAGCATCTCCACCAATTTGGCTTCCTTGGGAATGTGTTACATCACTCCACCTGTATTGCGTGCCAGTGAAATTGATCATTTCGTTTACGAAGATTTTTTCTGTGTCTCTAGCAATGCCACTATCTCGAATTACTTCTGCCGCTTCGGAGAATTTGTAGCTCAGAAGATTCTGGAGAAAAAGCGCGAACGTGAAGTGCCTGCTTCTAAATTAGGTGCTATTTATTCAGGTCTAGGTAAGGGTATTTTGATACTGGACCGATATCGTCAGAATAAAAAACTATCTGGTATGCAAGCTCGCTCTCAAATGCAGGCTTTTAAAGCAAACGAGCAGATAGTCGCTGATGCTTCGACTATTCCCGCTTTTCTCAGCAAGCAAAATTAAAGAGGTCTGACGATGTTTGGTAAAAAAAATAATGAGCACAAGTTTTCTGAGCCTCAGATTGAATCCTTTGGAACCATTATTGGAAGCGCCACTGAATTTCATGGTGCCTTGATGGTGTCAGAAAGCGTCAGAGTTGACGGTAAAATTTTTGGGAATATCGAAGAACGTGCAGGCCAAAGAATTACGGTAGCAATCGGTAAGGGTGGTGAAGTGCACGGGGATATCTATGCTTTTCGCATTCTCATAGCTGGAATGGTGAACGGCAACACCTATGCTCATGAGAGAGTTGAGCTGCATACGACTGCTAACGTCCATGGCGACGTTACCTATGACACCATCGGAATTGAGCCTGGCGCTACCCTCAATGGGCAGATGATTTCAAAGAGGGCGGAGCCAAACACTACGCCTGATTCAGCTACTCAGCTGCAAGATACTATCAATAAGATTAAACAAGACGCAGGAATTTCGTCTTAGTTTTCCCTAGTTTTCTTTAGTTGCTGCTGGCTTAGTAAAAGCCAAAACATCCATCGGATTGAGTAGTGAACCATTCTTATAAACACTGAAATGCAAGTGTGGTCCGGTGGAGCGGCCAGTATTGCCAACCTCTCCAATCAGTTGACCGCGCGTCACTGTGTCACCCTGGTTTACTAAAAGTTTCTGACAATGTGCATACAAGCTAGTAAAGCCTTCAGTATGTTTAATCTCAATGACATTACCCAATTCTGGATCATGCTTTGCCCGAATGACGGTGCCATTGCCGGCTGCCAATACCTGGGTGCCAGGTTTGGCATTGAAATCAATACCAGGATGAAAGGCGGGACTGTTGGTAATGGGGTCTAAGCGTGCGCCAAAGTTACTACTTAAGCCATAGCCAGCCGCTAAGGGTGGTTTTGTAGGCAAGGGAATCAAGCGCTCATATTTTTCTAGCCAGGCTTCTTTAAGCGACTGTATTTTTTTATCAAGACTCTCTGTAGACTCTAGAGTTTTAATAATGCTGTGTCTTAGGCTGGTGTTTTCTTCAAAATGAACCTGATAGGGAAAGAGGGGCAAATATGGACCACCTTTGCCCGCACCTGTCTCGCTCTCTTTATCTTTGCGCTTGTCTTTTAGTGGCAGCGGTGTTGCGAGCGCAGCATACTGTTCGTTAATCTTGCTGAGGGCATCAATTTTCTGATCCATTGCCTTTAAGTTGCCCTGGAGTTTGCTCAGCTTTTCACGGTATTCATCCTCAACGTGATACAGCTCTTCTGAGGTAATCACACCACCCATATCGCGTGCCATACCAGGGTCAAATTTAATGGCAACCCTAAAGCCCATGAAATAGATGGCACTTCCAATCATGATGAACAAGAGGCCGAGTGCAGCAGCAAACCGAGTTAGCTGGGTCTTGGTGATGTTAAATTTTCTGTAGTGGGAGGTTGCCCCTGAAATCCAAATGATTTGCATGATGTAACTCGATTAGTTCTTAGATGTTGTCTGAGATGCTTCAATGATCGAGTTGGTAATTCCTTGACTAGCCAGTTTTTTGGATAGTGCTTCAGCACTTTGTTGATTTGCTAGGGGTCCAATACGAACACGAAAAATATTGCTGCCGTTAATTTTTGCGGGATCAACAAAGCTGGTGTAGCCTTTTTGATTGAAGGCTGCCACCTGATCATTGGCAATTTCTTTAGTAAAAAAAGCACCAGTTTGAATAAAGTATTTGGAGTCGCTCGAAGCGCTTGCAGCTGCTTTCTCTGGGTTAGCGCTGGAGGGCGCAGGCGTGACTGCTGCCGCAGATGGGGCTGAAGGCGCTGGAGTTTTTTCAATTGCCTTGATATTGATTTTAGGGGGCGCTACCTGAGGGGGTGCTCCCTTAGGGGCTAGTTCAGCTTTATCGGCAGTTTTGATATCCCCTGGAGGGTTATTTTTTGCAGACTCTTTTGGGGCATCACTCATCCCAAAATGGACAACTTTACGAACTACGCTAACGTAGTATTCGTTCTTGGTTTGAGGATTTTCTAACTTGATCTCGGCGGTACTGCCGACTTTGCCACGAAGCATGTTCTTAATATTGGCTGGATCCATGCCTTTGAGGGTTGACCCATCGACGCTAATCATGATGTCGTTGACCTGAATTCCGGCCTGGGCTGCCGGGGACTTGTCCTCGACGTACTTAATCACAATCATTCCTTCGGCGTTTTTGGTGTAACGGATCCCAATAACACCTTGCTTCTCGCCCTCTGTATTTTGAGCAAAAACCAGTTGCGTGGATAAAAGGAGGATGGCGATGAGGTATTTCACGTATTTGCGGGCCTTAAAACTGAGTCTGATTGCGAGATTGCCAATTCAGGCTATTTTAGTGTAGTTGTCGGTCCATGATGCTCGACTTAGTGCCTTTTGAAAAGACAGATAAATGCTCACAATCCAGGGGCAAAAAGGTCTCTTTCTGGGCCCATTCTTTGGGGGTTTTGAAGGTGGGTGGATTGGGTTAATGCGCTGTAAAAGACTATCGGCATTGATAATTTTCGCGAAAATGCTAAAATCGACGGGTTTAAATGCCCCTTTCCCCTAATGCCATCCATTTTGACTGAAGTTCGTTCATCTATAGCTAGAAAATTGTGCTTATTGCAGAACTCCCTGCAATTCTTTTATGGCGCCTTAATACTCTTTTTTATCAGTATTGCTCCTGCATCTGCTTATGTATCAACACAGGCAATTGACAATCTTTTATTAAAAGGGGACTCAAAAGCAGCGCTTGCCCAAGTCGAGGTGCTGAAGAAGGATTTATCCCCAATTGACTATGCAAACACTAAAGCTTCTGCTTTATTAATGCTGGGGCGCTGGCAAGAGGCCGCCAATCTTTTGGAGCCCTATTATGAAAAAGATCATGCCAATCTCTTAGTTGCCAATAACTATGCAGTTGCCTTATGGGGAATGGATAAGAAAGAGCAGGCACGGAAGGTCTTAGAAACAGCCCTAAATACCGCGACGCCAGCCTACAGAAGTTTGCGCAAAATTTATTCAGCACAGGCAGCAGAGGCCTATGCAAAAGCATTGAATGAAAAAAATTCGGCACCCGCCCCGATTCTATTGGCAGCCTCTAATGGAGGGGCTGATTTAGTAGATAAGCCGATAGTCGTTGCACAGGCTCCAAAAGCGCCTGCCCCAGCAGCGCCAGTAGCACCAGTCGCTGCTCCAAGTTCTCAGGCGCCCAAGACCAGTCCTGTAGCGACTCCAGTGGTGGAGTCTCCACCAGCCCAGGTTGCAGCGGCGGAGAAGGACACATCACCAACTCCTCAAGAGCTTGAGCTCATTACTGCCAATATGGGAAATTGGGTCAAGGCGTGGTCGAGCAAGAACGTCAAATCATATTTGGCTTTTTACTCACCTAGTTTCTCGCCTGATAAGGGCTTGTCTTATGCAGATTGGTTGGAGCAAAGGAAACAGAGGGTTGCCAAACCAGGCGCTATTAATGTTGAAATCAGCATCATGAAAGTAGTCAAGTCAAAGAACAAGATTCTGGTTACGTTTAGACAGAAGTACAACTCTGCAAACGTCAACACAAACTCTGTGAAGTGTTTGGAGTGGGTAAATGACAAGGGAACTTGGTTGATTACTCGTGAATTCAATAAATAACTCACACCTCAATAGCGGAGCTCTGAAATTGCGTTTGAAGCACTTATTGATTGCTAGCTTTTGTATGACGCCAATTTTGTGTCTGGCTAATGGCGATGCTACCGTTCGTCAGGCTACTCAAGAGTTGGTTCGCAATGGCAACCTTGATAAGGCTATGGAGATATTAAATAAGTCCGAAGTGGAGCATCCCAATTTCCGTTTGGCAACCTTTATGCGCGCCGAATTGCTAACAGCCCTCACAGGTGGAGCAATTGCGAATAAGTCTAAGAGCGAAGTGCGCGATGGCGAAGCGCCGCAGAATCTATTGTCTGAGCTGCAGTTAAGAAATTCCGTCATCCCTAATTTGGCTGAGTTACGTCCAGCTCAGGTCTTAAAGATGCCGAAAAATGCAGATGTTATTTTGGTCGATGCATCCATTTCCCGCGCTTATCTCTTGCGCAATAAAGACGGAGACCCAGTTTGGGAGAAGGATTATTACGTCACCATTGGTAAATTGGGCGTTGGTAAGCAAAAAGAGGGTGATCTCAAGTCTCCCTTAGGCGTCTACTCTGTCACGATGCAGATTCCGAAGCAGCAATTGAGATCTATTTTTGGTGCAGGTGCTTTGGAATTAAGTTTCCCGAATGCGCTCGATAAGAAGTTAGATATCAGTGGCTCAGGAATTTGGCTGCATGGCGTTCCCAAAGACACCTACAGCAGAGCTCCCAAAGCCTCTGATGGTTGTCTTGCTTTTGCTAATGACGATGTCCGCGAAATTATTGAGTTGGCTAGTAAACGTCAAATCAATGTGACTGTAGTTCCATCGGTTCAGTGGCTGAAGAAGGCTGATTGGAGCGCCCGCTCAACCAAGGTCAGTAATGAAATTGCTGCCTATAGATCTCAAGGCCTCAAAAGCAAAACTGTGCGACCACCTGAGGCTATTTATGCTCCTGAGTCAACATCTACCCTGGTGATTGACCAGCCGATAGGTCAGGGCGATGGTTCCGCAATCTACCGAGAGTATTGGGATAAAAACGGCAATAGCTGGAACCTGAAGTTCAAAAGCCGCACCTAAATTTTTAAAAATACAATCCGTAAATAAGCATAAGCATTAAAAACGGAAGTTTTTGCAATATTCAAACACTTTGTTGGGTTTAAGGGTCGAGAAGTTTAGATTTCATCACTCTGCCGCTTGGCCGCGATGCGTCTTTTAAACCCCTCAATTTAGGATTTTCCCTAAGATTAGTCATAAAAGCAGGCTAATAGCACTAGGATGGGTGTATTAGTGGGTAGGATTTTTTTGTTTGAATAAGTCCACAGCTTAGATAGAATCTACAAATGACCAATGTATTTAGCTGGTTGGATTTTCCAACGCTGATGTTGCTCTGTAGATATAAAAGGATAAGCATAGTATGCCATTGGTAAAAAACTGTTTAGCCAACAAATCAAATACGCTCATTTCAGTTAGATCCTCTGATTATGTTTTTAAAGTATTGGAGCTCATGCGCGATAATCTAGTGCGCTCAGTATTGGTGATTGATTCTGAAAAATTAGTGGGAATTATTTCCCAAGGGGATTGCGCTATTAAAGTGCTGTTACCAGGCTTAAGTGCAAAAGCAGTATTGGTTAAAGATGCAATGACGCCCAATCCCATCTCGGTTGGGTATGAGGATGATCTGCGTGATTGCATGCAAATCATGATTTCTAAAAGAATTCGTCACCTGCCCGTAGTAGATGAAGGCAAAGTAAAAGGGGTGATTTCTGTTGGAGATGTAGTGAAAGATACTTTAGAGCACAGAACTGGACAGATTAAATTTTTGGAACGCTATATTAAGGAGTGGGATGGCTCTCAAAATGCTGATACATAAACCCACTCAAAACACAATTCATTATAAGGGAATTCTTTTTAGTAAGAAAATAAATGGCACTATTTGGTAAAAAAACGCAGTCCGCTCCCATACAGGCTTCCAAGGGGCCTGAAAAAGTTGCGCCTGAAAATTCCTATTTAGGACGTGAACCCATCATCGATCGTGATCAAGCGATCATTGGGTATGAGCTCTTTTTTCGCCCAGGAACTACTCTGAAGGCAAAGCGGGTCAATGAACGTAATGAGGTGTTGGCGCAAATTGCCAAACGCTTAGAAGCAGATCCCAAGGCAGAAGTCACTTATCCCGATGAAATTACAGATGATTATTTGCGTGATGACGATGGCAATGAGGTTAAAGAGGTTACCCTGAGTGAAATACTCTATTCACTCAAGACAAAGGGGGTGGCTCAGTCACTTGGCCAGCATCTCGGCTTTATAAAAATTCATGCCCATCAATTAGGGGATGAGCTGCGCGGCATTCCTGCGATTAAGTTCCCCCTGCAAATTGATTTGGCGGAGATCCTTGATGCAATTAAAAATGAAGTCCCCAAGGATGAAAAGGTAGAGCAAGCAAAGAAGGATACAAAAAATTCCGATGCTGTAGATGAGCCTAAAGTGCCTGAGATTCTCGAAAAACTTGAGAAGTTATCGAATACTGGTTTTAAATTTGTGCTTACTGGCCTGACAGAAGTATTTGATGGTCTAGAAGATATCTTACCGAAGTTTCGTTATGTCAAGCTCAACCTTCATGAAGTGGCAAACGCGGCTAGCCTAATTGATTTTTGTAAGGCTACCCCTTTGCCAAAAGATACTAAGTCTCCTGCAAAAAAGGGAGCAAAAGGTGCTAGCGATGGTGCTGTGATGCAAATCATCGCCACTCATGTAGAGACCCCAGAAGATTTTCATCAGGCCCGCGACTTAGGTTGTGATGCCTATGAGGGCTTTTATTTTATTAAGCCTGATCCAGAGCTTTCACTACATCGAGGTGATGATTACCGCAAAATTCTGAAGCTCCTGACTTTGCTGCTTTCATCTCCCGAGCTGCATGAGCTCGTTGATGAAATTGAATTGAACCCAGTAGTGGCAAAGCATTTAATGGTGATTGCAGAAGTCGACGCTGGCAGAAAACGCGCCAAGCCAGAGAATATTAGAGATGCTGCAGTAATTTCTGGGGTTAAGCGCATTACTCGTTGGACTCAATTACTTTTATATGCAGATAGCAAAGCGAAGGTATCGCTTGAATCTACCCCCTTACTTCAGTTGGTTTGCGTCAGAGCATTTTTTATGGAATTGGCATCGGTTAAGTTACCAGCTGGCGCGGGATTGGGCTCTAGCGATTTGGCCTTCTTGGTCGGCGGTTTATCTCTAATCGATAATCTCTTTGATGAATCTAGCCGAGAGATCTTGTCTAAATTCAATTTGCCCGGTGTAGTTGTGGATGCAATCGCTGATCGTAGTGGCGTTCTGGGGAGACTGCTCTCTCTGGCTGAAGCCGCTGAGCTTGGTGACTTAGAAAAATGCCAGCATCTTTGTGCTGGTGAATTAGGATCTCTGACTTTGGATGACGTTGCTCAAGACTCTCTTGCTGCCATTAAAACCTTCGTTCAACAAACCCAGCTGGCACCCGATGAAGACGTTTGGGAGCAAGCGGCAGCTACAGATGATGATTAACTAGCCGTTAAACTACATAACTTATCAATTAATTCGGAGTAAGCATGAGCGCACGTCGTCGCTTTATCAAGTCATTTTCCTTGTCTGGAATTGGTATTGTGGCCGCCTCAACTCTAGGATTTTCCTCTGATGCCGCTGCACGCAGATTTAAGTTTGTCAAAGAGCAAGAAGCTTATAGCGGCCCTCACATGATGGTCAAAAACGCCAAGATTCTATCGATGAAGAATAACGATGGCTCAGAGACAATGGGCGTCATGAGCGCAAAAGGGGTCATTGATGTTCGTGCTGTCGCCAAGAAACTCAATATTGCTGCGCCTTACACTTTGGATCAATTGCTGCAAGAGGGTAATGCCACCGCATTTTATAAGGTGCTAGCTGGTGCAGAAAAGTCGGGAGTGCCTTACTTATCTGAAGCGAAAATTCGGTATGGCAGGCTTTTTAAGAATCCAGGAAAAATTATTTGCGTTGGTATTAATTATCGACAGTATGCAGAAGAGGTGGGGGTGGCCAAGTCAGCCGTTCCAGCGCTTTTTAACAAGTATGACAACAGCTTGACTGCCCATAATTCTGTAATAGAAATTCCTCCGCCTGATGTTTCCTATAAGCTTGACTACGAAACCGAGCTATTAGTAGTGGTCGGAAAAAAAGGCCGCAATATCCCTGAATCAGAAGCCCTCAATTATGTTGCTGGCTACTGCACTGCAAATGATTTCACCTCACGTGATTTACAGCTCGACCTTCCTGGCGGTCAATGGATGATTGGCAAAACCCTGGATCAGTACGCGCCTATTGGCCCCAATTTTGTGACAGCTGATTTAGTGGGAGACCCTAATAACTTGCAAATCCAAACTTTTGTGAACGGTGAAATGAGGCAGAACTCCAATACCTCTGACTTTATTCATAATGTCCAGAAGCTGCTCGCCTACATCAGCACTTACTGGGTGCTCGAACCTGGCGATATTATTTTCACCGGCACCCCACAGGGCGTCATCGCCAATATGCCCAAGGATCAGCAAGTTTGGTTGAAAAAAGGTGATGTAGTGACCAGCGTTGTAGAAAAGCTTGGGGAGCTTAGATTTACTTTGGGGTAAAGACCAAAGCCAAATTCGGTAGTAGGATAGAGGTTTAGATGTATCAACAGCTATAAAGGAATAAAGTTGATGAAGCACAAGCCATTTATGATCCTCGTTGCTCTGATGATTTCTACGCATGCCTACGCCCAAAGAGATGGTGGACGAGATGCGGGGCGTGGTGGGAATAATGGCTACGGCAATAACAACAACTACGTCGTTGTTCCCTACGACGCGGGTAATCTTGCCGGTAACCCCAATAGCAATCAACCAGTTACCGTGATGAATGGTCCAAACGGCTCGACTCAAACCCAGGTTGGCACCACAACCTACTATTCCCCTGGGGGTAGTTCGGTGACGAACGGGAATCGCACCATTTACTCCAATGGTACAAATTGCGTAGTCCAGGGTAATAAAAAGACCTGTAACTAGCTAAAAACCCTAATCCTTATGGATCAAAAAACTCAGATGGAGACCCTCTTGCACGATTTGGGTCAGCCACTACTGGCTATACGCTTAAATGCTGAATTATTAATGCACGCCCTTGCGGAATCAGGCTCCGATCCGATTCAGAAGAAAATCGAGGCTATCTTGCAAGCAAGCCAAGAATCCATGGATATTGCAGCCCAAATGAGCGCCTTAGAAAATAAAAAATAGCTAATTAAATCAATGCTTTAACTTGCATTTGAGTAGATTAATTAGAAATTTTCCCCCTTGGAGCTTAAGTTTTGAGTCTGTGGACCGTAAAAGATGGTGAGGGCTTGTAAGTTTGGTTGGCCCGGATAGAAGCCTCAGGGTTTCGTAACGTAATTGATTAGAGAGGATAACAAGTTTAAGGAGGTTATATGGATATGCAAATAACACCTTCAGCTCCTGTTTCTGGTTTTGCTACAG
Organism: Polynucleobacter sp. UB-Raua-W9; assembly: GCF_018687435.1. Taxonomy (NCBI): domain Bacteria; kingdom Pseudomonadati; phylum Pseudomonadota; class Betaproteobacteria; order Burkholderiales; family Burkholderiaceae; genus Polynucleobacter; species Polynucleobacter sp. UB-Raua-W9. The sequence goes on along the minus strand of NZ_CP061290.1, from coordinate 1,163,886 downwards.
TCAGCGAGTCACAATCGCGCCAAGGATACTTGGGTGCTTTGGCCGCTGCTTTGCGAAATGGTGACGTTACTGCTGCGCAGCAGGCTTTAATTGAATTACGTGGCGTTGGCGGTGGCGTTAGTCCTGATAGTCTTTTTGAGAAGATTGATAATTCAATCAAATCCACGAGGTCTGATGATTTAAAGTCAGCTTCCCAGGCTTTGGATGAATATAGAAAGTCTGGTTTGACTGAGGTTAATAACCCTCAAGAGCATATTCCTGGCGCGCAAAAAGCACCAATGCCAATTCAGCTGATGGCTGCCTCCGGTACGGGTACTTTGATTAACATCAAGGTCTAATGGCAACAAAAGCCATCTGAAATTTCAGTTTAAGTCTGAAATTTTGAAATAAGCCATAAAAACGGCCTTATTCTTTGAATTAAAAATCCCCACATTGTTTTAAATTGGTAGCTTACTTATCAGGATAGCCAAAGTCCGTCCATTTGCAGGCTGGGGCATCTTTAAACAAGGATCATATGATTGCGACTACCGAGTCTTCTGTGGATTTAAGCACCTCTGAAATCTTTCTTGCGCGCAATTCCGTGTTTGATCGTTCGGGCAGGGTAATGGCCTATGAAATGCTCTTTCGTTCTCGTGAAAGCGTGGACGAAGGGCGGCCCGATGATTTAGCAACCAGTACCCAGGTCATTGTCAATTCAATGAGTCACTTTGGCTTAGAGGGAGTGCTGGGCTCTGCCGATGGCTTTATTCATGTCACTGAAAAGCTGCTCATGAGTAACACCTTGGAAATTCTGCCGGCTCAGCGCATCATTCTCGAAATCATGCCGGACGTTTCCCTCAATACGGAAATGCTCAAGCGCTTACAAGAGCTTAAGACAGCTGGTTTTCGTATTGCGCTAGTAGATACTAGCTTGGGCAATGCCGCGCAAGTAAATGGCGTGGGTGAAAGTATCGACACTATTTTGCCTTTGATTGATATTGTCAAAATCAGCTTGCAAACTACTTCTCTTGAAAATGCCGCTGTTTTGATCAATCGCATTCGTCAAATTGCAAGCCCGATTTTCTGGGCAACCCAGGTCAAGACTGGTGAAGATCTGGCCGCTTGCAAAACAACAGGTTTTGGCTTGTTCAGTGGACCCTACTTTTCTCAGCCTTTGGTAATGCGTAGTAAAAAACCACAAGCTTTACAAGTGAGCCTCATGAAAATTGTAGGGCTCCTATTTAAGGACGAAGGAATTACAACCTTAGAGCCACTTTTTAAGGCTAACCCTGATCTGACATTGGGCCTGTTTCGTTTAGTCAATTCTGTTGGCGTGGCAGGGCATTTGCAAATTAGCTCTGTACGCCAGGCTTTGGTCACTTTGGGTCAAAAGCAACTATTGCAATGGATGTTGCTCTTAATCTATACAGAGGCTGGAAATGCCGCCACTTCAGAATTGCAGCGTCGAGTAGTGAATCGTGCCCGCTTAATCGAGCTGCTCTCTCAACATGAAGATATTACCCAGCCCGGATTAAGTGATCAGGCTTTTGTGGTGGGCCTACTTTCTTTGGCGCACAAGGTGACGGGTCAAACTTTAGAAGAGGTGCTTAAGCATATTCACCTGGCAGAGCATTTACAAAATGCCCTCTTGCACCATGAAGGTATTTTGGGTCAATTACTCGTCTTAACCGATGCGATCGAGGCAGCTGACTTTAGTCGCATGGAAGCTTCTAGGAGTCATCTAGGAATTTCTGCACAATCGCTCACGGATTTGCAGCTGCAGGCAATTCACTGGACCAATGAGCTCGATCGTCAAATGACTGCAATGAAGGGCTGATTTACAGGTAAATTTGTCATTTTCGGCAATTCTGAAGATTTCGTTAGAATGTCATAGAACTAAATTGAGACGGCTTTTATGACATTAATGAAGCACCTACGTATTGCACTTGCAGATGATCACGCGATCATTCGCGAGGGTCTAGTCCAGGTGCTCAATACGCATCCCGGTATTGTGGTCGTCGCGGAGGCTAAGTCAGGTAAAGAGGCTATGAAGTTAGCCGACAATCCTGACTTGGATTGTTTGGTTCTCGATATTGATTTGCAGGACCGCAATGGCATTGAGGTGATTAAAGCTATTCGTCGTAATAATCAAAAGTTACCTATTCTGGTTCTATCAATGCATCCCCCTTCGCAGTATGCTGCCCGAGTTTTATCTGCGGGTGCCTTGGGATATATTACTAAAAGTGAACCCACTCAGGAGTTGGTCGTGGCGATTCGCCGTGTTGCCACTGGCGCGAAATATATCAGCCCAGTTGTCGCGGAAATTTTGGCGGATCGATTTGGGGATGCCCAAACTGCAGGGGATCCACATCAGTGTCTATCTGATCGTGAGCATCAATTTATGATGATGGTTGCTACTGGATTGACCGTCAATGCGATTGCTGAAAAGCTGAGTCTTTCGCCTAAAACTGTCAGCATGTATCGCGCTCGGACACTGAAAAAAATGGGCATGAAAACGAATGCGGAGTTAGTGCATTACGCAATTAAAAACAATTTATTAGCTTAATTCGGGTCTTTGCAGTATAAAAGTTCCTGTTGACCCCTTAATTAATCTAGTTAAACCGCTTTTACGGGTCTTATATTGGAATTGTTTGGACTCAAAGTTTTGTAGTATCTATATTGGATAAACAAGGTTTTCATACGATCACAGCAATCGCTTTTACAAGTCAAAATTTTAATGCCCAATAGCGATATGCTCTCTCTCTATGAAGCTGTGACTGAAATCAGTCAACAGATGCTTCAAGCTGCTCGTCAAAAAGATTGGGATGGCTACGGTAAATTAGAAATTCTGTGTCAGGGATATATTCATCAAATTCCGGTGCATGGTGAGCAAGCTCCCCTTACTCCTGAAGCACTTGAACGAAAAATTGCCTGCCTCAAAACAATCCTATCAAACGATAAAGAAATTATGGATTTAATGCAGCCTTGGATGTTGCGCTTGTCAGACATCATGAGTGGTCAGTCTTTCAAGAAATAAGTAGATAGAGTATGCCCACGAATCCGATTGGTGGTATCAATCCAACGGTCGCTCCAGCGGGAATAGGGCAGTCTAGTCAGGCTTCCTTAAGGGTTGGCTTGGAGTATGTCGGAAAAATTATCTCCTTTGATCCTGCTGGAATAGCGGAAGTGCAAATTGGTGACCAAGTGTTTGGTATGAAGCTGGGCAATAATTTTGCAGTCGGAGATGTGCTGCATTTTCGCTTTCTTGGCAGCGATCCAAACCCTACCTTTCTATTATTAAGTGCGGGTGCCAATCAATCCGCGTTTGAAAATGTCATTTTGAGCGGTACGAGTTTGTTGATTGCCCAATTGCAAGATGAAGCGCAGTTACAAGGACAGCTCTCAAAGGTCGAGAGTTTGCTGCCTCCTATGCTACAAAACCCCCAAAACTCTCAGCTTACTGCGGCTCAATTACAAAACGCTATCGTGATGAGCGGGCTCTTCTATGAATCGCATTTGGCTAACTTTGCTAAAGGCAAATGGCCTTTAAATGCTTTGATGAAAGAGCCTCAAAATCGCCCTAATTTCAATGCTTCGCAAATCGTTAATAAACAGTTAGATGCCTTAGAAAATCAAACCATCCGCTGGAATGGAAACGTCTGGCCAGGCCAGCAGATGGATTGGCGGTTGACATACGAAGAAGATCAGTCTTCCCCCTTATCCTCTGGTGATAATCAAGATCAAACGATTGTGAGTGTGATTGAGTTAGATTTACCTAAACTAGGTAAAGTGCAAGCTCGCTTAAGCATACGCGCCAATGTCTTGAGTGTGCAATTAAAGGCCGATAAGTCTCAGACGGAAAACTTGTTTAGAAATGAAATATCAGAACTAAAAAATACCTTTAACGCTAATGGTCAAGAGTTTAAGGCGATGGAGGTATTGACTAATGGATAAAGCCAAGATCTTAGAGCAGGCTGTAGCCTTGACTTATGAGCATGGTGAATTTGCGCCCAGAGTCTTAGCAAGCGGCAAAGGCTTGGTAGCAGAGCAAATTATTGCCAAAGCCAAAGAACATGATATTTATATTCATGAATCTAAGGACCTGGTGGGTTTGCTCATGCAGGTCGATCTTGATGAGAATATTCCCCCTGCTTTATACCAAGCCGTTGCTGAAATATTAGCCTGGCTTTATCAGCTAGAAAAGCAGGCTTAGGGAATGACCTGATACAGTAATGCAATGGATTGCTAAAATATCAGTAGCCAGGTAAGTAATTGAGTGTCAAACCTATATTGGATGAGTTGAAAAATATGTCTGTATCTATTGAAAGTACTCTCATTCTAGAAATGAGCGCTGTTTATAATGCGCATTTTATGAAAAATGCTAATGCGGGCGAAGCCCTAGTGCATATGATGGAGATGTGCAATACGCTACACCCGAAGCTCAGATCAGTGAACCCTAAGGAGGTATTGGCTTTATTATCCTTTGGCAAAACCTTTACCAGCAGAGCGCAGTTACGAAACTTTGCAGTAGATGTGATTGTCTATCTAGTGGGCGAGGTCGTGGGTTCCAAATACTCGCACTCTGAGTTGATTGAAGTAACCCAACAAAAAATTACTAGCTAATTATCACTATTGCAGTTGTAACAGGGTGTTAGATCTGCATATTCATAATGTCGTGATAAGCAGATACGAGCTTATTACGAACCTGTACAGTGGCTTGAAATGACAGGCTGGCTTTTTGTGTTGCTACCATGACATCGGAGAGGTTGACGCTGTCATCGCCTAAGGCAAAGTTTTTGCCTAGATCTACTGCTTTAGCCTGGTGTTGGTTTACTTGGTCAAGTGATGACTTGAGGGCAGTTGCAAAATCAATCGAAGGGGTAGTTTTAGGACCATCCCCGTTGGTGATGCCTTTAATACCATCTAGACCCTGAATTGGTGCAGCAAGGTTTGCAGGGGCGGCAGAAGACGCAGCCTTTAATTGGGCCAACATTGCTTGAATACGCCCTGAATCTATAGCGCCGACACTCATGATGGAACTCCTCACTGAAACTGAACAATGGAAGTAATGTATCAGCAAAGAACGGCAGCAGTTTTGGCAATAAGAAGGAAAAAAAGGCCTTATTCCTTCAATTGAAATGAAATTTCCCTATTCATAATGACGTCTAAACATCATATTTATTTAGGGCGTATTGGAGAAATCATGCAAAAAACCGATCTTATCAGTTTCCAGAGTGTTCTTCAATCTGCCTTTTCATATCACTAATTGGCTGGGAAAATTGCTATGGAAAGCTTGTTAGCGCGCTTAAATTTGCAGGGCACTAGTAAAAAAGTGCTTCTATCAGCAGGGATCGCTGCGGTTGTTGCCGTGATGGCGGTCTTTTGGATCTGGAGTCAAGGACCTAAATACAAAGTGGTGTTCTCCAATTTCAATGACAAGGATGGCGGCTCCATTGTTGCTGTTTTAGAACAGCAAAATATTCCTTATAAATTAGCCGATGGCGGTTCTTCCATTCTGGTACCAGCAGATTTGGTGTATCAGACCCGACTCAAATTAGCGGCTATGGGCTTGCCTAGGGGCGGTAATGTGGGTTTTGAACTTCTTGAAAATCAAAAATTTGGGGTTTCTCAATTTGTAGAGCAGGTGAACTTTCAGCGCGCCTTAGAGGGTGAGCTAGAGCGTAGTATTCAATCGATCTCTGGAGTAGAGGGCGCTCGAGTGCATCTGGCAATACCTAAGTCATCAGTATTTGTTCGTGATGCGCAAAAACCAACAGCTTCAGTTTTAGTGAAATTAATGCAAGGCCGCACACTAGACCAACATCAAGTAAGTGCAATAGCCCATTTGATTTCTAGTAGCGTGCCAAATTTAGGTCTTAGCAATGTTGATATCCTTGATCAAAATGGTAGCTTGCTTTCGGATGTAAAGAAGGGTGGCTCCAAAACTTTGGACACAAATCAACTGAAATATGTTGAAGATTTGCAAAAAAATATCGTGTCGCGAGTTCAGGCAATTATTACTCCTATCGTAGGCGAGAAGAATGTGCGCGCCGAAGCTAATGTAGAAATCGATTTTTCAAACACTGAAGAGGCTAATGAAATTTACAAGCCAAATCAAAAGCCTGAAGTTGCCGTCATTCGTAGTTTGCAGACTAATGAGTCTATTGTGCCCTCAGGCTCAAACAATGGTGGCGTACCAGGTGCCTTAAGCAATCAACCCCCTGCAAATGCAACTGCACCTTTGAATACAACTAACAATGCTCCTGGCGGTGCTGCTGCTGGCGCAGGTGCTGCTGCTCAAAATCCGATGAGCACGCAAAGAAATTCGATTACGAATTATGAAATTGACAAAACAATTTCGTTTACCCAAAAATCGATGGGCGGAGTGAAGCGTCTCTCAGTAGCAATCGTAGTCAACAATAAAGCTGACGTTGACGCTGAAGGTAAGCCAACGACACGTCCGTTAAATGATGCTGAAAAACAGCAGATTATGGATTTAGCTAAACAAGCTATGGGCTTCAATGAGGCTAGAGGCGATAGCTTAAGCGTGGTGAATACATCGTTTACCCCAGCAAAAGAGGCTGACATATCTGAATTACCAATCTGGAAGGACCCCGTTTATATCGAAATGGCCAAAAATATTGGTCAAATTGTTCTAGGCTTGATCGTGCTATTTGTGATGTATCGCAAGGCAATCAAGCCGATGTTGGCCAATTTACTGGCGCCAGATGAGGCTCCCGTTGAATTTGACGACAATCTTGACGAAAATGGCAGACCAATACCAAAATTAACTCCGTATCAAAAAGACCTCAAGGCTGTGCAGGCTTTGGCTAAGGAAAATCCAAAAGTAGTAGCTGACGTGGTTGCGGGTTGGGTAGGAAATAGCTAATGGCAACAAATCCAAACGAGAGCAGTGTTCTTAAAGCTGCTATTTTGATGTTGGCCCTCGGTGAAGAGGGCGCATCTCAAGTGATGAAACACGTCTCGCCGCGAGACGTGCAAAAGCTAAGTGCTGTCATGACAACTCTGCGCAGAGTTGAGCAGGCTACAGTAGCTGATACCTTACGTGATTTCTTTAGTTATGCCGGTGAGGGCGCATCTCTTAATATTGATACTGATTCATTTACTCGGAATGTTCTAACCCAGGCCTTAGGCCAAGAAACTGCTTCCGGCTTATTTGAGCGTATCTTAGAGAATAAAGATTCTGAAGGTATTGATAACTTGAAGTGGATGGATGCCACAGCTGTCGCCGATATAATTCGTTATGAGCATCCACAAATTATTGCCACGATTTTGGTGCATCTTGAGCCAGAGCAGGCCTCACAAATTTTGACCTTGTTTAATGAAGACTTGCGCAAAGATACGATGTTGCGGATTGCTACCCTAGAGGAAGTAAAGCCTCAAGCACTTAAAGAATTAAATGTGGTACTTGCCCGATTATTGAGTGGGGCGCAGACTTCTACCAAAAAACAAATTGGTGGTATTCGTGCTGCTGCAGACATCATGAACTATATAGGCCAAGCCCCACAACAAGTTTTAATGGATCGTATTAAAGAATACGACATTGAAATTGCAGAAAAGATTAACGATGAAATGTTCACATTTGACGACATTATCAATATTGATGACCGCGGAATCCAGACCATCTTGCGCGATGTTCAATCAGATGCATTAGTTACAGCCCTCAAAGGTGCAAGTGCTGAATTGCGTGAAAAAATCTTCAAGAATATGTCTTCTCGTGCAGCCGATATGATGCGCGATGACTTAGAAAACAAAGGCCCTGTAAAACTCTCCGAAGTTGAAGCGCAACAAAAAGAAATCCTAATCGTGGTCAGGGGCTTAATTGAGGATGGCTCGGTGATGTTGCCGGGTGCCGGAGGTGGTGAGGATTACCTCTAATATGGAAACATCTCGTGCTTGGCCTAAAGCAATAGGCGAATCTTTTTTTACTGATCTCATTCCGACTAAGCCCGCAGTGAGGCCTGAGCCTAGTGCTTCACAGTCTATTAGCTTCTCTCCTGAGAAAATTAAGGAGATCTTAGATAAAGCCTATTTGGATGGCTATGACCGTGGCATGAAAAGCGGTCACGAAGCCGGCATGAATATGGCAAATGAAAAATTGGCAGTTGAACAAGCCGATTTGAAAAATCTCATGAATGGCTTTTCCAATACTGCTAAGGAAAAAAGTAAGGTCTTGTGTGAAGACGTATTAGCGCTATCTCTCGACATCGCCAAAGCAATGCTTAAAGAGCATCTCAAGGTTAATCAAGAGGCAATTCTCCCTATCTTGCGACAGGCCACTAATAGCCTCATTGACAGCGAAGGGCCACTGCATCTCAAGTTAAATCCTGAAGATGTACAGATTGTGCAGAAATATCTCCAAGCCGAATTAAATCATTGGCAGATAGAGGAAGATATTTGCATTGAACGTGGCTCTTGCATTATCGAAACGTCTGGTAATACTGTAGACGCTACACATGAGAATCGCTGGCGTCTGATTTGTGATTCTTTGGGTCAAAATCATGATTGGCTGGCAGAAAAATCATGACTGTTGCCAACCAATTAGATTCGTTCGGTATTGATCAATCCCACCTGAATCTAGATGGACTTCTCGATAACTACTTACGCCATTGCTCTAGTGCAGTTTCCACTGTAAATAATGTTGAAGTTGCTGGACGTGTTACAAAGGTAACGGGTTTAGTAATTGAAGCCGGTGGAATATATTTACCCATTGGGAGTGTGTGTGTGATTCCAATGGGTGACGGACAGCAGGTTGAGGCTGAGGTAGTTGGCTTTGATCATGGGCGCCTATTTTTGATGCCCCAAAGTAGCATTGAAGGGATTGCTCCTTCTGCTAAAGTTATTTTGAAGTCAATGCCTATTCGCACTTCACAATTTCATAAGCCGTTTGATCACAACGATGATTCCCCGCAGAATGAAAGTCGGGTTACTCGTTTACCCGTTGGCGATCATCTGCTGGGGCGTGTACTCGATGCTGCTGGAGTGCCCTTAGATGATTTAGGTCCCCTGCAAGCAGACCATTTTGCTCCTTTGCAATCTGAACCAATCAATCCTTTAAAGCGTGCACCCATTGATACGATTTTGGATGTTGGTGTGAAGGCCATTAACAGTTTGCTCACAGTAGGGCGTGGTCAAAGGATGGGCCTATTTGCGGGCTCTGGTGTGGGTAAAAGTGTCCTACTTGGAATGATGGCTCGCTATACCGATGCTGATGTCATCGTGGTCGGTTTGATTGGTGAGCGTGGTCGCGAGGTCAAGGAATTTATTGAACACATTTTGGGAGAGGTTGGTCTAGCGCGTTCAGTAGTGGTTGCAGCCCCTGCAGATGCATCGCCTTTGATGCGTTTACAAGGCGCCAATTATTCAGCTACGATTGCGGAACACTTCCGCAGTCAAGGTAAGCATGTCTTACTCATTATGGATTCATTAACCCGTTTTGCTATGGCCCAGCGTGAAATTGCTTTAGCTCTAGGTGAGCCACCAGCAACCAAGGGTTATCCACCTTCAGTTTTTGCAAAACTACCCAAGTTGGTAGAGCGCGCAGGTAATAGTGATGTCGGTGGTGGATCGATTACCGCCTTTTATACTGTTTTGACCGAGGGCGATGATCAGCAAGATCCGATTGCCGATTCAGCGCGAGCCATTTTGGATGGTCATATTGTGCTGGATAGAACTCTAGCGGAAGCAGGCCATTATCCAGCGATTGATATTGAGCAGTCGATTAGCCGGGTGATGCATAGTATTGTGGATACTCAGCACCAGCAATCGGCTCGCAAGCTCAAACAGCTCAGCTCTAAATACAGTCGCAACCAAGATCTGATTAATGTAGGTGCTTATGTCCCTGGAGCAGATGCTGTTTTGGATGAAGCGATTCAGAAACGTATAAGTATTGAAAGCTTCTTGCAACAAGATTTTGCGACACAGTGCAACACCCAAGAAAGTATCGAGCAGCTTAATCAGATTATTACGCAGCAAGGTTAATCATGGCGAATATCCTCAATGGCATGAATACCCTCTTAGAACTTGCTAAACGTAATCTAGATAATGCTGCCGAAAGATTGGCTAAAGCAAATCGGGATGCTGCACAGGCACGTGATCAAGAAAAGCATTTGCAAAACTATCGTGGCGAATATATTGATCAGCGAAATGCGTTATCGCTGGAGGGTGTTACTGCTACCGATTTGCAAAATTATATGCTGTTTTTGAAGAATTTAGACCAAGCGATTGTTAGTCAGGGTAGTGCCATTCATCAATATGATGAAATCGTTAAGCATCACTTAGCCTATTGGCAAAAATGTCAGGCTAAAAAAAGATCATACGAAGTTATTATTGAAAGAAATCAATTACAAATGCAAAAGCTGGCAGCTAGACGCGAGCAAAAGCAAATGGATGAGTTCAGCAGTAATCAACGCCGCTTTTTATCTGCCAATAATTCTAGCGCTTAAAACACTGCTATGAATATCGATCTCAAAGCTCAAGCACAATCTTTACTCAACACCAGTGTTGGGCAGGAGCCTGGAATGCAGTCTAACTCCAATGCTGCCAACGCTTCAGCTTTACCCATTTTTAGTCAGTTACTTTCTTCCCAAGTAAAGGTATTTCAAGAGCTAGACGCTAAAAATACAGTGAACACTGCACAGCTTCTATCGCCTAATATTGTCCAGGCCAGTAAATTACAGGCGAAAGATAACCCTCATCAAGAAGAGGTAAGGGCTTCGGTTGCGAGGCAGGCAGATGCCTTTGTGAATATCTCTAAATTAGGCGAAGTTAATTCATTTCAAGCGTCAGCAACGCAAAGCACAAACATGAAGCAGGCTCATACAGAGTTTGCTTTTGCCAAACTGGCGGAAATGCAAGCGCAAGCCAAAAATATGCGCGTTATTTCAAAGGGGTCAGGTTTCAGTTCTGATGCTGAGATTCTGCAAGCTCAGGCTAGACGCTTAGGCTCTTCTCAAGCATTATCCAAGAACGCGACAATGGAGATGCCAGGCAAAGATCCGCTAGCGCCCAAGAAGAATGCAAATCTTGAAAGCGAAGCAATTACCGCTATGGGAATTTCTGCATCAGAAAATCGGGGTCAGGGCAGTCAAGCTGGCGGTAGTGGCGAATCAGAGTTTGGTAATGCACCAATTCAAGCCAATATGATGCATGGCCAAGTCCATGCCCAGTTTGGTTCTTTACAGTGGAGTGAAGAGATCTCCCAGAGAATGATTTTGATGGTTGGTGCTAATATGCATTTAGCCGTTTTAAATCTCAATCCTGATAATCTTGGACTTTTAAAAATTGTGATTACCGTTAAAGATCATCAGGTCAATGCGACTTTTGTGTCGAATAATGCGGACGTGCGCCAAGCTTTGCAAGATGGCATAGAACAATTACGGGTCTCAATGAGCCAAGCTGATCTCATTTTGGAGCAGGCGAATGTCTGTTCTGGTGCTAGCTTTGAAGAAAGTCAGGCTAGCGTTCTCGCTGCCCAAAATCAGCCTGGTTCAATTCTTTCATCTGAGCACCACAGTGCGCTAAGCCAGCTACTCAATGAGCAAGCAGCGAAGGGTGGGAAAGTTCAGGATCAAGGTCTGCCAATGCAGTACGATGGCATTGTCAGCGTCTTTGTGTAATTCATTATGGCCACTTATCAACTCATCTACGTCAGCTCTGCAACAGAGACTTTTACTCGAGAAAAGTTTCTGGATATGGCTTTTCTGATGAGTAGTGAAAATACCAAGGTCGGCATAACCGGCATGTTGGTATTTAAAGATGGTAATTTCATGGAGGTTCTGGAAGGTGAAGAATCTGCTATTAAAGCGCTGTTTAGCAAAATAGAGCAAGATTCTCGTCATACCCTAGTAAGCGTGATTCAGGAGGGTGAAATCAGTGCCCGTGAGTATCCCAGCTGGGCAATGACCTTTTATAACCCTAAAACTGAGGAATACGAGCATGTTGGCTCGCCGATTCAGTGGCAGGATAAACTGTGAAAGCAGTCATGAATAAACATCTCATCTGCCTTGGGATTGTCCAAAATCTAGAACTAAGGGCAAAAACCCCCTTTATTCTCCGAATTGAATCTCTAGACCCCCTATAAAATCGAACGATGACTGATTTAGGCTTACCTAGCTCTTTTGGCAATTCTCTGAACCCCGGCTTTTTAGCTAAAGGGGTTTCTGCTGAATTCCACGGCCCTACAGGGGGACAAGCATCCGCTGTAGAGGGTTCTTCGGCTAGCTTTGTTGATAGTTTGGGTAGTGTTTTGGGTAAAACGCTATCCGGCGGATTAGCCCTTGCATCTCTGGGTAGTTCAATTGCTTTGCCTGGAGCCTCCTTGGGCCTTTCTAAACTGGGCGATGCGGCTGCAAGCACGCTTTTACATGGCTTACTCAGCGCCAGTAAACCCAGTGCTGACCAGAGTACATTGGCTGGCATGACCGCTGCCGCAAGTCAAATATTGCCACGCCATCCTTATCAACCTCAGCCCGCTGCCTTGCCAGGCACCAGTTTTATTACTTCAGCATAAGCTTTTTCTAAATAAATCCCTACCTTGGGATTGGTATTTCCAAAGCAAACCCCCTCCGAATCAACCCTAAAAGCACTATCTAAATGCCTTTATAAGGGGTGTTTCTACCTCTTTTCTGAGTATCTAGTGTCATGATTTCCCTCGATAATGAGGAATCATTTTCACAATGGAGCGGTAAATGGCAGAGAACGAACAGGCAGTTAAGCCTAAATCCAAAAAGATGTTATTCATCATCCTAGGCGTTGTGCTTGCATTGGCTATTGGTGGTGGAGCAGCCTACTATTTCTTGGTCATGAAGGCCGACTCTAATACAGCAGAGTCCAAACCAAAGACTCCTGAACTCCAAATTTTCGTTCCTTTGGAAGCATTTACCGTGAATTTACGACCAGAGAGCACTGAGCCTCAACAGTATTTGCAAACGACTTTAAATCTTCAAGTTCCTTCTGAAGAGATGAGCGCCAATTTAAAATCGCATATGCCAGAGTTGAGAAGCCGTATTTTGTTTATTCTCACCAATAAAAAAGCCTCTGAAATTACCTCAGTCGAAGGTAAAAATACCTTGATCACTGAAATTACTGAGGAACTTCAAAAACCTTTTAGCGGTAGTCAGTCAGAACAAAAAATTACTGGCGTCTATTTAACTTCTTTCATTATTCAGTAAGCACGAGCCCATCATGGCAGATGAAAATCTCACCGAAGGTGAACTTGACGAGCTGTTAAAAGACGTTGAGTTAACTGAAGAGCAAAAAAATGTCCAAGTGCAGGAGCAAAGCCTGCAGGGCGTACAAGTTAAGGCATTTAATTTAGGCACCCAAGAGCGCCTGGTTCGTGGCCGTATGCCCACGATCGAAACAGTACATGAGCGTTTTATCCGTTTGTTTCGAATCACGGCCTCTAATTTATTTGGCCAGCTTGTCGAAGTAAAAACAACTGCAACTACAACCTGCAAGTATGGCGAGTTGTTAGCAAGACATAGCCAACCTAGCAATATTAATTTGATCAAATTGAAACCACTGCGTGGTACAGGTTTGTTGATCATGGATCCCAATTTGGTGTTGTACACCGTTGATAATCTCTTTGGTGGTGGTGCACGTTTTCCAGTATCAATCGAGGGTCGTGAATTTACGGCTACTGAGATGCGGATTGTAAGTACATTGTTGAAAACTTTCTTTGGTTCCTATAAAGAAGCATGGGCCCCAGCATACCCTCTTGAATGCGAGCACGTTAGCTCAGAAATGAATTTATCATTCGTCAACGTTGCGATGGCAAGCGAGTTGATGTCAACCACCACTTTCACAATTGTGATTGGTGAAACGAATTACGAGATTGAGTTGTGCGTTCCCTACATGACGCTCGAACCAATCATGGATGTCTTGACATCACAGACTCAGGGCATGGTCTCTGAGCATGATCATATCTGGGAACTGAGTTTGCTAGAGCAGGTACAAGCAGTTGAAGTAGAGGTAGTTGCTAATTTAGGTAATAAAACCATGTTGATGGAAGAAATTATTGCCTTAAAGAATGGCGACGTTATCCCCTTATCTTATTTAGCAGAAATTCCTGTGACAGTAGATAACGTACCTGTATTGTCCTGTCGCTATGGGATATACAACAACCAATACTCATTGCGAGTTGAAAAACTCTTAAAACCTGACGCATCTGAATACATTAAAGGAGCCAATGATGGCAAATGAAATTGAATCCGGCAATCAAGAGGGCGCCGAAGTGTTTAATGAACTGGAAGGGGGCGAAAAGTCCCAGCCACAGGAAAAGGATTTGGAATTTATTAAAGATATTCCAGTCCAGTTGTCTGTAGAAATCGGCCGCACAAAAATTCCAATTAAGACACTGCTGCAGTTGACGCAGGGCTCTATTGTTGAGTTAGATGCTGCTTCAGGTGACCTGATGGATATTCTGGTCAATGGCACGATGATTGCTAAAGGCGAAGTAGTGGTGATTAATGAAAAGTTTGGTATTCGCTTGACTGAAATCATTACACCAATTGAGCGCATTCGTAAACTCAATAAGTAAGCGATCTACATAAGCCGGAAAATAGGAATATGACACTCTTCAAAACACGTAACTGGGTAATACTATTAAGCCTCTTTTTTGCCGAAGTGGCGATCGCTCAGACTGCTCGTGTGCCAGAGTCGGATGGTAGTCCGTTTAGGGTGATTCTGGGCCTTATTTTAGTATTGGGCTTGATTGCTGGGTTAGCTTGGGCGATGAAAAAACTCAATCATGCCAAAATTGGCAATCAATCTGTCGCAAAAATTGTTGGTGGTGTGAGTGTGGGGCCGCGTGAGCGTGTGGTGGTTGTTGAAATTGGAGGCAATTGGGTGGTTGTTGGCGTGGCCTCAGGCCAAGTCAATAGCTTGGCTAATTTCAAGGTATCGGATCTTGATTTTAGCGATGGTTACGAAGAGACGCCATTCTATGAAGATGAGGCTATGCCAAACTCTCAGCAGAGCAGTCGTGCGCAACGCCAACCAGAACCCCGTTTTCAATTCAGAGCTGAATTTGATGAAGAGCAATCTTATGATGCATCTAAATCTCCAGAAGATACTCGCAATTTTCAAAGCAGCTTTAAACCACAAACCAATGCTGCCAAATTTCACAAAGAGAATGTGAAGCGGTTTTTACGAAAAATCTTAAAAGTGGGTGATGGCAATGAGTGATTTAACAGAATTCAAACCCATTTCTCTTAACGCAAAGACAATATTTTGGGCGCTATGCTTAGGTTTTGCATTGGCTTGTATTTTTTACACAATTCCAAGTTATGCAGCGAATAATTCATCCCTGAATGTTTTATCTAGCTCTGCTGGACCTGGCGGTAGTCAGAACTATAGCTTGAGTCTCCAGACTCTGATTCTGCTCACTTCTTTATCTTTTTTACCAACCGTTTTATTAATGATGACCAGTTTTACGCGCATCATTATTGTGCTCTCTCTTTTGCGTCAGGCGATTGGTGCACAGGCAACCCCACCTAACCAAATCTTGTTGGGCTTAGCTTTATTTTTAACCTTTTTTGTGATGGGGCCAGTATTTGATCGAGTCTATAACGAGGCGTATCAACCGCTCAACGACAACAAGATCACCATGCAGCAGGCTCTAGAAAAAGGTTCCGTACCGATTCGAGAGTTCATGCTTAAGCAAACCCGCGAAACTGATCTGGCTTTGTTCTTAAATATGTCTGGCAAGAAAGTCGCTTCACCGGATGACATTCCGATGAGTGTTTTGGTGCCTAGCTTTATGACTAGCGAACTGAAAACCGGCTTTCAGATTGGCTTTAGTATTTTTATTCCTTTTTTGATCATTGATATGGTGGTCGCTAGTGTGCTGATGGCCATGGGCATGATGATGGTCTCACCAGCGATTATTTCATTACCGTTCAAACTCATGCTGTTTGTGCTGGTTGACGGGTGGCAGCTCTTACTGGGCTCCTTAGCAGCCAGTTTTGCTTCTTAAATAATGGTAGTAAAAACTAAATAAACAGATAAAAATAGATAAATAAGACTAGGACTACAGTCATGACTCCAGAATCAGTAATGAATATCGGACGCCTTGCAATGGAGACAACCCTCATGGTTGGCGCACCTTTGCTCTTAGTATCGCTAGTATTAGGTTTGATTATTTCAGTCTTTCAGGCAGCAACCCAAATCAATGAAGCGACTTTGTCTTTTATTCCAAAACTACTGGGTATATTGCTAACACTTTTGATAGCAGGGCCTTGGATGATTTCTGTTCTAGTGACCTATATGCGCGGTATGTTTAGTAATTTCTCGCTCTTGATGGGCTAAAACCATTTATTTCTACCCATGCTGACGCTCAATAGCGAACTCATCCAAGCTTGGGTTGTCATGATCCTAATACCGCTCACGCGGATTCTGGGCTTTGTGGCCATCGCTCCCTTTTTTGGTAATCAAGCAGTCTCACCGCAAATTAAAGTGGCTATGGGTATTTTGCTCGCCATGGTGATTGCCTCCGCAGCACCAGCAATGCCCAATATTGACTTACTCTCCTTGAGTGGTGTTTTGATTGTTATCGAGCAATTAATCATAGGCTTGGCAATTGGTTTTATGGCACAGATTATCTTTAGTGCCATTGAGTTTGCCGGGCAAGTGAGTGGCATGACTATGGGATTTGGTTTTGCAACCAATTACGATCCTCAATCGGGCGGCACAACCGTGGTGATTAGTCAACTGATGGGTATCTTAGCGCTGCTAGTCTTCTTAAGTATGAATGGTCACTTGATTATGATTTCTGCGCTACTGCAGAGCTTCTATGACTTTCCTGTCACTCCGCAAGCCCACATGATAGATGGCATGATGATTGCTCTATGGGGTGCTAAGCTATTTAGTATCGCTTTGCAACTCTCACTGCCCATCGTTGCAACTTTACTCATTACTAACCTTGCCTTAGGTATTTTGACAAGGTCTTCTCCACAGCTCAATATTTTTGGCATAGGTTTTCCGTTGACCCTATTAGTCGGATTCTTAGTAATCATGTTGATGCTGCCTACTCTAGCTGCCCCTTATCAAATCGTGATTGAGCAGGGGATTGAGGCTAGTAAAAATATGTTGAAACTTAGATAAGGATTAAATGATGCCTTCCACAACTAGTCAGAATACTGAAGAAATCTTTCAAGCGGCCTTTGATCTTCACCAGCAAGGAGATGTTGAACGGGCTAAGAGGATCTATGAGAGCATACTTCTTGTCGAGCCTAATCATTTTAATAGCTTGCATATGCTCGGGGTAGCCCTTATTGATGAAGATCCATCATTAGCGGTTGCGATGCTTAGTAAGGCAATTGAAATTGACCCCACTTTTGCCGAATGCTTTAACAATGCTGCAACTGCGCTCATTAAGCTTGAACAATATTCATTGGCTATTGATTGCTGCGATCAGGCAATTGCCCTTAAGGGCGACTATTGGGAGGCTTATGCTAATCGTGGTGAGTCTTTAAGAGGCATGCAGCTCTGGACCGAAGCTTTAATTAGCTATGACTTGGCAATTGATTTAAAAAAAGATGAAGCCAGGCTTTACTCCAATCGAGGTAATGTTTATGGTGAATTAGGAGATCTAGACAATGGGCTAATGGATCTTAATAAAGCCATTACGCTAGATTCTGCTAATTCTGAGGCTTATTTAAACAGAGGAAATTTATACCAAGACCTTGGTATGTTGGATTTAGCCTCCCAAAATTACACTAAAGCAACTGAATTAAATCCCAATCTAGCTGATGCACACTTTTGTCTTGCCTTATTGCAACTTCAAAAAGGCAACCTTGAAGAGGGATGGACAAATTATGAATGGCGTTGGAAGCGAAAAAAACTGGATAGTAAGCCAATTGTTACTTCAAAACCAAAATGGCAGAAGGATAGTGAATGCCAAAGGGTTTTAATTTGGGCGGAACAAGGAGTGGGAGACCACATCTTTTTTTGCAGCTTATTAACCGAAATGAGTAAATTGGTTCCAAATTTGCTATTACAAATTGACGAGCGCTTAATCCCAATATTCGAGCGATCTTTCCCAAAAATCAATTTTTTCCCAACAAGCTCCATAATTGATGAGTCTCTTTATGACTTACAGATACCAATTGGCGATCTAGGGGCAATATTTTTATGTAAAAAAGAGAATTTTGATAATGAGAAAAGCGCCTATTTGTTTGCTGACAAGGATCGGGCAAGCAAAATTAGACAATCTCTATGCCCCAATGAGGAGACTTTGATTGGCATTTCTTGGAAGAGTAAGAATAAATTATCTGGATTGAAAAGATCAATAAATCTCTTAGAGTTGGCAAAAAATCTTCATGCACCTGGCGTGAAGCTCGTTAATCTTCAGTATGGAGATGTGAAAGATGAGCTAGAAGAATTAAAGCGAAATCATGGAATAGAAATTATTCAATGCCCAGAGATCGACAATATGAATGATTTGGATGGCTTGGCTGCACTAATAGAAGCCTGCGATAGAGTGGAGACTGTTGATAATACGACGGTTCACATCGCAGGGGCAATTGGAAAAGAAACTGTACTACATCTAAACAGCCGAAGTAATTGGAGATTTTCAACTGCAAGAAATCATTTCTTCTACAGCAGCGTAAAAATTACTTAATAGAAAATTTAACAAACAAAAAAATAAACTATCTTTCACGTGAATCAGCCTTGAAGCATTATAGCTAAATGGATATATAAAAGTGTGGCTATTGAGGTTTTGAATGATCTCATTAGAGTCAGTAATTTTCTTGTAATATATATTTAGAATCCAATTCGTATTCTTTTTTAGAGCCGCCTAAATATGGCTGCCAACCTTTAATGCTTATGTCATTAGACATCAATGATGCTACAAATCGATAAGCTGATTCTCGAATCCTTTCTTCAGGCACTATAGAATTAATAAATTCTAGAAGTTTATTGGGATCATCTGTTATTGGCTGGTATAGCAAAACCCCTGGTAAATTTGCAGAATAAAGCGAATAGTCTATTAAGCAGACTACCTTTTTACCTAAATTCATAGCTTCTAGTCCAGTAGCGCTTCCCAATGTAATAACTAATTCTGATTTTTTCATACACTCGTAAGTATCAATGCTCGATGTAGGTGAAAAATATAAGACATTGTCGAATGGAGAAGATAAATTTTTATAAGTTTCCTCTTGTAAATTGAAAGCTGAATTTGGATGATCTCGAATAATTAGTAGATACTTGTCAAAATCTTTCAATTGAAAATTTAAAATAAGTCGAGAAATTACTTGAGAAAATTTTGGTGACATTTCCTGATCTTGAATACTTACATTTTCATCCTCAGTGCTCAAAAATAATGTAATGATTTGCTTACTTGTTTCAGGGATAAACTCACCTTTTTTTTGCATATTTGTGAATGACACGCCAGGCATAGATCTAAGGGGGTGATCTAAATAATTCCTTATATCCTCAATATCTTTTCTAGAATAAATATCGGACTTATCATTAAGAGCATTCCTTGCATCATTTTTCCAGTGATGTGGCAGTCTATTAGGAAAAAGACCAATTTTAAGAGGGCTGGTCCCTCTCTCGTGGGTTGCATAATCTAAATTTAAATCCTTAAAAGCTTGTATAAATGCCGCCTCATATGGGTGTCTTCCATTAAAAACTAACCCATAGTCATATTTCCCTGTTTTAATAAGTTCTGTTACACTTTCATAGAAACAAATGCTCAATACATAGTACATCTGAATTTTTGCAAAAATACTAGGCTTTGTTACATCCAAATCCTTGGTGTAATAATCTATTAGCGTCGAATAAATTGCTTTTCCACATTCAAAATTTTTATACTTTAATTGAGTTAGCTGATCAATATCATTTACCGTTGGGAATGACAGCCCAAGGTTATTGTAAGCAGTTTCTATAGTTTCAAATATGAAATCAAGTTTTTTAATTCTATGTGAAATTTTTTGAAACGTAGCGTTACTATAGGAAATACAACCATCACATTTTCTTACATCCGAGTCTTGATTAAGTTTACATATCTTAAAAGCTTTATTACAGACTAACATAGTCACTCTATTTTTATTTTTAGATAGGTAATCCATTATTGCAAGTTCCATCTCAGTATGGAGCGGCCATAATCTCATTGAAGAAAAGCTGAGAACAGACTTGTTCGTTAAAGTTTCTAATACTTCTTGAGATGACATGGCTAATATCCTTAAATAGCTGACTAATTATTAACTGAAAAAGAGGTGGCCGGAAGTCCTGCGTTATATATTTCATGCATCCTAAAAAATGCGCTTTCAAGGTTTCTTGTATATCTCTCTGTATTAAATAATGGCTTGGTTTCTTTTTCGTGAAAAAGCAGCTTCTTAAGTTTTTGTATTTCTTCTGGGTTGTTTCCTAGGCGAATCGCCAGTTTTTTATACTCCTCTATGGAATCTGTAATTAACTCGTCAAGTCCCACCGAATGAAGTAGGCTAGATGCTACCCTACTGGCAAAAGATTTGCCGCGGTAAGTAATTATTGGTAGACCCATCCAGAGAGCATCACTTGCTGTTGTGTGGGCATTATATGGCCACGTATCAAGAAATATATCAGCACAATTATGCCTTGCTAAATGAAGACTACTGCTTGTACGTTCTGCAAAGACAATTCTATGTGGGTCAACACCACATTTAATAGCCTCTTTATGGAGATTTAAAGTTGCTATTTTATTGTCTTCTAGTAGCCATAAAACACTATTGGCTACATTTTTTAATATATCCATCCACGCTTCAAAAATGACCGGAGTAATTTTAAAGCTATTATTGAAGCAGCAAAAAACAACTCCTAACTCAGGGAGCTTCAACTCCTCACGAGTGAAGATATGTTTTGATATTTCTTTCTTTCTATCGTTAGGCTGATAGGAATCTGGAAGATATGCAATTTTCTCATCGTAAAAGCATGCACTTTCATCGGGAATGATCATTTTGTCCGCAATAATATAGTCAATATTTTCATTACCCATCGTTCCTGGGTATCCTAAATAATTAACCTGAATGGGTGCGGCTCCATAGGCAAATACTCTTGTTCTATTGCCTTTAGTGTAGCCCGATAAATCTATTGCAATATCTATTGAATTTTCTCTTGAAAGCTCAGCAATTTTTGTGCTACTAGAATTTTCCACCTCAAAAAAATAGTCAAATGTATTTTTGAGCCTTATTGTCATTTGATCAGCAACTTTAGGACCAAATGAAAATGCATAAATTTCAAATAACTCCCGATTGTGAAGCTCAAATACTTCCGCTATTAATCTGCTGACAGCATGATCATTGAAATCTGCTGAAAAATAGCCTAATCTAATTTTACTTTTAGCTAATTTAGTACTTGGTTGATTACATGCTGATCTTTCGCCATTAAATTTCTTTGAAAATTGTAAAGCAATTTTTTGATGAATTTCTGGTTCATCAATTAAAGATAGCACTCCAAAAGCTCCAAAATCATCACTATTTTTATCAATGCTCTCATTTAATTTACTAATAGCTTCTGATAAGTTATCCCAATTACAGCAATGCATACTATGGTGAATAATCAAACCTTTAACGTATATAGAGTTAGGATTTATTTCAAGCGCTTTTCTATAGAAAATAATTGCGTCTTCTAATAGCTTATTCTCTGCAAGAATATCCGCCAATGATTTGTATATATCATCATTCCTTGGTTCTAGCTCAATAGCCTTATAGCAATATTCAATTGCTGCCTTAATATTCTGATTTCTTTTGTTGAGCATTGCAAGCTTAATATAGCTCTTTACATATTTACGATCTAATTCTTGCGTCTTTAAATAATCTCGAATCGCAAATTCATACTTACTAAGAGCCTCATTAGCAATACCCCTTTGAAAGAATGCATCTGTATATTTATCATTTAGAGTAATTGCTTTATTGTAATGAGTAATTGCCTTATCAATTAATTCTAATTTTAAAAAAATATTGCCAAGATTATAGTGAGCTGCACTGTAAGATGGATCAATTTTTATTGCAATATTTAATGCATCTATTGCCTCTTCGTATCTTGATAACTCTTTATAAGACAAGGCAATGTGAGAATAAGCTTCTGCCCAATCTGGTTTAATAATTATTGCTTTTAGAATCCATTGAATTGCAGTTTCATAATTTTTATTTTGGTATTCAATGAGGCCGAGATAATGTATTGCTTCAGCATTTTTATCATCTAGATTCAATAATTTTTCATACAAGCATTTAGCTTCCTGGATTTTTCCATTTTGGTGTAGCCGAATTGCTTCGTCTCTTATTGCTGAGACTTTTTGATGTTTCATGGGCATAAAAGCTCAGGCTCTAACTTAAACTTATTAATTAGCGCCTTTTTTACGTCTTGGATTACTGAATCCCAATTCTCTGGACTATTTTGTCTGAAAATTGTTGCGCTGGGATACCAGGGGCTATCAGAGCGCTCAAGCATCCAGCGCCAACAATTGTCGTATCGATTCAATATCCAAACTGGTTTATTTAAGGCTCCAGCTAAATGAGCTGTTGATGTATCAACGGCAATTAGTAAATCAAGATTCTCGATAAATGCTGCGGTATCAGAAAAATTATTGAGTTCACTTGTATAGTCTATTACCTTAGGGCCATCCCAATTTGATAGGATTAGATCTTTTAGCTCTAAAACTGCATTATCCCCTTTTTGTAGGCTGTAAATTTCAATATCTAAGTCTTTTAATCTTGAAAATTTTTCTAATGGAATATTGCGTCTTTGATTCACTAACTTTAACTTCGGATCATTTGGTCTGAAACCTCCCGACCAAACAAGCCCAATTCTTGGTTTGTTTTTAAGGCCTAATTTTTTATGCCATGCCTGCTTTTTATCTTCATTACACTTCAAATATGGCACTTCATTAGGTATAGTTTCAAGCGTAGTATTAAAAATGAACGGAAGGCTTAGAAGCCTGCAATAGAAATCATGCTGCGGAATATCTTTGCCGCCTTTCACAATCACTTTGAATACATCAGCAGACTCTCTAAATAATTCTATTAGTGGCTCATCAACTGATAGTATGATTTCAGCCCCAAGTTCTTTTATCTTTTTTATATATCTAATAAATTGAAGGCTATCTCCTAGGCCCTGTTCACTAAGTATGAGGAGAGTTTTGTTTTTTAAATCCTCTCCAGACCACTGTGGAGTATAAAATTGCTCAGGAAACACTCCAGCTAGTTTTGGATTCTTGTATCTCCATTCGTATTCACTGAATCCTTTTTGATATTCCCCTGCTTGTAATAATGCTTGAGCGTATCCCCAGTGAGCGTTAGGATCGTTTGGGTTTAATAAAATAGACTTTTCAAAGTTTGCCAATGCGTCATCCAATTTATGTTGGGCATACGAGACATTGCCTTTATTGGTATATATTTCGCATTGGTTCGGATTTAGTGCGATTGCTTTATTGACATCAACTAGTGAATCATTGATCCGATGCAATTCAAATAATATAGCCGAGCGATTATTAAATACATTCCATTCAATGAAATTTAAGGCGATTGCCTGATCATATTGAGCAAGAGCTTCTTCTAGAAAATTTAATTCATAAAGAGCTAGGCCTAAATGGTACATAACTCTACCATTTTTGGAGTTTAATTTTATTGAGCGTTCGTAATATTGTATGGCAGTTTCAAAATCTTTTATTTCGAAACAAGTGATACCAGTGAGATGTAGTAATTCAGCATTTGATGGTTGCGCCTTTAATATATCAAGAAAAATACTTTGAGCTTCGATAAATTGTTTATTTTCAAGGCACTCCAATCCAGTTACGAGTCGGCCATGAAGATCTGAAAAGTTATTTTTCAAAACTTTTAATTTGGACTTCATTTAACGTGCCTTGATTAATTGATCTTCTCGTAAGGCTTTAAAACTACCTCTAGCGAGGTAATAACTAAGGGGAGATACTCCATATTCTTCGTTTGAATGATGCCATTCAGAATTTGTATGTTGGTGCTGTAAATTGCTTTTAGCATTGTGCGATGCTGTGAATTTAGTTTTTCATTCAAATTTTCCTGTACCCACTGAATTCCTTGGCATACCTCTAGCAGTTTTATGTGCGATTCAACCTCGTTTAATTCATTTCTTTGAATTTTTTTTAAAATCATGACAACAGATTCAAACCACCTTTTTTCAAAGGCAGGGCCTTCCAAGTTATTATCAACGGCTACATAAGCATTAATTTTGTTAACATTTGTAAACATGATTATCTTCTTGGGTAGTACCTTTATGAATTATCGGAATATCGATAGAATTGCCGATGCCTCGGTATTCATTTGACTTACCAGATAATAGTCGATACTTTGTTGATTGTTCAATTGTTGTAATTTTGCCTGTAGTGCGGTTGCATCTACATTTTGAATTGCATTGACTGTGTTTGTGAGTCCATTTTTTAGAGCTATTACGTTAGCAAGCTGGGCATTTAGGCCAACTTGACCAGCGCTGATGGTTGATTGTGCAGTTGTAATGGTTGTAAGCGCTGTTGTTAAGATTTGCGTTGCATAATCTGCATTACTTACTTGTGATGCGCTAACAGCGACGGTCCCTGGAGATGCGATAGCAGTGTAGTAGGTAAAGCTAATTGTTCCAGCGCTATTAGTACCCGATGAATAATTTTGCAAAGTCCCGGCATATGCCCCATACGTTGTTGAAGGGCCTGTAGTAGCACCGTTTGACAATGAAGCAAAGGCTGCTCCAGCTTGAGATGCAGTAAGTGATTGATTAGCAACAAAAGTGAGTCCTGCAACTGTAAACGAGTCTCCTGCAGACATTGCTGTAAATGTAATGCTGTCTACTTCGGCTGTTGATCCAGCCCCTGCTGTTACTACAGTAGGGGTAGGTGTTGTCACAGTACCACGAGTGGATGCACCACTCAATACGGACAGCGCGGATAGGGTGGTTGCCAGACTAGGTATATCGACACCTGCAATGCCAGTAGTGGATGAGGCCGTACTAGCGTTTCCAGAAATTCCAGTTGTCACGGTAAAACCAGGTGTTCCGGCGAGCAAATTATTGCCATTCACTGAAGAGTTTAATTCAATACCTCTAATCTGTGCCGCTAGATTCTGAAAGGTTGTATTAAGACTATTTTTGTCAGAGGTTGTTAAACCTGCACTAGATGCCTGGGATGAAAGCTGTTTCATTTGATTTACGATGCTGACAATGGACGATAGCCCTGTTTGAGCAACTGTGATCACATTCTGAGCGGCTGTAATGTTGTCTGCAGCAACTCCCCAGCCAGTGGCTTGAGCATTTAATCGTGTTACTACCCCATTTTGAGCTGGATTTAAGGTTTTTATTCCGCTCATTAATTGGTTTTGAACAGAAACAATCTCTGTTTGAACATTGTTAACGCTGTTCGATAAGTTTGCTGCTAACGAAGTAATTGATGACATTTTATGCTCCTGAGCATGTTTTTCACAATTTGGACATCCTGCTTATTGGTTGCCCAATCCTGATATGTTGTCATCTTAAGGGTAAATTTATGCCCTCAAAGCAAGAAAAAAGCCGGGATATACCCGGCTTTTCTATAAATCAACTACTTTATTAGCGGAAAATCGACAAAATTGCTGCTGCTTCCGTATTCATCTGGCTAACCAAGTAGTAATCAATACTTTGTTGGTTATTCAGTTGTTGTAATTTTGCCTGCATCGCTGTTGCATCGATGTTTTGAATCTGAGCCACCGTATTAGATAGCCCTGTCTTCAATGCTTGGGCATTCGAGCTTTGAGCATTCAGACCTGTTGCGCTTGCACTCAGTGTTGACTGGCCAGTGGAAATAGTCGTTAGGGCAGTCGTGAGGATCTGAGTAGCGTAGTCTGCCTTGCTTGCATAGGCGCCAGACGATACAAGTGTTGCAGCAGCTGCTACCGCGGCAGCAGTAGCTGTAAACGATACGGCACCTGCTGTGTTAGCGCCAGAAGTGAACGTAGATACAAAGGTACCGCTATATGAACCAAGCGAGGTTAATGTTCCTGAAGTTGCGCCAGCAGAAAGACTTGCAAATGCAGAAGCGGCTTGTGTGTTAGTTAAAGCTCCATTAGCGGTAAAGGTTAAGCCACCAACTGTAATCGACTCACCAGCAGCCATGGCAGTAAAAGTAACTGTATCGACCTCAGCTGCAAGAGTTGTACCTGCTGTTGTCAAGGTGGGAGCAATGCTTGTAATTCCAGTGGTACCTGAGCTTATGTTTCCAGAAGTAATAGATAACGCAGCCAATGTAGTTGCAAGGCTTGGAATATTGACTCCAGCAACACCAGTTGTTGAGCTAGCTGTAGAGCTATTACCACTTATCCCTGTTGACACAGTAATACCAGTTGCATTGGCAAGTAGGTTATTACCATTAACTGAGGCATTTGTGCCAAGTGAAGCTACTTGCAACGCAAGGTTTGCAAAAGTAGTGTTAAGGCTAACTTTATCACTTGTGGTTAATCCTGCGCTAGATGATTGGGTAGACAAGGATTTCATTTGGGTAACAATGCTTGCGATAGAAGATAACGCACCTTGCGCAACGGTAATGACGTTTTGGGCTGTTGCAATGTTATTTGAAACTACACCCCAGGCAGTAGACTGAGCTGATAAACGTGTTACTACACCGTTTTGTGCTGGATCTAAAGTTTTAGTTCCTGAAGCAAGCTGATTTTGTGTATCAACAATTGCAGCTTGAATTGATGCTACAGAGTTTGATAGGGTTTGTGCTAAACCAGTTAATGGCATTGGCATGATTCTTTTCCTTTAGTTAATATGCGCAGTCAAGATGGCTGCGACAAAGATTTGTTTATGCACCATGCATAAATCAAACCAACTTACGAAAAAGCATCAGTGCGTAGTACGTAGACCACATCAACAGAGCTCTGCGCTAATCATTAGATCAGCTCATTTGAATACTTCCGCAGAAGCATTCGTTCTATATATTCTTTAACGGTTGGGTTTTGTAAAACTTGAGTCTAACTGATGCCCTGATGATTAATTCATTGGGCAGAGATTAGATCACTATCAAGAAGATGGCGTGAGTGTGACTAATTTTAAATTCTTATAGGCAATCGGATCAAGCTGGCTAATGAGTTGGTAGTTAATATTTTGCTGGCTTTGTAATTGCGTGAGTTGAGAATTTAATTTCGTGATGTCTACGTTTTGCAAAGTATCGAGTGATTGTTGAGCGCTGCTTGACAGGCTCGATAATTTGGTTGTTTGTGCTGACAAACGATTTGCTGTTGCTTTAAGAGAGGCCTGACCGCTAGTTATTTGGGCTAAAGCGCTATTTAGCGCAGACATCGCTGATTGGGCATTGCTGGGTGAGTCTAGTTTGATATTGCTTAAAAGGCCAGTAGTCATCATGCCATAGACATCAACACTGTTAACGAAAGATCGTGATGCAGAAGTTTTATCAGTACCGGTTATTACATTCATGCCGGCACTTCCACTGAGTAAATTAGTACCGTTTACTGAAGCGCTGGTAGCCAACTTACCAACTTCTGTTACCAGTTGCTGAAAGCGGTAGTTCATATTGGTGCTATCAAATGAGGATAGCTTGGGATTTGTTGCTTGGGTTGCGAGTTGCTGCATTTGATTCATCAATTTTTGAATTGATGTGATTCCGGTTTGCGCAACACTTATAGTATTTTGTGCTGCTGTAATACTCGCTTGAGGGTTGTTATAACTTTTGACTGTTTCTGAAAGTTTTGTAGCTGTATTTTGTTGGTCTGTAGTGAGCGTATTTTTCCCACTCGCTATTTCAGATTTAATTACATTTATTTTTGACTGAAAATCCTTCACATAATTTGTAAAGGTGGTGACTAGTAGACTTTTAGCAATACTCATGATGGGTAGTATGGAGTCTTGCTAGGTTTAGTTTTCATTAAGTGCATGTTGATTTTGCACTTAAAGATATATTATTTTGACTTTAAAAAGGCAATAGCATCCTGGACCATGCCATCAGCAACTTTGCCTGAGTCAACTGAGAACTGACCGCTTTCAATTTCACTGCGGATCATATCCACTTTTTTAGAATCAAACACGGGGCTATTCGCGATTGTTGCTTGCAATGCCTGAAGCTGACTAGATAGAGTAGTGATATCAGCAGCAGGGGGATTTACTGAATTAGAACTTGGCCCAATAGTTGAAGTAGGGTTGCTTTCACTCGCAGTAGGTTTTTCCACTACGGTGTTCAGCGCGGTCTTCAAGTTGTCATTAATTTTCATGGGAATACTTTAGCCTAATTTTGGTAGTCACACCTAGTTAATAAGTCTAATGACTGGTTTTAAACTACTTCTACATCCTCTTTAACGGCTGTTAATTAATTAACTTGAGCAAAATCGAGCTTTACCTCAGTTTTAACTTTATCTACTTGATCCACCAACCTCAACTATGCCGTTTTCTTTGGCGATTCCATTCAATACACTGCCATTACTGACCTTAACCTTAACTAATTCTCCTTCGGAGGCTTCATTCAGAGCCTGGCCGTCGGTGCTGATAGAGAAGCCTTTACCACCACTGGAAACTCTCACAGATTGCCCTTTTTGAACAATCAGGGGCATTTTGAGCATCTCTTTTTTGAGGACGGTGCCTGCTACCAGGGACATTCTGGCGGTTTGACCGATGATGCGGTTAAATTCCGTAAAAATGCCGGTTGGTAGGGTAGTTAAATCACCTTTTTGAAGCTGTAATTCATTGGCGGTGATGATTTGACCCTGGCCAATCGGGGCTCCAGCGACAACATAGTTGGCAATGATGCTCACATTAGCCTGGACATACACGGTCCAAGGCTTAGGTTGTCCGCAGCGCACACCCACGGTCGTTCTGCCCCAAGCAGCGCTATTGGGTGGAAAAAAGGCCTCTGGAGAAGGGCAATAGCTCAATTGGGCGCCTTCTTCCATGGGGGTCACAGTAATTTCTGGTTTACCAGGTGAACCTGCACTTTGTGTGGTCAGAAAGTCTTTAACCTTCTGATTGATCACTTTCAGGCTTTGGAAAGCGGGAGTTTGTGCCTGAGCCCAGCTAATTTTGGGGTAGAGCACTAAAAAGGCTATTAGGACGCTGGCAATCATCCCAATCATGAGGGTCTCAAAACCTTGTAAAAAAGACCCAAAAAGGGGCTTTTGAGGGTTTTTCTCAAGTTGTAAGGGCGATTTATGTGATGTGCGCATGCTTAATTCCAGTCCAAAAGGATGGCGAAAACATGATTTTAGGATTTTGGGAGCCAGTCAATGCCTCAATTAGCCTAACTATTACCCCTTTTATTGGCAGATCAAGTTTGGGGGTGGCAAATTACATTAGTGAAAATGCCGTTAATAGGTATTTGCAGTGCTACAGAACCTATTACGGCTGACTTGAGGATTTCTTTAGGGAAATTGGAGAAATAAATGGATAAATTAGACGCGCTCTTTGATTTTAATGCAACCGCCCTGCGGGTGAGGGCCCAACGCCAGGAAATTCTGGCGGCCAACATCGCCAATGCGGATACCCCGAACTATAAGGCACGGGATATTGATTTTGCCACTTCCCTTAAAAAAGCCTTGGAGGCCAATGTGGCAAGCGCAGCCAATAATGCTGCGGTGAGTTCTAACGGCAATATGTCGCTCGTTACTACTCATGGCAAACATATTCCAGGTGGTAATAGCGGAGTTAATGAAGCCGATTTACTATATCGCCCCTTAATTCAGGGAAGTGTGGACGGTAACTCGGTCGACGGTGAGGTAGAGAGAACGGCATTCGTGGATAACGCAATCCATTACGAAGCCAATATCACAATGCTTAATGCCCAGATTAAAGACATGGCTGCAGCACTCAGCCCTACAACCTAATACATTTCGATAGAACGGTAAATTCACATGGCCTCTTTACAAAACGTTTTTAATATTTCTAGTTCAGCGATGAGTGCGCAGTCTCAGCGTTTGAATACAGTCGCCAGTAACTTGGCAAACGTAGATAGTGCAACAAGCTCTAACGGTCAGCCTTATAAATCTAAGCAGGTTGTGTTTGAGGCAACCCCGGTTGGTACGTCAGGTCATCAAGGTGTCAAGGTCAATAAGGTAATTGAAGACCAGTTACCACCGCGTATGGTGCACGATCCAGCAAATCCACTGGCAGATAAAGATGGTTTTGTAGCAATGCCAAACGTCAATGCAACACAAGAGATGGTGAATATGATTTCAACCTCACGTTCATATCAAAACAACGTTGAAACAATGAATGCTGCAAAGTCAATGTTGCAAAGAACTTTAACCATTGGTCAAAACTAATAGGATTTCAATATGAGCACAATACAAAATAATACGGCAACTAACGGTTCGAATAAAGCAGCATTAAGTGGTAGTGCTAATGCAGCCTTAAATGCAACTGCTAGTTCCGCGGCGCAGATTCAGGATCAGTTTATGACCTTGTTAGTTGCGCAAATGAAATATCAAGATCCTACTGATCCGATGAAGAGTGCAGAGATGACCAGTCAGATGGCGCAGATCTCCACAGTAGAGGGCGTTAATAAACTCAACGGCTCTATGAATTCTCTATTAGCTCAAATGCAATCGAGTCAAGCATATCAGGCCTCTAGTTTGGTAGGTAAGAGTGTTTTGGCTCCTGGTAATACGCTCAGCTTACTCAAAGGTCAGGCTGCATTTGGCGTGCAGTTGGATGCACCTGCATCATCCTTAAAGGTCAATATTTTGAACAGTGCCGGTCAGTCTGTTGATGTAATTACATTGGGACCACAGCCAGCGGGTACAGTGCCATTAGCTTGGGATGGTAAAGATAGCAATGGCAATAAATTACCTGATGGTAAATATACCTTCCAATTGGCGGCAAGTATCGCTGGTAAAAATGTAAACCCAACTGGCTTAGCGGTAGCTAACGTAACCGGCATTATTAATCCTACAGCTAAAACCAGCACTCAAATCATGTTGGATAACAACACGACCACCAATATTTCTGATGTGGCTCAGATACGCTAATTGCTTACTATTACAACTATTCATCATTAAAGGATTCGTATGTCACTGATTGAAGGATTAAGTGGATTAAATGCTGCTTCTGAACAATTGAGCGTGTTAGGTAAAAACATTGCCAATAGTGCAACTGTTGGCTATAAGTCTGCAAGTGTCGATTTTACAAACGTACTGGCATCGCATTTGAATTCAGCTAATTCCGGAATGTCTACGCAAACTGGGGGTGGAGTACTTGCATCCAACGTCACGCAATCATTCTCTCAGGGTGCTATTAGTAAAAATACCTCACCCTTAAATGCAGCTATTAGTGGACAAGGGATGTTTGTTTTAAAAGATCCAGTTCTTGGTAACACTGTTTACACCCGCAATGGTCAATTTACAGAAAATAGTACCGGCTATTTAGTGAATGGCTCAGGCTATAAAGTTTTGGATATCACAGGCACTGCTATTCAGTTACCCGTTTCTCCTAATGATGTTAGCCCTACTTCAACACAAACCTATCAGGTTGATACCGTGGCTTTTACTTCTTCATTGTCACCTTATGGTACGGTTACATTTGGTGGTCTGACTTATACCAATACAGATGGTTCAACACTTACTGCTGCAGAGGTTGCGGCTATATTTACTGGTTTATCTGCGGGCGATACTTCAACGACGATTGCTGCCCGATCTGCTGCTGCTGTAGCGGCAGGTGGTTCAGCAAATGCAGCAATTAGTAGCGGAATCTTTTCCGGGGTCTTGGGTAATTTCAACACCACAACTGGCACAGTTCCTGATACTTACTTAGGCATGCAGCTATCGGCAGCAACTCAAGCAAGTGCGCAGCCCATTGCTGTTACCTATGATAGTTATGGACCACAAACTACAATTAGCGTGAGTTCATCAGGCTTTTTAACCGGTTCAGATCCCATTGTAGAGACTACAACAGCTGGTACTGATTATGGTTATTTAAACTCGATGGCGATTGATACAGAGGGCAATATTGTTGGCACTTATAGTGATGGCAGCACTTACACTCTAGCCCAAATTGGTGTTGCAATGATCCCAAGCAACACTGGTTTAAAGCAAGTCGGTAACGATACTTGGATGCAAACCTCAAAATCTGGCGTACCTGTAATTGCCGCTGCCAATTCGCTCGGTAGAGGCACTATTGTTGGCTCTGCTTTAGAAGACTCCAACGTAAACCAAACCACCGATATGGTGGCTTTATTGGCCGCTCAACAGGCTTATCAAGCAAGCGCCCAAGTAGTCAAAATTGAAAATCAAATCTACCAAACTCTCATTGGTATGAACGGCTAAGACCAATAAACGTGACTAACAGAGATAGAAGCTAAGGAGCATATATGGATCGTGTAATTTATACCGCAATGACTGGAGCCCAACATATTTTGGACCAGCAAGCAACGAACTCCAATAATTTGGCTAACGTATCTACTACTGGTTTTAAGGCGCAGATCGATGCATTTTTATCTGTACCGATTCAAGGTGGCAGTCTAGATACACGCTCCTTTGTAGTAAATGCATCTGGCGGCACTGACTTTTCCCCTGGAGCTATTAAACAAACTGGTCGCACCTTAGACGTAGCCATCGAAGGTAAGGGTTGGTTTAGCGTGCAACGCCCTGATGGATCAGAGGGCTTGACTCGTAATGGTTCATTCAAGATTAGTGAAAATGGTATTTTGCAAACTGCCGGTGGCCGCAACGTATTAGGCGGTGGCGGACCGATCACGATTCCTCCGAACGTCAATATTTCGATTGGTGCTGATGGCACGATCTCAAGTGTTGATCCTGCAATCAGTGGCGGTCCTTCTACCCCAATTGATGTCATTAAGCTTTCAAATCCTGATGAAAAAAGTTTGGTACGTGGTGACGATGGCTTATTTAAGTCTGCTAGCGGGGCTGGTTTTGTAGCCGATCCTACAGTCAAGGTAGTTAATGGTGCTTTAGAAGACAGTAATGTGAGCGTCATTCATAGCATGGTCAATATGATTTCTTTGGCACGCAGTTTTGATATTCAAATGCAACTGATGAAGAATGCTGAGAATAGCGACCAACATGCCGCTCAAATCTACAATTTAAGTTAATACTTTATGTGTCAAGATGCACCTAAATTAAAGGAAACAAGATGATACGCTCGCTCTGGATTTCAAAAACTGGCCTAGAAGCACAACAAACCCAAATGGACGTAATCTCCAATAACTTGGCGAACGTCAGTACTTCAGGCTTTAAAAAGTCACGTGCGGTATTTGAGGATTTGCTATATCAAACCCTACGTCAGCCCGGTGCGCAGTCATCACAACAAACGCAACTACCTTCTGGTATGCAGATTGGTACTGGCGTAAAGCCTGTTGCTACTGAGCGTATCTTTACCCAAGGTAACTTGCAGCAAACTAGCAACAATACCGATATCGCCATTAACGGCAGCGGTTTTTATCAAGTCTTGATGCCTGATGGCACAACCCAATATACCCGTGATGGTAGTTTTCAGATTAATAGTACTGGTCAGTTAGTGACTTCTAGTGGTTACACAGTTCAGCCACCGATTACGATTCCAGCAACCGCCCAAACCGTGACGGTTGCAGCTGACGGTGTGGTTTCCGTCACCTTGCCAAATACAGTAGCACAGACCCAGGTTGGTCAAATTCAGTTAGCAACTTTTATTAATCCAGCAGGTTTGAGTGCCAAAGGCGAGAACCTCTATGCTGAAACTGCTGCTTCCGGTACACCAAACCCATCGAATCCTGGCGCCAATGGCACTGGTGTTTTAGTTCAAGGTTTTGTGGAAACTTCTAACGTGAATGTCGTTGAAGAGATGGTCAATATGATCCAAACTCAACGGGCTTATGAGATTAATAGTAAAGCGATTACAACATCCGATCAGATGTTGCAGCGCTTGGCACAATTAGGTGGTTAATTCAAATGCGTTCACCATTTAATTCTCACTTGAGCGCTTTATCTTGCGGCTCTACTATCAGAATGATCAGTGCTATCTCGGCACTATCGATCTTGGGAGCTTGTGCAGTAACGCCCTCGACAATCACGCAAAATCCGGGTCCAGGAACTACCCGTTCTTACTCTGGACAGTCTGCGCCTGGAACCATTTATAGCACTGGGAACTATCGACCTATCTTTGAGGGTAATCGTGCGCGTGCTGTAGGGGATATCGTGACTGTGGTTGTTGCTGAAAGCACTACATCTAAAACGACTTTAAATAATTTATCCTCTAAAACCTCTGCATCTACTGCTACTGCAAAAGATCAGTTTGGCAATACGGTTAGTCCAACTTGGAGTTGGGCTAACGATCTTTCGAATGAGAATAAAGGTGGAGGCCAGCAAGACAACACCTTCACAGGAAGTATTGCTGCGACTGTGCTTGAAGTGTCACCAACAGGTTACTTAACCGTAGCGGGCGAGAAGCAAATCGGCTTTGATGAAGGCGCTCAGTTCATTCGTTTTTCTGGAACTGTGAATCCAAAAATGATTACTGTTAACAATACTGTGGATTCCAATACAGTAGCTGATGCCCGTATCGAGTATCGCACTAACAACACTATGGATAGCTCTTACATGGCAAGTTCGATCACCCGTTTTTTCAAAACTATGATGCCTTTCTAATTGCTTATGCTATTGCCAACCAGAACCCACCGTTTTTCATTATTTAGAGCAGAGAAAACTCCGCAATGGCAAAAAAGCCTAGTGGCGTTTTTAGTCGTCTGTGCTGGTGTTTTGGCAAGCATGGTGATTGCTCCTACTGCACATGCAGAACGTATTAAAGATTTAGCCAATATTCAGGGCGTCCGTAGTAACCAATTAATTGGTTACGGCTTAGTAGTGGGCTTGGATGGTACTGGTGACCAAACTACCCAAACACCATTTACTCTTCAGACTACTTTGAATATGTTGCAGTCCTTAGGCGTCACTCTGCCTCCAGGTACCTATTCACAAATTCAGTTGAAGAACGTTGCTGCGGTCATCGTGACTGCCAACTTGCCACCATTTGCACAAATTGGTCAAAACTTAGATGTAACTGTTTCTGCTATGGGTAATGCAAAAACATTACGTGGCGGCACACTCCTATTAACACCTCTAAAAGGTGCTGATGGACAGGTTTATGCCATGTCGCAGGGTAACGTGGTGATTGGCGGCGCAAGTGCATCTGCTAATGGTAGCTCTGCTACTATCAACCAGCTCAATGCTGGTCGTATTTCTGCGGGGGCGACTGTTGAAAGAACTATTCCTAATAATTTGTTGGGCATGGAAATGGTGAGCCTTGAGCTAAGACATTCTGATTTTTCTACTGCCAGTATCGTTACCTCTGCAATTAATAAGCGTTTTGGTAAACCCATTGCGTTTGCTCAAGACTCTAGAGTGATTCAGATTGACCCGAATACCGTAGAAAACGGTAACCGCGTGCAATTTTTAGCCGCCCTAGAAAGTATTGATGTGATTCCGGCCAAGGGTGAGGCCAAGGTCATTCTGAATGCGCGTACTGGTTCGATTGTGCTTAATCAAACAGTGGAGTTAGAGAACTGCGCAGTTGCACATGGTAACTTGACTGTCGTTATCAGTACAACACCGGTGATTAGTCAGCCAAGCGCATTCTCGAATACGGGTAGAACTGTTGAGTCTGCGGTATCGCAAGTAAGCTTGAATCAAGACCCTGGTAATGTGATTCAGTTGGCTGGTGGTGCATCATTATCTGATGTGGTTCGCGGACTCAATGCTGTTGGTGCCACGCCACAAGACTTGGTTGCTATCTTGCAGGCCATCAAAGCAGCTGGTTCGCTACGTGCTGAACTTGAGATTATTTAAGTCACAGCACAATGGCATTGCCTAGCAACTCTATTTCGGCGTCTGATGCTAGTAATCAGCTGGCATTAGATACCAATAGTTTATCTAGCCTCAAGAAATCCGCCAAAGAGAACTCCCCTGAAGCCATCAAGGGTGTTGCTAAGCAGTTTGAGGCGATCTTTATCAATATGATGCTCAAAAGTATGCGTGAAGCCAGCCCACAGGATGGCCCCTTTAATACTGAGCAAAACAAACTCTACACCTCGATGTTCGATCAGCAGTTGAGCCAAAAGCTCTCATCGGGCAAAGGTATTGGATTGGCAGATGTATTGGTCAAACAGCTTACTAAAGCCGCAGGCATACCAACGGATACACTGAAGCCAGGGGATGAGCCTATTAGTTCTAAAGCTTTAGGTCTAAATCGCTTTGATCCTAATACCAGCTCAAAAGTGGCTGCCTATACCTCAATGGCATCCATGTCTAGCGCTAAAGCGAGCCCGTCTTTCATAGATAAGGTCTCCAAACTCTTTACTTCGCTAGAGGATGCAGGTGAGGCAATGGCTTCTTCTGTGGGTAGCACTCTGAAAGAAGCAGTTAGTTCCTTTACGAGCAAAATGGCTAGCCATGCACAGCAGGCTAGCAATGCTTCTGGACTACCGGCACACTTTATGTTGGGTCAAGCTGCTTTAGAAACAGGTTGGGGTAAAAAAGAAATTAAAGGGGCTGATGGCACCCAGAGTAATAATCTATTTGGCATAAAAGCAACCGGTGGTTGGACAGGAAAAACAGTTTCAGCGGTCACCACTGAATATATCAATGGTGAAAAGCAACAAAGAGTCGAAAAATTCAGGGCCTACGATTCTTATGCGGATTCATTTAAAGATTTTGCAAACTTGATTTCTAGTAATCCACGCTACCAGAACGTTCTCAACAACCTCGGTAACATCAATAGCTATGCTGATGCAATGGCAAAAGCAGGGTATGCAACGGATCCTGATTATGCTAAGAAGTTGGCCAGTGTGATTAAGAAGATAAATAATTTATAAAAGATTATAAGATAAAGAAATCACACTCTATGCCACGAGCGCTCAATATACCTCAACGTAAATTACCAGTTTTTAATAAACCAGCTAAAAAAGTGTCAGACTCAGATGCGAGTAAGTTATTTAGTGATGGGATTGCATTTGCCCAACAAGGAAAATTTCAGGAAGCCGAGATCAATTTTCTGAAAGTTCTGGAGATGCATCCACTCCATTTAAATACTTTGCAAATTCTTGCAGAAATTATGGTGCAGACTAAGCGATATGATTTGGCGACTGAAATGTTATTGAAGGCTGCGACGGTTGACCAGGGAAATCCGCAAATTTTCTATAATCTAGGATTAGTTTATCAGTTACAGCGTAAGCTAAAAGAGTCGATTGCAAGCTACAAGCAAGGTCTAGCTATATATCCAGAGAATAAAGAGGCTCACTCAAACCTCGGCCTTGCTTTAGCTGATTTAAATGATTTTACTGGCGCAATTACTTATTATGATTATGCGATAACCATTGATCCAGATTTTGCACAAGCTCATAATAATCGTGGTGTAGCATTAGCTGAGCTTAAGCGATTTGACGAAGCTATTGCAAGCTACGATAAAGCAATTCACCATAAGCCTGATTACGCTGAAGCATATAACAATCGGGGTTTGGTATTGCACCGACAATCTTTTTATGATTTAGCCATTGCAAGCTACGATAAAGCTATTCATTTAAAGCCAACTTATGCTGAAGCACACAATAACCGTGGCGTAGCTTTTGCAGAGCTTAAAAATTTCGATTCAGCCATGCTAAACTATGATGCTGCCATATTGATCAATCCAACATATATGGAGGCTTACTCAAATCGAGGCACTGCTTTAGCAGAAAGAAAAGATTTTGAGGGAGCCATTGCAAGCTACGATAAGGCTATTCATCTAAAGTCTGATTATGCTGAGGCATACAATAATCGCGGCTTCGCATTTGTAAAGCTAAAAAAATATGTTGATGCCATAGCAAACTTCGATAGGGCAATCGAATTAAACCGCAATTATTCTGAGGCTTATAACAATTTTGGTATTGCATATTTAGAGCAGCATCAGTATGACCTTGCGCATTTAAAATTTGATAAGGCTATTGCTCTTAATCCGCAATATGCTGACGTATATTCAAATTTAGCAATGTTATTTACCCTACAGAAACAATATGATCTTGCTATTAAGAATTACGATATAGCTATCAATTTAAAGCCTAATTGCGAAGATTTTATTGTGCATAAATCTTTTGTAATGTTAGTTAAAGGTAATTTTGATGAGGGATTAAAGCTTTATGAGAATCGAAAGATAAGATTACCCTCAGGTATAGATGAATCAAGATTCCGCAGTAAAGCATGGGATGGCACTCAACCTTTGAGTGGTAAAAAGATTTTGATTCATTTTGAACAAGGTTATGGAGACACAATTCAATTCTGTCGATTTTTACCACTGATTACTAAGCTTGGTGGAGAAATTATTCTTGAAGTCCAAAAGCCATTGAGAGAGCTGTTCAGAGGAATGGAAGGCGTTAGTTTAGTAATAGGGGAGGGTGAACCCATACCAGATTTTGATTATCAATGTTCACTCATGAGTCTGCCATTTATCTTTAATCAAAATTTAGAGTCAATTTCAGGGCAAGCCCCGTACATAAGTAGCATTGAGTCAAGGGCATCACATTGGCAAAATAAGTTAGGCGAAAAATTGAAGCCAAGGATTGGCTTGGTTTGGAGCGGTAATCCTGAGCATAAAAATGATAGCAATAGAAGTATTCATCTTAAGGACTTAATTCCGTTCTTACCTGATCAATTTCAGTACTTCAGTTTACAAAAAGACATTCGGTTGGCAGATGCTTTAACGTTAAATTCAAGCCCTCAAATTTTAAATTTGACCTCTGAGTTGAGTGATTATGCTGAAACGGCTGCACTAGTTCAATGTATGGACATCGTTATTACAGTGGATACCTCAGTAGCGCATTTGGCTGGTGCTATGGGTAAAGAGACCTGGGTACTCCTGCCGTATGCGCCTGATTGGCGCTGGTTATTAGACAGAGAAGATAGCCCCTGGTATTCATCAATGACATTGATAAGACAAGATACTCCTGGAGATTGGAGCTGTGGCTTACAGAAGGTAAATAATATGCTGTCTATGATCTCTGGGAATTAGTATTTCAATTTTCTGCGAGATCAGTTCTAACATTTTCTAAAACAGTTTGCCAGTCTCCAGTATTTACTTGGCGGTATAACTTCACGCAGGAATACCAAGGGCTATCCTTTCGATCTAGTTGCCAACGCCAGCAAGAATCTAAGCGATTTAAAATCCAAGTTGCTTTGCCTAAAGCTGCTGCCAAGTGAGCTACCGAGGTATCCACTGTAATTACCAGGTCAAGCGTCTGGATTAATGCTGCGGTATCACTCATATCACTTAAGTCATCACCAAAAAAACGAATAGCAGGGTTGGATTTTAGGATGGCAATATCATCCTCTTTAACTATTTTTTGTAAACAGATATATTCGTATTTATCTGGCAGCACGATTGTTATAAATTGAGATAAGGGAATACTTCTTGCCAAATCTTTTGTGAAAGCCGATACGCTACTCCAAACAATCCCAATTCGTGGTTTTAGTTTGGGCCCCAGGATTCTCTCCCAATGTTCAATTATCTGGGGATCAGCAATTATGTATGCTCCAGGACTGGGAATAGTTTCTATAGTAGTTTTAAAGAGATGAGGCAAGCTCATTAGGGCGCACTCATAATCTACGTCGGGTCTTTGTTCGCCTTCAGTCAGTACTTGCGAGCAACCTTCGAGGTTGCTTAAAAGCCATTTCAATGTCTCTGGGACCTGCAGAATTACTTTTGCCCCATGCCTTGCAACCAAGGGTACATAACGGCAGAATTGAATGATGTCACCCAAGCCTTGCTCACCGTGGAGGAGTATGGATTTATTTGCCAGAGATTGGGTTCCATCCCATATGGGATTGGTGAAGCGGATATCTTGTAACTCTTTAACGCCACCTCTAAAACGCCACTCATAGAGCTCAAATCCTCCCAATAAGTCCCCCTTCATCAATAAGGCTAGACCCTTGTTAAACAGCGCTTCTGGATTGTGACCCGTGATCTTTAGGGCTTGATCATAGTTGACAATTGCTTGGTCTGGGAATTGCTGAAGATAGTAGGCAATACCTCGGTTGACATAGGCTGCTTCATAATGAGGATCAAGATTAACTACTTTCGTGTAATCCATAATTGCTAATGCGTATTCTTCAAGTGACTGATAGGCGATTCCTCTGTTGTAATAGGCATCAATAAAATCTGGATTTAACTTAATTGCTTGATCATAGTTAGAAATAGCTTTGGATAGTTCTTCAATGGTGTGATAAGCAATGCCTCGGTTGTAATAGGCGTCTACATAGTCAGGCTTAAGGAGTATGGCATGGTCATAGTTTTCAATTGCCAAGGGTACCTGATTCATTTTATTGAAAAGTACGCCTAGGTCAAAATAGGCGACAACAAGATCAGGTTTGAGTGCGATCGCCTGGCTAAAAGACTCTAAAGCATCAGGAATTTTCTCTAATTTTTGCAATATGCGCCCATGGTTTTGATAGGCGAGTGCATTTTTAGGCTCTAATATGATTAATTGCTTAAAGTTATCGGATGCTAAAGATAGTAGACCTAAGTTATGCAGGGCGATACCTCGATCGTGATAAACGTTGCTGTAGTTCGGATTTATAGCAATGGACCGATTAAAGAGATCTAATGCTTCTCGCGGTGCATTTTCTTGTAAAAAAATATTGCCTAAAAGATGCAGTACATAAATGTTGTCCTCATCCTGCGCTAAGTACTCTTGATAGATTTTTTTTGCACCATCTAGGTCACCCCCTTGGTGCATTTTTATAGCCTCTTGCAATTGATCTGCTAGGCTCATTACATCCATTCTTTGAGTGGTAACAACTGTTCATCAATAAATGCTTCCAGTATGAAGCGGTCTGCTCCACCTAAATCAGGGTTGATGTACTTATACAAAAGAAAAGTAATCATTTGAATGGCATTTTTACGAAAATCATTCGGAAACATCACATTTACTTGCAAGTTCGAGGCTGCTAAGACGCTTTTGGAGTCAAGGGATCTGAGTTCTGGAATCAGCAATTTTTGACTATCCATCATTTTCGTTAAAGCAATCTTGTATTCAGCACCACTTCGCATGGCGTCATTAAAAGCCTGAGATAAAAGTCGGGCAGCTCTTTTATCTGCCACTCTGATTTTGGAGGTATTTGTTTTCAAGGAGTTTGGACCATCAGGTTCTGGAATATCACCCCATTCTAGGGGATGTTATAAAATTGTCTATATTTAAGAATTTGGGTCAAACCCCTTAATGCTATAACCATGCCTGACTTAACCGAATCGCAACTAATCGAAAGATTATGCAGAACCTTTAATACTCAGTTTTCTGGTAATCGTAATGCCATGCAAGCTCTGGCAACGACTATTGAACTCTCTACAACTTTGCATCCTGGATTACGAGGTCTGAATGGCAAGGATTTCTTGTCCGCATTCACAGATCGTATGAATGTTTGGCATCCTGATGAGATACGAGTTCTAGCGATTGATATGATGATTCATTTGATCAAAGAAAAAATCACTACGGATTCATCAAAAAAAGCCCTCGCCAGTGAGATTGACGGCTACTTATTGCCTATCCAGTTTTGGTAATCTGAGTAGGCTAATTAAGGCTGAATACTTAAAATAAATAGCTAACATTCAAGCTATTTTTTTAAAGCCATTTCTTTCATTTTGTCCCGCATGCCCTTTAGTTCAAACTCGACACTTTCTACGCGGGTGCTAACACTGACCACTTTTTCGCGGGTCGATTCAAAAGCATCAATTGCATTACGGGCTTCTGCCTGATTTTCTTCAATGATTCTAAATAATGTCTTGAAAGTTTTTTCTTGCTTATCAATAGCATCACTCAGCTTGACCACGAAAGCAGCGATACCGATCACCATGATGATCAAAATAACGAAGAGGAGGGGGCCGAGAAGATCGAGGAATGACATAGGGTGAGGATTATAGCGTCAGTATGTTTAAGTAGTTACAGGCGGTACTCAAATCACTATTTTATTGGCTCTTTGTTTCCATGGGCTGAGTCTGGGGCTGCACCGCTGGTTGCACTAACTTAGCCGGTGCAATGTCTGAACCGGGCTGTTGGACAGAATCGTTCAATAGCAAAATTGAAACCCTTCTATTTTTTGCTTTCCCTGCCACAGTGTCATTTGAATCTATAGGTCTGGATGAACCAAAACCGGTTGCACTCAAGCGAGACTCGCTAATACCTTTTTGATTCAAGATATTCAGAACAGTAGTGGCCCTGATAGCAGAGAGCTCCCAGTTGGAGTTAAAGGCTTTGGTATTGATGGGTTGATTATCGGTATGACCTTCAATATCAATTGCTTGATCACTTTTAGCCAAAATAGGGGCAATTTGTGCCAGCGTATTGAGCGCAGCAGGGCTAGTGACACTGGCTGAGCCGGGGCTAAATAAATAGCTATCAATGATGTCAATACGCACCCCTTTAGAGGTTTGCATTACCCCGATTTTACCGTCTTCTATCAGTGGTTTTAATGCCTTAGTCAGGTCTTTCTCAACCCGATTCATCTTCTCACGCTTGATAAAAGCCATGTCACGTTTGAGCCTGATCAGACCCAAGGGGTCAATGAGGATGGGGCTTGCGTCAGTTTGAGTCCCTGCAATATCACCGTTAGATTTAACTTTGGTAGCTATCTTGTTATCCCCTTCGGTGGCTTGCAATGGAGCAAAGGCGGATATTAGGGAATTAGATAAGGCGTCATACTTTTTTTCATTAATGCTGGAGCTGGCATACATCACTACAAAAAACGCAAAGAGCAGGGTAATGAAGTCGGCATAGGA
This sequence comes from Polynucleobacter sp. UB-Raua-W9, assembly GCF_018687435.1. Classification (NCBI taxonomy): domain Bacteria; kingdom Pseudomonadati; phylum Pseudomonadota; class Betaproteobacteria; order Burkholderiales; family Burkholderiaceae; genus Polynucleobacter; species Polynucleobacter sp. UB-Raua-W9. The sequence continues at coordinate 1,121,175 of NZ_CP061290.1, read as the reverse complement.
TACCAACCAGCGATCATGGTGTTCGTGATCTTCTGGGCGCTTACGTCGCTTGAGGGATGGGTTTTTAAAGGAGGTATCCAGACAAACGGTCCTCTATCACCTTGGTATGTTCGCCATAAGCAATTGATGCCAAAGACTCAACAAGCATCTCGTATTTAGAAACTTCAAGTTGTAAAAGCGTTTTGAGCTTGTTAGCAATCGGAATGAAAACCAGGTTTGCCAATCCCACGCCATAAATCGTCGCAACGAAGGCAATGGCAATGCCGCTTCCTAGTAAGGTCGGGTCAGAGAGGTTTTCCATTACATGGATCAAGCCCATAACTGCTGCCAAAATACCAATCGTGGGGGCGTAACCACCAGCAGAGTCCCAAATCTTGATGGCATTGCGCTCATGAAGTTCATATTGGTAAATATCGTTAGCGCCGATTTCTTTAATGGTTTGCGGTGGCGCACCGTCGATAGCTAAACGCAGGATCTTCTTAACAAAAGGATCGGGAGTCTCAACCATAAAGTTCTCGAGCTTTAAGACGCCTTCTTTTCGGACGACCATGCTCCAGTGAGAAATCTCCATCGCCAAAGCCGTGCGTTGATCAACAGGTTCAACAAAGACATATTTGAGTTTAGCAATTCCGCTCCGAAAATTCACAGGGCGACTTTGCAGTAATACTGCGCCAAATGTACCAAAGGTCACAATGAAAAAGGCTGAAGGCTGCAGGAGTGATCCAATTCTGCCGCCATCAATCGATTGACCAATCAAAATTCCGATTAGCGCAAGTGCAATACCGCCTAGGCTGGCCCAGTCCATAATTTCTCTTTTAAGGTTGCGCGTATCCGAGCGACTGCTTGGCTATGCATTTGGGAAACACGAGATTCGGTGACACTCATCACAGCGCCAATTTCTTTTAAGTTCAGTTCTTGTTCGTAATATAGGCCCATCAATATTTTTTCACGTTCTGGCAAGGCGTCGATCGACTCTTTCAGAGCCTCTTTAAAGTCCCTGGATAGTAGGCCGTTGATGACATCACTTTTATTATTCTGAATAAAGCGATCGAGAAAGTGATCCTCTTCTTCATTCTTATGAACATCTTCAAAGTAGATTAGCTGGTGTCCACCACAGTCCGTCAGAATCTGGAAATAATCGGCAATGTCGATCTTGAGCTTTTTAGCTACTTCGCTTTCGGAAGGGGCTCTGCCAAGACTATGTTGTAAGCTGGCAATCGCTTTTTCAACATCACGCATCTGTTTGCGAATATTGCGCGGCAACCAGTCGGCACTGCGAAGCTCATCCATGATGGCGCCATGAATACGTTGAGTCGCATAGGTCTTGAACTGGGCACCTTGGTTATCTTGGTACTTACCGGCGGCATCTAGTAAACCCATCATGCCTGCTTGGATCAAATCATCTGCCTCAACACTAGCCGGTAACTTGGCCTTGATTTGATAAGCCATTTTTTTGACTAGGTCGGCGTATTGGTGGACCAGTGTTTCTTTTTGGTCTGTTTTTCCGTCGGCCTTATACATAATTTTATTGAGTGGGGGTTACACCAAATTGGGGGGTAAAAAGAGGGTCTCTAGTTATCGTTTGCGTCATTGCTGGGAACAAGTCTAAAACTACTGGACTTACCCAATTGTTACTAAGTGTACTAAAACCAATGATTTCCAGTTGAATCTGTGAAAAAGTCCGGCTGGCATGCTTTAAGTTACGAAAAACCGTCTTTGCCGTCTCCGCATTTTGGGCGCTGACGATAATGCCAAAAACCCGGTTTTCAGGACTTTTGGCTAGCAATTTAATGATCCCAAAAGCCCGTTTTATAGACTCAGAGCTTTGCGCCAATTTGAGTACGATTTCGTGTTGATTTAAGAGCGCCAAGGGGAGCTCCTGAGCCTGGTCTAGGCTCATATCGATAAAGTGGATATTGCGTCCACTGATATCCTTAGTCAGATCTTGGAGGAGCTGACCTTTACCTTGGGCCAGTTTTCCACTTAAGCTTTTAATAGGGCAAGCCTTGGTAGGCATCAAAATCCGCCTGAGACCTTCTGCTTGATCGCGTGGATTAAGCATATTGAACATGCCCTTGTGTTATCGCTGTAGATTTACTAAAAAAAGCAGGCAAGTCTTCTGGTCTGACAATCGAGAGGGGATCGCTAGAGTCTTCCTGCTTGAATGCCTCTTCAATCAAAGCGATTTTATCGACTAGAGTAATGTCTTCTGGAACACGTTGACCATTGGTGAGATACAGGACTTTCAGTTTATTTTGCAGAATCACATTAATGACGCCGCCTAAACCAATCGCTTCATCTACTTTAGTGATAATGCAGCCATCCAAACCTCTGCCGGCAAACGCCTTGCTGACGTTATTGAGTGTATCCAAGGTACCACTAGCATTTAGGCAAATGATTTTTTTGATATCACGTGATGCCTCGCACAGCATGTCAAGCTGACTATTGACCATCTTGTCTTTTTGGCTTAAACCAGCCATATCGATGAGGACAAGTTTCTTGTCTTGTAATTTCTCAAGAGTCTGTTGTAATTCTTGAGCATCTTTTGCAGCAAACACTTCAACACCCAAAATCTTGCCATAAATACGCAATTGCTCATGACCGCCAATACGATAGGTATCAGTGCTTACCAAGGCAATGTCTTGATTGCCATGTTTAAGCACAAAGCGTGAGGCAATTTTGGCAATCGTCGTAGTTTTGCCCACGCCAGTAGGTCCAAGCAAAGCATAAATACCATGTTGGTTCATGATTTCTGCTTCATTTTCTAGGGCTTGCATATTCTTGGCCAGTAAATTCATTGCCCAAGGCTTGGCTTCTTTAGCCGAAAAATCAGAAGGGAGTTTGCTTATCACGCGTTTAGCCAGATCTAGATTAAAGCCAGCAGATAAAAATTGGCTCATCAAATCTCGTTTATTAGGGCTGAACTCAAGGGTGCTATTAGAGAGAGTCTCCAGTTGTGCCTGGAACTGATTGCGCATCTCGCGCATTTCTTTAAGCATCCCCTGAATCTGAGGATGATTGATGATCTCGACGGGCTGCTCTTTAGGCGCCATGACTTCTGCATGAGTGGTAGTCAACTCTACAACAGGGGCAGCTTCCTTAGAACTAGATCTACCATTGAGTAAATCGACAGTAGCCTGCACTTTTTTAGCTTGCAATACTTTTTCTGCTTGTTCCTTAGCGGTAGGCGCGCTACCCAGCAGGTTTGACCCAGGAAGAACGCTGGATTCACTGCGCGCCAAAATTTCTGTCCAGCCGTTAATCGAGCGATTAGAAATAATGGTAGCGTCTTCACCAAGCTCTGCTTTGACTTGCATCAAAGCCTGACGAGTCGTTTTGGCTAGAAATTTTTTCATGGTCATACTGAACCTCCAATTAAGTTGGCAACACGGATAGTTTTGGAATCGGGTAATTCTTCATGAGAGAGCACACGTAAGTTGGGCGTAACTCTCCTCAAAAATTTGGCTAAGGTCGCGCGCAAGGGTGAGGCAACGAGCAATACCGGGGAATGGCCGTTTCTCTCTTGTGCTTTAGCTGCTTCATTCGCTTCATTGGCAAGGGTTTTAGCAATACCAGGCTCAATTGAGCTGCTTTCGCCAGAGCCGGTCACTGCTTGCATCAATAAACGCTCAAGGTTGTTTTCTAATGAAATCACTGACATCTCATTACCATTAGGGAAGAGCTGTTGCGTGATTGCGCGACCCAATTTGATTCTGACTTTTGCAGTCAGATCGGCAGGATCTTGTGTGTGGGGTGCATATTCAATGAGCGTTTCCATGATGGTGCGCATATCGCGGATCGTGACACCTTCAACCAAAAGATTTTGGAGTACTTTTTGTACTACTGATGTCGTCAACAACTTGGGAATGAGGTCTTCAACCAATTTTGGCGACTCTTTAGCAAGTAGAGTGACTAATTGCTGAACCTCTTGATGTCCCAGTAATTCTGAGGCATGCATACCAATCACATGATTGAGGTGAGTGGCGATCACTGTACTTGCATCGACTACGGTATAGCCTTTGCTTTGGGCTTCTTCGCGTAGTGTGTTGTCAATCCAGGTGGCAGGTAAATCAAATGCAGGATCAGAAGTGACCGGGCCTGGTAGTTCACCAGTCACATTACCAGGATTAATAGCTAAAAATTGACCGTAGTGAGATTCTCCTTTGGCAACCTCTACGCCCTTAAGCTTAATGACATAAGCTGAGGGCTTGAGCTCAAGGTTATCGCAAATATGCACTGGTGGCGTTAAAAAACCCACATCTTGTGCAAACTTTTTACGTAGTGCCTTAATGCGTTTAATGAGATCACCGCCGTGACGTGAATCAACTAAAGGAACTAGGCGAAAGCCTACCTCAAGACCCAATGCATCGACTGGCATGACATCATCCCAAGTGGCATCAATAGACTCTTGAGCCACATCTTGGCTTGCATTTGCTTCTGACTCCAGTAATTTTTTAGTTTGATTCTTTAATGAATAGGCAATACCGGCAAGAGTGGCTGCAAGTAGCAGGAAGGCCAAATTCGGCATACCTGGAATGAGGCCCATGCCACCAATAATAATGGCCGTGATATTGAGAATCTTTGGATTGGTAAAGAGTTGCTTGGTTAACTGCGTGCCAATATCTTGATTATTCGCAACGCGTGATACAACAATACCGGCCGCAACTGAAATGATGAGCGATGGAATTTGGGCTACTAAGCCATCACCAATAGCTAGTAAGGTGTAATTTTTAACCGCTTCATTAAAGCTTAAGTCATGCTGGAGCATACCGACAATCAGGCCGCCCAGAATATTAATGACGATCACCAGAATGCCGGCAATCGCATCGCCACGAACATATTTCGAGGCACCATCCATGGCGCCATAAAATTCAGCTTCTTGACCAATTTCTGCACGGCGGCTACGCGCCTCATCTTGACCGATTAAGCCTGCATTGAGATCGGCATCAATTGCCATCTGCTTACCGGGCATCGCATCTAAGGTAAAACGGGCGCCCACTTCAGCAATACGGCCAGCACCTTTAGTTACTACTGTAAAGTTAATGATGGTCAAGATAATAAAAACCACAATACCAACAGCGTAGTTACCGCCAATCAGGAAGTGTCCAAAAGCTTCGATTACCTTACCGGCCGCAGCAGGGCCTGTATGGCCTTCCGTTAATACTAAGCGGGTAGAGGCTACGTTTAAGCTCAAACGTAGCATCGTGGTGACTAAAAGCACTGTCGGAAAGGCTAAAAAATCCAGCGGCTTAGCAGTTTGCAGTCCGATCATCAAAACCAAGATGGACAGGGCAATATTGAAGGTGAATAAGAGATCCAAGCCAATTGCCGGAATCGGCAAAATCATCATGGCCAGTAACATCACGATGATGATAGGACCTGCAATCGTCTTGCTATTGAGGTTTTTGAGGGACTCTAAAAATTGTGTGAAGTTCATGATGCAAGCTCAAGTTGCTTAGTGTTAGATAGCGGGTCTAATTCATCTGGCACAACAATATTGTGTGGTTGAGTTGGGTAAGCGCCACTGCGACCGTTGAAGTTCTTGACCTGGAATACAAAGGCCAAAATCTCAGCAACAGCAAGGTATAGAGATTCTGGTATTTCTGCATCAAGTTCAGTATTAGCGTAAATAGCGCGCGCAAGTTTGGGTGATTCCAATATCAAAATTTCATGCTCTTTAGCAATTTCTCGAATACGTAACGCCAAGGTATCTGTCCCTTTAGCTAGGAGCATCGGAGCTCGCATATCACCTTCTTTGTATTGAATGGCAACAGAGTAGTGCGTAGGGTTGGTGATAATGACATCTGCCTTTTGTACATTCGACATCATGCGGCGACGTGACATCTCTCTTTGTTGTTGGCGAATCTTGGCTTTGATTTCAGGGTTACCGTTACCTTCTTTAGATTCTTGCTTTAATTCTTGGCGGCTCATCTTGTGCTTTTCAGCATAGCGATAGAGTTGATAGGGCACATCCACTAAAGCGATGACTACCAAAGCACCCACAATAAAAATGAATGCCTTGACAAGAAATAAGCCAGTCTTTGCAAGACCTACTTCAACTGGAACCAGGGATAGGGTAATGAGTTGAGGAAAATCCGCAGAAATCACAAAGTAAGCCACCACACCAATGAGTGTTGCCTTGGCAATAGATTTAACGAGCTCCACTAGGGAGTTTTTAGAAAAGAGATTGCCCATGCCTTTGATGGGATCAAGTCTTTCTAAATTGGGCGTGAGTAATTGAGTGCTAAAGTTCCAGCCGCCAACCAATACTGGCGCTGCAAGGGCGGCAATCATTAGTGCAAAGCCAAGCGGTGCAAAGGCGATTAATAAGTCAATTACCTGGTCCGATATGCGACCAAGACCAGCTTCTGTATTGAATGCCAATTTGCTATCAAAAGTTAGTCCACTACTGAGTAGATCTTTTAATGCGGAGTTAAGGTGATAACCCAACCCCCAGACTGACATGCCGGCAGTAAACAGCAAGACGCAAGTCGCCAATTCCTTGGAGCGAGGAACGTCACCCTCTTCGTACGCTTTTTCTAGTCGCGTCGACGAGGCCTGTTCTGATTTTTCTAAATCGCTTTCTTCTGCCACCGCTACACCTTAAAAAGGGATTAAATTGCTGATAAATGATTTTCAGCGAGCGGGGCTTAAATGAATTGCTGGAAAAGGGGGGTGAACCCCCCTTAATTCAAGCTTCTAAAACCCAGTTTATTGGTAATGGAAGGCCAAAAACATCCGATTTAGAGTGATTTTTGGGTATAGCGACGACCCAAAATGAGGCTTAAAACAGCTTCCAGTCAGGGTCTTTTTCAGCAGGATTTGCTGCGGGATTTTCAAGTTCTGGACTCTTTGGCGCATCAAGTGAAGCAGTCTTGACGGGGGTATTTTGAGGTGCTGAAACTGTCAAATGACCAAAAGTCTCGGCTAAAGCATTGGCATGTTGCAAGAGCATTTCTCCGCTGAGAGCCGTATCTTTCATGGTTTCGACATTTTTCTGGGCAATTTTTTCGACCTGGGACACGGCGCCATTCACCTCGTAGAGGTTCAGGCTCTGATCTAAAGAGGCAGTCGTAATGTTGGCGCTCATATCAGCAACATATTGCGTGGAGCTGGCAATACGCTCAACGACCTTATTAATGCCATCTATTTTCTCAGAAGGAATTCCTGCTTGAGCTACTTCAGTACTTAGGGCGTTAGCCATTTCAGTACTGGATACTGCCATGAGCCGAACTTGCTTAGCGTTTTCAGCATTTTGTTTGGTGCTTTCACCCAAACCTTGCATCTTCAGGTTGGAGGTTTGCAAGACTTGAGCCTGCTCTTCAGCGCCTTTGATCAGGCTTGCATGGTAAAGCGTTAATTCCTTAGCTAGCTTCTGAATTTCTACCCCTTGAACTTGGGCAATACTACTGAACTCTTCCATTTTATCTAGCAGTTGATTCATGGTCTTGTTGAGTAAATTGACTTCTTCCAGTTCGCTATCAACTGATAGCCGTTTACTTAGATCATGGTTTTGCAACGCTGCTGGGATTGTTTGAGCTTGCGCTAAGGCTTTTTGAAGAGCTTGCTCAATAGTGCGCTGCGCAGATTCAGATGCTTGACCTTTTTGCATTGCCAGATCAATAGTAGTGTTGAGTTCTTGAGCGAATTCATAAAAAGCACCACGATGTTGATCTGCATCTCGACGACCTAAAAGCTTGCCGTCTTGCAGGGCAGTATTCAAAATGCTGGTATCTAGTATGAATTGCTTCCACTCGCCCTGAATCGCCTTGATAGCTGCCATTGCACTGCTATGATCACCTGCACTCAATGCAATGCGGTAATCTAATTGGCCGCTAGCGATATAGCCTGCAGCCTTCGTTAATTCTTCAGGACTAGCGCCTAAACTATGTTTGAGAGTTCGAGAGATTTGAGCAGCCAGGCTCAGCATGATTAGCATGCCGACAGCAATAATTATCAGCTTGTCAGTTGGCAAGCTGTTATTGGAAGAGGGGACGCTTGATTTTGCTGAGGGAGCATCTAAGGAAGCTTCGTTTGGCCGATTGGCTGGCTCACTTACAGAAGTTACGGGAACCGAAGGGGCTGCAGGATTTACTTCAGAAACACTTTTCTTTTGTAAGGCAATCAGTTTTGCGCTCGCTTGTGCCTTGATAAGGGCATCTAGATCTGTCATCACTTGCGTTTGCAAGCCTTGAGTGCGAGCAAGTAATGCGCTGGCTTGCGATAAATAATTGACTTGCAAAAGGTCAACGGCAGGTTTGATAGATTGGTTAACCAGCTTGTCAAAATCGCTTGTAAATTGGCTTGCTACCGTTTTTTCTTCAGCGCTTAAAGGCTGCGCTAAGAAGGACTGCCACATAGCATTCATCTGTGCAAGATCTTGAGTGACGCGTTCCGCTAGATTACGCACTTCTTCTGAGACGGGATCGGGGGATTTTTTCTCTGCGTATGCGGTATTTAAGAAGATACGATTTTGTGCAATCAGCTCTTTGAGCTTATTTAAATCAACGGGTGCAGGCGTATCCGCTTTTGGTGATTCAGATGCAGTGTTGGTTGATGATGAGGAGCTTGACGACTTTAAAGTTATCTTGAATTCTGGAGTCCAGCTTTGGGTATTGATTAAGAGCAAGCCTGCCATAACAAGCGCGGTCAATAACATGCCGAGCAGGCTAACCTTGACTGGCAAGTAAGGAAGTTTCGAAAGTCCGGTATTGAGTTTGATCATGATTTACATTATTACAAATAAACGGAAGGGTAAATAACTCAATTGAAGTGGCTAAGCCTCAGGGTTTAACTTCTGTCTTAGCCGCTGGCTTCACATCTGGCTTGGCGTCTACCTTAGTGGTTGGCTTTGCCTCAGGAGCTGAAGTTGGGGCGCTTTTAGGGCCTGAAGCTTGTATACCTTTTTGTACCCCTTCAGCATTACCAGCTTCAATGGACATATTTTTCTCTATGCGCTCTTGCGCTTTTTTGTTCATCACAATAATGGAGATGCGGCGATTAATGGGGTTTAGTGGATCTGTCTTGTCATATAAAACTGCAGAAGAAAGACCAATCACTTGGAGTAATTTAGTTTCGTCCATACCGCCGTTAACCAATTCTCGCCTTGCAGCATTCGCTCTGTCGGCAGACAGTTCCCAGTTGCTATAAGACTTTTCTTTATTAGGGAAGGGCAATGCATCGGTGTGACCAGACAAAGTAAGTTTGTTCTCAACACCATTGAGTGACTTGCCAATCGTTTTCATAATCTCCCGCGCATAAGGCTGGAGTTCATCATCGGATAAGGCAAACATGGGTCTTTTCAGGTTATCCACAATCTGAATGCGTAAACCGTCATCAGTAATATCAATGAGAATTTGTTTTTTCAAGCTTTGCAGTTGTGGGTTATCTTGAATAACAGATTCCACTTTGGTTTTCAGCTGCTTGAGGCCTTCCTCATCCAGCATCTTTTGCGGAGATTTATCGCTGTTGTCATCTGCTTTAGAAACTTCACCGTCTTTACGCGTCAGATCTTTACCGCCGCCAACGAAAATACCGCTTGAACCAGTAGTGCTAGGTCCGGTAGATACGATTTTTTCAATCGGCATCTTGAAGTATTCAGAGATGCCTTTTAACTCTTCTTTTGATACCGATGCTAAGAGCCACATCAGCAAGAAGAAGGCCATCATGGCGGTTACGAAGTCTGCATAAGCAATCTTCCATGCACCTCCGTGTGCCCCACCAGCAACTTTTTTAATACGTTTTACAACAATGAGGGGCTTATCTTCTTTGCCGGCCATGAATTAACGCGTTTTAGCGCCCTTAATATATTCTTCGAGTTCAAGAAACTCAGGACGCTCAGTTGAAGTCAATACTTTACGTCCAAACTCAACAGCAATGGTTGGCGCGTAACCGTTTAAGCTCGCTAGCAAAATCACTTTAGCGGTTTGGAGCATCTTGGAAGATTCATTCAGTTTTTGTTCTAGGATGGTTGCCAGTGGGCCAACGAATCCATAGCAGAGCAAAATGCCCAAGAAGGTTCCGACAAGGGCGTGTGCAATCATGACGCCCAGTTCATTGTTTGACACTTGACCTACTGATGACATGGTGTGAACCACACCCATCACAGCAGCCACAATACCAAAGGCCGGCATACCGTCAGCCATTTTTGCAACAGCATGACATACTGCGTGACCTTCGTTGTGGTGGGTCTCAATATCCACATCCATAAGGTTTTCAATTTGAAATGGCTCCATATTGCCGGAGAGCATCATGCGTAAGTAATCGCATAAAAAGTCCATCAAATGATGGTCTTTCATAATCTTTGGGTATTTGGAGAAGATGGCGCTGTTCTCTGGATTCTCAACATCCTTTTCGATGGCCATCATGCCGTCTTTACGAATTTTGGTCAAAAACTCAAACATCATGGCTAGCAAATCTAAATAGAGCGCTTTGCTGTAGCTCGATGGAGCCAGCACAGTTGGCAAGGCTGCGACCGTTGCTTTAATTGTTTTGAGATCATTGCCAACCAGAAAGGCGCCAAATGCTGCGCCGCCAATCATTAATAGCTCGATTGGTTGAAGTAGGGCTGCAAGATGGCCGCCGGCCATCATAAATCCGCCGAAGACTGAGAAAATAACGACTACGTAACCAATGATGACAAACACAAGAAGCCCCTTTTTGCCTGAATAACAGAAGAATACCTGTAATTACGACATTTAATTGCCTGAATAAAGCAAGATTATGGTGCCTGTCTTTCCGTTACGTGGGGCGATATTGACCCATTTGGTAGACGAAGCATTGGCGCTGATCGGAGCTAAAGCGTATTTTCTGGGATTCAGCAATGCCAGGCACAGGGAATTCATGGCTAATTAAGAGACTTTCACCATCCATCTCTATTAGAGCTTTTTCCCAAAGCTCAGGCATAGCAGCGGGTGAAAGATAGGCAAAAATCAGATCATAGTTAGCAAAATCCACTTTTTCATAGTTGCCAAGGCGAAAACGAACCCGTGAAGCGAAGAATTTAGACTGAATGACGCTAATCAGCCAGGGTAAAGGGGCTATTTCAATGCCTTCAACGCAAGATTCTGGTCGCAGCTGAGCCATGCGGATGGCAAAGTTGCCTAGGCCGCTGCCAATTTCTAAAATTCTGAGCTGTTTGCCCGGCAAAAGCTCAGAAACGGCATTCCAAACCTCTGGTTTGGAGGGGTAAAAAGGCACTTGAGTTAAAAAAACCGACCAAAAAAGGGCTCCAGTGAGAATAAAACCAAGCAAAAAGTAGCTAGTCGGGATTTGCAGAGCGAGCGCCGCCCAGATGGCCAAGGGAAAAAGCAGGTGAATATAGCGCCACCAGTGCGCCATTTTCAGTCGAATGCTTAAAAAATAGGCAAATGTACCTTGCGCTATGAGCAAGGTTCCAAGGCTAGGGAAAAAAAGAGGTAACAAATCTGGGAAATGAAGAGTTATCTGTATTAGTAGCCAGCACAGGCCGGCAGCCATTACAAAAGCGCAGCCTTGTATGAGCAGGGCGATTAGCGCAGGCGGAAACTTGCTAAATGAAAAATGCTTTGCCATCAAATCAGAAGCTTCTGAAAAATCATTTCGCTAAATCCTCATCAATCGCAATTTTGAGCCGTAAAGGGGATATAGGATCCATACAAGCGGGCTGTATTAATAAGTGCGGCATCTAAACGTTTGTGGGCATTGAAGTATTCAAGTGAAGCAGTGTAGGAATTTTGGATTAGGGTTATGTTGCGCTTAAATTATCTTTCATTATTGATTGTGAGTCTTCTGATTTGTTCAGGATGCACTCCTGCGAGCTCGCCTTACGCAGTCAATTGCGATAACTGCAACTCACAGCCTTACTACTCAGTCATGATTATTCAACCAGGGATGTCCAGTGATTTTCCGGTGAGTTATCGCGTTCGATTGCCAGAAAGCAATGCCAAACTCAATAAAATGGCGCCAACTGAGACCGTTAGCTCTAGATCGGTTGCGCAATGAAATTACATTTGAATCCTTTCGTATTTTTAGTTCGTGTTGCACTTACATGCGCCGTGTTTTCCTTGGGTGTGCATGCACAAACCCAAGCTGGCCAAGAAAAGACTGTCTCGCCTTACCCATTTCGTTATGAGACTATTTCTCTTGTGCCCAGCACCTCCTCGACAGGGGCACTAAATACAGCATCGATGTTTATTGCTGAGCAGTTAGAACGCAATCTTTCTCCGGAGATGAGAAGCCGCGCCTTAGTGGTAACTGATTTTGTGGCGCTCAATACTTTGAATGAGACTTCTCAATTGGGTCGACTCTTGGCGCAAAACTTAATGCATGAAATGCAGTTAAGAAATTGGTCTGTCACAGACATTACCTTCAGAAAAAATATTCTGATTGAGGCTAGCGGTGAATTTTCTCTGAGTAGGGATGTTAAGCAGCTGAAGCCCCCTGTTCAAACTGGCAGCATTATCACTGGTACTTATGTGAACACTGCCGAGGGCTTAATATTGAATGTCAGAATGATTCAAGTGATTAGCGGCGCAGTCGTTTCTACGGCGCAAGTGAAGTTACCCGCTGATCGTCTGATTTCGCATTTGTTGGATGGCCCCCCAAGACCACCAACCATGCCAGTTCTAAATCTTACTAATTAATTGTTCTAGCACCCACTAGTAGAATACGACTTTTATTGATATTCTGAATCGATATGTCTATTCGCCAACAACCTCACCAAATTCTTCGCCTTACCAATCTTCCGCTCGCTATTGTTTTGCTCTGTGCGCTTCTGGGCCTTTCAGCCTGTGGAACTACCAGCCGCAGCGATGCACAATGCCTTACTTTTGAAGATAAGCTGCAGGCAACTGATTTGACTGTCTTGGTATCTGGTATGGCAACCGAACTCAATACCTCCTTACCTAAATTTGATCCTAATGGCCCGGATGAATACGGGGTTCTGCTTGTTGCCGATTTTGTGAACGTCAATACCCTCAAAACAGAACCTAATGTTTTGGTGATGAGCGAGATGATGCGTAGTTATCTTGCGCGCATTCCTGGTAAGAAGGTGGTGCAGGTTGAATTTGGGAAAGATATTCGGATTAGTGATACCGGCATTGTGTCTTTGACTCGCAAGATTGGCCAAACTGGCAATACGAAAGTTGGTGCAAGTCAGGTGATTGTTGGAACTTACCTGAATCTGCCTAATAAGTTGGTCATTAATGTCAAAGCTATTGATCCAAGCAATCAAATTATTAGTGCAGCTATTGTGCGAGAGTTGAACTACTCATGCAGCGGCGGTAAATTAAGGCTAGATAAATAGTCTGCTATTTAATCCATTGAGAGAGCTGATTTACCAGCTCTCTAGGGTCAACAGTCTTAGAGATGCAGCCATTCATGCCATGATCAAGGCATTGCCGAGAGGTATCTGCGCATACTCTGGCACTCAACCCAATAATCGGTAAAGACTTTAGATGTTCTTGTGCTCGAATTTGTTTGCAGGCTTGCAAGCCATCTAATACCGGCATCTGAATATCCATTAAGACTGCATCATATTGCTTGGTCTTTAATAGCTCTAAAGCATCTTGGCCATTACTGGCAACATCGATACGCGCACCAAAGATTTCTAAGAATTCTTTGAGTGCTTCTTGAGCGATCACGTTATCTTCAGTTAATAGAATCATCCGGTCTTGCAAAGGCTTAGCCTGAAGATCTTGCTGTAGAGGTTTTCTATTTGGGTTTGATTCAGTATTTTCAAGGTATTGCCTCAAGCGAATGCGAGTTGATGCAAGCATCTCTAAAAAATCATGATAGTTCTGAGTTTGCAGTTGACCAAGCCTTAAGTCGGCTTCCAAAAATTCGCTGGCGGCAAATACTTCTTCGGCGCCGATAGCGCTGGCAGACCCTTTAAAAGTATGAATACGACTTGATGCAGAATGGTAATCATTCATGGCAATGTCATGTTGCAGACCTGCGCTGCAATCGCGGCAATCCAATATAAACAGATTAAGTAGTTTATGAGTCAGTGGGATATCGGCCAGTAAATGCACTAGGTTTTTGAGCTGAAAGCCTGGCAAATCTTCCAGCGATGTACCGGTGGTGCTTTGCTCATGCGCAATATCCCGGAGGGAGATGTTTGAGTCAGAGCTAGAGACCTGCAATTGAAAAATCCAATTTGCTAATACTTGGTACAGTTTTTCTGGATCGATAGGCTTACTAATGAAGTCATTCATCCCATGATCAAAGCATTTCTGAACTTCATCAGCAAATACGCCCGCACTCAACCCAATAATCGGTAAAGACTTTAGATGTTCTTGTGCTCGAATTTGTTTGCAGGCCTGCAAGCCATCTAATACCGGCATCTGAATATCCATTAAGACCGCATCATATTGCTTGGTCTTTAATAGCTCTAAAGCATCTTGGCCGTTACTGGCAACATCGATACGCGCACCCGCACGCAATAAAAATTGCTTAATTACTGTTTGGTTGATGAGGTTGTCTTCAACAATCAGGACTTGAGATTTTGCCAACACCAAATGGGGGTGATGTTTTAAATCTCCGGCAGATGTTGTGTTGTTTATATTCACAGATTCACCCTAATTTCTTGTGAAATCAGCGCGGTACATCTTGATATCTTGATCTGCTGTGTCAGCAGTGGGGCGGTGTAATGGTTGATCCATGCCCATGACATCGCCTAATGTTTGAATGCTTTGCGGTGCTAACAAATCTAGTCTCCGTTTGTACTCAAGCCTTATAACTTGGGCTTTTGCTGGCCATTTGAATGGCTACTTTTTGATTGCTTGCCAAGATCTACAGCAGGATTTTGAAGCTGAACAATTACTCTTTGAGAAGCATTCTATACGCTCTTGTAAGTAATTTCCTTACTAAATTTGTAGCATTTATCTCATTTAGAAAAAAATTGGGTCGGGCAAACTACATCCATCGCGAAAGTACTAAATCGCACAAATTAAGTGAGATAGAACATGCAACTGATTGATAAATCACAAGAAAGCATTATGACAGAAATTCGTGAAGCGAATCTGAATTATTTGATGCTGGCTCAACAGATGATTCAAGCAGACAAGGATCAGGCTGTTTTCCGCCTTGGTGTCAGCCAGGATATCGCTGATTTAATTGGGGATTTAAGCAATTCTCAACTGATTAAGCTGGCTAGCTCCAACATGATGTTGATGCGCTTTCGCTTTGATGATGCTGCTATGTTGGGTATGCTGACCAAAAATACTAAGGGTTTATCCCAATCTATCGTCCACAGTTCAATTTTGATGGCTGGCCAAAAAGCCGAAGCCATTGCCTAAGTTCTGCAATATCCAATATCTTTAGCGAAAGCGGAATTTAGAATATGAAAGTCAAAAGCATTGTTGGTGAAACTGAGCAGCTGCAATTAGCGATTCAGTTAATTAATTTAGGTGCTCGCTTACAGTTGCTGGAGTCACACACCTCTTTATCCCGCGAGCGTTTGACGAAGCTTTATAAAGAATTAAAAGGGATTTCGCCGCCAAAAGGCATGCTGCCATTCTCAACCGACTGGTTTTTGACTTGGCAACCGAATATTCATTCTTCTTTATTTCTCAATATTTACAATTTCTTAAAAGAAAATACTGGTGTTACTGGTATTCAGGCGCTGATTAAGTCCTACCAACTTTACCTTGAGCAGTACCACATCATTGAGCAGGCAGACGACCATCCGATCAGCGATGAGCCAGTTATCAGCTTGATTCGTGCATGGACGCTCATTCGTTTTGTAGAGCAAAAACTGCTCAAAACTGAAACGTGTTCTTGCTGCAAGGGTAAGTTTGTAGTTGATGTGTATGACCTACACGAAGACTACGAGTGCAATCTATGCAACGTCCCCTCAAGAGCAGGTAAGTACCAGAAGAACAAGAAGTATCTGCTAGCTGCCTAAGACTTTTGAATTAATAGGCTTTACCAAGCTGTAAAGCCTTCTCAAAGCAGCATTCCTCGTGGAGATTTGGAAATAAGGCTATTAAGTGCCTTTTTTCTACCCATTAAAAAAACAATCCTAAATTAACATGGTTTAGTCATCGAAGCCTTTAATTTTATTGTGTTTTTTAATATGTATGAATAATTCGATTGCTTCCTTAGCATCTCACCTGCAAAGTGCAGTCAGTGATGTTCAAGCTCGCTTAAACACAACGCATAATCAACTTGCATCTGGTAAAAAGGATTTATCTGATCAAGACACTAGCATTGTTGCAAGATTATCTGCGCAGGCATCCAGTCAAACAAGTGTCCAAGGCAACATCAAAAACGCCAATAATATTGTTGACGTCGCCCAAAGTGGACTAAGTTCCATTGCATCCATTTTGACCCAAATGCAATCTCTAGCTACTCAAGTATTGAACGGAATAAATAGTGATGCAGATCAAACGATGCTGTACAACACGTTCTCAAATTTAAATTCACAGATAACAAAAATAGCCGATACCACGAGCATTAATGGCAATAATCTTTTATCAGGTAATCAAACCATATCGGTTGTGAGTGGATCTGATGGTGTAAACAGTAAAACGACTTTAATACAGGGTATCGATATCTCGACCTTGCAAACGGCTCTCAATGATTTATCTTTTGCAGTTGAAAGCATTGATACGACATCTACGTCAACTGTGACAGGTGCTATCGTAGGTTCTGGAACCTACGCCCAACAAAGCATCAGCTTTAATGCGATGGCTAATGGTGACTCTGCCACAGTAGGTGGCCTTACCTTTACAGCCAACTCTGATTTAACTGCAGCACAAGTCGCTAGTATCTTTTATCAAAAGATTGCCAATAGTACTGATAATGCTGCCGGTACCTTTACGAATAGTTTTCAGGGCGGTTACAACCTGGCAAGTCCAGGATCGGGTAGTAGCGTTACGTTTACTGCCTCAGCAACGGGTGCTAACTCGATTGCTGCCAGTGGCAATATTGGCAGCTTAACGACACCTATTACTTCATCTAACGTTGCTAGTACTCGAACTGGCGTAACTTATGTAGCACCAACCTACGCCCAACAAAGCATCAGCTTTAATGCGATGGCTAATGGTGACTCTGCCACAGTAGGTGGCCTTACCTTTACAGCCAACTCTGATTTAACTGCAGCACAAGTCGCTAGTATCTTTTATCAAAAGATTGCCAATAGTACTGATAATGCTGCCGGTACCTTTACGAATAGTTTTCAGGGCGGTTACAACCTGGCAAGTCCAGGATCGGGTAGTAGCGTTACGTTTACTGGATCAACTACAGGACCCATGAGCTCCATTGGTGTCAGTGCAGCCCTATCCACAAGAACCCCACTAAGCTCATCAAGTGTGTCAACGATATCGTCCGGCAGCCCTTCGTCAGTAGCTCAGTATTCAGTAACATTTCCTGCTGTTGTAGCAGGTGATACTGCCACAGTGGGTGGTTTGACATTCACAGCAAGTGTTAATTTAACGCCAACTGAAATTGCAAGTATCTTTGCAGCAAAAATTAACTCCAATACAAGTAGTAGTTACGGCAGTTTTAGTAATTCCTTTGTGGGCGGGTTTACAGCTTCAGCATCTGGAACCTTAACCTTAACGGGTAACTCTAATGGGGCTAGAACTTTGGATGTAAGTGGGCGCACTGCTAATGCAACAATTACCCAAGCCTCTGATGTCAATACTTCAGCGACGGGTAGCTACTCTAATTCAGGCACTTATGCTCAGCAGTTAATTCAGATGCGCGCTTTATCTGCTGGCGAAACTGAAACTTTAGGGGGGCTCACCCTTACTGCCAATTCATATATGACAGCAACTGAGGTTGCTATTGCATTTTTAAATAAACAGCAATACAACTCAAATCCCCCCTCAAGCGCAGGCTCCTTCAATGGAACTAGCTTTAGTTATAGCGGGCAGTTCTCTTTAAATGCCTACAACATAACCAGTGGCCAACTTTATGCCTATGGTACTAGTACGGGATCTAGAGATTTAATTCCTGCTTCTGGTAGCGTGGTCGGAGGTAGTGGCAATACTGCTTTAAGCACCTCAGATGTGACGACACTTGTAACTGGAACTGCTAGTACAGCCGGGGCTTATGCGCAACAAACCGTCCAATTTCACGATATGTTTCCTGGAGAAACAGTCACACTTGGCGGAAGTCTGACATTTACGGCGAATACTTTTGTTAATGCAACTACGGTTGCTAACAATTTCTCGGCGCGTATGAGCAACTCCTATAGCTCTCCATCGGGAGGATATTTCAGTGGCTACTTCTACAATAGTTTTAGCCCTAGCACTATCTCTAACGGTGCTTTATCAATCATTGGGACATATTACGGACCACAAAGTGCTATATCAGTAAGTGGAAGTTCTGGTTCGATTACCGGCAGCAGCGCCTATTTATCCTCCTCCAACGTCACTACAGTAGCTGCTGGCTCTGCTGGTACTACCGGCGTTCTTGCTCAACAGACCGTGTCTTTGAATGCGCTAAATGCAGGCGATACCGCCACGATTGGTGGTCTTACCTTAACTGCAGCTGCTGATTTAACCAGTACCCAAGTTGCTGCAATCTTCGCTAGCAAGATTGCAGGTACTAATCCATCGGCTAGCTTAGGATCGTTTAATAGCACTTCATTTATTGGCGGCTTTACTGCTGCAAGCTCTACTAATGTCCTCACCCTAACAGGCTCAACTGATGGACCGATGAGTACAGTAAGTGTGAGTGGTGCTGTGACTAATCGAGTAGCTTTATCCTCCTCCAACGTCACTACAGTAGCTGCTGGCTCTGCTGGTACTACCGGCGTTCTTGCTCAACAGACCGTGTCTTTGAATGCGCTAAATGCAGGCGATACCGCCACGATTGGTGGTCTTACCTTAACTGCAGCTGCTGATTTAACCAGTACCCAAGTTGCTGCAATCTTCGCTAGCAAGATTGCAGGTACTAATCCATCGGCTAGCTTAGGATCGTTTAATAGCACTTCATTTATTGGCGGCTTTACTGCTGCAAGCTCTACTAATGTCCTCACCCTAACAGGCTCAACTGATGGACCGATGAGTACAGTAAGTGTGAGTGGTGCTGTGACTAATCGAGTAGCTTTATCCTCCTCCAACGTCACTACAGTAGCTGCTGGCTCTGCTGGTACTCCTGGTGTTTATGCGCAACAGACAGTGAGTGTGAGCGCAATGACTTCTAGTGACACTTTTACTATAAGCGGTCTTACCTTTACCGCTGCATCAGCATTAACAGGCGCAGAAGTGGCTGCGCTCTTTGCAAGTAAGATTACTTCAGGCAGCGATCCATCGTCTAGCATTGGATCCTTCAGTGGAGATTTTGTAGGAGACTTTAGCGCGGCAAGCTCTAGCAATATTCTTACCTTAACGGGCACTTCGTATGGACCGATGAGCACAGTGAGTGTGAGCGGGTCAATCTCTGGTGCAGATAATGCAGATACTGCTATTGGGGTGATCAACACATTTTTATCACAGGTAACTAGTGCACAATCATCTTTATCAGCAGCCACTGATAAACTTGATCTTGCCTATACCTCTAGCACTGAAGTAGCCGAGAGCTCAAAAAAATCGGCAGATGCTATTGAGGGCATTGATTTAACTGCTTTGCAAGCTAATCTGCAAGCCCTTAGCGTCCAACAGAGTCTTGATTTTCAGGTGATTGCTCAGATGAATGCAGCCGCATCTTCATTGCTATCGATCTTTAGATAATTGCCTGCTAAAAATCTACGATAGACAAAAGCCGACAACTTACTTACCCGGGCTTATTTTCATCATTTTCATCTTGATGGGCCTCAAACTGTTCGGGTAGGCCTGCGATCTTCAGAATGGCATTAGCAGTATGGTGCGAGAGTATTTTGCTATCAAATGGAAAATAAATCCCTGTAATTGGTGAGAACCAAATATCGTGGTTACCACGGTGAGCTGGCGCATGATAGTTGCAGCCAGCCTCTTTCAGTATTGCCAGTAAATCTGAAGAAAAAGAGTTGCCTCGATAAGATCCGATAACTTTAGTCATGGTGACGCCTCAGATGGTATGTGAGCTATTGAGGATTTACGGGCTAGCACTTCATACACAATTTCAGCTTGGTCAGTCAGTTTATTCAAAAGCATGAGTTCTGGAATCATGGAAGAGAGCTTATTAAAGAGGATTTCAATCGAGTCAGCCTCGGTTGCTAATCCCTGCACATCATCTGAGGTCGCAGACCAGATACTCGCATCGTTGTCCCATTCTGCGCGGATAAAAAATACTTTTTGCATGTGCTCCTCCAGTAACCAGATTGGTGCGACTTCAAAACATTCAATAATGCTGCAAAGATAATATAATAGAATGAGGTGAAAATCGCCTATTCGGTCTAAATTTCCTATATAAATCAGTCACTAAGCTATGAAACCTACCAATATCCTAATTGTTGATGATACTGCCGAAAATATTGATTTATTAAAGGCTGTATTGGAGAGCCGTGACTACGCTGTAAAAGCGGCATCTAGTGGGGCCGAGGCTCTTAAGTCAATAGAGGAATCCATTCCAGATCTCGTGGTGCTAGATGTGATGATGCCGGAGATGTCTGGATATGAAGTGTGCCAAGCTATCCGTCAGAAACCACAAACTGCATTGCTGCCAGTGGTCATGCTGACAGCGCTTGATCCTTCCAGTGAGAAGGTCAAGGGCATAGAAGCTGGAGCAGATGACTTTTTAAGCAAACCGATTAATCAGGCCGAGTTACTGGCGCGCGTCGATTCCTTGCTGCGCATTGCCGGCTTGCAAAAAGAGATTGCTGATAAAAATAGTGAGTTACTGCAACTCAATCAAGATTTAGAGAAGAAAGTAGCGCAGCAAGTACAAGAAATCGAAAGCTTGAATAAGTTAAAGAGATCCTTGCCCACTGAAGTCGCCACCAAAATTGTGGCTGATAAACAAGAAGATATATTACAGCCGCATCGTAAAGAAATCACCATTGTGTTTTTTGAGTTGCGTGGCTTTGGTAATTTGGTAATGGAAAGAGAGCCTGAAGAGGTCATGATCATTCTGAGTGAGTTTCATCAAATTCTAGGCAAACTCATTAGTCAATTTAACGGTACGGTACAGCGTTTTTCATGCGATGAAATCGTTATCTTTTTTAATGATCCCATTCCAGTTGATAACGCCCCAATGCAGGCAATCAATCTTGCAAAACGATTTCAAACTGCTTTTAGTAATCTCAAAACTCGCTGGGTCCAAAAGGGCTACAACCCATCTCTATCACTAGGGGTTGGTGTTGCAACCGGCTTTGCCACCTTGGGTATGATGGGTTTTGAAGGGCGGGAGGACTATACAGCGATTGGCGCAGTCACTGAAATTGTTTCTCGGTTATGCCGTGAAGCCAGGGCTGGTGAAATCCTCTTGGATATGCGGACTCAGTCTCGCTTAAATGCAGATTCTGGTGTTAAACCCCGTGGGTCTATTATGTTTAAAGATATTGATAAATCCATTGAGGCTTTCAAAATCGCTCAGTAGCAATCCACTTCAATCCATTTGATTGGGAGTAAGAAATGCAGACACCCGAAAATCCGCAAAATGAAGCAGAAAGACTTGCCGGCTTGCGCCAGTTAGAAATTCTAGATACTGAACCTGAAGAGCGTTTTGATCGGGTTACTAAATTAGCGCGATCCGTATTTAATGTACCGATTGCACTCGTTTCATTGGTTGATAAAGACCGGCAGTGGTTTAAATCTAGTTGCGGTTTAGATGCCTCAGAAACCCCGCGGGATATTTCTTTTTGTGGGCATGCGATTTTAGGTGAGGGTATTTTTCTGATCCCTAATGCACTAGAGGATAGCCGCTTTAAAGATAACCCTTTAGTGATTGGCAAACCATTTATCCGTTTCTATGCTGGAATACCGCTTTATCTACCCGGCGGTTTGGCCGCTGGCACGCTCTGCATTATCGATACTGAGCCAAGAATATTTTCTGAAAAAGAGCAGGAACATTTGAAAGATCTTGCACTGGTAGTTGAGCAAGAGCTCATATCTCACTTTGCCGGCTAAGCGTGATAGTCCCAAAAAATTCTCTGAATTGCAGGCGATCAATTGAAAAGTAACCGCTTAGTTATTATCGCCTCTGGTGTAGCGCTGGGTTTGTTAATTGTTGCGATTGCTGTAGCCGCCAGTTTTTATTTGAAATTCAATGCGGAATCAGACTGGAAGAAACAAACAGATAATATCTCCCTGACATTATCAGAGCACGCGGCGCAAACGTTTATCTCGGCAGAAGTTGCGCTCAAGAGTATTTATAGTGCCTTGCCGCAAAGTAGCCTTACTAGTGAGGCAGCATTAAAGCAATATGCCTCCCAAAAATCAGTGCACTTATTGCTTGCGGAAAAAATTAGCTCAAACCCCTTAATTGATGTGGCCTCAATTGCTCTAGTAGATGGAAGCGTGGCTAATTTCTCAAGATCTTATCCGCCACCATCAATTAACTTATCGGAGCGTGATTATTTTCAGTGGCTTAGAGACCACCCAGAAGCGAAAATTTATTTCAGTATCCCTGTTAAAAATAAAGGCACCGGTAAATGGGTATTTTATGTAGCTAAGAGACTGCAGTCTCCCAATGGAGATTTTATTGGCACTTTGCAAATTGGAGTCTCAGCAGAGAATTTTTCTGAATTCTATAAGAAGGTGATTAGCAATCTAGGGGATGGTGCCTCGGTTGCCTTGTATCGCGACGATTTCTCTTTAATGACCTCATATCCCTTTAAGGAAGATTTAGTTGGTAAACAAATTTTGACCAGTAGCACTAAGAAACTGATGTCAGAACAAGGGATTGATCACGTGGTTGCAGAAGTGAGTTCTCAGAGGGTCATTCAAGATGGACTTTCTGAGGTTCGCATCGTGGCTCCAAGGCGCGTAGCCAATTTCCCTTTTATTGTTACGCCCGTAGTTGCTGACACTATCTACCTCAAGACCTGGCTCAGAGCGCTCTATTCAATTTGGCTGATCGCCATTCTCAACTTAATCTTGCTATTCATTTTTATCAAAATGATTTTGAATCGGAATCAGCAAATTCATAATGAGCTGATTCAAATTAGTAAGGCTGAAAGTGCTCTAAGAGAGTCCCAGAAAATTATTGAGAATCAGAACTTGGAGCTTGATAGTAAGGTGCGTGAGCGCACTTTGGAGCTTGAGAAAAATCAAATTCGCTTACAAGAAAGTAATCTTTTATTAGAAAATGCAAATCGACATAAATCTGAGTTTTTAGCCAACATGTCGCATGAGCTGAGAACCCCCCTCAATTCCATTATTGGATTCTCAGAGCTTCTCAAAGAAAAAATCTTTGGTGATATCAATCCCAAACAGACTGAATATGTCAAAAATATTTATAACTCAGGCAAACATTTGCTGGATTTAATCAATGATATTTTGGATCTATCTAAGATTGAATCTGGTGAAGTCAATGTCTTCAGGGAAATTTTTTCACTCAATAAAGCCATTCAATCTTGTGTCGCGATTGTGTCTGAACGAGTCAAGAAGAATAAATTAAAACTCTATGTTTATATTAGCGAAGGTGAAAACCTGATCTATGCTGATGAGCGAAAAATGAAACAAATCTTGCTCAATCTTTTAACTAACGCTGTTAAATTTACCCCTGAAGGTGGCGAGATTGTGGTGCAAGCAGAAAGTACTGAGGCTGGCATCCAAGTCATAGTTAAGGACTCTGGTATTGGCATTGATCCTAAGGATCAAGAGAAGATTTTTGAAGAATTTAAGCAGGTTGAAAATCATTACACCAGAAAGCTTGAGGGTACTGGTCTTGGCTTAGCGATTGTGAAGCGCCTGATTGATCTACAACATGGTTGGCTCAAGCTTGACTCAGCATTGGGTGAGGGCTCGAGCTTTACATTCTTTATTCCTAAAGTGGAATCAAAGGCTTCAGAATGACCCATGTATTAATAGTCGATGACAGCCTGTTAAATTTGAGTTTGGCTAAAGACATTTTGCAGTCTTCAGGTTACGAGACCAGTGAAATTGACTGTGGCGAGGATTTACAAGGACAACTTGAAAAGCAAGTTCCAGATTTGGTATTAATGGATATTCAGCTGCCTGGTATGAGCGGTTTTGATTGCTTGAAGCTTATGCGCTCTGATAATCGCTATGCTGCCATTCCTGTGATTGCTTTTACTGCTTCAGTCATGCAAGAGGACAAGCAAGCCATTATGGATGCTGGTTTTAATAGCCTAATAGAGAAACCCATCGGTTTTAAAGACTTCCTCAGCACGATTGCATCTACACTGCAAAAGTCCGCTTCCTAAATGATCAATTCCCTAGAATAAAGTTTTACCAAATTGATAGGCCAACCTATAATTTGACAGTATGACTAGCTCTAATCATTCTTCAGATATCACCGTTCCAGCGGCAAAGTTAGCCGAAGAGCAATCTTTTTCTATATTGGGTCGTGAGGAATTTGCAAAACTAGCTGGGGTTGTTATTGCAAATACCAACGATATTGTTGTCATTACTGATATTCCTACTGACAACCAAGAGCCACGAATTGTGTATGTGAATGAGGCTTTTGTGCGGGAAACAGGATATTTGGCAAATGAGGTGTTGGGAAAAAATCCTCGCATTCTTCAAGGCCCAAGATCTGACCCAGAGACGAAGGGCAGAATTTTTGCAGCTCTTAAGGAGTGGAAGCATATACGTGAAGAAATAATCAATTACAGAAAAAATGGTGAAGAGTTTTGGCAAGAACTCAATATTTTTCCCATTGCCAATGAAGCGGGTTGGTTTACCCATTGGGTATCAATTCAGCGGGACATTACTGAGCGCAAATTATCCGAGCAGATCATTATTGAAACCAAGAATCGCCTTGAGCTGGCGGCCCGGGCTGGCGCTGTCGGTATTTGGGATTTTGACTTTTTTAATAACCGCTTGGTTTGGGATGACCAAATGTGCATTTTGTATGGCATTACCCAGGATCAGCTTACTGGTTCTTATGCTGACTGGGCTGATAGGCTTCATCCGGATGACAGGGCAAATGCTGAGTTACGTATAAATAAAGCCCTCGAAGGCGCCAGTGAATTTAATACCCAATTTAGAGTTGTTTGGCCTGATGGCAGCATTCACTTTATCCGAGGCTTAGCTGTTGTTAAAAGAGATGCTGACAATAAACCAGTACGCATGGTCGGTACCAATTGGGATATTACTGAACTGCTCAAGGCGAGGATGGATGCCGAAGCTGCCCTGAATGTCAAAACTCAATTTCTCATGAATATGTCTCATGAGATACGTACTCCTATGACTGGGATTATCGGTCTATCTGCTTTGGCCTTATACGAGCCATTAAGTCCAGTGGTGCGAGAATATCTTCTTGGAATTGAATCTTCCGCCAAGCTCTTGCTTGAAATTGTGAATGAGATCCTCGATTTCTCTAAATTAGAGGCTAATAAAGGGCATATCAATACTGCGCCATTTTCTATTGAAGATCTTTTCTCTAGAGTGCGCAGTCTGTTTTTAGAAGGTGCCAAGGCCAAGGGTTTGCAGTTGAATCTTACTTGCGACTTAAAATCCAACGCTCAACTAATTGGCGATTTTTTTAATCTGAGTTTGGTGATTAATAATCTGATTGGTAATGCGATTAAATTTACCGAATTTGGTTCAGTAGATTTATCGATTCAGAAGCTCAAACTAGAAAATTCCACTCTAACGCTGCGCTTTACTATCAAAGATAGCGGAATTGGTATTTCGCCAGAAGCTCAGGAGCAAATACTAGAGCCATTTGCTCAAGCCGATGGCTCAATTTCTCGGCGTTTCGGTGGCACTGGATTGGGTCTGACAATTAGTAATCGCATTTTGGAGATGATGGGCAGCAAGCTCGATATCCAAAGCGCTGAAGGGCATGGTTCAACATTTAGTTTTGATTTGGTGCTAGTTCAAGAGCGTCGCAACTAAACCATAGCCAACCAGGCTTAGTGGCTTATTTAGGCCGGCACAAATAATTAAACACTTTGAAATTTAATACGTTGGGTGGAATGCTCAGCCAATTTTCTGGTTTGTTGGATGAAAAGATTCGATCGCCCTGGCCATTTTTTTCAGTGTAGGCATATTTTTCTAGAAAACGCGCCTTATTCTCGGTGCAATCGTATTCATAAAACGCCACCCCAGAATACACATCTCGATCACCTTCAAAAATTTGTTGCGGTTTTTTAAGGTCAAATAAAACCCATGCTTGAATGGAGTAGGGGCCACGTTTAATCGTACTTGTATCAACTTTGACAACAGCAATATCATTGCTACCAAGTTCGAGCCAATTGGCCATAGCCACAGAGCTAAAGAAACACAGAATCATTGCAGCTAATTTTTTCATTGATGTACTTTCATTTACCGTCAGAGCGTACGACTAAAAATATTCTATTCTGTATTTTATGATGAATATGAAATACAGAATTCTCAATAGCTTGGGTTATCGTTAAACTTATACTCTTATTTTCCCCTATATAAAAAGTGGGTATACAAGATCACCTAGAAAGACTCTCATGGGGGCCTTAGCGTCTCGTTTTGGTGCGGATCAGGGGTTAAAGCTGCATATAATTGTGGTAAAAATGATGCGATCGCATCACTTGTTTGACACCCCTTTTTGCCATGGCACTCTTTAAGAAAAAAGCACAATCTGCACCGATTCAGGCCCCTAGAGGTCCTGAGAAAATTGTGCCTGAAAATCCTTATCTTGGACGTGAGCCGATTATTAATAGAGAGCAGGCGATTATTGGCTATGAACTTTTCTTTCGACCGGGCACCACTCTGAAAGCTAAACGACTGAACGATCGCGCTGAGGTCTTAGCGCAAATTGCTAAGCGCTTAGCGGATGACCCCAAGGCAGAAGTTAGCTATCCAGAAGAAGTGACTGATGTCAATCTCAGGGATGATGATGGCAAGGAAGTGACTCAAGTTACCCTCTCCGAAATCTTTTATTCTTTAAAGACCAAGGGGGTAACTCAATCTCTGGGACAACATTTGGGTTTTATCAATATTCGTGCAGACCAGCTGGGTGATGAGCTTAGAGGTTTTCCGGCAATGAAGTTTCCCTTGCAAATTGATCTTGCAGAAATTTTGGGTGCTATTGACGCTGAAGCGAAACAGATTGAAGAGACTGCTCAAGCTTCTGAGGCCAAAAAAGAACTTGACGACGCTGAGGGTCCTCCGGTTCCTGAAATTCTGCAAAAGCTTGAGAGATTGAGAAGTGCTGGCTATAAATTCGTTTTAACCGGCTTAACGGAAGTGGTTGATGGTCTAGATGATATTTTGCCCAAATTTCGTTATGTCAAATTAGACCTGCAAAAGGTTGCCAAGCCATCTAGTCTGATTGATTACTGCAAAGGTATACCTTTGCCGCGCGATGAAAAATCAAAGGATGGTAGCAAGGTTTTGCAAATCATTGCGACCAATGTCCATGTGCCAGAGGATTTCCATCAAGCAAGAGATTTGGGATGCGATGCATTTCAAGGCTTTTACTTTGTGAAACCCGACCCTGAACTTTCTTTGCATCGGGGTGAGGAGTATCGCAAGTTATTGCAGCTATTAACTTTGCTGCTGTCATCCCCGGAACTTAAAGACTTGGTAGCCTCAATTGAGTCTAACCCAGTCGTCGCTAAGCATCTGATGGTTATTGCTGAGATTGATTCACGCAGGAAACGTGAAAAGCCTGAGAATGTCCGAGATGCTGCAGTCATCTCTGGCATCAAGCGTATTACCCGCTGGACTCAGCTCTTGCTCTATGCGGATGCTAAAGCTAAGGTGGCTTTAGATGCGACGCCCTTGTTACAGCTCGTTTGTGTTCGAGCCTTCTTTATGGAGTCCTTATCCACCAAGTTGGGTGCGGGTGGGGGTTTGGGTTCTACTGATTTAGCTTTCTTGGTTGGTGGACTATCTTTAATTGACAACCTCTTTGATGAGCCAGCTCGCGAACTGCTATCCCACTTCAATCTCCCCGGTGTCGTCGTAGATGCGATTGTCGATCGTTCCGGTATTTTGGGGCAACTGCTATCCCTAGCTGAAGCTGCGGAAGTGGGCGATTTAGAGAAATGTCGCCATCTATGCTCTGATGAGTTAAAGACGGTGACCTTGGATGATGTCGCCCAAGATTCACTATTGGCAATTAAAAACTTTGTTTCCCAAACCCAGTTTGCGCCTGAAGAGGATGTTTGGGAGAGTGCTAATTCGGCAGATGAGGAGTTGGCTTAAGGGCTAGCGGGGCCCAACGCTTGTAGACGGCTGCTTAATTGGCCCGAAATTGTCATCCAATTGAAATACTTGCATTGTGATAATTAGTGTATACACTATCCTAAGTTCATGATTATTATGGGCAATGTCCAGTAGGCTAGTATTTCAGGGCCAACTATTCATCGTCGATACTGCTCATAAAAATGATTCGATATTGTTTGGTTAAGTAATGGCGTTGTTGGGTATGCAATTCATTTTTTGCTAACCCTTTTAGGAGATTTTGGTGTCCGACAAGCAGAATAATCCATTGCCAAAAATACTCGGCGAGAACTTTAAAGTTGCTAGAGAAAAGCGTGGCCTATCTATCGAAGAGTTAGCAAATCAAGCCATACTTTCGAATAGTCAAATTCGGCAAATTGAAGGCAAAGAGCAGGGCGCGTTTTATTCGCCCATGATTAAATATTCAAGCGCTCAAAAGGTTGCCAAAATCCTGGGACTGCCGGATGACCAAGCATTTGATGCAAGCCAAGCAGTAGTTGATGATGACATTCAAGCGCTCAGGGAGCAAAAAGAGCTCAAAGAGATTGAAGCCATGCTGGCTCAAAAAATGATCAATGAGCTAAAGTTTGAAAAACCAAGCTTGATTC
The DNA here is from genome assembly GCF_018687435.1 of Polynucleobacter sp. UB-Raua-W9. Classification (NCBI taxonomy): domain Bacteria; kingdom Pseudomonadati; phylum Pseudomonadota; class Betaproteobacteria; order Burkholderiales; family Burkholderiaceae; genus Polynucleobacter; species Polynucleobacter sp. UB-Raua-W9. Next base: position 1,092,380 of record NZ_CP061290.1, on the reverse strand, counting down.
AAAAGATTATTCGCAAAAAAAGCTCTGCGCAATTACCAATTCAAGGTATTGAGCTGCCGCAAACTAGCCGACCCAATTCAATCTTCAAACGCATTGCTGTTTTATTGGTTTTGATTGCGGCGCTCGGACTCGGATATTGGCTGCTCAACCCATACCTCAATGTTGCTTAAACTGAAGCTAAACTGAGATTTATGTCCAGCACCCTCAGCACAATGAATTCGCAGAAAAATTGCTGCATGATTAAGCAACTTGTTTTATTTTGGATGCTTTTGCTTGCTGGTCAGGCTAACGCTGATTGGACCAAGGTGACGGCCAATCAAGATATTTCTGTTTATATTGATGCTCAGGCTATTCAAAGAAATAAAAGCCTTGTCAAGGTCAAGGTATTGGTCAATGAAAGCAAGGAGTTGGTTGTTGATAAAGATCGTTACCCTTATCAATCCTTCAGAACTTATATTGAGTACAACTGCAAAAAAGAGCTCCAAAGAGCTCTTTCTAGTAAGTGGTTTTCAGAGTCGATGGGTGAGGGCAATGTGGTTTATCAAGATAAACACCCCTATTCCTTTGCTCCGGTTGCAGAGGGCACACTTGGCCTGGTTGTGATGAAGCGCGTTTGTAAGGGCGCTTCATGACTAGCTTTATGCAAAATATCGCTCAAAGTTCACAATGAATCTATCTTGTAACATCTCTTTATTCTTTTAATTTCCGCTAAACCATGCAAACACCAGTCAATCTATACCTACCCATCGGCATTGCAATTGGTATTCTTCTTGTAGCTGCTTTTTTGTACTGGTCTTGGTCAAAAGTAATATTCCAATCTAGTGCTCAAATTCAAGACCTTTGTGGTGGGCTCAATGGCAAAGAAGCGGATTACGGAGATATTTTTACAGCGGCTATTGGATCCACAACAAACAATCGAATTATCGATTTACTTCAAGAGAGCGCAAGAAATCTTATTACCATTCGAGGGGATTCGGGCTCTAAGCAATACTGCTTAAAGCCTTACTCAGATATTTGGACAGCCAGAAATATCCTGGCTGGCAAAATTAATCTCTCGCTGTATGAAACCATGCCGAATATTTTGATCGGTGTAGGTTTGATGTTCACCTTCATCTTTCTGGCATTAGCATTAAATGACGCAGGTCAGGCGATGACGGGTAATCAAGAGTCTCGCGATGCCGCTCTCAAGGGTTTGATTGCAACAGCAGGTGGCAAGTTCATTACCTCGATTGCGGGCTTATTCACTTCCTTAGTTTGGAACTGGGCCGCCAAACTTACACTTGAAAAGCTAGAAGCAGCAATTGATGATTTACAGACTCAGCTCCGAGCAATGATTCCTGATAATGCTCCACAAGCAGTCATTCAAGCGCAGCTTGGAATGTTCCATGAAATGCTGTTGCAAAACCGTGAACAAGTTAATCAATTAAAACGATTTGAAACAGATTTTGCACTGTCCATCTCCAAGGCGATCGGCAATGCACTCGAGCCTTTATTTAATGATCTTAGCGTGAAGTTGATTGATGCATTCGATAATTTAACGGAGCGGATTAGTCGTATTAATGAAGAAGCCTTGAAAAATATCATGGAGAAATTCTTAGAAGCGATTAAGGGTGACTCTGCAAAAGAAATGGAGCAATTCAGAAAAACCCTGGTTGAGGTCACTGAAAAACTCAATATTGCTGGGGTAGGGGCTGGAGTCTCTCTTGCGCATGCGGGCGATTCTTTTGGTAGTGCTATTAGCGCCCTAGAAAAGACAGTTACCAAGACCAATGAAACTATGCTTGGCTTAGAGTCTGGTTTGCAAAGGGCGAAAGAGTTCACCAGCGAAGGTGCTACCAAATTGGAGTTTGTATTGGGTGGATTGATTGGCTCTGTAAATGGTATTGATAAAGTGATTGTCAATGTTGATTCCTTTGTGCAAAAAATCCAATCTAGCACTGAGTCTCTTGGTTTGATAGCCCGCAGTTTGGATGGCACTGTGGCTTCTCAAGAAATAATTAGCAAAGAGTTCGGGGTAGGCATTCCTGCAATGTCCAGCGCCCTCAAAGACGCTGTAAATGAAATTAAGCTTGGAACCGATGCTTCTCGTGCGGCGCTCAGTTCTTTAAGGACCGAGTTTGAATCAACCAAGAGCTCGATTGATCAAACTGTCAATCATTTGACGACGGGTGTATCGGATTATTCCAATAAGGTAGTGCAATTGCACTTTAAATTAGATGAAAAATTAGCCCAGGCGATTTCTTCAATTCACACAACAATCACGACCTTAGAGCAAACCATGGATGATTTTGTTGAGTCACTGCCAAAGACTTAAACGGATATCTCCATCAAAGTTAGAACAGCACCATGATTTTTTTACCATCAAGCCACAATAAACAATCTGAAAAGGTTGAAGAAGCTGGCTATCTTGCTTCGGCAAGTGATCTGATGATTGGCTTATTGTTTGTTTTCATCATCATGGTGGTGATGCTCTCTCAGCGGGTCGATTCTATTCAAAGAGGCGAGAGTGTGAATGATCCCCTTGCTAGCGCCGTGTTGATCATCGGGCAAAAGTTTAAAGAGGCCGGTCTGAATGTAGTGATTGATCCACAATCGGGCGTCATTGGTTTACCAGCAGATGCTTTGTTTGGGTTTAACAGCGCTGTTCTGAATGACAATTCCACTCAGACATTAAAAAAGGCAAGAGAGTCTTTAATTAAGATTCTGCCTTGCTATGTCCACTCAGAAAGAGCAGCCAGACCATTAGATTGCCCGCCCAATGATGAGGAGGCAGAGATTGAAACTATTTTTATTGAAGGCCATACTGATTCTAAGCCGCTTCAACAGGGTAATTACACCAACTGGCACCTGGGTTTAGATCGCGCACGTGCAGTTTACGAAGTGCTGACTGAGGGCAAGCCTCAGTCCTATCAAAATGAGCGCAAGTTAGATGTTTTTGGTATTAGCTCTTATGCCGATAAGCGGGTAGTCAAAAGCTTCGGCTTAGAAGATGCGGAAAAAAGCCGGCGGGTAGAGTTGCGCTTTATCTTAGCGTTCAAGCCGGATTCTAAAAAAGGCAAAGCGGCGAGAGAGGCTTTAGATGCTGCTAGCACTCCAACAGCCCCAACAATGCCTGCAGCTACTCTTACACCAAGCAGTAATGCAATTCAGGCTCCGAATAGCAAGCCTATATTGTCAAAATGACCTTAGCGGTATTACCAGAAGATTTTCCCCTGCTAGCTAGTGCTGTGCAAAGGATTGCTTCACAAAAAATATCGATTGAAAGAATGGGCCTCCCACCCGATATTTTTGCGGTAGGTGAGCGTACTTTTATTCGCTTCTCATTGGCACAGCTTTCGGGTCATCAAGTAGATCAACGCTATTGGCGTTATTTTCCCTATGCCATTTGGCTTGAGCCAGAGCGTAGACTATCCAATCGATCTGATTATTTAAATGAATATTTTGAGATGCATCTGCCACGCTCTCTCAAGATCGCCAAGAGGGCTATGAAATGGGCTGAGCCCCTTTTCTATGTTTATCTCTATCACTTTAAGCCCAATGACCCTGTATTTGAAAAGCTAGCGCACGTAGCGCAAGGTTTTTTTACCGGTGGTGCCATTAAATCTGGCACTGCCCTCAACTCCTTGACCCATGATTTAAATCTCTTCAGTACTGCGGATGGACCTAAATGCATTGCTGAATCCATCCTCAAAACAAAACGGGGGTTGATGGGGTGGATTAATCAATTTGATCTATGGTCAGGATTTCCAGCAACTGTCTTTGCCCAAAGTGCCTTAATTGAATTGTTGAGGTTCCCTAAAGAAAAAAGACGACAGACAGACTATATCCACCTGGCATTTGATTGGGGCATTCAAGCCCAAAATCAATTTCGCTATCCCGAAACCAAAATACTTTTTACCGATGCCTTGCTGCTGGCCTGGAAAGGGCTTAAGCCACCAGAGGACCTCAAAACAGCTATGAGCGCAAAACTGACGAGTGTCCTTGGTGACCCCAGGGTTGATCAAGAGCAGTGGCAGGGTATCAGTAGTGAAGCGGTTCAGGTGTTGGTGGGCTGGCTCAATACAAAATCTAGTGAGTAATTTTCTAGTGATTTAAATCAACTCTTGAGATGTTTTTTCCTCATAGCAGGAGTATGCTGGCCCAGTAGCTTATATATTAATAAGGCCAAAATTAGGATCACCCATAGGAAGAATATGTCATTAAATCATGCAGTTATTTGGATCGACCATCAAGAAGCGCACGTGATGTTTTTAAGTGAAGCTGCTAGCGAGGCAGAAATCATTCACAGCAAATCAACGCATACCCACTTACATCACAAGGCAAATGAGATGGGTAGCGGAAAAGTAGCGCTAGATTCCAAATATCTTCACTCGGTGCTTCAAGCCGTAAACGAATCCAAAGAAATTCTGATTCTCGGACCAGGCTCTGCTAAGCTAGAATTAATCAAGCATGCACATCAACACGACGCCAAGATTGCTGAAAAGATTGTTGGCGTAGAAACCGTTGATCATCCTAGTGATAAAGAAATTCTGGCATATGCACGCAAGTTTTTCTACAAAGTAGATCAGATGCTTTAAGCAAGCTATACAGGGGGCAATATGACTAAAGAATCAAATACAGAGCTGGGTCCAGATGGCCTTCCAGGTCACGACTATTTCTTAGACGCTGTGAACCATATTGATGAGGCGGTTTCCAACAAGTCAATTGCCATTGGTGCAGCAAAAGGCATTGTCTATAGTCTAGTGGAGACGCTTGGGACTATGGTGGGCGACCCTGATTTGCCAGCCCACCTGAAGTCTGGCTACATGGGAGCTCTTGATCTAGCCGTGGAGTTAGAAACAAAGCTTAGTAAGTTTTAGTAAGTTCTGAAAGTCCCATCTAGTGATGAGCCACTACGGCACAGATCTCTAAAACCTAAACTACTCTTCAGGCGGGTATTTAGAGATGAATGAGACATCACCTTTTTAAAATATAGATAGCATCATCTGAAAATTCTTAATTCTTCAGATGCCGCCGCATTCATTTGGCCAACCAAGTAGTAATCGATGCTCTGCTGATTATTGTAAGTTTGCAGGCTATTTTGTAAGGCAGTTGTATCAATTCCGTGCAAGTCGGAAATATACGAAGTTAGTCCGTCAGCGGTTGAGGTTGCTGCAGTTGCTGTTGCCGATAAAAGATCGCTATAGGCGCTTAATGATGTTTGTACTGTGGACAGGGTAGTGATGTAGCCACTTAATGTTGTCACTTTGGCTGCGGCGTCAGCTGCGGTACTGAAGGTATAAGACCCTGCTAGGGTTGTGCCCACAGTTGCAAAGTTATACCCATAAATGGTTGAAGTGGTGTAAGAACTTAATGCCGGATAAATGGTGATACTAGAGCTCGTGTTTAGAAGGTTGCTGCCATTAACAGAGGCGCTATTTGCAGTTGATTGTATTTGTGTAGCTAGGCTTAAATAGGTTGCACTAAGACTAGCGAGATCGCTTGCTCCAGTAGTGGTTTCAGCCAATGTAGCAATATTCTTCATCTGATAAAGAAGAGTGGATATTGAGGTAAGGCCTGTTTGAGCGACGCTAACAATATCATCGACCAATTTAAGATTGGTTGACCTGGTTTTCCAGGTCGTGATATCCGACGATAACGATAAAATTACACTTGCTTTCGTGCCACTGATCTCAGGATCCAGGCCAGTAGCAAGCTTGTTTTGTGTTTTGCTAATGTTTTCCTGAACCGTGTTGATGGCATTCGTCAGAATTGGGGAAAGCTTAGGAATTAAGGTGGACATGAGATACGCTCCTATGAAAATGGCCTAAAACCATTAAATCATAAATTTCGCTTAAAACCATGCCTCTACATATCGAATTACGGAAAACTTAAGGAAAACTTGAGGTTTTAGATATGTTTATTTAGCAAAGTGCCCGTTACGGGGCCTTAGGTCTTTCCATTTAAGGGGCTTCTTTGGATTATTTGCCAAAAATTTACTTCAGTAAGTAAGCTTAGCGTAGGCAAAATAACTTCAAACTTTTCTCATAAAATTAAGTAAGCAGTAATCATTCAATAATTAAAAGAGCACGTGGAAAATACAGTAAAAAAAAGATTAGCAGTCGCCCCCATGATGGAGTGGACCGACAGACATTGCCGTTCTTTTCATCGAACACTTACTAAAGATGCAGTGCTCTATAGCGAGATGGTGACTACTGGCGCACTGATGCATGGTGATGTGCCACGCCATTTAGATTATTCGCAAGATCAGCATCCAGTTGTTCTCCAGCTAGGCGGTTCAGAGCCAAATGACTTAGCAAGATCAGCAGAGCTAGCGCAGCAGTGGGGCTACGACGAGATCGATCTCAATTGTGGTTGCCCCTCAGAGCGAGTGCAACGTGGTGCCTTTGGCGCTTGCCTCATGGCTGAACCTAGCTTAGTTGCTGACTGTGTTAAAGCAATGAGGAATGCGGTGGATATTCCGATCTCGGTAAAACATCGTCTCGGCTTAGACTCGATGGATGCATCTAGCTCAGAAAAAGATTATCAATTTACGTTGGATTTCATATTGGCAGTAGCGGATGCCGGTGCGAGCCAGGTTACGATTCATGCGCGCAATGCTGTGCTCAAAGGGCTTTCACCAAAAGAGAATCGCAGTAAGCCGCCGCTACGTTATGAAGTGGCTGCAAGACTAAGGCTGGATGCGCAAAAACAATTTCCAAATCTCAAAGTCTTGCTCAATGGGGGCTTAGAAACTAATGAGCAAATTGCTGGCCATTGGGATGACTTTGATGGTTTCATGATTGGTAGGGCGGCATACCATTTCCCGGCAATGCTATTGGGCTGGGATGATTTGATCAACACCAATGGTGATGCAGCAGGCTATCTCTTTAGTGAAACTGAGTGGCACCGAATTCAGATCGCCTTGGTGACTCAAGTACAGAACTGGTTTGATGAATGCAGAGCCAAAGACAAACCCTTTTATATTGGCGCATTCACAAGACACATACTGGGATTGGCTCACGGTAGAGCAGGTTCAAGATATTGGCGCCAGCGCCTTTCAGATCACCACGCTCTAGCTAAAGTTCAGAGTAAAGCAGCGATTGTGGATTTCTTCATTGATGCCAGCCTTACCCTAGGGAATTGGGCAGCTTTTGAGTATGAAAGTGCTTAAGTAAGGGCCTAGAAACAGCGTTTTTGACAGGTTTTTGGGCAAAAAGCTATAATCTAATTCTTCAGAGGCGGACGTAGCTCAGTTGGTAGAGTCCCAGATTGTGATTCTGGTTGTCGCGGGTTCGAGCCCCGTCGTTCGCCCCATCAAATTCAGTTAATAAAAGCTCCCGATCTGTATTGAGGACCTTTTTTATTGCCTCTAAGTATTAAATATATATTTTTGAAATAATCGACTTGATTTCCCTTAAGGGTTTATCCTGAATTATTGATATTTAAAATAGATACTATTTTGTATTTTTCAGTTAGAACAAAGTTTTTTACTTCCCTCGGATTCTCCCTATCTTGGATGGGATTCTCCTTTTGGTATTCCCAGCCCTGGTATGAAGATTTGAGTCATGAAATAGGCATTTATCTTGCTTATTTCCTGATTACCTTTATTGCGATCATCCCAGGATTCATGAATGCCTTTGTCGCAATGGCTTTATTCTTAGATAAACGACCTAAGGTAATAGATCAGCAAAGGTATCCACCCGTAACGGTATTAATTGCTGCGTATAACGAAGAAAAATCAATTGCCTCAACTTTATCAGGAATTTTTTTACAGGACTATCCAGAGACTATACGCATTATTGTTATTAATGATGGCTCAAGCGATAAAACCGTTGACTCAGTTCTTACTCTAAAGGCTTCACATCAAAACTTAGAATTAATTGATTTAGGTCACAACGGGGGTAAAGCCTCCGCACTCAATCATGGTTTAAGAGAATGTAAAACAGACATCATTATTTCAATTGATGCTGACAGCTATATTCTGAAAGATGGAGTGAGACATCTCGTTGGCCGCTATCTTTCTGATCCAGTGAATACTAAAGCCGTTGCTGGCGAGATCTTAATTAGAAACTCCAGAGAAAATTGGATTACCAAAGCGCAGGAATGGGATTATTTTTTAGGCATTGCTACGATCAAGCGAATTCAGTCCTTATTTCAAGGGACCTTGGTTGCTCAAGGCGCATTCTCTTTGTATGATCGAAAAACAGTCATGGACTTAGGTGGGTGGCCTGAAATGGTTGGTGAGGACATTGTGCTCACCTGGAAAATCCTTTCTGCAGGCTATAGAGTAGGACATGCTGAGGATGCATTAGCATTCACCGATTGCCCAGATACGCTCAGTAAGTTTATCCATCAGAGGCGCCGTTGGTCTCGAGGCTTAATTGAAGCTTTTAAAGAGAATCCATCCATCTTATTCAGGGCAAGATATTCCACGCTCTATGTGTGGTGGAACACCTTATTTCCATTCATGGATATTGCCTTCACCTTTGGGTTTATACCCGGAATTGTTTTAGCGTGTTTTGGTGTTTACTGGATCGTCGGTCCTATGACTTTATCTTTGCTGCCTATGGCATTTCTTCTCAATTGGCAAATGTTCTTAAAGGGTAAGAGGATGTTTAGTGATGAGCACCTCAAAGTGAGAGCCAATATTTTAGGTTTTATTTTCTATGTATTAGCTTATGGCTTAATTTTGCAGCCAGCATGTGTGTACGGTTATTTTTCTGAAATTTTCAAGCTGCGTAAATCTTGGGGCACCAAATGAAATCTCTTGTGATGGGTGTCCAATCATATTTGAGTATCTTGTTATTCATATCTATTGCTCAGGCTGAAGAGTTACCCCCAAGCAAAATGGCAATATCAGCTCCCAATGTATATATTGCCTCAGATAGCGAAGGGTTCTCTACCTATAAATACAATGCGGGATTTTTACCTCTCTATGAGCATGGTGAAAAATATACTGGTGTTAGCTATCAACATAATTACTTTACACAAAGCGGCTGGGACTCCTCAGCGGAAGTTTATACGCTGTTAACGAAAGCAATCAATCCGCGAACAGGCTTGGGTTATAACGCGAATATTGGCTATAACCTAGAGAACGGTCACAAACTCATTACTACAGATAGTAACTATGGCTTTCGCGTAACAGACTCTACGAAAGCAGAGTTGATGCTCAATCGTGATCGTGTTGAAACGCAGAACTCCTTAAATAATGGCATCTACTACACATTGGGCGCTGCAAGTGTTGAACAACAAGTATTAGAGCGTGTGACAGCCATAGGAATGGTAGGTAATATGTATTTTTCAGATACCAATACAAGGCCAATAGTGCGTGCCAAGCTCATCTATGATTTGGTACCCGATTATGGATTAACTGCGCAATTACGGTTTAGGCAATATCGAGATACCAATATCACCGTGCCGAATAATTATTTCAATCCAGATCACTATACCGAGACGATGATTGCGTTTGGGGCAAGAAAAAGGATTTCAGGGTGGATGCTCAGTGGTACAGCAGGAGTGGGGCGCCAAAAAGTCAATCAAGATGGCAGCACTACAACCCAGCTCTATGAGTTTGCGGCTACAAGCCCTGTAGCTTCCACTAGTTATTACTTTAAAACCAGGGTGGGTTATGGTAAGTCAGCAGGTTTCTTGGGGCCAAATTACTTCTATCGTTACGTGATGGAAGAAATAATCTTCCCATTTTAGTTTCAGCAGACTACTTACTGTTTTTTCTTGCGTTTCGTGCCGATTCTGCTGCTGCATTAGACATTCGAACTGCTTCTGCTGCCGCTTCAGCAGCGCGCCTTGTGGCTTCTGCTGCTTCAGCTGAAGCATGCATAGAAGCTTCCTCAGCTTGAGTGGCGACTGCAGCAGCTGCGGCCGAGGCTGCTGCAGAGGCTGCAGCAGCTGCCTCTATAGAGGCCTCTGCTGATGCTGCTGCTGCATCTGCTGCTGCTTCTGCAGCAGCAACAATTGCTTCTGATGCCGCTAGCTTGGCCGCTAATGCGGAATTTTTTGCAGCTAATAAAGCCTTTTCTGCTGCTATTGCAGAACGTTTAGCGGCTTCGAGAGCGCTATTAGTGAGCGATTTTAGTCCAGCAAGCGCCTTTGTATACTGCTGATTCACCAAAATATAGCCCTGGCGTAGGTTGCTCACCTCAGACTCCAGGCTAACTAGCTTCGCATAAATCTTGTCTATATCTTCTTTCATTTCTCACCCAATTGTTGTTTATCCATAATCCTCTGCTTTGACTTTCAAAGCAAGGCATTTAGCAGTATTGATGCTTCTTTATTTAAGAATATTTCTATTAAATTGATTTATTCACAATGATTCGATTGATAATAAAAGGATGATTGACAAAAAGCCGAGTAGCCAGGGTGGTTCTGAAAGTGAGCTACGCCTTCAACTTGAAAAGCGTAGTTGGGCCCTTTCTGCGCTATCAGAAGCAGCGGCAGCATTAGCCAGGGCGGACTCTACTGACAGGCTGATCGAAGAGGTTTGTAATGCTATTGCGGCGCAAAGCCCTTATGCTGTAGCTTGGGTTGGTCAAGCTCTCGATGATGAAGAAAAAACCGTCAAAGTTTTAGGTGGCGCTGGCTCAGCCGTTGCTTATATTCAAAATCTAGTTATGAGTTGGTCTAATCAAAAACCATCCGGAATGGGCCCTGCTGGAAAATGTATTAGATCTAATCGGTCGGTCGTACTGGCTGATGTCGAAATGGATGTTGGATTTGCTCCATGGCGTGAGCTGGCTCATCAATATGGCATTCGTTCTTCTATCGGCTGTCCAATACCCGATGGCCAAGCCCATCCCTTTGGCTGTCTCTTGGTTTATTCAACTGTACCGAATGCATTTGGGCCGGATGAAGTTATGCTTTTCGAAAGTCTTGCGCATGAGATAGGCTTTGGCTTGCGTGCTATTGAGCGTCAACATCAATTAGATATACAGATTCATGAAAAAGAGCAGACCCAAGAGCGATTAGCGGGAGCCTTACGCTCTACGATTGAAGCTATGTCTAAAACCATGGAGTGGCGTGACCCCTATACCGCTGGACATCAAAAGCGGGTAGCTCAAATTAGCATTGCTCTAGCTAGAAAGTTGGGCATGGATAACGATACTATTCAAGCTTTGTATATGGCTGCCATGGTTCATGACATTGGGAAAGTGGCTGTACCAGCGGAAATTTTGACCAAACCAACACATCTGACGGAGTTAGAAATGAAGATGGTGCAAGAGCATGCTGAAACTGGATTTCAGATCCTTAAAGACATTCCATTCCCGTGGCCGATTGCAGAGATGGTTCATCAGCACCATGAACGCTTGGATGGGAGCGGTTATCCCAAAGGTCTGATTGGTGATCAAATTATCCAAGAGGCAAGAATACTTGCAGTGGCCGATACTATTGAGGCGATGGCTACCCACCGTCCATATCGCCCAGCTCGTGGGCTTAATGCGGCCATGGAAGAAATTAGTGCCGAAGCAGGCATCAAATTAGACTCCAAAGTAGTTGATGCTGCACTGGAATTAATGAAAGAGGGTAATTCTTTGCAGGAAATTATTGAGTCTATCTAGATCATGATTTTTGGTTTATTTCTTTACTCTGTTAGTTTGCTCTCGCAAGTTCTTGCCGCTATTTTTGCGATTTCTCTGTTCCTTCGATCTCACACTTATCGCTCGGTTTGCGGATTTTTAGCGATTGGTCTGGCATTAATGGTTGGTAGACGCATCACGCCATTGGTTCAAGCTTTTAACAATGGTCATATTAACCTTATTGATGCTGCGCTTGCTGTTTCGATCTCGCTATTTCTGATGCTTGGAATGATTCATTTGAAAAAGCTATTAATTGACATTGAAGATAAAAGTTTTCTTTTGGAAGAGATTTCTAAATTAGATTCATTAACTCCAGCAATGAGTCGTGTAGAAACCCTTTTTAGGACTGACTTAGAGATTAAAAAAGCATTTAGAAGCAAAAAGCCTATTTCTTTTTTAATGCTTGATATTGATCACTTCAAGATTGTGAATGATGCCTACGGACATCCTATTGGGGATGAGGTATTAATTAGTCTTGTCAATAAATGTCTTGAGGAGTTGCGCGAAATAGATATTTTAGGACGAGTAGGAGGTGAAGAATTTTTAGCCATACTGCCCCAAGCTGATAAACAAGAAGCTATGAATGCAGCGGAGCGATTGAGAGCTCACATTGAAAATACTTCATGTCGCACTTCAACGGGTCGGGACATATTCATCACAATCAGCATTGGTATTGCTGTCTTCAATCCAGAGGCTGAAGAAGGTATAGATTCTGGATCTATTCTCAGAAAATACTATGCTGCCTGTGATAAGGCGATGTACGAAGCTAAGAAAGCAGGAAGAAATCAGATTTGTGTTGGTTAGATTTCATATTGACCTTTCAGGACCATCTAATCATCTAATATATTTCGGCAAATTTAAATCTTGAAAGCTTCCACATGTTTTTGATTGTCATCCAGAAAAATTGCGCGTTGTCGTTGAGGCGCTAGATCTGTATTTAATTTAGACGCAGTTCGGGCATCAATCAGAATCTCTCCAGAATCAGCCCCATGACAAAGTTTCAAAGCAAATTCTCTGACATCTCCAAGGACGGTATAAAACTCTTTGTCGTGAATTTTTGTCATCCTTAACGAAGCATAACCTGTCGCTATTCCTATGCTCAGAAACAACGGCTCGCTATAGCCTTTTTGATTCCAGCGAACCTTGAGATTATTAAATGCAGTATTAAATCGTTTAGCTAAACTGGCTGCATTTAGCATTGGGTTATCTATTGGGGTAGGGTCGTTAAAGAGGATCACGAATTCATCGCACGAGAAGCGTTGAACTTTACCAAAAAATTGACCAATAAGCTTGCCCAGAACTTGATGCACTTCGCTTAGAATGATTGCCACTTCCTCTGTTTGTCTGCCTGTTACAAACTGACTGAAGCGATGTAATTGAATGACAACCATCGTAATTTCGCTACGATGGGATTCCTCGGTATTGACTTGATTTTCATCAATCATGATGTCTGAGGCATCAGTAGATAAAGATAGTTTGAGATTATTCAAATTGATAATTTCATTTTCTTGTTCTAAAAGTTTTGCTTCTAGTTCTTTGCGGATACTAGCAATCCGAAGTAAAGAGTCAATTCTGGCAAATAATTCGGCTTGATTGAGGGGTTTACCTAAAAAATCATCTGCTCCAGCTTCTAAACCCTTTACCTTTTCGGCGACAGGATCTAACGCTGATAGCATAACCACAGGCAACAGCTTTGTGAGCGGATCTTGTCGAATTGCTTGGCATACCTCGTAGCCTGACATCTCAGGCATCATCACATCGAGCACTACTAAATCGGGAATTGATTCCTTAATGGATGCAAGCGCTTGAGAACCACTAGAAGCTGTTTTAACTTCGTAGCTATGGCTTTCTAGTACCGCTTTTAATAAATCAATATTTTCAGGTGTGTCATCGACTATCAAAATAGTGCCAAGCTTCATATCGTATCCGTTCTTTTTTAAAATTAAATTCAGGTAGCTATTTGATTGCGACCGTTTTGTTTCGCTGTATACATCGACATATCAGCCTGATTGACTAGATCATTGAGTAGGATATTTTGAGGATTATCTAAATGTTCTTTTGGATTAAGTATGGCTATCCCAATACTGATCGTAACTTGAATTGGTATTGATGAGCTGGTTTCATATGTGGCTATAGCAATATCATTTCTGATGCGCTCGGCAATGTCTATTGCACTCTCAAGCTCGGTATCTGGCAAGAGAATCAAAAATTCATCTCCACCAATACGACCTATAGAGTCTGTTGAGCGCAGAGTTTTTTGAATTTTCCTGACAAGACTCGTTAAAACCTCGTCTCCTACTTGATGACCATGCTGATCATTAATGTTCTTAAAGTAATCAATGTCTGCCGCCATTAAAGCCAAAGAGCGTTTATTTCTTTGTGAGCGATCAATCTCAATACAGAGTTGATGAAGGATTTCGGTACGACTGAATGATTTTGTTAATGGATCATATTTGGTGAGAGTTTCTAAAAGGCTTAGATTTTTTACTGATTCTTTATGGATATTAGCAATTCTCAACAAGGACTCAATTTTGGCAAATAATTCGGCTTGATTTAGGGGCTTACCTAAAAAATCATCTGCTCCGGCCTCCAAACCCTTGGTCTTTTCGACGGCGGGATCTAATGCCGATAACATTAACACTGGCAATAGTCTTGTCTTTGGATCTTGTCGTATAACTTGGCAAACTTCATAGCCTGACATCCCAGGCATCATCACGTCGAGTACTACTAAATCTGGAATAGATTCTTGAATCGCTGCAAGGGCTTTGAGGCCGCTAGAGGCAGTTTTGACATGAAAGTCATGACTTTCCAGCACTGCTTTTAGTAAATCAATGTTTTCGACAGTATCGTCGACTATGAGAATAGTAGCGTTTTGCATATACTTCATATCGCCTTCAAAAACTTATATTAATTGTATTAATACTAGCTTATATATGCGTTTCATAATTTTATATTGATGTAGTACCTACTCATGTTTTGCAGAGATAGTCGATAATCTTGTTTTTACCTTGAAAATAGCATCAATATTCCTTGCCAAAGCAGCCATTGGGAAGAAATATTGCATTCGTAGGCTTAGAATCGGTTCAAATTTGTAAAATTGCATTCTTGTAAAAAGGGTAACCCTTGATTGACTTACTGTTGATATTTTTATGAAAAAGTATGATTTCACGGCCATTCTGTTTGGCCTGCTGCTAACTGCTATTGCAGCTTATTTCATGTTGCGCCCATCTACTGGTCAAAGTACCCCTGCATCCTCTATTCCAACAGTGCAAATTGGCAATCTGATTTGGGATCGAACTGAGATGAATATTGCTGATGTCAAAGGCTTTGCTGCTACTGGTTTTGTGAGTGCTGCCGAGAAAAAGGGTGGCGGCCTTTCTTATGAAGGCGGCTTTGTGCAAAAGCCGGGTTGGACTTGGAAGACTCCTTACGGAGTTCCTGCAGGGGATTCTGAGCCTGCAGTGCATCTCAACCAAAAAGAAGCCGAGTCTATTTGTCGTTACTACGGCAAACGTTTGCCGACTGATGCTGAGTGGACCTCAGCTGCATTCTTAGAGCAAAGAGCCAATCCTCCTGCTGGCTATGTCAAAGGACAACGTTACCCATTTCCTGGTGGTAATACTCCAGCGGTTTCTCATTGCTTAAGTGGTTGTGGTGACTACAAAGGTTTGGCTCCTGCTGGAGCCTTAAATCGTGGCACAGGGCACGTCACCACAAAGACTACGAAGCCCGGTGTCAATGGTATGTTCGATATGGGTGGCAATGTTTGGGAGTGGACGGCTACAGAGCGTAACGGTGGGTACATTACCCGTGGTGCCTCATGGTGGTATGGTCCAGAGAGACAGCAAGAGTCTGATGTGGAATCTAAAGCAGGTGATATCGCGGTGGTGTATATCGGATTTCGGTGTGTGGCTGATGCCGTGAAACAATAGGGCATGACTAGTCCTGCAGTAGATTCATCCGATATCGAAGTTACGCCTGATTACCAGGCAGTTATTGAGGCTATTGAGCGTCACGACCCCTATATCTTTGTCAGCGGTAAAGCAGGTACGGGCAAAACAACGCTCATTGGCCATCTTCGAGAAACCATTCCTGGGAATGTTGTCGTTGTAGCGCCAACTGGTGTAGCGGCATTACAAGTGAAGGGCGTTACCATTCACTCTTTCTTCAGATTACCGCCTCGGTTGATCTTTCCAGAAGAGGATATCAAGCCATTACGCGATAAGCGCCTTTATAAAGATATACGTCTACT
The DNA here is from genome assembly GCF_018687435.1 of Polynucleobacter sp. UB-Raua-W9. Lineage (NCBI taxonomy): Bacteria > Pseudomonadati > Pseudomonadota > Betaproteobacteria > Burkholderiales > Burkholderiaceae > Polynucleobacter > Polynucleobacter sp. UB-Raua-W9. The sequence goes on along the minus strand of NZ_CP061290.1, from coordinate 1,076,555 downwards.
CATCATTGATGAGATTTCGATGGTGCGCGCAGACGTAGTCGATGCAATGGACTTGTTTTTGCGCGAGAACGGGCCACAAAAAGGTAAACCCTTTGGCGGTATTCAGGTGATGTTTGTGGGGGATTTGTTTCAGTTGCCACCAGTAGTGTCGAGCAGTGATATGCAAGTACTTGCTGATCGTGGTTACGAGGGGCCTTATTTCTTCTGCGCCATGGCTCTGCATCGTAAAGATGTCACCATGGTGGAGTTATCCAAGATCTTCCGTCAAAAAGATGAACACTTTGCTGATCTTCTCAATCGTATCCGTATTAATCACGATGTAGATGAAGCCATTGAGATTCTGAATGCCCAGTGTTATCGCAAAGATATTGAGGCAGATGAAGAAACCATCACACTCACCACTACCAATGCCAGAGCAGATCAAATCAATGGTGCTGGATTGCGTGCTATTACGAATGAAGTCAAGGTTTATGCAGGCAAAACGACTGGTAAGTTCAATGTCGATGAGCGTAACTTACCTTCAGCCAATAATCTGGCCCTCAAGGTGGGCGCAAAGGTGATGTTTACCGCCACAGATCCAGGTTTTCCGAAACGCTGGGTGAACGGCACTATTGGTGTTGTGCGAGAGATGCTCCCAGATAAAATAAAAGTGATGGTGAAGAACGGCCCTTATTCCAATACCGTTGAAGTCACCGGACATCAATGGGAATCCTATCGTTACGATCACGACATGATGTCTGGCAAGATCTCGCCTAGCATTATTGGTACTTATGTGCAGATTCCCTTAATGCTAGCTTGGGCGGTCACCATTCATAAGAGTCAGGGCAAGACGCTTGATAAAGTCAAAGTAGATCTATCGTCTGGCGCATTTGCCTCAGGCCAAGTCTATGTGGCGCTGAGTAGATGTAAAACCATTGAAGGCATATCACTGCAAAGGCCGATTGAGCCCAGGGATGTGAGCTGTGATCAAGAGATCAAGCGTTTTTATATGAATTGCTTGCCAGCCAAATAAAGCTTAAGCAGCCTTTCTCATTTTTCTAATCGGGTTGACTCTTGGTTTGACCCCCTTTTGCCTTTCAAGCGCTGCGCTAGCAATTAACTTAAATTCACCTTCAACAAATCTTTTTAAAGCCTCACGCATGAGGGGTTGGTATCCCATGTCATATTTTGTACCCAAGAGCTTATATGACTCAATTAAGTCTTTTTCAAGTCGAATGGAGATCATTTGCAAGCCTAGTGCATCATCGATTTGGATGCCAATTTTTTTATCTACAGCTTTGGCGTACTTGATGTCCCTGCCAACTTCACCGCTTTCCCAGGAATCAGCAGTATTTTGAATCTTTACCTTCTTCATTTTTTTTGCGATCATCGCTTTCCTCGCTTGTAAGCTTTAATATTTCGTCAATTCCACAGATATGACACTGTTAGTAAGGTATTGATATTGTATTGTATATATGAATTTCTGATGAATTTGGTGTAAATGCAGTTTTTAGATAGATCATTCCATCGTCGAATAGGAAAACGACCTTAATCAATACTCCACGATCATTTTCTGAGATAAACCATTCGGTTGGAGGCTCTGTTTGATGATCTAGCCTATTATCTATCAGGTATGAGTGGGTTCTATTGCGAAAACACTGCTCAACATCGCTACGGCTTATGCCGTGCTTTAGTGCCAACTTTTCTTGAATCGCTGGACTGATGATCAGATTTTTCATGCACTCACCTTAAAATAGTATATACAAATTTTATCAAACAGGTGGCCCAATACATGGATAAGCGCTTTAATCTCCCCAAGCGAAACAGTGGAATTTATTGATGAACTTTTAAGTAGAGTTATTTACAAAATGAACTCTTTACTACCCAGTCCTGCTCTGATGAAAAATGATCTCACTCATGTGATTGAACACATTAGCCAGATCAATAAACAAGTACTTCGTCTACAGCGATCTAAAAAGGAGGTCAGAGTAGGGTGGCGAGAATACACTCAGCGCATAGAAAAAGATGGCGCTGATGATTTGCTACCGTATGAATTTCTCAAGATTCATGACAAAGATTGGGTTTGGTGGGTAACTAAATTAACGGTTAGTTTTTGACTTAAAACCCAGCCGCCAATCCATCTCTGCGGTGATCACTACCAGCAATATAAGCAGAGTCAGCTTCATCACTAATTTTGGCAATGGCCTGGGCACTACCAAAATCTAAGCTGTTCGCAGGCATCACCATGACTTCGTGACCCATATTTTTGAGGCCCTCAACAATATTCGCTGGCATTCCTGCTTCTACAGTGAGCTTGCCTAAATCATCGATTCGCCAGCGTGGCGCATCTGAACAAGCTTGCGGGTTGAGATATTCGTCTACAAAGCGCATGACTACTTGAATATGGCCTTGCGGTTGCATATTGCCACCCATCACTCCAAACGCCATAGTGGGCTTTCCATCTTTTGTTAAGAAGGCCGGTAGTATGGTGTGGAAAGGACGCTTACCAGGAGCAACTTGATTGGGATGTCCTGCTTTGAGGCTAAAGCTCATGCCGCGGTTGTGAAAGGCAATGCCACCAGGGGCAACAACACCAGAACCAAAGCCTTTAAAGTTCGACTGAATATACGAAATCATCATGCCAGATTCATCTGCGGCGCAAAGATAGACGGTGCCACCAGAGTGCGGATCACCAGGCCCATAAGTGCCGGCTTTAGTGTGATCAATGAGGGCAGCGCGGCTGCTTAAGTAATCTCGATCTAATAAGCTCGATACCGGAACTTGCATTGAGTGCGCATCGGATACATATTCATATACATCAGCAAAAGCAATTTTCATCGCCTCTACTTGCAAATGAATACGCTGTGCAGAATTGGCTGGATATTGCTTAACATTAGCAGCCTCTAAAATGCCTAATGCGATTTGTGCAGCAATGCCAGAGCCGTTAGGCGGAATTTCATGAAGGGTGTAGTCGCCATAATCAAACGCTAGTGGCTCAACCCAGTCTGGTTTGTTATCTGCAAAGTCTTGCATAGAAAAGCAACCACCTGAGGTTTTAGCAAAGTCAACCATGCTTTGGGCAAGAGCACCTTTGTAAAAAGACTGTCCTGCAGTGGCAGCAATCTCTTTGAGTGTTTTTGCTTGCGCAGGGAATTTCCAGATTTCACCCGCTTGAGGAGCCTTGCCATCAATCAGAAATGATTCTGCAAACCCCGGTTGATTTTTGAGAACTGGAATTGCTTCACGCCATTGACGTGCAATCACCGGAGAAATTGGAAACCCATTTTCTGCATAATCGATTGCACGTTTAAAGAGTTGCGCAAACGGTAGCTTGCCAAATTTTTTCGATAGTTCAACCCAGCCGGCCACCATACCAGGAACAGTGACCGTATTCCAGCCAATTAAATCCATCGCAGTCTTGCCAGCAAAATATTCTGGTGTCCAAGCAGCAGGCGCTCGTCCAGAAGCATTTAAACCATGGAGTTTTTTACCATCCCAAAGAATCGCAAAGCCATCGCCACCAAGACCATTCATGGTGGGCTCAACAACCGTTAAGGTAATGGCAGTAGCCAGCGCAGCATCAACGGCATTGCCACCATTTTGTAGTGCCTCAATGCCCGCTTGCGTGGCAAGGGGCTGTGAGCTAGCAACGGTATTCCTGGCAAGAACAGGGGCGCGACCGCCACCAAAGGGAGGGGAAATCAACATAGGGACTTATTTATTGGGTTATTGAATGCGTCAATCAACTTTGACATTCGCTGACTTTACTACTTTCTCCCATTTAGCATGCTCATCCGTTGTGATCTCTGCTAATTTCTGTGAGTTAGCAAATTGCGGATGAATACCTTGATTTGCCATACGCGCTTTGAAATCAGGATTGGTCAGAATCTTGCGAATTTCTTTTTCCAACTTACTAACAATCAATGGGGATGTGCCTTTAGGTACGTAGACTGCATAAAAGTTTTCTACATCAAACTGCTTCATGCCATCTTGCCCCAGTGTCGGAAGATTAGGCATCAGTGGTGAGCGCTCTGCTGCTGCAATCGCAATAGGGCGCAACTTACCGCTCTGAATATGCGGTAAAGAAGCCGTAACGCTATCAAACATCATTAGCGTATTACCAGCAATTAAATCGGGGAGGGCAAAGCTGCTGCCCTTATAAGGAATATGAGTGCCAGTGGCGCTGATTCTTTGCATAAAGAGTGTGGACTCTAAGTGCGAGAGACTGCCATTACCTTGAGAAGCATAATTGAAATCCCCCTTTTTAGATTTAATGAATGCAATTAACTCGGGTAAGTTTTTTGCTGGAACGGTTGGATTGACAACAATGAGGTGGGGAATGGTTCCTACTAAGGCAACTGGTTCAAAGTCTTTCCGTAAATCTGCTGGTGGATTTTTAAATAAGGCCTGAGAAATCGTTTGATTCGTTAAGGCGCTGAAATGAATCGTATAACCATCTGGCGCAGCCTTTGCTGCAGCTTGTAAACCAATCATGCCGCCAGCACCCGGTTTATTTTCAACCACAATGGATTGACCTAAAGCTTCGCCAAGTGGTGCCATGACGGCCCGCGCAAATACATCGGTTGAGCCACCAGCAGGGAATGCCAGAATAGCGATGATGGGTTTCTTGGGCCAATCCGTATCAGGCGCAGCTAATGCGGATGCAGCCAGGAGGAGGCCAATAAAACTAGATAGTAGGAGTTTTAGTACTTTCATTGCGGGTTCCATTCAGTATCTCAAAGGTAATCAGTTATATAGTATTAGATATTCATCATCGGTTCATTGATATCAGCAGAAAGATTTATGGCAGCTTCCGGTTCAAACAATATTGATATGTCAGCCTATTGGCTGCCCTTCACTCCCAATCGTTACTTTCATCAAAATCCAAAAGTAATGCAGTCTGCCAAGGGAGCTTACTACTTCGACAATCAAGGGCGTAAGTTGTTTGATGGTCTTTCTGGGCTCTGGTGCTCCCCATTGGGGCATGCTGATCCACGTATTGGTGCAGCAATTAGTAAGCAATATGAAACCATGGACTATTGCCCTGCGTTTCAGATGGCAAGCGAAGCTACTTTTAGTCTCGCAACTCGAATTGCTAAGATGGCGCCTAAGGGACTGGATAAAGTATTTTTCACAAACTCTGGTTCTGAGGCGGTAGACACAGCACTTAAGATTGCCATTGGATATCACCGCGTGATGGGCAATGCTTCCCGAGTTCGCATGATTGGTAGAGATCGCGCATATCACGGCGTAGGAATGGGCGGTATCTCAGTGGGGGGCATGGTTGCCAATCGTAAAATGTTTACGAGCCTAATGATTCCTGGCGTTGATCATTTGCCGCACACCTTAAATCTTTCTCAAATGGCCTTTTCAAAAGGGCAGCCCACTTGGGGCGCTCATCTGGCAGATGAATTAGAAAAGATCGTCGCTTTGCATGATGCCAATACGATTGCCGCAGTGATTTTGGAGCCGGTACAAGGTTCAACCGGTGTGATCGTGCCACCAGAAGGTTACTTGCAAAAGATTCGCGAGATTTGTACGAAGCACGGCATCCTTTTAATTTTTGATGAAGTCATTACTGGCTTTGGTCGCTTAGGTGCTAACTTTGGAGCCGATCGTTTTGGTGTGCTGCCAGACATGATCACTTTTGCCAAAGCAATTACCAATGGCGTGATCCCCATGGGCGGCGTACTTGTGCGAGGCGATATTTATGACAATATCATCGGCAATGGTGGGCAAGAACAAGCGATTGAGTTCTTTCATGGTTACACCTATTCAGGCCATCCAATACCAACTGCAGCAGCCCATGCAGTCCTCGATATTTTTGAATCAGATGACTTAGTCAAGCGCGCCAAAGCATTAGAACCAGTTCTCGAGAATTGCCTACATGCCCTAAATGGTAAGGCTGGAATATTAGATATCCGAAACTTTGGTTTATCTGGCGCGGTCGATCTAGACCCTGTACCAGGAAAGCCTGGCCTACGTGCTTTAAAAGTTCTAGAGGCTTGCATCGAGCGCGGAGCACTTGTGCGTGTAGCGGGTGACTGCATTGCAGTAGGCCCTCCATTTATTTCAACACCAGAAGAAGTCGAGTTCTTGTGCAGCGTGCTGGGTGATGCAGTAGATGCTGCGATGAAAGTGAATTAATTACTGATTAAATAAGTGATAGATCACAGGTATTGCAACGGCACTGATTACGCCGTTCATACCCATAGCTAGGCTTGCATAAGTTCCTGCTTCAGGATGGATGCTAAATGCCCTGGAGGTGCCAATGCCATGAGCGCCTATACCAATCGCAAAACCTCTTTGCCACCACGCCTTCATACCCAGTACATTCAAAACAAAGGGCGCCAAGATTGCCCCCAATATTCCGGTGCAAACAGCAAAGATGGCGGTTAGTGTTGGCGATACACCAATGCGCTCTGCAATACCCATGGCAATTGGTGCCGTGACTGATTTGGGATACATAGCCCCAGTAATATTAGAATCCGCTCCCAAGAGGGTGGCAATGCCAACAGCACTCGCTATCGAAATCAAGCCGCCTGTTGCTAAAGAAAAAATCAAAGGAATGGAGCGGCCCTTAAGGCTAGCCAGCCCGCGATAAATCGGTATTGCTAAAGAAACGGTTGCTGAGCCCAGCAGGAAGTGAATGAACTGCGCACCCTCAAAATAGGTGGAGTAGGGCATTTCAATGAACTGAATCATGCTGGCAACCAAGATAATGGCAATGGCCACAGGATTGGCCAATGGATTTTGCTTTGCATGCTTATAAATAGTCAGCCCCACCTGATAGGCGGCCAGTGTAAGAAAGAGCGCAAATAGTGGGCTGCCCGATAGGTAGACCCAAATCTCAACAATAGAATGCTGCTTAGTCATGAGAATCTTTGCTACTCAAAAGACGGACAACTAGAGCGCTAGAGCCTATAGTCAAAATCACACTGCCCACAAGCGCGCTAATAATAGCCAATGCATTAGCCTGCAATTGAGGCAGAAATAGCACTACGCCAACAGCAGCAGGCACAAACAGCAAACCTAGATACTGGCTAAAGCCATCTGCGACCATCGCGAGTTCAGTATTGATGCCTTTGCGTAGGACTAGCCATAGAACCAATAGAACTAGTCCAATCACTGGGCCAGGCAAGGTGGGCAATAGAAATTTGGAAACTAGCTCACCAATGCTTTGGAAGAGCAGAATTTGTACAAGGCCCGAGATCATGATCTGATCTTACAGGCTCGGATTTATGTTGCAAAGCAATATATTCATTCTTGTTTAATATAGGCACAACAAAAGTAAGGTATAAAAACCATCACAAGGGACCCCTTCCAGAAGGAAGAGTCCCTGCATAACAATATCTTTAGGAGATCACTCATGGCTGAGTTAAATGTCAATGGTAAGAAATACAAGGTGGACGTTGATCCAGATACCCCATTGTTATGGGTGATTCGTGAACAGATTGGCTTGACCGGCACCAAATATGGTTGCGGCATTGGCGCATGTGGTGCCTGTACGGTTTTATTTGAAGGTCAAGCGATGCGGAGCTGTTCATTGCCAGTTGCAGCAGCAGAGGGTAAGAAAATTGAGACGATTGAGAGCTTAGAAAAGAGCGGTCAACTCTCGAAAGTGCAAAAAGCATGGGTTGATAACCAAGTGCCCCAGTGTGGCTACTGCCAATCTGGCATGGTAATGGCAACAACTGCTTTGTTACGCAACAATCCAAAACCAAGCGATGCGCAAATTGATGAATCCATTACCAATATTTGCCGTTGCGGAACATTCCAACAAGTGCGCGCAGCAATTCATGCTGCTAGCAAGGCATAAGGGGATAAAGATGACTACAAATACAAATACTTCCCGTCGCCACTTTATTGTTGGCTCCAGTGCAATTGCTACTGGTCTAGCTATTGGCTTTGATTTTTCACTCATGTCCGACGCAAATGCTGCAATGGGCACTGGTACTACCGCAATGACACCTCTGGCTTCACCAGAAATTGGTGTGTGGGTAGTCATTAAGCCAAATGATGATGTCGTTGTTCGTATCGTCCGTTCAGAAATGGGTCAAGGCACGATTACTGGTTTATCACAAATGGTTGCAGAAGAATTAGAGTGCGACTGGAAAAAAGTTTCTTATGAATACCCATCACCAGCTGAAAGCTTAGCGCGTAAACAGGCTTGGGGTAGTTACTCCACTGGCGGTAGTCGCGGGATTCGCACTTCTGAGCAATATGTTCGTAAAGGTGGTGCAGCAGCACGCATGATGTTGATTCAGGCAGCTGCAAACCAATGGAATGTGCCTGCTTCTGAGTGTGTGGCGAAAGATAGCATCATTACTCACACACCGTCTGGTCGTAAAACGACCTTTGGTAAGGTGTCTGTTGCCGCTTCCCAATTAGAGGTTCCAAAAGAAGTTCCACTCAAGGATCCAAAAGAGTGGAAATTAATTGGTAAGTCAGTCAATCGTATTGACGGAGTTGCAGATAAGGTTACTGGTCGCCAGATCTATGCAATCGACTTGAAAATGCCTGGTATGTTGGTTGCTAACATTAAAGAATCTCCCGTATTTGGTGGTAAGGTAAAAAGTTACGATGCTGCTAAAGCCCAGAGCATGAAAGGTGTTAAAAAAGTAGTGCAGGTGGGTGATTCTGCAGTTGCTGTCGTCGCGGATACATTCTGGCAAGCCAAGACTGCTTTGGAGCAAGTGAATATCGTTTGGGATAATGGTGCCAATGGCAACGTCTCTAGTGCCTCAATTAAGAAGATGCTGGAAGAGGGTTTGACTGCGGATGACGCATTTACACACAACACCAATGGCGATGTGAAATCTGCACTTTCGAATGCATCGAAAAAAATCGAAGCTACTTACTTCTACCCTTACCTGAACCATGCCACCTTAGAACCGCAAACGGCTACTGCAAAGTGGACAGCGAATTCTTGTGAAGCGTGGGTTCCAACACAAGATGGTGAAGCATCCTTGGCGGCAGTAATTGCAGCTTCAGGCTTACCTGCTGATAAATGCAATGTTTATAAAGTAAACCTTGGCGGTGGTTTCGGTCGTCGTGGTGCATTCCAGGACTACACAACCCAAGCGGTCAACATTGCTAAGCAAATGCCTGGTACGCCGATCAAATTGATTTGGACGCGTGAAGAAGATATGACTCAAGGTCGTTACCACCCGGTGATGATGTGCAAGATGACGGCAGCCATTGACGACAAGAAAAATGTCACCGGTCTCAATATGCGTTTATCTGGCCAGTCTATTTTGGCAGCGGTTCGTCCTGCTGTGGTTGCGGCAAACAAAGGTAAGGATCCTTTGGCTTTCCAGGGCGTTGAACCCTTGGGTGAGCATGGAATTACATATAGCTTCCCAAATCTGAATATTGATCACGCAATGCGAAATACTCATGTTCCACCAGGATTCTGGCGGGGGGTGAATGTAAACCAAAATGCCATTTTTATTGAAACCTTTATGGATGAGTTGGCTGAGGCTACAGGTATGGATGCGGTGGAGTTCCGTCGCAAGCATATGCAAGAGTTTCCGCGTGCAGTAGCAGTATTAAATGCGGTGGCTGATGGTATTGGATGGAATAAACCTGCTGCACCTGGCGTATTTCGTGGTGTGGCACAAATGCGCTCTTTCGGCAGCTATGTTGCTGCAGCGTGTGAACTCTCCGTTAAAAATGGAAATGAAGTGAAGATTCATCGTATCGTCGCTGCTACCGATCCTGGCTACGCTGTGAATCCTGCGCAGATTAATCGCCAGGTATCCGGTTCCTTTGTCTATGGTCTATCTGCATTATTTGAAGAAGAGATCACGATCGAAAAAGGCGCTGTTGTTCAGAAAAACTTTGATACTTTTGGCTCGATTCGCCTATCTCAAATGCCTCCTGTGGAAACCATCATCATTCAAGGTGGCGGCAAAGAATGGGGTGGTGTAGGGGAGCCAACGATTGCGGTAGCGGCGCCTGCAGTGCTCAATGCGTTTTATCGAGCAACCGGTAAACGCTTGCGTACAGTGCCATTGAAAAACAGCGGCATCAAGTTGGTTTAAAGTGCAATTGTGAAAATGCAGGAATGAGAATGAGGTCTGTATTAGCAGCATGCGTGCTAGTCTTCCTCAATCTCAGCTGCGCAAACGCTCAAACGATATTGGGGGATTCGGTTTTCGAATCCCTTTCTTCTGCTCCCGGTGACGCAACTCGAGGTAGGGGAATCGTCGCCAGTCGTCAAACTGGTTTGTGCCTCTTGTGTCATAGCGGACCATTTCCTGAGGAGCGTTTCCAGGGAAATTTGGCGCCAGAGTTAGGGGTCAGCGTTGCTCGCCTTACTATCCCTCAATTGCGGGCGCGCATCGTTGATGCGAGTCACTTTAATCCGACTACGATCATGCCGGCTTATTTCAAAACTGAACACTTAAATCGAGTTGCACCAAAATTTGCAGGACAAACCATATTGAATGGCCAAGAAATTGAGGATGTTGTCGCTTTCTTGGTAAGCTTAAATAAGTGAAACGCATCATCATGATCAAACACCAGCTCCCTTTCACAATAAAACGCCGTGCTTGGATAAGGCAAATCCAACGGATTAGCCTTTTCACTTTGGGTGCTTGGTTTAGTCCCTCATTTGTGTTTGCTAAAAAGGAAGAGGCTGAAGAGGCGATTAAGAAAATCGCTGGTAATGCAAAAATTCAGGAGGGACGCGTAACTTTGACCATCCCACCCTTGGTTGAAAATGGCAATCTGGTTGTGCTAAAAGTCAGTGTCGATAGCCCGATGACCGCTAATGATTATGTAAAGTCTATTCATGTGATTGCCGAAGGTAATCCGTTGCCAAATATCTTTACTGCTTATTTAACGCCTCGATCAGGTACTGCCAACATTACGACGCGAGTGCGTTTGGCCGATAGCCAACGTGTTTGGGCTATTGTCCAAATGAACAATGGAAGCTTTTGGCAGGGATCAGCTGAAACTTTGGTAACGCTTTCAGCTTGCACGGAGATGGTATGAGTAAAACATCACGTACCCAAGTGACAGTCCCAGCAACCGCGAAGAAGGGGTCTATTATTGAAATTCGCGCCATCGCTCAGCATGATATGGAATCGGGCTTTCGTTACACCGAGTCTGGAAAGTTAATTCCAAGAGATATTATTCGCACCTTTACTTGCAGCTATAACGATGTCGAGGTATTTAAGGCGGACTTTTATCCTGGTATAGGCGCTAATCCTCTGATTATCTTTACAACTATTGCAACGGAATCAGGAGTCCTCGAATTCAAGTGGCTTGGTGATGATGGGTATGAGGCTGTACATCAAGCGCGTATCACCGTTTCATAGGGGTCTTGTGAGCAAGGGTATTTATCTCCAACTTATAGCACTTGCTTATTCATCATTGTTGCTAGCATCAAACTGCTTGGCTGCTCCAAACGAAGCTGGTAATAAAAAAAAATCTAGTTACGAACTAATGTCTGCTGAGACTAAAGCGATGCAGGATGACGCATCGCTAAACCCTGCCATGTTTTGGGTTGCCGAGGGCGAAAGCTTATGGCAATCTAAAGCGGGCTCAAAAAATATTGCCTGCGCTAGTTGTCATGGTGATGCAAAAAAGTCGATGCGCGGTGTAGCAACACAATACCCCAAGATGGTTAAAGGAAAGTTACAAACTCTCGAAGGACAAATCAATCAATGTCGGTCAGGAGCTCAAGGCTCGCCAGCGCTGGCTTATGAGAGCAAAGAATTGCTAGCAATCACAGCCTACATTGCCCTTCAGTCCAAAGGCATGCCTATCGCCGTGAGAGAAACCTCAGCTAATAAAGCAGAGTTAGAAAAGGGGCGACATTCATTTAACGAAAGAATGGGGCAACTCAACTTGTCCTGTGCTCAATGCCATGAGGATAGGGCAGGATTAAAGCTTGGCGGCAGTCCAATACCACAAGGCCATCCTAATGCTTATCCCATCTACCGCTTAGAGTGGCAAACCTTGGGATCACTACAGCGCCGCTTACGGAATTGCATGAGTGGAGTCAGGGCGCAGCAGTTTGAGTATGGTTCGCCAGAAATGGCCCAACTAGAACTCTTTCTCATGTGGCGAGCCAAGGGCATGCTCCTGGAAGCCCCAGGGGTCAGGCCTTAATACCTTTAGTCGGAGAAGACAACTGAGGTTGCGCCATTAATTAAGACGCGATCATGCAAGTAATAGCGCAGGGCTCTAGAAAGAACGGTGCGCTCTAGGTCTCGACCTTTGCGGACTAAATCGTCAGGTGTATCGCCGTGAGTAACGCGAGTCACATCTTGTTCAATGATGGGCCCTTCATCTAAATCGCTAGTCACAAAGTGCGCAGTAGCGCCAATTAATTTAATGCCACGTGCATGAGCCTGGTGATAGGGTTTAGCGCCCTTAAAGCTTGGCAAGAAGGAGTGGTGAACGTTGATGCAGCGACCAGATAACTTGGTGGACAAGTCATCCGACAAAATTTGCATATAACGAGCCAGAATCACCATGTCAACCTTAGCGTCAGCAACGATCTCCAGAAGCTTGGCTTCTTGTGCAGATTTCGTTTCGGGGGTGACTGGCAAGTGGTAGAAAGGAATGTCAGCAAAATCAATACTGGCATACACCTCGCGTGGATGATTAGAGACGATGCCGCAGATGATCATTGGTAATTCACCAATACGCCAACGATAGAGTAAATCGACTAAGCAATGATCTAGCTTCGAAGCCATGATCAAGACGCGTTTGAGATCTTTAACGGCGCGCAAATCCCAAGTGAGCTCAAAGCGTTTTGCGATTTCTACAAAGCCTGACTTGAGAGTCTTACCCTCTGTAGGGCAGCTAAAGCTAACGCGCATAAAGAATCGCTTAGAAGCTTTGTCATCAAACTGTTGAGCTTCTTCAATATCTCCACCCGCCTGAAAAATATAAGTTGAAACTGCAGCAACAATGCCTGGTTTGTTCGGGCAGGTCAGTGTGAGGTAATAGTTTTCTGTGCTCATGTCTAATCAAAAAAATGCTGATAAATACAGATTTTAGTCTCTTGGGAGCAAGAGGCGGTATGTTTTACTGCTGAGCGGTATCAACAGCTTTATCCGCAGGACCTAATAAGGGGGTGCTGTTATCAGTCACCGTGGGCACTGCAATCTCTATGCAGATTGGCTTTGATGAGAGCGGGTTAAAGAAGTTGCATTCTTTTTTAGTGGCGGCCGAGGCAGCATGCTCTAAAGGTGATTTGCCCGTAGCGGCAGTGGAGGCCAGACTCGTGGCGGTTACCGGGTTAGCGGCTGCCATACTCACCACGGCACCACCTGCCGAGCTAGCGGCAGCAGAGCCTGATGCGCCAACAGCGGCAATCGGGGCAAAGCACCCTTGTAAACCTAGACAAGAATAGATGATGAATAGACAAACCCAAAGATTGAGCTGGGTTTGCGTATGCAATCTACCGTTTCTGGCAGACAACATTAAATACTCCAGCTGTCCAGGATTCATTAATGACAGGTTCAAACTTACTGTCAGGGGTATTGTTATCAGAAACTACTTTGCCTGTACCTTTTTTGCCTGAAAATTCTTTAAAGGCAATCGGACGGTAACTAATTTCAGGACAGTTGTATTCATTTAAGCCAACAATAGAGTTCACGGTTTGTTGGTTGCTTGGATTTTTGCCAGGTTTTTTAAAATCTAGCATTGACATGATTTGGGCTTTCTCGCCGCTGTCACGAATCGTTTCTAAGTCTACATAAACAACCATGACTGCGTTAGATCCTAACTCTTTCCATTCGGCATAAGCACTGCTGATTGGTAACATCAGAGACGTTAGTAGGGCGGCAGTAATAAGCGGATTTATTTTTTTCATAGCTATAGTCCTCAATAGTGACTGTTTTATATCAATAAGACATTCTAAACGCCTTCATGTGACTATTTAGAAGTGCTATTTGCTAACAAGTTCGAGCTGGCGTTTGCTGTTCTCTGGCTTCATCTGCAGGGGAAGGTATTCGTTCTTGGCCCAAAGAGGGTTCATATTTCTATATAGCTTGCTTTGCACCCAACCTGATTGGCCGGTTTGATAGATAAAGAGGGAATTTTCTAAATCAGATAAGTCGTAAATAGTTCTCAGACTGGGGGCTTGCTTAGTCTCGTAGGGGTTACTTGTACGCAATAGCTCTAATCTACCAACGTTAACGGTGTTACTGTCACCGGGGAAGGGCGCTTCTAAATTAAATAGCTTCCTAAGCAAAGGAACCTTACTCATCGGTCGATGTTCTGAAATGGCAATATGAGCATTTCCCCAGGACCATTTTTTAGGGTCATCGCCATATTCCTTGCTCAGATATTGGAGGGCCTTATCAAAGGCATCGTTGGAAGCGTCAAGACAGGTTTCTACAAGAGCAGTTTTTGGGTTGTCACACCATGGGCTATTGGGATTGCGAATCTGTGCCAGCAGCGCGCCTCGATAATTTCGGTCTCCATAGGTTTCAGAAAATATATAACCGAGCCGAGAAAATAGGTTGCGCGTCAGCTGGTCTGCCCAGGCATTGAAGACGAGAGCGGCGGCACTATCCACTTTCATATCGCCATTGAAGTCTTTGGCAAGCTCTAAAGCTTTAGCCCCCAATGGATGACTTGGGGTGCTCGTTTTAAAGAGCTCAAGCAGTGGAATTGACGAGAGAGACAGGGTATCTGCTTGCATTGTTTTCATGTATTCCAAATCATGAGAATCTCGAGATTTGATGAGATCAACAATGCGGTCATAGCGTGCTGATAAATCCCAATCAGCCGTTAGGGGGTTAGGGTCGTTGCTGGCAATAATTCTCTGATTGGCTGTGGCGAGCCATCCTTGCTCTGGATTATTGCTAGCTGGTAATTGCTCAAAAGGCACATAGCCGTTCCAGTCGTACTGCTTTTCCCATCCCAGTGCGGGCGCAGTACCATAGAGTCCATGGTGTAAAACGCGTTTAGGGGCAACACCAGCGGCTTGATATGCAATATTGCCGTCGGTATCGGCCATCACCACATTTTGCATTGGGGCATAGTTCTTGCGAAGAGCCTGTTTAAATGAGTCGAGGTCCTTGGCGCGATTCATCTCTAGCAAACTGACAACGGATTGGTTTTCAATATCCAAGGCAGTCCAGCGAAATGCTAGAGCAAATCGATCCGTATTAATGGCGCGTTTAGCGCGCTCGTAGGAGTCTGAGATTACTGGCCCATGACGAGTTTCTTTAACAATAAAATTGATTGATGCCGCGCCTTTGATATCGATAATCTCTTGGCGAACTTTGAAGGGTAACAAGCCATCTGGCCCACGGTACATACCAGGATTGATTGAGTCAATTTGCTCTATGTAGAGATCTTGTACATCAGGATTGGTGTTGGTAAAACTCCAGGCAAATTTGTCTGTTCTACCCAGAATGACTGCCGGAATCCCGGGAAGAGTGCCGCCAATGACATTCATGCCCGGGGCATCTAAGCGGGCAAAATACCAAATTGCTGGCGCAGATAAACCCAGATGCGGGTCATTCGCTAATAATGGCTTGCCACTCACAGTGAGTTTGCCGCCAATAGCCCAGTTGTTGGAGCCAATGCCATCCTTGCCACCTGGAAGATCCATTGCCAAGTGTTCGGTTACAGGCAATGCATTGGAGTGGCGATTGCTGGAGTCGGAGTGGGGATTAAAGAGATTGATATCTCGATAGATTTTTGCAAAATCTACATTCGTGACTGGCTCATCGGGCTCAAAAGGTGGCAATACTTCCCAAACTTGCTTAGTCGTTAAAAATTGAGACAGCTCAAGCCTTTGTAATTCTTTATGCCAATTACCGCCGAGATCGAGTGCCATCATCAGCATCCAGGCAACACTATCCGTTGGCGACCAATGCCCTGGTTTAGAGCCGGTTAAAAAATACTCAATTGGTAGAGCCCAGCCCAAATTAGCGTTACCAGCATTGACACCATCTGCATAGGCCTGCAATAAACGCTTAGTAGAAACCGGATATTTGTCGAATTGTTGTTCGGCAGCGTGTTTAATGCCAAGGGTTCGAATAAAGCGATCAATTTTGAAGGTCTCATTACCTAAAATTTCGGAGAGGCGACCACTGGCAAGGCGACGATTGATTTCCATCTGCCATGAGCGCTCAGATGCATGCAAATATCCCAGGGCAAATAATGCATCAGATTGGCTATTGGCTTTAATGTGCGGGATATCAGCCTCATCAAATGTGATGACTACCGAGTCCCCAATGCCTTTAATAACGCGCTTACCAGAAGGGGAGCTTTGTGCTGAATATAAATAGGCAATAGTGGTAACTAGGCAGATGGCTAGGGTAATGCCAATAAGCAAAACGAGCGGGCGCAAGAGTTTGCCGAGTCTGACCAATTTGCGATTCAATTTCATGGCAATAGTTTAGTGGTTTTGGGCTATCCAAGCCCCAAGTCTGCCCAAGGCCTCCATCCTGGGGCTTTCTGGGCTTGCATGCTAAAATTTCAACTGTCTTGATTTATTTAGCGCAGCAGTTTCTGTTTGTGCGAGCCCGAGTGGTGAAATCGGTAGACACAGCAGATTTAAAATCTGCCGACTCAAAAAAGTCGTGCCGGTTCGATTCCGGCCTCGGGCACCATCAATTCAGTCTTTTCCTCATTAAGATCTTGAGAAAAATATATTCAATCCTCTTCTTACTGCTTTCTGGTTCGGTCACTCCGGTGCTGGGGCAATCTATTTTCTTTGATTGCAAACGATCCGAAAAAGATTATGTTGAAGAGTATGCAATGCAACTCACGCTAGCCTCTAAGACTCAAAAAGCAAAGATGTATTTAGATGAGCGAGACTTAGATCAGTCTGACGCTTACGGAACGCAAGTTGTTAAAAGTGTCACTCTGGCTCGCCCAAATATTTTCATCGTGGTAGAGGCCAGTTTTGCTCCAGAAGAAATCATGGGGGTTGCTTATCCTGCAGGGAGCGTATCAACGCACATCACCCTTGACCCGGTAACGGGTAAGCTAAAAAAAGTGGAAAAAATTCAAGGTGGCATTCTGGGCGCATCCCTGGGAAACGGAACTCACGTCAGTGAAGAGACTTGCTTCCCAGCCAAAATACCTTTCAAGCCACAGTAGCGCAGAGGTTTGCGCTAGGCAACGTTTAGCCGGGTTTAGTCAGGCTCGGTTACAAAGCCCAGTTTCGTCAGTCCAGCACGACGTGAGGCTGCAAGGACTTGAGCGACATACTCATATTTCACAGACTTATCGGCGCGTAAATTGATTTCTGGCTGAGGCTCTTTTTGAGCCGCTTTCTCTGCATAGCCATGAAAGGTCTTTAAATCAATTGCGGTGCTATTCCAAAAGATTTGCCCCTTGCCATCAATGGTGAGTTGCACAGATTCTGGTTTGACCTCATTGCGGACGCTATTGGCTTTTGGAAGTTCAATCTTCACTGCTTGCTGAATGACTGGTAGGGTGATGATAAAGATGATCAATAAGACCAACATCACATCAACCATCGGCGTCATATTGATCTCAGACATGATGCTGTCTTCACTCTGATCATCTTGGATATGAAAAGCCATACTTATTCTCCAGATTTCACACGAGCGCCAGTGACGAAATAGGCAAGAAGGTCGTTGCCAAAGCGATTGAGATCGGCAAGCATTAATTTATTAGCGCGGTTAATTGCATTAAAAGCCAGTACCGCAGGGATTGCTACTGCCAGACCCAGGGCAGTCATGATGAGCGCCTCACCAATAGGACCTGCAACTTGATCAAGCTGGGCGCTACCAGAGCTGCTGATAGCGATGAGGGCGTGATATATACCCCAGACGGTTCCAAATAAACCAATAAATGGGGAAATCGCACCAGTAGAACCTAGAAATGTCAGCCCCTTCTGAAAACCTGCAGCAATTCCATCAACGCTATTCTTCAAGCTTCTGGCCATCCACTCAGAGTAGTTGAGTGTTTGCAATAGTTCACGATGATCATGAGCCTGGTTCTGGTGATGGGCTGAAGCAGTGGCGGCTGATTTGGCAAGTAGGTAGTAAGGGTTGAGGGTATGGTCACTGAAGGATTGCAGACCTTGCTCATACGATGTGGCGCGCCAGAATACATCTAATTCAGGCTTGAGTTTGCGAAGATTGCGTAGTTCCCAAAAGCGCGTCAGCAAAATTACCCAGGTAATGATTGAGCAGGTAAGAAGTGCGATGGCCACAAAGCGCGTAATGAAATCGCCCTCCATCCAAAGATTTGCTATGCCAAATGGTGTATTCATAATGAGTATTTACTTGAGATTAAATTTAATTAAAAGATTAGTGGAAATTCTTTGTGGTGAACCATTTACTACAAAAGGTTTGAAGCGATAGCGTCTTCCGATTTCACTAGCAGCACGATCAAGCCTTGGGAAGCTGCTCGATTGCAGAAGAGCAATATCATCAACGTTACCAGCCTGGTCAATAATTAAACGAACTATTACCGTGCCTTGCTCACCAGATCGTTTCGAAAATGATGGGTAATAAGCATCTGCATCAGGTTGGTAGAGTACTTCCAGTTTACCAATGTCGGTCTGAATTGGCGTGCCACTAACTCCGCCAGCACTTGAAGGCGCAACAGCAGCGTTTTGGGCTTGAGACTCACTTTTAGACTCAGCTTGCTTCTGGGGCGCGCTGGATTGTTTGGGTGGTGCAGGTGCTGGTTGCGGAGTTGTCTTTTCCTCCACCTTTTTCTTGAGCTCTTCTTTGGGTTTTGGTGCTGGCATTTTAGGGGCAGCTGGAGCTTCTTGGCTTTTGGCTGGAGAAGGGCTAAGCAAGTTTGCCATCACACGATCATCATCCATCTTGGGTGGGCGTGCACTTAAATGAATGAACTCTAAAGCGGGTAGAGCGTGCAAGAGCAAAACAATGCCAATGATGATTCGCTCTGATTTAGTAAATGGTAGGCGAGAATCCAGTTTTTGCAAGAAAGCGCTCATGACACTTTACCTAACAATGACGAATGAATCGCATGTAAATTCAGATCACTAGCCATAAGGTCTTTTGCTATCTCGAGAAGTGATATTTCATTCTTGCTACTGATAAATAGCACCGCACCGCGATCATCGGAATTGCCTGATTGATCTAAAGACTCTAACTGTCGCTTCAGTTGTCTTACTACTGCATCACTAGTGTCGATCAAGGTGATGGTGTCACCTAAGAGTTTGCGGATCGCTTTTCTAAGAAAGGGGTAGTGTGTACAACCGAGCACCAAAGTGTCTGAGCCCTCATCCAAAATCGGTGCAAGATGTTTACCCAAGAGATCTAGAGCTTCTTCGCTATCTGCTTTGCCAGCTTCAATTAAGGGTACAAGACCTGCGCCAGCTTGTTTAATGAAACGGCAGTTAGGTGGTAAGGTTGCCAATAGCGCATTGAACTTATCACTCTTAAGGGTTGCTTCTGTAGCGAGTACGCCAACAATGCCATTTTGAGACTGCATTGCTGCTGGCTTGATTCCAGGTTCAACCCCAATAATCGGAATACTTAACTCGCTACGGATTTGTTGAATTGCTTCGGCAGTGGCAGTATTGCAAGCTACAACAATCGCATCACAACCCTTACTTGCTAGATATCTGCATAAGACTAGACTACGCGCTGCAATCCAATCACTGGATTTTTCTCCATAGGGAGCGTTCGCAGAGTCTGCAAGATAAATATAGTCGTGCTGGGGAAGCTGACGCAGAGCCTCATCCAAAACGGATAAGCCTCCGACGCCAGAATCAAAAACTCCTATGAGTGACAATGCGGTGCCAATGTTTGCTTAAAGATGGCGTATCAAATGATTAGGCAATGTTGACTGGAATGCCAGCAATTTTTGCTTGCCATTCTTTAGGGCCAGTATCGTGCATTGAGATACCTTCAGAGCTCACGGCAACAGTTACTGGCATATCTTTGACATCGAATTCATAAATCGCTTCCATGCCGAGATCAGCAAAGCCAACAACCTTGGCTGTCTGAATTGCCTTAGATACCAAGTAGGCAGCGCCACCGACCGCCATGAGATAAGCTGATTTATGTTTCTTGATTGCTTCAATTGCAACAGGACCACGCTCAGCTTTACCGATCATCGAAATCAGGCCAGTCTTCGCAAGCATCATTTCGGTGAACTTATCCATACGGGTTGAAGTGGTTGGGCCTGCAGGTCCAACAGCTTCTTCACGCACCGGGTCAACTGGCCCAACGTAGTAAATGACACGATCTTTAAAGTTGACTGGTAACTCTTCGCCTTTGGCCAGCATATCCTGGATACGTTTGTGGGCAGCATCACGACCAGTCAAAATTTTGCCATTCAATAACAAGGTATCGCCAGGTTTCCAGCCTGCAACTTCTGCTGCTGTGAGGGTATCTAAATTAATGCGTTTTGATTTTTGAACATCGGGTGTCCAGGTAACATCCGGCCAATCAGATAAGGAAGGCTTTTCTAATTTAGCAGGACCATCACCATGCAAATGGAAGTGGACGTGACGGGTTGCTGCACAGTTTGGGATCATGGCTACAGGTAGAGATGCAGCATGCGTTGGGTATTCCATGATCTTAATGTCGAGCACTGTTGTCAAACCACCAAGCCCCTGCGCACCGATGCCTAATTTGTTTACCTTGTCATAGATTTCGAGGCGGAGTTCCTCGGCGCGTGTTTTAGGACCGCGAGCGATGAGCTCCTGAATATCTACTGGGCCCATTAAAGATTCTTTTGCCATCAACATGGCTTTTTCAGGAGTGCCGCCAATCCCAATGCCAAGAATGCCAGGAGGACACCAACCTGCGCCCATTGTAGGAACGGTTTTGACAACCCAATCTACTATCGAGTCCGATGGATTTAGCATCACCATCTTTGCCTTGTTTTCAGAGCCGCCACCTTTGGCTGCACATATCACTTCAACGCCATCGCCTGGAACGATTTCGTAATGGATTACGGCAGGGGTGTTGTCGCCAGTATTTTTACGTTTGCCGGCAGGGTCAGCCAATACTGAAGCACGGAGCGTATTTTCTGGATTAAGGTAAGCGCGACGCACGCCTTCATTGACCATTTCAGAAACGCTCATCGTGGCATCTAGCCATTGCACATTCATTCCAATCTTTAAAAACACCACAGCAATACCAGTGTCCTGACACATCGGGCGATGGCCTTCGGCACACATCCTGCTGTTGGTCAAAATTTGCGCTAATGCATCTTTAGCAGCTGCCCCTTGTTCAAGTTCGTAAGCCCTGCCCATAGCGTCAATAAAGTCTTTAGGGTGGTAGTAAGAAATGAACTGGAACGCATCTGCAACGCTTTGAATGAGGTCGTTTTGTTTGATATTTGTCATGGTTTTTTAGTTAATTTGGCGGGTTTGGCTTATTTTAAGGGTTTGCCATAGAGCAAATCCCGGGTGTTTTCACTTATCTTCTAAGGTCTTGAGGGTCTAAACCCATTATTTTGCGACATTTTGGCAAAAATAGATTATTGATTATTTGATAGAGGGCTGTGAAGCATGGAACCATTAAAGCAAGAAAACCGCGTTTTTAACCCGCCAGCTGAGTTTGTCAAGGGTGCTGCGATAGCGGGTATGGAAGCCTATAACAAGCTCTGTGAAGAGGCTAACAAAGATTATGACGGTTTTTGGGGGCGTCTTGCTAAAGAAAATATCTATTGGAAAAAGCCATTTACCAAAGTGTTGGATGAGTCCAAAGCTCCCTTCTACAAGTGGTTTGAAGATGGAACGACCAATGCTTCATATAACTGTTTGGATCGTCAAGTAGAGGCTGGCTTAGGCGATAAGACCGCCATCATTTTTGAAGCCGATGACGGCACCGTGACTAAAGTCACTTACAAAGAGATGCTGGAGCGCGTTTGCAAAATGGCAAATGCATTGCGCAAGATGGGTGTCAAGTCTGGTGATAGCGTCATTATTTATATGGCGATGACCATTGACGGCATTGTTGCCATGCAAGCGTGTGCCCGCATCGGCGCAATTCACTCTGTCGTGTTTGGCGGCTTTTCTGCTCAAGCATTGCGCGATCGCATTATGGATGTTGGTGCAGTTGCAGTGATTACTTCTGATGGACAGTTCCGAGGTGGCAAAGCATTGCCATTAAAAGCAATTTGTGACGAAGCACTTTCCACTGGTGAGTGTCCTAAGGTGAAGCATGTGATTGTTAGTAAGCGTACTGGCGCTGATATCACGATGACAGCTGGCCGCGACGTTTGGATGCAAGAAGTTGTAGCTAATGAAGCTACTACTTGTGAGCCAGAGTGGGTCAGCGCAGAACATCCTTTATTTATTCTCTATACATCTGGTTCAACAGGTAAGCCAAAGGGTGTTCAGCACTCAACTGGTGGGTACCTCTTGTGGGCGATTCTCACAATGAAGTGGACTTTTGATATCAAGCCAAATGATGTGTTCTGGTGTACCGCCGATATTGGTTGGGTAACTGGCCACTCTTACATTACCTATGGCCCCCTCGCAGTAGGCGCTACTGAGATTGTATTTGAAGGTGTGCCAACCTATCCAAATGCTGGCCGTTTCTGGGACATGATCCAAAAACATAAAGCCAGTATTTTCTATACGGCACCAACTGCCATTCGTTCTTTGATTAAAGCGTCAAGCAATGATGAGGCAGTGCATCCAAAAAGTTACAACTTATCTTCCTTGCGTCTCTTGGGTTCGGTAGGTGAACCAATTAATCCTGAAGCATGGATGTGGTACTACGAGAATGTGGGCGGATCGCGTTGTCCAATCACCGATACTTTCTGGCAAACCGAAACGGGTGGCCACATGATTTCACCATTGCCCGGTGCGACACCCATGATTCCAGGTTCATGCACATTGCCATTACCTGGTATTCAAGCAGCCATTGTTGACGAAGCTGGTGTAGATGTTCCAAATGGCCAGGGCGGCATCTTGGTTGTCAAACGTCCATGGCCTTCCATGATTCGTACGATTTGGAATGATGCCGATCGTTTTGTGAAGTCTTATTTTCCGGAAGAATTGGGCGGCACTTTGTACCTAGCGGGCGATGGTGCAATTCGTAACAAAGATACTGGTTACTTCACAATTACTGGTCGTATCGATGACGTGTTGAACGTTTCAGGTCACCGTATGGGAACCATGGAAATTGAATCTTGCCTAGTTGCTAATCCGTTGGTTGCTGAAGCGGCGGTTGTAGGTCGTCCAGATGAACTTACTGGCGAAGCGATTTGCGTATTCGTGGTTCTGAAGGGCGGACGTCCAACAGGTGAAGAGGCTAAAAAGCTTGCGACTGAATTGCGTAATTGGGTTGGTAAAGAAATCGGTCCAATCGCTAAGCCAAAAGATGTGCGCTTTGGCGATAACTTGCCAAAGACTCGCTCCGGCAAGATCATGCGCCGTCTCTTGCGAGTGATTGCTAAAGGTGAAGAGGTGACTCAAGACACCTCTACCTTGGAAAACCCGGCGATTTTGGACCAGCTGAAGGAGTCTTTGTAGGCTTTTGAAGCTAAACCCTTTTAGGAACCGTATAATTGTGGGTTCCGGAAGGGTGGATGAGCGGTTTAAGTCACACGCCTGGAAAGCGTGCGTAGGTTAATAGCCTACCGCGGGTTCGAATCCCGCCCCTTCCGCCAAGCAGTATCTAAACCACCTTCGGGTGGTTTTTTATTGCCAGCCTACCTGCTACTTGATGTAATCAAAATCACAGTCATCATCAAATATTTTGTACTCCAGGTAGATTTCTTTGCGAGTATGGTGCTGCCAAACCAGGCGATCTTTTAACAAAGGGTACTTCAGCGAATCAGCATACTCATCAAAATACTCATCATCTTCAGCAACGTAATGGTGGATCTTCATCATTACCTCCAAGGAGTTTAGGTTTTTGGCCCAAGGACTCAGAGAGCGATTTCATTGATGTGGTGATTAACTATGTCGCTCCATTTATCCGCAAGTTGTGCGCAGTCTGATGAATTTCATTTGACATGTCTATCGCCAACGTTAAAAAAGCTGCAATTGATGGGGAAAAGCAACAGCCTTATTGCTTAGCGTAATATCAACAAAACTGATTAATGATTGGAGGCAGTATGATTTTTGCTATCTTATTAATGGACCGTCCAGGTACATCTGAGTTGCGGGTGCAAGTCAGGCCAGAACATCGTGCTTACCTGGCAAAACTTTCTCATCGTATGGCCTTTGCTGGTCCTTTGACATCGGAGGATGGACTCACTGTCGTTGGCAGCTTATTGGCAATCGACTTTCCAAGTAGAGCAGATGTTGATTCTTGGTTAAAGGATGAGCCATTTACCAAGGCAGGGGTATATGAAAAGCCTGTCATCCATGTCTTTAATAATATGTGGGAACAGAAGGTTGGATTTCCACCGGAAAAATAAGTCTGTAATTTAGAATTAAAAAGCCACCGATCGGTGGCTTTGTGTTTAGGTATTCGTAAATTAAAGCGGCTTAATTTGGAGTTTCCTAAATTTCACTACGCCGCCTGCCGATTGAATGGCAATAGGGCCACTGGCATATTTACTGTCTTGCCCGTCGGCCACAGTAACCTCACCATTGAGGACGACCTTAAAGTGCGAACCATTGGCAACGATCTCCATTACATTCCACCGCCCACCAGCCTTGGGCACAGGATTTACCTTAGCAAGGTCTACGATCGCACCAGTAGCATAGGCTTGCTCTGGGCGCGTATCCCAGATATTGATTTCATAGCAGGTGTATTGAGAGGGTTTATTGGGGTCTTGGCAGCGTATAAAAATACCGCTGTTGGTATTTGACTCTGCCCAAAATTCGGCTTTGATGATGAAGTTTGTATAGGTCTTATTGCTTACTAAAAAGCCCGATGGTTTATTTCCCACAATGAGCCCGTTACCAATAGTCCAGCTTGCAGTGCCAACAATGTTCCATCCTTCTAGGCTAACGCCATCAATCAGATCTACAAAGCCATCTGCATTTTGGGCAAAAGCAGAATTTGTGCTCAAGAGGGCGGCGCAACAGATGCCTAGGGCTGCGATAGATTGTTTTAGGTTTTTCATAAAGTCTCCTGCGGGTATATGGAATGTTCTCTAATCTTTTTGATTGTTATGGATATTGCTCGATCAACACAAGTAGATATTTCCCAGGGTTGGCTAAGGGGTGCGCTCCTCTCGATGTTGAGGTCAGAATCTAGTAGACTTGAGCTATGAATTCAAGAAAACAACTCATTTTCATTGCTGCTATTACTTTGACCATGCTTTCAGGCTGTGGCTCTGTTGAATCTGCAGCCCAAGACGACTGCACCTCAATTGGCTGGCAGATTGGTAGCAAAGGTTATCAAGATTGCTTTAAAGCCCGCGTGTATGAGCGTAAGCTGGATTACTCCAACCCTCCAGGCGACAAACCTTCCCCATCGGTGATTTAATACTAGGGTAAACCCTTAATTCATTCCCTTGAGCGCCGTCAAGGACTTGAGGGGTGAAATAACCCAAAATCAAAAGATTATTTGCATGTCTAGCAGGGCAAAATCTTTCTTGTCCGGGTATTCAAC
Source organism: Polynucleobacter sp. UB-Raua-W9 (assembly GCF_018687435.1). Taxonomy (NCBI): domain Bacteria; kingdom Pseudomonadati; phylum Pseudomonadota; class Betaproteobacteria; order Burkholderiales; family Burkholderiaceae; genus Polynucleobacter; species Polynucleobacter sp. UB-Raua-W9. The sequence goes on along the minus strand of NZ_CP061290.1, from coordinate 1,051,104 downwards.
GCATAACCCCAAATAGCATTACAAGCATAAAAATTAGAGACTACAAACTATGAATCACCCAAAGCCTTCCGGAGAAGTCAAAGCAGTTGCTATCGCTACTGCAGATGATTTGAGGGAGACCATTCGGCGCAAGAGCAAACTCAAAGGTCGTCAAGCGGACGATGCTTCATTGGCAGAAGTGCGACAACTCATTGGTGCCGCAGCAGAACGTCGCGATTTGCTCATCGAAAATCTTCATAAGTTAAATGATGAGTACCGCGCTTTGCATGATCGTCATTTAGTAGCCCTGGCAAAAGAGATGAATTTGCCGATGGCTGAAGTATATGAAGTAGCCACTTTCTATCACCATTTTGAAGTGGTGCGCGGCAATGATGCAGTTGCGAATATCACTGTCCGAGTTTGTGATGGCATTGCCTGTGAGTTAGCTGGCGCCCAAAATCTATTAGCAAAGTTGCCGGCTATTTTGGGCAACCCAAATGTCAAAGTGATTGCAGCACCATGCGTGGGTCGCTGTGAGCAGGCTCCTGTAGCGGTAGTGCACCAATATCCTGTGCTTTTTGCAACAACCGACAAAGTGCAAGCGGCAGTGAACAATAAAATGACTACTCAGCCGATGGCAAAAGATGATGCCATTTTTGATCCAGCATCTCTAGCAGAGCAGGGCGTTTCTCCACAAGGCGTAAATCAAGCATTATCCCCTGACTATGTTGGCTATGAAGTCTACCGTGCTCAAGGCGGTTACGCGCTTGCAAAAGAAATTGTCGAAGGTAAGCGTGATGCAGAGAGCATCATTAAAGCTATGGAGAGCTCAGGCTTGCGTGGTCTTGGTGGTGCAGGCTTCCCAGCAGGGCGCAAGTGGCGTATTGTGAAAGATCAGGTGGCGCCTAAACTGATGGCCGTCAATATTGACGAAGGTGAGCCAGGCACATTTAAAGACCGCACCTATTTAGAGCGTGACCCACATCGTTTCTTAGAAGGATTATTGGTTGCCGCTAATGTTGTGGGTATCGATGCTTGCTATATTTATTTACGCGATGAATATCACGGTTGTCGTGAGTTGCTTGAAAAAGAATTAGAAAAACTCAAAGCCAATCCTCCATTTAAGTTGCCCACGATTGAATTGCGCCGCGGTGCAGGTGCCTATATCTGCGGTGAAGAGTCCGCGATGATTGAAAGTATTGAAGGTAAGCGTGGTGAGCCACGCATGCGCCCTCCGTATATTGCACAAGTTGGTTTATTTGGACGCCCAACCTTAGAGCACAACTTTGAAACCTTGTACTGGGTGCGCGATATTGTGCAGCGTGGACCTGAATGGTTTAGCTCCTATGGCCGTCATGATCGTAAGGGCTTGCGTAGTTATAGCGTTAGTGGACGCGTCAAGAAGCCTGGAGTCAAATTGGCCCCAGCTGGTATTACGATTCAAGAACTGATTGATGAGTATTGTGGCGGCATGCAAGATGGCCACCAGTTCTACGGTTACTTACCAGGTGGTGCATCGGGCGGCATCTTGCCTGCCACTATGAATGACATTCCCTTGGACTTCGATACTCTGCAACCCTATGGTTGCTTTATCGGTTCAGCGGCAGTGATGGTGTTTGGTGATCAAGACAAGGCGCGCGATATGGCGCTGAATGTGATGCACTTTTTCGAGCACGAGAGTTGCGGTCAATGTACTCCATGCCGTGTTGGCACGGGCAAGGCAGCAAAACTCATGCAAGCCAAATCTTGGGATCAAGATACCTTAGAAGATTTAGCGGCCGTAATGGTTGATGCGTCCATTTGTGGTCTAGGTCAGGCAGCACCAAATCCGATTCGTTGTATTCATAAATATTTCCCGAATGAAGTTGCATAAGGAAGTAGCTTAAATAGGGAAACACGAGAAAAACATGAACGCACCAACTAATCCAAAAGAACTTGAATTGCAAACTGTCGAGTTCAAGCTAGACGGCAAGACTATCGTTTCCTATGAAGGTGAGACGATTCTGAAGGCGGCTAAGCGCCATGGCATTGATATTCCACATCTTTGTTTTAAGGATGGCTATCGCCCTGATGGTAATTGCCGTGCGTGTGTAGTAGAAATCAACGGCGAACGTACATTGGCTCCGAGCTGCTGCAGAAGCGCCACTCCAGGCATGGAAGTGAAGGCTAATAGTGAACGCGCTTTAAAGAGTCAAAAGCTAGTTCTGGAAATGTTGTTATCGGACATGCCAGACGAAGGATTTAAGTGGGTTGGAGACAGCAAAGAAGAAGAGCAAAAAAATCAACATGGCGAACTCAGCACCTGGGCAGCACGACTGGATGTGGCGGTTCGACCAGAGCTCAAAGCATTACGTCGTGAGAAAGTAGCAAATGACGTATCGCATCCGGCGATGGCTGTAAATCTGGATGCTTGTATTCAATGTAATCGTTGCGTGCGCGCTTGTCGTGAAGAGCAGGTGAATGATGTGATTGGTTACGCTATGCGTGGCGGCCATAGCGAAATCGTGTTTGACCTTAATGACCCAATGGGTGATAGTACCTGCGTTGCTTGTGGTGAGTGTGTGCAAGCCTGCCCGACTGGCGCATTGATGCCCAAAGGTCTAATTGGTTCGCAGACTGTTGATCGTAAGGTCGATTCTGTTTGCCCATTCTGTGGTGTGGGTTGCCAGATCACTTACAACGTTAAAGATGAAAAGATTGTGAGCGTAGAAGGTCGTGATGGACCCGCTAACCATAATCGCCTATGCGTGAAAGGTCGCTTTGGCATGGATTACATCCATAATCCTCAGCGCTTAACAAAGCCATTGATTCGTAAGACCGGTGTTCCAAAAGATGAGGCTCTCCTCGAAGGCAAACAAGATTGGTCCAATATCTTCCGCGAGGCAACTTGGGAAGAGGCGCTTGAGTTTGCTGGCGGCGGCCTGAAAAAACTCAAAGACAAGCATGGCCTAAAAGTGTTGGCTGGATTTGGTTCTGCTAAGGGCAGTAATGAAGAGGCTTATTTATTCCAAAAGCTAGTTCGCACAGGATTTGGCAGCAATAACGTAGACCATTGCACCCGTCTGTGCCATGCCTCATCTGTAGCTGCGCTTTTAGAAGGCGTTGGTTCTGGTGCAGTAAGTAACCAGGTAAATGATGTTGAGCATTCCAGCTTAATTATGTTGATTGGATCTAATCCAACGGCAAACCATCCGGTGGCTGCGACTTGGTTTAAGAATGCCGCTAAACGTGGTGCGAAAATTGTATTGTGTGACCCGCGTATGACTGAGATTAGCAAACATGCTTGGCGCACGATGCAATTTAAGCCAGACACTGATGTAGCAATGCTGAATGCCATGATCTATACGATCATTGAGGAAGGTTTAGCAGATCAAGAGTTTATTCAGAACCGCGCCAATAACTATGAAGCTTTAAAAGAAAATATTAAGGGATATAGCCCTGAAGCCATGGCGCCAATATGCGGCATTCCGGCAGAGACATTGCGCGAGGTTGCTAGAGAATTTGCCACCACCAAGTCAGCAATGATTTTATGGGGCATGGGTGTTAGCCAGCACGTTCATGGCACTGATAATGCGCGTTGCTTAATTGCCCTTGTCAGCATTACAGGTCAAATTGGTAAACCAGGTTCTGGCTTGCATCCATTGCGCGGTCAAAATAACGTCCAGGGCGCCAGTGATGCTGGATTGATTCCGATGATGTTCCCGAATTATCAGCGTGTTGATAATCCAGAGGCACATGCTTGGTTTGAGAAGTTCTGGGATACACCGCTTGATAAAAAGCCTGGTTACACCGTTGTAGAAATCATGCACAAGATTACTGCGCCCGATAGCGATCCCGATAAGATTCGTGGCATGTATGTCGAGGGTGAGAATCCTGCAATGAGTGATCCAGATCTGAATCATGCTCGTCATGCTTTGGCATCTCTTGAGCACTTGGTGGTGCAAGATATCTTCATGACTGAAACCGCTTTACTTGCTGACGTTGTATTGCCAGCGAGTGCTTGGCCAGAAAAGGTTGGTACTGCAAGCAATACTGACCGCATGGTACAGATGGGCAAGAAGGCCATCAATCCTCCGGGTGATGCCAAGCCTGATCTGTGGATCATCCAAGAAATTGCTAAGCAGATGGGTTTGAATTGGAATTACCAAGGCGCTGATGATGGCGTTGCTGAGGTTTATGAGGAGATGCGCCAAGCCATGCATGGTGCAATTAAGGGAATCACTTGGGAGCGCCTCGAGAAAGAATCTAGCGTCACCTATCCATGTCTTTCTGCAGAAGACCCAGGTCGTCCTATCGTCTTTGATGATAGTTTTGCCACACCAGATGGTAAGGTGAAGCTGGTACCGGCTGATATCATCCCTGCCAATGAAAGACCTGATGGTGAATATCCATTTGTTCTCATTACTGGACGTCAATTAGAGCATTGGCATACCGGCAGTATGACTCGCCGTGCGACAGTGCTTGATGCGATTGAGCCAATGGCTACTGTATCCATGAATGGTGAAGATATGACTCAATTAGGCGTCATTGCAGGTGATGTCATTACCGTTCAGTCTCGTCGTGGTGAGGTAGGTATTCATGTGCGAAGAGATGATGGCACTCCAAAAGGGGTGGTCTTTATTCCATTTGCCTACTATGAAGCCGCAGCAAACTTGATTACCAATCCCGCTTTAGATCCGTTTGGCAAGATTCCAGAGTTTAAGTATTGCGCAGTTAAGCTCGCTAAGGGCGGCGAGGCGGCAAAGATTATGGGCTATGGAACCAATGCTCCAGGTGGATCGAAGCTAAGCGTTAATATCTAAGCGCGATTGATCACAGTAAAAAAGCTCCCAAAATGGAGCCTTTTTACTGTTGCCTCACCAAATTGATTTGCCCAGTAGAATCAACCCTCTATGGCCAGTTCAAAACCAACCCCTTCCCAGGCGCAAGCTGAGTTACCCGTCCTCATTATTGGAGCAGGACTTGCTGGCTTAACAGTGGCTTTGCACATGGCTGAATCCCAGCCAGTGATCTTAATGGCTAAGCGTGGCTTAGGAGAGGCTGCTACCGCATGGGCGCAAGGCGGCATTGTTGGGGTGGTAGACAAAGAGCATGACAGCATTGATTCTCATGTGGCTGACACTATTGACGCAGGCGCTGGTCTTGTTGTTGAATCAACCGCACGCTTTATCGCAGAAGAAAGTGCTGACGCGATTAAATGGTTAGTAGAGCAGGGCGTGCCATTTACAGCAGATGAGGCGGGGCCAATGGGCTTGCATTTAACTCGTGAGGGTGGCCACAGTCATCGTCGTATCGCACACGCTGCTGATGCTACTGGTAAGGCGATTCATGAGGTGTTACTAGATAAAGCGAGAGCCCATCAAAATATTCGTATTTTGGAACATTGGATTGCTCTGGATCTCATTACAAATCGTCAACTTGACGCGAAGATGCAGCGTAATAAACCCAATCGTTGTTACGGCGTGTATGCCCTAGATATTAAAAATAATCGCGTTGAAACCATCCAGGCGAAGTCAGTAGTTCTAGCGACAGGTGGCGTAGGTAAGGTCTACCGTTACACCAGCAATCCCGATACCGCTACGGGCGATGGTATCGCGATGGCCTGGCGAGCGGGCTGCCGTGTGGGCAATATGGAATTTATTCAATTTCATCCAACCTGTTTGTATCACCCTAGTGATCGCACCTTCTTGATTACTGAAGCTATGCGAGGTGAGGGTGGGTTATTAAAATTACCAGATGGCACTCGCTTCATGTCAGAGCATGATGAGCGGAAAGAATTGGCGCCACGCGATATTGTTGCTAGAGCAATCGACTTTGAGATGAAAAAACATGGCCTAGATTACGTTCATCTCGATGCAACCCACTTAGGTACAGACTTCATCAAAGAGCATTTCCCAATGATTTATGCGCGCTGCTTAAGTCTCGGTTTGGACATCACAAAAGAGCCAATACCAGTGGTACCTGCTGCGCACTATACCTGTGGTGGTGTTGTCACTGATTTAAAAGGCAGAACCGATCTACCAGGCTTATATGCCGTTGGTGAGGCTACCTATACCGGTTTACATGGCGCTAACCGTCTAGCAAGTAATTCATTGCTGGAGTGCGTAGTCATTGGCAAGGCAGCAGCAGAAGATATCTCCGAACTTAAAACACCTGTGATGCCGACATTACCGCTTTGGGATGAGAGCCAAGTTGAGGATGCCGATGAGCAAGTTGTCATTGCTCACAATTGGGATGAGTTGCGCTCCTTGATGTGGAACTATGTTGGCATTGTGAGAACCAACCGCAGACTGGAGCGTGCTTTACATCGCATCAAACTGCTAAGATATGAAGTGCAAGAGTATTACGCTAACTTTAAAGTGACGCGAGATCTGATTGAATTGCGTAACTTACTAGAATGCGCCGAGCTGATTGTGAGATCAGCACTGATGCGAAGAGAAAGCAGGGGGTTGCACTATAGTCGCGACTATCCAGGCACTTGGGCAGTTTCTTATCCGACGATATTGACTCCTCAGGCAGAAGGAAATTCTGAAAACCCAGAAACCTAGGTTGATCTAAAGAGTCCCCTTTAACACTGCCTCTTTGATATGCTTGCCTAAACGAGTTTGCCAGCCCTTACCACTCGCACGTAATTTTTCTAGAACATCAGAATCAAGCCTAATGCTTAACATTTCTTTAGCATTCTTAATTGGCGGTCGACCAACACCTCTTTTAATAAGAGTATCGCCAATATAGACGTGGGCATTTTGGAACCACTCTTCGTCAACCTCTGGCGCATCATCCGGATCAACCCATTCTTCTTTCATATTTTTTAACTTCACGTTCATTTGCTCTCCTAATGCTAATAATTCTTCTTACCCTACCTCTGTATGTCCATGCTAAAAATACTGGCTGATCATCAAGATATCCAAACGTTGTAATTCGTGCTTCCCCATAATCTTTTCTGCAGTCAATTTGATTCATGTGAGGCGCATCAAACACCTCATTTGCTCTCGCCATGTCTAGGCCACGCGCAAATAAAGTGATCTCGCGTTTTGCTTTATCAAACTCAATCAACAATCCACCTAATTAATGTAAATACATCAATAATTAATGTCAATACATAAATTGAGAAAAAAGTGGCATTTAACCCAATCAATATATGGGTTTGAGTCTAGAAACAAAAAACCCCACTGAATATCAGCGGGGTTTGAAAAGTTTGTCAGCCAAGTACTGGCATGGAGAGCGTTACAAAATGCGCATTGAAAAATCTACAGCATGGACATCCTTGGTAAGTTTGCCAAGAGAAATGCGATCCACCCCAGTGGCAGCAATGGAGCGCATTTGATCAAGATTAATGCCACCAGAAGCCTCAAGTAAGGCGCGGCCATTAGTCATTGCGACTGCTTGCTTCATTTGATCATTGGTGAAGTTATCAATCAGAATACTCTTCGCTCCAGCCGCTAGCGCTTCTTCCAGTTCAGCAAAGTTCTCGACCTCAATCTGTATATCAACGCCAGCATTCAGAGCTTGAGCATTTCTCAGGGCAGCAGTCACGCTGCCAGCTGCGGCAATATGATTTTCTTTAATGAGAATGCCATGCCACAATGCAAGGCGTTGGTTCTGGCCGCCACCAACACGTACAGCGTATTTTTGGGCCTGTCGTAAACCCGGAATGGTCTTACGAGTATCCAGTACAGCACAACCTTTGGAGTTAGGGCTAACACCTGCAATTGCCTCCACATGTTGACGGGTAATGCTGGCCGTCCAAGAAAGCGTCTGTAAAAAATTGATACAAGTACGCTCAGCAGAGAGTAGGGCTTGTGAGTCAGCTTCAATATCGCAAACTTTGGTATCGGCTTTCATCAGATCGCCTTCTATGTAATGCCATGTAACTTTAGCATTGGGGTCTAGCTTTTTCAAAGTCCCCTCAAACCAATCTACCCCACACAGTACCGCATCTTGGCGTACGATCAATTGTGCTTGAACTGTTTTATTGGGCACCAGCCTTGCAGTCCAGTCACCTTTGCCAATATCTTCCATTAGGGCATCATGAATGTTGCGCTGACGGGCCTGCTCTAGAGATTCGTTGTATTCAAACATGCAAGACCAATATAAAAAGATATTTTCAAGAAGAGGCTATCAAAAAGAGACTAAGCGGCACCAATATTTTTTACAAAGCCATGCTGTGCTTTGGCAAGGAGATCGGGGTGACTCTTAGTGAAGTCGAGCATGCGATCAATGCAGGTTAATGCCTTTGCTCGAACAAGCTCTTCAATGAAGATCTCACCAGAGGCATTCTCAAGACAATCTAAGATCCCTTGTAAACCATTCATGGCCATCCAAGGGCAGTGAGCACAACTCTTGCAGGTAGCGCTATTGCCAGCTGTGGGTGCCTCAATCAATTTCTTGTTTGGGGCTAATTGACGCATGCGATGCAATATTCCATTGTCGGTAGCAACAATATATTCAGTGGCGCTACCTTCAACGACTGCTTTGATCATGGCTGAAGTAGAGCCAACAACATCAGCCAAATCGACTACTGCTTGTGGAGACTCCGGATGAACTAACACCATGGCATTTGGATGTGATGCCTTTAAGACTTCTAGTTCAGCAGCTTTAAATTCATCATGAACAATACAAGCGCCGTTCCACAACAGCATATCTGCGCCAGTCTGTTCCTGAATATAGCGACCCAGATGGCGATCAGGTGCCCACAAAATCTTTTGACCTTCGACTTTAAGTTGATGCACGATAGCAAGTGCACAGGAGCTAGTTACCATCCAATCAGCTTGTGCTTTCACTGCAGCGCTTGTGTTGGCATAGACCACCACTACGCGATCAGGATGCATAGATCTAAAAGCAGCAAATTCTTTTGCATCACAACCTAAATCTAAAGAGCAAGTGGCTTCTAGGTCGGGCATGAAAACACGTTTCTCAGGACTGAGAATCTTAGCTGACTCCCCCATGAAACGGACACCCGCAACGATTAAATTCTTGGCGGGGTGATTCTTGCCAAAGCGTGCCATTTCTAAGGAGTCAGCAACAAAACCCCCAGTCTCCATGGCTAGGTCCTGAATATCGCCGTCGACATAGTAGTGAGCAACCAAAGTAGCATCTTTCTCTACTAGCAATTGCTTAATACGGGTAATCACAGCCGCTTTTTCAGGGTTAGCTAAGTGGGGCGGGACTTTTGCCCAGGCTTGGGCTGTACAAGTTATCCCCGCAGAGTCTTGCTGAGGGTAATCAAAGGCTATTGGACTGCTAACGGTTGAATTCATACGAAATCTTAATCGAACCTTCGTATTTATGTGGAGGAGCTAAAACGGCAACTTCGCATCTGGCTTGGCAGCCAACAGAGCAGCTTTAAATTCCGCCTGAATGCGCGCAATCGCTGCTTCACTATCTGCTTCAAAGCGCATGACAACAACAGGTGTGGTGTTAGATGGCCTTGCGAGGCCAAAACCATCGGCATATTCAACGCGCACGCCATCAATGGTATTGATGGATTCCGAGCTGGGGAATTTGGCGTTGGCTTTAATGCTCTCCAGTAATGCAAAAGGTTCGCCCTCAGCGCAAGGCAGCTGCAATTCAGGGGTGCAAATGGCATTAGGTAAGTCATTCAAGGTTTTATTTGGATCTCTCTCTTGAGAGAGGATCTCCAATAAACGCGCTCCTGTATATAGCCCGTCATCAAAACCAAACCAACGGTCCTTAAAGAAGATGTGGCCAGACATTTCCCCAGCAAGTGGAGCACCAGTTTCTTTGAGCTTGGCTTTAACTAAAGAGTGGCCTGTTTTCCACATCAGCGGCTCGCCACCGTGTTCTTTAATGTAAGTTGCTAGATTACGGGTGCACTTGACGTCATAAATAATCTGCCCGCCAGGGTTGCGCGAGAGTACGTCTTTGGCAAAGAGCATCATTTGGCGGTCTGGGAAAATCACTTGACCATCTTTGGTCACAACCCCTAGGCGATCGGCATCGCCATCAAAGGCAAGGCCTAACTCATTATCTGTAGTCCGTAGGTTCTGAATCAGATCTTGTAAGTTCTCAATATGTGCGGGATCTGGATGGTGATTTGGAAAATGACCATCGACTTCACAAAAGAGCTCTTGCACTTCGCAGCCTAAAGCTCTGAATAGTTTACCGGCAAATGCGCCACCCACACCATTGCCACAATCAACTGCAATCTTCATGGGGCGGGCTAATTTCACATCGCCAACAATCCGTTCTAGATACATTGGGAAAATATCAAAAGTAGAGCGACTGCCAAAGGTACTAGAATCGCCATTTACAAATTGCTTGGCTTCAATGCGTTTTCGTAATGCCTGAATCTGATCTCCGTAAATCGCGGCGCCACCTAAAACCATTTTGAAGCCGTTGTAATTTGGTGGGTTATGGCTACCGGTAATCATGATGCCGGACTTGGGCTTTTTGCCATCTAGGGTTTGGTTGGCGCCAAAGTACACCATAGGCGTCGCAACCATTCCTAAGTCAATGACATTAATGCCCGTGGATAGCAAACCTTCAGTGAGGGCTTCGATTAAAGATGGGCCAGATAGGCGACCATCTCTACCAATGACGACCTCGGTTTCACCAAGCTCGCGCATCTCCGAGCCAAAAGCTTGCCCAATGAGCTTCGCAATCGATGGATCTAAGGTCTCATCAATAATGCCGCGGATGTCATAGGCCTTAAATATGGATGGCGATAGTTGCACGGTAGATCCTAACTGTTCAATAAATTAATACGCGCGGCGGTGACAGCATCAATATTGTTATTTGCTGCCACAGGAGAGCCATCAAGCAGCGCCTTTTCAATCGGCTTTGCTAACACCTTGCCGTACTCAACACCTGGTTGATCAAAACTATTGATATTCCAAAGAGCCCCAAGACTCACAGCACGGTTTTCATAAAGAGCTAGCATTGCTCCTAAATAGAACGCATTGAGTTCTGGCAGAAGCAGTAAGTTGCTTGGTCGATGACCAGGGTACACATCGTTTGGATTTTCAGCTTTTTTGCCATGCGCCAGAGCCTGGGCTTGAGCCAGGCAATTGGATAGCAAGATACGGTGATGTGCAACAGCCTCAGCACGATTGCTCATCGGTTTACGTACCGCAATGAAATCAATCGGAACGACATCTGTTCCTTGGTGCAGAAGTTGAAAGTAGGAATGCTGGGCATTGCTGCCTGCGCTACCAAAGACTATTGGTGAAGAGTGCTTGACTGGCTTGCCTTCACGATCAACAGACTTACCGTTACTCTCCATATCAAGCTGTTGCAACCACTTCGGAAACCAATCCAAGGCATCCGCATAAGGAATGGCTGCATACGCCTTGATATTGCAAGTTTCTTGTTGATGTAATAAAGCCAAAGCCATAATGACTGGCAGATTTTGTTCTAGCGGCGCATTCTTAAAATGCAAATCCATTGCATGAGCACCAGCCAAAAATTCTTCAAAGGCCTTAAAGCCATATTGCAAAGCGATGGGTAGACCAACGGCAGACCATACTGAATAACGACCGCCAACCCAGTCCCAAAAAGGGTAAATATTGTCAACCTGGACACCAAACTCTTTGGCAGCAGGAACATTAGCAGTGACTGCAAACAAAGAATTGGAGATTTGACCCTTGGTGCAGTCATTATCTTTTAACCAGTTGACTACGGCCTTGGCATTCATGGTCGTTTCTAAAGTGGTAAATGATTTAGAAACAATAATGACGCGGGTGCTGTTGGGCTGAGCGCGATCCAGAATGCGTGCTAGCTCAGCAGTATCAATATTGGCTAAGAAGTGCATCCTCATACCGCGGCTTTCAATACCGGGAACGTGGGCTAAAGCCTCTATTGCTAAACGCGGGCCAAAGTCAGAGCCACCAATGCCAATATGAATGACATCAGTGACACCCACCCATTTGTTGCAAAGGGCTTCAATCCGGTGCCACACATCCGCAACAGCCGGCATGACATCTTTGCCATCCAACATGACTGGTGACTTGGAAAGATTGCGTAATGCAGAGTGAAGCGCAGGGCGATCCTCGCTGAGATTAATATGCTTGCCGGAAAACAGATCAGCAATAAACCCTTCAAGCTTGGATTTGCGAGCAAATGAGAACAGCTCATCCCACTGTGCCGTACTGATATTTTGATAAGCGGTATCTAGCACCACATCAACGGCCACATGAACACCTTCTGGGGTGTTTTTTAATGAATTTACTGGTCTAGAGGACATTCTTGGATTTTATCAAGAAGGACCCCCTAAATTCCTCAAAACACTGAAAATGCCAGGATTTCGGTATATTCCTAGTAATGAGTGGAAAGCAAAACAAATAAATGGAGCAAGTTGACTGTGTCGTGATTGGTGCCGGGGTGGTTGGCCTGGCTGTTGCGCGAGAAATGGCCCTTCAAGGCCGTGAAACGATCCTGCTAGAGAGAGAAGGCTCTTTTGGGACGGTTAGTAGTGCCCGTAACAGTGAAGTCATTCATGCTGGTATCTACTATCCAAAAGACTCTCTCAAAGCAAAGCTATGTGTTGAGGGCAATCGACTACTCTATGAGTATTGTCGTAGCCATCAAGTAGCAACGCAGCCTTATGGCAAGCTCATCGTCGCTGATGATTCTCAGATTGATGATCTTCAAGCAATTCTCTATAAAGCACAAAATAATGGTGTACCAGAAATTAAGATGATTTCCGGTGAAGAGGCAAAGCAACTGGAGCCCAAGCTCAAATGTTCTGCGGCAATACTCTCTTCAAGTACAGGCATTGTTGATAGTCATGGCTACATGCTCTCGCTCCTCGGTGGCTTTGAAGATGCTGGTGGCATGATTGCCTATCACTCACCGCTGATCAGTGCAAAGCCGATTGGGCCTGGTGCAGAAGGTGGTTTTGAGTTGGAAATTGGCGGTCCTGATGGTATGAAGCTGCAAACCAAGCTCTTCATCAATTGCGCGGGCATGAGCGCGCCGGCAGTTGCCCAAAAAATTGCAGGCCTAGAGCAAGATCACATACCCAAAGCTTACTTTGCAAAAGGGAATTATTTTTCACTTTCGGGTAAATCGCCTTTTACCCATTTGATTTATCCGATTCCAGAACCTGGCGGTCTTGGTGTGCACCTCACTTTAGATATGGGTGGGCAAGCTAAGTTTGGCCCTGACGTCGAATGGCTTGATATTGAAAACGAAGAGCAAATTGATTACACCGTTGACCCTAAAAGAGGTGAAGATTTTTATGAGGCAGTCCGCCGCTATTGGCCAGAACTCAAAGATGGTTCTTTGCAGCCCGATTATTCAGGGGTGAGGGCGAAAATAGTGCCGCCAAATACCCCGGCTGGAGACTTTTGTTTCAATTCACCCCAAGACCATGGCCTCCAAGGCCTCTATAACTTATATGGCTTTGAGTCCCCAGGTTTAACCTCCAGCATTGCCATAGCTAGGTATTTAGAAGAGAAAATCAAAAGTTCTTTATAATCTGGGGCTTGGATCCAACCGAGATTCACACTAATGGAAGAGTGGCAGAGCGGTTGAATGCACCAGTCTTGAAAACTGGCGAGGATGAAAGTCCTCCGTGAGTTCGAATCTCACCTCTTCCGCCAAAATAAGTATCCAAAACCACCTTAGGGTGGTTTTTTCTTTATCTGTGTTTCATTAGCCTAAGGGCTAATTGACTGGCTCCAACTTGGGGCAGAGGATAGAGGCCTGTATTTGTTGAGGCTTTTATGAACTTAGCAGAAATTCAATCCTTCAGGGCGGTTGGTAAGCGTCTTCGTAATGCACGAGAGAGGCGTGGTCTGACCTTGGCCGCACTTTCAGTTTCAAGTGGATTAGGTATTCATGATCTCGTTCGCATTGAGAGTGGTGAGCTGCTTGGATTTAAGCAGGTAGCAGCAGATACATTAAGTCATGCTGATAAATATGCAAAGGCCTTAGATGTTGAGTTAGAAGAATTGAATAGACCTCATTCTGCTTCGACAAGAATTAATCACCATGAAGAAGATGTCTACATCCCAGTTTTTTTAAGAAAAAAATAATTGTGATTGAGGTATTACAGCAAGGTTTAAAGCTTAAAGTGGTTTTTTCTTCAGAGTCATCTTTTCACCATCAGTATCAAATGCACCATTAAATCCTGGTGGATACTTGCTCCATTGATAACCTTTCAGGCCATGCTCATAGCCATATTGAAATAGAGCATTCATATACTTAGTATCGAACTCTTCCTGATGTGGCTCATTAAAGTCCGAACCAATGTATGCAAGGTTAAAGCCAACATGATCGAACTTGGTCATGGCATAAATACGATAGAGGTCGCCAATACCTTGGGTCTGAATCAGTTGAGAGATCGCGCGACCTGCAACGCTTAAAGTGCGGCGTTCAGTTTCATTCCAGCGAGGATCTAATCTCGAATTTCGAATGATGTAGGCCTGTCGATTGCTGCGGCGCTTGAGGCCCAACTCATTGGCTCTTTGCACTGCTGCAGAGGGGTATAAAAATACCTGCGTGCTTGCGCCTCCATCTACATGCATTTCTTGAAATGCTTGTGAGTCCACCAGGAAATCAAACATCACTGGAGAAAATGCTCCCGGGATTGATGCAGATGCCAACATAATGCGGCGAAAGAGTTCGATGGCTTCTGGTGTACCTACGCTAGCAATACGCCCCATATTCCAGGCAACAGGTACACCAGCGTCAATATTCGTTGTACCAATCAACAGCCAGCGACCATTCGTGTTGTATTCATAAGCAATTTTCTTGAGAAAATTTGCATCAACATATTTGGCTATCAATTGATAGAGTGGAGTGGAGTCCGCTAGGCCATCGCTAAATATTCCCGATATGATGCCGCGATTAATAAAGATATCTTGGGGGTTGATGTTCGTGTAAACCTGCTTCAGGGCCGGGTCATAATCTTTGCCAAGATAGGCAAATGGGGCAATTAATGCGCCAGTACTGATGCCGGTGACTAAATTAAAAGACGGTCTAGATCCTTGTTTGGACCATCCAACTAAAAGACCAGCGCCAAAGGCTCCATCATCACCGCCGCCAGAAAGAGCCAAGTAGTTGGCATCGCCCTGGAATGCATTTTTACCTCGACCGGCCTCAACTTGAGTGGCATCAGCCACTAGCGCATCTACACCCGCCTGTGTTGATATCAGGTAGCGAACGCTTGGTAAACCGGCTATTTCAGCTTTGCTTAAGGATTGGGCTGGGACAGCAGATTTGCGTTCCAGAGCAGAGCAGCCCAAAAGACTAAGAGACACTACGATGCAGGCTGCAAATGAAGATAAACGCATATATTTTTCTAAAATAAATTGATTCTCTTTATTGTAAGGGCTTCTTATTTCAGAAAGGTCATATAAGAATCTATAAGTATTTATCTCGGAATTAGGCTAGTCGTTGTACGATTCGGTTATGAAGACCTCAAAATTTGGTTCAGCTAAGTCATAGGCTTGCCATTTACCAATCCTATTATTGAATCTATATTGATCGCTAGGCTTACAAAATGAAAACTACCTTTACGAAACTCGCTCTTGTAGCATCTCTTTTAACTTCGGGATTTGTTTTTGCTGCTGGTGGCGGTGGAGTGGTGGCCGATCCAGGTGCAATGCAAGGCAAGCATTTTGATGCTAAAGGCATGGCGCCATCAAGCTATACAGTAGAGCTTCAGAATGGCTTGCGCAAGTCATTACCTTTTGATGATCAGCGTGACTTTGAGGAGTCTAAAAAAGGGTTCATAGCTGCTCCTGCCTATAAGACCATCATGGCGGACGCTGGGAATGTTGCCTGGGATATGGGTAGCTATGAGTTCTTATTGCAAGGCAAAGATTTTGATAGCGTTCATCCATCATTGCAACGCCAGGCGATCCTCAATATGGGCTACGGTCTCTATGAAGTGGTGCCCGAAAAGATTTATCAAGTTCGCGGCTTTGACCTGGCAAATATTAGTTTTGTTAAAACCAATACAGGTTGGATTGTGTTTGACCCACTCACCGCCAAAGAAACTGCTAGAGCTGCGATGGAGCTTGTAAATGAAAAGCTTGGTAAACGTCCTGTAGTGGCTGTGGTGTATTCCCATTCCCATGGGGATCACTTTGGTGGCGTGCGTGGAGTAGTGGATGAGGCTGATGTCAAAAGTGGTAAGGTTAAAGTAATTGCACCTGCTGGATTTATGGATCACGCCGTTGCTGAAAACGTGTATGCCGGTAATGCAATGACCCGCCGGATGTACTTTCAATATGGAGTGTTGTTGCCCCGCAGTCCCTTTGGGCATGTGGATCAATCGATTGGTAAGAATACTGCTGCTGGCAACTTAGGTTTGATTGAACCAAACACCTATGTTAATCAGCCATTTGAAAAAATGATGGTTGATGGCATTGAGATGGAATTCCAAAATACGCCAGGCACTGAAGCGCCCGCGGAGATGAATACTTATTTCCCCCAATTTAAAGCATTCTGGGCCGCTGAAAATATCACTGGGACGATTCACAATATTTACACCTTACGTGGCGCATTGGTAAGGGATGCCTTAGCTTGGTCTAAAAATATTAATAACGCTCTATATCGTTACGGCAACGAAACTGACGTGATGTTTGCTTCACACAGCTGGCCGCGTTGGGGCAATGAGCGCATTCAAGAAGTGATGCGCACTCAACGGGATAGTTATGCCCATTTAAATAATGAAGTACTACACCTTGCAAATAATGGCGTGACTATTAACGAAGTCCATAACATTTACAGGCAACCAGAAAGTCTAAAGTCGCAATGGGCTGCTCACAGCTATCATGGCTCAGAGGAGCACAATAGTCGGGCAGTGATAAATCGTTATCTCGGTTACTGGGATGCGAATCCTGCTACCTTGATTCCTTTATCACCTAAAGACTCTGCCCCGCTTTATGTTGAGATGATGGGTGGATCGGCCAAGATCATGGCCAAGGGAAAAGAGCTCTATAAACAAGGCAAGTATCGCCAAGCCATGGAGATCGTTAACAAGTTAGTTTATGCACAACCCAATAATGCTGCGGCAAAAGATTTGCTAGCCGATATCTTTGAGCAAATTGGCTACCAAAAGGAAAGCCCTAGCGTACGCAATAGTTTCCTTGGTGCTGCCTATGAATTACGTCATGGTATGCCTGGCGGCGCCTCTCCAAAATCCAATGGTCCGGACATGATTAAGGCAATGACAACAGAGCTGTGGCTCAATTCTTTGGCCATTAGTATGGATAGTAAAAAAGCCGCTGGTATGAAATTCATCATTAACCTATCCACACCAGATAATGGCGAGCAGTTCGTCATTGAGATGAGTAACTCCACCCTTACCAACATCAAGGGTCAACAAGCTAAAAATCCCAATCTCAGCATCACCCTAAACCGCAGTGATCTTGAGCGTGTGATGGGTGGCCAAACTACTTTTGAAACTCTGCTGTCCGAGGGTAAGGCGAAGTTTGATGGCGATCGCAAATCCTTTGATCAACTCAAAAGTACTCTGACTATCTTTACCCCCGATTTTGAGTTAATGCCTGGTACTAAGGCCAATAAACCAGAGGCAAAGCCCTTGCCAAAGACAGCAAAAGATCCTTTTGCCGCTCAAGAGATGGCGATTACTGCAGGTGAATAGTCTGCGGTAAATTAGAAGCGCTTACGGTGCAAACGCACCACCAGCCTCTAGTGCCTTCAGCTCATCGCCTGAGATTCCCATTTCCGCCAACACTTCACTGGTATGTTCACCCAATAGAGGGGGATGTTTGCGTACTTGCTGTGGCGTACCCATCAGCTTGACTGCAAAGCCAATATTAGGAACAGTTCCTTCAATCGGATGATCAATTTCCATCCGCATTTTTCGATGACGACCATGTTCGCTATCAAATGCCTCTGGGTAGGTGTTAATAGGGCCAGCCGGAATGCCTGCCGCTAGAAGATCATCAACCCACTCATGACTCGCTTTAGTAAGGAAGGTTTTCTCTAGTTCGGCTGCAAGTTCTAATCGATTGGCCAAGCGCAGCGGATTTGTTTTGAAACGCGCATCTTCAAATAATTCGGGGCGGGCAGTCTTGTCACAAAGAAGTTTCCATAACTTCTGATTGGTAGCACCCATCACAAAGTAGCCGTCAGAGGCCTTCATGGCTTGGTAGGGTGCGCTCATATGATTTGCGGTACCTAATTTGTACGGCTCAACTCCAGTCCCCCAGTATTGCGCTGTATCCCAGATTGAAAATGCCAAAGCAGAGTCAAATAAAGAAGCGTCAATAAATTGACCTTCACCGGTTTTGGTTTTGCCAATATACGCAGATAAGATTCCGTAAACAGCAAAGAGGGCGCAACCAATATCCGCTACTGGAACACCCGCTTTTACTGGGGGCCCATCGGGATAACCAGTCACACTCATTACGCCTGACATTGCTTGGGCCATTAAATCAAAACCAGGTCGATCTGCCCACGGACCTGTTTGACCAAAGCCGGAGATACTGGCATAGACTAAGCCAGGATTAATGGCTTGCAGAGAAGGGTAGTCAATACCCAGTTTTTTCATGACACCTGGTCGATAGTTTTCAACTAGGATGTCTGCAGTCTTTACCAACTCAAAGAAGACTTTTTTACCTGCATCGGTTTTGAGATTAAGCGTTAGACTCCGCTTATTGCGGTTCATGTTGAGAAAGCCCATGCTATCTGAGCCTTTCATCTTGAATCCCATCGCTCCTCGGGTTTGATCACCCGTACCGGGGGGTTCTATCTTGATGACATCGGCACCTAAGTCGGCTAGAAGCATGCAGCAGTAAGGGCCAGCCATGACTTGACTAACGTCCAGCACACGCACGCCAGCAAGAGGCAGAGGTCTAGTGGACCCAGTTAAATCAGGTTGAGTAGGTGTTTTCGTCATTGTCTCGTTTGTTTTTATATGTTTAGAATGAATGTCTAATAGTATCAAAGACAATTAAAACTAGATTTGGAGACTGTATGTTGCTTCGATTGCCAAAGTGGGCCCTTCAAGGTCTGATTGCTACTGCGCTTTGCTGTGTGCCATTCTTTGCGTTAGCTCAACAAGCTTTTCCTACTAAGCCAATCCGTCTCATTGTGGGCTTTGCTCCAGGTGGCGGCACCGATATTGTGGCTAGAGCCATCGCACCAAAGATGGGCGAGCTCTTGGGTCAAAGCGTGATCGTAGAAAATAAGTCTGGTGCTGCGGGTACTATTGCTGCCGATCAGGTTTCTAAATCCAATCCCGATGGCTATACCTTGCTAATGGGCCACTCCAATTCAAATGCGATTGCACCCTTTGTATTAACCAACGTGCAATACAATCCTGCGACAGATTTCACACCGATCACTTATTTGGGCTATGTACCAAACGTATTGGTTGTAAAAGCATCTTTGCCTGTGAACTCCGTTGCGCAATTAATTTCACTGGCTAAAGCAAACCCGGGGCAGATGACTTATGGCTCATCGGGTATTGGTAGTACACAACATTTGGCTGGAGCACTCTTCTCAAAAATTGCTGGCATTTCAATGAATCACGTTCCTTATAAAGGTAGTGGCCAAGCTATTATTGATTTGCTCGGCGGTCAGATCACAATGAACTTTGATACTTTGCCACCCAACTTGCAGCAGATTAAAGACGGCAGCTTAAAAGCATTGGCGATATCGACCCCAAAACGCTTGGCAATTCTTCCGAATGTGCCGACCTTTAATGAAGTGGGTATCACAGGGTTTGACGTAACCAACTGGTATTCCGTCATGGGTCCAAAAGGCATGGATCCAGCGGTAGTGAATAAGATTGATCAAGCTGTGAAAGCAGCGATGGCCGATCCGCAGATTAAAAAGACTCTAGATGCACAAGGTTTACAACCAGAAGGCCCCGCAACTCCTGCCGCATTCAGTCTGTTCTTGGCCGGCGAACTTGCTAAGTACCAACGCTTGGTTAAAAGCTTGAACATTAAGGCGGAATAAGTTTTAACAATGACGCAAATAGATCAAGAGGCTAAGGTGGCCCAAGTAACGATAGAGCTTCAGGGTAAGTTTGCTTACGTTACTTTCGACCATGTTGCGGCACGCAATGCCATGACTGTTGGCATGTACGAGAGCCTTAAATCTATTTGCTTAGATATTGCCAATAATTCTAATATCCGCGTTGCAATTTTTCGCGGAGCAGGTGGCAAATCATTTGTCTCTGGAAGTGATATTGCGCAATTTTCTAGCTTTATAAATGGCGAGGATGGCGTGCGTTATGAAGAAGCCATACACGACTATTTAAATCCTTTGGCATCACTCCCAATTCCAACGATTGCGGTCATCGATGGCATGGCGGTGGGCGGTGGTTTGGCAATTGCAACTTGCTGTGATTTTAGGATTGCTACGCCAGATGCAAAGTTTGGCGTACCTATTGCAAGAACTCTCGGAAATTGCTTATATCCTGGCAATATCGCTTGGTTAGCTGCTCACATGGGTATGAATATTGTGAGGCGCATGCTGCTCTTGGCTGAAATGATTCCTGCCAGCGAGTTACTCGCTCAGGGTTATTTACTGGCTACATATGATCAAGAGCAACTCGGCAAAGAGGCGGATGCTTTGGCTGAGCGTTTAGGAAAGCTGGCTCCAATTACGCAAAAAGCCAGCAAGCTTACAATGGCCAGAATGATTGCAAGCCAATTACTGGATTGCCAAGACCTCATCCGTGAAACCTATGGCAGTGACGATTTTAAAAACGGAGTTGCTTCTTTCTTAAAAGGTGAGCCACCGGTTTGGAGTGGCAAGTAATAGCGAATCAGTAAGTACCAGCAAGCTACCTAGTCCAAGAACATTTCTTGAAGATTATTTAAGTAGCGCAGCCCCAAAGCAGTCGCCTTGAGCTTGCTCGGGTTCTCATCTAATAAACCCTTTTTACAGGCTTCATCAAGGCCTTTACTGATAACGCTCAAGGGTAAGCCAGTCCGCTCACTAAAGGTATTGGTATCAACACCATCAGAGAGTCTTAAGGCATTGAGCATAAATTCAAAGGGGAGATCTTTGGAAGTAATTTCACGAGACTCAATCAGGGCATTGCCTTTAGTCTCCATCGCCTGCATATAGGTTTCTGGATGTCGTTCACGAACCTGGCGAGTAATTTTTCCCGGATAAGAAATCTTGCCATGGGCGCCGGCACCAATACCGATGTAATCACCAAAGCGCCAGTAGTTCAAATTATGTTTGCACTCTTGATCTTTCTTGGCATAAGCAGAAACTTCGTAACGCTTGTAGCCTGCCTTGGTAAGCAGGTCTATGTTTTGCTCGAAGATGGCATCGATCTCATCATCGCTGGGTAAGCTTGGCGGAAAGTTAGCAAAATAAGTATTGGGTTCAAGCGTGAGGTTGTAGAAAGAGAGGTGAGGAGTCTTAAATGAAAGTGCAGTTTCAACATCGGACCTTGCAGCCTCAAGACTTTGATTGGGCAATCCATACATGAGATCTAAATTCACAGACTTAAAGTGATCTAAGGCAATCTGGACAGCGCGCTTAGCTTCAGCACCACTATGAATGCGGCCTAGCGCTTTAAGTTGTTCATCCTGAAAGCTCTGGATTCCCAAAGAGACCCGATTGATTCCCGCTTTGGCAAAGCCGGCCAATTTGTCTGCTTCAACAGAACCAGGATTGGCTTCCATCGTAATCTCAGCATCGGGTTCTAAATTGAGTCGGGCACGAACAGCGCACAATAATTGATCCATGCCTGCAGCTGACAGCAGGCTAGGCGTACCACCGCCGATAAAGATGCTATGAACTTGACGTCCCCAGATATTGGGTAATTCAGTTTCAAGATCAGCAATTAAGGCATTGATATAACGCTGCTCATCAAAGCCGTCTGCAAGGTCCGAGGAAGGATCTTTCGTTTGATGTGAGTTGAAGTCACAGTAAGGACACTTTTTCTCACACCAAGGAAAGTGAATATATAAAGCCAATGGAGGCAATGCAGTTAAGGAAGGTTGATTCAGCACGGCAATGAATTACGAATCTTCAATTGACTAATGAGTTCGCACAAGGCTTGACCGCGATGACTGATGAGATTCTTTTGACTGGGATCGAGCTCTGCGGCTGTCTGATTCAGTTCGGGTAAGAAAAAATGGGGGTCATAGCCAAATCCATTGCTTCCCCTTGCTTCGTTGATGACGACGCCATACCAGCTGGTTTCGACAATCAGAGGCTTGGGGTCATCAGCGCTATTGACGAGGGCTAAGGCACAAACATAATGCGCGCTGCGATCGGATTGATTGCTTAATTCAAAGATCAGCTTTTGATTATTGGCAGCATCATTTGCATGCTCACCGGCGTAGCGCGCAGAGTAAACACCGGGCCTATTGTCTAGAGCATGAGCACAAATACCAGAATCATCCGCTAGGGCTGGTAAGCCGCTAGCACTACTGGCATGACGCGCTTTAGCAAGGGCATTCTCAACAAAGGTGTGGTGTGGCTCCTCTGCTACAGGAATGCCGAGCGTGCCTTGCGGTATGACTTCAAAATTCAAAGGCGCCAAGAGCGCTTGAATCTCTTTGACCTTGCCAGCATTATTGGAGGCGAGAACGAGCTTTTGCATGAACTGTTAATTAAGGCAATAGTTACTTCAATGCTTCAATTTGCAATTGGGTCAATTCACGAATACCTTCTTCTGCTAAATCAAGCAGTGCAGTTAGCTCACTTCTTGAGAATGCCGCCCCCTCTGCAGTGCCTTGTACTTCAATCATGCCGCCCTTACCAGTCATCACGACATTCATATCGGTATCGCACGATGAGTCTTCTGGGTAGTCCAAATCTAAAACAGGGCTACCCTGATAGATGCCAACCGAAATCGCGGCTACGCTATCAATCATTGGGTCTTGAGTGAGTGCGCCACTCTTGAGTAATTGATTAACAGCATCACGAGCAGCAACATAAGCGCCCGTAATGGAAGCGGTACGTGTACCACCGTCAGCTTGTAAGACATCGCAATCTAAGTGAATCGTGCGCTCACCCAAAATTTCTAGATTAAAAATACTGCGCATAGCCCGACCAATTAGGCGTTGGATTTCTTGTGTACGACCAGATTGTTTTCCACGTGCAGCCTCTCGATCGCTACGAGTATGGGTAGAGCGAGGGAGCATGCCATATTCCGCAGTAACCCAACCTTCGCCTGAGCCACGTTTATGCGGCGGCACCTTATCCAGGATGCTGGCAGTACACAGTACTTTGGTATCCCCAAAGGCGATCAGCACAGAACCTTCGGCATGCTTGGTAAAAGCCCTAGAAATCGTGACGGGGCGTAAGTCTTTGGGCTTACGGCCGCTTGGACGGGTGATAGGTTGGTTGCTCATCGAATTTTGCCTAAAGGTTTGGGTTGGAACAAATAAAGAATCTACAATGTCCATATGATATCGAGCATGACTGGTTATGGCAGCGCTTCTCGCCAAGTCTCCCTAGGAGCTGGTGTAGTTGCTGATCTGCAGGTGGAATGTCGGGCTGTTAATAGCCGCTTTCTGGATTTGGGTTTTCGTCTTCCTGATGAATGCCGTGGGGCTGAGCCCGCATTAAGGGAGCTGGTGACCCAGAATCTTTCCCGGGGCAAGCTTGAATTTCGGGCGGCTTGGCGTATTAATAACAGTGGCGGGACAACAAAAGCCAACCCCCAAGCCTTGGGCACCCTAAATCAGGATCGTCTAGTTGCGCTCAAAGTTTTACAGGCCAATACCCAAGAAATCTTTCCCGATGCTAGAGAGTTCAGTATTTCGGATGTGTTGCGCTGGCCGGGTGTAGTTTCTGAGCCGCGCGGCGAGGAAGAAGGGTGGATTGCAGCAACTTTAGAAGCTGGCAAAGCAGCTTTGGCAACTCTGATGGAAAGCAGGCAGTCAGAAGGTAAGGCTTTGGTTGGCATCCTTACCAGTATTACGAGCAAGATGCGTGAGATCGTCAAGACGATTGAACCCAAGGTTCCAGAATATGTTGCGCAGTATCAAGCAAAACTCACGGAACGCTTATCAGAGGCTTTGGCAGCCCAAGAGCAAGGAAAAAATTCTAGCGGGTCTGGAACTGAGTTGATGGAGCGTATTCGTCAAGAAGTTGTTCTGTATGCAGTGCGTATTGATGTAGCTGAAGAGTTTGCGCGTCTCAAGACTCACTTACAGGCTGTAGACACTGCTTTGCTTGGTAAGGGGCCAGTTGGTAAGCGTTTAGACTTTCTCATGCAAGAGTTGAACCGTGAAGCCAATACCTTAAGCTCTAAATCCGTTTCTGAAGAATGTACGCAAGCTGCTTTAGAACTCAAGCTCTTCATTGAACAAATGCGCGAGCAAGTACAAAACCTAGAGTAATCCGTACAATTGATTTATGACTAGCCCAAATCACAATCTATCCTACCAAGGCAGCATGTTAATGATTGTCGCTCCATCGGGTGCAGGGAAGTCTTCTTTGGTGGATGCGTTGTTACAAGATGATCCAGGCTTGAAATTATCCCTATCAAGCACAACACGTGCACCGAGGCCTGGTGAGGTGGATGGCAAAAATTATCGCTTTGTATCTCAAGAAGAATTTATTCGCGAGAAAGATCAAGATCTCTTTTTGGAGTGGGCACAAGTGCATGGTCATTTTTATGGTACATCTAAACCTTGGATTGAATCTCAAATGCAAGCTGGTAGTGATGTCGTACTTGAAATTGATTGGCAGGGTGCACAACAAATTCGCAAACTCATTCCATCAGTGCAGTGGATATTCATCTTTCCCCCTTCAATTGAGGCCTTGGAAGAGCGTCTGCGCAAACGGGGGCAGGATGATGAAGCAACAATCCAAAGACGCTTGGCTGCAGCTCACGTCGAGCTCCTGCATGCCCATGAGGCAGATTACATCGTCGTCAATGATTCTTTTGATCAGGCCCTGGTGGATCTAAAGCACATTTTGGCCTCCAGCCGCCTTCGTTCTGAGCCTAGCATGGCAAGAAATCCAGCCCTTTTAAAGCGGCTTGGGGTCTAATCAGTTATCCTATAGGTATTGAAGCTAAATTTAAGTGAGTTCAGCATGGCCCGTATTACTGTAGAAGATTGTCTTAAAACCATCCCAAATCGTTTTGAACTTGTGTTGGCTGCGACTTATCGTGCTCGTCAATTGGTTCAAGGTCACTCCCCACGTGTTGAGTCCAGAGATAAAGCGACTGTCGTTGCATTACGTGAAGTTGCTGCTGGTGTAACTGACCGTGACATGTTGACCAAAGTACCTTTGTAATTTAGGAGTTCCGGTGTGGAGCTCCCTTTAGGAACAGCCAAAGCATCGGAATTAGTAGGAGGACTTTCGTCCAGAGAGACCTCCCTTGGAAGCACTGCAGTTGATCTGTTGAGTACACCAACAGATACCTCAAAGCCATTCAGTAAAGATAGCGGTAAAAAATCGATCCTAGCGTCATTGCTAGCGCAATCGAGCCGTCATTTGTTTGGGCCAACCTCTGCGCCCAGTACACCGTTAAAACACCAAGTAGTTTCGATAGAAAACTTACTTTCGAAGCTGGCTTACCTTAAACCTGATGAAGTTGCGTTAGTGAAGAAGGCGTTTCAGTTCTCGGATGCTGCGCACTTAGGTCAATACCGTCATAGCGGCGAGCCTTACATTACTCATCCTGTCGCTGTCGCTGAGCTCTGCGCCACTTGGCGCTTAGATGCACCCTCGATTATGGCTGCCTTATTGCACGATGTTATTGAAGATACCGGATCAACCAAAGCCGACTTGGTAGAAAGGTTTGGCGCCAAGGTGGCTGAGTTGGTAGAGGGCTTAACCAAGCTTGATAAGTTAGAGTTCCAAAGTCACGCCGAAGCGCAAGCAGAGAGCTTTCGCAAAATGTTCATGGCAATGGCGCGCGATGTTCGAGTCATCTTAGTAAAGCTGGCCGATCGTACGCACAATATGCGCACCTTAGATGCAGTTCCCATGGAGAAGCGTCGTAGGGTTGCCGCAGAAACGATTGAGATATATGCCCCAATTGCGCATCGCTTAGGCTTAAACATTATTTACCGCGACTTACAGGACCTCAGTTTTCGCTACTCGATGCCAATGCGCTTTCGTGTCATTGAGGGTGCAGTAAAAAGGGCGCGCGGTAATCGCAAAGAAATCATTGAAAAGATCTTGCAAGCATCACGCATGTCCTTCGCTAAGGCCAATCTCGATGTGGATCTGCGTGGTCGTGAAAAAACGCTGTACAGCATCTATAACAAGATGCGCACTAAGCATGTCAGTTTTTCACAAGTCCTGGATGTTTACGCTTTTCGTGTCACGGTGGGCAGTATTGACGAGTGTTATCGGGCATTAGGTATTTTGCATGCTCTTTATAAGCCAATGCCTGGCAAGTTTAAGGATTACATTGCGATTCCGAAGTTGAATGGCTATCAATCACTTCACACAACACTGTTGGGGCCATCAGGTGTCCCGGTTGAGTTTCAGATTCGTACTGCTGATATGCATGCCGTTGCGGAGGCGGGTGTTGCTGCACACTGGGCCTATAAGGACGGTTCGCCAGATATGAGTGAGGTGCAAAATCGTGCCCATCAGTGGCTGCAATCTTTGATTGATATTCAGGATAGCAGTGGTGATTCCCAAGAATTCTTAGAGCACGTCAAGATTGATCTTTTTCCTGATGCAGTTTATGTCTTTACGCCTAAGGGACAAATTAGGGCGCTACCAAGAGGGGCAACTGCACTTGATTTTGCATACTCTATTCATAGCGATCTGGGCAATACCTGTGTTGCCGTGAAGATCAATGGCTTACAACTACCGCTACGCAGTGAACTGAAAAACGGCGACATTATTGAAGTGATCACTTCCGCCAATTCACAACCAAATCCTGGTTGGCTCGCCTTTGTACGCACTGGTAAGGCACGTGCCTCCATTCGACATTCTTTAAAAACTAAACACTATGCCGAGTCATTACAACTGGGTGAGCGTTTATTAGCCAATGGCCTGCGCCAGCAGGGGGTTGATGCAGCATTGTTGTCTCCTGAGATCTGGGAGAAGCTCATGCATTGGACTGGTGATAAAACCCGTGAAGAAGCCTGTGTCAATATTGCTCTAGGTCGCCGCTCACCTCAAGAGCTGGCTATTCGTTTGAAGATATTGATTGATGATGAAGGTGGCGGCGATCAAATGCGTTTAGGTGCAGCCGACTGGATTGCATCCACACCAGAAGTGAGTCACCATCAGCGTCAGGCTATTTTGGTCGACGGACGTGAAGGTAACTCGATCAGTTTTCAGACTTGTTGCCATCCAATACCGGGTGACAATATTATTGGCTACCTAGGTAAGGGTGAGGGACTTCAAGTTCACACCAATGACTGTCCGGTTGCCTTGCGCATGTTATCCAAAGATGGTGAAAAGTGGGTTGAAGTCGAGTGGGGCAAAGAAGTTCATCGTGAATTTGAAGTAGATTTAGCGATTGATACCCGTCAAGGTAAAGGAGTGTTGGCAAGGGTTGCTAGCAGCGTTACTTCTGCAGATTCAAACATCATGAATGTATCGATGGATGATCGTTATAAGGAAGACTCTGTCACCATTCGTTTTACGATCCAGGTATACGATCGCTTGCATCTATCAAAGGTCATGCGCAGTCTTCGCACTAATCATGATGTGATGCGAGTGACCCGAATCCGATCGCTTTAAAGATATTGAACGTCCAGTATTTCAATTTCACAAGGTCCAGTTGGTGTTTGGATTGCAACACAATCTCCCAGTCTTGCTTTGATTAGCGCTTTAGAGATTGGCGATACCCAGCTCACGTGACCCTTTTCAAGATCTACTTCGTCGACTCCTACGATAGTGATTACAGTCTTCTTTCCAGCCTCTAGCCCCTCGACTGGCGAGTAGGTTACCGTAGCTCCGAAGAAGACTTGTTCGGCATCGCTATCCCCATTTTTTCGGGCTAAATTGTCGACAACTACGGCAAATTCAAGGCGCTTGTTCAGAAAGCGTATGCGGCGGTCTATCTCCCGTAGACGCTTTTTCCCATAGATATAGTCCCCATTTTCTGAGCGATCACCGTTGGAGGCAGCCCAGTGAACTACCTTTACGACCTCGGGCCGATCAAGGTTCAAGAGCTGTAGAAGCTCGGTTTTGATGCGTTCGTGACCAGCAGGTGTAATGTAGTTTTTCTCTTCCATGGCATAATTATGGCTGTTGCGGCTGTAGCTCAGCTGGATAGAGTACTTGGCTACGAACCAAGGGGTCGTGGGTTCAATTCCTGCCAGCCGCACCATCATATTGAGGGCCTAGTTGAGAAACTAGGCCCTTTTCACTTTCTACTGCCCTTCATCAAGATCCCTTATAGTTGGGATAAGATGATTTTGAGCCCTTGGTTGAAATCCTATCATCACGAGTATCAGCACTTCACAGGCCTGCCAAACATTTTTTGATAATGACCATCAGTAAAGATAACCCCAGCGCAGATGCTTCCATTGCAAAGTGGGTACCGGTTAATGCAGAAACGGCAAAAGTTGTTATTACTGGCATGGTGGATGTCTATTCATTGGCAAGTGTATGGACCCAGGTGCGTGAACAACAAGATAACTGGCTAAAAAGCTCAGGCAATCATTCTTTGATATTTGATGCTTCCAATATCTCTTCGCTTGATGGTTCGGGCATTGCATTTTTAATTGATATTGAAAAAGCCCAACAAACAGCTGGCGGTAAATTTTCAATCGTAGGATTAAATCCTCGCTATGAACCTTTGCTCAAAGAGTTTGATCCAATCACTGATTTATTCCCGCTACCAGTGGCTAAGCCTAAGAGAAGTTTTGTGGTTAGCACTGGAATGGCTGCGCAAAACTTAATCGATGACGCAAAAGGCTTGATTACATTTACAGGGCATTTATCTGACGATCTTTTTTGGTCCTTGCGACATCCAAGGGAAGTACGTTGGGGTGATTTTGTTGATGCCGCTGTCCAGGCTGGCATCGCTGCCTTGCCAATTGTCGGGCTAGTTTCTTTCCTGATTGGGGTCATTCTGTCCTTCCAGGCAGCGATTGGTATGCAGCAATTCGGCGCAGTTTCTTTTGTCGGCCCATTAGCAGCGCTTGGTATTGTGCGTGAGATGGGCCCCTTAATTACCGCCATCTTACTTGCGGGTCGTTCCTCTGCAGCATTTGCTGCGGAGATTGGCACGATGACTGTGAATAGTGAAGTAGATGCTCTGGTAACCGGAGGTCTTAGTCCAATCCGTTTCTTGGTTGTTCCTCGCGTACTCGCCGGAATTTTGGTAATGCCAATTCTTACCTTGTTTGCTGACATCGTGAGTATTTTTTCCTCAATGGTGACTATGTTGGCTTATGAGGTTCCATTTATTAACTTTTGGAATGGCATGTTACAGACAGTATCCATTGAAGATATCGGCTCTGGACTCATTAAGGCTACCTTGTTTGGAGTGGTGGTCTCAGCTGTTGGCTGCCTTCGTGGCATGCAAACAGGTACTGGTGCTGCAGCAGTAGGCATCTCTGCTACGCGTGCCGTAGTCAGTAGTATCGTCATGATTGTTTTGGTCGATGGCATCTTTGCATACATCTCTTATAAGACGGGCTTTTAATGGATCAGAACGCACTCGCGATTGATGTTCAGAATCTGACTGTTGGGTACGGTGCAAACATTCTTTTGCAAGATCTTAATTTCTCAGTAAATTACGGCGAGATTTTTGTGATTTTAGGTGGCTCTGGTTGTGGCAAATCTAGTCTGCTCAAGAACCTTTTTGGTTTGTATCAGCCCATATCGGGGAATGTTTTAATCGAAGGGGAAAACATTACTACTGCGCTTGGCGCAGAGCGCCAAAAGATCATGACGAGTTTTGGGGTAATGTATCAGCAGGGCGCTCTGTTTGGATCCATGAGTCTGTTAGATAACGTGACGCTGTTTATGCAGGAGTACACCAATCTGACCCAAGATCAGATGGACTTATTAGCGCGTTGTAAGTTGGATTTAGTGGGACTCTTGCCTTACGAGACTTATATGCCCAGTGAAATTAGTGGCGGCATGCAAAAGCGTGCTGCGATTGCTCGGGCCATGGCGCTAGATCCTAAGATTTTATTCTTGGATGAGCCCTCAGCAGGTCTTGATCCTATTACTTCAGCAGATCTCGACAGCACGATCCTCGATCTCTCTAAAAATTTAGGCATTACTTTTGTGATTGTGTCGCATGAGTTGGCGAGTATTTATGCCATTGCAGATAAGGTAATTATGTTGGATAAAAGCGCAAAGGGCATTATTGCTCAAGGCGACCCCAAAGTATTACGAGATAGCAGCCCTGACCCACGAGTACATCAATTCTTTAATCGCATGATGAGCAAGGAAGTAGCATGAGCAATAATTCAAACCCAAATTATTTCCGTTTAGGCGTTTTTGTCCTTGCCGCAGTCGGAGTGCTGATAACCATTATTTTGATCTTTGGATCAGGGCAGCTGTTTGAAAAATCCTTTATGGTCGAAACCTATATTAAGCAGTCCGTGACTGGCTTAGATACAGGAGCTGCAGTCCGTTTTAGGGGGGTGAAGGTTGGCCAAGTAACCATGATTGGTTTATCTGGCGATATTTACGAAAAAGACGTTCCCTTTGAAAAGCGTCTGCAGTATGTGGTTGTGCGTATGCAGATTTTTGGTGATAAGTTAACCGAAGATCAGATAGAAGAGTTTGTAAAAAATAATTTGCGCGCGCGCGTTAAATCTATGGGGATCACGGGCGTTAATTATGTAGAGTTCGATTTCTCCACCGGTGCTTCAGGCTACACTCCGCTGCCGTATAGCTGGATACCTGCTGAACCAGTTATTCCGTCTCTCCCAAATCAAGCCGATGAAATCATTTCAGGCGTTCAAAAATTTGTTACCGCTCTCAATAATGCCAACATTGATGAGACTCAGAAAAAATTCGATCAACTTCTGGCCAATCTAAACTCATTAATGGCTGGTGATGGCAAGGGCAATCAGGGTCTGATACGTTCAGTTCAATCCTTGAATGTCATTATCGAGCGTATCACCAAAGTAACAGATCAGGATGAGCTCAATATTTTGATGCGAGAGTTAATTGGCACTATGGTGGCCTTACGGCAAACAGTTACTAGTATTCAAGGGGACACTAGTGCGACGATTGAAAATCTCAGGCAAACCACCGAGAATCTAAATGAATTTAGTCGCATTGCCAGTCAATCGCCATCGAGTTTGATTTGGGGCGAACCCCCTCCAAAAATAGTGCTGCCCATGAATGGCACGCAAGGACAAGCTGGAGTTCAAAAATGATCAAACGCATTCTTCTATCTTTTGCGGTCTTAGCTTTATTCGCCTGCGCATTACCATCCCGCGCTCCTGTGGTCCCTAACAGTTTTATGGTGAATCCTGAGCGCAGCGGAGATGCTCTCAAGGCTCGCACTGCCTATTGGCTGAAGATTGGCTCTGTTTCTGTAGCGCCACCATACGATGGCCGGTCTTTGGTTTATCGCCTGGGTGATCAACGTTTTGAAAAAGATTTCTATAACGTATACACGACACTACCTGCAGACATGATTTCAAATGCGGAGCGTCAATGGATTAATAAGTCTGGCATTTTCTCGGCTGCAGTTGGGCAGAGCAATAGCTTTTTCCCTTATTACACATTGCAAGCTTCAGTAAATGAGTTCTACGGCGACTATCGTGTAAGGCCTGAGGCAGTTGTCAGTATTGAATTTTTCCTCACCGTAGAAAACGGGGCTAAGGTCAATCCACTAATTGGCTCTAATCGTTACACTAAGCGCGTGGTACTGAAAGACAATACACCCGAGGCGCTGGTATTAGGTCAACAACAGGCATTGGCTGAGATTTTTAAGGAATATGAAGCTCAGTTGGATCAATATGCAGCCAATCTACCCAAGCCTTTAGGACATTAAGGCTAAGATAAGCTGTCTAGGAGAAAAGATGGATTTAGGAATCAAAGGTAAAGTTGCATTAGTTATGGCATCAAGTCGCGGTCTAGGCCAAGCCATGGCTGTATCGTTGGCGCGCGAGGGTGTCAAGGTGGCAGTGACGGGACGCAATCCAGAGGGCCTACAAAAATCAGTTGAGTTGATTCAAGCTGCTGGCGGTGAAGCCCTAGCGCTTAGCTGGGATGTTTCTGATGCATCTGTCATTGATAGTATGGTCTCCCGGGTTGAGCAAGAGTTGGGTCCAATCGACATCCTAATTAATAACACTGGTGGCCCACCTCCTACCTTGGCTGCTGGACAAGATCCTGCGCTCTGGCAAAAAAGTTTTAACGATATGGTTCTTTCGCTCATCGCTATTACCGATCGTGTTTTGCCCGGCATGCGCCAGCGTAAATGGGGCCGCATTATTACTAGCACTACCTCAGGCGCAATTGCCCCAATCAAAAATTTAGCAATCTCTAATACTTTGCGGGCTGCACTACTGGCATGGTCAAAAACATTGTCTGCTGAGGTTGCTAATGACGGTATTACAGTCAATGTCATCATGCCGGGTCGGATTGCTACTGATCGTCTACGTCAATTAGATGAAGCGAAAGCAAAGCGTGAGGGCGCCAACTATGATGATGTTGTGAAAGAGATGCTGAAGCAAATTCCAATGGGTCGTTATGGTGACCCCAAAGAGTATGGAGATGCTGCAGCCTTTTTGGCTAGTCAAAATGCATCCTTTATTACGGGAACCGTCATGCGCGTTGATGGCGGTCAGATCCAGGCAATTTGAAGCGCTTAATCACAAGGTTCTTTAGGGGTTTGAGACAAGAGCTACGCTCTCAAGAGCTGGTCTGGTTGTTTGTGGCTCTTACACTTTCAGTAACCGCCTTATCTAGCGTGAGTTTTCTAGCTGATCGAATGCAAAGAGCATTTCAGTTTGATGCCCGCCAATTACTTGCTTCAGATATTCTGATTGCTGCAGATCAGCCAATACCAGAAGACTTTCTTCTAGAAGCGCGCGGCAGAGGACTGCAAATAGCGCAAACGATTGTGTTCCCGAGTATGGCAACTGTTGGGACCCTTAGCAAGCTGGCTTCACTGAAGGCGGTGAGCCCATCATATCCATTGCGAGGTGCGCTACAGGTTCTATCGGGCAATGTAAGGTTTCATTCCGGGCCGCCTCCTGGTTCTGTTTGGCTTGACCCAGTCATGCTGGCAAGTTTGCAGGCAAAGCTCGGTGATCAAATGGTGCTTGGGCAGAAAACATTTCTGATTGCAGGCGTGATCGAGCGTGAGATTGACCGCGGCGCAGGCTTCATGAACTTTGCACCTCGCGTCATGATGTCATTGGACGACTTACCCACAACAGGCTTAATTGGTCTTGGTAGCAGGGTAACTTATCGTTTACTGCTTGCTGGTGCTGACGAACAAGTCCAGTCTTATGAAAAGTGGGTAAAGACCTATATTGATTCAGAAGGACTGCGGGGCTTACGGATTGAGACGCTAGAAAATGCCCAGCCCTTGATGCGCAAGACCTTGGAGCGGGCAGAGCGCTTCTTGTCTTTAATTGCTGTATTGACGGCTATGGTTGCAGCAGTAGCGATTGCGCTATCAGCGCGGCGTTATGCCATTAAACAAGCAGACGGGTGTGCCGTCCTGAAATGTTTTGGTGCTACGGCTGCTACTATTCTCAAAAAACAACTCATGACTTTACTGAGTTTAGGGATCTTGGCGGCCGCCCTTGGTTCAGTATTGGGTTATCTAGTGCAGCTGGCCCTCACTTTTTTATTAGGCAATTTAATTCTTACTAATCTGCCCGGCGTCTCGATATGGCCGGTTATCTGGAGCTCACTTTTTGCCTGGTTCTTATTAATTGGATTTGCTGGACCCCCGCTATATGCATTAGTGAAAGTTTCACCGATACGATTGATTCGGAAAGAGTTTGAGGCTATCAATCGCTCCGCAATCTGGGTAGCGATTATTGGTTTGGGGACCGCCGCCATTTTAATTGCACTAGCAGCACGCGATTGGAAGTTGGCCTTTTGGGCTGGCCTGAGTTTTGGCGGGGCAATTATTCTCTTTTCTGGATGTGCTTGGATGATTCTGAAGTTATTGTCCAAAATTCAGACACGGAACTTTGCCATTCGCTTTGCGATTACTGTACAAAGCAGGCGTTCAGGCTTTGCGGTGATGCAAATTACCGCGTTAGGCATAGCCTTAATGGCGCTATTAATGATCTTGTTGCTGCGTCAAGACTTGCTGAGTACCTGGCAAGGCAATATTCCACAAGATGCCCCGAATCGTTTCATGATTAACGTCCAGGGCGAGCAAAAGTCTGCCATTACCCAATCTTTGGTAAATGCAGGAGTGCCAACCCCAGACTTTTATCCCATGATACGAGGTCGCTTAATTGCAATCAATCAGCGTGACATTTCTCCTAGTGATTTCGTAGAAGATAATGCTAAGCGTTTAGTAGATCGGGAATTTAATCTCTCTTATACAGAGCAACTGCCGCCAGGCAATCGCATTACTGACGGTAAATGGATCGCAGGCGATAGCCCACAAATCTCGATAGAGACCGGCATTGCTAAAACGTTAAAACTGAAAATGGGTGACCAGCTCACTTTTGAAGTAGCAGGAGAAAAAATCACAGCACCCATAACCTCGCTGCGTAAATTAGACTGGGGATCAATGCGGGTGAATTTCTTTGTCATTATGCCGCCTGCCCAATTAAGTGTTTTGCCACAGTCATGGATTACTTCTTACTATCAAACGCCAGATCAAGAGATGCTTGATTTTCAAATGAGTCAAGCTTATCCCAACCTTACGGTTGTGGATGTCTCGGCCTCATTGAGGCAGATACAAGATGTTTTAAATAAACTTTCTGCTGCATTGGGTTTACTTTTCACATTTACGATTGCTGCAGCGGTATTGGTTCTGATGGCTGCTATTGCGGCAACTCAGGATGAGCGATTCAGAAACGCTGCCTTGCTAAAGGCTATCGGGGCCTCAAGAAAGACCTTGGCAAGTATTGCGCGTGTTGAGCTTCTCGTCATTGGTGTCGTTGCGGGTACATTGGCAGGGTTTGCAGCAGGTGCGGCTGCATGGGCCTTAGGCCGCTATGTCATGGAGATTGAATTTAATGCCTTTGCGCAATCACTCTTCATGGGCATTTGTTTTGGGATGACTGCTTGCCTAGCGGCGGGCTATCGATTTGGCCGAAGAATTCAGACTGCGACTGCAATCGAATGCTTAAGAGAGAGTCACTAATTGCTTAGGTAGCTCTACTAGGCGAGTGCCTGCAAAGCGATCCGCTAAACCTTGTCTGTGCATCGGCTCTCTTCGATCTAAATAAATGGTGAGTGGCCAAAAAAAGAGGGCTACTGTAAAAAGCATTTCAATGATTTGCCACTTCTCCAAATGAAATGCCCACTGCAATAAAACGCAAGGGATGATCCACAGAGAGCCATAAATGTAGCGCCACAAGGCTTGACGTCTATTGAGGGTATTACCCTGCTGATCAATCATTCGAACGCGCCAGGTTTGCATGGCTAGTGTTTGGCCTGATTTTGTCCAGTACCAAACAAAGTAAACGCCTAATACTGTGTAGAGATATAAAAAGGTTAACCAGCTTGGTAGTGAGACGCCGAATAAGATGCCAAGGCCAAGATTAGGCAATAAAAAAATGAATGCGATAACTCCAAGAAGTACGAGTTGCTCATATAGAGAGCATGAAACGCGCCGCCAAAACTGGGGTGAGGGTAATGCACTGAGTTCAGCAGGCGTCATAGTGCTGCTTCAGAGTAAAGACGGCTAGTTAGTAGGGGCGGTTGTCTCAGCAGCTGGCGGAACACCTTCGGCTGGAATGCTTCTGGGTTTTGGCGCTGGAGGTGGTGGTGTGGTGTTTGGGTTAATTGCATGCTGTTGAAGTGTAGGCGCATTAATGGCATTAGGTTTTTTCTTGGCTTCCGTGTCAGCCAATTTTTTCTTTTGTTCATCACTGAGCTTTTGATATGCAGTCCAGGCCTCAGCTTTTTTCTCGGCAGGGAACTTTAGGCTACTAAGGTAGTTCTCCCGTGCAATCCGACGCTCTTTCTGAGATAAGTTTGACCAGCTGGTCATGCGGGATTGCAAACGCTGTTGGTCTTGCGTACTCATTTTTGGGTAGATGTTAGCAACCTGAGTCCATTTTTTACGACTATCGGGAAGCATATAGTCCCAATCACTCTCGAGTGGTGCCAGAATTTGTTGTTGTGCAGGCTTTAAGTTTTCCCAAGTGCCATCTGGTTTTTTTTCTGGAATCGCGGCTGCTTTTCCATGGGCAGCAGTAGCTGCCGGTTCCGCCTGCGCTTGAGAGCTAACCAAAAGAGAGGTGCACGTTAGCAGCGCTATGGAAACGCTAGCAATGAATAACTTCGGTATACGTGACATCTATAAGGGTGTAGTTATTTGCTTTGAACTGAGTCTGAAGCGTTGTCACCAGAATCAGATAGGGGGCCATTTTTAAGAAAGGCCAAAAAGCCGCTATCTGCATAAGCATCTGGTGGCACATCATCGGACAATAGCGCCGCATCTACCTCTGCAATGTCGTTAATGCGCGATTCATCCTGCCATTGAGCAATGCCAATGAGCCCAAATACTAGGACTGCTAAAGGTGCTACCCAACCCACTGTGTCCCAAATCCCATTAGATCCAGAACTCCAGCTACCCGCTGTGCCTGCAAATACTGGTTTTTGAACAAGTATTTTTTCTGCTTTTCTAACAGAAAGCGCTTTCATACGGGCCGCATGGAGGCGACCTTGAATGCCGGTAGGCAGATTCTGGGCTCCCTGACTAAGTAAGGCAGCGCTAGCACGACCAAATTGGTCTGCTTGGGTCTCGGTTAGCGGGTCATTTAGGTATTTCACAGCGTAATTCCTTTTAATTTCAATGCTTTAGCTAGAGTCTGAGTGGCTCTAGAACAATGGGTTTTGACACTTCCTTCGCTACAACTCATTGCTTTAGCGGTCTCAGTAATGCTTAGCTCATCCCAATAACGCATCAGGAAGGCTTCTCGTTGACGTACAGGTAATTTAGCAATTTCTGACTCCAAAGCCTGTAAAAGCTGACTTTGTTCAAGCTTTTGGGCCCCGTCTTGGTGAATTTCGCTGTCATCAGGCGCAGCAAGAGACTCCAGGGGGTCAAAATCATCACTTTCATCGCTTTTCTTGCCCATATTGGAGAAGAGGGTCACCCAGGTGTTTCTAACCTTTTGTCGACGAAACCAGTCATGGATTCGGTTTTGCAAGATTCTGGTGAAAACTAAGGGAAGCTCTGCAGCTGGACGATCGCCATATTTTTCTGCCAACTTAATCATTGCGTCCTGAACAATATCCATCGCTGCATCATCATCACGCACGGCATACACCGCTTGCTTGAAAGCGCGATGCTCGACACTACTCAAAAAGTCAGATAGTTCTTGGGCTGATGCCATGCAATGGATTAGACCTGAATCGGTAAGAATTGGGATATTTTAGGGGATTGCTATAGAATATAAGGCTTACTACCTAGATTCTCATTCAAGAAGTGGTTTTTCCGGTAGCAGCGCCGTTCGAACTCAGGCCACAAGCAGGAGATAGAACAGACCAAACAATTTTTTGCCGAAAATTGCAAAGGACGAAAGAAAATGAATACAAGCAGCGCCGAATTTTTAGCTACTAAAGCTAACAAAGACACAGTAAATCCAAATGCCGTAGCGGCACCTCCAGAAATAATTGGTGCAGAGATGCTTGTGCAAGCTTTGCACAAAGAAGGGGTTGAATTTGTTTGGGGTTACCCAGGCGGTTCTGTTCTTTTTATCTACGATGAAATTTTTAAGCAAGATAAGTTTGAACATATCCTCGTTCGCCATGAGCAAGCAGCAATTCATGCGGCCGATGGTTATGCGCGTGCAACCGGTAAGGTTGGCGTTGCATTAGTCACCTCTGGTCCTGGCGTAACCAACGCGGTTACCGGAATTGCTACGGCTTATACCGACTCGATCCCGATGGTGATCATCAGCGGTAACGTTCCAACTTATGCAATTGGTGAGGATGCATTCCAAGAGGCTGACACTGTTGGTATTACTCGCCCAATTGTGAAGCATAACTTTTTGGTAAAGGACGTTAAAGATTTGCCATTAGTTTTGAAGAAGGCTTTTCATATTGCGCAGACAGGTCGTCCAGGCCCTGTGTTGATCGACATCCCTAAGGATGTGTCAGCAGCAAAAGGCCCATTCGCTTATCCCGAAACTCTGGAGATGCGCTCATACAATCCAGTAGTAAAAGGTCACAGTGGTCAGATTCGTAAAGCGGTAGCTTTGCTGCAAGAAGCAGAGCGACCATATATTTATACCGGCGGCGGCATCATTCTGGCCGATGCAGCACCAGAGCTCAAAGAGTTTGCTGACCTATTAGGTTATCCAGTCACCAATACCTTGATGGGTCTTGGCGGCTTCCCGGGCACAAGCCCACAGTTTTTGGGCATGCTTGGTATGCATGGCACATACGAAGCCAATATGGCAATGCAACACAGCGATGTATTGATTGCCATTGGTGCGCGTTTTGACGACCGCGTAATCGGGAATACGCAACATTTTGCAAGTCATCCGCGCAAAATCATTCACATTGATATTGATCCTTCCGTCATTTCTAAGCGCGTGAAGGTTGATGTTCCGATTGTTGGTAATCTCAAAGAGGTATTGGTTGAGATGACCGCGCAACTTAAAGCTGCTGGTCCACGCAAGAACGGTGAAAAAGTTGCCGCATGGTGGGAGCAGATTAATGAGTGGCGAAAAAAGGATTGCTTGAAATACGATCAAGCGTCTCAAATTGTGAAACCACAGTATGTTGTTCAGAAGTTATGGGAACTGACAGGCGGTGATGCATTTATCACCTCTGACGTTGGTCAGCATCAGATGTGGGCCGCTCAGTTCTATAAATTTAATAAGCCACGTCGTTGGATTAACTCGGGTGGTC
Organism: Polynucleobacter sp. UB-Raua-W9; assembly: GCF_018687435.1. Lineage (NCBI taxonomy): Bacteria > Pseudomonadati > Pseudomonadota > Betaproteobacteria > Burkholderiales > Burkholderiaceae > Polynucleobacter > Polynucleobacter sp. UB-Raua-W9. The sequence goes on along the minus strand of NZ_CP061290.1, from coordinate 1,012,281 downwards.
TTGGTACCATGGGCGTTGGTTTGCCATATGCTATGGGTATTAAAAAAGCATTTCCAGACCAAGATGTTTTCGCCATTACTGGTGAAGGCTCTATTCAGATGTGTATTCAGGAACTTTCTACCTGTAAGCAATACAACACTCCAGTGAAGATTGTTTCGTTGAATAACCGTTACCTAGGTATGGTTCGTCAATGGCAGGAGCTCACCTATAACAAACGTTATTCCAGCTCTTATATGGATTCATTGCCTGACTTTGTGAAGTTGGCTGAAGCCTATGGTCATGTTGGTATGCGCATTGAGAAGAAGTCTGATGTTGAGGGCGCACTCAAGGAAGCCATTCGCTTGAAGGATCGCACTGTGTTTATGGATTTCCAAACTGATCCAGAAGAAAACGTTTGGCCTATGGTTCAAGCGGGCAAAGGAATTACAGAAATGCTTTTGGGTAGCGAGGATCTCTAATGCGACACATTATTTCTGTATTGATTGAGAACGAACCTGGCGCACTATCGCGCGTAGTGGGCCTGTTTTCAGCTCGCGGTTACAACATTGAAACCTTAAGTGTTGCGCCTACCGAAGACTCTTCTTTGTCACGTATGACGATTGTTACCATTGGCTCAGATGATGTGATTGAGCAAATCACTAAGCATTTGAATCGCCTTGTTGAGGTAGTGAAGGTGTTTGATCTCAGCGAAGGTCCTCATATTGAGCGTGAGCTCATGATGATTAAGGTTCGTGCCGTTGGTAAAGAGCGTGAAGAGCTAAAACGTACGACTGATATTTTTCGAGGCCGCATTATTGATGTGACGGATAAGAGCTACACCATTGAATTAACTGGTGATAGTGCTAAGTTGGATGCATTTATTGATTCGATTGATCGTGCATCGATTTTGGAGACTGTTCGTTCAGGCGGATCTGGTATTGGGCGCGGCGAACGCATCCTCAAGGTTTAATTTTTTTAACTGATTCATTAAGCAACAAAATACATTTTCAACACAAGGAAAGAGCATGAAAGTTTTTTACGATAAAGACGCTGATTTGTCCCTGATTAAGGGCAAGAAAGTCACCATCATTGGATATGGCTCACAGGGCCACGCACACTCATTGAATCTTAAAGACTCTGGCGTTAATGTGACCGTCGGTTTGCGCAAAGACGGCGCTTCTTGGAGCAAGGCTGCTAATGCCGGTTTAACAGTAAAAGAGGTAGCTGAAGCCGTTAAAGATGCTGATGTTGTCATGATGTTGTTGCCAGACGAGCAAATTGCTGATGTGTATAACAAAGAAGTACATGGCAATATCAAACAGGGTGCAGCCCTTGCTTTTGCACACGGCTTTAACGTTCACTACGGTCAAGTTCAGCCACGCGCTGATTTAGATGTGATCATGATTGCTCCTAAAGCACCTGGCCATACTGTGCGTGGTACTTACTCACAAGGCGGCGGCGTTCCGCATTTGATCGCTGTGTACCAAGATAAATCTGGCTCTGCACGTGATGTTGCCCTCTCTTATGCAACAGCCAATGGCGGCGGCCGTGCCGGCATTATTGAAACCAACTTCCGCGAAGAAACTGAAACTGACTTGTTTGGTGAACAGGCTGTTCTTTGTGGTGGTGCAGTTGACCTTATCAAAACTGGCTTTGAAGTATTGGTTGAAGCTGGATACGCTCCAGAAATGGCTTATTTTGAATGCTTGCACGAGCTTAAGTTGATCGTTGACTTGATCTACGAAGGCGGTATTGCTAACATGAATTACTCCATCTCTAACAATGCTGAATACGGTGAGTATGTCACTGGTCCGCGCGTTATAACGGCAGAAACTAAAAATGCGATGCGTCAGTGTTTAAAAGATATTCAAACTGGCGAATACGCAAAGAGTTTTATCTTGGAAAACAAAGCAGGTGCCCCAACCCTGATTTCTCGTCGTCGCTTGAACGCAGAGCACGAAATTGAAATTGTTGGCGCTAAGTTGCGTGCGATGATGCCTTGGATTGCTAAGAACAAATTAGTTGATCAAACCAAAAACTAAGCATTCAAACAAAAGCAGTTAAACAAAAGGCTCAGAACAAAGATGATGTATCCGCACCCCATTATTGCGAAAGAAGGTTGGCCGTATTTAGCGCTAGTGGGGGCTCTGACTTTGTTGGTTCACTTTCTAGGTGGCATTGCATGGTCATGGCCACTTTGGATCATTTTTATCTTTGTTCTGCAGTTCTTTCGCGATCCACAGCGCATTCCTGCTTTAGGTCGTGATTTGGTTTTATCGCCAGCTGATGGACGGATTGTGGTGGTCGAGAAAGCCAATGATCCGTATGCTGGTCGTGAAGCGCTCAAAATTAGTGTTTTCATGAATGTATTTAATGTCCACTCCAATCGCAGCGCAATTAATGGCCTGGTGAAAGAGATTCAATATTTCCCAGGTAAATTTGTTAATGCGGACTTAGATAAGGCATCAACCGAGAATGAGCGTAACGCCGTTGTCATTGATGCTAATGGGCAGACTGTGACCTTGGTTCAAGTCGCAGGCCTTATTGCGCGTCGTATTCTTTGCTACATCCATGTTGGTGATCGCCTTAAAGCGGGCGAACGCTATGGCTTTATTCGTTTTGGTTCAAGGGTTGATGTTTATTTGCCGCTGACTGCTGTGCCAATGGTCAGTGTTGGTGATAAAGTATTTGCAACAAACACTGCCTTAGCCCGCTTGCCAGGCTTGGACTGATTAGAACTTATCACCAGGACACTCATTGACAACATTTCGCCGCCGTGGCCGTATTGATCGCAGTCGCCTTTCGCAGAGACGTTTAGGGTCTGCAGAAGAACAGTGGGCCGAAGATTTGGGCGATGGGATTGATTTTGATGTAGAAGAGTTGCATGAAAAACCTCGCCCCCGCGGTAAAGGTATTTACTTGCTCCCGAATGCGTTTACAACAGCTGCCTTATTTAGCGGCTTCTTCGCTATCGTAAACGCCATGAACCATCAGTTTGAAGTTGCAGCAATTGCCATTTTTGCTTCTTTAGTATTGGATGGCATGGATGGCCGTGTAGCGCGCATGACAAATACACAGAGTGCGTTTGGTGAGCAATACGATTCATTAGCTGATATGGTGTCATTTGGCGTTGCACCTGCCTTAGTAGCATACGAGTGGGCTTTAAAGGATTTAGGTAAGTGGGGGTGGTTGGCTGCCTTTACTTATTGCGCTGGCGCAGCGTTGCGCTTAGCACGTTTTAATGTGAACACTGGTGTTGTCGACAAGAAATTCTTCCAGGGTTTACCAAGTCCAGCGGCTGGTGCATTGATGGCTGGGTTTATATGGTTGGCTGATGACAACAAGATTCCGGTGCGCGACACCGCAATTCCTTGGGTTACCTTCTTTATCGCGGTTTATGCTGGTTTGACTATGGTTTCAAATGCGCGTTTTTATAGCGGCAAGGCGCTTGATGTTCGCTACCGCGTGCCATTTGGCGTGATGGTCTTAATGATTCTGACATTTGTTTTAATTTCTTCGAATCCGCCATTGACCTTATTTGGTGTATTTGTGGTGTATTCCATCTCCGGCTATGTCATTTGGGCCTGGGAACACCTCAGTGGCAAGCGTTTTAGCTAATTTTAGAATTTTCGGGTATATTAATTCTATGTTGATGAACTTCTCTTTAAACAGCCTCCTTCTGCTAGCACTAAGCCTAAAGCTTGGGGCGGGTATGGCCTGAGTTAATGAGATCAAAATAATTCATTAACCACCATATACCAGCCCCAGCTAATTGCTGGGGTTTTTGTTTTTAAGATTTAAATTGAGTAGTTGTTAATAAAGCATTCAAAACCGGAGAGTAGTAATGAGCGATAAAGTAATCATTTTTGACACGACCTTACGTGACGGTGAGCAATCCCCTGGTGCTTCTATGACCAAGGATGAGAAGGTTCGCATTGCTCGTCAGTTAGAACGCCTTAAGGTAGATGTGATCGAAGCAGGTTTCGCTGCCAGCTCTGAAGGTGACTTTCAGGCGATCTCTGCGGTAGCTGCTGCAGTAAAAGACTCTATCGTCTGTTCATTAGCTAGAGCAAATGACAAAGACATTACACGTGCTGCTGATGCATTGAAGGCCGCTAAAGCAAAGCGTATCCATGCATTCTTGGCTACCAGCCCTTTACACATGGCCGTCAAATTGCGCATGTCTCCAGAAGAGGTTCTAGAGCAAGCTAAACGCTCCATTCGCTTTGCCAGAAACTTAGCGGAGGACATTGAATTCTCCGCTGAAGATGGCTACCGCTCTGAGATGGATTTCTTATGCAGGGTGGTTGAAGGCGTCATCAATGAAGGTGCTACTACTATTAATATCCCTGATACCGTAGGTTATGCAACGCCTGAGTTGTATGGCGAGTTTATTAAGACCTTGCGTACCCGGGTTCCCAATTCTGATAAGGCCGTTTGGTCAGTGCATTGCCATAACGACTTAGGTATGGCGGTTGCGAATTCATTGGCAGGCGTGAAGATTGGTGGAGCACGTCAGATTGAGTGCACTATTAATGGTTTAGGTGAGCGCGCTGGCAACACTGCATTAGAAGAAATTGTGATGTCCTTGCGTACCCGCAAAGATTACTTTGACATGGTCTGCAATATCGATGCAACCCAAATTGTTCCTGCGTCTAAATTGGTTTCTCAAATTACCGGATTTGTTGTCCAACCCAATAAAGCAGTAGTTGGTGCAAATGCCTTTGCCCATGCGTCGGGCATTCATCAGGATGGTATTTTAAAGAATCGTGAGACTTATGAAATCATGCGTGCAGAGGATGTGGGCTGGTCTACTAATAAGATTGTCTTGGGCAAGTTGTCTGGCCGTAATGCTTTTAAACAGCGCTTATTAGAATTGGGCATTACTGTCGAAGCCGAGGCAGATTTGAATGAAGCATTTGCGCGTTTTAAAGCCTTGGCTGATCAAAAATCCGAAATTTTTGATGAAGATATCATCGCCATCATGTCTGATTCTGCGGCTGCAGAAGAGGGTGAGCATTACCATTTTATTTCTTTGAGTCAACACTCTGAAACGGGTGAGCGCCCTAAATCACGGGTGACTTTCCGTATGGGTGAAAAAGAAGTGAGTTCTGAGGCAGAAGGGAATGGACCGGTGGATGCAAGTTTGAATGCCATTGAAGAAATCGCCAAGAGTGGGGCTGAACAATTGCTCTACTCAGTTAATGCGATTACTTCAGGCACACAATCCCAGGGCGAGGTAACAGTACGCTTGGCGAAAGGCGGTCGGATTGTGAATGGCGTTGGCACCGATCCAGACATTATTGCTGCCTCTGCTAAGGCCTATTTGTCTGCTTTAAATAAGCTTCACGACCCTAGTCAGGTCAAATTAAACGCCCAAATGACCCCATAAATACTATAAGTTATTGATTTATATGAAAATATCTAGAAAAGCTACCTTGCGGTGGCTTTTCTGCCATCAAAGCCTTGGCGATTCTCAATCTGCTACAATTCGAGGGCTTTGATTTATAAAGCTTTTTTGTTTTATTTTGTAAATTTTGTTAACAACGCACGACACTAATTGGGTGAAAGCTCAAGTGTTCGCAAGTAAGGAGTATTAAAAATGGCAGTTGCTGATATTAAAACGGCGGAAATCGTCAAAGAAAACGCGCGCAGCGCAAACGATACGGGTAGCCCTGAAGTTCAAGTTTCATTGCTAACAGCCCGCATCAATGAATTAACCCCCCATTTCAAGGCTAACGCTAAAGATCATCACAGCCGTCGTGGCTTGTTGAAGATGGTTTCACGTCGCCGTCGCCTCTTGGATTACCTCAAGGGTAAAGATTTGGATCGCTATCGCGCATTGATCGACAAATTAGGTCTCCGTAAGTAATTCTTATTAGTATGCAATGCCATCTTTCTTAGGGTTGTTTCTTCGCAGAATCAGTCTTAAGCAGATGGCATGTTTTTTGGGCTTTTCAAGTTCACTTGTGTAGGGGATCGTGTCATTCCAATGAGTTTCTGAATGGATCAGAGCCTCCCTGGAATGGCATCCCTTGTGACCTTAAATCGCTCCAGTGTTGTCGTGACACTGCTTTATCCCACGACAAGCGCAATGCTCATGTGAGTTTTGCGTGAACAATTTGGAGAAGATCAGAATGACTATGTTTAATAAAGCAGTAAAGAGTTTTCAATGGGGCAACCATCAAGTAACGATGGAAACAGGCGAGATTGCTCGCCAATCTGGTGGTGCTGTCATTGTGAACGTTGATGACACCGTTGTAATGGGTACTGTAGTTGCCTCTAAGTCTGCAAAGCCAGGCCAATCCTTTTTCCCATTGACAGTTGACTATTTAGAGAAGACTTACGCTGCAGGCAAGATCCCTGGCGGCTTCTTCCGTCGTGAAGGCCGTCCTTCTGAAGGTGAGACATTGATCTCCCGTTTGATCGATCGCCCATTACGTCCTTTGTTTCCAGAAGGATTCTTAAATGAAGTTCAGGTTGTGGTGCATGTGTTGTCTATCAACCCGGATGTGCCTGCCGATATTCCTGCTTTGATCGCAGCTTCAGCAGCCTTAGCTGTATCAGGCATTCCTTTTGCTGGCCCAGTTGGCGCAGCCCGCGTTGGTTACGCAAATGGTCAATACCTCTTGAATCCAACCCGTACAGAACAAGCTACTAGCGAGCTCGATTTAATCGTTGCTGGCACACAAGCTGCTGTGTTGATGGTTGAGTCCGAAGCAAATCAACTTTCTGAAGAAGTGATGTTGGGCGCTGTTGTCTATGGCCACGACCAAATGCAAACTGCGATCAATGCGATTAATGAATTAGTGCGTGAAGCTGGTAAACCAGAATGGGATTGGGTTGCCGCTCCTAAAGATGAGCCATTTATTGCTAAGGTAACCGCCTTGGCTGAAGCGCCATTGCGTGAGGCATATCAGATTCGTCAAAAGGGCGCACGCTCAGACAAGCTTAAAGAGATTTCTAAAGAAGTCATGGCTAAGTTATCTGAAGAAGGTGACGTTGATGCAGTTGCTGTCAGCGACATCATGTTTGAAATCGAAGCGAAGATTGTTCGTAGCCAGATTTTGAATGGCGAGCCACGGATTGACGGTCGCGATACTCGCACTGTTCGTCCAATTGAAATTCGTAATAGCGTATTGCCGCGTACACACGGTTCCGCATTGTTTACCCGTGGTGAAACACAAGCCTTGGTAGTTGCTACTTTAGGTACTGCCCGCGACGAGCAAATTATTGATGCTCTTGAAGGTGAATACCGCGATCGTTTCATGTTCCACTACAACATGCCTCCGTTTGCTACTGGCGAAACAGGCCGTGTAGGTAGCCCTAAGCGGCGTGAAATTGGTCACGGTCGTTTGGCTAAGCGCGCATTGATCCCAGTATTGCCAAGCCCAGAAGATTTTGCATACAGCATCCGTGTTGTTTCAGAAATTACTGAGTCCAATGGATCCTCATCTATGGCTTCTGTTTGCGGTGGCTGTTTAGCAATGATGGACGCTGGTGTTCCAGTAAAAGCTCACGTTGCCGGTGTGGCAATGGGCTTGATTCTGGATGGTAATCGTTTTGCTGTGTTAACCGATATCTTGGGTGATGAAGATCACTTGGGTGATATGGACTTTAAAGTAGCAGGTACTGCAAACGGCATTACTGCGCTTCAGATGGACATTAAAGTTCAAGGTATTACGAAAGAAATCATGCAAGTGGCTTTGGCGCAAGCTAAAGAAGGTCGTTTGCATATCTTGAGCAAGATGCAAGAAGCAATGGGCTCAGTTCGTACAGAATTGTCTGCTCATGCTCCACGCATGGTGTCATTCAAGATTCATCCAGATAAGATTCGTGAAGTTATTGGTAAGGGCGGTGCAACTATTCAAGCTCTGACCAAGGAAACGGGATGCAGCATTGATATTAAAGATGACGGCACCGTAACCATTGCATCTACTAGTGCCGAAGGCATGGCAGAAGCAAAAGCACGTATCGAAGGCATTACTGCAGAAGCCGAAGTAGGCAAGATCTATGAAGGCCCAGTGGTGAAGTTGCTCGAGTTTGGCGCTTTGGTAAATATTCTTCCAGGTAAAGATGGACTCTTGCATATTTCTGAAATCTCTAACGAGCGCGTTAAGGAAGTAAAAGACTATTTGCAAGAAGGCCAAGTGGTTCGCGTGAAGTTGCTTGCTGCTGATGAGCGTGGTCGTTTACGCCTCTCTCTCAAAGCTGCAATGGCTGATGAAGGTGGCACGATTGCTCCTTTGGCTGGCGCTTCTGATGCTGCGGCTGAAGTTGCTCCAACTGACGAAACAGCTTAAGTCATACACGTCTACTACTGCGAGAAGCTCTTATGCGTGTAATGGAAATCAAAGAATTTGGCGCACCAGAAATGTTGGTGGCTGCCACTCGTCCGGATCCAGTGGTGCCTACTTCTGGTTCCGGCGAGATTTTGATTAAGGTGATTGCTGCTGGTATTAATCGCCCAGACGTATTGCAGCGCAAGGGTCATTATCCAGTGCCTGCAGGGGCATCCGATATTCCTGGTCTTGAAGTTGCTGGAGAAGTTGTTGGTGGCGATTTATCGCATGCCGACAATCTGTTTGGTCTCAAGCTTGGCGACAAGGTTTGTGCTTTAGTGCAAGGTGGTGGTTATGCTGAGCTCTGCACGGCACCGATTGCTCAATGCTTGCCATACCCAACAGGTTTTACCGATCAAGAAGCCGCTTCCTTGCCTGAAACGTTCTACACCGTATGGAGCAATGTCTTCATGCGTGGTGAACTATCTGAAGGCGAAACACTGCTGGTTCAGGGTGGCTCTAGCGGTATTGGCGTCACCGCTATATTGATTGCCAAAGCTTTGGGTCACAAAGTATTTGTGACTGCCGGAACCGATGAGAAGTGCGCCGCTTGCCTTAAGTTAGGCGCTGATCTGGCTATTAATTACAAAACTCAAGACTTTGTTGAAGAGATTAAAAAGGCAACTGGTGGTAAGGGCGTTAACGTTGTGCTCGACATGGTTACCGGCACTTATGTCCAAAAAGAAATTGACTGCTTGGCCGATGATGGCCGGATTGTGATCATTGCCATCATGGGTGGGTCTAAAGCCGAAGTAAATACTGGACAAATTTTGCGTCGACGCTTGACCATTACTGGTTCAACATTGCGTCCACGCCCAGTCTCATTCAAAAAGCAGATTACTCAGCAGCTGCATGATCGTATTTGGCCGTTGCTCAATGCCGGCAAATTAAAGCCAGTAATTTACAAAACATTCACACTGGATCAGGCCGCAGATGCCCATCGCTTGATGGAATCCTCTGAGCATGTTGGCAAAATAGTTTTAACAGTCTAGAAGCTTCTCCTGAACATGCGCCCACTCATCGTCATTGGCAACTGGAAAATGAATGGCAATCTTGCTAGCAATGAAGATTGGATCAAAACTGTTGCCCGCGGGATGGAAAGTGGTATGCCTTCTGGTCGTCAGTTTGCAGTGTGCCCACCGTTTCCATATTTAATTCAATGCGCCTCATTGATTAAGGAGCATTCTTTGGCCTTTTTGAGTCTTGGTGCGCAAGATGCATCAGCTGATGTTTCTGGCGCTTACACTGGAGAGGTTGCTGCTTCCATGCTCAAAGAAATGGGTTGCAGTTACGTTATCCTTGGCCACTCGGAACGCCGTCAGTTTCATCAAGAGGTTGATGAACTAGTGGCGGCCAAAGCATTGCAAGTCTTAGACAGCGGGATGACGCCCGTAATATGTGTTGGTGAAACTGCTGATGAACGAAATTCTGGTAGGGCCGTTGAGGTAGTGCGTGGTCAAGTGGCAAAGCAATTAACGGTCTTGCAAGATCGTTTGGCTGATTGCCTAATTGCTTATGAGCCAGTATGGGCAATTGGTACCGGCAAGGTTGCTAGCGCTCAAGTTGCCCAGGATATGCATCGTGCTATACGTCTGCAATTGGCTGAATTTGATGAGGATGTTGCTTCCCACGTTGGAATTTTGTATGGCGGCAGTGTCAAACCTGACAACGCCGTCGAGTTATTTGCAATGCCTGATATTGATGGTGGATTAGTTGGGGGTGCTTCTTTAGATCCTCAAGACTTTTTGGCTATTTGTAAGGCATAGATTTTTTATTTGGAGATAAATTGTGGAATGGCTTAAGACTTTATTGATCGTATTGCAGGTGATTTCAGCATTGGCTGTGATTCTGCTAGTCCTTTTGCAGCAAGGTAAGGGTGCTGATATGGGCGCTGCTTTTGGCTCTGGTGCTTCAGGTAGCTTATTTGGTGCCAGTGGTTCTGCTAACTTCTTGTCTCACGCAACCGCTATTTTTGCCGCAGTTTTCTTTATATGCACCCTAGGCATTACTTGGCTTGGTAATCAGAGGGAAGTAAATCCTGGGGTTCTCTCTGGAACGGTCGCACCTACGGTAGCGCCAGCTGTTCCTGCAGCCCCAGTCCAAGACCCTACTAAACCTGCTGTTCCTAAGTAAAAAAGTAGGTTTTTACAGATTTACCTGCCTCAAATTTGGGGTTGTTTAGTGGTGCAATGCAGTAGAATTGATGAGTTTTGCAAGATGCCGACGTGGTGAAATTGGTAGACACGCTATCTTGAGGGGGTAGTGGCTTAGGCTGTGCGAGTTCGAGTCTCGCCGTCGGCACCAATATGTAGAATTTGTAGGGTTTTTGCTTTATATCAAGAGTATTTGTAGTGGAATAATTGACAATTCATAGCTGTAAGAATCACCAGACGAACGACTCAGGACCATTTTGAATCTTGCTAATTACTTTCCTGTTCTGCTTTTTATCCTCGTAGGTATTGGGGTGGGATTAGTCCCCATGTTCCTCGGAAAAATTCTGGCTCCTTCGAAGCCTGATGCTGAAAAACTTTCTCCATATGAGTGTGGTTTTGAAGCTTTCGAAGATGCGCGTATGAAGTTCGACGTGCGTTACTACCTGATTGCCATTCTTTTTATTCTGTTTGACCTAGAAACTGCATTCCTATTTCCATGGGGTGTTGCTCTACGTGATATTGGCTGGTTTGGCTACGCCTCTATGGTGATCTTCCTTTTGGAATTCATTGTGGGATTTGTGTATATCTGGAAAAAGGGCGCTCTCGACTGGGAGTGATAGATATGGCATTAGAAGGCGTTCTCAAAGAAGGATTTGTTACCACTACTGCGGATCAGTTGATTAACTGGACGCGCAATGGATCTTTATGGCCGATGACCTTTGGTCTGGCTTGCTGTGCGGTCGAGATGATGCATGCAGGCGCATCCCGATACGACTTAGACCGTTTTGGCGTTGTGTTTCGTCCATCTCCGCGCCAATCTGACTTAATGATTGTTGCCGGCACCTTGTGTAACAAGATGGCGCCAGCACTTCGTAAGGTTTACGACCAAATGCCAGAGCCACGTTGGGTTATCTCGATGGGTTCTTGTGCCAATGGTGGTGGTTATTACCATAACTCCTATTCAGTAGTGCGCGGTTGTGACCGTATCGTGCCAGTTGATATTTATGTTCCTGGCTGTCCTCCAACCGCAGAAGCCTTGATTTATGGAATTATTCAGTTGCAATCCAAGATTGCGCGTACCAGCACGATCGCGCGGAAGGCATAAGCTATGTCAGATCGTTTAGTCCAATTAGCAGCTAACCTCGAGAAGGTTCTTGGTAAGCGTATTCAATCTGTTCAAATTGCCTTAGGTGAAGTAACGGTGGTTGTGAATGCAGATACTTATTTTGAATCTGCCATGCTATTGCGTGATGACCCATCGCTCGCATTTGAGCAATTGATTGATTTGTGTGGCGTTGATTACCAAGACTTTCGTGATAGTGCCTGGAGCGGTCAGCGTTTTGCTGTTGTGAGTCACTTGTTGTCATTGCAACACAATTGGCGTTTGCGTCTACGTGTTTTTGCATCTGATGACGGCTATCCTTTGGTAGCTTCAATTACCCCAGTATGGAACTCGGCTAACTGGTTTGAGCGCGAAGCATTTGATCTCTACGGCATCTTATTTGAAGGTCACGATGACTTACGTCGCATTTTGACCGACTATGGCTTCATTGGACATCCATTTAGAAAAGATTTTCCTATCAGTGGCAATGTAGAAATGCGTTATGACCCAGAGTTAAAGCGCGTTGTGTATCAGCCGGTGACGATTGAGGCTCGTGAGATTACCCCACGTATTGTGCGCGAAGAGCAGTACGGAGGTCCGGTTTAAGTCATGACAAAAATTAAGAACTACACCCTCAATTTTGGCCCTCAGCATCCTGCGGCACACGGCGTGTTACGCCTAGTGCTTGAACTTGATGGTGAAGTGATTCAGCGTGCTGATCCGCATATTGGTTTATTGCATCGCGCTACAGAAAAGTTAGCCGAGACTCGAACTTGGATTCAAAACGTTCCCTATATGGATCGCTTGGATTACGTCTCAATGATGTCCAATGAGCATGCTTATGTGATGGCCATTGAGAAGCTGTTGCAAGTGGAAGTTCCACTTCGTGCTCAATATATTCGTGTGATGTATGACGAGTTGACTCGCTTGCTTAACCACTTACTCTGGATTGGCTGTCATGGTCTGGATGTTGGTGCAATGGCAGTGTTCTTGTATGCATTCCGCGACCGTGAAGATATTTTTGATATGTACGAAGCCGTTTCAGGCGCTCGTATGCATGCTGCCTACTATCGTCCGGGCGGCGTTTATCGTGACTTGCCAGATCAAATGGCTCAATTTAGTAAGTCCAAGATTCGCAGTACATCGGCTGTTAAGCGCTTGAATGAAAATCGCAGTGGTTCTTTGCTGGACTTCATTGAGCAGTTTGCAAATGGCTTTGATGCGAACGTAGATGAATATTGCAATTTATTAACTGATAACCGTATTTGGAAACAGCGTCTAGTAAATATCGGTATCGTGACTCCTGAGCGTGCATTGCAACTAGGTTTTACTGGACCAATGTTGCGCGGCTCTGGAATCGAGTGGGATTTGCGCAGGAAGCAGCCGTACGAAGTCTATGACCGCCTTGACTTTGATATTCCGGTTGGCGTGAATGGCGATTCCTATGATCGCTATTTGGTCCGCATGGAAGAAATGCGTCAATCCAATCGAATTATTCAGCAATGCGTGGCTTGGCTAAAAGCGAATCCGGGTCCTGTAATGAGTGATAACCACAAGGTTTCTCCGCCCAAGCGTGTGGACATGAAAACCAATATGGAAGAATTGATTCACCACTTCAAACTCTTTACCGAAGGTATTCACGTTCCCGATGGTGAGGCTTATTCTGCTGTTGAGCATCCAAAGGGTGAGTTTGGTATTTACTTAATTTCTGATGGCGCTAATAAGCCATATCGCATGAAGATTCGTGCACCAGGATTTGTGCATCTTTCAGCAATGGATGAAATGTCACGTGGTCATATGTTAGCTGACGCAGTGACTATTATTGGCACGCAAGATATCGTGTTCGGGGAGATTGACCGCTAATTAGGCGCGCCAAGGATTATTTAATGACAACAACTCTTCAACTATCCGATAAAACGCTGGCAGATATTGCCCGCAACGTTGCAAAATATCCTGCTGAGCAAAAGCAATCTGCCGTGATGGCTTCTTTAATTGCCGCTCAGTCCGAAGTAGGTTGGGTATCGCCCGAAGTGATTGCAACTGTTGCTCAAATTCTAGAAATGCCAACCATTGCAGTAGAAGAAGTGGCTACTTTCTACAATATGTACAACACCAAACAGATTGGTAAGTATAAGTTAGTGATTTGTACTAACTTGCCTTGCCAATTGACGCATGGTGAGACCGCAGCAAACTACTTAAAAGAAACTCTGGGTATTGGCTTTAATGAAACAACCCCGTGCGGCACCTTTACTCTGAAAGAGGGTGAGTGCATGGGCGCTTGTGGTGATTCACCAGTGATGCTTGTGAATGACAAGCGTATGTGTAGCTTTATGAGCAAAGAAAAAATTGATTCACTCTTAAGTGAGCTCCGTGCAGAAGGGAAAGTGGCATGACCAGCTTGCACGATCGCCACATTAAACCTTTGATCCTCGCTGGATTAAATGGCAATAACTGGCGTTTAAAAGATTATGAAAGTCGCGGTGGCTATCAACAGCTCCGTCGTTTAATTGATGACAAAGTAGCACCTGATGCCATCATCGCTGAATTAAAGGCTTCATCGCTTCGTGGGCGAGGTGGTGCAGGCTTCCCAACAGGATTGAAGTGGAGCTTTATGCCGCGTCAGTTCCCGGGACAAAAATATTTAGTTTGTAATAGTGATGAAGGTGAGCCCGGTACTTTCAAAGACCGCGACATCATGCGTTACAACCCACATGCGCTGATTGAAGGCATGATTATTGGCGCATACACCATGGGCATCACCACTGGATATAACTATATCCATGGCGAAATATGGGAAGTGTATTCACGCTTTGAAGAGGCTTTAGAAGAAGCGCGTGCTGCTGGTTACCTGGGTGACAAGATTCTGGGGAGTGATTTCTCCTTCCAATTGCATGCTTCGCCAGGTTGGGGCGCATATATTTGCGGTGAAGAAACTGCATTGTTGGAATCTTTAGAGGGCAAAAAAGGCCAACCGCGCTTTAAGCCCCCATTTCCAGCTAGTTTTGGTTTGTATGGCAAACCGACAACCATCAATAACACCGAAACATTCGCTGCTGTGCCCTTCATCTTGGCTATCGGTGGTCAAGCTTATTTAGAGCTCGGTAAGCCGAACAACGGCGGAACCAAGATTTTCTCTGTTTCTGGTGATGTAGTTCATCCTGGTAATTATGAGATCCCATTGGGCACGCCATTTGCTGAGTTATTAAAACTCGCCGGCGGTATGCGTGATGGCAAGTCCTTGAAGGCGGTTATTCCCGGTGGTTCATCTGCGCCAGTAGTTCCTGGTGCGCAGATGATGGATCTGACCATGGATTACGATAGCATTGCCAAGGCAGGCTCTATGTTGGGATCTGGGGCTGTGATCGTGATGAATGAAACGCGTTGCATGGTTCGTGCATTAGAGCGTTTGTCTTACTTCTATCACGAAGAGTCATGTGGTCAGTGCACCCCATGCCGTGAAGGTACCGGCTGGTTATATCGTATTGTGCATCGCATTGAACATGGTCAAGGACGTCCTGAGGATTTAGATTTACTCAATGACGTAGCGGCAAATATTCAAGGACGTACGATTTGTGCCTTGGGTGATGCTGCTGCAATGCCAGTACGCGGGATGTTGAAGCATTACATGGATGAATTTGCATATCACGTAGAACATAAGCGCTGCTTAGATTCTGCGCAACCTTTATAAGTTATTGAGCACGGGGCATCTTAAAGTGAGCATGGTAGAAATCGAATTAGATGGTAAGACGGTAGAAGTTCCGCAAGGTTCGATGGTGATGCACGCTGCGAATAAGCTCGGCACCTACGTTCCTCATTTCTGCTATCACAAGAAATTATCTATCGCTGCTAACTGCCGTATGTGCTTGGTGGAAGTTGAGAAGGCTCCAAAGCCATTGCCTGCTTGCGCTACTCCTGTTACTCAGGGTATGAAGGTGTTTACCCATTCTGCTAAAGCAGTAGAGGCACAACGCTCAGTGATGGAATTTTTGCTCATTAATCACCCATTGGATTGCCCAATTTGTGACCAGGGTGGTGAGTGTCAATTGCAAGACTTGGCTGTTGGTTACGGTAAGTCAAACTCACGCTACAACGAAGAGAAGCGTGTTGTATTCCACAAGAATGTCGGCCCATTAATCTCTATGCAAGAGATGACCCGCTGCATTCATTGCACCCGCTGCGTCCGTTTTGGCCAAGAAGTTGCTGGCGTGATGGAGCTAGGCATGATCAATCGTGGCGAGCATTCAGAAATTACTACTTTTGTTGGACAAACAGTGGATTCAGAGCTATCTGGGAACATGATTGATATTTGTCCTGTGGGCGCATTAACGAGTAAGCCATTCCGTTACGAGGCCCGTACCTGGGAATTAGGTCGTAAGCGTTCTGTCAGTCCACACGATAGCTTGGGTGCTAACACCACCGTGCAAACCAAGGCTAATAAAGTAATGCGTGTTGTTGCTTTGGAGAACGAAGCGATTAATGAATGCTGGATTAGCGACCGTGATCGCTTTTCATATGAAGGTTTGAATAGCGCCGACCGCGTTACTACACCAATGGTGAAGCAGGGTGGTCAGTGGCTAGAAACAGACTGGCAATCCGCATTGGATTACGTAGCCCATTCATTGAAAACAATTGCTGCTGAAAATGGTGTGGAGTCAATTGGCGCTTTAGCTCATCCAATATCCAGCATAGAAGAGCTACACCTCTTGCAAAAATTAGTTCGCGGTTTGGGTTCCCATCAAGTTGAAACACGTTTACGGCAAATAGACGTCAAGGCTGCCGCAAGTGCGCCTTGGCTAGGTATGCCAATTACCAAGTTAAGCGAACTAGATCGCGTTCTCATCATCGGCAGCTTCTTGCGTAAGGACCAACCTGTTATTGCAGCGCGTATTCGGACTGCTGCTAAGCGTAGCTTACAAGTGATGCGTATTGATGCTGGTGGCGATGATTGGCTCATTCCAAGCGGCGGTATTTCTACTGAACCAAGTATTTGGCTAAATGCCTTGAGTGAAATCGCTCTAGCCGTAGCAAATGCAAAATCGGTTTCCGCTCCTGGAGGTACCGCTAATTTACCGGTTTCCCCAGCAGCACAGAAGATTGCCGATGGCTTAATTTCTGGCTCAAGCAAAGCCGTGCTCCTAGGATCAGCCGCAATTGCACATCAACATTCCTCCGATTTGCATGTCATGGCGCAATTTATTGCTGAACAAACTGGTGCTACTCTCGGTTTCTTACCTGTGGGTGGTAATGCTGTCGGCGCTGCATTAGTCAATGCAAATGGTGCCGGGGTCGAAAGCGTTCTGTCTGGTGATCGCCGTGCTGTCTTCTTGATGAACATCGAGCCTGATGCTGATTTACCTGATCCCGCCAAGGCGCGAGCAGCCCTAGCTAAAGCCAATACAGTGATTGCACTGAGTGCTTACAAGAATTCTGATTTGCTGGAGGTGGCGGATGTCATTTTGCCGATCACACCATTTACTGAAACAGTTTCAACCTTTGTGAATGCTGAAGGTAGAGCGCAAACGGTACAGCCTTCAGTGAAGCCTTTGGGCGACTCCCGTCCAGCATGGAAAGTCTTGCGTGCACTTGGTAGCCTCTTAAATCTGGATGGTTTCTTATTCAACTTGCCTGAAGAGGTTTTAGGTGAGGCTCTCAGAGAAAACTATTGCACTCTTTTAAACAATAAAGCCACAAGTAACTCTATTGTGAATGGCAACCTTGCACCATCTAATTGTCTTGAGCGCTTAGCTGACGTGAATATTTATGCTGGCGACTCAATTGTGCGTCGTTCAACTGCATTGCAATTAACGCGCGATGCAAAACGTGGCAATCAGGCCGGTTTAAGTCAAAAGTTATTTGTAGAACTGGGTTTGAACGAGGGTGATGCAGTACGCGTCACTCAAGGTAATCATTCTGTGGATATGCCAGCAACATTAGAGGCGAATCTAGCACCTGGTGCCGTCAGAATATCTGCTGGCACCATGGCTAGCGCGAAATTGGGATCGATGTTTGGTCCTATTACTGTTAGCAAGATATAAGGTAAGAGATGGATAATTTCTTGAACCTCATCACCACTCAGGGAGAAGCTTTCTTTGGTTCTCTATGGCCTCTGGTTTGGGCATTAGTACGCATTGTGATCATCGTATTACCCATGTTTGCTTGTGTAGCCTATTTAACCCTCTGGGAGAGAAAGTTAATTGGCTGGATGCATATTCGTCTTGGACCAAATCGTGTTGGTCCATTAGGTTTGTTGCAGCCGATTGCCGATGCATTGAAACTCCTGATGAAGGAGATTATTGCTCCTGCTCAGGCTTCAAAGGTTCTGTACTTTATTGCACCAATTATGGTGATCATGCCTGCGTTTGCAGCATGGGCAGTGGTTCCTTTCCAAGCCAAAATGGTTCTTGCAGATGTGAATGCTGGCCTGCTTTACATTATGGCGATTTCATCAATTGGTGTGTACGGCGTCATTCTTGCTGGTTGGTCCTCTAATTCAAAATATCCATTCTTAGGCGCAATGCGTGCATCAGCGCAGATGATCTCTTATGAGATTGCGATGGGATTTGCTTTGGTCACTGTATTGCTGACTTCTGGCTCTTTAAATCTGAGTGCGATTGTTGCGTCCCAAGAGCAGGGCCTATTTGCAAGGATGGGATTGAATTTCCTATCCTGGAACTGGTTGCCATTGCTGCCAATGTTCTTGATTTACTTCATTTCTGGTGTTGCAGAAACCAACCGACACCCATTTGATGTGGTTGAAGGGGAGTCTGAAATTGTTGCCGGGCATATGGTTGAGTATTCAGGAATGTCCTTTGCGATGTTCTTCCTGGCTGAATATGCCAATATGATCTTGATTGCAGCAGTAGCTTCAATTATGTTTTTAGGCGGTTGGTTGCCGATTCTGGATTTGCCTATCTTGCGTGATATTCCTGGTTTCTTTTGGTTATTTGGCAAAACCTTCTTCCTCTTGTCTTGCGTTATTTGGTTGCGCGCGACTTTACCGCGCTATCGCTACGATCAAATCATGCGCTTGGGCTGGAAGATTTTTATCCCCATCTCAGTATTTTGGGTGGTTGTCGTTGGCGCATGGGTTGTTTCTCCATGGAATATTTGGAAATAAGTTGATCAATCATGTTTAAGAAAATTTCCCAATTCCTCGATAGCTTGATGCTCAAAGATATCTTGACTGGTATGTCTATTACTGGTCGCTATCTCTTTAAGCCAAAAATCACTATTCAATACCCAGAAGAGAAGACTCCGCTTTCACCACGTTTTCGCGGGTTGCATGCCTTACGTCGCTATGAAAATGGTGAAGAGCGTTGCATTGGCTGTAAATTGTGTGAAGCCGTATGTCCTGCTTATGCAATTACCATTGAAACAGCTCAGCGCGATGACGGAACTCGCCGCACAACCCGCTATGACATCGATTTAACTAAATGTATTTTCTGCGGTTTCTGTGAAGAGGCTTGTCCTGTTGATGCAATTGTAGAAACCAATATTTTTGAATACTTTGGCGATAAGCGTGGTGACCTTTACTTCACAAAAGATATGCTTTTAGCTGTAGGTGATCAGTACGAAACTGATATTGCAGCCAATCGTGCAATCGATGCACCTTACCGCTAATCGGATAGAGCACACATCACTATGACATTTGATCCAGCCACTTTATTTGCTATCTTTTTTTACGGATTTGCAGGCCTATTGGTGATTTCTGCAATTCGGGTGATTACCGCTCGTAACCCTGTGCATGCCGCATTGTTTCTAGTCTTATCTTTTTTCTGCGCTTCTGGCCTTTGGATGCTGCTGAAGGCTGAATTTTTAAGCTTGGCACTTATCTTGGTTTATGTTGGCGCTGTGATGGTTCTGTTCCTCTTCGTCGTCATGATGTTGGATCTTGATTTAGAACATTTACGCCGCGATTTTAGAAAATTCTTACCAGTGGCTTTCTTGATGGGTGCTGTGATTGTCCTGGAGTTATCAATTGTGATCATACGCAGCTTTATCGGCACCAATGCGCCTGTGCAGCCAATGCCAGAAGAGGTTGCCGCTAACAATACTTTGGCTTTAGGTAGATTAATTTTCGTTGATTATGTTTATGCCTTTGAAGTGGCTGGCGTGATTTTATTGGTTGCCATTATTGCTGCTGTTGCTCTGACCTTGCGTAATCGCAAAGATTCCAAATCGCAAAACATCCATGAGCAAGTGAATGTGGTTGCCGCTGACCGGATGCGTGTTGTTAAAATGGACTCGGATATGGCTGCAAAGCAAGATACTAGAGGGGAGAAGAAATGAATATCACCCTAGCTCACTATTTAGTACTTGGTGCAATCCTATTTGCAACCAGCGTGATTGGTATTTTCTTGAATCGTAAGAACGTCATTGTGCTCTTGATGGCAATTGAACTGATGTTGCTTGCTGTCAATATGAACTTTGTTGCCTTCTCTCATTACTTGGGTGATATGGCAGGTCAAGTATTTGTATTCTTTATTTTGACTGTGGCAGCTGCAGAGGCAGCTATCGGTTTGGCAATCTTGGTTGTGCTCTTCCGTAAGGTTGACACCATTAATGCCGAAGATCTTGACCACCTAAAAGGCTAGTCATGCAATTGACCTTAAACATTCCCGTTCTCTGTGCCATTCCTTTGGCGCCATTGTTTGGCTCCATGATTGCTGGCTTCTTTGGTACCAAATTAGGCGGTAATCGCATTGGTCATGGTGCTTGCCAATTTGTTACCATCTTGGGCGTGGCAATTGCATTTGCTTTGTCTTGCAATGTATTGGCCCAGGTAATGGATGGTTTCTATTTCAACGGGACTGTATATCGCTGGATGCAGTTAGGCGAATTAAACCTGGATATTGGTTTCTTAATTGATCCATTGACAGCTATCATGATGTGCGTGGTGACCTTTGTGTCTCTGATGGTTCATATCTATACCATTGGTTATATGCGCGATGAAGAGGGTTATAACCGTTTCTTCTCCTATATTTCTTTATTTACCTTCGCGATGCTGATGCTGGTAATGAGTAATAATCTCTTGCAACTCTTCTTTGGCTGGGAAGCGGTGGGTGTGGTCTCATACCTCTTAATTGGTTTCTACTTTGAGCGCCAATCTGCTGTGTTTGCCAATATGAAGGCCTTCCTGGTAAACCGAGTTGGTGATTTCGGATTCATTTTAGGGATTGGCTTGTTACTGGCTAGCACAGGCTCTATGCAATACGATGTGATCTTTTCTCAAAATACGGCTTTAGCGGCACAGACATTGCCAGGAACTAGCTGGAACTTAGTCACCGTAGTTTGCATCTGCTTATTTATTGGTGCGATGGGCAAATCAGCACAATTCCCATTGCATGTTTGGCTACCAGACTCCATGGAAGGCCCAACCCCAATTTCTGCATTGATTCACGCGGCAACAATGGTTACCGCAGGCATCTTCATGGTGTCACGCATGTCCCCATTATTTGAACTTTCTGATGTTGCTCTGAGTTTCATCCTGGTAATCGGTTCAATTACAGCCCTATTTATGGGATTCTTAGGTATCGTGCAAAACGATATCAAACGTGTAGTTGCTTATTCGACTCTGTCTCAACTGGGTTATATGACGGTAGCGCTTGGTGTATCAGCTTATCCAGTAGCGATCTTCCATTTAATGACTCATGCATTCTTTAAGGCGCTACTGTTCCTTGCCGCTGGTAGCGTAATTTTGGGTATGCACCATGAACAAGATATGCGGAAGATGGGCGGACTTTGGAAATATATGCCACTTACTTGCCTCATGATGTTGCTGGGTAATTTGGCTCTAATCGGAACACCGTTCTTTTCGGGTTTCTATTCCAAAGATTCTATTATTGAAGCGGTTGCCGCTAGCCATATTCCAGGCTCAGGTTTTGCTTACTTTGCGGTGATGGCTAGCGTCTTCGTCACAGCGTTGTATTCATTCCGTTTGTACTTTTGGGTATTTCACGGTAAAGCCCGTTGGGGTCACGCAGATTCGCACGCACATGATCACCATGCTCACGCAGAACAGGGTGACGACCACGCTCATCATGGTTTAGCACCAGGCGAAAAGCCACATGAATCCCCAGCGGTGGTAACCATACCCTTGATTCTCTTGGCGATCCCTTCTGTGATTATCGGTTTCTACACCATTACTCCTCTCTTATTCGGCACATATTTCGGTGACTCCATCTTTATTGATGTAGTGCGTCATCCGATCATGAAAGAACTCGAAGATGAGTTCCATAGCCCTATAGCTATGGCAATCCATGCATTTACATCACCAGTACTTTTATTGGTTGTGCTTGGTGTATTAACTGCCGCAATTGGCTATCTTTGGGCTCCAAAGCTGCCGGCCAAGTTTGCAGAAGCTTTCGCTCCAATTAAAAAATTATTTGATAACAAATACTATCTCGATGATTTGAATCAAGCAGTATTTGCCAAAGGCCTGATTTGGATCGGTAGTTTCTTATGGCACCGTGGTGACCAGAAGGTGATTGACGGCTTCTTTGTTAATGGCAGCGCCCACATAGTAGGGCGTTTTGCCGGCGTAATTCGCCATTTGCAATCCGGTTATCTTTATCACTATGCCTTTGCAATGATTGCAGGCTTAGCGGTATTGTTAGCTTGGGTTTTGTATGCTTACCTGCCTTTTGTTCGCTAGGCCTTTGTTACTTAAGTAGCCATCATGATTCTTTCTTACGCCATCTGGACCCCGATTGTTTTTGGACTCATTATTTTGTTTTATGGGTCTGAGAAACCTTCAGCGGGAGTTCGCTGGTTAGCCCTGATCGGCTCAATCATCGGTTTCATTGCAACACTACCTCTCATCATTCAATTTGATATTGCCAATCCAGGCATGCAGTTTGTTGAGAAGCTCAGTTGGATTCCACGTTACGACATTAACTATTACCTCGGTATCGACGGTATCTCAGTTTGGTTCATCGTACTCACTGCATTCATTAATATTTTTGTAGTGATTGCAGCATGGGAAGTAATTGATACCAAGGTATCGCAGTACATGGCCTCTTTCATGATCCTTTCAGGCTTAATGATTGGCGTATTTTGTGCGCTTGATGCTTTATTGTTCTATGTCTTCTTTGAAGCAACTTTGATTCCGATGTACATCATCATTGGCGTATGGGGCGGACACAACCGCATTTATGCGGCATTTAAATTCTTCTTGTACACCTTGCTTGGCTCACTACTCACTTTGGTCGCCATGCTTTATTTGTACAACGTCACCAATAGCTTTGATATCTTGGTCTGGCAAAATGCCCGTCTTGATATCGTTGAGCAAATTTTATTGTTCTTCGCTTTCTTCATGGCATTTGCTGTGAAGGTACCAATGTGGCCATTACACACTTGGTTACCAGACGTTCACGTGGAGGCGCCTACTGGTGGCTCCGTTGTCTTGGCAGCGATTATGTTGAAGCTAGGTGCTTATGGCTTCCTACGCTTCTCCTTGCCGATTGCTCCGGATGCAAGTCAATATCTTGGCCCGTTTGTAATCTTCTTGTCTTTAGTGGCGGTCATTTATGTTGGTGCAGTGGCCTTAGTCCAAAAGGATATGAAAAAACTTGTAGCGTATTCATCTGTTGCCCACATGGGCTTCGTTACACTAGGTTTCTTCCTTTTTAGCCCATTAGGCATTGAGGGCGGAATTGTGCAAATGATTTCACATGGCTTTGTAGCTGGCGCCATGTTCCTGTCGATTGGTGTGCTCTATGACCGCATGCATACTCGTCAGATTGCGGATTACGGTGGTGTAGTGCATCGCATGCCTGCGTTTACTGCGTTTGCGGTATTGATGGCAATGGCGAACTGTGGTCTACCAGCTACCTCAGGATTTGTTGGTGAGTTCATGGTCATCTTGGCAGCCGTGGATTATGACTTTTTGATTGGTATCTTGGCTGCAACTGCTTTGATTCTTGGTGCAGCGTATTCGTTGTGGATGGTCAAACGTGTTTTCTTTGGCGCCATCGCCAACGCTCATGTTGAGGCATTAAAAGACCTCAATGCCCGAGAATATTTCATGATGACTGTATTAACGATCTGTGTGATTGGTATGGGTGTTTATCCAAAACCATTTACAGACATCATTCATCCTGCCGTGATTAATCTGCTACAGCATGTTGCTGTGAGCAAACTCTGAGTAAAAGCAAATGCAAGCATTCGACCTATACGCCGTCCTGCCGGAACTCGTTTTACTTGTTTTAACCTGCTTATTGTTGGTTGCTAGCGTTTATGTTCCTGAGAGAGTGATATCTACTCCTGGTGTAGAGCAAGATATTTTCCACACCCCGCGTGGAGTTGGCTTTGTATATTTCTTCTCGATTATCTTGTTGGTTTATTTGATTTTTGCATTCATTGGTCGCATGGGAGATCCAGCGCTCATAGCAATGAATGGCCTGTTTCAATCTGATCCATTTTCAAATTTGCTTAAAGCGTGTTCTTGCGTTGCAGTATTGGTCAGTTTGATTTACTCAAAGCAATACCTCACTGATCGCGCGATGTTCCGCCCAGACTTTATTGTTCTGGCCTTGTTGGCGCTCTTGGGCCAAATGGTCTTGATTTCTGGGGCAAACCTCTTAACCTTGTATCTTGGTTTGGAATTGATGGCTTTGCCAACCTATGCACTAGTAGCGATGCGTCATAGCAATGAAAAAAGTGTAGAAGCAGGTATTAAGTATTTTGTTTTGGGTGCCTTGGCCTCAGGATTCTTGCTCTATGGTATGTCTATGCTTTATGGCGTTACTGGCTCTTTAGACCTAATCGAAATCTTTAAAACAGTTGCTGATCCTCGTGTAAATCATTTGGTGATGGCTTTCGGCTTGGTTTTCATTGTTGCTGGTTTAGCTTTTAAGCTTGGCGTAGTCCCTTTTCACATGTGGGTTCCGGATGTGTATGAAGGTGCGCCAACGGCAGTGACCCTCATGATTGCTGCGGCACCTAAGCTCGCTGCATTTGCCTTGTTATTCCGTTTATTGGTTAACACCTTATTGCCACTCTTAGGTGATTGGCAGCCCATGCTTGTATTACTAGCGGTATTGTCCCTGGTGCTTGGAAACGTTACTGCAATTGCGCAAACAAATGTGAAACGGATGCTGGCATACTCTGCGATTGCGCAAATGGGCTTCGTCCTCTTGGGTATGTTATCTGTATTTGATGAACACGCTTTTAGCGCCTCGATGTTTTATGCTATTACCTATGTATTAACAACCCTGGGTACATTTGGTCTATTGATGGCGCTCTCTCGCAAAGGGTATGACTGCGAGACTTTGGATGGGCTTAAAGGTTTGAACAAGAGGCATCCATGGTTTGCATTTATTGGCCTTGTGATGATGTTCTCTTTGGCTGGTATTCCGCCAACCGTTGGTTTTGCTGCTAAATTGGGCGTACTAGAAGCATTGGTTGATGCTGAACATACATTCTTGGCGGTCATTGCCGTTATGGCCTCTTTGATTGGCGCCTTCTATTACCTGCGAGTAGTGAAGGTAATGTACTTTGATGAACCATTGCATGAGACTAGCGTTAGTGGCTCTGGCTTTGCTAAGGGAATCCTAAGTCTGAATTGCATCTTGGTATTGGCGCTCGGTATTGTTCCCTCGGGATTAATGAGCCTTTGCCTTGATGCGATGCGCCGGACATTGTTGGGCTCTTAAATTGCTAAGCTAGCTCTAATAAAGGCTCCAATATGGAGCCTTTATTGTTTTAAGTTTCCTGGCTAGACAGCAATCTAAATGACACGTAACTTTTGTATGATTAGCCAGTACTCATAGATGAAAGCTTGATTCAATGACCGAAAAATCGTTTAAAGATTTGCCAAGTAGCGATCAACATTTGCGTGAAGAGCGAATTTCAGGGGAAGATATTTACGGCGGTATCTTCCTGAATATGAAGAGGGACAAAGTTTCATTGCCCGATGGACAAGAAGCGGTTCGAGAATATTTAACGCATCCTGGAGCAGTAGCGATTCTAGCCATATTGGACGATGGTAGAGTCCTCTTGGAGCGTCAATACCGTTACCCAATCGCTAAGACTTGTATCGAGATTCCTGCAGGTAAACTGGATCCAAATGAAAACCCATTGGTTTGTGCGCAGCGAGAGCTTGAAGAAGAAACTGGCTATTCAGCGAAAAAATGGAGTTATATACGTCGCATTCATCCAGTCATTTCTTATTCAACAGAATTCATTGATATCTATTTAGCTGAAGGTCTTGAGCCGGGTTCCAGTCACTTAGATGAAGAAGAGTTTTTGGACGTCTTTGCAGCACCCCTGGAGCAGCTTCTCTCCTGGGTAGAAGAAGGTGAGATCACAGACGTTAAAACCACCATTGCTGTTTACTGGCTAGATCGCTATCGTCGCGGTTTAATTAGCCCTGAGCCGATTCAATAGGATTTGTGCAAACCCGATTAAAATAGGGGTATTGAATTTAGCACTTTTGCCCTTATATAGGTTTTATGAAAGTTTACAACCTCGCTTGCCCTTTGGATCATCGCTTTGAAGGGTGGTTTGCCTCAGAAGAAGATTGTCTTGCTCAA
This sequence comes from Polynucleobacter sp. UB-Raua-W9, assembly GCF_018687435.1. NCBI lineage: Bacteria > Pseudomonadati > Pseudomonadota > Betaproteobacteria > Burkholderiales > Burkholderiaceae > Polynucleobacter > Polynucleobacter sp. UB-Raua-W9. The sequence goes on along the minus strand of NZ_CP061290.1, from coordinate 986,171 downwards.
CAGGATAAGGGAATGCTTGCCTGCCCAGTGTGTGACAGCACAGAGATTACTCGGATGCCGTCTGCCCCTCATATTGCCAAATCTTCCTCTACAGAGCTAACAGTATCTAAGGCGGATACTGTTAGCGTCAGCGGTGATGTTGTTGCTTTAACTGGCTCAGACCATTCTCATTTGGAAGCCCAGGTTCAGGCCGCCTTCTTGAAGGGTATGCGTGAGTTAATGGGTCGCTCCGAGGATGTTGGCAATTCTTTTGCTGAAGAGGCCAGAAAGATTCACTATAAAGAATCTCCCGAGCGCAGCATTCGCGGTCAAACTACGCTTGATGAAGCTGAGGCTTTAAGGGAAGAGGGCATTGATATTTTGGCCATGCCAATGATGCCTGCATTCAAAAACACACTGCAATAACAAGAGCTGTAAAAATTACGGTTAAAAAAATAGCGATCCGAAGATCGCTATTTTTATGGGCACTGAAGCAGGTTGATTATTTTGAAGTTGGCATCACAAACTCTGCGCCTTTGGCAATGCTCTCCGGCCAACGTTGCATCACACTCTTTTGCTTGGTGTAGAAACGAACACCTTCTTTGCCGTAAGCATTCATATCACCAAAGATGGATTTTTTCCAACCACCAAAGCCATGCCATGCCATGGGTACTGGAATAGGTACGTTGATGCCAACCATGCCAACTTGTACACGACGCGCAAATTCTCGGGCGATGTTGCCATCACTGGTAAAGCATGCGACACCATTGCCAAATTCACAGGAGTTGACTAGATTCAGTGCGTCAGTAAAGTTTGCAACTCGCAAGCAGGAGAGCACTGGACCAAAGATTTCTTCAAGGTAAATCTTCATATCTGGTTTAACGTTGTCAAATAATGTGCCGCCAATAAAAAATCCATCTTCATTGCCAGGCACCTTTAGGCCGCGGCCATCCACTAAGAGTTTTGCGCCCGAAGCCACGCCACTGTCGATATAGCCGGTAATACGCTCTAAAGCTGCTTTACTCACAATCGGACCCATTTCGGCATCCAGCTCCATGCCGTTCTTGACCTTCAGCGTCTTGGTGCGCTCAATGAGTTTTGGCATGATCTTATCGGCAACGTCGCCAACCAAAACAGCAACTGAGATTGCCATGCAGCGTTCGCCTGCAGAACCGTAGGCAGCGCCAACGAGGGCATCAATTGCTTTATCAATATCGGCATCTGGCATGATGACCATATGGTTCTTGGCACCACCTAAAGCCTGAGAGCGTTTGCCGAAGTGTGCGCAACGTTCATAAATGTAATTGGCAATCGGGGTAGAGCCAACAAAGCTGACCGCTTTAACATCTGGGTTCTCAATCAAGGCATCCACTGCTTCTTTGTCACCCTGAACGACGTTAAATACACCATCCGGTAAACCAGCCTCTTTAAGGAGCTTAGCCATAAATAATGATGCTGATGGATCAGTAGGGCTTGGTTTTAGGATAAAGGTATTGCCACAGGCTATGGCCACTGGAAACATCCACATTGGTACCATGACTGGGAAGTTAAATGGCGTGATGCCAGCAACTACACCCAATGGCTGGCGCATGATCCAGTTATCGATATCAGTAGACACTTGTTCGGTGTAATCACCTTTCAGCAGCTCTGGAATGCCAGTAGCAAATTCTAGTATTTCAATACCGCGGGTAACTTCGCCCTGAGCATCTGTAAATACTTTGCCGTGTTCTGCAGTAATAATGGCTGCTAACGCATCGCGATTGGCATTGAGCAACTCTAGGTATTTGAAAAGGATGCGTGCGCGGCGCAATGGGCTGGTTTGCCCCCAGGTTTCAAAAGCCTTTTGCGCAACCGCTACAACTGCGTCTACTTCTTTTCGGCTTGCTAAAGCAACACGTCGTGCTACGACCCCTTTGGCGGGGTTATAAACATCAGCAAAGCGACCATCTTTTGGGTTCACTACATTGCCGCCAACATAGTGGCCAATATCTGCTTTTGAATCAAAGGCTTGGGGTGCGTTCATAGTCTCTTGAGTGGTATAAATTCTTCGGTTTTAAGTTACTAAAGCTAGCGGACCGATGGGTCAGCGGGCCTTCCTTGTCTTGTATATTCAGCTTTTTGAGTATTCTATCGCTTAACAGCAATTTTCGTATTTTTGACCCCTTTTGGGTCTCTAAAGGCATCCTAATGAGTCTCTTATTTTCTAGCTATATCTTAAATGCACCACGCGGCCCACTAGAGCTGGCTAATCGCATTGTGGTTGCTCCCATGTGCCAATATTCAGCTAGCAATGGTGAAGCCACCGACTGGCATTTGATGCACTGGGGCAATCTTTTAAATAGTGGTGCCGCCTTATTTATCATTGAGGCAACCGGCGTTACTCCCGAGGGCCGAATTACGCCAGCCTGTTTAGGTCTATGGGATGACCGGACGGAAGCTGCGCTTCAGGATAAATTGCATCGTGCCCGCGCTCTGGCACCAGCAACCCCAGTATTTATTCAGCTTGCACATGCAGGACGTAAGGCATCTAGCGCCACACCCTGGGATGGTGGCCAGCTTTTAGCTGCCGATAAAGGTGGTTGGGAAACCTTGGCGCCTTCAGCAATTCCCCAGTTGGATGGCGAACGTCTGCCGCATGAATTGTCAAAGTCTGAATTCAAGCAATTAATCGATGATTTCGTGATGGCAGCAAGGCGTGCTGACAGAATTGGTATAGATGGTATTGAGCTGCATGGCGCCCATGGTTATCTCTTACATCAGTTTTTATCGCCGATTGCGAATCAGCGTAAAGATGAATATGGTGGCTCGTTTGAGAACCGGATTCGTTTTCCTTTGGAGTTATTTGCTGCTGTAAGAGCGGCTTATCAAGGAGTTCTGGGTATTCGTATTTCTGCAAGCGATTGGATCGAGGGCGGCTGGACTCCAGAAGAGACTGCCGACTTTGCAAAACAACTAAAACCTTTAGGATGCAACTTTGTTCATATCTCTTCTGGTGGAATTTCACCGCAACAAAAAATTGCACTTGGGCCTCGTTATCAAGTGCCATTTGCAAAAATTGTTAAAGAAAAATCTGGTTTACCAACGATGACAGTTGGTTTAATCACAGACCCACATGAAGCTGAAGCGATTTTGCAAGATGGCGACGCTGATTTAATCGCTATGGCTAGAGCCTTTTTATATAAACCGCGTTGGGGGTGGGAAGCTGCTGCCGCCTTAGATGGTAAGGTGACAGCTAACGAACGCTATTGGCGCTGCCTTCCTAGAGAGGCTCAAGCTGTATTTGGAAGTGTCAAAATAGGGCAGAGATGAACTATGCAAATCCATCAAGAACAAAAATATTTTTAGGAGACCGTTATGACCAGATTGCACAAAGTCTGTAAATTATTCGCGACGCTTGTATTCGCTGCGACAGCCCAGCTTGCTGGTGCACAAGCCTTTCCAGATCGTCCCATTACACTGGTAGTGCCTAATCCACCAGGTGGTCTGGTAGACACTTCAGCGCGCCTCCTAAGTGAGCCTCTAACACGCGTCATTGGGCAGCCAGTAATCGTTGATAATAAGCCTGGTGCTAGCGGTAATACAGCATATCAATATGTTGCAAAGGCTAGGCCAGATGGCTATACCTTATTGATTTCTTATTCTGGTTATCACGTTGGTAATCCAGCCTTGATGGATAAATTGCCTTGGGATCCTATTAAGGATTTTTCACCGGTAGCTTTGTTGACGGTTTCCACCAATGTGATCGCTGTTCATCCTTCAGTGCCCGTGAATAACCTAAAAGAGTTTATTGCTTACGCTAAAGCCAATCCTGGTAAATTAAATTACGCTTCACAAGGCAATGGTTCAGTCTCTCATATCGGTACAGAGATCTTTAAACAGACTACTGGTGTTGATATGGTCCACGTGCCTTACAAGGGCTCTGGTCCCGCAGTTCAAGACGTACTTGCAGGGCAGGTGCAGGTTTTTATTAGCACGCCACCATCTTTGATGCAACATGTGCAAAGCGGCAAGCTGAAAGGATTGGCAGTAACCGGAAAAAATCGTCACCCTGGTATGCCTAACGTGCCAACAACGGCAGAGGCTGGTCTACCTTCATTTCAACTGGAATCATGGGTGGCTTTGTATGCGCCTACTGCTACACCTAAACCGGTTATTACTAAACTAACCGATTCTGTAAAACAGAGTTTGGCTTTGCCGGAAATTAAAGAGCGTGCTGATGCAGCTGGTGTTGAGTTGCGTTATTACAATCCTGCACAAATGGATGCCTTGCTCAAGAAAGAACTGCCTTATTGGCATAAGGCAATCAAAGCTGCCAATATCACTCTCGACTAATCGTGTTCTTAGGCCTGATCTCGCAACACGGGGTCAGGCAATGCTAGTGCAAACGCTCTAGCAGCACTGAGTAGGAATTGATCTTTGCCTGGGCCTGCAATCAACTGTACACCTACAGGCAATCCACTGGGTCCGCTAGCGACGTTGATGTTAATGCAGGGTAAGCCTAGCATGCTCCAGTCTCTACAAAAAATAGGATCGCCTGTTCCATCTTTTATTAATGGGGCTTCACCAGTGGCACTGGCTGCTATCAGGATATCGACTTCATCATTAAATAGATCTGCTATTGAAGCTTTAGCGCGCTGAACCATTAATAAATCTTTGGCATATTGTTCATAGCTTATTTTGCCGCCCTCATTGAGCAACTTGCTAATTTGAGGATTAATTTGCTTTGGGAAATTCATGCGCTCAAACATAAGGCTGCGAGACATCTCCGACAGCATAATATTAGTTTGGGCTTGCGTTAAACCATCGCATGCCTTTGGCAGCTTTTGATTGCCAACGCTGCCTTTGCAAATCGACTCGGCTGCATGTCGCGCTACTGCCAGGGCTGCAGCAGTTTCTTTTTGTGCGCTTGACCAATTAGCGGTTTTGCAAAGTCCAATGCGAGGTTTGTTATGCAGATCAATGACTGTAGCTAATCGATGGTCACCGCTCATGGCGGCAATCCCTAGAGCAACATCCTCTACGCTGCGGCCAAAGCATCCCAATGTATCCATCGAGATCGAAAGGCTTTTGGCGCCAGCAATGCTGACTTTTCCAAGACTGGGTTTGAAGCCAACAACGCCACAATATGATGCAGGGCGAATAATTGACCCAGCAGTTTGACTGCCTGTTGCCAAGGGCACCATGAAGTCAGCAACTGCAGCAGCTGAGCCACTCGATGATCCCCCTGGACTATGTTTACTGTTATGGGGATTGGTAGTCACACCACCCTTAAAGGTAGCAAATTCTGTGGTGACTGTTTTTCCTAGAATGATGCCGCCAGCTTGGCGCATGAGGGCGATTGAAACGGCATCAGCGCTGGGATAGTTATTTTGATAGATGGGTGATCCATAAGCGGTCGGCAGGTCATAGGTATCGAATAGATCCTTTACCCCAATTGGTAGGCCATGTAATAGCCCCTGTATTGGCCCTTTATCAAGCGCTTTAGCTCTGGCTAAGGCATTTTCTTTGCCAAGGCTGACCCAGGCTTTTATAGAGCTCTCTCGCTGGCCAATTCGGTCTAGACAGGAAAGGAGTAAATCGGTTGCCTTAATGTCTCTTTTGGACAAGGCTTTTGCAGCTTGGGAGGCGCTCAGGCTTTCTAGATCTTTCATAAGTTCTATTCTACGTTTGGTGGCGTATGATCGCAATTTACCGTTTTACCATTCCTAATTAGTCAAGATAGATCAATGAAGCAACATTCAGTCCGTGAAGCATGGCTGGAGGACGCCGTTAGGCACCTTGAGCCCGTATTTTCAAAGGCAGGCTATGCCATCCCCCCAGTAAGAGTTTCCTGTGGATTTCCGGCCTCTAGTAGCCCTAGAACCACCTTGGGGCAATGTTGGCCTCGTGAGCGCTCAGGAGGCGGGGTCAATGAGATTTTTATCTCACCCAAATTAGACGATCCAGTGCAGTTATTGGATACCTTGGTTCATGAGCTCTGTCATGCAGTCGACGATTGTTTTAGCGGCCACGGCGAGGATTTCAAGGGCATTGCTCAAACAGTAGGGCTAGAGGGGCCTGCGAGGATGGCTCATGCCACTGAAGAGCTAACAGTGAGGCTGATGATGATTAGCCAAGAACTCGGCCCATATCCTCATCAGGCGATTGTCTTTCCACCGCCCCGACCCAGCAATGCGAGTCGTAACAAGGCAAAGTGTGGCCAATGCGGTTATGAGGTTACTCTACTAAAAAAATGGGCTAGTTATGGTGCACCCATCTGCCCAAAGGATAATGTTCGAATGGAGGAAGCCGTGCCAGAGACAATCGAAAATACCAGTGATTACGACAGTGAGTCAGTTGCTAAGGGTGGCAAGTCAGCCCCAGATGAAATCCGGCGCGCTATCAGCTAGTGTATAAATCAACCTAATTGCAGTAAACAGAACCATTCATTATTTGAGACAAAAACCATGAACGCAAAAAAAATATTTAAGAATCCAAAAATCGCAGTGATCCCTGGTGATGGTATTGGCAAGGAGGTCATGCCAGAGGGTGTACGCGCATTAGAAGCTGCTAACCGCAAATTTAATATCGGAATGCAGTTCGACCATTTTGATTTTGCGAGCTGTGACTACTACCTTAAGCATGGCAAGATGATGCCGGATAACTGGTTCGAAACGCTTATGCAATACGACGCCATCTTTTTTGGCGCTGTTGGTATGCCAGACATTCTTCCGGACCACGTCTCTTTGTGGGGCAGCTTAATTCAGTTCCGTCGTGGCTTTGATCAATATGTAAACTTGCGTCCAGTGCGTTTATTGCCGGGCATTCCATGCCCCTTAGCAAATCGTAAGCCTGGCGATATCGATTTTTTTGTGGTCCGTGAGAACACTGAAGGTGAGTATTCTAGTGTTGGCGGCAAGATGTTCCCAGATACTGACCGCGAGATCGTCATTCAAGAATCTGTCTTTACAAGACAGGGCGTTGATCGTATCTTGCAATATGCATTTGATTTAGCGCAAAGCCGTCCTAAGAAGCATTTAACTTCAGCAACAAAATCCAATGGTATTGCCATCACAATGCCATACTGGGATGAGCGTGTTGAAGCGATGTCAAAGAAATTTGCTGACGTGCGTACCGATAAATATCACATTGATATTTTGGCAGCGCACTTTGTGATGAATCCCGATCGTTTTGATGTTGTTGTTGCAAGTAACTTGTTTGGAGATATTCTTTCTGATCTGGGCCCAGCATGTACTGGCACGATTGCGGTGGCACCATCAGGAAGCATTAATCCAGAAGGTAAGTTCCCATCATTATTCGAACCGGTTCATGGTTCAGCTCCAGACATCTTTGGCAAGATGATTGCGAATCCGATTGGCCAAATTTGGAGCGGGGCGATGATGTTAGATCACCTCGGTTATCCAGAAGCGGGTAAAGCCATCTTCAATGCCATTGAAAAGGTCTTACTGGCGGGTCCTGGCCATGCGCCTCTGACACCAGATGTTGGTGGTACTGCGAAAACTGATGATTTGGGTAAGGCGATTGCAGCTGCAATCTAAATTGAATTAAGGGGTAGCATTTAAAGGACTCCATACGGGGTCCTTTTTACTTGCCTTAGCAATTTCCGCAAGAATCTTTTCGTGTTGGGCGAGGTCATCATCGCTGGCAGTCAATATCTGTAGATCTGTTGGGAGTGCCCTGGTATGTCCTGACGCATCTGCACCAACGGTATAGTCAATGAGATCAATCGAGAGATCTTCTTGACCCCTTGTCATCGCAACATAAACCTCGGCTAGGAGCTGGGCATCTAAAAGCGCGCCGTGCAAGGTGCGGTGTTGGTTGCTAACAGAAAAGCGTTCACATAGTGCATCTAAAGAGTTACGCTTCCCAGGAAACATTTGGCGAGCATCGAGTAATGTATCGGTAATCTTTGCTGCTAGATTGCGGAACGGTGGACGTTTGAGAAGTGCAAATTCATTATCTAAGAAGCCTAAATCGAAGGCTGCGTTATGAATCACAATTTCAGCGCCGTCTACAAACTCAATCAGTTGATCAACAATATGTGCGAAGACGGGTTTGTCAGATAGAAATTCGCGTGACAGGCCATGAACAGCAAAAGCGCCAGCATCGATATCACGCTCTGGATTGATGTAGTAATGAAAAGTTCTGTCAGTCAGGCGACGACCAACCATTTCTACGCAACCAATTTCAATAATGCGATCACCTGTAGCTGGATTTAAGCCAGTGGTTTCAGTATCGAGAATAACTTGACGCATTAGGTTCCTTCGAGTACTGACGGCGGTATATCCATTGGACCATTGCCTGCATATTTATCGAGGTAGAGATAAATCACTGGAGTAATAATCAAGGTCACGAATTGAGAAAAGATCAGGCCGCCAGCGACGCTAATACCAAGTGGTTGGCGTAATTCAGCGCCGGCACCTAAACCAAAGGCGATTGGAATGGCGCCCATCAGAGCAGCAAAGGTCGTCATCATGATTGGGCGAAAGCGCAAGATACAAGCTTCACGAATAGCCGCTTCTGGAGACATGCCTTGATTCCGCTGAGCGTCTAGAGCAAAGTCAATCATCAAAATCGCATTTTTCTTGACGATACCAATCAGCAGCAAGATACCGATAGAGGCAATGATGGTGAGTTCAAAGCCAAAGATCCGCAGAGCCAAAATAGCGCCAATGGCTGCAGACGGAAGTCCAGCCAAGATTGTCAGTGGGTGGATATAGCTTTCGTACAGAACACCGAGCAAGATATAAATAACGCCTAGCGCCGAGAAAATCAGGATTAACTGACCCGATTGATTGCTCTTAAATACCGCAGCATCACCACCATAGCTGGTGATGATGGATGGCGGCAAATCGATCATCTTGGTGTACTCCTCAATTTTCTTGGTGGCATCACCCAAGAAAATATCTGGGGCCAAGTTGAACGAAAGGGTAACCGCAGGAATTTGACCTTGATGGTTTACCGCAGTAGGTCCAACAGTACGAGTAAAGCTAGCAACACTAGATAAAGGAATAAGCTTATCTGTAGCGCGTCCGCGCACAAAGATCTTATTAAGATCCGTTTCGTATTGACGGTCTTCAACGGCAGCTTCCAAGATGACGTAATAAGTATTGACTGGTGTGTAGATGGTCGAAACTTGCTTTTCACCAAAGGCAGAATAGAGCGCGGTTCGTATATCAGCAATAGTCACCCCAGCACTGGCTGCTTTCTCTCGATCAATATTGATTTTGACGTTCAAACCTTTAAGCTGAGAGTCACTGGTGACATCTCTAAACATGGGGTCAGCACGCATTTTTTGCATGAGCTTATCGGCCCATTCATTCACACCTTCAAAGCCAACGCTTTGTAAAGTAAATTGATAGCGACTCTTACTGCTTTTGCCGCCCAGTTGTAGGTTTTGCACAGGGCGCATGTACACCTGCAGGCCAGGGATCTCTTTAAATTTAGTACGCAGCCCTTCCATGATTTTGGCCATCTTGGCCCGATCACTTTTGGGCTTCAAGATGATGAAAATACGGCCAGTGTTGTAGCCGGAGCTATTGCCACCACCAATGACTGATATTGAGCTGGCAACGTTCGGATCGGCATTGACAAGTTCAGCTGCTTGATCTTGTAGGGTTAGCATGGCCTTAAAAGAAATATCTTCAGAAGCTTCAGTGGTTGCTAGAATTTGCCCAATGTCTTCCTCCGGGAAGAATCCCTTGGGACTGCTTACAAACAATGCGATAGTGATTACGAATGTTGATACAGCACCCCACAACACAATCTTGCGATTTTTTAGGGCAAGATCAAGGTAATGAATATAAGTCTTGAGCATCCAATCAAAGAAGCGATCAAACTTTTTATTGATGGCATATTCTTTAGCATGCTGACCAGGTTTAGGTAGGAAGCGACAGCATAGCATTGGTACAACCGTAAGGGACACCACCGCAGAAACTAAAATGGAGAGCGAAACAACGACAGCAAATTCTCTAAAGAGCAAGCCAATAGGGCCCGGCATAAAAAATAAGGGGATAAATACCGCTACCAGCGAAATGGAGATCGAAATAATGGTGAAGCCAACTTCTTTACTTCCTTTTAATGATGCTTTGAGCGGATCCATGCCTTGCTCAACGTAGCGCATGATGTTCTCGAGAACAACGATTGCATCATCCACCACTAAACCAACCGCCAAGGTAATGCCCAGCAAGGAGATGTTGTCTAGGCTATACCCCATAAAGTACAGCAGAAAGAATGCGCCAATCAATGAAATCGGCAGGCTTATAGACGGAATAATGGTTGCTGAAATATGCTTCAAGAACAGGAAGATCACAAGCACTACTAGCAGGACGGTTAGCCCCAAGGTGAGATTGACATCATGAATCGCCTCAATGATGGAGAGGGAGCGGTCATTTAACAAAGTAAGCCGTATAGATTCAGGCATTTGTTTTTGCAGTTGCGGCAATAGTTGTTTTACTGCTTTAACAACTTCTACAGTATTAGCACCTGGTTGGCGCAAGATGGCAATTGCAATTGAACGTTCGCCATTTGAGCTAGCGAGAGTTTTGACATCCTCGTATGACTCGATTACGTCAGCAACATCCTTGAGATAAATTGGTAAACCATTTTTTTGACTCACAATTAGGTTGCCGAATTCTTCGGCACGGACCAATTGGGGATTGGCATAAATTGTGATTGCTTGCCGGGGCCCATCTAAAACGCCCACTGGACTATTAGAGTTCGCTTTATTAATTGCAGTTGCGACATCGTCCACCGTCAGGTTGCGATTTGCTAAAGCATCAGGGTGAACTTGTACTCTGACGGCATAACGCTTTGCTCCATAAACCAACACCTGTGCAACACCGCTAATGGTGGATAAATTTGGAGAAAGTAAATTCTCGGCGTATTGGTTGATGTCAGATAGGCTAATAGAGGGTGAACTCATGCGCACCACTAGTACCGGGGTATCGGAAGGATTAATCTTGCGATACGAAGGTGGCACGGTCATTTCGATTGGTAGACGCTTTTGCGCGCGTAGTAGAGCGGCTTGAACATCAACTGCTGCTTTATCAATGTCTCGATCGTTATTAAATTCGAGCGTAATGCTGGTGCTACCTAATGAATTTGTAGAGCTAATGATGGTGATGCCATCAATCGTTGAAAATTCCTTTTCTAGCGGCAGAGCAACCGCTGACGCCATATTTTCGGGCGATGCACCTGGCAATGAGGCGCTAACGGAGATAATTGGAGTGTTAAAGCTCGGTAGAGCAGCTACTGGAATCTTGACATAAGCAACTGCACCAGCAATCACGGTGGCTACTGACAGTAGCACCGTCATTACCGGACGCCGAATACATAATTCGGAGAGCGTCATTTTTTCTCTACGGCTGAAGGCGTTGCAGGAGCGGGTGCTGGTTGTGCATTCGCAGTGCTCGCTGGAGTAGATTTTGCTTCGCGCACTTTGCTACCAGGACGTAAGTTTTGCTTACCTTCAATAACTACTCTGTCTCCAGCTTCTATACCAGTCACTACAGAAGAACCTTGATACTCGTAGATCACCTTCACTGGTTTGGATGCTGTTTTGCCATCTTTATCGACAACATATACTAATTTTCCACGAGGATTGATCACAACAGCCTGCGATGGAATCGCTAGGGCATCTTTTAGTGTATTGGCAATGAGGGATACGCGGGCAAACTGACCTGGTAATAGTGTTTTGTTTTCGTTCGGGATTTGTGCTTTTACACGGACAGCTGCAATAGAAGGATCCACTTGGTTATCAATGACGATTACCTTACCTTCATAGGTTTGCTTGCCACTCTCACCGACTGTGACCTTGACAGCCATGGCATCGCCATCCAATTGATTCTCAAGCATCACTGGGATATCTTTTTCAGGAATGACGAACTGAACGTTGATCGGGTTGAGTTGTGTAATCGTGACCATGGAACCTACGCTGGAGGTTGCCGTGGAATTAGTGGAAGTAGAAACTACATTACTTGCTTGAACCAGTGAACCGGGGAAAACATTTACGATACCCGCACGCCCATCAATAGGTGAGCGAATATAGTCAAAAGATAATTGAACTTCAGCAGCCCTGGCTGCGGCTTGAGCCGATTTGGCATTCGCTAAAGAAGTTTCGAGTCCCGCTTTGGAGATGAAGTTCTTATCTACCAGTTCTTTGGCTCGCAAATATTGCTTCTGGGCATCGTCAGCTAAAGCCTTGAGTTTTTCATAATTGGCTTTGTCATTGCGATCGTCCAAGACAAACAGGAGATCGCCCACTTTTACTTCTTGACCATCTTTCACTTCAATTTTGGCAACGGTATTGGTCACCATCGGGCGTATATCCACTATGCTCGCAGAAACAATAGTGCCAGTAGCTTCAATAATGAGGGGGGTATCTTTTTTCTCAACTACGAGGGTGGTCACTGTTACGGGACCACCAGCTTTTTCGGATGCTGGGAAAAAGTAATCATAGGCTTTAGATCCAGCGTAGAGAACGAGGAGCACTAGCAGAATGCGCCACTTAAACCGAATTACGAAAGATTTGGCTGTTGCGTAATCGATTTTCTTGAGTTGACTCATTCTCTGCATTGCTTGGGGAGAATACTTTTGCCAGAGAGCGCAAAGACGCGCCTTAACCGTATCTTTGATTTGCACTAATTTGGCAAATAATTTGTCGAGCGTAGATTCTATTTTTGACACAGTCTCGTTTTCTTGATTTTATAGGGTTCTAGTGCTGTTTTAGCGCTTTTTTGATCAAAGCCATTCTCTCATAAGACTGCCAAAATAGTGCTTTTGCAACGATATTGGCTCTAGGGTAGAAACTCTTCAACACCCTTATTTGCAAGCTGGTCTGCCAGCTCATTACCAGGGTGACCGTTATGACCTCTGACCCAATGCCAAGAAATATCGTGATCAGGCAGCAGGGCATCTAATTCTTGCCAAAGATCGGCATTTTTGACAGGGTCCTTGCTGGCAGTCTTCCAGCCCCGTTTTTTCCATCCCTCAAGCCATTCTGTGACCCCTTTTTGGACGTATTGAGAGTCGGTCCAAAGTTCGACTGTACTTCTTTGTTTTAGGGCGCGGAGGGCAAAAATCACGGCGCAAATTTCCATGCGGTTATTCGTGGTGAGTTGTTCCCCGCCATGGATGTGTTTTTCATGGCCGCCTGAGCGCAATACTGCACCCCAGCCACCGGGACCGGGATTGCCTTTGCAAGCGCCATCGGTATAGATCACGATATGTGGCGTAGGTGAGGTTGAATTAGTGTGCGACATTGCTTTAATTTACTGTGTCCTGAACTTCTTTAAGTTGACTACGCTCTACAGCAGGGGCAAGTTGTTGTATAGCAGGAATACGTACCGGTGAAATTTGCCCAATCAAACGGATGCCTTGCTGACGCTTGATGGCTGACACTAAGAAAACTGCACCAAATATTGGCCACCAGCGGTTACCCATGGATTCTAAGAAATCCATGCGGCCCATAGAGGAATGCCCTTGCAGGGGAAATTTATAGCAGCCAAAGTGACCGCGGTCTAAGGAAAAGTTTAGTAATTGCAACCAATCTTTAACGCGTATCAGGCTGATAAATTGACCGTCGCGAGGCAAATAAGGGTTGCCAATCAGCCTGCTGAGATATTGGCGTGCCCCCCATAAGCTTGCTGGATTAAAGCCGGAAATAATGAGGCGGCCCTCGGGACGTAAGACGCGATCAACCTCTCGCAAAATCTGGTGAGGATCAGTCGCAAATTCGAGAACATGGGGAAGCACCACTAAATCCAGACTTTCACTTGCAAATGGCAATTCAGAATAATTACCTTCAATCAGATGCCAATTAAAACGGGCTGCATATTCATGACTGTCGTTGGGGTGCATTAGGAGCGCTTGCAAAGGCATGCGATTCTCGGTCAAGGTATTCATTTGAGGCATGCCAATTTGAACCGCATGGAAGCCAAAGACATCGGCAACGATCTGGTCGCAGCATTTTTGCTCCCAGCCCAGCACATAGCGTCCTGGTGGGGATTGCAGCCATTTCTCCCATGAGCTCCATGGGGGTGCAGGCATCTGCGAGGGGATGGGTGGGGTTGGTATCATCGGTTTATGGATAAGAATACTTTATTGCAAGTTTGGCCTATTCCGGCCTTTGATGACAACTACATCTGGTGCATCCATGATGGTAGGTCGGCCTTAGTCGTTGATCCGGGTGATTTTGCCCCGGTAGAAGACTATCTTTTGCAAAACGACCTGGTGCTTACGGGCATCCTGATAACCCATCATCATGCCGACCACACTGGCGGAATACTCAAGCTATTGAATAGCTTTGGTAAGCATATTCCGGTTTATGGGCCAGCTGGCACTGATATTCCTGGGCGCACAGTAATCGCTAAGGAGGATGACAAGCTAGAAATCACGTTGCCCAGAATTAGCCTTAAGGTTATCGAGGTTCCAGGGCATACGCTGAGTCATATTGCCTACTTCGCCAATATGCAGGCCAATGTCGTGGAGCCGATGCTGTTTTGTGGTGATACCTTATTTGCATCTGGATGTGGTCGCTTGTTTGAAGGCACCCCAACACAGATGACGCAGTCATTAGCCAAGTTTGCAGCCTTACCTAAAAACACCTTGGTGTTTTGCACCCATGAATACACTTTATCCAATATTCGTTTTGCTTTAGCCGTGGAGCCGAATAATTTGAACTTGATTTCTTGGTCAGAAAAAGCTCAGGCACTCAGAGCGCAAAATCTTCCGACATTGCCAAGCACGATTGGGCAAGAGCTTCAGGTTAATCCCTTTATGCGCTGTGATCAGGCTGAAGTCATTGCAATGGCCAAGGAAGTTTCAGGTCAGCAAGAATTGCCAACGCCAGCCCATGTTTTAGCGGTAGTGAGGGCTTGGAAAGACCGATTCTGATGCGTTTGTATGCAGCGGCAATTCTGCTTGCCGTTTTTCTATCTGGTTGTGCTGGAACCGGTGATTGGTCATCTGATACCCCCACCAAGGCAAATCCGAAATCATCCAAGGCTGCGCGCGTCAATCTCAAGAGTCAATCGGTTAGCAAGGTTTATGCGCCATCCGATAACCTATGGTTACGGATTCGAGATGGATTCCAGATGGAGCCCATGAATACTCCCTTAGAAATTGAGCAGGTACGTTGGCTCAGTGCAAGGCCAGATTATGTAAATCGCTCTATGGCGCGCTCTTCACGATATATGTTTTACATCGTTCAAGAAGTCAATGCCCGCAACATGCCAACGGAGATTGCATTGCTACCATTTGTGGAAAGCGCTTTTGTTACTAATGCCAAGTCCAGTGCAAAGGCGGTGGGGTTATGGCAGTTCATGCCAGCGACGGGCAAAGACTTTCGTTTAACACAAAACGTTTTTAGGGATGAGCGGCGCGACGTAGTGCAATCTACGGATGCTGCCCTAGATTATCTGCAGCGTTTACATAATCAGTTTGGTAGTTGGGAGCTAGCATTGGCGGCATATAACTGGGGCGCTGGAAATATTTCTAGGGCGCAGAAACGCAACCAAGCCGCAGGCTTGTCTACGGATTACGAGAGCCTCACCATGCCAAGGGAAACTCGTAACTACGTACCCAAACTTATGGCTTATCGTCAAATCGTTCTTGACCCAGAAGCTTACGGAATTGTTTTACCAGAGCTTGAAAACCATCCATACTTTATAGCCTTGGATATTGATAGTGATATTGATGTGGCACTCGTGATTAAGCTTGCTGAAATTCCGACAGAAGAGTTTCACAATCTCAATCCTTCTTTTAACAAGCCAGTCATATTAAGCAATGCTAATCAACAGATCCTCTTGCCATTTGCCCATGCTGAGATCTTTCAAGCAAATCTCAAGGGTTACAACAAACCACTATCTTCTTGGACTGCAGTGAAGGTGGCAAAGACCGAAAATGTTGATCAAGTTGCTAAAACTTTGGGCGTAGATGTTGATACCTTAAGAACTGTGAATGGCATTCCTAGGGGCATGCGTATTAGGGCTGGCTCAACAGTGCTCATACCGAAAACCAGTCGAAGGCCCGGGGATGTTTCCACAGCAATGGCTGAAAACGCCAGCTTGAGCCTTGAGAAGCCTCCACCTCCAGCCTTAAAGTGTGCAAAGCCAGCTAAGGGTGGAAAAAATACTAAGTGCTCTAGCTCAAAAAGTGGATCTAAGGGTAATTCTTCTGCAAAAAATGCTGCATCTCAGCATAAATCCGCATCGACAGGCCTTGCAAAATCTGCGAAAAATGCTAGCTCAGCGACTTCTGCAAATAAGGGGGGCGCTAAAACACCGTAATTTCAGTAACTTTTTTATTAGGTTGACTATGTCCTATAAAGCCCATCATGAACGCTCAGTAAAAGATCCAGATGGTTTCTGGGGTGAGCAGGCAAAGTTAATTCATTGGGAAAAACCATTTAATCAGGTTCTAAATTACGATAACCCGCCATTTGCAAAATGGTTCCAAGGGGGTCTTACTAACCTTTGCTACAACGCAGTCGACCGTTATGCAAAAGATCAACCAGATCAAATTGCCCTGGTTGCGGTTTCCACTGAAACCAATTTAGAAAAAGCATATACATATCAAGAGCTCTACGAAGAAGTGAATCGTATGGCTGCTATTTACCAGGCGAACGGCATTCAAAAGGGTGATCGTGTCCTGATTTACATGCCAATGATTGCTGAGGCTTGCTTTGCAATGCTTGCTTGCGCTCGTATCGGTGCAATTCATTCGGTTGTGTTTGGCGGCTTTGCTTCCCATAGCCTGGCATCGCGCATTGATGATGCAAAACCTAAAATGATTGTGACTGCAGAGGCGGGCGCGCGTGGCGGTAAGGCCGTTCCTTACAAGCCCTTATTGGATGAAGCAATTAGTTTGGCCGGCTATAAGCCTGAAAAAGTATTGATTGTGAATCGCGGTTTAACGGAGTTCACTACTGTTGCAGGTCGAGACTTGGACTATGCGGCTGAGCGTCAAAAACACCTGAACGATATTGTTCCAATTGAATGGGTAGATGCAACCCATCCTTCATACATTCTGTATACCTCTGGTACTACTGGTAAGCCGAAGGGTGTCCAACGAGATACCGGAGGTTATGCGGTTGCTCTAGCTTCGTCCATGAAACATATTTTTACTGGTAAAGCTGGTGAAACTATGTTCTGTACTTCGGATATTGGTTGGGTAGTTGGTCATAGCTACATCATCTACGCACCATTGCTCAGCGGTATGGCTACGATTATGTATGAAGGCACACCATTACGCCCTGATGCAGGCATCTGGTGGGAATTGGTTGAGAAGTACAAAGTTTCAGTTATGTTCTCAGCGCCAACTGCCGTCCGCGTTCTCAAAAAACAAGATCCTGCTTTCTTAACCAAATACGATCTATCTTCATTGCGTGCATTATTCTTAGCAGGCGAGCCATTAGATGAGCCAACCGCAAGCTGGATTCATGATGCAATTCAGAAGCCGATTGTCGACAACTACTGGCAGACCGAAACTGGCTGGCCAATGCTGGCAATTCAGCGCGGCGTAGAGGTTATGCCGCATAAGTTTGGCTCACCTGGTGTGCCATCCTTTGGATACAACATGAAGTTGCTCGATGATGCTACTTCTGCAGAATTAGGTCCTGATCAAAAGGGTGTTATCGCCATTGAAGGTCCACTGCCTCCAGGTTGCATGCAAACCATTTGGGGTGATGACAAACGGTTTATCAGCACTTATTGGGAAACCATTCCTGGTAGATTGATTTACTCCACATTTGATTGGGGTATTAAAGACAAAGATGGGTACTTCTTCATCTTGGGTCGTACTGACGACGTCATCAATGTAGCTGGTCATCGCCTTGGAACTCGCGAAATTGAAGAAAGCATTTCTAGTCATCCCAATATTTCTGAAGTGGCTGTTGTGGGAATTGAAGACAAACTTAAAGGTCAGGCCGCCATTGCATTTGTAATACCTAAGGATGCCTCTAAAGCAGAAAATTTAGAAAAAGAGTGCATGAAGACAGTGGACTCCCAGTTGGGCGCAATTGCACGTCCCGGCCATGTTTATGTTGTGACGGCTTTGCCTAAGACTCGCTCTGGAAAAATTGTGCGGCGCGCATTGCAGGCTGTTGCAGAAGGCCGAGACCCAGGTGATATCAGCACTATGGAAGACCAGACTGTTTTGGCTCACATTAAGACCATTATTGAACAAGGTAAGCAAACCTAAGTCTGGATAGAAATCCTCCTCCGGCTAAGAGTCTGAGGAGGAAATCCCGCCTGGAGCGCCAATTGGCTGTTATTTAAGGGTTTACGAGCAAAACTGGTATCATTGCAAGGTTCGAAACTTAATAAATACCCTAGCGCTTAAAGACACTCACCTCCCGCATAAACAAGCCCCGGGTTGGTCTTTTTGGGGGTTTTGAGCGTCGGATGGAGCAGGGACTGGAGATGGTTTGTCACCCTTGCTTCCTTCTTTTCCTCCTGCCGTGTTGGCCCTAGCCGACGGCACTATATTTCCCGGTTTTAGTATTGGCGCCCAAGGCGAAACTACTGGCGAAGTTGTTTTCAATACCGCTTTAACTGGCTATCAAGAGATCATTACGGATCCTAGTTACTGCCGTCAAATTGTTACGCTTACTTATCCCCATATCGGCAACGTTGGCGTTAACGCTCAAGATGCAGAGTCTGATCAGATTCATGCCGCTGGTTTAGTAATTAAAGATTTACCCAAGCGTGTCTCCAGCTTTCGCTCAGAAGGAAGTCTTGATGCTTATCTGACTAAAGCGGGTGTCCTTGGCATTGCTGGAATTGATACCCGTAAGTTAACTCGCATCCTGCGCGACAAAGGGGCTCAATCCGGAGCAATCGTGGCTGGCAAATTGGGTGATAGCTCTGAAGCTTTGGGCAAGAAAGCCCTAGAACTTGCAAAAGCTTTTCCAGGTATGTCTGGCCTAGATTTAGCTAAAGTAGTTACTACGAAAAAATCTTATCCATGGCGTGAAGCAGAGTGGTTATTGCACGGTCCTGAAGACAAGCCTGCCTATAAAACCTTGGATATCAGCAAGCCGACTAAGAAAGTGGTCGCTTATGACTTCGGCGTAAAACATAATATTTTGCGAATGCTGACTGAGCGCGGTTGCGAGTTGACTGTGGTGCCAGCGCAAACCAGTGCCGCAGAAGTACTTGCCATGAATCCAGATGGTGTATTTTTTTCAAACGGCCCTGGAGACCCTGGTCCTTGCGATTACGCTATTGCGGCAGCAAAAGAAATCATTGAAAAGGGTATACCAACGTTTGGCATCTGCCTAGGCCATCAAATTATGGGTTTAGCAGCCGGAGCCAAAACTTTAAAGATGAAGTTTGGTCACCACGGTGCTAACCACCCAGTGAAAGATTTGGATACTGGTCGTGTAGCGATTACCTCGCAGAACCATGGCTTTGCAGTCGATGCAAACTCTTTGCCGGATAACATTCGCGTAACGCATGTTTCTTTATTTGACGGTTCCTTGCAAGGTCTTGCCTGGAAAGATAAGCCAGCTTTCTGTTTCCAGGGTCATCCAGAGGCCTCACCTGGGCCCCATGACATTGCCTATTTATTTGATCGTTTTGTGGAGCTCATGAATGCTGCCAGCCAGAAGGAGGGCAAATAATGCCTAAGCGTAGCGACATTAAGAGCATCCTGATTATTGGTGCAGGCCCCATTGTGATTGGTCAAGCCTGTGAGTTTGATTACTCTGGCGCACAAGCCTGTAAAGCTTTGCGTGATGAAGGCTATAAAGTCATTTTAGTAAACAGCAATCCAGCTACCATCATGACCGACCCTGAGATGGCGGATGTGACTTACATCGAGCCGATTACCTGGGAAGTAGTTGAGCGCATTATTGCCACTGAAAAACCTGACGCTATTTTGCCAACCATGGGCGGACAAACCGCTTTGAATTGCGCATTGGATCTTCATCGTCACGGTGTATTAGAAAAGTACGGGTGCGAATTGATTGGCGCCTCACCAGAAGCAATTGATAAAGCGGAAGATCGTCAGAAATTTAAAGAGGCGATGACCAAGATTGGCCTAGGCTCCGCCAAGTCTGGTATTGCTCATTCAATGGATCAGGCACTCGAAGTGCAGCAGCATATTCAGCGAGAGACCGGCAGCTCAGGCTTTCCTGTGGTTATCCGTCCTTCTTTCACCATGGGTGGATCAGGTGGTGGCATTGCTTACAACCGTGAAGAGTTTGAAGAGATTTGTAAACGCGGTCTTGATTTATCGCCAACGCGCGAACTCTTGATTGAAGAGTCTCTTTTGGGGTGGAAAGAATTTGAGATGGAGGTGGTGCGTGATCGGAACGATAACTGCATCATTGTTTGCTCAATCGAAAACTTGGATCCAATGGGTGTCCATACCGGTGATTCCATTACTGTTGCCCCAGCACAAACGCTGACCGATAAAGAGTATCAAATCATGCGGAATGCATCGATTGCCGTTCTGCGTGAGATCGGTGTAGACACCGGTGGATCAAACGTGCAGTTCTCGATCAATCCCGTTGATGGCCGCATGATTGTCATTGAGATGAATCCGCGGGTATCTCGCTCATCGGCATTGGCTTCTAAAGCAACGGGTTTCCCGATTGCCAAAATTGCAGCCAAGTTAGCGGTTGGCTATACCTTAGATGAGCTGAAGAACGATATTACTGGCGGTGCTACACCGGCATCATTCGAGCCTTCGATTGACTATGTTGTCACAAAAATTCCACGCTTTGCTTTTGAGAAATTCCCGCAAGCAGATTCACGTTTGACAACTCAAATGAAATCGGTTGGTGAAGTAATGGCGATTGGTCGCACTTTCCAGGAGTCTTTCCAAAAAGCACTGCGAGGTCTAGAGGTTGGAGTTGATGGCTTGGATGAAGTATCTACCGATCTTGACGACATCATTAATGAAATCAATGAGCCGGGCCCTGATCGTATTTGGTATCTAGCAGATGCTTTCCGAATGGGTATGGGCTTAGATGAGATTTATGCTGAAACTAAAGTTGACCCATGGTTCTTGGAGCAAATTGAAGAGCTCATCACCATTGAAGCTGAACTGAAGCAACGCAAGATTGATAGCCTTTCAGCAGCTGAGCTGCGTGCCGTTAAGCAAAAAGGTTTTTCTGATCGTCGCTTGGCCAAATTACTGGGTGTTGATGCCTCATCAGTACGTGCAGTACGTCACCGGCTCAAAGTGCTTCCTGTCTACAAGCGTGTTGATACTTGCGCAGCTGAGTTCTCTACTAATACTGCCTATTTGTATTCCACCTATGAAGCAGAGCATGGCGAATGCGAATCCAATCCAAGCAATAGAGACAAGATCATGGTCTTAGGTGGTGGCCCTAACCGTATTGGCCAAGGTATTGAGTTTGACTACTGCTGCGTTCATGCTGCTTTAGCAATGCGTGAGGATGGCTATGAAACCATCATGGTTAACTGCAATCCAGAAACGGTCTCGACTGACTACGATACATCTGACCGTTTGTACTTTGAGCCACTCACTCTTGAAGATGTCTTAGAAATTGTTGCCAAAGAGAAGCCAAAAGGTGTAATCGTTCAATACGGCGGTCAAACCCCTTTGAAACTTGCCTTGGATCTTGAGCGTAATGGCGTGCCGATTATTGGCACATCACCAGACATGATTGATGCTGCTGAAGATCGAGAGCGCTTCCAAAAACTTCTGCAAGATCTAGGTTTGCGTCAGCCGCCTAATCGGACTGCGCGTGCTGAGGATGAGGCTTTAAAGCTTGCTGAAGAAATTGGCTATCCATTGGTAGTACGTCCTTCCTACGTGCTTGGTGGCCGCGCAATGGAAATTGTTCATGATGGCCGTGATTTAGAGCGCTATATGCGTGAGGCCGTGAAGGTATCTCATGATTCACCAGTGTTGCTAGATCGCTTCCTCAATGATGCGATTGAGTGTGATGTTGACTGTATCAGCGATGGCACTAAAGTCTTTATTGGTGGAGTGATGGAGCATATTGAACAGGCCGGCGTCCACTCGGGTGACTCAGCGTGCTCATTGCCACCATATTCTTTATCTGATTCAACCGTTGAAGAAATTAAACGTCAAACTGCAGCGATGGCTAAAGGCCTCAATGTGATTGGCTTGATGAACGTACAGTTTGCGATTCAGAATGTTGATGGCAAAGATGTCATCTTTGTATTGGAAGTGAATCCGCGTGCTTCACGTACTGTTCCATTTGTATCAAAAGCCACTGGTCTACAGTTGGCCAAGATTGCTGCACGCTGTATGGTTGGCCAAACATTGGAGCAGCAGGGTATCAAGGCAGAGGTAAAGCCACCTTACTTCTCTGTTAAAGAAGCTGTATTCCCGTTTAATAAGTTCCCGGGCATTGATCCAATCCTTGGGCCTGAGATGCGCTCGACCGGTGAAGTGATGGGTGTAGGCAAAACCTTTGGCGAAGCCTTATTTAAATCTCAACTGGGCGCAGGCATTAAATTGCCTAAGAGTGGCACTGTGCTGTTGACGGTTAAAGATAGCGACAAGCCTAAAGCCATTGAGGTCGCTAAGCTTCTCCATCAATTGGGCTTCCCAATGGTTGCTACTAAAGGGACCGCTGCTGCAATTGAGGCAGCAGGCTTGCCGGTGCGTGTGGTCAATAAGGTCAAAGATGGTCGTCCGCATATCGTGGATTTCATCAAGAATGGTGAGATTTCCTTGGTCTTCACAACTGTCGATGAGACCCGTACTGCCATTGCTGACTCTAGATCTATCCGAACTACAGCTCAAGCAAATGGGATGACTTACTATACGACCATCAGTGCTGCCCGTGCGGTAATGGATGGCTTATTAGCCTCCCAAAACGGCAGTAAAGAGTCTCTAGAGGTTTATTCCTTGCAAGACTTACATCGGAAGCTCATTTAATCTAAAATTAAGTTTTGTACGCGCAATCGAGCGCAAGAATTTAAGTTAGGTTGGCAGTATGAGCACAATTCCAATTACCAAGCGCGGTGCAGAACTCCTCAAAGAAGAGCTGCATCGCCTCAAGCATGTTGAGCGTCCATCAGTTATTAACGCTATTTCTGAAGCGCGTGCGCAAGGCGATCTCTCTGAGAACGCTGAGTACGATGCTGCTAAAGAAAAACAAGGTTTTATTGAAGGGCGTATTCAGGAGCTAGAAGGCAAGTTATCCGCTGCCCAAATTATTGACCCTGCTTCACTAGATGTTTCTGGCCGTATTGTTTTTGGCGCCACTGTTGATCTTGAGGATCTCGAAGACGGCACCAAATTTACCTATCAGATCGTGGGCGATGATGAAGCAGATATTGCATTAAATAAAATCTCCATTAGCTCTCCAATTGCCCGCGCATTAATTGGCAAAGAAGAAGGCGATGTCGTTGCTGTCCAAGCTCCAGGCGGTAATCGTGAAGTTGAGATTTTGGCAGTTCGCTATATCTAAGATAACTTCGATGCACGCTGGCGCACAACGCCTTTTTATATTGATAGCCGGTGTTTGGGTTGGCAGCATCCTTGCTGTAGGTTATCTAGTTGCTCCAACCATTTTTAGCACCCTCACTGATCGTCAAGTGGCTGGCATGGTAGCTGGTAGTATTTTTAAAGCTGAGGCATACCTTAGTGCGACTGTATGCATTGTGCTCATGGTTCTTGCAAACCTTCTCGTTACACGCGGTCTTGGACACTACAAAACGATTCGCTTGATCTTATTGGGAATGTTACTTTGCTCAGTGGCTGCTGTATTTGTATTCATCCCTTGGATGAATACACTCCGAGACCAGGCATTGTTACATGGCATGCCAGTGATGCTATCCCCATCTGCCGACCTATTTGGCAAGCTTCATGGTGCATCTAGCATCGTGTTTACCATTCAAAGCGCGCTGGGTATTTATTTGGTTTGGCGCCTGACAAAACCAGTTTAGTACCAAGCCCTGGACAATAGAAAAACGCCGACTAGCGGCGTTCTTCGAGTTAATGTAATCTATTAAGATCCGAGCGATTTTTTCTTATTACTGCTCATGCGAACCTTACGCTTCTTGATGGGAGCAGGGGCAGCAGCAGCCTTACGGTAACCTGGTGATGACCAACCAATTTTGGACTCAGCAGCTTCAGAGCGAAGAACACGTTTCTTAGGTGTGGCGGATTTTACGGCTGCAGCGCGTGCGAATGGTGCTGCATTCGAAGCAGAGCGACGATCTGATCTTTCTGAAGTGCTGGTACGTACACCAGATTTTGCGGGTGCGCGGTTCGGCTGGCGTTTAGTGCGCGGTGCTTGCAGTGACTTTTTCGTTTGCTTGGATGATCTACTGAGATTCGAGAATGCCTCATCAACTACATCTTTTGGCTTCCACAGAACAAGTAGCTTGCCAATGTGTTGAACTGGTGCTGCGTCGAGTTTGTCGCAGAGCTCTTCATAAATTGCAACCCGGGCTTCACGATCATCTCCAAAGACCCGAATCTTAATAAGCCCGTGGTGATTGATCGCGAGCTTAGCTTCTTTAATAACCGCCGGTGTTAATCCATCTCCGCCAACCATGACAACAGGGCTGAGATCGTGGGCATCGGCTTTAAGGGATTTGCGTTGAGCGGGGGTAAGAGTTAGAGCAGTCATGGCCTCGATGATAGAGCATCGAGCACTTAAAAAGCCTCTTTAGACAGGATATGACACTTTTTAGAGCGATTCCTTTTGCTTTAGGGGTGTAAAACTAGGAAAATGTGAGGTGAAAGTGGGTAAGTTGTGGCAAAGAATAAATTTAATAAAAGTTGGTTGCAGGATCATCTAACCGATCCCTATGTGAAGATGGCTCAGAAAGAGGGCTATCGTGCTAGAGCGGTTTACAAGCTTAGTGAAATTGACGAGCAAGATCACCTCATACAAGCAGGCATGACTATTGTCGACCTTGGAAGCGCCCCTGGGAGCTGGTCTCAATACGCGCGTAATCGCTTAACCGAACTTGGTAAAAGTAACCCCAAGATCGAGTCTGGTAAACCAGATGGCCTAATCATCGCTATTGATATTTTGCCGATGGAAGATATCGCTGATGTCTCCTTTATCCAAGCTGACTTTCGTGAAGAAGAAGGTCTTCAGGCGCTTGAAGCTTTACTGCCCAAAAATGCCGAAGGAAAGGTCGATCTCGTTTTATCCGATATGGCGCCAAACCTTTCTGGTGTGGGTGTTGCAGATGCTGCCCGCATGGCCTTTTTGGCAGAAATTGCACTCGACTTTGCGGTAGATCACCTTAAGCCTGAGGGCGCTTTATTGATTAAATGCTTTAACGGTAGTGGTTATAGCCAGATTGTCGAATCCTTTAAAAAGGTCTTCAAAACGGTTGCTTCTCGAAAGCCCAAGGCCTCTCGGGCCAGATCTTCTGAGATTTTCCTTTTGGGTAGAAACTTAAAACCACCCAAATAGAGTCTCCAAGATGGCTGAATCACCGCAATAACCCCCTGTAATACATGGGTTTATTAAATAAATATGCCATTAGCCCTTGAAAAAGGGTGGTAGTAGAATCAAATACTTAGAAAGCAAGTGGCTTTAACTCCTGGATAGATCCAGTAAAGGAATCAATTTGAACAGCAATATGTTCCAAAAAATCGGCGTGTGGCTCATCGTGGGCTTGGTACTTTTTACTGTTTTCAAACAGTTTGACAAGCCCAAGGAGCAGACACAAGTCACGTACTCCCAATTCATGGATGACGCTAAAGCGGGAAAAGTGAAGCGCGTTGACGTGCAAGGTCGTACCTTACAAGTCACTCCTGCTGATGGCAATAAGTATTCCATCATCTCTCCAGGAGATATCTGGATGGTTGGCGACTTAATGAAATATGGCGTGCAGGTCACTGGCAAGGCGGACGATGAGCCGAATATGTTGGTATCTGCCTTGTACTATCTCGGACCTACTTTATTAATTATTGGTTTTTGGTTCTTCATGATGCGTCAAATGCAAGGTGGCGGAAAAGGCGGGGCATTCTCCTTTGGTAAATCGAAGGCTCGCCTCATTGACGAAAATAGCAATACAGTTACTTTTGCTGATGTTGCTGGTTGTGATGAAGCTAAAGAAGAAGTCTATGAGCTGGTTGATTTCTTAAAAGATCCACAAAAGTTTCAAAAGCTTGGCGGCCGTATTCCGCATGGTGTTTTGCTTGTGGGTCCTCCTGGCACTGGTAAAACCTTGTTGGCACGCGCCATTGCTGGCGAAGCCAAGGTTCCTTTCTTTTCTATCTCTGGCTCTGATTTTGTAGAGATGTTTGTTGGTGTTGGTGCATCCCGTGTACGCGATATGTTTGAGAACGCCAAGAAAAATTCACCATGCATTATTTTTATTGATGAGATCGATGCTGTCGGTCGTCATCGTGGTGCAGGTATGGGTGGCGGTAATGATGAGCGCGAACAAACCCTGAACCAAATGCTGGTTGAGATGGACGGTTTTGAAAGCAATAGCGGTGTCATCGTTGTAGCCGCTACCAACCGTTCCGATGTATTGGATAAAGCTTTATTACGCCCAGGTCGCTTCGACCGTCAAGTCCATGTAGGCTTGCCTGACATTCGTGGTCGTGAGCAAATCTTGCAAGTCCATATGCGTAAAGTTCCAATCGATCCCGATGTCAATGCTGCAGTATTAGCGCGTGGCACTCCGGGTTTCTCTGGTGCGGACTTAGCCAACCTAGTAAACGAAGCTGCACTATTTGCTGCGCGTCGCAATAAGCGCTCGGTAGATATGAAAGACTTTGAGGACGCTAAAGACAAGATTTATATGGGTCCTGAACGCAAGTCTGCGGTGATGCGCGAAGAAGAGCGTCGCAATACTGCCTATCACGAGTCTGGTCATGCAGTAGTTGCTAAAAGCCTACCCAAAGCCGATCCAGTGCATAAAGTCACCATCATGCCGCGTGGCATGGCCTTGGGTGTGACATGGCAGCTTCCAGAATTTGATCGAGTGAATCTGTACAAAGATCGCATGATGGAAGAGTTGGCGATTTTGTTTGGCGGCCGTGCTGCTGAAGAGTTATTTTTGAACTCCATGAGTACTGGCGCTTCAAATGACTTTGAACGTGCGACTAAAATGGCGCGCGATATGGTGACGCGTTACGGCATGAGCGATAGCCTGGGCACCATGGTTTATGTTGATACAGAATCTGAAAGTATCTTTGGTCGCAACAGCACCAAGACTGTTTCTGAATTGACCCAGCAAAAGGTGGACTTTGAGATTCGCACCCTGATTGATAGTCAATACAATCTAGCGAGATCCATCCTAGAGCAAAATCGCGATAAGGTAGAGGCGATGGTTGCTGCACTCCTCGAATGGGAAACTATTGATGCAGAGCAAATTAATGACATCATGGAAGGTCGCCCGCCAAGAGTTCCTAAGCCACCCCCTGCAACGCAGTTTGGAAACTCTGCTGGTTCGCCAGGACCAGCGGCTGGTAGCGCTCCAGCGACAGCTTAATCTCCAACTATCTTGATGGATAGTCAAGGCATACAAGAGCTGCCCACAACTTGGCGTTGTGGGCGTTTTCTTTTTGACTTCAATAAACGTCAGCGGCCTATTGTGATGGGCATTCTTAACGCCACTCCAGACTCATTTTCGGATGGCGGCAAATTTAGAACGCCGCAGGACGCTATTGCTCATGCAGAGTTGATGATCGCGAGTGGTGTTGATTTAATTGATATTGGTGGTGAATCTACCCGCCCTGGTGCTGAACCTATAGAGCTCCAAGAAGAGCTTGATCGCGTGTTGCCAGTGATTGAGGCTTTGAAGGATTGCGGTACGCCGCTATCGATTGACACCTATAAAGCGGAAACGATGCGCCAAGCATTAAGGTCGGGCGTGGATTGCGTCAATGATATCTGGGCGCTTAGACAAGAGGGTGCGCTTGATGCGGTATCCGAAAATAATCACTGCGGAATTGTTTTAATGCATATGCAACGTGATCCATTAACGATGCAATTTAAACCTGAATACCAAGATGTTATTGCTGAGGTGATATTGTTTTTGGAAGAGCGCGCAGAGCTGCTGACAACCAAAGGGATTGATACAAACAGAATAGCTATCGACCCAGGCTTTGGTTTTGGCAAAAGCCTTGTGCACAACCTCGATATGCTCAAGAATTTTCAGCAATTCTCCAAGCTGACTTATCCAGTCTTAGCCGGTATTTCCCGTAAATCGATGATCGGCAAAATCACTGGTAAAGACACTAACGACCGAGTAAGCCCAAGTATTGCTGCTGCCATCATGGCGGCTGATCGTGGTGCCAAGATCGTCAGAGTTCATGATGTACCCGAAACGGTTGATGCTTTAAAGCTTTGGGAAGCCGTAAATAGCTAGGGTATTAGATTTAAGTCTCTCAGTTTTATAATGAACCATATGAAAAAACAATACTTTGGTACTGATGGCATACGTGGTGAAGTGGGGCAATTTCCGATTGTTCCAGAATTTATGACTCGCCTTGGATATGCCGCAGGTAAAGTGCTATCCAAACACGCAAAACCTAGCCAACGTTGCAAAGTATTAATAGGAAAAGATACGCGTATCTCAGGCTATTTGCTGGAGGCTGCGCTCGAGGCAGGTTTTGCTGCTGCAGGCGTTGATGTCATGCTTTGTGGTCCAATGCCAACCCCGGGAGTAGCTTACCTGACTAAAGCCTTGCGTTTATCAGCAGGCGTGGTGATTTCTGCATCGCACAATCCATATCAAGATAATGGCATTAAGTTTTTCTCAGCAAATGGCGACAAACTGGATGATGACTTTGAGTTTGCGATTGAAGCAGAGCTTGCGCATCCGATGGGTTGCGTTAGCGCTCAAGAATTAGGAAAAGCATTTCGATTAGAAGATGCTGCAGGCCGCTATATTGAGTTTTGCAAATCAACATTCCCAGGGGAGTTAAATCTGAAGGGAATAAAGCTCGTGGTAGATTGCGCTAATGGTGCTGCTTACCATACTGCGCCTCACGTATTTCATGAACTCGGTGCAGAAGTCATTTCGATTGGCGTTCATCCAGACGGTAAAAATATTAATGATGGCTGCGGAGCTACATCACCCGCAGCTTTGATTGCCAAAGTTAAAGCAGAAAAAGCTGATCTCGGTATAGCCTTGGATGGAGATGCTGACCGCCTGCAGATGGTGGACTCGTCTGGAAGATTGTTTAATGGTGATGAGTTGCTATATGTATTAGCCAAGGATAGGCTTGATCGTGGGCAAAAGATTGGCGGGGCAGTAGGCACCCTGATGACCAATCTAGCAATTGAGAATGCAATCAAAGGTCTTGGCATTGGGTTTGAACGCGCAAATGTTGGCGATCGTTATGTATTAGAGCTTTTAAAACAAAAAGGTTGGATTATTGGTGGAGAAGGTTCTGGCCACTTACTATGCTTGGATCAGCACTCCACAGGCGATGGCACGATTGCAGCCCTACAAGTGCTCGCGGCAATGAGTCAGAATCAGAAGAGTCTTGCTGAACTGCTAGAGGCAGTCAACATTTTTCCGCAGGTTCTCCTGAATGTGAAATTCAAACCCGGGTATCAATGGCAGTCAGACGAGATGCTTCAGCAGCAGATCTCTAAAGTAGAGGCAAATCTTCGGGATTCTGGCAGGGTACTGATTCGTGCATCTGGTACCGAACCAGTACTCAGAGTAATGGTAGAAACTAAAGACGGCGAAGTAGCGATGAAGGCTGCAAAGAGTATTGCTGATTTAGTGCCTGTTGCTTAGTTTTACTCAACTACCTGCTTGTTCTTTTCTAAGAAGGACTTATGTTTCTTCTTCATCTTTTTTTGCGTTAAGTGCTGCCAAATCAATCTCTTTTTGGCTTGAGTTTGCTTTGTGCTAGCAAAGTCGATAGGTAGACTTTTGCTTTGCTCATCATCGTGTTCTGTGCTCATGCAGACCTCGAGAACCTTGTTAACTGGTTACCTATGGGCTGTTAGAGCAAACTGTCCGTAACCAGTAACGGCAGAATTGCACCTCATATCCCATAAGTAGGCCTTAGTCTACATTCCGAATATGACATTCTTTCATCATGGTTATAGCTTTCATAAGCTTAAATGAGGGCTTATATGACAGAGAAGGAATGTAATAAAACTGCAATATTTCTGTCATGTGGCGCTCAAAGGTCAATAGATTCGATAGTGCAATCTATTGCTAGGCAAATTCAAAAAAGCTACCTAGAATTCCAGATAACGATACCTAAGACTGGTGTGTACGCAGATGAGTGCTAAAACGTTATTCTTATTGCGCCACGCTAAGGCTATTACTGGCGGGCTATTGGTGCCCGACCAGGATAGGCCTTTATCTGAACGCGGGCTTAAAGATGCGAATAAGTTAGGTACGAAGCTTCATAAAAAAGAAATTCACCTCGACTTAATTGTTACTAGTCCTGCAGTAAGAGCAATTACTACAGCGCAAATCATTGCAAATAAATTAGATATGAAGCATACCAATTTTTTAATTGACCCAATGGTTTATGGGGCAGAAATAAGTGCGTTACTTGAATTAATTTCTGGCGTTGCAAAAAGATATGATGTTGTAATGATCGTGGGTCACAATCCTAGCCTTACAGACTTAGCATCCCATGTTGCTGGTGAGCCCATCGCAATGTCTACTTGTGCCCTCATGAAGGCTTCTTTTGACTTTAAGGATTGGGGAAAAGTGTTGACCGAAAAGTCTAGTAAGTGTTCTTTCTTAAACTAGCAAGGAAGACTAATCTCTTGGGGCAACCATATTCTCTCTAATTAAGATGGGCTTGAAACTAAAGGGCTGCAGAGCAGATGGGTTCACCTGGATTTCAACTGCCTGGACATGTTCTGCGCCCATGACTTGTAATCGCAAGACATTTTCGAGGGTGTACTTTTGATTGTTTGTTTTTAATGGTTGATCAATGATCAGGCGATGGCTATCACCATGTACCAACAATACGGGCTTCTTAAATGCTTGCGCATGCATACTAAAGGCCTGCAATGTATCCCGATACCCGCTTGTTAAATCGGTCGTTTGATTTGGACTGTAAAACATATCGGCTTGGTAAGAAAAAACAATGCCTGCGTAATGCTTGCGATTAGCTAGATCAAATGCTTTTTCAATCCAGCTTAAATTAGCCTGATTTCGGGCATAGTATTCTTGTTTAGCGCTTTCATCACGCTCAAAATTATTATTCGATCCGGGAATATGTAAGTTCACAAAAAGGAAATGATTTTTCACCCACATTGAGTTTTCTACATACTTACTGAATTGGGGATCAAGATCTGCCTGTCTCATCAGTTGTAGCCGCTTTTTTCCTAAACTCATTTCCGAATCAAAGAACGCTTTGCGAACATTGTGAAGACGCTCTATTGGGTCGTAAGCGCCTGCGAGAGGTCTGTGGCAGTCAGTCCATTCGTTATCACCAATGCTGTATATCACTGGTGAAGAATATTGATCAAAATACTTTTTAATAATCAGGTTGTATTCATCACTACAGGGGCTTGAGCCTGATTTTGTATCGCCGATGAAGATCGAAAAGCTAGGGTTTATTTTATTGATTTCAGCGATCAATCTTTCGTAGCGGACATAATCATCTGGAATGTTGTACGGCATATCGCCAAGGGCGACGAACTTAAATGGCTGTGAAAATGCTGCACTTGTGCAAGCAATTAGTGCAGCAAAAAGGAAAGACTTTAAGAATCGCATGCTCATTTGTATGATTTTGGATTTTTATTCAATGCAATAACTTCAATCTCTCCAAATATATAGGATTCGGAGCTAATTTCTATCCACCCTAAATCATGGAAGACGTCAGCATAATTTTTGGAGTATTTTTTGGAGCTCTCGTAAAAGATGTCTGTCAATTCATCTTGCTCATCTTCTTCTACGGTATCGGAAAAGTAAATCACTTTCTCTCCACCATACGTTTCGCCCATGGTTCCACCGGGTATGTCCTGAATGCAAATTCCAATATCGGGATCATAGGCCTTTGTAAACGTAGGTTTGATATCAGTTAAAACAGATCCGAGCTTCCATACCATTCCGCACTTAATTTCTTTATTGCCGCATTGAAAAACATGACGCTCTGTAATGGAGCCAATTTCTAGAGGAATGATTTGATAGTCCATGGCAAACTCCAATAGGATTAAATAGAATTGTTAAAAATAGTGTGCATGAAAATTATGACTGGTAAATTAAAAACGCCACGTAACACCTACTTCACTTCGTGTTGCGTTTGCTTCCTTGCTACCTAGAGTGGCGCTATAAGATAGCCCTGTTCTCATATAAGACAGGCCTATATCAATATTGGCGTTTACCGAGTAAATACCAGCTACTAGAGCATAGTGACTAATGGTTTGCTCAGTTGCGGGTGGATTTGTAGAGGCACCAAGATCTAAGGCGAGCTTAATCTGTTCTGATACATTCAAAACAGGCGCGATAGATACTAAAAAAATGTTTGTGCGATTGATCTCATCTGTTTGCCCGATACTATAGTTCGTGTTGTAAGGGGATCGCATATAGGATGCGTTTATATGAACTTCAAGGCCCTGCCAATACTTCGAAGCGATGAGATTAAGGCCGTAATTGGTTGCAGCCAATCCCAGGCCGTTCACTTGTTGTTGCTTTCCGGCCGGCAGCACCACTGTTGGCTTTATTGCTAGTGCGTAACCATTACTCTGATCTTCATAAAAGCGCCATTTTGCCCCCAATACATAGTTAGCAAATTTAGAGTAATTTCCGCTAGGCTGGTTGTAATAAGTGCTTGAAAAGGATGCCTCTACGCTATCACTAAGTCCTCGGGTGTATGTAAAAGGGTAGGCCTTGGCATCAGTTCGTCCAGAGTATTCTTCCCCTGGCGTGATCAAGTCAGTTGATTGTGAGCCGCCACCATTGCGATTAATGGAAATGAAGTATTGCTCAATTTGATTTCGTCCGGCTCCCACTGTACCGGCATCATCTGTATTTAATGGCTCAAATCCTAATGCCAAGCTTGGCAATAGCAGTGCACCGAATAAAAGCCATTTCATGAAGATCTTTTGAGATTTTCTTAAGTATTAACATCTCTGTTTATCGGAGTCTTGTTACAAAATGGTGTCATTTCTTATTCAATCAACCAAGTCCTATCTTAAGTTATTGATTTGTTTGATTAAAATTCCTATAGGTACAGCCTGTCATCAAAGCGTCATAGTCCAATCGTATTGTTGGTAACTCGCAATGTTGCGTTCTTTCTACATTAGGACTAATCACATGAAATCTTTTTTGAAAAAAGCGCTAGTTATTAGTGCTATTTCACTAGCTCCAGCTGCTTTTGCTGTTGACATGACGGGTGCAGGTGCAACATTCCCATACCCAATCTACGCAAAATGGGCTGAAGCCTTCAAAGCTAAAACTGGCTCCAATTTGAACTATCAATCTATTGGTTCATCTGGCGGTATTAAGCAAATTAAAGCAAAAACTGTTGATTTCGGTGCTACTGATAATCCAGTTAAATTTGATGAATTAGAAAAAGACGGCATGGTTCAGTTTCCAGCCATCATCGGTGGTGTGGTTCCTGTGATTAACGTTGACGGTGTTAAGCCAGGCGAGATCAAGTTAGACGGCCCAACATTGGCTGATATTTTCCAAGGCATCATTTCTGACTGGGGTGATAAGCGCATTGCAATCATGAACCCTGGCGTGAAGATTCCTAGCGGTCCAATCACTGTAGTAACCCGTGCTGACGGTTCAGGCACAACTGCTATCTTTACTGATTATTTAGCAAAGACAAGTACTCTCTTTAAAGATGCTGTAGGCTCTGGTGCTAACGTCAAGTGGCCTGCTGCTTCGACTGTTGGCGGCAAAGGTAACGAAGGTGTTGCTGCAAACGTAACGCGTGTGAAAAACTCTATTGGTTATGTAGAGTATGCATACGCCAAGAAAAATAAAATGACTTTCATCTCTTTGAAAAACAAAGATGGTAATTTTGTTGCTCCTGATGACTTAACTTTTTCTGCTGCTGCAGCTGGCACAGATTGGTCTAAGATCCCAGGAATGGGCACTTTCATTACCAATGCTTCTGGTGCTAAATCATGGCCAATCACTGGTGCTTCTTTCATCTTGCTTTACAAGAATCCAGAGAACAAAGCAAATGCTGCTGAAGTGATCAAGTTCTTCGACTTTGCTTTCAAAGATGGCAAGAAGATGGCAGAAGAGTTGGATTACGTTCCAATGCCTGATGCAACAACTGATTTCATTCGTAAGAACGTGTTCACAAAGGTTGTGACTAAGTAAGGTTTGATGGTTATCTTCTTAATCATTGATTAATGAACAGCTCCACACCACTGTGGGGCTGTTTCAATATTTAAATAAGCCAATACAATGGATACTCTTCAGTCTCACTCGGCACCTACGCCCCAAGCCTTGCGGATCGCTAAATTACAGCGAATCCAAGACTTTTTGTTTCATGGCATTACCCAATTCTTTGCGCTGTCAGTGTTAATTGCTTTGATGGGTATTTTGATCTCCTTGATCATGAATGCATGGCCAGCTTTACACACTTTCGGACCTGGTTTCTTTTTCTCCCAAGAATGGGATGTCGTGAATGGTGAATTTGGTGGACTCATTGCTATTTATGGAACAGTCGTTACCTCCGTCATTGCACTGCTGATCGCCGTGCCTTTAAGTTTTGGGATCGCCGTTTTCTTGACTGAGCTCTGCCCAGGTCCATTGCGTAGACCGCTAGGTACTGCAGTTGAGCTATTGGCAGCAGTTCCCTCCATCATCTACGGGATGTTTGGTTTGTTTATTTTTGCGCCGCTATTTGCTGAGTACGTGCAACCTGTTTTAGCTGGCACATTAGGTCAGGTTCCTGGATTTGGCATTCTCTTCTCTGGCGCCTTCAATGGCATTGGTATTCTTTGCGCAGGCTTGATTCTGGCGATGATGATTCTGCCGTTCATTGCCTCTGTTATGCGCGATGTATTTGAAATTGTTCCACCAGTGCTCAAAGAATCTGCTTACGGTATTGGTTGTACTACTTGGGAAGTTGTGAAAAATGTAGTTCTTCCGTATACCAAAGCCGGTGTTATTGGTGGCGTAATGTTGGGATTGGGTAGGGCGCTTGGTGAAACCATGGCTGTAACCTTTGTAATCGGTAATGCGCACCGTTTATCAGCTTCTTTATTTTCTCCAGGCACTTCGATTGCTTCAACGCTTGCGAATGAATTTGGCGAGGCTGAAGCAGGCAATCATTTATCTTCTTTGTTTGCCTTAGGTTTGGCACTGTTCATTATTACCTTCGTTGTTTTGGCATGCGCCAAGTGGATGCTAAACAATATGGAGAAGAAGCAGGGATTGAAAACATGAACAATACCTCTAATATTGATAAAAATATTTTCGCCAAAAGAAAGCGTGCCAACAAGATTGGCCTATCCTTATCGATGGGAGCCATGCTCTTAGGCATGATCTTTTTGTTCTGGATTTTGAGTGTGCTTATGTTTAAAGGTTTCTCAGCAATTAGCTTAGATCTTTTTACACACAGTACTCCAGCGCCAGGCTCTGATGGTGGTGGACTGGCTAATGCAATTGTTGGTAGCCTCCTATTGATTGGAACTTGTACCTTCATCAGTACGCCCATTGGTGTTCTGGCAGGTCTCTATCTTTCAGAATATGGCGACCGTAGTCGAGTTGCCGCAATTACACGATTTGTTACTGACATTATGTTGTCAGCACCCTCAATTGTGATTGGCTTATTCGTTTACGCTTTTATCGTGGCGCAGGCAAGACACTTTTCTGGCTGGGCTGGTACTGTGGCGCTAGCCTTGATTGCGATACCTGTTGTAGTTCGCACTACAGAGAATATGTTGCGCTTAGTGCCTGGCAGCTTGCGTGAGGCTGCCTATGCATTAGGCACTCCAAAATGGAAAGTGGCATTCAAGATCACTTTGCGTGCAGCACAAAGTGGTGTAATGACAGGTATCTTATTGGCTCTAGCACGCGTGAGCGGTGAAACTGCACCATTATTATTTACAGCGTTAAATAATCAGTTTTTCTCAACCAATATGAATGCACCGATGGCTAATTTGCCCGTGGTCATTTTCCAATTCGCTATGAGCCCTTATGACAACTGGGTTGAGTTAGCGTGGGGTGGCGCGTTACTAATTACATTTGCCGTACTCGGCTTAAATATTTTGGCGCGAGTCGTATTCCGTGAGAAGGTCCAGGGATGATGAGCAATATGAAATCAATGTTTGACTTAAATAAGATAGATAGTCAAGGGGGTAAAGTGGAAACAACAAATCAACATTCAGAGCAGGCGGCTGTCAATGCGCTTGAAGTTAGAAACCTCAATTTCTACTATGGTTCATTTCAGGGTCTAAAAGACATCAACCTAGATATTGAGCAAGGCAAGGTCACTGCATTTATCGGCCCTTCAGGTTGCGGTAAATCTACCTTGTTGCGCACCTTAAATCGCATGTACGACCTTTATCCAGGGCAGCGTGCTGAGGGTGAAATCAATTTCTACGGTCAAAACATTCTTGAGCCTGGCCAGGATTTAAACTTACTACGCTCACGTATTGGTATGGTTTTCCAAAAACCAACACCATTTCCAATGTCTATTTATGAAAACATTGCATTTGGTGTGCGTCTATACGAAAAACTATCACGCTCTGAAATGGACGAGCGTGTAGAGTGGGCACTCAATAAAGCTGCCCTATGGACAGAAGCTAAGGACAAGTTAAATCAGAGTGGTTTATCTCTCTCGGGTGGTCAGCAACAACGCCTCTGTATCGCTCGCGGTGTTGCGGTGAAGCCATCTGTGATTTTGCTAGATGAGCCAACGTCTGCTTTGGATCCGATTTCTACCGGAAAAATTGAAGAACTGATCAATGAACTCAAGCATGAGTACACTATTGCGATTGTTACCCACAATATGCAGCAAGCTGCTCGTGTATCGGATTACACTGCTTATATGTATCTTGGCAGTTTGGTGGAGTATGGTAAAACAGATGAAATCTTTATCAAGCCTAAGCGCAAAGAAACAGAAGACTATATTACCGGTCGCTTCGGTTAATTGGAGACATTAAATGCCAGATAAACACTTATCATCACAATTCGATGCTGACTTAAATTCACTCTCAAGTCGTTTGCTTGAGATGGGTGGCTTAGTTGAATCACAGATCTCGACTGCAATGCGTGCATTCACGCAAATGGATATTGATACCTGCAATGTTGTGATCGAGAATGAAAAGCTTGTTAATGATCTCGAAATTCAAATCGACTTAGCTTGTACTGAAGTAATTGCAAGACGTCAACCTACTGCTCGCGACTTACGTTTGGTAATGGCTGTATCAAAAGCGATTACGAATCTTGAGCGGGCAGGTGATGAGGCAGAGCGCGTTGCAAAACGTACCAAGCGTCTTATTGAAGGCGGTGCTCCACACAACATCAACGTTGCTGAGATTCGTCTTTCTGGTCAAATGGCCATTAATTTATTGCGTCGCAGTCTTGATGCCTTTGCAAGATTGGATACTACTGCTGCTGCTGAAGTTGTCGCTGAAGATCGTCAGATTGACGAGGAGTTCAGAGGCTTTGTTCGCAAGCTCATTACTTATATGTCTGAAGATCCACATACTATTAGCACTGGCTTAGATATGCTAACTATTGCCAAGGCAATTGAGCGTATTGGTGATCATGCGAAGAACATTGCTGAGTTTGTAATTTACGTTGCAAAAGGTGCCGATGTTCGTCATATTCCGCATGAAGATTTGGTACGCGAAGCCAATAAAGATTAACTCGAGTTACCTACATGACTCACCGCATACTAATCGTTGAAGATGAGCCATCAATTGCAGAGTTAATCGCAATTAATTTATCTCATGCTGGTTATGAAGTAGAGAAAGCAATGCAAACCGATCTTGCTCTTGCAATGATGAAAGATCGTTTGCCTAGCATGGTTATCCTGGATTGGATGCTTCCTGGTAAGTCAGGCGTGCAATTTGCCAAAGAATTGCGCGCCAACGACCGAACTCGGGGTCTGCCTATTTTGATGCTAACGGCCAAGAGTGAAGAGGCTGATAAGGTTTTAGGCTTAGATTCTGGTGCTGATGACTATGTGACTAAGCCTTTCTCTCCTAAGGAATTAATTGCAAGGGTGAGGGCTTTATTGCGAAGGCAGACGCCTATTGAGGATACTGGCCCCCTTACCATTGGCCCCCTTAAGCTTGATCCCAGCTCCCATAGAGTGTTAGCCATTTGGCCAGATTCTGAACCTAAACCGATTTCACTGGGTCCAACTGAGTACAGGCTGCTTCAATTCTTCATGGCCAATCCAGAGCGCGTCCATTCACGCACAAATTTGCTCGACAAGGTCTGGGGTAATGAGGTTTACATTGAAGAGAGAACTGTTGACGTACATATTAAGCGCCTGAGGGCTGCATTGACCCCGGTGGACTGCGATCATTTTATTGAGACGGTTAGGGGTAGCGGTTACCGTATAACGAAAACTCCAACTGAGACCTAGGTTGGTCCTGCAGCCTTTTGGGGCTATTTCTGACAGTTTCTAGAGATAGTCTAAGATTGCACCATGATTTCTGCTTTAATACGCTTCACTTTTCTTGTTTGCCTTGCGCTCATCGCTGCATTTATTACCCT
Source organism: Polynucleobacter sp. UB-Raua-W9 (assembly GCF_018687435.1). Classification (NCBI taxonomy): domain Bacteria; kingdom Pseudomonadati; phylum Pseudomonadota; class Betaproteobacteria; order Burkholderiales; family Burkholderiaceae; genus Polynucleobacter; species Polynucleobacter sp. UB-Raua-W9. The sequence continues at coordinate 947,625 of NZ_CP061290.1, read as the reverse complement.
TTACAGTTGGGGTCCTGAATACGCAATTTTGATAGCTGTAGCGCTTCTCTCTATCCCCCTAATTTATTCTTACATCAACCTAGCGAGACTAGGAAACTACGTTCAATTAGATAGTGTTGAGCTGATGCCGCTACCCAGCGGTTTTTGGGAGGATATATTTTTTAAACTGCAGCGTTTAATTAAAACTCTTAAGCAGAGAATTCGGAATATCGAACAACAGCACGATCACTTTATTGAAGCGTTTCAAGCATCGCCTAATGGAATATTGATGCTTGACGAAGATGATCAAATTGAATGGTGCAATAGTATTGCTGAACGTTTTTTTGGTTTAGTTTATAAACGGGATGTTATGCAGCGCATTAATTTTTTAATCCGTCGCCCGGAATTTATTCAATATTTAAACAAACGTCATTTTGATGAATCATTGCTCATGGAGCGCATGGGGCCTTCCAGCAATTTGAGTTTGATGTTGCAAGCTTTTCCATTCGGCAATCAGCGCCATTTATTGCTGGTGCAAAACATTACGGATTTGCAGAAGGCAGATGCAATGCGACGTGACTTCGTCGCCAATGTTTCTCACGAAATGAGAACACCAATCACTGTCTTAATGGGATTTTTAGAGACAGTTCAATCTTTAGATCTTGAGAAGAGTCAACGTGATCAGTATTTCGACATGATGATGTCACAAGCGCAACGTATGAAAAGTTTAGTAGAGGATCTTCTTACTTTGGCCAATTTAGAGGCCAATGCATTGCCTGCTACTACAAATGAAGTCAACATCGTTACTTTGATGGCATTACTCAGGAATGATGCCGAAGCCTTGTCTAAAGGAAAGCATGCATTTAATTTTGACGTTGCGAATACGCATAATTTATTTGGCGATGAACGAGAAATACTTTCTGCATTTAGTAATTTAGTTGCCAATGCAATACGCTACACACCAGATGGTGGATCTATTCATGTGAAGTGGGACATCAATGCGCAAGGGCGGGGCGAATTCTCCGTCAGGGATACTGGCCCCGGCATTGCCTCAGAGCATTTATCAAGACTCACAGAGCGTTTTTATCGCGTAGACCGGAGTCGTTCGCGGGATACCGGTGGAACAGGCTTGGGTTTAGCGATTGTCAAGCATATCGCCAGTCGACATCAAGCCCAATTGAATATTGAAAGTACTCCAGGCAGAGGCAGCACCTTTACTTTGAGCTTTCCTCAAGAGCGATTAGCCCCCTAGGCTCAGTCCTTTTTCTTCTTTTTCTTCTTTTTTGATTCTTTAGGTAGCTTTTCAGGTTTGCCGCCAGCATAAAGGCACCAAACCTTGATTTCTTCAAGTAACTCTACGAGATCATCATGGGGCAGGCTTTTTAAGTCTACAAGACCAATTGCTCCACTTTCTTGTAACTGCTTTACCGCATCTTCGTATTTATAGTCACTCATGGCTTTGGCTTGTTATTTAATAATTCGAGACTTTAACAAATAAATATGACAAAACTCACTTTTTAGCGTTTTAGAGGGCATTTAGTCAGGATCAGTAGAGATTTCAGAGCTTCTTTTTACCCCATTGAGTCTTGCAAAAAGTCGCTCTAAGGGGCCCCCGACAGCCAGAATTAGCAAAATTGCACCCATAGATAATCCCCCAAGGGCAAATTGGCCGGCCCCAAAGGTGGCGCCGATGAGGGCGCAGGCCCAGAGGCTGGCAGCCGTGGTGAGGCCATGAACCCTTTGTGAGCGCTGCTCATGAATGATGACGCCGGCACCCAAAAAGCCAAGCCCTGTAATAAGACCCTGCAGAACCCGACTGACGGCCTGTGCATCATCTAGAACAAAATCACTGATGAGCATGACAGCGGTGGCAGAGCCAATGGCAACCAAAGAATGGGTACGAATCCCGGCAGATTTATGGTGTAACCAGCGGTTAAGACCCAGCACAGCCCCAACAAAAAGTGCCAGAGCCAGCCTGAGGGCAATGATGCTGTAAAGGTCCCAATCAAGCATGTTAATCCCTTGCTTATCAATTATTGATTGATTTAGTGTATCGCAGCTACATCAATTGGTCATAAAAACGCCATCACGCTGTCATTCCTGCGATTAACAATATGAATGTAGTTAATTGAAGTTTGGAAGTTTCTGCACAACAGAAATACCTAGATCAATCTTTCACCACAAGGATGCATTATGAAAAAATTTATCTTACGTTTATGGCAGGCATGGTACGAAGCGCGTTTAGCTTATGCAAATCGTTTTACGCAACATCGACTGGGTAGTTAGTCATCAGAGTGTCATGAGTCCGGTATAAATTGAACTGTCAGATCTCCTCTGACCAAGATAATGCAGCATTACCCTCCCTTTAACCCAGCCTGTGCTGGGTTTTTTCTTTCCAAGGCCTTAATAAAACTGAAATATAAAACTTCTAGCATATCAATATCCAATATCTTCTGCAAAGTAAATACTCTATGAACGTCAATCTTAGCAAGTACCTCTCTGATGTATTGCGCAATGAAGTTCAAAGCTACCCTACACAAGCGTCACCAGAATTCAATACACCGGCAAGCGATCGCTTGACAGATCCAAAAATTAACCAATTTATAGTTGATAAAAGATTTTCACTGCGTCTCGATGAGATTGTTTAATTCACCAACTGATTGCGATCTCATTTCTAATGACACGACCATACAATATTCTTTTTTTATGCACTGGTAATTCAGCCAGATCCATTATCGGCGAGGCTCTTGCGACAACGCTAAGTCACGGCCGCTTTATTGGATATTCTGCGGGCTCAAGCCCGAAACAATTTGTTCACCCCATAGCCTTAAAGCTGGCTCGAGAGATGGGTTATCCCCTCGAATTACTGAGAAGTAAGACCTGGGATGAGTTTGGTACAGAAAATGCGCCCCATATGGATTTCATCATCACTGTGTGTGATTCAGCTGCTGGTGAAGAATGTCCGTATTGGCCAGGTCATCCTACAACAGCTCATTGGGGTTTTATGGATCCTGCGGCTGTAACCAGCAGTGAACAAGATATGTGGGATGCCTTCAGAAAAGTCGAAATGGGCTTGCGCAACCGTATTGAGTTGCTACTTGATCTTCCGATCGACAAACTTGATCACTTGCAGATTAAAGATGAGCTCAACTTAATCCACAAGAAATTTAACTAGCAATACAACTGATTGGAATAGTGAAATGGCAACTTACAGCATCTATTTCGCTGGCTTGTCTTTGACAACGCACCAAAAATTTACACTGGCCAAGGCAATTACAAAAATTCATGCGGATGTTACTGGTGCTGAGGCCTATTTTGCCCAAGTTGTCTTTAAACAGTTGGATATTCATGACTGCTTCATTGGTGGTGTTTTGCTAGATGAACCCCATATCTTTCTGAGCGGGCAAATTCGAGTTGGTAGAAGCGAGCAAGTAAAAAAACAATTGCTAGTGGAGCTGGAAATTGCGATTCAAAGTACTACAAAATTAGCGGGGCATCAGATTTGGGCATACATCGATGAAATACCTCCAAGTCAAATGATTGAGTATGGCCAAATACTGCCTTCTGTGGGCGACGATTCTGTTTGGTTTTCCACCTTGCCTGCTAGCATTCAAAAGAAGCTGAATTACCTGAATTCATAGCCCAACGCCTTTTTTCTTCCTAAGGCATTAATATGGGCGGGTATATTCACCTCCTGAGTAAATCATGTTTTTAGCGAAGAAACCACAATTTGCCGTTTTAAAATCTGTAGAGTCTTTTAAAAATCCGCGTCCTAGTATTAAAAAGCGCATGGCCGATGGCAAGGCATTACGCAAGGTGGTGAGCTTTTCTGATCAGGGCATCTATACGCCGCCTAAGCATCGAATTGATCCTATTACGATATTGGAAGCTCAAGCTAAACAGCGTATTGAATCCTTAATTCCAATTCGTTATGAGCGGATGTTGCAGTCTCCATTTTCTTTTTATCGTGGCGGCGCTGCCATCATGGCACAAGACCTAGCCAATCAACCTACAACCAATATTACTGTGCAACTTTGTGGTGATATGCATGTCTCCAACTTTGGCTTATTTGGAACTGCTGAGCATCGATTGGTTTTTGGTATTAATGATTTTGATGAAACTCTTCCTGGCAGCTGGGAGTGGGATATCAAGCGTTTGGTTGCTAGTGCTCTAATAGCATCCGATAGTATGGGTGGTGATAAAGCTTTAGGAAAAAAGCTGGTGCACAACATAGCCTCTGAATACCAAAAGCGCATTGAACAGTACGCAAAAATGCCCTATTTAGATTTAGCGCAAGAGTTTATTGGTGAGAAAGATATTCGCAAGCACTTTAGCAAAGAACATGAAAAGAAGCTTGATGTTTATCTGAAGGAGACTAAAGGGCAGGGCAATATTCAGGTACTACAAAGCTTAACAACTCTGGTTGGCAAAAATCGTAAGATTATTAATAAACCGCCGTTGATTGAGCATTTCAAGAAAGATGCTTATGGCGTCTCTTTAGAATCATTGATTCACAAAGCCTTATTAAATTATTCCAGCACCTTACTAGCTGACCGGCAAATATTATTCCAACGCTACGCATTAAAAGATTACGCTAGAAAAGTCGTTGGTGTTGGTAGCGTCGGCACCAATTGTATGGTCTTGTATTTTGAGGGCGATAGTGAAGTTGATCCACTTTTTCTGCAATATAAAGAAGCCCAAAAATCTGTTTTAACGCCATATTTAGGAGAATCTATTTATCGCGATATGGGTAGACGGGTTGTTGCGGGTCAACACTTGCTACAAGGTGCGCCTGACATTTTTTTGAATTACGGTGCAGTTCAATTCGACATTAACAAGAGTCAGGGTTTCTATTTGCGTCAATTACGCGATATGAAGGGCGGTATTGGCGTAGGTACTGGTGGCGTAACCTTACAAACCTTTCCAGACTATGCAAAGTTATTTGGCTGGGCATTGGCGCTAGGCCATGCGCGCTCTGGTGACGCTGCTGTTATTGCAGGTTACTGCGGTCAATCTGAGGAGCTGAATGAGTCTCTCTATTCATTTGCCAAGTCTTATGCAAAGCAAAATCAGCAAGATTACGAAGTCTTTTGCAAAGCCGTCAAGAGCGGTAAATTAAAGACTGCTAAGAAAAAAACAGCCTGTTAGACAGGAGGCTGAAGCGGGTGTCACAGATCTGTCATCTTATTTGTAGATATTGTAATTTGACATATATCTAATCTATTTTCTTTCCCATGAATAATCTCCGCCTAGTTAAATTCTCTACATTTATTTTTAGCATCCTATCGATTGGTACCGTGTATGCGCAAGCAATTTATCCAATTGATCAGGCTGAAATCTTGGCGGGATCTAAATTTGATATCAAAATTGAGTTTAGCCAAGTGCTCAAGCCAGAAGAAGTGTTTATTGAATTAAACGGTGTGCCTGCTAATAAAGCAATCCTGTCAAAATCTGAATTCATCTCCAATGAAAATGGTAAAGGTAGTTCAATCATCTATCGAGATGTCCAATTATCAAAAGCTGGAAAATATCAAGTCTTAGCACGTACCCCTCAAGAAAAGCTACAAGTTACTTGGGATGTTTATGCAAGTGGCCCGCGCAGAGTAAAGAATGTCATTTTATTTATTGGTGACGGAATGACGATCGCTAACAGAACAGCAGCAAGGGTGCTCTCCAAGGGTATTGCAGAAGGTAAGTATCAAGGTAGATTGGCTTTTGATGACATGCCGAGCACTGCCATGATTGGCACGTCAGGTTCAGATTCACTCATCACAGACTCTGCCAATTCTATGAGTGCTTATACAACGGGTCACAAAACTGCTGTGAATGCTATGGGTGTATATGTTTCTCGTGCCAACGATAACTTATCGCATCCTAAAGTAGAAACCATTACCGAATTGCTCAAGCGCAAAACAAAGATGTCAGTAGGTATTGTGTCTGATGCTGAATTAGAAGATGCCACACCAGCTGCAATGGTGGCCCATACAAGACGTAGGGCTGACAAACAATATATTGCTGATCAATTGCTGGCAAGTAAGGCTGAAGTCATTTTGGGTGGTGGATCCGCTTACTTCTATCCAAAATCTAGCAAAGGATCAAAGCGTAAGGATGAGAATAATCTCGTTGATACATTTAAGACCGATGGTTATCAAATAGCCCTGACTAAGCAAGAATTGATTGCCGCTGCTCAAAATAAAAATACCAAAAAATTATTTGGCGTATTTCATCCAGATAATATGGATGGATCGCTTGATCGCTTATTCTTGAAAAAGAATACCGTCTCCCAATATCCAAACCAGCCAGATTTAACCGAGATGACTCAATCAGCAATTGATGTTTTATCTCGGAACCCGAATGGCTTCTTCTTGATGGTTGAGGCGGCCTTAATTGATAAGTTCAATCACCCCTTGGATTGGGAGAGAGCGGCTTTTGATACTATTATGCTAAGTAATGCGGTACAGGTGGCAAAAGACTTTGCCAAGACCCATCCTGATACCCTGATCATTGTGACGCCTGACCATACGCATAGCGGCTCCATTAGTGGCGTGGTGCATGACGATAAGCCAGGTCCTTTGCGGGAAAAAGTGGGCATATACGCTGATGCTGGCTACCCCAATTATCCTAAGGCAGATATCCAAGGTTACCCCAATCAAATTGATGTTACTAAGCGACTGGCTTTTTTCTACGGAAGCTATCCCGATCATTATGAAACTCTGCACCCTAAGCTTGATGGTACTTTTGTGCCTGCTGTAAAAGGCGAGGATGGAAAATATGTTGCTAATTCAAAATATTTGCAACTACAAGAGGATGCCATTCATGTTGGCGGCAATTTGCCATCTCACCAAGACGTAGGCGTTCATACCGCTGATGATGCTGTTCTTAATGCTACGGGTCCGGGCTCAGAGAAATTCAAAGGCTTTATGGACAATACTGAGGTGTTCAAAATCATGGTCCAGACCCTAGGTCTTGGCGCTAAATAATCTTTCAAAAGAGATCAATGGAGTCAATCAGCAATATTAATCTTTCCTCCTTGGCCGATACAGCGATCAGCTTATCAAGCGCATTTTTCTTAGGGGGATTGATTGGTCTTGAGCGTCAATACCGGCAACGAACAGCTGGCTTAAGAACCAATATTCTAGTTGCAATTGGTGCTGCAATTTTTGTTGATGCGGCCAATCGTTTAACCGGTCACGATGGCGCGGTGCACGTTATGGCTTATGTTGTCTCAGGCATTGGCTTTTTGGGTGCTGGCGTGATCATGCGCGAAGAAGGTAATGTGCGGGGTATCAATACAGCGGCTACGCTTTGGGCTTCTGGCGCCATTGGAGCTTGTGCTGGCGCTGATCTTATTCTGGAAGCGGGCTTGGCTACATTGTTTGTGTTGGCTGCCAATACCTTATTGCGTCCAGTAGTGAGTTTTATTAATCGTCAACCGCTCGATACAGATTCTGTAGAGGTCACCAACTCTGTTTACATCATCACCCCTAAACATGCTCAAAAAATTGCCCTAAAACAATTTATCGACACATTAGAAGGCGCAGGATTTCAGACTCAGGATGTTGAAGTACATCAATTTGGCAGCGATGAAGTAGAGATACAGGCTGTATTAACGGCTAGTGCTGTCAACGGCGCTGAAATGGATGCTCTGATTGCAACAATTGCGGCAAAAGATTATGTGAATCAGGCTTTCTGGAGTCCTAGTACAACCGATTAGATCCGGCCAATGATTTGACATATTCTTGAAACATCTATGGCTCAATATACGACTGTGAATCCCGCCCTAGAAAAACAACATTCGACTATTACTTGCCCCCATTGTCTGGCAACCGAGGCTCTTGAAGTCCCAAGAGGGTCCTCTCAGCATTTATACCGCTGCCGTTCCTGCAGTAATATCTTGAAACCAAAGTCTGGTGATTGCTGTATTTTCTGCAGCTTTGGCGACTTTGATTGCTCCAGTGCGGAGCAAAATTTAGCCGCATAGCCCGTTCCCTATTAGACTAGGCTGTAATTTCATGAATATGTCACGGTTTTTTCATAAAATAGACATATTTGCTTGGCGCAGCTTTTTTTAGGGAATATTTTGGCAATTCATTCTGACGACTCCGCATCTTTCTCAGACGACTTAGTTGCGGCGGTAGATCTAGGCTCCAATAGTTTTCGCATGTTGGTTGCTCAAGCAGTCAATACGCCATCCGGCACTCAGCTTCGGCCGATCGACACCTTACGTGACTCAGTTCGCTTAGCGGCTGGTCTTACAGAAAATAAGCTCTTAGGTAATGATGCTTACCAGCGTGGTTTAACTTCGATAAGACGGTTTGGAGAGCGTATTCGGGGATTCGATCCATCGAATGTGCGCGCCGTTGCAACCAATACCTTAAGGGTTGCTAAAAATGCACAACAATTTGTGGACGATGCTCAGCAAGCCTTAGGCTTTCCGATCGAGGTGATTGCCGGGGTTGAAGAAGCCCGCCTCATTTATATTGGCGCCGCCCATGAAGTTCCAGCAGTGCAAGGTAACCGCTTAGTTGTGGATATTGGCGGTGGCTCAACCGAATTTATTATTGGTAAGGGCTATGAACCTAAGCTAATGGAAAGCTTATATATCGGCTGCGTTTCTCACAGCATGCGCTTTTTTCCAAAAGGCAATGTTGATATGCATGCATTTAAAGAGGCTGAATTAGCAGCGCGACGTGAGATTCAGGTCATTTCGGGGGCTTATCTGAGGAGCGGCTGGAAGCAAGCTATTGGATCGTCCGGCACTGCCAGGGCGCTAGCAGAGCTTATTGCAGCCAATGACTTTAATGGCCATGGAGACGGCTTAACCATGGGTCGGGTGAATACTTCCAGCGGTTTAATTACTCGTGATGGCTTGGCCGCCATGAAAAAACACCTTCTCAAATATGAACATGTCAATCAAGTTGAGCTATTGGGATTAAAAGATGATAGAAGGGCTGTCTGGCCTGGTGGTTTAGCGATCATGCTCGCAGTATTTGATGAGCTTGGCATTGAAGATATGGAAGTCACCGATGCCGCCTTACGCACTGGGGTGCTTTACGACCTATTAGGCCGCTCTCAGCACCATGACATGCGTTATGTCACTGTTGAACAATTTATGCAACGCTACTCAGCCGACCGTGATCAAGCAACGCGAGTTGGCAAACTGGCTGGTGAGTTTTTGCAGCAATTACCGAAGCCTGAGTCAGAGAGCAGGGCTGATAACATCGCGCTGTTGCAGTGGGCTGCTAACCTTCACGAAATTGGACTATCCATTTCACATAACGGCTATCACAAGCATTCTGCCTACATCGCAGGCAATGCCGATATGCCAGGCTTCTCTAAGAATGATCAGGCCCGTTTAGCTGCACTTCTCATAGGCCATACCGGCAAACTGGGTAAGCTTGCCAACAACGCCGGTTTTCATGATTGGCGCATGCTGTTCTGCCTACGCTTAGCTCAAGTACTTTGCCGCGGAAGAAGTGATGAAGACTTGCCGAAGGTAAAAGTATCCGAGAAAGATGGCGCCTATCTGATAAGCATCTCTAAGGATTGGGCTCAAACACACCCATTAACAGAGTTTAGTTTATTAAAAGAAGCAGCCGAATGGGGTCGTATCGGCCGTTCTTATGAACTCAATCTGAAATAAGAACTACAGTAGTTACAAACCCAAGAAGTGCTTAGCGTAGCGCGGATTAATTTCTGACAAGCGCAACATCGTCAGCAGATCTGCTGTATTGAAGTCAGGATCCCAAGCCGGTGAACTGCAAATCTTAGCGCCAAGCTTAAGGTAACCCTTAATTAAAGGGGGCGCATCCACTTCCAGTCCGCCATTAAGCTTATCTAATGGCAATGGTAGGCGAGGAAAGGCATGGAACTCAGTTGGAGCCATTTGCTCTTCAGTGAGGGAGTTGAAGAGGCTGGCAGCAAAGTGACCACCATCAGCCATCGGTATGCTTGCGCAGCCGAGCATAATTTCATAGCCATTTTTCTGCATGTATTGTGCTAGACCGCTCCACAAAGCCATGATTACAGCACCAGAGCGATAGTCTTGGTGTACACATGAACGACCCAATTCAACTAACTTCGGACGCAAGTGGTCCAGGCGGGATAAATCAAACTCCGCGTCAGAATACAAGCGACCAATTTCTTGGGCCTTATGAGGAGGCAGAACGCGATAGGTACCAACTACTTTTAAAGTGTCTTGATCGCGAATCAACAAATGATCGCAATAGGCATCAAATTCATCGACATCTAAACCTTCAGCATTTTGAGCAAGAGTTGCACCCATTTCTTCAGCGAAAACTTTGTAGCGCAATCTTTGCGCTTCTTTCACTTCACTAGAGGAGCTTGCCCATTCAATCTGAAATGCAGGACGCTTGGATTTGGAAGTAGGGCTAACTGTTGGAGCAATTTCAACGGCAGCTAATTCTGCACGCGCTTTAGTTGCAAACTTTTTGCCAAAGAGCTTCTTAGTCAACTTCTTTGATAACTTCTTGATTGGATTTAATTTTGAGGTAGAAAGCTTCTTTACTTTTCTTACTGAGAAAATTTCAAAGGCGCCAATTGGGTTCGGAATGTCTGACATAGTTAGCCTAGGTGAATATTAATGAGACTTTAGTGGTCGTTTATTACAGTTTTAAGACAAGCGGTATACAGACCGCAGACCACATTAAAAGGGCTATTAGGAGCGCCAACATCACTGCCGCTGAGCCAAAATCCTTGGCTCTTTTGGATAAGTCATGATGCTCGAAGGAGATGCGATCGATCGCAGCCTCAACGCTTGAATTCAACAACTCCACAACTAAAACCATCATTAATGAAGAAATTAATAAGGCTTTTTCTAAGTAAGTTGTAGGTAAGATAAACGCAAAAGGCGTTAATAAGGCAAATAAAGTGAGCTCTTGCCTAAATGCACTTTCTTCTAAAAAGGCATAGACAAGACCACACCAAGAGTTCTTGGCAGCGTGCCAAGCCCTGGTTAATCCTCGGTTGCCTTTATGAGGATTTTGATTGATGTGGTATTTGGTACTCAAAGAAGGCCTTCTTTATGCCAGAGCAGTGACATGCACATCAGTTGATGGAACAGGCTTTAGGTGATTAACGAATTGCTCTGAAGCAGCTCTCCAAGAGAACTTCTCTGCATGCGCACGAGCCACTTCGCGAGGAATCTTCAATGCTGCAATACAGGCTTCACGCAAGTCTTCATTCATTGCGCCAGCAGGAGAGTTGCCCAATACATCGATCGGACCTGTCACGGGGTAAGCTGCTACCGGTGTGCCGCAAGCCATGGCTTCCAATAGCACCAAACCAAAGGTATCCGTTTTGCTTGGGAATACAAATACATCAGCAGCAGCGTAGACCTTAGCTAACTCATGTTGCTGCAATACGCCTAGATAATTGATCTCAGGGTATTTTTCTTTGATTCCTGCCATTGCTGGGCCATCGCCAACTACCCATTTGGAACCAGGCAAGTCAATTTCCAAGAATGCATTGATATTCTTTTCAACAGCAACGCGACCAACATACAAAAAGATTGGGTGGGCTGTATTAAGGGCTTTTGATTCTTGCATCTTGAAAATATCAAGGTCTACACCTCTTGACCACAAGACCACATTATTCAGACCATACTTCTCTAAATCGTCTTTTACAACAATGGTTGGCGCCATCACAGCCATGGATGGGCCATGGAACCAACGAATGAATGCGTAGGTAATGGCAAGTGGAATGCCAGTGCGCGCTTTGACATACTCAGGAAAGCGGGTGTGATACGCAGTAGAGAAGGGAAGATTGTTTTTGACTGCATAAGAGCGTGCCGATAGGCCTAGAGGCCCTTCAGTAGCGATATGCATGGCATCTGGTGCAAATTCTTTAATGCGACGAGCTACTTCTTTACCCGGAAATAGTGAGAGCGCGATATCAGGATAGGTGGGGCATGGAATGGATTTAAAGCCGTTCGGTGTGATCATTTCTACTTCGTGACCCATAGCCGTTAATTCGGCGCGGGTTTGTTTAAGGGTGCGTACTACACCATTAACCTGTGGATCCCATGCATCGGTGATGATCATAATTTTCATAGCACAGCCTCTTTTACGAGTGGTTGAATAACAGGTTGGAAAGCAATTTCTGGAGTTTCAACAGGCTCACCTTTAATGTGCGGCCAATGAATAATTTTGAGCTCTCCCTCATGGGTTTCAACTAATGCGGTCAGACTTTCTACCCAATCACCATCGTTGCAATAGAGTAGGCCATCAATCTCCCGAATCTCTGCTTTGTGAATATGTCCACAAACAACCCCATCACAACCACGCAGACGTGCTTCTCTTGCCATAATGTGCTCGAAGTCGGCGATATAGCTGACAGCATTCTTGACCTGGTGTTTAAGGTATTGAGAAAGAGACCAGTATTGCAAGCCCATCTTGACCCGCAACATATTGAAGTAGCGATTGATGTACAGAATGAAGGAATACATGGTGTCGCCCACATAGGCTAGCCACTTGGCATATTGCATGACGCCATCAAATAGGTCGCCATGGGTTACCCATAGTTTTTTACCATCTACGGTGATGTGGATACACTCCTCAACAACCTTAACATCACCAAAAGAGAGGCCGAAGAATTGTCTGGCACTCTCATCATGGTTGCCAGGGACGTAGATCACTTCAGCGCCTTTACGTGCTTTTCGTAATAGTTTTTGAACTACGTCGTTATGGGCTTGAGGCCAGTAAAAAGACTTTTTTAGTCTCCAGCCATCAATGATGTCGCCAACTAAATAGAACTGATCAGCTTCGTTGTGCTTTAGAAAATCGAGGAGGTAGTTTGCCTGACACCCTGATGTTCCTAGGTGTACGTCTGAAATCCAGATAGCTCTGTAATGCATCATGAAATCGTATTAAGCCAAGCCACTATGAAAGCTTCATGACATTTCTAAGACACTTTTGTGACTATGCCTTTATGATTTAGCATATTCAATATAAATGCCTTTTATGACCACCAGAAATCACCTTTCGGATAGAAATACCCCCATTTTTCTTTATATCGTTCTCTGGGTTTTCGTTTGGCTCCACGTCATCAGGGGGGTAATTACCTTGCTGAGCTTATTTCCGTTCATCAGCTTGGATGCTAAAAATAGACATATTCAGAGGTGGTCTAAACGCTTATTACAGATTTTTGGCATTCAATTGCTAGTAAATTCACCTGAAGCGATCCCTGGTAACGCATATTTACTTGCGTCCAATCATGTGTCCTGGGTAGATATTCATGTCATCAACGCTTTTAGGCCTATTCGATTTGTCGCCAAATCTGAAGTTGAAAAGTGGCCCATCTTCGGCTGGATGGCAAAACAACTTGGCACTGTTTTTATTAAAAGAGATAGCTCAAGACATGCCAGACAAGTTGTTAGTGATATGGCCTCATTACTCAGAACTCAGTCTATTTGTATTTTTCCTGAGGGCACCTCAACAATTGGCAAAAGTGTTCAATCTTTTAAGCCAAACTTATTCGAAGCTGCTGTGTTAGCTGAAGTTCCAGTCTGCACATTGGCTATAGCGTATTTTGATCGAGAGACTGGTCAGCATTCTGAGGTTCCAGCATTTGTCGGTGATATGGGCTTAATAGGTTCTATGGCCAGCATATTAAAAAATCGTAGTCTGCGTGTGGAATTAAGCTTTTTTCCACCCACCAAGGCAGAGGCAGACCGGAAATCACTTGCTCTTTATAGCCAAGAACAAATTGCTCAATATCTTGCAAATCACTGTCATTAGGCTCGTTGTAATATAGATGTCATAACTATGTTCTAAAAGTAATACCCTAATTGGTAAATATCATATGACTTCAAAACACAAAGAGATGGCCGAGTGGTACCAACGTGCTCAAGAAGAAATTCTGGATAGCATGGATGAAGAACTCGAAATGGAGTTAGACGATGATCGCCTTGCTTCTGAAGGTGAAGAGGTGTCTTCGGTCCCTCGTAGCGTTTACTTTAAAGAGCTCTTTCGCCTGCAGGGTGAGCTCGTTAAGCTGCAAGACTGGGTTGTTGCTAATAAAGTCAAGGTTGCTGTTCTTTTTGAAGGCCGAGATTCTGCAGGTAAGGGCGGTGCCATTAAACGTATTACGCAACGTTTGAACCCACGTGTATGTAAGGTCGTTGCCTTGCCAGCGCCAAACGAACGCGAAAAAACGCAGTGGTATTTTCAGCGCTACATTTCTCAATTGCCCGCGGGTGGCGAAATCGTTCTTTTTGATCGCAGTTGGTATAACCGTGCTGGCGTTGAAAAAGTGATGGGCTTTTGTACGGATGATGAGTACCAAGAGTTTCTGAGAACTGTCCCAGATTTAGAGCGGATGATGATTAATTCAGGAATCATCCTGATTAAATATTGGTTCTCGATTTCTGATGATGAACAGTACAACCGTTTCATGATGCGTATTCATGACCCGCTAAAGCAGTGGAAATTGAGTCCAATGGACTTAGAGGCTCGCCGTTTGTGGGAGGCCTATACCAAAGCTAAAGAAACCATGTTGGAGCATACCCATATTCCCGAAGCTCCATGGTGGGTTGTAGCTGCAAATGATAAGAAAAAAGCGCGTTTAAATTGCATCAGCCATTTTCTGAGTCAAATCCCTTATCAAGAGATTCCCCATCCTGAAATTACCCTCCCAGCTCGGGTACACAATCCAGACTACTTGCGTGGACCTGTACCGCCCGAGATGTACGTTCCAGAAATCTATTAGTTTTTCTGAGATAGTGATAACCTCTCTTTAGAAAGAGGGGTTATTTCATGAAGCTGCATTCATCCATCACGAATCGTGAATTCAAGTTATTAATTAAGCCAAGTGGCTTAGATCGCAGAAGCCGGATTACTTTATTAAGTGATCAAATTCTGGCATTTTGCAAAAAAAGTGATGTTGGATTTTTCCACTTGGATAATGCGACTACCGGATTACGCAACATTTATTTTTATGACACCCCCGGTGAAGACTTTCGTCAAAATAACGTCATTTTGCGTGTTCGCGAATCTCGACAGAATGTTTGGGTTGATGACTGGTGTGAGGTAACCCTGAAATGCAGAACCCATGATTTAAAAGAGTCGGCTAAATTTGATCCCGCTCCAGCGAAGAACATCAAACACCGGCTGCGCCTCAAAGAAGAGATCTTGCGGGGTGATGAGTTAGGCTCAAGACGTCAAATCTATTCCAACAATTCTATATTGGATGCAGTTCCTCTTGATGACTTGTTTGATCGATCCCTGAGTGGTGTTAGCAAATATTTTCCAGGTTTGGCTAAACTGAACGCTGATCAAGAAGCGCCATTAAGAATCGTTGGTGGTGATACTAATAAGATCTTAGAGGCTTGCTTGCCTATCGGTAATTTGGTGTTTGGTAATGGCGTTCAAGCACACTGCGATATTGCAATTTGGATGAAAAGCGTAGGTGAACCGATTGTTGGTGAATTAGCCTTTTCATATCGTGTTAACGACGACAATCGTACGGACGAAAAATCCCACAAGAGGGCAGACAAATTCTTTAAAAAACTGCAAATTGAACTCGCTGATTGGCTTGAAATTGGCAGTACCAAAACAGCTTTAATCTACGGTAAGCCTGAATGATTGTTGCGCCAGATCAGCAATCGCTGCGACCATCCTTAGGTGATTTATTTATCCAATTTTTGTTAATAGGCGCGATTAGCTTTGGCGGCGGAATCATTGCTTACGAACGTATTCTGATGGTTGAAAAGCGCAAGTGGTTGAGTTCTGATGAGTTTATGGCTTTTCTGGCCATTAGCCAGACTATGCCGGGATTGAATTCTGTAAACCTCGCCGTACTTTCTGGCGACCATTTACGTGGTCTTGCAGGCGTTATTAGTGCCACGCTTGGCCTCATTTTTCCGGGTTCAATTTTTGTGTTGATATTGGGCGCTCTTTATGCTGCCAATACAGATCATCCCATGGCAAATCTTGTATTAGCGGGTATTGCGGCTGGCGCATGTGGTTTGTTAGCAGCCATTACCTACCGGATTGGTGATCAACATTGGAAGCAATTGAAGTCGATTGCCATCATTGCAGTTACTTTTTGCCTCATGAGTATTGTGAAGCTATCGCTACCTCTAGTCTTCTTGATCATGGCACCGGTCGCCATTTACCTTTATCGCCCCAATCGTGATCACTGATTTATGAATGTACTCGTCAATCTTGCATTCACTTTTATGGCGCTCTCCATCATGGCAGTAGGGGGAGGCACAGCCGTCCTGCCAGAAATGCAAACCTTGCTAGCTCAACAATTTAATGTCTCCCATACCCAATTTGTTCATATATACAGTATTGGACAAGTAGCACCTGGGCCCAATATGTTGATGGTCTTGGTGATTGGCTTTCAGGTGGCTGGTTTAATTGGTGCCGGGGTGGTGTTGCTATCCTTCTTCTTACCTTCCAGCATCTTATGCCTATATGCGGGACGTCTTTGGAATCATTTCGGAGAGAGTCCTTGGCGACGCTCAATACAGAATGCTCTAGAGCCTATCTCTATTGGCCTCATGTCATCTGGTGTGTATGCGGTTGCGAAAGCCTCAATCGTGAGCCCAATTACTCTAGGATTAGCGGTCATCACGCTCATCTGCATACTGAAAACCAAAATTAACCCAGTGCTTGTTATCTTGGGCTCAGGTTTGTTTTCTTATATTTTGCTTCGGTTCTTTTAATCCTCATTAGAACGTTCCCCGCAGCCCAAGCATCAAACTTCTCCCGGGTTGTGGAGCGTAGAGCCTGACAGCCATCGGTGTCGTGGCATACCGAATCTGCTCATTAAGTAAGTTCTTCATATTGAGGTAGACGGTCCAATTTACTTGCTGAATTCTCTCTGTATAAGAGACCCCAGCATTCAGTAAGTTATAGCTTGGAGCAGGACCTTGCTCCCAACTTGCTAAACGATTTTGTTGATAGCTGTAAATATAAGTGGCATTCGTTAGCCAACCATTACGTTGATGAGCAAGTTCTGCTCCAAGTCTTGGCGCAGGTTGCAAGGGAAGATTACCTCCCGCATCAAAACTTCCCTGAGAAGCGTCACCAAAAACTCTGCCCCCAAGACCCTGCTCATGCCAGTGATAAGTTAATTCACCTTCAACCCCTTTAATCGTGGCAGCGGCTTGCTGCGAGGTGACGACACTAAAACCATTGCCATCTTGGCCGCCATTGCTAATGGAGTTACCGGTGTAATAGCCGTAAATATAGTTGTTAAAACGATTTGCGTAGATGCTCGCCTTACCACGCAACAACCCAATATTTTTTTGCAGATTGAGCTCTAAATTATTTGAGATTTCTTTATTTAAATTTGGGTTACCGATATCAAACGTTGCAGTGGATTCATGAGCGCCATAGGAATAGAGTTCTTGTGCACTAGGCGCGCGTTGCGATACTGTATAGGCAATTCCAATACCATGGCCTTTTATAAAGCTCCACAATCCACCCGCAGAATACGACAGCAAATTAAAGTTGCGGTTTAGCAAAGTAATGCTTGGAGTTTGCGTTCCCGCAGCGGTATCTTGCGACACTAGGGGCGTTGAAGTATTCGGATTTTGCGCGACATTGTTGTAACGTAACCCCAAGTTACCCTGAAGAGAATTCCACTTGCCTTCCTCAATCCAAAATAAAGCATTTGAAAGAGTTTTGGTTGGTGGAACGATGGCATAACTTCCCGTGCCGATCTGTGATGCATTCAGAGAAGCAGTCGTAACTTGCGCACCAAAGCTACCTTTCCAGCCTAGAAGAGGGTTATGCACTAGTTCAAAGCGCACCTCATTGGCAAGATTTTTCCAGAGTGCCGTAGCTTCGCCGGTGTTATTAAATTCAGTATGGTTGTAATTACTATTAGCAGCGCTAAATTTCAATGATGAAAACCCATCCAATGGATCACGTGTTTGGTGTTGTAAATCATAACGATTCTGTGATTGATTGATTGAGCCGCCCTCTGGCGTTGGTATGCCGTAGTTATTGTTTAAGCGCTCGACCGAAACACCGGTATAGCCATTCTCCCCAATATAAGAAACCCCAAGGCCTAAATTATTTTGATTACTGTAGCTATTCGGCAGTTTTCCCGTGAAGTTATTGCCACCATTACCTGCTGGAGGAACAGTCCAAGCTCCGACAGGTTCGCCTTGTGATTGAGTCGAACTGCCAGGTATGCGGTAATTATTGGCGTTGTTAATAGCGGTGTCGACATGCACAGCAACCGAGCCATGAGCGCCATCTACCTCGAGTGAACCAGCGCGGCCATTGTTGACAGTTTCATAACTGGTGTTGATTGCTCCTGTTGGTCTATCAGGAAGGTTGGTCAAAATACGATCATTTACCACGTTGACTAATCCACCGCTGGAACCTGATCCATACAGTAGGGCGGCAGCACCTCTTAAGATCTCAACCTGGTGCGCATTTTGCATATTATTGCCAACAGCATGGTCTTGGGAAATATTGGATACATCACCAACAGAAAGACCATTTTGCAAAATTTGTACTCTTGAGCCCTCAAGCCCTCGTATGACGGGACGAGAAGATCCAGCGCCATAACCTGTGGCAGATACGCCCAATTCATTTGCAAGTGTTGCTCCTAAAGTGGATCCCAGTTTGTTTAATAGCTCATCACCCTGTAAAACTTTAATTGGGGTTAGGATGCTTTGGGTTGCCTCTTGCGATCCAGTGGCGGTAATTTCCAAATTGGATGTTTGTGCGCCAACTGAACTTAGTAATAGCCCAGAAAATACAATGCACAAAAGTGCCTTATAACAAAACAAATGACGCTTGGAATACATTGATGATCTTTCATTCCCAGCAGAATCTAGAGAAGATGCTGCTTCAATCAAAAGCCCAGGGAAGTGCCCAGGCTACTATGGCGATCAGAGAATAAAAGAAGGGGGAGCGCGTGATTGGTATGCAGCAGAAGTCGATTCAATGAGAATCAGTTCTGCAGGGAGAATCATCGCTGAGGTATTGACAGAGGGGGCAACTACTTCAGAGTTGGCAACAGGAATAAATCCAGCCAATGTCAGAGCATCATATAAATGGCAGGCATCGGAACTATGAGTAATGCTGCCATCTGAATCAGCAGCAGAGCATTTTTCAATACTTAGGCTTTGTAAGCCCGAATGAGAAATGCCATGAGCAAAGCCAACCCAATGGGTTCCTAGCAGACAAAAGAGGAGTAAAGCTACTGAAAAAGTAGCTTGAAAACGCTTCACATATTTGCTGGAAAAATAGGCAACCATGCAACGAATCTTACAGGATTTGCCTGTAATTGCCCTGTCAGTGTAGAATATCGGTTCCGTCGGAGTGTAGCGCAGCCTGGTAGCGCACCTGCTTTGGGAGCAGGGGGTCCAAGGTTCGAATCCTTGTACTCCGACCACTTTCCCTTATTGTTCTAGTTACACCCAGCATATAACTGCCCATAGCTCAGCTGGATAGAGCAACGCCCTTCTAAGGCGTAGGTCGCACGTTCGAATCGTGCTGGGCAGGCCAACTATCCAATCTGTCCTCAGTAAATACAAGGCCTTAGCAGCCATTGTTGCAAATTCACTTTCCTGTACCAAATCTATTTATACAAGAATTCCTGACCAAATTGGGAAAATCCTGACCATTTCCTGACCAATTTTTGGCATGGGGGCCATTGTTTTGCGTAAAAGCTAAATTTATTTTGAGATACCTAATATTTACCCCCTATTTTTTGCATTATTGTTATTAGGTAAGAAGCGTCGGTAGGCTAGGCCGACAATAAATAAGTCTCCAGCTGAAAAAAGTCTAAAAAGTCAGGGCTGTGGGCGCCCAAGTGCAGAAGCTGGTTAAAAGTCGTACCAGTGGAGCCAAGCCCCAAAACATATCGGATGCGATTGTTTTGTATAGGTTGACGGCTCGAACTTATCTCGAGTGGGAGTCGACAAAGAATCCGAAATAGAACGACTTGGATTCATAGAGAGACTGATTAAATGAGCAATTCAAAGACTGATGTAGGAGCAGTGCGCCTCAAAAAACCTTCATACGATTCAATCCCCGAATCAATGCGGCCCCTTAAGGCTTTTGTGCCTTACAAACTAGTGCCACCAGTAGATGGAAAATCTAAATGGCGAAAGCAGGCAATCAACCCAAGAACATACAAGGCTACGGACTGGAACAACCCGAATGACTTTGTAACATTCGATCAAGCTGAGGAGTTGCTAAGCTCCCAGTCAAACCTTCATGGCATCGGGATTTGTTTTAAAGGTTCGCCGATGATTGGTGGGCGCTATCTGATTGGGGTTGATTTGGATGGAGTTTACGAATCGGGTTCATGCATTAAGTCCCACCATCTAACGCTATTAAACGGTCTTTGTGGCTTTGTTGAAACGTCGGTAAGCGGAACTGGCAAGCATATCTTCACCCTTTCGGATGAGCCAATAGAGGACTTTAAATGCCATGACTTTGGGGTTGAGGTTTTTTCTACCAATGCTTTTATTGCATTAACGGGCGATGTTGATAATCAATTTAGCAAACCATTGGATGGCTCCAGTTTAGATTTTGGTTTGTTTGATCGCTATCAACGCCTGTGGCAGCAACACTACGATGCATTTGCTGCTGATAGTGAGCGCGATCCCAATATGTCCCCAGAAGAGTTGCGTGAGTTGGTGATGTCCGTTAAGCCACCAGATGCAGGTAGGGCAAATTGGATTAAGGTGGGCATGATATGTCACCATCAAGAACGCGGTAGTTTGGATGGACTTGATATTTGGTATGACTGGTCTAGCCAAGGCCATGAATACCCTGAAATCTTTGGCGATCCTGCTAGTTATTCTGAGTTGGAGTATCAATGGCATTCATTTAAGAAGGACCCAATACGAGGCCGCAGCTTAGCAACGCATAAAACACTGCGATTTTGGGCCAATAAAAATGGCCCATGTGATAGAGCGGTCTTTGAGGATGCCGAATATGATTTAGAGGAAACATCCGCAACAGAGTATGTAGTTGATGGATTTATTGCCGAAGGAATTTTTGTTCTGTCTGGGCAAAGTGGCATTGGAAAGACGACCTTATTACTTCCATTGGCTGCTTTGGCTGCTCATATCTGCGCTGATGATCACCCTTTAAAGCCGATCCTGTGCCGCCCGGTGCTATATCTCACCGAAGATAAAAAACAAGCTGTGCGTATTCTTTCTGGTTTACGTAAGCATTATGGGGTGAAGATCGATACTACCGAGATGAACCAGCGGTTCAAGATTCGTGAAACGCATCGCATGAGCAAGGACGACATCGCTCAACTCATTATTAATTTTGCCAGTGATAACAAGATGTATATGAAGGACGTTAACGGCAATGATGTTTTGATTCCTGTACTAATTGTTGCCGATACAGTTGCTGCTAGCTTAGATTTGGATGACGAAAATAATAACTCTGAAGTATCCAAATTCATATCCAAAATTAAGTCGGCATGCTCCGATACCGGCGCCAGTCTCTGGTTAATTGCACATATCAGTAAGGCTATGAATCGGGCTAATGTAAGTGAGCTTAGTGCTAGGGGTGCCTCTGCATTTGGCGCCGATGCAAATGGCACTGGATTTGTAGTAACGGATGATAAAGCTGATGAGGGTAGACGCTTTTTAATTCTCGATAAAAAGCGATATGAGGTCGACTTCAATGAGGTCTCTTTTACTACCCAGCGCTATGAGATCAATGTCAAAAATCGTTTAGGTCAAGCTTTAAAAGAGTCATACAGAATCGGCTCAATTGAAAAATCTTCAGAGCAAAACCGAAAAGTTGCCTCACAGAATGCTCAGTTAACTCGAGATGAGAACAATGTTCTTAATGCACTGCATAAGTCCGGACATATATATATCCCTAAGACGTTAATTGGGACCCTAACCGGAATGAGTACTGGTAACGCTTATCAAAAGCTGGGCGGTATTTTGGCTAAATTGGTTGCTGATCAGAGATTAGAAATTATGAGCACTAAAGATGCAAGGGCTGATGGCGCCACCATATCAGCAAATACTAAAGAAGTTTATCGGTTGAAGCCTGCAGCTGATTTTGATGTTTTCGAGTAGTTTCTTCCCTTAAGAAATGGAAATGGAAGAAACAACCTCGAAAGAATGGGGTGCAAAGCACACCCATTCCTTATCTCTTTTTCGCTCTTTCGGAAATAACTAGAAATAGTGCGAAAGAGTGGAAATAACTCTATTTATTGAAAGAAAGATCATGAACGATCTACGTAATCCTATCTTGATACTAACCCTGAATCAGACGGCCGAGCTTAGGCAAATATGGGAGAATCAAAAACAAGTGCTGCATCCCGACGATTATTTCTTCATTAAGGTTAAGCTAAGTCGACCTGCTGCAAAGCTCAGTCAAAAGCAAGCCTATCGAATGATGATGACGCTTGCAGAAACTGACTATGAGCCAATACCAGAGTGGTTGATTGCGTTGTTTGACCCGCGAGAGGTTAAATGAGTCCAATCAACTGCCCAAGGTTCCTTCGTTGTAGCGCTGCTATTTGCCCCATGTGGCGTCCCGTCAATCAGCAAAAAATGGTTAAAGGAGAACGTGTGTGCGGCATACTTCTTGAATACCAAAAACCCCAATCTAGAGCCATACTTACAACCCACTACGGGGCTCAGATGCTTCAGGTAATGGCACAGGCTACTGATCAGATAAAAGACCGTGGCGGGTATCTGCTTCAATCAGCCATAACTAGAGCAGCAAAAACTGGCTCGCGGCTGTTATTGACATTGGGATCTTAAGTTCGATACGCGGATAGGGAGGTTTAGGTTGGACTGGACTTAGGTAAAAATGATTTGCAAGTCCTTCGCACCCCCATCTTTTTATCTATACCTCTTTAAATAAATAGAATTATTTATTGACTAAGCTAATGTCATAGCTTTTTCTGGATCTTTTGCAACTCAGCAAGACTTAGTTTCGCAAGATTGACTATCAGAGCAGCCAATACATCGCTTTCGCAATAAAGATAGGCTAACGGAACATTAAGGGCTTTTGCAAGGGCAATCGAGGTTCCAACCGCTGGTTCGTGGATGCTATTTTCATAGCGACTAATTCGAGTTCCAGCCGAACCCTCCTCCAAGCCAATAAGTACTCCTAACTTTTCTTGGGAAAAATCCTTAGCTATACGCGCAGCTCGTATTCGAGGCCCTATTGGGGATATTGTTCGGCTGGATGAGGCCTTCTTCATACCTACGATATTCGTAGGTTAAGCTTGTCTTGTCCTTACGATTATCGTAGTATTTATATATTCTATAAAGACGGGGAAATTCAAGTGAAACCTATTAAATTAGCAATGATTGGTTTGCTTGGACTTGGAATTTTTGGATGCAGTCAAATGCCACCCCAGCAATCATTCAATCAGCCACCTGAATCCGGTCAGGGTAGAGTGCTTGCTACAAGTTCTGATGCCACAGGGACGGTATCTTTATATAGCGGCTCCTGTAGGCTATCCCAGCATCGTAATAATTATCCCTATTATTGGGAGGCAAGAACCCCAAATGGCGCAATTGGAAAAGGAAATGACGGCACGCCACTAGTTGGGTGCTACGTAATGAATGCAAACACTAATCAAGTTTTGCTAATGGCAGGTACAGCATCTAATCCATATCCTTTACCATTATCGAGCTTTGTCGCGCCGGGCCAATCATCTGGCGGTGGTTTTTTAGGATTTTTACAGTCCCTTGGTGGAGGTATCACGCGGGCCGCAAACTACTACAACAATTCTGCAGCTCAAACTCAAGGCAGCACTACAAATTTGACCCCGGGTCTTACCGGAGGCAATGGCATGAACTGCACTCCGGATGGTCGAGGTGGTTATAACTGTAGATGATGAACTGCATGAAGGCGTTAATCTTATTTTCTGTATTTTTATTTACGCCTCTTGCAGCCTATTCAGAGGTATGGACGCCTGCTGCCAAAGCAGAAGATGGAACCATAATCTCATATGACAGTGCATCAGTTAAAAGATTTGGGGATGTTGTCGTGTACTGGGAAATGTCCAACTACTCTAAAAATGCAGGGCAGGTCAACCAAATCAAATCAAAGAAGACCCAAATAGAGGTTAACTGCAGGACTGGCCTCGATAGAGCAACCAAGATATTCGCATATTCTAAGCTAGACGCCCGCGGAGATATTGTTGATGCTTATATCGACGATAAGGCAAATTGGGGCCCAGCTCTAGATGGAACAGCCGGTTGGGTGATGAAAAATACTATTTGCTCTTTGAAGGTTTAGCTTCGGAGAGTGGTCTTGGTCTACAACCCTTTATTGATGGAGCCTGTGGTACCTAACGTTGTACGTTGATGGCTGTATTTATCTGAAGCGCTGATGATGTTGCTGTATTGGTGCCTTGATAAGCTTCATCAAGCTAGAACAAAAGAAACAGGCCCAATAAGAGTCACAAAGGCAGTTTGAGCTTTCTGTAGAGGGTAGGCGGCGTTCGCCTAACCACAAAAGATACAACCAAAATTTGTACGGGGATAGAATAGAAGAATGAAAACAAAACCTATAACTATTGCCCTTTTGGCCGTCTTAGCTGGGGTAGTTGGATGCGCTTCAGTAGCGCCAGTGAAGTTTGTTGGTCCCAACGGAAAGACGGCATACTCAATGCGTTGTAGTGGCATGGGTCGCAGTATGGAAGAATGCTACCAAAGGGCTGGCGAGGTTTGTCCTTCTGGCTACAACATCATCGACAACTCATCTGGCACTGTTGCCATGATGACTCAAGGAACAATGATTGCTGGCGTCAAACGCGACATGGCAATCGAGTGTAAATAATGACTGACGTCCAGCCCTACGTAAAGTCAGCTTATTGGGTTGGAGGCATCCTAATATTGCTGGCTTTCTTTGGCTTTGTTCCATCTTGGGTTGGTGTAGTGATTGTGATTTCCGCCTTTGTGCTTAATTGGCAGCTTAAGGCACACAAGAAAGCCGAAGTGGAAGCCGGAGCCCAAGACGCTCTTGCTCTTTTGTACAAACGATATGCTCCTGTTCTGACTGGAGATAACGCGATAGATCAAAAGTATTTAGAGGAAAAGATTACGGCGTTGCATGAAGCAGAAGGACCCGATCTTGCAGTTGGTTTTGCTGATATTTTTGATGGCTATATTGCAAAATGGGATAAGGATTACGGTCAGCCACTTCCACATTACATTACTTATGCCATTGTCCGAGACTTTGAGTACATTAAAAAATTCATGGGATCAGAGGACCAGCGAGCTGTTGCAACATCCAGAGCGCTGATTGATCGGTTTGAAGACTTTGATCACTGGCTTCAAGTTACTGGGACGCCAATTACAGCTGAAGAGGTTGATGTCGCTGAGGAAATACTGAGGGCTAATCAAAAAGCTAAAGAACAGCTCGGATCAGATTAAAAATATTTAGCGAAAGCGAAAAACGTTTATGGACAAGCCCAACACAAATACCGAACCTTCCGGTTGGACTTTATCTGCTGTTAACGAAGAGCTTTATCAAAAGTCTGAAAAATTAAACGACTTTCAAAGAAAGTGTGAAGCCAGACTGTCGCATGAAGATAGCTTTGACTTTCAGGCTAAGCTAAGAATGCTGAGAAAAATTTACTCTTTAAGTGTTGTCAATAACAGAAACATTGGTTGGTATAAAAAAGCCACAGATGAGTTTTCATCTAAAAATGTACCCACTAACATGTATGCAATTGTGAGTTTTGTAATTTTAAGTTGCGTCTTAATCTTTAGTGGGGCTAGTGCAACCCTATCTACCTGCTTTATGTTGGGTTTAATGCTTTATTGGTTCCTTGTGGTTTCCGATAATCACAATACAGAACAGAAGAATTTAATTAAATCGACGGCTTATGAAATTCAACAAATGAATTTGGAAAAACAGGCTGAAGAATTTAATGTAAATAGTACCTTGTTTCCGTTAAGAAATGTTTTGGAGGTAAGCGCCAAAATTGATGTCGAAGAGGATCCAATAGTTAAAGAAGAGCTAGACTTGAAAGGTCAAATCTTATTTTCACGCATGATCATAGGACTTTTGACAAGGTATTCAGCTATCAAAGAAATGGAATCTTCGGAATTTTATGAACCATTAAAGGATACTAATAACGAAATGTTGAAGAAATTTACAAACCGCCTACCTCAGAATTAAAAATGACCGATACAGCAAAAATCTATAAATCAGGGTACTGGATAGCTGGCATTCTGGCTGTGCTTTCATTTTTTGGGGCTGTGCCAACTTGGGTGCCTGTAGTTATTGGTGTGGGTGCCTTTGTTTTGAACTGGCAGTCAAACATACAGAATCGTAAGGCCAGAGAGGCTATTGATGATGATTTGTATGCAAGATATGCGCCTGACCTTAAGAGAGACTTTGTTCAAGATGGCGCAAATATCTTGGACCGTATTGATGCACTTAAGGCCAAAGACCCAGAAATGATGAAGGTGATGGCTTCCGTAATGGCTGCGTTTCAAGTTCAGTGGCAAGCCAAGTACAAAGAACCACTACCGCAGTACATGCACCACGCGCTGTTAAGAGACTTTGAGTACATCAATAAGTTTGACCAAATGGACACACAGATAGCTCGCGCTACTTCTTATGCTCTTATGAAGCGTCTTGAAGACTTTGACCTTTGGCTTAAGGTAACTGGTACCAAGATTACAGATGAAGAGGTTGAAGCTTCTGAGCGCGAATTGCGAGGTAGTTAAAAGATTTATTTATTCTTATCAGCACATTAATTGTTATAAAGTAGACAGCAATGCAAAATCCCCCGCTACATAACCTAAAGATTATTAATGATCGTTAGTACTTATGCTGAGTCATAGGGATATAAAATAGTTTCATGGCAAACCACGTAATTATTGTTGATCTGGAAACTACCGGGCTTAATTCCGGGCGGGATCAAATTATTGAGATCGGTGCGATCAAGCTAGATCTGGATGCGGGTAAAGTGCTTGACCAATTTCAAACATTTTCTAAGCCTGATGATACGTATGCTTTTTCATACGATCAGGATGATGAAGGAAATGATATTGAGAATGATGAGGAGCTTGAGCCAATTAGACTTGATCCCTTTATAACTGAGCTTACTGGAATAACCGA
Source organism: Polynucleobacter sp. UB-Raua-W9 (assembly GCF_018687435.1). Lineage (NCBI taxonomy): Bacteria > Pseudomonadati > Pseudomonadota > Betaproteobacteria > Burkholderiales > Burkholderiaceae > Polynucleobacter > Polynucleobacter sp. UB-Raua-W9. The sequence continues at coordinate 920,575 of NZ_CP061290.1, read as the reverse complement.
TGAAATGCTTGAGGGGGCCCCAAGCAATCCAGATGCAGTTGATGCATTTTTTCACTTTGCGGGAGATTTGCAAATATGGGCCTATAACGCTGGTTTTGATAGTAAATTTCTAAATAACCACACTGAAGCTCATCGACCACTCAAGGACATACTTTCCCTAGCCAGAAGAGCCTTCCCAGAATTACAGAATCATAAGTTAGCTACCGTGGCAGAGCATCTTAACCTCTCTATTGACGGCGCACATCGTGCTCTAGCTGACTGTTTAATGGCAAAAGAAGTTTTAATACAAGGTATTCAGTTTCAGATAGAAAATCCAGACCCATTCCACCATGGTTTTAAGGTTTCAGACTATCTTCCGAAAGAAGAGGGTGTTTTTTATGGCAAAACCATTGTGTTTACTGGCGCATTGGAGACTATGACACGGGACGGTGCAGCAACACATGCCAGTCAGTTTGGATTTAAGATTGGTTCAAGCGTGACCAAGAAGACTGATTACTTGGTTGTTGGGATACAGGATCTATCAACTTTGGCTGGCCACGATAAAAGCACTAAGCAACGCAAAGCTGAAGAGCTCATAGCGGATGGGGTTAGTATTGAAATATTAACTGAGAATGACTTTATTAGAATATGTGGAATTAATACATGAGTGTTGATAGCTCCGATTTAATTAGACAGCAAGTTGAACAATATCTAAGCAATAAAGACTTGGAAATTGAGCTTGTTGACGTAAATAACGAATACACAATCGTTTATTCAACCAACATACTTGCTCAGGAATCTGATGACACAAGTAAATTAACGAGAAATTATTGGATTAATCAAAATAAGAATGGTGGACAAATTAGCTCTCCTTGGGGTTCCTATGAACATATTCAACAAGTACCCTTGCTTGCTAATCTTTTAATTTTTGCAAAATACAAAATTAAAAGCGTCTCTAATGGCTGGAAGATAAGTTGTAAAAAATGCGGTCACGGAGATCATGGCCCAATTTGGCGAAATAGCCCTAAATCTTGTGAAAAATGCGGCACACAGTTTAATACTGATGACAAAGTAAAGACTTTGCTTTCATAGAAAATATCGGAGCTTGCTTGCTGTTGGAGCCTCTGGATCGATGGGGTGGGGTACCTGAAAAGTCGGGGTTGGTTACAAAAGAAGCCCCGGGGGTGCCTATTGAGCTAAAAATATCCCCTTAATGATGGCTAGTAATTGAACCTAATCTCGATCTAGTTTCATAAATATTGCTTGGTGTGATGGGTGGGTATAACGCTGTAGCATGCCTAATGTTTTGTGACCACTGATGCATGATAGTTCGATCACATTTAGTCCGGCGTCCGATAGTCTACTCAATGCTTCGTGTCTTAGATCATGAAATCTCAGGTCAATAAATGGATTATTACTCTTGTCTATCCATTGGGCCTCTGCGTACTTTTTTGCCCTCTCAAACTGACCTCGGAGTTGCTCTAAGCTCATCGAAAAAATCTTCTCGGACCCATCCTGAGTAATTGCTTGGAATATATCCATGGCCTTTCTGGTCAGTGGAACCTGCCGACTCTGCCCATTCTTGGTGTAGTGCAGGTAGACCTTGCGATTGGGCAAGTCCACATCTTGCCAAGTCATGCCCATAATCTCTGAGCGGCGCATTCCAGTCTCAATGGCGATGGTAATGATCGAGATCAGATTCTGATAGGAGAGGGCGCTGCAGGCCTCAAGGAGTGCCGTCTCTGCTGGCTCCAAAAGCCTCTTATATCTGCCTTTTGATGGTGGCATGCGCTTGATGCCCTTGATTGGGTTATTTACCTCAAGACCCCATTCATCAACAAGCATCTGAAAGAGTTTAGAGATCGTATTGAAGTAGTGATTTACAGTGTCACCGGATCTTCTGAGTTTTAGCAAGTCGTCTCTAAGTGCTAGCACTGCGGCCTTATCAACTTGCTCCACTCGTAATGTCCCCCAGCGTTTAATCAGGATATGTAGCCGATAGGTTTCAGAGCGCACAATCTTTTTGTGAATGGAATGCGTGTCTCGGTAGCAAAGCGCTGCCTGCTCAAAGGTTTTTAGACTTGGCTTGGGGTTATGTGTTTCCTCAATAAGGCCTAATGCCAGCTTAGCCTTTATCTCCTTAGCCCACTGTAAGGCAGCTACTCGGCTGTTATGTGATGAGCTAAGGGTGCTTTCCCCTTCGCGGGTAATTCGTACTCGATACGTCGAGCCACGTTTTTGAATGGATGCCATTTGCAATTTTCCTGACCAAATCCTGACCAAATCAGGATTGAGAAATTGCATAACAGCCCTAAGTACTTGTATTTACTCGTCTTACCGCATAGGCTAGCCGGCAAGAGAACGCCCTTCTAAGGCGTAGGTCGCACGTTCGAATCGTGCTGGGCAGGCCAATATTTCCCCTCTATTTCCCCGCTTGAATTAAAAAATGATTGATATTTGTCTCTGATTTGCTTTGGCTTAGAATGGTCTGATGAGAAGAACGATCTATTTATTAAATTTCACTATTGTTGCTAGCCTTGCTTTATCTGCCTGTAGCACTGCGAAACTAGAATCACGACTCGAAGCCAATCCTCAATGCAAGGATGTCTATAACGCTAAGACCGGCGCCTTAATGCCTTGTCCAGGTTCAGATAGATCTTTCTACGTTGCAGCAGGCCTTGAGACACCAAGACAAGCTAAGCCAACAGTTGCCTCAAATCCAGCGCAAAGCCCCGTATCTTCAAATTCTCCACTTATCAACGCTGGAGCGGGTATGCCAGCATCTGCAAGCCCTGTATCAGCATCTCAGACTTCCCCAGCAGCCCAGTCTGACTGCAAACCTACGATTCATAAAAAGACTGGTGGCATGTTGCCATGTCCGCCATTGGATTGAGTATTCTTAGTGATGATGCCTTTGCATCATCTGTCTCTAATCGATTTGTGGCACCCCTATAGGAATTCAATGAAGAATCTACATATTTTTGCTGCATCCATCTCAGTGGTTGTTTTACTAGCCGCCTGCAGTAATGCTCCAAAACTTGCTACTGAATCAATGCCTAAATCCGGCTATTTGCCTGACTATTCAATCTTGGTGCCAATGGCCACTAGCGTTCCTGATGCTCGCATTTGGAGGTATAGAATCTCCGGCGTTAATCCAGACTCCTATACCGCTGTTATCTTAGATCCTATTTATCTGAATCAAGGGGCAACAAAAGATGTCAGTGCTGAATCTATTGCTAAGGCCAAAACAGCATTACAAGCTTCCATGATTGAGGCCGTGAATACTCGTGGCAATATAAAGATCGTTACTATGCCCGGCCCTGGTGTAGCCCGCTTATCCGTTGGCATTACTGGTGCAGAAAGTTCGGCTGATAGTTTGCAGCCTTGGAATTTCACACCCATTGGTCTAGCCCTGAATGCTGCAGCATATGCTGGTGGTGTCAATGCCAAAACACCAGCACTTCTAGTGGAAAGCAAAATTACCGATAGTCAGTCTAACAAGTTGTTGGGTGAGGGCTTAGTCACCATCCAAGGAGAGTCCTTTAGGACTGCTGGTGGATCAGTAGATTCATTTATTGCGATGGCTAAAGCCGTGGTTAAAGTGGCGATGGAAGCTTCTGCAAACCCTAGCCCAACCACTAAATAAGAGATCAGAATGAGGATATGCCTAAAACAGATCTCTTTATTTGCTACTTGCGCTTTCCTTACCCTACCACTTAGCGCAATAGCAGATAATGCTTCCAAAAATCGAGAGATATCAGAGCGCTTTGCAAAGTGCGATACCAATCACGATGGCAAGCTCACCCGAGAAGAAGCTAAAGACTGTATGCCGCGTATTTATGATCACTTCAGTTACATTGATTCTGATGGCAATGGCTATGTAACTGTTGCAGAAATTCAGGCTATTGCTGATAATTAATTTCGATTTATTTATATACAGAGTCTCTAAGGAGGCTTTTTATTGGGCCTCCTATGTCTGTAGTATTTCCAGGTTTTGAACAAAAGAACATCACCGTTCCATCTGAAGATGGTCCTATAGAAATTGCCTGCCAAGTTGGCGGTAATGGCCCGCCCATTCTTCTGCTTCATGGCTTTCCACAAACCAAGGCGATTTGGGAGATAGTTGCTCCAGCATTGGCCGATAGATTTACAGTTGTGGTTTCTGATCTTCGTGGCTATGGCCAATCGTCTAAACCACACGGTAAGGCTGATCACTCTACTTATTCAAAACGATCAATGGCAGCGGATCAACATGCATTGATGAAGGCTTTAGGACATGAGCAGTTTTTCTTATTGGGACATGATCGTGGTGGCAGAGTCTCGCATCGATTAGCAATGGATTTTCCGGAAAGCGTATTACGTTTGATGGTGCTGGATATTTCTCCAACCCTAACGATGTACGAGAACACAACAATGGAATTTGCCAAAGGGTATTGGCATTGGTTCTTCTTAATACAGCGCGAACCTATACCCGAAACTCTCATCGGTGCTAATCCTGAGTTTTGGCTCAAGAATCATATGGGCCGGCATGCTGGCACAGAAATATTCACTCCAGAGCGCTGGGCTGAGTACCTGGCTGGGGCAAGCAATCCGGAAAGTATGCACTCTATGTGCGAAGACTATCGAGCTGCTGCGAGCATTGATTTAGCTCATGATCGCAGTGATAGGGCGGCCGGCAAAAAACTCAAGATGCCATTAAGGGTGTTGTGGGGCGAGCACGGCCTAGTGAATCAGTGCTTTAAACCTATCGAGGATTGGCGGGTCGTTGCTGACGTGGTTACGGGGAAGTCCATTCCCTGCGGTCATTACATCCCGGAAGAATGCCCAGAGCAGCTCATTACTGAAGCCAAAGCCTTTTTTGCATAAAGCTCTGTCAAATTGCTTGGTGTTAAGCTCATTCCTTATTGTTCCCATCTAGTTGAAAGCATCTCACATGAATCAATCTATCAAAAAAGCTCTTTTAACAGTTGCCGCCTTAATTTCCATTACCGCATACGCTCAAAAGAATGATGCCATTATCAATACTGAGCAAGTACAGCAAGGGATTGCTCGCGGGGCTATTGTTTGGGATGTGCGAGATGAAAAAAGTTTCTTAGAAGGACATATCCCTGGTGCAATTAATATTGGCGACGCTGGAAATACGCTGAGAGATCATAATAAAGAAGACTATATTGCGACCGACAAAATCCAAAAGATCTTTAATGATGCCGGCCTAGATATCAATCGCGACCTTATCGTCTATGGTGCACGTGGTAACCCGTATGCTTATTTCGGTCTTTACACCATCAATTATTTTGGCGGTAAGCAAGCCCAGGTATATCACGATGGCTTTGATGGCTGGAAATCTGCAGGCTTACCAATTCAAAAAGAGCGCCAAACATCAGCCCCCGTTTCTGTAACCCTCGTGCCCCAATCCCAGCTAGTAGTTTCCAATGCGGAAATGCTTAAACTCGCACAGTCTAAATCTGTCCAGATTTTGGATGTAAGGACTCCTGATGAGTATTCCGGTAAAGATATCCGCGCTATTCGAGGTGGCCATATTCCAAATTCAGTCAATATTCCTTTTGAAGATAACTGGCAGGATCCGGCTACAGCAATTAAATTAGGCAAGAAGCAAGTGGCAGACAACTCTGGCATGACTCTGAAGAGTGATGCTGATCTGAAAAAACTTTACGCCAACTTGGATCCAGATAAAGAAACCGTCGTTTATTGTCAAAGCGGAGTGCGCGCTGCAGAAACTGCAGTTGTCTTAAAAAATCTGGGCTTCAAAAAAGTAAAGGTTTATGACTCGGCATGGCTTGGGTGGGGTAATAACTTGAAGGCGCCAGTTGCTGATGAGACCTTCCTTAACGTTGGGGCTTTAAACGCTAAGTTAAGTGCGATGCAAAATAAAATCAACCAGTTAGAAGAGGCCCTTAAGGCTAAAAGCAACTAGGTAATATTGAGTGGGCCCTGCTTCATAATTCTATGACGCTAGCTTGGGTGGGTTTTTTCCCAGAGGCGGGCAGGGCATCACAATCTCAGGATCAACTGTCAAAATCTTTTCATCTTTGTTTGAGTAACTGACTCTAGATAAAAGATCTCGAATAAGATTTAAGTGGGTATGCTTTTTGCTATTGGCATTGACAACGGTCCATGGCGCTTTTTCAGAGCTAGTCTGCAGCAACATCAGATCGCGAGCAACGCTATAGGCATCCCAATGGTGTTGTGCCTGTTCATCAATAGGGCTTATTTTCCACTGCTTTAATGGATCTATTTTTCTACTCTCCAAGCGCGCGGCCTGCTCTTTTTTATCAATATCTAGGTAGTACTTCATGATCTGAATGCCTGAATCTACCAGCAAGCCCTCAAATTGATTGACTGAGCCCATGAACTGTTTGTATTGTGTATCCGTACAAAAACCCATTACCTTTTCAACGCCAGCACGGTTGTACCAACTGCGATTGAAGATGGTGAACTCACCAGCAGACGGTAGTTCAGCAACGTATCTCTGAAAATACCATTCACCTTCCTCGCGAGAGGAGGGCTTGCTTAGTGCTACAACATGGGTATCACGAGGGCTGAGATTTTCTGTAATGCATTTAATAGTGCCGTCTTTACCGGCAGTATCACGCCCCTCCAGAATGACGAGCAAGCGTAAGCCATCAGAAATGATCTGACGCTGTAGCTTTACTAATTCAATTTGTAGCAGGCGAAGCTGGGCTTCGTAATCCGCCTCGTGATTACCTTCTTTTAAATCCTTGCCCACTAATTAGGCTTGGTTGCTGGAAGCGGGTGGGGTAGCAGCAACTTTTTTAGTTGCCGCCTTCTTGGCTGGAGCCTTCTTAGCAACAACTTTCTTTGTAGGCACCTTCTTGGCTGGAGCCTTCTTAGCAACAACTTTTTTTGTGGGCGCCTTTTTGACTGGAGTCTTCTTAGCAGCAGGTTTTTTGACGGCTGCCTCTTTTTTCTCAAGCTTATCAAGAGCCTTGGCTAGCTTGTCTATTAGTTTCTCGCGATCTAATTCCAACTTATCCAGTTTTTTCATTAACTGTTTTACTAATTTTTTCTGACTCATGATTTTTCCTATGCTCTAAATAATGACTAATTCATACTCCATCGTACGGATTATTGGCCATAGATTCAAGCAATTATGACAATTAAACCTTTTTATGCCCACACTTAAATTAATGCTACATTCAAAGAGCATGTTCAAGACTCTCTCTTCCCTCCCTAAAACTGTTTGGTTAATCGGGTTTATTAGTCTCGTAAACGATTCAGCAAGTGAGATGCTGTATCCGTTAATGCCACTCTATTTAGCATCAGTCTTAATGGCGGGACCAAAGGCGATTGGCATTATTGAGGGCGTTGCTGAAGCTACATCCAGCTTATTCAAGCTTGTTTCCGGCGTCATCGTTGATAGAACTAAAAATACCAAGGTATGGATTGTGTTTGGTTATTTGCTTGCAGGTATGGGTAGGCCACTCATTGCCTTTGCTAGTTCATGGCTCGGGGTATTGCTGATTCGCTTTACAGACCGACTCGGCAAAGGCTTAAGAAGCTCTCCGCGTGATGCCTTATTGGCTGAAAGTGTGCCCGCATCCCATCGTGGCATTACTTATGGCCTGCATCGATCCATGGATAACGCAGGTGCAGTAATAGGTCCTTTACTGGCTGCATATCTACTAGCCATCAATGTCCCTTTAAAAGAGATATTTCTTTGGGCTGTTATACCCGGGGCAATTACCGTTGGTCTGGCGCTTTGTCTTAAAGACCCGCCACGAGAAAAACTCACATCAGGACCTACGAGGTTCACCTGGTCACTAAACGGGATGCCAGTTGAATTTAAGCGTTATCTAGTTGCTGTGGGGTTGTTTGCACTAAGCAATTCTTCGGACATGTTTCTGTTGCTAAGGGCAAGAGAGCTGGGTGTTCCTCAAGAACAAATACCCCTCTTGTGGGCCTGCATTTCCTTGATTACAACGGTCTTTGGGACACCATTATCGGCTTTATCAGATCGGTTTAGTCGCAAGTACTTTATTGCAATTGCTTGGGGAGCTTACGCCCTGATTTACACCGCAATGAGTTATTCAGACCTCACCATCGCATGGCTCTTTGGAATATTTGCCCTATACGGCCTGTTTAAAGCCGCCACTGAGGGTGTAGAAAAAGCTCTAGTAGCGGATTTGGCGCCCAAGGGCTTAACGGGCACTGCTTTTGGGTGGTTTAACTTATGCTCGGGAATCATGCTTTTGCCAGCATCGCTGGTATTTGGCTGGCTATATGAATCTACCGGCCCGACATCGGCATTCCTGTTTTCAGGGCTATGTTCTGGTCTAGCGGTTTTGCTTTTGGTATCTTGGGTCTTCAAACCCAAAATAGTGGCAAGTGAAACTCTATAAAAGCTAAAAACCCTAAATAATTCAAGTATTTAGGGTTTAATCTTCACCCTTACTCTGGGTGGAAATTGTTGCTAGCCATGAAGCTGATAGTGCGTTCAAAGCCTAAGATGCGGATGTAACGCCATGCGATATCACGATACTTGCTATCCAAGTAGCCGATAGCCACTTCAGGCGTCCGATTGGACAAGTCGATTTGTTGAATAGTGCGGGCCCAACGTTTGAGTCTTGTTGACATATTTGTCACCTCCATGGTCATACAACGCACCAGAATTCAGTAGAGATGACAAAAATAGTCGAATAATGAACAAATATTTTGCGTAATAGACCCTAAATTGAGACCACTTTATGAGGATTCAGGATATTTTGCGGGTCTAGAGCCCTTTTCAGGGTCTTCATCAGGTCGTGTGCCACAGCGCCTTTATGTGCCCTTAGATCATCCAGTTTGAGCTGTCCAACCCCATGTTCCGCCGATATTGAACCCTGGCAACGCTCAACTTGGGCGTAAACCAGCTCATGTATGGCTTTCTCATTAGCTAAATTAAAGGAGTTAGGGTCAGAGCCGGGGGGTGGGGCGATGTTGTAGTGAAGATTGCCATCGCCTAAATGGCCAAAATTGATGATCCGTACACCGGGGTAGCTTGCCCTCATGAGTGCATCAGTTTCCTGAATAAAGGTATCTAATAATGACAGGGGAATAGTAATGTCGTGTTTCAGGTTGGCACCTTCTTCAGCTTGCGCCAGAGTAATGTGCTCGCGCATCTGCCAAAAAACGTTTGCCTGACTCAAATTACTGGCGATGATGGCATCGTAAATGAGGTTCGCTGAAAAGGCTTCCTCTAGAACTGTTTCTAAGAGCTTTCGTACATGCTCCTCACTCTCATGATCAGAAAGTTCAATAAGTACAGTCAAGGGTGGGTTACCGGGTAATGGGTTAGCCATTTGCGGGAAGTGCTTTTCATTTAAGGCTAGAGATTCTTGGGTCATCATTTCGAAACCGGTGAGCAATGAGGTGGCTCGTTTCTGAAAGAGATTGAGTAGGGCAATGGTGGATGCAATATCCTTTGTGGCAACCAGAGTTGTCCATTGAGAGATCGGCAATGGATAGAGCTTCATGACGGCAGCAGTAATAATTCCTAGCGTGCCTTCGGAGCCAATGAAAAGATCGCGCAAATCGTAGCCAGTATTATCCTTGCGCAACCCCTTCATGCCATTCCAGATTTCACCTTGAGCGGTAACAACCTCAAGCCCGAGACATAGATCTCTTGTATTGCCATAGCGTAGAACATTTGTGCCGCCAGCATTGGTCGCTAAATTACCGCCAATCATGCAGCTGCCTTCTGCACCAAGACTCAGGGGAAATAGAAAATCTTGCGCTGCAGCGCTTTCCTGAATAGTTTGCAAGATACAACCTGCTTCAAGGGTAATAGTTTGGTTGGCAACATCAATCTCCCGAATTTGATTCATCCGCTTGAGGTTGAGAATGATTTGCTGACCGCTACTGTCGGGGGTGGCGCCACCACAAAACCCAGTATGACCACCCTGAGGAACAATCGCAACATTGCTAGCAGCACACAGCTTCACAATATGAGAGACTTCATCGGTCGTTTTCGGCAAAAGAACTGCTAGGGCCTTGCCGGTGTAACGCTTACGCCAATCGGTGAGGTAAGGCGCTTTATCCCGCTGATCAGTAAGAACATATTGCTTGCCCAATGCCGCAGCAAATTGATCTAACAAGCTTTGCATTTTTAATCAGCCTGCGCTTTTTTCATGGCCAAACTTTTTGCCTTTTGCTTAATCGGTTTTAAGTAAATCAGCAAACAAACAAAGCCGGTTGTGGCTAAGACCGTCTCTAAAACAGCCATCCAAAAGTTTGTACCCGTTTCGAGAATACGCACCAAACCTTCAGTGATGTAGAGCAGAATTAACATGGAAGCCCATTGCATGGTGTAGACCTTGCCTTTCCATAGGCCAGGAATAGCAAAGAGCAATGGAACGCCTTTCAATATGAGCCAAGAACCGCCAGGGCGAAGGGGAGAGATAAACCACTCCCAACAAATACACAGAATAAATAAATCCACAAAGGCTGCAGTTGCCAGCAGTTGGTAGGGATTCTTTTCGAGGAGCTTCTTTAGCATCTGCGTTATTTGTTCTGCATGAGTTTTAGTGCGGTTTCTGCCAAACGCTTACCTTGCGCCTTTGCTAAACGCTGCTCTTCTGGGCTAATGGGGGCTCTACCATCTGCGTGTGCTAGATGAGTAACTCCATAAGGACTGCCTCCGGTATTGGAAGACATTAAATCAGGCTCACTGTAGGGTAAACCAACAATCATCATGCCGTGATGCAGAAGAGGAATCATCATGGTGAGTAAGGTACTTTCTTGCCCACCATGCATGCTGCCTGTGCTGGTAAAGACACAAGCGGGTTTGCCAATCAGAGCGCCGTTAAGCCATTCGGAGGAGCTGCCATCCCAAAAATATTTCATGGGGGCGGCCATATTGCCAAATCGTGTGGGGGAGCCTAATGCCAAGCCAATACATTCTTCTAGGTCTGAATATTCAACGTAAGGTGCGCCTTCATTTGGCACGGGAGCTTCTATAGCTTCACAAACTGCAGAGACTGCTGGAACCGTCCTCAGTCGGGCGCTCACTCCAGGAACGCTTTCGATGCCCTCAGCTATCAGGCGTGCTAAATCCTTGGTTGCACCATAACGGGAGTAGTACAAAACTAAAATTTCGGGTTGGCTCATATTCTTCTCTTATGATACGGCGATGCGCCTTATTCGTAACCCCCAATTATGGCTTGCTCTGGGTAAACAGCTCTGGGAGCGCAATCGCGACCTTAATCTAAACCAAATTGCCGCTAGTCTGGCATTTACAACCACCTTATCTTTGGTGCCAATGCTCACCATTGCGACCATCTTGATTGGTTATCTTCCAAGCGTCATTCAGATTAAAAATGCATTTAGAACCTGGTTGCTGGATACCTATATGCCCGGTGGCTTAAACCAGCAGGTCTTTATCTACCTAGACCAATTTTCCTCTAAGGCACGGGGATTAACTTTTGTTGGTTTGATTGGCTTGGTTATTACCACCATCATGACTTTGGCTGTGATTGAAGCTGCATTTAATCAAATTTTTAAAGTACAAGAGCGCCGCCCCATTTTTAATAAGGTCGTCATCTACGCTGCGGCTACTTTTTTAGGGCCAGTATTATTAGGCTTGGGTATTTATTTGAGCGGAATATTATTTAGCGCCTCAGAAGGTTGGATTAAGGCAATCTCATTTGGTTTTCGCCTGATGGCTGCAATTGCTCCGATTTTTTTAGCAATTGTTGTTTATACCGTGGTGTACAAAGCCTTGCCATACAGCAAGATACTCTGGTCAGATGCTTTTTCAGGAGCATTGTTCGCCGCCCTCAGTTTTGAAGTGATGAAGTTTGGCTATGCTATTTTCCTAAGTCATACCGCCTTCTATAAGACAGTTTATGGAGCCTTCGCCATCTTCCCATTGGGACTATTGTGGATCTATATGACTTGGTGGATAACGCTTGCTGGAGCAGTATTAGTGGCAAATTTACCCGATATTCGTAGTGGGGTCATTAGGGTTATTCGTTACTAAAAGATGTTCTCTAGACCTTGATTGAAAGAGGTCTTGGGGATATATTGAAGCTATCAGCAAACACATTGCACTGTTTTTGGAGACCAGATGAAAGTTCGTGACATATTGCGCGTAAAGGGCAGCACATTATTTACTGTGGCTCCCGAGACTGCACTGCAGACTGCTGTATTGGTGATGAGCGAACATGATATTGGCTCCTTGGTAGTGATGGAGTACGACAAGCTTGTGGGTATTTTGACTTTCCGCGAAGTGATTGCCGCTTTAGCAAAACACCATGGAAAAATTGATGATCTTCAAGTGCGCCATGTCATGAATCAAAAGCCCTTGACATGCAATATGGAAACCGAAATAGATGAAGTGCGTCGCATGATGTTAGTTGACCACGCACGTTATTTACCTGTGGTTGACCAAAAAATGCTGATGGGCGTCATCTCTTTTTACGATGTTGCCAGGTCGGTAGTTGAAGCTCAAGACTTTGAAAACACCATGCTGAAGGCATACATTCGAGACTGGCCAGAAGACACAGAAAAGGCTGCTAACTAGTCTTTAAGGGCTTGTTTTGAGTCGATATACCTGACAAATGACATAATGTAGCTATGTCAGGAAACACATTAGGCCTCCTCTTTACCGTTACCACTTTTGGTGAATCTCACGGTCCCGCTATTGGGGCAGTAGTTGATGGCTGCCCTCCGGGCATGAGTTTATCGGAGGCTGATCTCCAGTTAGACCTTGATCGTCGTAAGCCAGGGACCTCACGTCATGTCACCCAACGCAAAGAAGAAGATAAGGTAGAGATACTGTCTGGCGTTTTCGAAGGCAAGACAACGGGTGCGCCTATTGGGCTTTTGATACGTAATACAGATCAACGCAGCCAAGATTACGGGGACATCTTACAAACATTCCGTCCTGGTCATGCTGACTATGCTTATCACTATAAATATGGCTTTCGTGATCCGCGTGGTGGTGGCAGATCTTCTGCACGTTTAACTGCACCCGTTGTTGCGGCGGCAGCTATCGCCAAAAAATGGTTGCATGAACAATATGGCACCGAATTCTATGGCTATATGAGTCAACTGGGCGAAGTTGAAATTCCATTTAAAGATTTATCTCAAGTTGAGCAGAATCCATTTTTCGCTGCCAATGCTGAGATCATTCCTCAGCTTGAAACCTATATGGATGAACTGCGTAAAGCAGGGGACTCCTGCGGAGCACGCATTGAGGTGCGCGCGCGTAATGTGCCGATTGGCTTAGGTGAACCTCTTTTTGATAAATTGGATGCAGATATTGCGCATGCCATGATGGGTATCAATGCCGTCAAGGGCGTTGAAATTGGGGCAGGCTTTAAATCCGTTGCCCAACGTGGGAGTGCCCATGGAGATGAAATGTATGCCGATGGCTTCGCTAGCAATAATGCTGGCGGCACCTTGGGCGGCATTAGTAGTGGCCAAGATTTGCGGGTTTCTATTGCAATTAAGCCCACATCTAGCATCATGAGTCCAAAGCAATCCATTGACTTGGATGGCAAGCCGATCACCGTTCAGACCAAAGGCCGCCATGATCCTTGCGTTGGTATTCGTGCCACGCCAATCGCTGAGGCAATGCTGGCCCTAGTCATCATGGATCATGCATTACGTCATCGCGCTCAGTGTTCTGACGTTCAAGTGATTACCAAACCTATTCCCGCAGCTCGGCCGGGATCGCAAACAGACTGATGACTGTTTTGACATGACGCCTTCACTTCGTTGGGCCTTCGGGTCCTTTTTCTTTTTGTATTTTGCTTATGTTGGTTTGGTTTCCCCGTATGCCAGCCTGTTCTTTTTAGATCGAGGATTTAGCGTCATCGAGATTTCCGTCTTAATGTCGATGCTCCAAATTACCCGTATTGTTGGTCCATTCTCATGGGGTTGGCTCTCTGATTTTCTGTCAAATCGCATTGGCATTATTCGTGTCTGCGCCTGTTGTGCGGCAATTGTTTTTTTATCTATTTACTTTCTGCATAGCTATGTCAGCTTCTTCATCTGGATGTTTGTACTTCACACCATCCTTAGTAGCCTCATGCCGCTGGGAGAGTCAGCTACTGTTCATGCTCTGTTCAAAGACAATTCTTTCGACAAACGCTACGGACGTTTGCGCTTATGGGGATCTCTAGGTTTCATCTTCATGGTACTGGCGGCTGGCGAACTCTTTCAGCGTAAGTCGATAGAGCTTTATCCTATTGTTGGCACTATTGTGTTGTTAGCCCTAGCCCTAGTGACTTTCCTGTTGCATGAACCCAAAGTGGAACGTCGCAAAATGGTGAAGGGTGAATTACTAACAATACTTTTTAATCCAGATGTCCGCTGGTTTTTGCTATCTGGCTTTTTTATGGTTTTTGCACATGCGGCACTCTATGTTTTTTATTCACTTTATCTAGCTGATCTTGGTTACGATAAATTCCAAATTGGATTGTTCTGGGCCTTAGGAGTATTTGCTGAGGTGATTTTCTTTTACTTCCAAAGTAAAGTGCTCAGTCGTTTAGATGCTGAAGTTGTACTTCAAGCAGCGTTCGGTATTGGGGTAGTGCGCTTTATTCTGATTGCATTTCTTCCCATCACATCGGTACTTATTTTTGCGCAAATAATGCATGCCGGTACTTTTGCAGCCCACCACAGTGCTGCCACTAAATTACTACAACGCTGGTTTACGGGGCCCTTGCAAGCTAGAGGGCAGGCCTTGATGGCCACCGTATCTTATGGTCTAGGCGGAACATTGGGCGGGTTGTGCGCGGGCTGGATTTGGGAAGTATCCCAACCGCGTGATGTGTTTGTGATGTCTGCTTTTGCCTGTGGCTTGGCAGGCATGGCAATTCAGAAACTCAGGCCACGCAGCAAGCCAAGCAACTAAAGTAACTAAAGCTTTTTTGCCTTATTGAATCTTTGCCTTAGCACGAAGTTTTTGCATCATTTCAGTGAACTTGGTTTTTTGCCAGTTTTGGTCCGATGCAATCATTTGCTTCAGTTGATCTTTCAATTCTTCAAAACTGGGCACCTTCACATCACGAGCATCCACCATTTTGATGATGTGATATCCAAATTGGGATTTCACGGGCTTATCGCTAGTTTGGCCATTTTTGAGCTGAACCATAGCCTTTGAGAACTCAGGGACCAAAGATTTATCAGAGACCCAACCAAGATCACCGCCATTTTTAGCAGAGCTGGGATCTTTGGATTTCGCCTTGGCTAGATCTTCAAAATTCGCACCGGCCTTAAGCTGAGCAATGATCGCATTGGCATCTGATTCTTTCTCAACCAGTATGTGCTCCACGTGGTATTCCTTGCCGGTATATTGATCCTTAACGCTTTCATAGGCAGCCTTTAGGTCTGATTCGGCAACGCCTTCCTTTTCGACGTAGTCCTCAAAAACAGCCGCTACTAAAACACCAACACGAGCTTGCTCCAATTGATCGCGTACTGATTCTTTTTGAATCACTCCGCGCTTGTCAGCCTCTTGCAATATCAACTCACGGGTTACTAGCATCTCACGCGCTTGATCGCGCACTTGGGGGCTGTCAGGTCTTCCTGTTTTTTGAACCAATTTGTCCAATTGGGATTTTGGAATCGATTTGCCATTCACAATTACAGCGTTCTGGGCGATCGCATTAGTCGAGAGTAGGCTTGCTAAAAAGCTGATAGTGAGTAAGGACTGGAATTTCAACATGGTGTGCAAATAATTTAATAAATGTTCAAAGGATAAATGCTACTGTAAAGCAGTGCTAGTTACTGGACTCTTCCGGGGATAAGGCGTTAATAGTTAAGGCATGAATTTCTTGTGGGATATGCCGATTTAAGGCAGCGTAGACAGCGCGATGTCTTGCCAATAGACCTAAGCCCTTAAATTCTGGAGCTACAATCGTGAGCTTAAAGTGACCTCCGCCACTGGCAGCACCAGGATGCCCAGCATGCAAATGGCTTTCATCTTCAATCGCAAGATGCTGAATTGCAAAGGATTGATGTAAATCTTGCTCAAACAACGCAATGCGTGCCTTGTTCATACTCATTCAGATGGATGCTCCATATGGCGAGATAACCAAACACCTTGAATAATGACAAAGACTACTAGCAAGCCTGTGCTACCAAATAATTTGAAATTAACCCAAGTTTCTTCAGAATATTCAAAGGCGATATAGAGATTCAGCACACCCATCAGAAAGAAGAATGCAGCCCAAGCCATATTCAGGCGATGCCAAACAGAATGTGCAGTTTCTGCCTTGAGTGTTACCTGCTTGCCCATGAGGACCTGTATCCAATTTTTTGCAAAGAATTGAGCACTAATAAATAGGGCCGCCGCAAATAACCAATAAAGGGCAGTTGGCTTTAGCTGAATAAAGGTCTTGTCATGCAAAAAGATGGTCAGACTGCCAAATACCAAAATCATTGCCAGGCTGATCCATTGCATGGCATCAATCTTGCGGTGGCGATAGTAAACCCACAAAATTTGTCCAATGGTCGCAACCATAGCAACAATCGTAGCGGTGTAGATATCGCCAAATTTGAAGGCAATAAAGAACAGAATGATGGGGAATAGGTCGAATAAAAATTTCATAAAAGAGATTATCCAGCTATTTGGTTTTTAGACCGTATTTAAGACTCGTTTGTCTGTTTTGCATTAGCGCTTGGTTCAAAACCAAGGGATGCAGAGTTAATGCAATAGCGTAAACCTGTAGGGTGGGGTCCGTCTTCAAAGACATGGCCAAGATGGGCATCGCAATGGGCGCAACGCACTTCGGTACGAATCATACCGTGGCTAGTATCTTTAATTTCCTTAATCGCAGATTCCTCTTCTGGTTTGTTGTAGCTGGGCCATCCACAGCCAGCATCGAATTTCGTTTCAGATAGAAAAAGGGGGGTTGCACAACAAATACAGGTATATCTACCTTTATCCCAATGATCCCAATATTTGCCAGAGAAAGGTCTTTCGGTGGCGGCTTCTCTTGTTACTCGATATTCAATATCGCTAAGCATTTCTTTGTATTCTGGATCTGTCTTTTTCATAAAAACTCCGATAAGTTGAATGCGCAATATAGCTTTAAGAAGAGCAGCTCACTTCAATGGCTGCTAAATCTGGGGATGGTGGAACTGCATATTCCTCATATTCCTCTTGCTCATCAAAAGGATTCTCCAAAATTTGCAGCAACCTAGCCACTTCAGAAAAATCTTTTTGCTGGGCTTTTTCAATAGCTACCTGAGCAAGATGATTGCGCAATAGGTATTTCGGGTTGATACCATTCATTTTAGATTTACGCTCAGCGTCAACAGTCGATTCCACCTTCAAGCGTGCAATGTAATCGTTAAACCATTGATCAATCGAGTCTCGATCAATGAAGTCATGACGCAATTTAATTTCGCTCACAGGGGCGTTGGTATTAATGTTAGCTAGCTTTCGAAATAGATTCGTAAAATCCACCCTTGAGTCATGCATGGCCTGGAGAAGTCTTTCAATCAACTCAATATCATCATCGCGTGTCGACTCCAGACCCAGTTTCTGCCTAAATAACGCCTGCCAAGACTGCCCATAGATCACTGGAAATTCACTGAGGGCATTGCTCAAAAGCTCCTGGGACTCCGCTTCAGAATGAGCTAATTCCAGTAGCGGAATAAAGGCGCTTGCTAAACAAGCCATATTCCAATGCATGATTTGAGGTTGGCGATGGTAGGCATAGCGCCCACCTTGATCACTATGATTGCAAATGTGGTCGACTTGAAACTGATCTAAGAAGCCGAAAGGGCCATAGTCGATGGTGAGTCCCAAGACACTAATGTTGTCGCTATTGAGGACACCATGACAAAAGCCGACAGCTTGCCACTGGGCAACCAGCTTAGCGTTCCGTTCGCAGATTTTTTGGAACAAGTTCAAATAAGGATTTTTGCTGTCACGACAATCGGGGTAGTGCTGGTCTATCAAAAGATCGGCCAATTCTTTTAATTGAACAATATTTTGGGTTGATGCAAAGTGTTCAAAATGACCGATGCGGATAAAGCTTGGCGCCAAACGGGCGCACACTGCAGCTGTTTCCATCGTTTCCCGTCGTACCGTTAAGTCGGATCCGACTACCGCAAGGGCTCTACTTGTTGGGATACCCAAGGCGTGCATCGCTTCACTACATAGAAATTCTCGAATGGAGGAGCGAAGGACGGCTCTGCCGTCGCCCATGCGGGAATAACGCGTTTTACCTGCCCCCTTTAATTGCAACTCTTGACCGTTGATATCGCCCAAAAGAATGGCGCGCCCATCACCAAGTTGTCCAGCCCAGACGCCAAATTGATGTCCGCTATAAACGGTGGCAATCGGGTTAGAAAACTTCAAAGATTGGGTCTCTAATGCATTGCCCGCCAATACGTCTAGCCACGCATCATCTTGTGGGTAACCATCATCCTTCAGCGCTATATTGACTAATTTTGCCGCTGAGGCAGAAAAAGCTACCCAGTAAGGCTCAGGTATTGGACTTGGTTGTAGAGTTTGAATGGCGTCATCGCCGCTTAAAGTAAAGGCCATAAGAACTATTCTAGGTGGAATTCCCAAACGGCGTTTGAGCTACTAAAATCCCACTATGAACAAACAAGTCCAAACCAACCCACAAACCCAGCTTGCCAATTTAGGCGAGGAATTAAATGTCCCATTTTTAAAATTGCTAGGGGTTCGGTGCCTTAGCGCTGAAATGGGCAAAGGCGAGATTCTCCTCGCCCTAAAGCCCGAACATACCAATACCTGGGCGGTTGCTCATGGTGGCGTTCTTCTAACGCTCATGGATGTTGCCATGGCTGTGGCAGCCAGATCAGGTGATCCAGGTGATCGCAGTGTCGTCACGATTGAATTGAAAAATAATTTTATGCAGGCTGCTAACGGAATACTGCGTGTTAAGGCCGATACCGTGCGTAGTACAGCGACGATGGCTTTCTGTGAGGCAAAGCTTTATAACGATCAGGGTGAAATTTGTTGCATGGCTACGGGGACATTTAAATACCTAAAGCGCCTAGCCACTCGCAATGCTGATGGGAGTCGAGTTGTAAACGACGACCTGCGTGGTGAGATAAACGATTAAGTATTAAACCGAGAGGTTGGAGCCTGGCGCAACACTCAAAGCGCCTGTAATGACGTCGTGACCAACTGTGCCAGTAGCATCGAATCGACGCTCCACCATTTCAAACTGACCATCTTTGCGAACCCTTAAGACAGTACTTGAGCGGGTGCCATAAGTATCCGTTTTAATAAAAGCGGGTGAAAGGGCTTTTTCCCACTCGCGACTCACCCCTGTATTCGGTAACTCATGATCACTTGCGCAGTGAGTGTCAGACAACAGTTTTAAATATTGATCCGCATTCTTAAGTCTTCCGCTATCCATAGCCAGCGTTTGTGCGAATGCAGCTACACGATGATTTACCTTGGGCCATGGGGTATCTAGCATAGCGTTAGAAAGCCCATAAACACCAGCTTCCAAAGGTTGATGAGGAAAGACCTTGCGTGGGCGAATATTTTGCCCCATCATCATCCGGTTGCTCACCCAATGCATCTCAGCATTCTCAGGATTACTCAGGTCAGCCATCAAGAGATTGAAGCCGTTGTAGTTTTGAAAGCGCTTCACATTCTCTTGAATAAAGCCAGCAGGGCCATCTTTTCCGGCAAGATACATCAAAGAAAGTTCGCCACGCGTTCTTGAGTCAGGATTTTTTTCACTTGGCGCTCTCACATTGGTGAGGGCTGCAAATTTACCGGCTTTACTAAAACCTAACCATGTGCCTGGACTTCCCAATACATCTGCACGATCCCTGCCAGCCAATATATGAGGGTGTTCTTGCCACCAAGAGATTCCTTCGGTATCGCGCTCATAAAACTCATCACGATTAGCCGCAACTACCAATGGATAGTCGGGATGTGATTTCCAGGCGAAGAGAATGAGGCACATATCGGTAAAAGTTTAGATTTCGATCAATGGATAAGGCAATGCATCTATTTTTAACACAGGTCCTGCTGTGCTTCCTAGATGAATTTCCCCACTTTCGAGCGCCTCTAGTTTGCATTCAATCTGAAAATCGATTCTATTAAGGTCTTGAGGAGAGGAAGAGGATAAAACTACCATGCCGGCTGGTTGGTCTGGGTCACCGCTGTGAAAAAGCTCTACGCCTGGGGCGATCGATTGCTCGCCTAAGGAATTCTTTGCAGTATGAGCCAATTGCAGACGTCTTTTAATGGCGCCACGATATTGACTGCGAGCTACGATTTCTTGTCCAGGGTAGCAACCTTTTTTGAAATCGACACCTGCAACCGATTCGAAATTGATCATTTGCGGTACAAACTGTTCCTGCGTTGCTTGAACGATTCTTGGAATGGCGCTTATTACTTCAAGATGATCCCATTGCGTAGAATCATTATTTAGGGATTTATCTAGATCTTTATTTTTTTGTGCGATCAAGGCACGCGCATAGATTTGGTCTTGAGTGAAGACATCAGGCAAACGCATTCCAATCTGACCAAGCTCTGCAGTCAGATGTTGAAGATCTTCAGGGTTAGCACAATATCCAAAAATATCCCATTCGGATGAAGCATCAACTACTTTAACTTTCGAGCGCAGAACAAACATGGACAAACGCTTAGCTGTTGTTGCCGCAATATCTCTTGAAATGAATAGCGCAAAACGATCTGCGGAATGCTCATCGCTTGGAAAAAGCCCCAGCCAGGCACTTGCCAACAATCTCCCTTTAGGGCTGCAGTAACCGGTCAACCTTACTGAGCCATAAGCCTGTGCGAGTTGCGGTGGAAAGCTGCGATTCAAGCCCAAAACTGAATTACTGAGCTGGCCCTGTAAAAAACTAGCAGCATCTTCACCTTCAATAAAAATTAGTCCCCACTGGGGCAAAGTTGCTTGATTTGGTGGGTTTTTGGGCTTATTCATCATGACCCTTTTATCATAGCCTGATGAGCAGAAAAATTCAGGGAAGAGGTCGTTTTCCTAATCAAAAAACACATAGTCAAGGCTTTAGGGCTTTGCTATATGGAATTCTTATGATGATTGGGCTTGTCTACGGTGCCTTATTTTTTTGGCCTGTAGTGCCGTCCAAGCCAAATGTTGGTGATTTGCCGGCATATAAAATCAAAATCAAACCGCAATCTGGACTCGCTAGCATCTCTCAGCAACTACAAGAACAGGGGATATCAACGCCCTCAATACCATTTCAGATTGCTGCTAGAGCCTTATTTGTTGCATCCAAGTTAAAACCAGGCACCTACCTTTTACCAAATAACGCCAGCTTAGGAGCAATTCTTCTTCAATTTTCCAGAGGCGATAGAGTCAAGGAGAGTATTGCCATCATTCCTGGTATGACGATTTGGCAATTAAGAAATTTGATTGATTCACACCCCGCATTGATTCATCAAACCAAGGGGATGAGTGCCAATGAACTAATGCAAACTCTTAATCTCAATTACCCGGGCTTAGAGGGTATTTTTCTACCGGATACTTATATCTTCGATCCAGATGAGCCTGATATCAGCATTTATCGCCAAGCTTCCCAGGCTATGCAAAAGCAATTGAGCCAAACTTGGCCTCAGAAAGAAAGCCGTTCACCCTTAAAAACACCATATGAGCTCTTGATACTGGCTTCGATTGTAGAAAAGGAAACAGGGCGCTCTAGCGATCGAGGACTGATTGCGGCTGTCTTTACCAATAGATTAAATAAGGGCATGATGCTTCAAACTGATCCGACAGTGATCTACGGTATTGGGTCAAAATTCGACGGTGATTTGCGTAAAGCAGACCTTCGCAGGGATAGTGCCTACAATACTTATATGCGTAAGGGATTGCCACCGACACCCATTGCCATGCCTAGCAAAGATTCTATACAGGCAGCCGCACATCCAGCTTTAAGCAATGCCCTATTTTTTGTGGCCAAAGGGGATGGATCCAGTCATTTTTCGCAGAGCTTAAATGAACATGAGGCAGCAGTAGATAAGTATCAGCGTAAATCAAAAGCAACATCCCATTAATAAGATTGAATTTCGTACCCATATGACATCAATGTATCCAGGATATTTCATCAGCTTTGAAGGTATTGATGGCGCCGGTAAAAGCACGCATATTGAGTCATTTCAAAAGCTGATGCAAGCACGCTACCCCGATCGTGAAGTAGTGATGACACGCGAACCTGGTGGAACAGCCTTAGGCGAACAACTCAGGGCGCTTTTATTAGATGCGCCGATGAATCTTGAAACGGAAGCCTTATTAATGTTTGCTGCGCGTCGCGAACATATCGCTCAGGTGATAGAGCCCGCCTTGGAGCTTGGGAAAATTGTGATCTCTGATCGCTTTACTGATGCCAGCTTTGCCTATCAGGGTGGGGGCCGGGGCTTAAGCCTACATAAATTAAATGAACTTGAGCATTGGGTTCAAGGCCGAGCAAATGGGTCTTTGTTGCAGCCCAATTTAACGATCCTTTTTGATTTACCAGGCGAGGTTGCTGAAGCCCGCAGATCTAAAGTGCGTGCTCCAGATAAGTTTGAAAAAATGGATTTGAACTTCTTTGAAAAGGTTCGCCAAGAATACCTCCGTCGGGCCAAGGAAGATCCCAAGCGTTTTCACCTAGTAGATGCCACTCAAACCCCGGATGCCATTTGGAATGGCTTAAAGAATTTGGATTTCAACATCTAAATGAATGACTCGATGTCTCTAGTGCATGAAAGGTGTGTGGCCCCATGGTTGCAACCATTATGGGATAGCATGGATTTTGCCAATTGCCCAAATGCGATTCTGTTACATGGTCAATCGGGTATTGGTAAGTTCGCATTTGCCCTTGAGCTTGCAAAGTCTCTTTTGTGCGAAGGCGCTCTCGAAGCCTCATGCCCTTGTAATCAATGTGAGGCCTGCCATTGGTTTAACACTGGCAACCATCCCGATTTTATTGCCCTTGTGCCTGAAACCCATCGAAAACTCTTGCCGCATGCAAACTATGACAGCGATGAGGCGCCAAAAAAAGGTAAATCCTCTCGTGACGATTCCGATGGTGAGTCTAGCGAAAAAAAGGAAAAGAAAAATATTTCTATTGAAGAGACTCGCAGCGCCATTGAAAGCCTCTCTATTGGCTCGCACCGAGGTGGTAGTCGCGTGATATTGATTTACCCTTTAGAAATGTTGCGCTCAGATTCAGCGAACACTTTGCTGAAAACCTTGGAAGAGCCGCCAGCAAATACCATCTTTATCTTGTTGGCTGATCGCGTGGATCGTGTTTTGCCGACCATTCGCTCTCGTTGTCGCTTGCTTACTGCACCACGACCTGATCGGGAGCAAGGTTTGGCCTGGTTACGTACAGAATTGCCGAAAGTTGGTGGTCTTAAAGTCAATGACGCTGATATAGAAACCATTTACGATGAACAGGGTGGGGCGCCATACTCTGTCCTGGATTTCCTGGTTGCCAGAAATAATCAGGATGAGAAAGATGAGTTAACGATTTCTATTCAGGCTTCGCGCTATTTGCTCCAATCAATGTCCCAGGGTTTGCGGATAAATTGGTTAGATGCTGCAGAAAAGATCCACAAAGCTCAATACAGTTATTTATTAGCGGCAATGCAACGTTGGACTTCAGATTTGCAAGCCGTTTCACAAGGCGGCAACCCTCGTTATTACCCCAAGCATCTCTCCACCTTGAGGGGTCTATCTCAAACAGCAAAGATCCCAAAACTTCATCAATTTTGGAAATCCCTGGTTCAAGCCCGTCGCCATGAGAATCACCCCTTGGCGAACCGCGTTCAATTAGAGGCCTTACTTTCCCAATACCAACAGGTATTTGAGACTTAAATTAGGCTTAGGCAGTCTAAAATAGCCAGTCATGTTCATAGACTCCCATTGCCATCTCGATTTCCCAGAATTTCAGTCTCGCTTGCCAGAGGTATTGGCAAACATGGAGTCCGCAAAGGTTAGCAATGCCTTATGCGTATCCGTAGACTTGCCTGACTTTCCCAATGTCCTCAAGCTGGCCGAGGAGCACCCTCATTTGTACGCTTCTGTAGGGGTTCATCCAGACTACGAAGACACGCCTGAGCCCAGTTATGATTTCCTGGTCGAGACTGCGCTTAAGCACCCCAAAATTGTTGCCATTGGCGAAACTGGTCTTGATTACTACCGTATGGGTGATCGCAGTTATGAATCAATGCAGTGGCAGCGCGATCGATTTAGGACCCACATCAGAGCAGCCATAGCCTCTAAAAAGCCCCTGATCATCCACACTCGCTCTGCATCAGAGGATACGATCAAGATACTAAAAGAAGAGGGCGCTGAAAAAATTGGCGGTGTAATGCATTGCTTTACTGAAAGTCTAGAGGTAGCGCAAGCAGCTATGGACTTAGGTTTTTACATCTCCTTTTCAGGGATTGTGACCTTTAAAAGCGCTAAAGACCTGCAGGCAACCTGCAAGGCGGTACCATTAGAGAGGATGCTCATTGAAACAGATGCTCCCTATTTGGCGCCCATTCCCTACCGCGGCAAGATTAATGAACCAGCCTGGGTAGCGAAAGTCGGCGAATTCATTGCCGACCTCAAAGGGCTAGAGCTTGAGGAGCTTGCAAATCAAACTTCATCTAATTTTTATCAATGTTTTCATATAGATAGAACTTATTCATGAGAATAAAGTTTAATCAATTACTTTTTATTTTTGCTTGCGTGGGCGCCTTAAACCAACATGCTCAAGCACAGACCACTAGTCAAATAGCTGATTTTGCAAAAGCGGCAAAATTTGATGATGTTGCTGAGGTTAAAAACTTACTCTCTAAGGGTGCAAACCCCAATTCCGTAGATGCAAATGGCAATCCTATGCTGATTTTGGCTATCAAAGACAATTCGGCGAATGTGATTGATTTACTGATAAATGACCCAAAAATTGACGTAGATTTATCCAATAAAAGCGGTGAAACTCCGTTGATGATTGCATCTATTCAAGGTAATTTGCCTCTGGTGAAAACTCTTGTGCTCAAGAAAAAAGCGATGGTTGACCACATAGGCTGGACTCCGCTGCATTACGCCTGCACCAAAGGACACCTGGAAGTTGCCCAGTTTTTGATAGCTAATGGCGCTACGGTAGACTCCTTAAGCCTAAACAATACAACGCCTCTGATGATGGCAGTGCAGTCTGGGAATGAGCAACTGGTTAAGCTGCTCTTAGATCAAGGAGCAGACTTACAACTTCATAATGCGCTGGGATTAAGCGCTATTGATATTGCAGATATTTACGATAAACCTTGGATAGGAGATGGCTTAAGATCTCGATGGCTTAAGCTTTACAAGACGCCATATCAACGGGCCATGAAGTCCTCACCAGCGAAATCCCCATAGGTATATTTGCGTATAATCATTATTATGTCAAATAAGATATTTTTGTAATCTTCACTCAGAATTTCCATGTTCCTAATAGACCTTTTCCGTAATGCAGACCTTCCCAGCTTTGCAACACTCTTCAGCGAAATTAATATGGATATGGGCAATGGGCAAATTTGGTTTGTGTTGCTTCTGGCTTGCTTCATGCTTACGGTTCACGGCATGATCGTTTTGTCGATTGCTGGCGCTTTTCATTGGCTTGATCAGCAGCTAGAAAATAAACGGATCTATGGCGCCAATTTTGTTTCTTACTTCATCGCGATTTTGCTCATTATTGCAACCCATTTCGTAGAAATCATCGCTTGGGCCTATATTTGCGTGGCCCTTAAGGTATTTCCAACAAATCCACAGACCTTTTACTTCGCAGGCGAAATGTATACAACTGTAGGATATGGCGATTACACCCTGACTGAGCACTGGAGAATTTTGCCCATTATTATCTCGTTTACAGGAATCTTTGCAGTATCCATGTCTGGAGCGGCCCTATATTCAATGATGGTGGCTCTGCTCGGACACTCAAATCAAAACCCCAAATCAGGATCGGGTTTTTAGGGCAATGCTGTCGGCGGTATGGGGCTCTTTTGCTTAAAAACAAGCTCAAGAACCCTGCCACTAGCCTCCTGGGAGCGAATTCGGCCCGGCAGCCACTCGAGATCTTTAGCTAACCAAATGTCCACCTGGCGCTTATAGGGGTCATTTTCACGCTGCATCAAAGCGTAATGACGGTTAACAGACCTTCCCAGGGTCGGAATATCCTCGGAGATAGCCTCACCATAACTTTTAAATTGCCACATTTCAACCGAGTTGTAATCAACTACCGGCAATGCACGAATACTTCCAGCCTCATCAATTTTGCTATCCCCGTTTAGCAATGAAGCAATCTGGAACATGAGGCTAAATCGGTCTTGAGTTCCAGGGGGAATGGCTGGCGTGAACTCCGGCTTTTCTGAGAAGAACATCTGCCCTCCTCCAGTTGAATGTCGATCAAATCGAGAATAACGTGGTGGCCTTGTGCCACGCTGCGACCAATAAATAGAGGGGGCCATACCGTATGCATCAATGGTTCCCCTCGATTCAAATACAAATGGGCCGACGAAAGCATAGGGGATATTGACATATAGGCGATAGCTATTTCCATCAACAATCCAGTCGATTTCTCCAGTCTGATACTTTTGGCCATCGACGTAAGAGTCGTAATAAATGATTCCCGACTCTGGTAGTTTGAAGGCCACTCCCGATTGATTGAAGGCCCCACCCTGTTCTCCCGCTACCAGGCTTTTTGGATCTTCTAACTTCGCACTAGAATCTTCTTTGTTTAATTTCTTTTTGGGAGCCTTCGCCATTTGAATTTTCTTAGGCGGCTCAAGTTTCAACTCAGTTCTAATAATGAGGTCATCTGCAATTTCTGGAGCAGAGCCAAGGGAAAGAAAAGGTAGGCCAACAAATAAAATGAGATGCCCAAGTAGCGATAAAACCAGCGCTACCACAATCATCCGCAACGATTTTGAGTGCATCAAACTACTAGAGTAAGACTGCGTAACTTGCCCTGACTCTGAGCTCAGAGAGCACTCTCAAGTAAACGACTATTCTTGGGCAAATTAGCCGCCAGGAAATCCATCTGGTCAGCTAGAATATTGCGCCCTTTAAGAATCATATCTTCGTACAAACTTGGCAGATAAGGGGTGTACAACAGAGCCATGCCAGCTTGTTCGGGAGTGCGATTACCCTTGTGTTGATTGCAGGGCCTGCAAGAAATCACTAAATTCATCCAGGAATATTTTCCGCCACGACTATTGGGAATAATGTGCTCTGCCTCAGCCTGATTCTCATGAATTACATCACCACAGTAAGCGCAAAGACCGCGGTCACGTTTAAAGAGTTTATGTTTTGTGATCACCGGGACAACATCGAATAAATTAATCTTCGCACTACCTTTGATAGCAATAATCGAATGAAGTTCAATGACGGACTGCAAGCCGCTAGCCCTAGAAATGCCGCCCCGCATTTTCATGATGGGGTCGCCCAGTGTCCATAAGACACTATTATCAGCGTAGTGTTTGGTTGCTTCTTCAGCGTTAACCCAACCCTGGGGAATTCCACCAGCGTCTAATTTCAAGATGCTCAGCACAAACTCTCCTTTCTCGACCTAGGCGATGCAATCAATCGTTTAACTTATCTTACAGAAGAAATATGTGTCAATCAATCATCTAGGGAGATATAAACTCCAAAACTGCTGGGAGATGGTCTGCATAGTCGGCAATGCCATGATCACTGCCCTCAAGGACAAGCTGCTTGGCGCCTTGATAGAACTCCGTCATTTCTTGCCAATCAAGCAATTCATCTCCTTTTGCTGCAATCAAAAAGTAACGGCTAGGATTAGAAATCCTTTCAACTTGTAAGGCTTTTAGCTCATCAATATATTCAGGGCGAAAATCAAATGGCTCGTCATTGTCATAGGACGTCATCATTCCCACATGGGGGGCAAGCTCCCTGGCAGCACGAACGGCCGGATTTAAGACAACCGCTTTGCAGCCATACTTTTCTGCCAAATAGTTTGCATAAAATCCGCCCAGCGATGAACCGATGACAACAATATGATCGGCCTTAGACAGATGAATATGCTCTGTAACCATATCCATACTGTTCTGCGGTGAAGCCAATAACTGCGGGCAATACCATTCAATAGGGTTATTGACTGTCGATAAGGCCTTGATGGCCTCACCGGTCATCACAGCCTTACTGGATCTAGGGGAAGAGCGAAAGCCATGCAAATACACCAAGAGGGTTGATGTCATATTTAGATCTTAGGCTTTTTGACCAATTTCAAAGTTGGCTAATTTTTCTAAAGCCTTCACCATCGCCGAATGATCCCAGGCTTTGCCACCATGAGCCGAGCAAGAGTTGAAAAGCTCTTGAGCAGTGGCGGTGTTCGGCAGTGAAACGCCTAAAGCACGAGCGCTATTGAGTGCGAGGTTTAAATCTTTCTGATGCAACTCAATCCTAAAGCCCGGGTCAAATGTGCGCTTCACCATGCGTTCACCATGCACCTCAAGAATTTTTGAGCTCGCAAAGCCGCCCATTAATGCTTGACGGACTTTGGCGGGATCAGCGCCTGCTTTGGCTGCAAATAAAAGCGCCTCAGCAACAGCTTCAATATTTAAGGCTACGATGATTTGGTTTGCGACTTTGGCAGTTTGACCATCCCCATTACCACCCACTAAATTGATATTCTTACCCATCAAATCTAAAACGGGCTTCACCTTATTAAATACTCCTTCATCACCACCGACCATGATCGATAGCGTGGCATTTTTAGCTCCAACCTCTCCGCCAGAAACTGGGGCATCCAAGTAGTCGCAACCCAAAGCATTTATTTTCTTGGCATATTCTTTGGTGGCAATGGGTGAGATTGAGCTCATATCAACAACAACCTTGCCCTTCGATAAGCCAGATGCGACGCCCTTCTCACCGAACAAGACTTTTTCAACGTCGGGCGTATCTGGCACCATCGTAAAAATAATGTCTGCCTTTTCAGCGACCTCGCTGGGACTAGAACACTGAATAGCTGAAGATGAGGCTAGCTCCTGTGGAACCTTACTTCTAGTATGAATAAAAACCTCATGTCCTGCTTTAATAAGTTGGCCCGCCATAGGGGCGCCCATAATACCGAGACCAACAAAACCTAATTTTAATTTCGCACTCATTTCATCTCCTTTTGTATTTGCTTTAATTTTATGAATTTAATTTCTGAATCCAAGCTAAACCTGCTTCTGTCGTAGTCGCAGGCTTATATTCACAACCAATCCAACCTGAGTAGCCAATCTTGTCAAGGAATTTGAAAAGATAGGTATAGTTAATTTCACCAGTGCCAGGCTCATTGCGGCCGGGATTATCAGCTAACTGAATATGGGCGATCTGCTTGAGATTCTTTTCGATAGTATTGGACAATTCACCCTCCATACGCTGGGCATGGTAGATATCGTATTGCACAAAGAGATTATCAGAGGAAACCTCTTTAATAATATCTAGCGCCTGCTGTGTTGTATTTAAAAAGAATCCAGGAATATCAAATGTATTAATTGGCTCAATAAGTAGCTTTAAATTGGATTTTTTTAACTCAGCAGACGCATATTTCAAATTAGCCACAAAAGTGTCATGAAATAATTTTTGATCTGCACCTGCAGGAACTTTGCCTGCCAAACAATTCAATTGCGCAACGCCTAGAACCTTGGCATATTCGATCGCTTTTGCAACCCCCAAACGGAACTCTTCAGCTCGGTCTGGATGACAAGCTATTCCACGCTCCCCGGCATCCCAATCACCAGCCGGCAAATTATGAAGGACTAGCCTTAAGTTGTGCTGATCTAACTTCTGTTTAATTTCAGCAGCTGAATATGGATATGGGAACAGAAATTCAACCGCCTTAAATCCCGCTTGAGAGGCGCGCTCAAAGCGCTCCAAGAAAGGCGCTTCTGTAAATAACATTGTCAAATTTGCAGCAAATTGAGGCATTTAAGGCCCTTCTTGAGTTTCCGGAATAAGACAATAATCTTAACAAAGATGAGGGCATTGGTCCGAATACCGCATTAGCACTCTAAAGACTAAAAAATGATAAAAGTGAGCTAATATCTTAATCAGCGTTAATTATTCATAAGGAAAATAATGAATCTTAAATCCACCACCATTTCGCTAGCTATAGCAACTATATTGGCCACTTCATTTTCAGTAGTGGCGCAAACGAAACCTGCTGATACCGGTTCCGCCAAGCCAATGGTGATCGATGCGGCTGTAGTGGACAACCGCTACCAGCTATATGAAGGTAACGTAGTCAAGATTGATAAAAAGACTCGTACCATTACCTTCAAAAATAAAGAAGGTGAATCTAAATTTGTCGCAGGTCCAGAAATCACCAATTTCGATCAAATTAAGAAAGGTGATCGAGTTAACGTGACTTATGAATTGGCTGTTGCAATTGAACTGATTAAAACCAAGAGTGATGGCATTCGTAGCAAGGTAGAAACTAATACGGTCACCAAATCAAAGGCAAATGAAAAGCCTTCTGAAAGCATTGCCAATCAAACAACCATCATTGCCGATATCGTTGCCGTAGACCGCGATAAGAAACTTGTCTCTGTTAAGGGTCCTAGCGGCAAAGTTACCACTGTAACCGTTAAAAACCCAGCTCTCTTGGGTGATGTTAATGTTGGCGAACAAGTTAAGGTCATTTATTACGATGCAATGGCGGCCTCTATAACAACTCCAAAAAAGTAAGCTGTAGTGAATGCTGCACAAGCTATTTGATTAACAACTGCTTATTAGCATTATTTTGACTCCTTACACCTCACATTGTGCTAACACCACAAGGTGAGGTTCAGATGAGATCACTCAATCTCAATTTATGGTGACCCCCTCTGCTGAACTTAACCGGCTCTCAGCTATCAGCAATAAGGGGCAGAATCGGAAGGTTTAAAAGGCCTTAGTTATTCAGGTTTGTGGGGGGGGGAATTTTTAAGCAGCTCTCGTATTTTGGTGTCACCTTCGACCATTAGCTTGAAGCGAGATTCGCTTACTAAAATAGCCATCTTTGCGTTGTACTGTTCGCGACGTAACCACTCAACCAAAAAGCTTACAAGTAATGTGTAGGTTATATAAACAATTAATGTTGTTATATCCCTGGAATCAACAACACTAAAGCTCATATAAGGTGACATAAAAAAATAGGAAATTAATGGGATGCTTAACGCCAAAGTGAGTAATGCTGGACCAACCCCAAAAAAGAAGGCAATCACAATCGTATTGATCTGAAAGAAAAACAAAGGTAGCGCCTCCTCGATATGTGGCTGAAGGCTTAAGCGAATGCAAAAAGCAAAAAATACACCGACGCACGCATTTAAGTAGCCCTGCCCCTTATTGGGACACCACCGATAAGCATTAAGATTGTGTTTCATGGATTCCTTGGACGGTGTATGCTTCATGGCATAACTATATTGACGACAGTGTAAGACATGCCCCATAGAAATGAAATAGGCGCCACAAGCGACAGCATCACCATTTTACTTCCAGGTTTAAATGGTGGTGGACTTGAATTAGGCCAACTTCCCAGCTTTCTAAGTACTAACGGATTTAATACCGTGGTTCCTGAAATCAAGGGTTACCTTTATGGAAGTCCTGCAGATAACTACGAAGAGTGGCTTAGCCAAGTCCACAATTGCGTAGACGAGCACAAGCTTCAATATAAAACCATCAATTTAGCAGGCATCAGTATGGGCGCTACCTTCGCACTTGCGATTGCCACACAAAGGTCTGATATTTCTTCAATTGCGCTCTATTCACCGGTATTGCGTTATGACGGTTGGTCTGTGCCGTGGTATCGATTTCTACTCAATATTGCATACAGCCTGGGAATCCGAAATTGGGAGTATTCGGAGAGAGAGCCTTTTGGCATCAAAAATCTCGAGCTACGACGCCGCATTCGTGACAAATTTAAGTCCCATGAATTATCTGAGGTAGGCGCACCACTGATCACCGCAAGGCATTTGTATGAAGCCAATAAGCTCATGGCTTACACCACAAAAAATCTAAATTTAATTAACTCTAGACTCCTATTAATACAGTCCGTTGAGGATGACACATGTTCGGTATGGTCTGCAGAAAAGATATTATCTAAAGTCAAATCAGATCTTCGTAGAACAATTTGGCTGGGCAATAGCTATCACATAGTCACCATTGATAACGAGAGAGAAATCGTATTGAACGAGACTTTACGATTCTTAGCTAGAGCTAAGGGTGGAAATCTTGGTATAGATAATTACTATTTAGACATGAGCCCCAAGGCACTTCGCACGCGCACACTGTAATGCCTTAGAAATAAAAAAGCCCCCTGACTCAGGGGGCTTTTAATTGTCTTGGCGGAACGGACGGGACTCGAACCCGCGACCCTCGGCGTGACAGGCCGATATTCTAACCAACTGAACTACCGCTCCAAAATACATCGAGTGAAACATCACAAACTACATTTTACTGCCACCAAAATTTCTGGCGTCCCCAGGGGGATTCGAACCCCCGTACTCACCGTGAAAGGGTGATGTCCTAGGCCTCTAGACGATGGGGACCTGGACTACTTCAAAATACAGCAATTTGAATGCTTGGTGGAGATAAGCGGGATCGAACCGCTGACCTCTTGCATGCCATGCAAGCGCTCTCCCAGCTGAGCTATACCCCCGAAATCCCACAATAAAACCGCAAGACACTCAAAACAATCCAAGATTTTATCCTATTTTTGTGCGATTGCGCAAATTGCCTACTGGACCACCTTGGAGAGCCTCTTGAGAGCTTCATCCTTACCCAATACCACCAATACAGAATCTATTGCTGGAGTCTGAGTTGTAGCAAATAAGGCATAACGAACGGGCATAGCTAAGGCTGGCATCTTAAGTTGATGCACGGCTAGAACTTGCTTAAATGCCGCTCCGTAAGCTTCTTTTGTAGGTTCCGCATTCTTGATTGCTTCAATTAAATCTTTTAGTGCAGGGACAATCGCTTCCGGAATATTTGCGGCTATCTGTTCTGCACTATGCATCGGTGCTGGCAAGTAAAACAGCTTAGCCCCTTCCGCAATCTCAATCAAGGTATTAGCACGATCTTTTAATAGTCCAACAACTTGAATAAAGTTTGGTCCATTTTCAGTATCGATACCAAGCTGATGTGCAAAGGGTTTAGTCACTTCAGCCAATTGAGTGGGATCTGCATTCTGAATATATTGATGATTTAGCCAGAGTAATTTTTCAGGATTGTGTTGTGCTGGTGAGCGACCCAAGCTCTCTAAATCAAACCAATCTACAAATTGTTCTTTTGTAAATATTTCTGCATCACCGTGTGACCAACCTAAGCGCGCCAGATAATTCAGAATTGCCTCCGGCAAATACCCTGCCTTTTGATAATCGCGCACACTCATGGCGCCATTACGCTTGCTCATCTTCTCACCAGAATCATTTAGAACCGTGGGTAGATGAGCATAGATCGGAGGAATGCCACCTAAGGCCGTCATGATATTAATCTGACGAGGGGTGTTATTTACATGATCATCACCACGAATGACATGAGTAATCTTCATATCTAAGTCATCTACTACGACGCAAAAGTTGTACGTTGGTGTGCCGTCTGGGCGAGCAATTACAAGATCATCAAGCTCATCATTGCTAATTTCAATCTTGCCCTTCACGGCATCATCCCAGATAACAGATCCGCCAATAGGATTCTTGAAGCGAATGACTGGCTGCACAGCTTCAGGAATCGTCGGCAAAGTTTTTCCGGGTTCAGGTCTCCACAAGCCGTTGTAACGCGGCTTTTCTTTATTGGCCATTTGTTGGTCACGGAGTTTATTTAACTCCTCTTCCGACATATAGCAGGGATAGGCCAGTCCTGCATCCAGCATTTGTTTGACGACTGCACGATAGCGATCAATACGCTGCATCTGATAGATTGGGCCCTCATCTAAATCAAGCCCTAACCAGGACATCCCTTCAATGATCACATCTACCGCTTCCTGAGTAGAGCGCTCCAAATCGGTATCTTCAATCCGAAGAATGAAATCACCTTTATTGTGACGTGCAAATGCCCAAGGGTAGAGAGCGCTGCGTAGATTGCCCAAATGAATAAAGCCCGTTGGACTGGGGGCGAAACGTGTACGAATATGCATAAAGCGCATTATCTCAGGTCAGTCAAATTGGCGGCAAAATTAAAAAACGTGGATACTTTGCCTCATGAATGAATTACTTGTATTTGTCTGTGATGGGGCCCCAGTTCGCGGGGAAATTGTGTCCATCAGCACTGCGTGGCAGGCTGTTTTAGAGCGTCGTAATGATCCGCCGGTAGTACGACGCATTCTAGGTGATTTTGTTGGTGCAGCCACCCTTCTGAGCGCTAGCCTCAAGTTTGATGGCACATTGATTATTCAGGCACAAAGTAAAGGCCCGATTCAGCTACTCGTTGTTGAATGTAAGTCCGATTTATCGATGAGAGCCACCGTCAAGCTATCAGTCGATCCCTCAGAAATATCTCCAAATGCGACTCTTGGAGATCTGCTCGATGCAAGCAACTCTGGCAGGCTTGTGATTACCCTAGACCCTTCAGAGCGAGAGCCCGGCCAACCACCGTACCAAGGCATTGTTGCGCTCCAACAGCATCGCGGTGGTCAGCTCACGCCAGTAGCTAGCGCGGCAGAGGCTATCGGTCTATACATGCAAAATTCTGAACAGCTAGAAACCAGAATTTGGCTAACTTCAAATGATTCAAATATAGGCGGACTCTTGTTGCAACGCATGCCAGATTCTGGTGGCCATACACACCTTGATCCACAAACAGCTGCCGAGGGCTGGACTCGTATACAGACTTTGGGTGAAACGATCACCGACGAGGAGTTGATAACGCTTCCACCTGAAACTATCTTGAGGCGCTTGTTTTTAGAGGAATCCACTGAGAATGGCGTTCGCAGCTTCCCCCCAAGAAAGATTCGCTTTTCTTGTCGTTGCTCGCGCAACAAAGTTGCCGATGTCTTGAGAATGCTTGGGGAGGAAGAGGTACAAGGGATACTGGAAGAGCAAGGGATAGTAGAGACAATTTGTGAGTTTTGCGCCAAGCCCTATCGGTTCGATGCCGTGGACTGTTTGCAAGTATTCAAAACGGATTTACTCAGCGATGCCACAAGACCGCCATCTAGCGGCCATTAGAATTTATTGTTTCGTAGCAGCGGGTGTGTTCGCTTTATCTGCAGGCAAGATTTGCACAAAAAACTCACCCTCTTTAATCAAACCATGCTCAGCTCTAGCGCGCTCCTCAATAGCGCGCGTACCATCCTTTAAATCCTTAACGTCGCCCGCTAACTTTGCATTACGAAGAGCCATGAGACTATTTTTAGCCTCCTGAAGCTCTACCTGTCTCTCCATTTCGTAAACCTTTAGCCATCCACCCTTTCCTAGCCACAGGGGGTACTGAATTGCGATGAGCAATACCAGCATCGAGTAGATGACAATCCGCATATTAAGTGAATCTTTTGTGACTTAGCGTTTCAAGTTATAGAAAACAGATTTGCCTGGATAGGTTGCGACATCACCCAAGTCTTCCTCGATTCGCAAGAGTTGGTTGTATTTGGCAATGCGATCAGAGCGAGATAAGGAGCCTGTCTTAATCTGGCCAGCATTTGTGCCAACAGCGATATCAGCAATAGTGCTATCTTCAGTTTCACCAGAGCGATGAGAAATGACCGCAGTGTAATTAGCGCGTTTGGCCATCTCAATCGCGGCAAACGTTTCTGTCAAGGTGCCAATCTGGTTAATCTTAATCAAGATGGAGTTGGCAATACCTTTCTCAATGCCTTCTTTCAGGATGCGAGTATTGGTAACGAAGAGATCATCGCCCACCAATTGAATCTTCTTGCCAAGCTTCTTGGTGATATCAGCCCAACCATCCCAGTCGCCCTCATGCATACCGTCTTCAATCGATACGATCGGAAATTGATCTGCCAAGTTACCAAGATAATCAGAGAACTCACTAGAGGTGAGCTGTAAGCCTTCGCCTGAAAGATGGTATTTGCCGTCTTTGTAAAACTCACTAGCAGCGCAATCTAGGGCCAATAAAACATCATCACCCGCTTGGTAGCCAGCACCCTCAATTGCTTTCATGATGGTTTGCAAGCACTCATGGTTACTTTTGAAGTTCGGGGCAAAGCCACCTTCGTCACCTACAGTAGTCGGCATGCCTTGAGCGCCAATGATTTTCTTAAGTTCATGGAAAATTTCAGCTCCACAACGCAAGGCGTCACGGAAATTTTCCGCACCAACCGGCATGATCATGAATTCTTGAATGTCTAAACTGTTATTGGCATGTGCGCCACCATTGACGATATTCATCATGGGCACCGGTAATTGCATGCCACCTGAACCGCCAAAATAACGGTACAAAGGTAAGCCAGCTTCTTCAGCGGCCGCTCTTGCAACAGCCATAGAAACAGCTAAGGTTGCGTTTGCGCCAAGACGCGCTTTGTTATGAGTGCCATCTAATTCGATCAGGGTGCGGTCCAAGAAAGCTTGCTCTGTTGCATCTAAACCGAGAATAGTTTCTGCAATTTCAACATTAATGTTTTGAACAGCATTCAAAACGCCTTTACCCAAATAACGAGACTGATCACCATCACGCAATTCGATTGCTTCACGTGAACCCGTGGAAGCTCCAGATGGAACGGCAGCACGCCCCATGACGCCAGACTCCAGTAATACATCGCACTCTACTGTTGGGTTGCCGCGTGAATCTAAAACTTCTCTACCGATGATGTCAACAATGGCGCTCATGCACCTTCTCCTTAAAACAATATGAAATTGGGATTAATAACTTCTTTAAAAATTACTGAAAGCTATTTTCTAAAAATGGACCGTTAGATTTGACTACTGTATCAATCGCAAGCAATGACTCTAGCAACTCCCTCATGCGATGTAACGGAACTGCATTAGGGCCGTCAGATAAGGCTTTAGATGGATCTGGGTGAGTTTCCATAAAAAGACCACTAATACCAACAGCAACCGCGGCACGCGCCAATACTGGCACAAACTCACGTTGCCCACCGCTTGCTGTCCCTTGGCCACCCGGTAGTTGAACAGAATGGGTGGCATCAAAAACAACGGGTGCATTCGCCTCGCGCAATATGGCCAAGCTGCGCATATCAGAAACTAGATTGTTGTAGCCGAATGAGGCACCACGCTCACAAACCATAAATTGATCCGGAACATTTACTTCTTTGGCTGCTGCTCGCGCCTTCTCAATAACATTGAGCATTTCATGAGGGGATAGGAACTGCCCCTTTTTAAAATTGACTGGTTTACCACTTTGAGCGCAAGCACGAATGAAATCGGTCTGTCTGCATAAAAAGGCAGGGGTCTGAATCACATCAACAACCTTAGACACTGCTTCAATCTCGTTAATATCGTGAACATCGGTCAAAATCGGAACACCCACTTCTTTTTTAACCTTAGCCAATATTTCTAGGCCCTTCTCCATACCTAAACCACGAAACGAAGTTCCAGAAGAACGGTTAGCCTTATCAAAGGAAGATTTATAGATAAACGGGATGTTCAAAGCGCTAGTGATTTCTTTCAAATGCCCAGCAACATCAATGGCCGACTGTTCGGACTCAATGACGCAGGTACCCGCGATTAAGAAAAAAGGCTGATCTAAACCAACATTAAAACCGCATAGTTTGAATGGACTCATAGCATCCTCTTAAGCAACTTGTTTTAATGCAGTGTTTTGATGGATCAGTGCGGCACTAATGAATGCAGAGAACAAGGGGTGCCCATCTCGTGGTGTTGAGGTGAATTCCGGATGAAACTGCACACCAAAGAACCATGGATGCATCGACTCTGGCAACTCCATCATTTCAGGCAATGACTCATTTGGGGTTCTGGCAGAAATAATTAAGCCAGACTCCTCCAGTCTTGGAACATAAGTGTTGTTCACTTCATAGCGATGGCGATGACGTTCATTTACTTCTGCGCCATAAATCCGATGGGCCAAAGTGCCTGCTTTAACGGGGCAGCGTTGTGATCCTAGGCGCATCGTGCCACCAAGGTCAGAAGCATTGCTACGTTTTTCAACATTTCCCTCCCTGTCCATCCACTCAGTAATGAGAGCAACTACAGGATTTTCAGCTTGCGGATCAAATTCAGTACTGTTTGCCTTTGCGATATTGGCGACATGGCGCGCAAACTCAATCACAGCCAACTGCATGCCAAGGCAGATACCAAGATAAGGAATATTGTTTTCACGGGCATAACGGATCGCAGAGATCTTGCCTTCTGTACCGCGCTTACCAAAGCCGCCGGGAACCAATATGGCGTCAAGCTTCCTCAAGCAATCAACGCCGTCTTTTTCGATCACTTCTGAATCGATATAGTTAATATTCACCTTGGTATGCGTATGAATACCAGCATGACGTAGCGCTTCAATTAGTGACTTATAAGACTCAGTCAATTCAACATACTTGCCAACCATACCAATGGTAACTTCGTGTTGAGGATTGGCCATCTCATAAACCAAATGCGCCCATACGGAAAGATCCGCTGGTTTGGCATCGATTTGTAACTCTCGACAAATCAAGTCATCCATGCCTTGCGCATGAAGCATTTCTGGAATCTTATAAATCGTATCAACATCCCATACAGAAATGACTGCTTCATCACGGACGTTAGAAAACAAAGAGATCTTAGCGCGCTCGTCTTCCGGAATTGGTCGATCAGCACGGCATAACAAGACAGTTGGCATGATGCCTATCTCACGCAACTTTTGCACAGAGTGTTGGGTGGGTTTCGTTTTCAACTCGCCAGCACTTTGAATATAAGGAACTAAGGTTAGATGCACAAATGCGCAGCTATGCATGGGTAGGCGAAGGCTCATCTGCCGTGCCGCCTCTAAAAATGGTAGGGATTCGATATCACCCACCGTACCGCCGATCTCACAAATAGCGATATCAGCCTTACCATCATGACTTGCATTAGCTCCCCTTTCCACAAAAGCTTGAATCTCATTTGTAATATGGGGAATAACCTGAACGGTTTTTCCTAAGTATTCACCGCGACGCTCTTTGCTAATGACGGACTCATAAATTTGGCCAGTGGTGAAGTTATTGCTCTTGCGCATCTTTGCTGATACGAAGCGCTCATAGTGCCCTAAATCTAAATCTGTTTCAGCCCCATCTTCAGTGACAAAAACTTCACCGTGCTGCAGTGGACTCATGGTGCCCGGGTCAACGTTAATATAAGGGTCTAATTTTAGGAGGGTGACTTTCAGGCCGCGGGATTCAAGAATCGCGGCAAGCGAGGCAGCTGCGATTCCTTTCCCTAAAGAAGAAACCACACCACCAGTGACAAAAACGTATTTGGTCATCGCTTAAGCTCTGTTGGAAAAAGTAATTATAACGATAGCAATGTCTAATGACTGAATTGTAAAAAGGTAATAATCCAGAAATCTATGAAAAAACCACTGCTTTTCATCATCCTTGGCTGCATTCTGGCCTTTGAAGCCACCCAACTGTCAGCCCAAACATCGGACTCCATTGTGGGCACCTGGAAGACTTTTGACGACGACACCAACCTACCGGCTTCAATTGTGCAAATTACAGAGAAAAATGGTGTTTTTTCTGGGGTAATTACAAAAATACTTGATCTGAGCGCACTGCCAAACTGTGAAAAATGTACCGATAACCGCAAAGGCAAACCTGTTCTGGGCATGGAAATCCTAACTGGCCTCAAAAGGACTGGGGACTCTTATTCAGGCGGTCAAATCTTGGACCCTGATGATGGTGAAATCTATCGAGCAGAGATGAAACTCAAGGACCAGGGTGGTAAATTGGATTTAAGGGCCTATATTGGAATCCCTTTGCTGGGAAGAACACAAACCTGGATACGTGAGAAATAAACGCCATGCGCCTTCTGTTTGCCATTCTTATTACTGTTTTATCGCTCTTTTACTTCCTGCCTTTTGCCATCGCTTTCCATAGAAAGAGGGCTAATACTGGTGCGATTTTTGCACTAAATCTCTTTCTGGGCTAGTCCCTGATTGGATGGGTGGTAGCCTTGGTTTGGGCTCTCAAGGATGAGAAGGTTATCTAATCTTTGCCTGTAACCCCCTTTAATTGACACTCCAAAGCCCTTTTAGGTGGATTTATAGGGTTTAAACTCTTATATAAGACTTAAATTAGTAACTATAATGTCGAAATTCGGGTGAAAATTCCCGTTTAGTCTTTCTATAGATCACATTTACCGCATAGGAAACACAATGTTAGAAGCCTACAACGCCCAAGTTGCTGAACGCGCAGCACTCGGTATTCCAGCCCTCCCATTAAGCAAAGATCAAACTGCAGAATTGGTGAAGTTGCTAAAGAATCCACCTACAGGGAAAGAAGCTGAGCTTGTAGAGCTAATTACGAATCGCGTACCTGCCGGCGTAGATGATGCGGCAAAGGTGAAAGCAGAATTTTTAGACGCAGTAGCAAAAGGCACTGAAAAATCACCATTGATTTCACGAGTCCAGGCAACTGAATTGTTGGGAACCATGCTTGGCGGATACAACATCAAACCATTGGTTGAGCTTTTGACGGATGCAGAATGTGGCGCCGTTGCCGCTGATGCGCTCAAGAAAACACTCTTGATGTTTGATTACTTCAATGACGTGCATGAGCTTGCTGAAAAAGGTAATGCAAATGCAAAGGCTGTGATGAAAAGTTGGGCAGATGCAGAATGGTTTACTAGCCGCCCCGCAGTTCCTGAAAGCATGAAGCTCACGGTATTTAAAGTCACTGGCGAGACGAATACTGATGATCTCTCTCCAGCACCCGACGCTTGGAGCCGTCCCGACATTCCTTTGCATGCAACGATTATGCTGAAAAACCCACGCCCTGGTATCGAACCAGATGAGTCTGGTGTTCGTGGCCCAATGAAGCAAATTGCTGAACTGCAAAAAAAAGGCAATCAAATTGCTTATGTAGGCGATGTAGTTGGTACGGGCTCCTCACGCAAGTCCGCAACCAATTCTGTCTTGTGGTGGACTGGTCAAGATATTCCATTTGTTCCCAACAAGCGCTTCGGCGGCGTCTGTCTTGGTGGCAATATTGCGCCTATCTTCTTTAACACCATGGAAGATTCTGGTGCACTACCAATCGAATTAGATGTGTCCCAAATGAATATGGGTGACGTTATTGAATTGCGCCCATACGAAGGTAAAGCTCTGAAAGATGGCAAAGAAATTACCTCCTTCGCACTCAAGTCCCCTGTTATTTTGGATGAAGTACGCGCTGGCGGTCGCATCCCCTTGATCGTGGGACGTGGCTTGACCGCTAAAGCCCGTTTAGCACTGGGCTTACCTGCCTCTAGCGAATTCCGCCTGCCGGTGAGTCCACCTGATAACAAAAAAGGTTTTAGCTTGGCGCAGAAGATGGTTGGTCGTGCCTGTGGATTGCCAGAGGGTCAAGGTGTACGCCCCGGAACGTACTGTGAGCCTCACATGACTACCGTTGGATCACAAGACACCACTGGTCCGATGACTCGTGATGAATTAAAGGATTTAGCTTGCTTA
Source organism: Polynucleobacter sp. UB-Raua-W9 (assembly GCF_018687435.1). Classification (NCBI taxonomy): domain Bacteria; kingdom Pseudomonadati; phylum Pseudomonadota; class Betaproteobacteria; order Burkholderiales; family Burkholderiaceae; genus Polynucleobacter; species Polynucleobacter sp. UB-Raua-W9. The sequence continues at coordinate 879,086 of NZ_CP061290.1, read as the reverse complement.
GGCTTCTCTTCTGACTTAGTAATGCAGTCTTTCTGCCACACTTCCGCTTATCCAAAACCGGTAGACATTCGTACTCAGCATGAATTGCCGCCATTCATGACCAATCGTGGTGGCGTTGCATTGCGTCCTGGTGACGGCGTGATCCATAGCTGGTTAAATCGTTTGCTATTGCCTGATACCTGTGGCACTGGTGGCGATAGTCATACTCGCTTCCCAATTGGCATCTCTTTCCCCGCAGGCTCAGGCTTAGTTGCTTTTGCTGCTGCTACAGGCGTTATGCCTTTAGATATGCCTGAATCTGTCTTGATTCGTTTCAAAGGCAAGATGCAACCAGGCATCACCTTACGTGACTTGGTCAATGCAATTCCTTTGTATGCAATTAAGAGGGGTTTACTCACCGTCGAGAAGCAAGGTAAGAAGAATATTTTCTCTGGTCGCATTCTAGAAATCGAAGGTTTACCCGATCTCAAGGTTGAACAAGCATTTGAATTATCTGATGCCTCTGCTGAACGTTCTGCTGGTGGTTGCACCGTTCATTTAAACAAAGAACCTATCATTGAGTACATGCAATCGAACATCACTTTGATGAAGTGGATGATTGCTAATGGTTATGACGACAAGCGTACTCTTGGTCGTCGTATCAAAGCAATGGAAGCTTGGATTGCAAACCCTCAACTGCTGCAACCTGATGCTAATGCCGACTATGCGGAAATTATCGAAATCAATATCGATGAAATCAAAGAGCCGATCCTTGCATGCCCTAACGACCCAGATGATGTAAAAGTATTGTCTGAAGTTGCCGGTGACAAGATTGATGAAGTCTTTATTGGTTCATGCATGACCAACATTGGACACTTCCGTGCCGCTGGTCAAGTGTTGCAAGGTAAAAAAGATATGCCAACCCGTTTATGGGTAGCACCTCCAACCAAGATGGACGCCATGATCTTGATGGAAGAAGGCTACTACGGTATGTTGGGTGCTGCTGGTGCTCGCATGGAAAGTCCAGGTTGCTCATTGTGCATGGGCAACCAAGCGCAAATCCGCAAAGGTTCAACGGCTGTATCAACTTCCACACGTAACTTCCCTAACCGCTTAGGTATTGATACGCGTGTGTATTTGGCCTCTGCCGAACTGGCTTCTGTTGCCGCCCTGTTGGGACGTCTACCTACGCCAGCCGAGTATTTAGAGCAAGTAAAGGCGCTAGATGCTAAAGCCAGCGATGTCTATAAATATATGAGCTTTGATAAGATCAAGTCATTTAGCGATGTTGCAGATACTGTGACCGTTTAATTGAAAAAGCCTTCAAGCACTCAATGCTTGAAAACCAAAAAGGCGATCAGATGATCGCCTTTTTTCTTATCCAATTATTTATTAGATGGATAACTTTGACTCCTGATGGGCATTTACATGACTAATGCCTGACACCCATTTATTGGTTGGTAGGTCTGTTTTTTCCTTAATCAGCTTGGCTCGCGCAGAAACATCACGCCACTCTGCTTCTAGTTTTGGACCTTTAAACGCAATCGCAACGACATTGCAATCATGTGATTCGGGGAATAAGAGCACGCGATCACCAAACGCTTCGCAAATATTCTTAAGATTGATATCAAAGCTTTTATGCTTTGAGAAGAGGTTAACCGTCAGAACCCCAGGGCCCTTGAGAATTTGATAGCAACCTTTGTAAAACTCTAAAGAACTGGCAGACGGACCGTCGCAAATAGCATCATACAAATCAACTTGCACGGCATCAAACGTATTGAGATATTGAGAACGCCTCACAAATTCTTTAGCATCCACTTGCAAGGTCTCCAATCTGCGATCATCGTCTGGCATTGAAAACATACTTCTCGCTGCAACAATGACTGCAGGGTTAAGCTCTACCACGGTAGATTTAACTGCAGGACAATGGAGATGTGTGAATTTTGTTAACGCGCCTGTTCCCAGGCCCAATTGTGCAACTCGCATCCCTGGCTTGGTTTCCAGAAAGAGAAGCCATGCCATCATTTGCTGGTTATATTCGAGATAGATTTCATTGGGGTCACGGATACGCATTGCCCCTTGAATCAACTCAGTACCAAAATGCAAATAACGAATTCCACCACTTTCAGAAAAGGTTACGGGCTCCATCAACATATTTTCGTAACCCTACTTTGCCCAATGGCGCGCATTACGGAATAAACGTAACCACGGGCTTGCACCATCTGGAGTATCCAACCATTCAGGCGGGCACCAACTCATCTGCACAGCACGAAATACACGCTCGGGGTGAGGCATCATTACTGTGAAACGACCATCTGGCGTTGTTACACCAGTGAGACCACCAGGTGAACCATTTGGGTTCAGAGGATAAGTTTCCGTTGGATTGCCCTGGTGATCAACAAAACGTAAGGCTGCTAAACCTTGCTGATGTAGTAGATCCAAATTGCCCTGTTGGTTAAAATTCGCAAAACCTTCACCATGCGCTATAGCAATGGGTAATTGACTACCTTCCATGCCTTGAGTGAAGATTGAAGGCGAAGCAAGAATTTCCGCCATGACTAAACGCGCTTCATATTGCTCTGATTGATTGCGGGTAAATTTAGGCCAAGCCTGTGCGCCAGGAATAATCCCAGAAAGATTACTCATCATCTGACAACCATTGCAAACACCTAAGGCGAAACTATCCTGACGATTGAAGAATGTGGAAAATTGATCTCGAAGTTGCGGGTTGAATAAAATTGTTTTGGCCCACCCTTCACCAGCACCAAGCACATCACCATAACTAAAGCCGCCGCAAGCAATTAATCCACGAAAGTCATCGAGCTTTGCTTTGCCACTCAATAAATCAGACATATGGACGTCAAAACTGTCAAATCCGGCCCAGTTAACAGCATAGGCCATTTCAACATGGGAGTTAACGCCCTGCTCACGCAAAATCGCCACTTTGGGGCGTGCATTCTTCTGAATGAATGGCGCAGCAATATCATCGCTCGAATCAAAAGTAAGTTTTGGGGACATTCCAGCATCAGATAAATTATCCAAGAGCGCAAATTCGCTATCAGCACAGACAGGGTTGTCGCGCAAACGAGCAATTTGATAACTGGTATTAGCCCACATCTTTTGCAAAACCTCGCGTGGCTCTGCGAAGACATTCTTAGCATCTCGCCAGACTTCAATTCGGCCATTAGTATTTGGCTTGCCAATGACATGACTAAACGCGCTTAAGCCTAGCTTACGTAGGATTGCAAAAACTGCATCACGCTCTTCTCTGCAAACTTGAATCACTGCACCAAGCTCTTCATTAAATAAAGCACGCATGGTTTGCTCATGCCGACGGCCAGAAACTTGTTGCGCCCAGTTCTTGGCATCGCCGTAATCTGGCTCTTGTCCAGCATCCACCGCAATCATGTCAACATTGATGGAGACTCCGCAATGAGATGCAAACGCCATCTCAGCAATACAAGCCAATAATCCGCCATCAGAGCGATCGTGATACGCCAGTAACTTGTTCTCTTTGCGAAGCTCAATGATGGCAGCTGCTAAGTTCTTGAGATCTTCTGGGTGATCTAGATTAGGCGCCTCTTTACCTGACTGATTCATCACTTGAGCAAGAATACTCCCAGCCATGCGGTTCTTACCACGCCCCAGATCAATCAGGATTAATTCAGTATCAAGGGAGGCGCCATTTTTCTCTTTGAGTTTTAATTGAGGGGTCAGTGTTTTACGTACATCCTGGACTGAAGCAAACGCAGAAATGATTAAAGAAACGGGGGAAACAACCTTCTTTGACTCTGCTCCATCTTGCCAAGCAGTTGCCATCGATAAAGAATCTTTTCCGACTGGGATTGAAATGCCTAGGGCAGGACAGAGATCCATACCAACAGCTTTGACCGAGTCATATAGTTTTGCATCCTCTCCCGGAGAGCCACAAGCCGCCATCCAATTGGCTGATAACTTCACATCCCCTAAAGAATGAATATCGGCAGCCAATAAATTTGTAATGGCCTCACCTACGGCCATACGGGCAGCGGCAGAAGCATCGATTACGGCAACAGGGGTTCTTTCACCCATACTCATTACTTCGCCCCGATAGCCTTTGTAGTCCATTAAGGTAACCGCACAGTCAGCTACAGGTACTTGCCATGGGCCAACAAATTGATCGCGGGCATTGAGGCCACCAACAGATCTATCGCCAATCGTAATTAAGAAGGATTTGCTTGCCACTGTAGGTTGTTGCAGGACCCAGGCAACTGATTGAGCAAGGTCAGTATCAGTGACATCAAGCTCGCTGAACTCTTGAGTAATTCGTTGCACATCACGATGCATGCGTGGTGGCTTGCCAAGCAGTACTTCCATTGGCATATCAATTGGCATTGCAGCATCAGTGCTTGCGTCTTGCTTAGAGTCACTGAGTTGCAGTTGACGCTCTGCGGTCGCTTCACCTACTACAGCAAATGGACAGCGTTCGCGTTCGCAGAAGGATTTAAAGAGGTCTAAATCTTTTGCTTCAATCGCCAATACATAGCGCTCTTGAGATTCGTTACACCAGATTTCTGCTGGGCTCATGCCACTCTCTTCAAGCGGCACACTGCGTAATTTAAATTTAGCGCCTAATCCTGCGCCATCCGCTAACTCAGGGAACGCATTAGAAAGGCCACCGGCGCCTACATCATGTATGGAAACAATTGGATTGTTTTCGCCCATTGCGCGACAAGCATTAATAACCTCTTGGGCGCGACGCTCCATCTCAGGGTTTCCGCGTTGAACAGAATCAAAATCTAAATCTGCAGTGTTGGTGCCAGTGGCAACGGAACTACCTGTTGCGCCACCCATACCAATACGCATACCTGGACCACCCAATTGAATCAATAAATGCCCTGCTTCAATTGCTTTCTTCGCTGTATGAATTGCATCAATGCTGCCAATACCACCAGCAATCATGATTGGCTTGTGATAACCGCGACGTGTGCCATCTAAGGTTTGCTCAAAGACACGGAAATAACCGCCTAAGATGGGGCGGCCAAACTCATTATTAAATGCGGCTCCCCCTAAGGGGCCATCAATCATGATTTGCAATGGTGTGGCAATCCGCTCCGGCTTGCCATACTTTTCACTTTCCCAAGGAAGCTCGGTGCCTGGGATATTTAGATTGGAGACTGAAAAGCCGGTTAAGCCTGCTTTAGGGCGTCCACCTATACCAGTAGCTCCTTCATCACGAATCTCACCGCCAGCGCCTGTAGAAGCTCCCGGAAATGGTGCAATGGCAGTTGGATGGTTATGCGTCTCTACCTTCATCAAGGTATGGACTAAACGCGTATCTTTCTCATAGCGATGATCACCGCCTTGGGGAACCCAAGTCTCTGATTCACAGCCAACCATCACGGCAGAGTTGTCAGAATACGCAACAATTGTTCCCTCTGGATGCAATTGATGCGTATTGCGAATCATTGCAAACAGTGAACGCTCTTGGTCGTCACCGTCAATAGTCCAGCTTGAATTAAAAATCTTATGCCGGCAATGCTCACTATTTGCTTGCGCGAACATGATGAGCTCTACATCACTTGGATTGCGCTTTAGGCGTATAAAATTTTCCGTTAAGTAATCCACCTCATCATCAGATAAGGCTAGACCAAGCTCTTGATTGGCTTTATCTAAAGCTGCCCTACCTTGTTCTAATAGCAAGATACGGCTTAATGGACGATCTTCGAGGGTTTGATAAAGCGCATTCGCTTCTTCTACAGAATGAATAACCGCTTCAGTCATCCGATCATGAATTGCTGCCAACACTAATTGTTCTTGTGCCGGGCTTAATGTGTTTTTAGCATTCCATGAGTACTGTATGCCACGTTCAATGCGCAATACTGTTAGTCCGCATTGCCGTGCAATATCAGTTGCTTTACTGGACCATGGGGGTACTGTTCCCAAGCGCGGAATGACGACAGCACCTTGGCCTGAGCCTGAATTTTTAGAAAACCAGGATTTACCTGGATTCATTTTGGAACTAAACGGTTGCCCGTAAGTCAGAAGACTAGCAAGAAGCTCCTGATCTGCAGTGCTTAGGGCTTCTTCAGACCAAATGAAATGAATGTATTGCGCCTCAATGGAATCAAGCTCAATGCCTTGAGAAGCTAATGAGGCTAAAAGACGCTGTTGGCGGAAGGAGGAAAGCGCATCAGCGCCGGGCAAAAAGTGGAAAAAAGACATCCCTAGATTATAAGGTTTTGCCTACAACAAGCGCCCGCCCTGAAGGTGTAATTGGCGCTGGCACCTACTAGCCAAGGCTGGATCATGGGTAACCAGAACAAGGGTAGATTGATTGGCTTGATTGAGATCAAAAAGGAGCTCAATGACCCGATTTCCGCTAGCTTCATCTAAGCTTCCGGTAGGTTCATCAGCAAACAGAATGGCAGGCTTAGTAATGAAGGCTCTTGCCAAGGCCACCCGTTGTTGCTCCCCTCCAGAAAGTGTTTTGGGGAAATGGTCAAATCGCTCACCTAAACCCACGCGCTCGAGCCATGTTTTAGCATTTGCCTTGGGGTTTTCCATTCCCGACAGCTCTGCCGGGAGCATCACATTTTCAAGCGCCGTTAGGTGCGGTAACAGTTGAAATGACTGAAAAACAAAGCCAACCTGCAAACCCCTCAGTTTGGCACGGCCGTCTTCATCGAGTGTATTGAGATTCTGCCCCATCAAGGTGACATTACCCTCACTCGGAAGATCTAAGCCGGCCAAAAGGCCGAGTAAAGTACTCTTACCGGAACCAGAGCTGCCAGTGATAGCTACACTTTCACCTTGACTGAGCTCAAAGCAAATGTCGTGCAAAATGCTAAGGATGCCATCGCTGGAGCGAACGGACTTACCCAAGTGAACAGCGCTAAGCACTTTTTCGAAGGCGCTCATAAATATGAAATCTGAAATAAAGGCTTGCTAGCCCCGAAGTCAATAAATAGATGAATCAAAATATTCCGTCGACTTTCATATCAAAAAAAGCTATTGCAATAGGCTTATTTTGCCTGTTAATTTCCTTTGTCACATCTGCGAGCTCTAATCCAGTCATTTTGCTAATGGGCGATAGTCTTTCAGCTGAATATGGCCTCGTCAGGGGTTCGGGTTGGGTAAAACTTCTTGAGGGACAACTTCAAAAACAAGGAAGTCAGTGGACTGTATTTAATGCCAGCATCAGCGGAGAAACGACTTCTGGTGGTCTTGCCCGCCTACCCAAGCTACTAGGTCAGAAAAAGCCTGCCATTGTATTTCTTGAGCTCGGTGCGAATGATGCTTTGCGAGGCCTATCCATTACTGAGACCGAAAAGAACTTACGCAGGATGATCGTGCTGAGCAAAAAAACCGGTGCTAAGGTTTTGTTACTTGGTATGCAAATTCCACCAAATTATGGCCAAGCCTATACAAAGAAATTTAAAGAGCTCTATCCAAAACTCGCCGCCCAAGAGAGCGTCGAACTACTACCGTTTTTCTTAGAAGGTGTTGCGAGTAACGCTGCACTATTTCAGCAGGACAACATTCATCCCAATGAAAAAGCACAGATGATTTTGTATAAAAACGTATGGGGCGCTATGGCCCCATATCAATCACTTCTAAGCAAGTAAAAATAGTTCAAGCAGCAGATTAACTGCCTGCACCTGTAGATGGGGGCTTCAATGGATTGATAGTTTTCACCTTTGCAGCGTCGCGCCAATAAGCCATAAAACCCGCAAACTCAGATTGTGCAGCCAGCGCTTGAATTTGCTGTGACTGTGCTTTATGAACTTTTGCATCCACACCAGTTGGCTGGCGAATTTGATCTACTCGATACAAAGTAGCGCCAACCCCAGGATTGCTCACCGAAATATAAGCGGGTAATTTATCTGGATTGGTGGACATCACATCATCTAATGCGCTGCCAACAAGGTTTGCCGGCTTATTACGGGATACCCATACAGCACTGCCAAATCCAGCAGCATTCTTTGGATCCTTTTGAAGTTCTGCATAACGCTCAGAAGCAGCAGCAACAGCCAATTTCTCTGCAGCCCTTTGGCTAACTTGCCGCTTTACTTCACCAGCAACGTCTTTAAATGGCAAGGTCTGAGCGGGATGGAAAATCACTACCCTCGCAGATACAAAAACACCAGGTGCAGTTTGAACTGCCTCAATATTGCGCTTATTCTTTAGGGCCTCGTCGCCAAAAAGTGATTGGATGACTTTAGGGTTAGCTAATGGATGATCCCTGGATACACCGCCCAGGCCAGAGCGAGTAACGCCCTTTTGACTCTGAATATTCAACTTTAATTTTTCAGCCACAGGCTTCAAACTATCGGACTGGTCATAAGTCATATTAGCGAATTGGTCAGCCTTTTCACTAAAGACCTTAGCATCTTCCTTAGGGTCAGCCTTGAGAACAATATACTCAACATCAATAAACTCAGGGCTCTCAAATAAACTAGCGTTGGCGTTGTAGAAATTCTGCAGCTCTTCTTGACTTGGATTTACCTTGGCTAAAAAGCTTTTAGCTTCGAACGGCAAAGCCTGAACTTGGCGCTCTGTTTCATATAGAGTGGAAATGATCTCAGAAAGCTTCGGGCTTCCAATTTCAGTACGAGCAACCGAATTAACCAACTGACTTATTTTGAGATCAAATGCCTGGCCGGCATAAAACTGCTCTTCATTCAGGCCATTGTTTGCTAAGAGTTGCTTGAAACGAACGTCGTCAAAAGTGCCATCTGGTTTGTAAAGGGCTCGAATTTGCGGAATATTTTGCAAACTCTTTACTAAAGCATCTTTACCAACCTGAAGACGCAAATCATTTACTGCAAAGCCGAGAATGCGCTGTTGCAGTAACTCATTAAGGATCGCCTGTCTAAATTGAAGGCTTTGTGCAATCTGTAGGTTGCCACCAACTCGCTCTGCTTGACGCTTAGCTGCATTGTCGACCTCTTGGGCGGTAATGGGTTTGCCATTGATCTTTACAAGGTCTGTTTCCTTATCCATGAAGCTGGAATAACTAGAAATTCCGAACATAGCAAATGATGGAACGATGAATAGCATCAACACGAGCTGGAGAAGCTTTTGGTGTTTACGGACAGTATCAAACATGAGTAAGTTCGCTAGTAATAAATATCAACTATGTGAGTGTACTAGGCGGCAGGATCTGGAGCATGGACGCCTTGAAACAGGCAAGAAGAAGTAAACATTTGGTGGGCGCTGAGAGGCTCGAACTCCCGACATTCTGCGTGTAAGGCAGACGCTCTACCAACTGAGCTAAGCGCCCCAAAATATTACAGGTGGAATTGTAACCTAAGTACCAAAGATAAGCGTGTTTTCCGTCAAATCAACCACTAGCAACAGGGCAGATAAGACAGAAAACCCATCTACATTCAGTGCTTGAGAACTTCTCCTGAGGATATCTTCTCGCTCACTTTACTGACTTCAGATGCCTTTTTAGCAAGCTCTTCGGGTGTTGGCTCTGGCAATGCTTCCGGCAAACGTTCCAACGCAAGCTCTAGAACCTTATCAATCCAGCGCACAGGAATAATTTCAATTGCGTTCTTGACGTTATCCGGAATATCAATCAAATCCTTCACATTCTCTTCTGGTATCAACGCTAATTTGATGCCGCCACGGTGCGCCGCCAAAAGCTTCTCTTTTAAGCCACCAATCGGAAGAACCTCACCTCGCAAAGTGATCTCACCGGTCATTGCAACATCAGAGCGAATCGGGATTCCCGTGAAAACTGAAACTAAGGCGGTGGTAATCGCAATACCAGCAGAGGGACCATCTTTAGGGGTTGCGCCGTCTGGGAAGTGAATGTGAATATCTTTCTTCTCAAATGCCTCATCCGTAATGCCAAGCCGTTTTGATCTAGAGCGAACAACAGTACGTGCAGCCTCGACAGACTCTTTCATGACATCACCGATGGAGCCTGTACGTGTAATGACACCTTTACCTGGCATTACTGCAGCCTCAATGGTTAATAGATCTCCACCCACCTCAGTCCAGGCTAAGCCCGTTACTTGGCCTACTTGGTTTTCTTTACCTGCCAAACCAAAGTCATACATACGAACGGATAAGAATTTCTCAAGGTTATCAGCGTTCACTACAACTGGGGCGGCCTCTTTTTTCAGGAGTAAAAGCTTGACAACCTTACGGCAGATCTTGCTAATTTCTCTTTCTAGAGAGCGCACACCTGCTTCGCGGGTGTAGTAACGAATGATGTTGCGTACTGCACTCTCTTCAATCTTTAACTCATCCTTTTTCAAGCCATTATTTTTAATTTGCTTTGGAATGAGGTAATTGATAGCAATGCTAGTTTTTTCGTCTTCCGTGTAACCAGCCAAACGGATAATTTCCAAGCGATCCAATAAAGGGCCTGGAATATTAAGCGAGTTAGAGGTTGCAACGAACATCACATCCGATAGATCAAAGTCAACTTCAACATAGTGATCTTGGAAGGTGTGATTTTGCTCAGGGTCTAAAACTTCCAACAAGGCGCTCGCAGGATCGCCACGGAAATCCATGCCCATCTTATCTACTTCATCCAAAAGGAATAATGGATTGCGGACACCCACTTTGGTAAGACTTGTCAAAATCTTACCTGGCATCGAACCGATATAAGTACGACGATGTCCACGAATCTCGGACTCATCACGCACACCACCCAATGCCATACGCACAAACTTACGATTGGTCGCACGGGCAATTGACTGGCCCAAGGAAGTCTTACCGACGCCAGGAGGCCCTACCAAGCAAAGAATCGGCGCCTTCACACGATCAACACGTTGTTGAACTGCGAGGTACTCCAAAATACGTTCTTTAACCTTATCTAAGCCATAGTGATCTTCATCCAATACTTTTTCCGCATTGGTGAGGTCATTATTAATCTTGGTTTTTTTCTTCCATGGAAGATTCACCAAAGTATCGATAAAGTTTCGAATCACTGTAGCCTCAGCAGACATCGGTGACATCAACTTTAATTTCTTAAGCTCAGATTCAGCTTTTTTCAAAGCCTCTTTTGGCATCCGAGCAGCTTTAATACGTTTCTCAAGTTCCTCGAGATCGGCGCCCTCTTCACCCTCGCCTAATTCTTTTTGAATTGCTTTCACTTGCTCGTTAAGGTAGTACTCGCGCTGACTCTTTTCCATTTGACGTTTAACACGTCCACGAATGCGCTTCTCCACTTGCAAGATATCAATCTCGCTTTCAAGATCGGCTAAAAGACTTTCTAAACGCTGCACTACATCAGTCATTTCTAACAAACGTTGCTTCTGTTCTAGTTTGACTGGCAAATGCGCACAAATGGTATCGGCTAAGCGGCTTGGGTCATCAATGCCGCCAAGCGAAGACAATATTTCTTGTGGAACTTTTTTATTAAGTTTTACGTACTGATCAAACTGAGCCATGATGGCACGGCGCAAAGCTTCAGTCTCATGCGCATCAATCGCGTCAATAGCAGTTGGAGTAGCTTCACAATTAAAGTAACCCATGCTGTCTTCAATTTGACTCACTTCAGCACGCTGCACGCCTTCTACTAGGACCTTAACGGTACCATCTGGAAGCTTCAGCATTTGCAAGATGTTGGCAATGCAACCAACCTCATACAGATCTTCAATACCAGGTTCATCCTTGGCCGCTGTCTTTTGAGCAACCAGTAAAACATTTTTGCCAGTTTCCATGGCAGCTTCTAAAGCTTTAATCGACTTAGGGCGACCCACAAATAAAGGGATCACCATATGAGGGAAGACAACAACATCCCGCAATGGGAGCAAAGGTAGCTGAATCGGTTCAGAGGGTAGTAATAAGTGGCCAGGCATAAGGCAAATCCTCCAAAGTAGTCAATCCTCAAAAGTCTCTAAAAGTAATGCACCACTAAATAGAGACATTATTCATGAGTAGCATACTACCTATATGGGTCACTCTTTTGAAAATTCAAGGGGGAATAGTACAAAAAAGGGGCAAAAATGCCCTGAAAATAGCAAAAACCCTAAGTATTTAGGCTTTTTTGCTTAAATCCGCTTGCTCTGGATCTTGCTTGTAGACCAATAAGGGCTTTCCACCCTCTGCGATACTGCTGTCGTCTATAACTACCTTTTGGACATTCTTGAGAGATGGCAAGTCATACATGACATCCATCAAAGAGCCCTCAAGAATAGATCTGAGACCGCGTGCACCCGTTTTACGAGCAATGGCCTTCTTGGCGATAGCGGCTAAAGCGGCTTGACGCACCTCTAACTCAGCCCCTTCCATCGTGAGCAATGCCTGGTATTGCTTCACTAGGGCATTCTTAGGCTCAGTCAGAATCTGAATCAAAGCCTCTTCATCCAATTGTGCCAAAGTTGCCACCACCGGCAAACGACCAATCAACTCAGGAATCAGGCCAAACTTGATTAAATCTTCTGGCTCAACCTCAATCAATAAATCACTCACACCACGATCATCCTTGCCAGGAACTGATGCATTGAATCCAATGCCCGTCTTGGCTGTGCGTTGCTGAATCACCTTTTCAAGACCATCAAAAGCACCACCACAAATAAATAGAATATTCGTAGTATCAACTTGCAAGAAATCTTGGTTAGGGTGCTTACGCCCACCTTGAGGTGGCACAGCTGCCATGGTGCCTTCAACTAACTTCAATAAGGCCTGTTGGACACCTTCACCTGAAACATCGCGAGTAATGGAGGGATTATCTGACTTACGCGAGATCTTATCGATCTCATCAATATATACAATGCCGCGTTGCGCTTTTTCTACGTTGTAGTCGCAAGCTTGCAGTAACTTTTGAATAATATTTTCAACGTCTTCGCCAACATAACCAGCTTCAGTCAAGGTAGTTGCGTCAGCCATGACAAACGGTACATCAAGCATGCGCGCTAATGTTTGCGCCAAGAGCGTCTTACCAGAACCAGTTGGCCCGATCAGCAAAATATTACTCTTAGCCAACTCAACACCGTCAACCATTGCCTTAGCAGGTAACTTAGATTCCTTTTTATCTACCACTTCAGCTGGCTTACCGTCCTTGTCCAGCCTCTCTTTTTTAGGCTTGGGCAAATATTGCAGGCGCTTGTAATGGTTGTAGACAGCAACCGCCAAGGTCTTTTTGGCATGATCTTGACCAATCACATACTGATCGAGATTTTCCCTGATCTGGTGAGGTGTTGGTAAAGAATCATCGCCGCCCTCCTTCGGAAGTTTGGCAATTTCTTCTTGAATAATGTCCGTGCAAAGGTCAATACACTCATCGCAAATAAATACAGACGGGCCTGCAATTAACTTCTTGACCTCATGCTGACTTTTGCCACAAAAGGAGCAATACAAAACTTTATCTGATGTGCTTGGAGTGCTCGTATCGCTCAAAGTATGCTCTATATAAGTATTAAGGACGCTTCTCGATAACCTTGTCAATCAAGCCGTATTCACGGGCTTGTTCAGCAGACATAAAGTTATCACGGTCGGTGTCTTTTGCAATGGTCTCAATCGACTGGCCAGTGCGCTCAGACAAAATCTTATTCAGACGCTCACGCAAGTACAAAATTTCACGGGCTTGAATTTCAATATCAGAGGCTTGACCACGCGCTCCGCCCAATGGCTGATGGATCATCACGCGTGAATTTGGCAAGGCATATCGCTTACCTTTTTCACCAGCACACAATAAAAACGCGCCCATACTAGCGGCCATACCCATACACAAGGTGCTCACGTGTGGCTTGATGAACTGCATGGTGTCGTATATGGCAAGCCCTGCAGATACAGAACCGCCAGGTGAGTTGATATAAAGAGAAATCTCTTTATCAGGATTCTCGCTCTCAAGAAACAATAACTGCGCAATCACTAAGTTAGCAGTCTGATCATTAACCTCACCCACCAAGAAAACAACCCGCTCTCTTAATAGACGCGAATAAATGTCATAAGCGCGCTCGCCTCTGCCAGAGGTTTCAATCACCATTGGAACCAAGCCCAAACCTTTTGGCTCTATGTTTTCAGACTGAAAATGGTTCTGGCTCATTGATAAATATCCTATTTGGGGTAGATTAATAGCTATTGAGACTTAGTTTAGCTTGCTTAGCTCTTCAAAGCTTATCGCCTTATCGCCTACTTTGGCAAGCGATGTGAAATGCTTAATCACATTATCTTCAAGAACCAGGTTTTCGATGTCTTTAAGGCGACTTGGGTTGCTATAGAACCAACGAACAACCTCTTTTGGATCTTCATAAGTAGCAGCTTGCTCATCAATTTCAGCCTTGATTTGATCTGCAGTAGCAGCCAAACTTTCTTTTTTAACCAATTCACTCAGAATCAAGCCTAGGCGTACACGCTTAAGCGCCTGCTCTGCAAATAGTTCAGTTGGAATGGGGGCATCCTTGGCATTTGGTACACCACGTTGCATTAAATCTTGACGGGCACTCTCAACCAAACGCTCTTGCTCAGAAGATACCAAAGACTTGGGAACTTCAAGCTCACACAAAGTATTGAGTTTCTCCATAACCTCATTTTTCATCAAGGAAGTGATGCGACGCTTCACTTCGCGATCTAAGTTTTCTTTCACTTCTGCGCGCATTTTTGCAACACCACCTTCTGTAACACCCATAGACAATGCAAATGCATCATCAACTACTGGCATGTGTGCCCAGTTCACGGCTTTGACAGTGATAGTGAACTCAGCCGTTTTACCAGCTACGTCTTTACCATGGTAGTCAGCCGGAAAGCTCAAGGGAAATGATTTACTCTCGCCCGGTTTGAGGCCCAGGGTTGCAGCCTCGAATTCAGGCAACATACGACCTTCACCCAAAACATATTCAAAGTTCTCAGCTTTACCGCCAGCAAATTCAACGCCATCAATCTTGCCAACAAAATCGATTACAACCTGGTCGCCATTTTGGGCTGCTGTATTAGAGCCGCCATCACCATGGGCACCTGCCTCGCCACGAGGATGGTAGTGAACCTGCTGCTTACGCAATACATCAATTGCGCGATCAATTTCAGCATCACCGATATCAGTCGTATATTTGGTCACTTCTGCTGTTGAAAAGTCGCCAATCTTTACCTCTGGGAGGACTTCAAAGAATGCATCAAAAACAATCTGGTCTGCATCTAATTCACTCTTTGGCTCGAGACGTGGTTGGCCTGCTAGTGCAATGCCTTCTTTTTTGCTTTGCTCGTAAAACAGTTCAGAAGCTTTATCAAACTGAAGTTCGAAATCAACTTGCATACCGTACTGTTTCTCAACCATGTTCTTTGGTACTTTGCCTGGGCGGAAGCCAGCCACTTTCATGGTCTTAGCAACTTGAGCCAAACGGGCGTCGCGCGCTTTTGCCAAATCGGCACGAGCGAATTCCAAAGTCATCTTGCGGTCTAACGAACCTAAATTTTCTATCTGCACAGCCATTCTCGTCTCTATATTGAAATCAGGGTATGTGAAGTCCAAGCCAAGTAGCAATCTTGTGGTGCGAGGAGGGGGACTCGAACCCCCACACCATTTCTGGCGTCAGGACCTAAACCTGGTGCGTCTACCAATTTCGCCATCCTCGCGAATATCCGCAAACACTGCCACGCTTAAACTTCACTCTAAAGACCGTAATTCTACAATGCTTGGGGTCTTCGAGGATCTTTAGGCCTTGTAGAGCAATGCAACAGCGTGCACTGCAACGCCCTCACCCCTTCCCAGGTGACCTAGAGATTCATTGGTTTTAGCCTTCAGGTTTACGTGGCTAGGGGTCACCAAGAGGTCAGCAGCGATATTTCTGACCATTTCAGGCAAATAATCAGCCAATTTTGGCTGCTGGCAAATAATGGTGGCATCGACATTCCCAACCTGAAAGCCTGCCGCCTGAACCTTTTGCAAAGCTGCGCGGAGCAAGATTCGACTATCCATGTCTTTGAATTTTGGATCAGTGTCCGGAAATAACTGCCCAATATCATTTAACCCTGCTGCACCTAACAAAGCATCAGTTAATGCGTGGAGTAAGGCGTCAGCATCAGAGTGGCCCAATAAACCTTTTTCATGCGGCACATGCACTCCGCCAAGGATGAGCTTGCGATCAGCCACCAAAGCATGGATGTCATAACCCTGACCAATACGAAACAGTGGAACGTAAGTGTTACTTGGTGTCATATGAACTCTTGATTGATTACTTGTTGTTTGATAAAAGTAGTTGCATCAACTCCCAATCAGCAGGATGGGTTACCTTAAAGTTCCGAGTTGCGCCTTCAATTAATAATGGCCTCATTCCTCCCAACTCCATAGCACTTGCTTCATCAGTGACGTCAGCCTCTAATCGAATAGCATCTTCAAGAGCAGCATGCAATTTCTTCAGGCCAAACATTTGAGGGGTTTGAGCCTGCCATAAGTGTTCGCGTGGAATGGTTTTCTCTACATGGGGCATGTTGCCCGCAATAACAGAATCCAAATCCGCTTGCTTCAAAGTATCCGCCAAAGGAACAGCCAACAAACCACCCACATCAGTGGCTAGTACCAGGTCAATCAATTTTTGAATGAGTGCAGGTGTAATACCAGGCCTAGCTGCATCGTGAACTAGGACCCAATCATCTTCTGGCATGCCGGATTTGAGTAATGCTGCAAGAGTGTTGCAAACGGTCTCTTGACGGGTAAGGCCACCAGTAGGCAAGAAATGAATTGGCTTGCTGCCTTTGGTAAGGGTTTTCAAAATGGGGTTATCAATAAAACCCGGTGCGACACCTATCCAGATGGATTCAATGAGGGGAGACTGCATAAAAGCGTCTATGGCATAAGCCAGCATAGGCCTGCCAGCTAATTGCTGGAACTGTTTAGGCAAATCACCACCTAAGCGAGATCCTGTTCCTGCAGTTGGCAGAAGCGCATGGCATTTCTTCTTGGATTGATTTCCTGAGCTCATGCCTGATTCTATAATGAGCGTAGATGTCTGATGGATTAAATCTAGTACCCCCCATACCCGCTCCGCGGGCTGGGCAGCGCTTTACCTTTTCGGGGCTGGTAGGCTCGGCTGACGCTGCTCTGATAGCCCAAACCGCCCTGCACTATCGCAAGGATTTTTCAGTCATGGTGATCTTCTGTGCACAGGCACAAGAAGCCCAAAGACTTTTAGAAGAAATTCCGGCCTTTGCTCCACAGCTCAAAACACGTCTTTTGCCTGACTGGGAAATTCTTCCGTACGACCATTTCTCCCCGCATCAAGACTTAGTGTCTGAGCGTTTAGCAACCCTCTATGAGCTTCTGAATGGTAGCTGCGATATAGTTCTGGTCCCTGTAACCACGGCACTGCAAAGATTGGGGCCACCAAACTTCTTATCAGGGCATACCTTTTTCTTTAGGCAGGGAGACAGACTCAATGAGGCAGCGCTAAAACTACAACTCCAACAGGCTGGCTATGATCCTGTAAGTGCAGTCATGCGTCCGGGTGAATACAGCATTCGCGGTGGACTGATTGATCTATTTCCAATGGGCTCTACTCTGCCCTATCGCTTAGATTTATTTGGCGATGAAATCGAGCAGATTCGTTCGTTTGACCCGGACACCCAGAGAAGTCTCTATCCCGTCAAAGAGGTTCGTCTTCTTCCGGGGCATGAATTTCCCTTTAATGATGAGGCTCGCACGGCATTCAGAGGCCGTTGGCGAGAAGTCTTTGAAGGAGACCCCACCCGCTGCTCCATCTACAAGGATGCGAACTTAGGCATCCCTAGCGCAGGCATAGAGTCCTATCTACCTATGTTCTTTGAGGAACAATCAAGCGTATTCGATTATTTCCCAAGATCAGGCGATCCGGTATGGATTATCAGCACCGGCGATATTGAGGATGCGATACGAAGCTTTTGGAAAGACACTCTCTCACGTTATGAGTTTCTCAAACATGATCTTGATAGACCCATTCTTCCGCCAAAAGAATTATTTCTGGATGTTGATGAATTCTTCTCTACAGCAAAACCACATGCTCGCCTCTCCCTAGAAAAAGAAACTGACGAAGCTGCGCAGTTTCTTCCGGTCCCAGATATTGCAGTTCATCGTCGCGACGCTGATCCAGTAAGCGGTTTACGAAAATTAACAGCAAATGAGAAAGTACGCATTCTAATTTGTAGCGATAGCGCTGGTCGCAAAGAATCAATTCGACAATTATTTGAAGAAAGCAACTCTGTTGTTGGCCTAGATGGCAAACCCCTTTATGAGCTAAAGCCCGAAGGCTTTGAAACGGTTGCCGAATTTATTAAGAGTGACTCCTTATTTGGAATAACAACTGCCCCACTCTTTAATGGTTTCTCCTGGCCGGCCCAAAACCTCATCATCATTACCGAGGCAGAATTATTTACTGCAACCGCAAGGCAAAGGCGCAAGGGTAAAGCATCCGAGAGTGCCGACCCTGACATGCTCTTTAAGGATTTGTCAGAGCTCAAGATTGGTGACCCTGTAGTACATGCTGAACACGGTATTGGGCGCTATCAGGGCTTGGTACTTCTCAATTTAGCTCCCCCTAAAGAAGCACCCATTTTTGAAGAGTTTCTCCATCTTCAATATGCAGGTGAAGCAACCCTGTATGTCCCCGTTCAACAATTGCAAATGGTAACGCGTTATGCTGGATCTGACCCAGATTCAGCACCGCTTCATCAGCTAGGGTCTGGACAATGGGATAAAGCCAAACGCAAAGCTGCTCAACAAATTCGGGATACTGCTGCCGAACTCCTTGGGCTCTATGCTGCAAGAGCAATCCGTAAAGGCCATGCCTTTGAATTTTCAGCCCACGATTACGCCGCTTTTGCTGAAAGCTTTGGCTTTGAAGAAACTCCCGATCAAGCAAATGCAATTGCTGCAGTAATTGGCGATATGACGAGCGGTACGCCGATGGACCGCTTGGTTTGCGGTGATGTTGGCTTTGGTAAAACTGAGGTTGCGCTAAGGGCTAGTTTTGTTGCAGTCATGGGTGGCAAGCAAGTTGCTATTCTTGCGCCGACTACCTTACTCGCCGAACAGCATGTTGCCACTTGGAAGGATCGATTTGCCGATTGGCCCGTTCGAATTGTTGAACTCTCACGCTTTAAAACTACCAAAGAAATCAATGCTGCATTAGAAGCAATTGCCAAGGGCGAAGCTGACATCATTATTGGAACCCACAAGCTACTCTCCAAGGAAACGCAGTTTGCAAATCTCGGTTTGGTGATTGTGGATGAAGAACATCGCTTTGGCGTCCGCCAAAAAGATGCTCTAAAGGCCTTACGGGCCGAAGTTGATATCCTCACCTTGACTGCCACACCAATACCCAGAACCTTGGGCATGGCCATGGAGGGCTTACGCGAATTTTCTATTATTGCTACCGCACCTCAGAAACGTCTCGCGATTAAAACATTTGTACGCCGGGAGGGTGATGGCGTTATTCGCGAAGCAGTTCTTCGAGAAATCAAACGTGGCGGCCAAGTCTACTTTCTTCACAATGAAGTGGAAACTATTCAGAATCGTAAACACGCACTACAAGAACTGATTCCAGAAGCAAGTATTAGTGTCGCTCACGGTCAAATGCATGAGCGTGAACTTGAGTCTGTCATGCGCGAATTCGTTACCCAAAGAACTAATATTTTGTTGTGCACGACCATTATTGAAACTGGTATTGATGTACCAACTGCCAATACCATCATCATGCATCGTGCCGATAAGTTTGGCTTAGCCCAACTACACCAACTACGCGGTCGTGTTGGTCGCTCACATCACCAAGCCTATGCTTACCTGCTCGTTCCCGATCCAGAGGCCTTAAGCAAACAAGCCCAGTTGCGCCTCAATGCCATTCAGGCCATGGAAGAGCTTGGGTCAGGCTTCTATTTGGCTATGCATGACCTAGAGATTCGGGGTGCTGGCGAAGTCTTAGGTGATAAACAATCTGGTGAAATTCATGAGATTGGTTTTCAACTTTATACAGAGATGCTCAATAGAGCAGTCAAGTCTTTGCGAAGCGGTAAGGAGCCTGATTTACTTGCACCATTACAAGCAACTACCGACGTTAATCTCGGTGTCCCGGCCTTGCTTCCGAATGACTATTGTCCTGATGTGCATGAGCGCCTCTCTTTGTATAAGCGCTTTGCCGGTACAAATGATTTCTCAGAGCTCATGGGCTTACGGGAAGAATTGGTAGATCGCTTTGGGGATCTTCCCGATCAGGCTAAATCATTTTACGAAACGCATCGACTCCGCCTGGAGATGGCCGGCTTTGGCATTAAAAAGATTGATGCCATAGCAACATCAATACAAATTCAATTTATTCCAAATCCACCTATTGACCCACTCAAGATCATTCAGCTGATTCAGAGCTCTAAACACATTCAACTCAACGGCCAAGATAAGCTCAAAGTATTACCCCAAAAAGATCGGGAATTCGAAAAACTTGAGCAGCGATTAGATGCAATTCGCCAAGTATTGCGCCGCCTAAATGAATCTGCCATGCTGAGCCCTGCTAAAGCCAATTAATCATTCGCCTTTATTATTAAGTTATGTCCAAGCAAACTCTTGTTGCCCTCTCTAAAGAGCCAATCCCCGAAAAGCTAGTCTTTGAACTTCAGAAGCAAGCCAATCAATATGGAGTGTCCGTAGATTCGATAGTCGGACAAATCTCCAATGGCATCTACTATTCTGAGCGTTGGGAATTGAATCAATTATTAGATATTGCCCAAAGGGAACATCTGCGCTCCATTGCAGCAAAATTTAATAGCGACCTCTGCTTCTTAAATCCCGAGCTCAAGCCTGCTGACATCAAAGTGCTGGCGATGGATATGGATTCAACGTTAATCAACATTGAATGTATTGATGAGATTGCCGACTTTAGCGGAAAAAAATCTGCAGTTGCACAAATTACCGAAGCAACGATGCGTGGTGAGATTAAAGGCTTTAAAGAAAGCTTGCGGCGTCGTGTTGCCCTACTAGAAGGAGTGTCCGTTGACTCGCTAGAAGCAGTTTATCGAGAACGCTTGCAGCCAAATCCTGGTGCCCAAGAACTGTTGGCAGGAGCAAGTGCACGCGGTCTTTACACTCTTTTAGTATCTGGTGGCTTCACCTTTTTTACAGAAAAACTTCGCGAACAACTCGGCTTTAAGCAATCACAAGCCAATACCTTAGAAATCATCGATGGCAAGTTGACGGGCAAAGTGCTTGGCGATATTGTCGATGGCGCTGCTAAGGCAGCCTATCTCGATGAAGCTTGTCGCTTGTTGGGATGCGCTAAAGTAAATGCAATCACGATGGGTGATGGCGCAAATGACCTCATCATGATGAATGGCTCAGGCATTAGTGTTGCCTATAAAGCAAAACCAGTCGTCAAAGAAAAAGCCGACGCGGCTTTTGACCGAGTCGGCTTGGATGCTGCTTTACTACTGATCTCTTGAGCATTTAACCAAAGAGATCAATCGCAAATCGTCCTGAGTCTTTACCCCAGCTTTTATTACAGACGCTCAAAAATAGTAGCAATACCTTGACCGCCGCCAATACACATCGTTACCAAAGCATATTTACCTTGAACACGTTGCAATTCATGGATGGCTTTAGTGGCAATAGCAGCGCCAGAGCAACCAATAGGGTGACCCAAAGCAATCGCACCACCGTTCACGTTTGTTTTAGCTGGATCTAAACCAAGACCTTTCGTCACTGCCAAGGCTTGCGCAGCAAATGCTTCGTTGGATTCAATCACATCCATTTGATCTAACTTGAGGCCAGCACGCTCAAGAGCAAGCTTAGTTGCGGGTATTGGACCTTCGCCCATGATGTGGTTCGGAACACCAGCCACCGCATAGGACACTAAACGTGCGATTGGCTTATGACCAGCCTTCTTGGCAGTTTCTGCATCAGCCAATACAAAGAACGCTGCACCATCGTTAATACCAGAGGCGTTACCTGCAGTAACAGAGCCACCCTCTTTCTTAAATACAGCTTTCATCTTGCCCAGAGTTTCCATAGTGGTATCTGGTTTGCAATGTTCGTCAGTATCAAATACGACATCGCCCTTGCGAGACTTAATGGTAATTGGAACAATTTGGGATTTGAAACGACCTTCTTTAATTGCGTTAGCAGCACGACGGTGTGATTCCACTGCCAATGCGTCTTGCTCTTCACGAGTCAGCTTCCATTTTTCAACGAGGTTCTCTGCAGTAACACCCATATGACCAACGCCAAATGGATCGGTCAATACAGCAACCATCAAGTCAAGCATTTTGGTATCACCCATACGAGCACCACTGCGCATCGCTGGCGAGCCATACATACCGCGCGACATGACTTCAACACCACCGCCAACACCGTAATCGCAGTCACCCAACATGATTTGCTGCGCAGTAGTCACAATTGCCTGTAGGCCAGAGCTACATAAACGGTTCAAGGCCATGGCTACAGATTCCATTGGCAAACCAGCTTGAATCGCGGCAACGCGAGCAACGTAAGCGTAACGACTATCCGTTGGGATGGTGTTTCCAACAGTTACATAATTGATCAAGGCGGGGTCTACACCAGAGCGGGCAACTGCTTCTTTCATCACAATACCGCCGAGCTCGGAAGGCTCAAAGCTACTGAGGGAGCCATTGAAGGCGCCAATAGCGGAACGTACTGCACTTAAGACAACGACATCACGACTCATAAAAATCCCCTTAGACGAGCCCAAAATTGGGCTGAATTTGTACTAAATGAATGACGCAAACATTATTTTTATAGCAATCGTCAAGTTTCCGCTATTAGGTCATGCCCTTGGGAGCTAATAACCGTTGCACGAATGATTTCGCCTGTGCGATAGCGCTTTGAGGGCTTAGTCGGCGGCAAAACCCTCACCAGACCATCAATTTCAGGGGCATCCCCAATGGTTCTGCCAATTCCACCAGATTCGTCAACACGGTCAATCAGGACCTGAACCCTTTTTCCTATTTTATTGGCAAGACGCTTAATGGAGATTTCTTCTGCTTTTGCCATGAAACGCGCACGGCGATCCTCTCGAACTGTGTCGGGAACTGGACTATCCAATTGATTTGCGGTTGCACCCTCGACAGGTGAATACGCAAAACATCCTGCGCGATCAATTTGTGCCTCATCCAAGAAATTGAGCAAGTACTCAAATTCTGCTTCAGTTTCACCCGGGAATCCTGCAATAAAAGTACTGCGAATAACCAAATCAGGACAAGCAGCACGCCAAGCTAAGATGCGTTCTAAATTTTTCTCTCCGCTAGCAGGTCGCTTCATTCTTTTCAGAACATCAGGATGTGCATGCTGCAAAGGAATGTCAAGATAAGGCAATACACCATAGCCATGCTCAGAAAACTCTGCCATCAGAGGCAAGATGTCATCAACATGCGGGTAAGGATAAACGTAATGCAGCCGTACCCATGCTTGATGTTCGCGGGCAATCTGATTTAAGGCGTTTACTAAATCAAACATCCGAGTCTTTACTGGCTTGCCATCCCAAAAACCTGTGCGGTATTGAATATCAACGCCATAAGCACTCGTATCCTGAGAGACAACCAATAACTCTTTCACACCAGATTCAAATAAACGCTTAGCTTCCAGCAATACCTCGCCAATAGGTCTTGATACCAAATCCCCACGAAGACTAGGAATGATGCAGAAAGTGCAACGGTGGTTACAGCCCTCAGATATCTTTAGATAAGCATAATGTTTTGGTGTCAGCTTGACACCCGCCGGAGGAACTAAGTCTGTAAATGGGTCGTGTGGTTTTGGCAGGTGCAAATGAATTGCCTGCATCACTTCATCGGTAGCATGTGGCCCAGTCACTGCAAGCACTTTAGGATGGATGCTTTGTATAAGATCGCTACCGTCAGCATTCTTTTTGGCACCCAAACATCCAGTGACAATCACTTTGCCGTTTTCAGCAAGCGCCTCACCAATCGCGGCAAGACTTTCTTCTACCGCAGAGTCGATAAATCCGCAGGTATTCACAACCACTAAGTCAGCACCTGAATAATCCTTTGCCGTCTCATACCCTTCGGCACTCAATTGCGTGAGAATCAGCTCAGAATCAACGAGCGCCTTAGGGCAGCCTAAGGATACAAAACCAATTTTCCCAGCCACAACTATTCTTTTTGGTTTTTAGTAGGTTGTGGTGTAAACGCAAAATTACCAAATAGGTTTTGTGAGCCCTGTAATTGCTCTTGCATTTTTACAAATAAATCTTTGCTCTGCTCCATGTAATTCCCCATCAAGCCTTGCATGAGGGGGTTTTGAAGATTCATCATTTGCGACCAAGCTTCAGGCGTACTACCAGCACCTAAGCCTTTGGTCTGATCACCTAATTTATTGTGAATATCCACAAAAGACTGCATTGTCTTTTCAAGATAATTACCCATCAAACCTTGCATCGAGTTGCCATAGAAGCGAATGATTTGTGAAAGCATTTGAGACGAGAACACTGGAGCACCGCCAGCCTCTTCTTCCAGAATAATTTGCAACAAAATATTGCGAGTCAGATCTTCATCCGTCTTTGCATCAATCACTTTGAAAACTTCATTTCCCATGACCAATCCCTTAATGTCGGACAAGGTGACATAGGTGCTGGTTTGGGTATCGTAGAGACGACGATTGGGGTATTTCTTAATGAGGCGGTCTTCACCAGCTCGCTTTGTTCGGGTAACCATTTTTTTCCTTACTGAATACTGCAACGCAACATTAGCCTAGTTTATCTCTAGTTTGATGCAAAGGTAAATAAGCAATGTTGCGACCAAATCATTGTGCAGAAATGCTGCACTGCAGTATTAACCAGTGTGAATGCCGCCGTTTAATGAGAAGTCTGCACCAGTTGCATAGCCACCATCATCAGAAGCAATCCAGCAGCAAATGGAAGCAATTTCTTCAGGAGTACCTAAACGCTTCACAGGAATACCAGCAACAATCTTCTCAAGAACATCTTCGCGGATGGCTTTAACCATATCGGTACCAATGTAACCTGGAGAAACGGTGTTCACAGTAACGCCTTTAGTGGCAACCTCTTGTGCCAGGGCCATTGTGAAACCATGTAAACCTGCCTTAGCAGTTGAATAGTTCGCCTGACCAAACTGACCTTTTTGACCATTGACAGAAGAAATATTGATCACACGACCCCAATTGTTTTCAACCATGCCATCGATCACTTGTTTGGTAACGTTAAAAAGCGAATTTAAGTTGGTATCAATCACAGCCTTCCATGCATCAGGGGTCATCTTGCGGAATACGCTGTCGCGCGTAATGCCGGCATTATTTACCAATACGTCAACGCGGCCCACTTCAGCCTTTACCTTCTCGAAAGCAGCAACAGTACTGTCCCAATCAGAGACATTGCCTTCTGAGGCAATAAAGTCATAACCCAAAGCCTTCTGCTCAGCAATCCATCGATCTTTACGCGGTGAATTTGGACCGCAACCAGCGATCACCTTAAATCCATCTTTTGCTAAACGTTGGCAAATAGCAGTACCAATACCGCCCATACCACCAGTTACGTACGCGACTTTTTGAGACATTGATTTCCCCTTTAAAAAACCTTCATGAATTTTTACGGCGCTTAAGCCGCTTGAACTGCCTTTTCTTTTACATACACCCCAGGTGCAGCATCCATTTTTTTGTACTTGGCATTACCAAATATTTTGCTTGCTGGTTTTTTTTCTCCGCCAAATTGCTCAAGCCATTTGGTGTAATTCGGCCACCAGCTTCCGGGTAGTTGCTTTGCGCCTTTAAGCCATTCATCTGCAGTAGCTGCAATCTTGTTATTTTCAAAGTAATAACGCTTATTTTTTGCTGGCGGATTTATCACACCAGCAATATGACCAGAGGCGCCAAGAACAAAACGATTTTTCCCTTTCAGGATATGCGTTGATTCATAAGCAGATTGCCAAGGAACAATATGGTCCTCTTGAGAAGCATATAAATAGGCTGGGCACTTAATCTTGCCTAAATCAACTTTCTCACCACAAATCTTAAGCTTGCCAGGCTTAACTAAATCATTCTGCAAATAGGTATGACGTAAGTACCAGCAATACATATTGCCTGGCAAGTTGGTTGAATCACCATTCCAATACAGCAAATCAAATGGGGGCGGAGAATTGCCTTTGAGATAGTTTTCAACTACATAGTTCCAAACTAAATCGTTAGGACGCAAGAAGGAAAAAGTGTTCCCTAGATCTAAGCCAGACATCATTCCGCACTTGCCATTCTTGCCGCCGATGGTGTTCTCGCGTAACTCTACCATGCCTTCATCAATAAAGACATCTAAAACGCCCGTATTGGTAAAATCCAATAAGGTTGTAAATAAAGTTAGGCTAGCTGCTGGGTGCTCATCGCGTGCCGCAAGAACTGCTAAGGCTGAAGACGTTAGGGTACCGCCAACACAAAATCCTAGGATATTGATCTGCTTGGTATTGCCAATATCTTTTACAACCTCAATCGCTTTAATGACACCTTTTCCAACGTAATCATCCCAGCTCACCTCCGCCATAGCGGCATCTGGGTTTTTCCAGGAAACGAGGAAGACGGTATGTCCTTGAGCAACCATATGGCGCACAACGGAGTTATCGGGCTGCAAATCCAAAATGTAATATTTATTAATGCATGGAGGCACCATTAAATAAGGGCGTTCAAAAACAGTTTCCGTCAGCGGCGTGTATTGGATTAATTCAAATAATTCATTACGAAAGACAACGTGACCCTCTGTTGTTGCAATATTCTTTCCAACCTCAAAAGCGCTCTCATCCGTTTGAGAAACTTTGCCCTTCTTCATGTCGCCCAGCAAATTTACGATCCCTTTTTGAATCGATTGGCCCTGGGTACTGATAATATTTTCTAGCACCTCTGGATTAGTCGCAATGAAGTTCGATGGCGAGAGCGCATCGATCATTTGCTCGGTCGTAAACAGAATCTTCTGTCTAGTCTTTTCATCTGTATCCACTGCATTGGCTAAAGACATCAGATGTTTTGAGTTCAACAAATAGGTTGCAGCAATCACCTTGCTCCAAGATGAATGCCAAGCTTTACCAGCAAAGCGACGATCCTTTACCTCAATGGCTTCGGGATTAGTCGCAATATGTGCTAACTCGGCGAAGTATTCCTTTTGAATTTCCGCCAAGCGCTCTGGAGGAATCATCGCCATATGGTGCGGCGCCAATGATGGGGTGGCCCCGGTATTCATGCCTGCAAACATAGTAGTCTCTTCAATTAATTAGGATCATTCTCGGTCTATACAGCTTATAAAGTTATACGCAATAACCCTAGCCGCAGAAATGGGCTAGTGTTTACCCGCACACAATCAACGTTATTTGGAAATCCAAATGAGGGATGCAGATCGACCCGTTACTCCATCACGACGATAGGAGAAAAATTGTGCTTCATTTTTCACGGTACACATTTCATCGCCAAAGATGGATTTCAAGCCAATAGCCGTGAGTCGATCTCGTGCTAACTGATAAATGTCAGCAAAATACTTTCCAGGCTTATGGGGAATAGGTAAAAAACACTGCTGGATGTCATGCATCCCCGTTTCCTGAAAACGTTCCAATACATCCTGGCCAACTTCAAAGGATTCTGCACCAATTGCTGGCCCCATCCAGGCGACCAACTCTGCCGCCATAGGAAGATCTGCAAGCTTGAGCATTTCGCTTACTGTGTTTTCCAAAATGCCATCGCATAAGCCACGCCACCCTGCATGGGCGGCGCCAATAACAGAACCATTAGTAGTAGAAAGTAGGACCGGTAAGCAATCAGCCGTCAAAATAGCCAATACCTCGTTTGGAATATTTGTTACGGCAGCATCGGCCTCGAATGGCTTAGCAATCACTAGGGCGCGACTAGCAGGCGTACTCACCTGAACACCGTGTGTTTGTTTAAGCCATATAGGCTCTGTCGGTAGATGCTTTCTCAGAATTTGACGATTTGCTAAAACTCTTGGGTATTGATCTCCAACATGATCCCCAAGATTGAGGCTTTCATAAGGTGGATTGCTAATGCCGTCCTGCCTTGTTGTTTGCAATGAATGAACACATTGTGGGGCTGACCATTTAGGCAAAATAAAGCTCATGATTGATGCTCATGATGAATGGATGCTAATAAAGCCTCTTCCCTTGGCAGCACCTCGGGGCCCATGCCAAGCTGTGGCAATAAGTCCATCAAATCAAGCGGCGGCAAGCGAAACCAAGTCATCCATTGCTGAGATAAGGGATGTTGCAAACTGAGGGCGTATGCATGTAGAGCCTGGCGCTCAAATGGCATGGACTTGGCAACTCCAGGCGTTTTTTTACGGTAAACCGGATCGCCTAGCAATGGAAAGCCAAGTGATTCGAGGTGTACGCGGATTTGATGCGTACGCCCTGTCTCTAGGCGGCACTCAAGCAAGGCTAGAGGAGACTCATTAAAACTGCCCTTTGCAAGCCTTCGAAATACAGTCGCTGCAGGCTTACCCTGTGGGCTGCCGGCTGCCATTCGAAGACGATCGCGTTGATCCCTGCCAACAGAGGCTAAAACTTTGCCTTGACTAGGCGCATCACCCCAAACCCAAGATAAATAGCGACGCCCAACAGTTCTCTCTTGTAGCTGCCTTACTAGAGCAGTTTGGGCTTGAGCGGTACGAGCTACCATCATCAACCCAGAAGTGTCTTTATCTAAGCGATGAACAATCCCAGCCCTAGGTAAGGACTTGAGCTCTGGATAGCGAAATAAGAGTCCATTGAGCAAAGTGCCCGACCAATTTCCGGCGGCTGGGTGCACTACCAAACCTGGCTGCTTATTTATCACGATAAGAGATTCGTCCTCATAAACAACATCCAAAGGAATATCTTCCGGATTGAAGGCAAATTGCTCCGGCATTTCTTGTGGAAAGAGCTTAATACTTTCACCACCATGCAGCAAATAACGGGCTTTGGTGACTTTTCCGTCCACCATAACAGCCCCTGCCTCAACCCAGGCTTTGAGTCGATTACGGGAATAATCAGGCAAAGACCCTGCTAATACCTTGTCGAGTCGCTCCCCGGCCATCTCTAAAGGAATCTCCAGGGAGATGAAATCCTCATCATCGATATAATCGGTAGGATTCGAATCAGGAGTTTGCGGCAATGCCACGCTTAAAGAGCCTTTCAGTAATGTCCGACGTAATATCAGACGCCAGTTTAAGGCTTGCTGGTAACTCTGCCCAACAAAAAAAGGCCACTTTTTTTAATAACAGCCCCCTAGCATTGCTTTTGGTAATGCTGACGGCAGTGCTATTACTCAGTGGATGCGCCGGTAGCGATGGCCAAAAAGACGATACCGATATTTGGTCAGAAGCCAAACTCTATTCGGAAGCCACCGATAAATTAAATGATGGTGACTTCGTTAAATGCGGCAAATACTTTGACAAACTAGAGGCACGCTTTCCATTTGGTCCCTACTCACAGCAAGCGCAAATTAATGCTGCTTATTGCTACTGGAAGGGCAATGAACAAGCACAAGCACTGGTTGCGATCGATCGTTTTATCAAATTGCATCAAGGTAGTCCAAACTTAGATTATGGCTATTACCTCAGAGGTCTTATCACCTTCAATGATGACTTGGGTTGGCTTGGTAAATTTACCGGTCAAGATTTAAGTGAGCGTGATCCGCAAGCAGCTAAAGATGCGTTTGAATCGTTCAAAGTAGTTGTCGAACGTTTTCCCGACAGTAAATACGCACCAGACGCTTTGGATCGGATGCGCTATATCGTCAATTCGCTGGCTGAAGCCGATGTGATTGTGGCCCGTTTTTATTATCAGCGTGGCGCCTATTTAGCCTCTGCAAATCGTGCGCAGCTCGTCATTCGAGACTATGACCGCGCACCTGCCGTGGAAGAGGCTCTCTATCTGCTGTATAAGTCCTATCAAAAGCTGGGCATGGTTGACCTCAGCAACGATACGGCTCGCGTCTTTAAGCTTAACTTTCCGGATAGTCAGATGTTAGAAACTGGGCAGCGCGTGAAGAAAGAGCGTAGATGGTGGCAGTTCTGGAATAAGTAAGAGTGCAAGGTATCGCAAATTCAAACCCCATTCAAATTGAATGGGGTTTTTTATTGAAGCACCTTCTCTAGCTACCCTTTAATGTTTACTTAATGACTACAGGGACACGAGGGGCTACAGCACAAAGAAGTTCATACCCAATGGTGTCACTCATTTGTGCAACATCATCAACAGGAACCTTATCGCCCCATAACTCTACAACGCTACCGATTTTTGCATGAGGTGCATTACGTAGATCAATGCTCATCATATCCATCGATACACGACCAACGATTGGGCAAATTATTCCGCCATCTTTGCTTCCGTCACTTACCCAGACTGGCGTACCATCTTTTGCGTGACGCGGATAACCATCGGCATATCCGCAAGCGATGATGCCCACCCTCATTGCTTCAGGAGTCTCAAAGCGTCCACCGTAACCAATGCGTTCGCCTTTTTCCAACTCCTGAATATCAATGATTTCACTATGTAGATGCATTACCGCCTTTAAATGGGCATTCTGAATATCTGAGTACAGCCCTGTTGGCGATGCGCCATAAAGCATAATTCCAGGTCTAACCCAATCGCCAAGAGCATTGCGATGCCACAAAGTCGCCGCTGAGTTAGCCAGTGAAGTGGGGGCAGCCAAGCCATCAATCGTGTCATTAAATAATTCCAACTGACTATCGACAGTGGGAATCCGATCAACTTGATCAGCATTTGCAAAATGCGTCATGTGATGCATTTTGCAACCCGAGGCATGCAAGCGATGAAATGCCGTTCTGTAGGCTGCAGGTTTTAAGCCTAGGCGATTCATGCCGGTATTCATTTTCAGAAAAACATTAAATGGTTTATGCGCTTGATATTTCTCAAGCCATTCAACCTGAGCTTCGCAATGAACAACGAGATCGCATGACAACTTGTGGGCTAGTGCCAATTCATTTTCATGGAATAACCCTTCCAATAATAGGATTCTGCCCTGCCAACCTTGCTCCCTTAAACGCAGTGCACTTTCCATGTTTAGGAGGGCAAAACCGTCGGTAGATGCCAAGCCCTGCAAGGCAGCCTCAAAAGAGTGCCCGTAGGCCCTAGACTTAATGACAGACCAAATCTTAGACTCTGGAGCAAGCTCCCGAACTCTGTTTAAATTATGCCGAAAGGCCTCGGTGTAAATCGATGCCAAAATTGGCCTATTAATCAAGCCATTAGCTGAAGGGCCCATATTGACCCCTCCTTTCGTGTTTTAATTGAATCAATGACTAGATTGTACGAATGAACCGTAGTTTTTACATCATTATGGCGGCGCAATTTTTTTCGTCGCTTGCTGATAACGCCCTGCTGATCGCAGCAATTGCCCTATTGGCCCAGCTTCATGCTCCGGCCTGGATGACCCCTTTACTCAAATTATTCTTCGTATTGTCCTATGTGGTTCTAGCTGCCTTTGTAGGCGCCTTTGCAGACTCACGCCCCAAGGGCAATGTCATGTTCATCACCAATACGATTAAGTTCGTAGGCTGCGTAGTCATGCTTTTTGGTAGCCACCCATTGCTAGCTTATGCGATCGTCGGTCTTGGTGCTGCAGCCTATTCACCCGCGAAGTATGGAATTTTGACTGAACTTCTCCCACCAGAAAAACTAGTGGCTGCCAATGGCTGGATCGAAGGCCTCACGGTTGGCTCCATTATTTTAGGTACCGTCTTAGGTGGTGTTTTGATTAGCAGTACGGTATCCCAAAGCCTGCTGGCATTGGATATGCCGACCATTGATACGGGGATTGATACGCCTGCTGAATCCGCCATCATGATCATCATGATGATTTATATCGTTGCAGCACTGATTAATCTCAAGATTCCAGATACCGGGGCGCGCTATGTTGCTCAAAAAGCAAATCCCATTGAACTTATCAAAGATTTTTCAGTTTGCTTTAAGACCTTATGGAATGATCGCCTCGGTCAAATCTCATTGGCAGTGACCACTTTGTTTTGGGGTGCTGGTGCTACTCTGCAATTTATTGTGATTAAGTGGGCTCAAGTTGCCCTTCACATGAATCTGTCGCAAGGCGCCATTCTGCAAGCCATATCCGCTGTCGGAGTAGCCGGTGGAGCCGTTTGGGCCGCAGGTCGCGTACCTCTTCGTAACTCTCTAAAGGTATTGCCATATGGCATCGCCATGGGTTTAGTGGTTTGTGTGATGGCTGTCTACAACTCAGATATGTTGCCTAATATAACGATGATGACAATCGGCAAAATGCAAGTAAGCCTCAATTTGCTACCGGCATATCTTTTATTGATACTAGTTGGTTGGTTGGCAGGCTATTTTGTTGTACCAATGAACGCACTACTGCAGCATCGCGGTCACGTGCTGATGTCTGCCGGCCACTCAATCGCAGTTCAAAACTTCAATGAAAATATTTCGGTGCTAATGATGCTTGCCATGTATTCAGTATTGATATGGCTTGATGTACCAGTACCGTATGTCATCATTGGCTTTGGATTAACAGTCAGTGGCTTGATGTGGCTGGTTATTAAGCGTCACGCTAAAAACCAAGCGGAATATGACTCGATGCACCTCATCGGTGAACACAAGCATTAAATATTCTGCAGTACTGACTTTGCTAATAAAAGATCCTGCCAGAGCAAGGCCTTGTCTTTGGGTTTAGTAACTAGTTGCGCCAAGTCAAATGAAGCGATGACTGGAATCTCCTCATCAGCCCCATTATTTAGAGAGAGTATCGTTTCACGTAGTTGCGGCAAAGGATCTCGCTCACCAGTAATTTTTTGAGCGATAGGACCTCCAAAGGCAAACGCCACCACTGGCAAACCATCGCCCGGGGCTTGAAGCGTACCCAGATTATCGTTGGTACTCTTCCATGACCACTCTTGCGGTCCTAAACCTAGCGTGCGGACGACATTCTGAAAGAGAGTCTGCGCATCACCTTGCGGCTGAGTACCAAAGAACCACCAATGCCCTTGAGAAACTTTTTCAACAGCCTCTTGGTGTGCTATAGCAGTTGCCTGCTGTACTTGGACTGAACTTTCCGCAGATGAGATGGCATGAACCGCATCTTTAGAAGACCATTCGGTAATGCCCATTTCCTTCAGGAAGACTGAATGTGTATTGCTCATGACTCTAGCTTAATCGATTTAGCCATCACGAGCGCATCTTCGCGTGTTCCCAAGTGTGGATCAGCTGGATAGTAATTTTTACGCATACCAATTTGCTCGTAAGCAAGCTTTTGATACAAATTGACTGCCGCAACATTCGACGGCCGAACTTCTAGAATAATTCTGGGAATTTTTTGCTGCGCAGCCACACCCTCGATTGCCGACATCATTCTGGAACCCAACCCCAGCTTGCGCAACTTTGTAGATACCGTAATGTTCAGCAAATGCAATTCATCAACTGCGGGAAAGAGAATGCAATAAGCCCATAAAATTGCGGGATCTAAATAGGAACCTTTGACCGCCTGATCTACTTGCGGGCGAATGCAATAAGCCCAATGTCCTGCCGCTAGCGAATCGGAAAAATTTCCCCTGGTCCACGGGTGCTGATGCGATACCGATTCAATCTCCAAAACAGCATCTAAATCTGCAGTCTGCATAGGCAGAAAAGAAAGTTCAGCAAAGCTCTCAGACATTACTTGAGTAATTCTTGGCGTTCTAGGGTGGTAAAGGCAACCTTATCTCGCACATACAGCGGTTCAAGCATGCGCACATCGATTTGCTTACCTTCCAGATAATTTTGCTTAGCGCAATCTAAGATGCCTAAGGCGGTTAGATGGATTTCCGCATCCAGCGTAACCGAAGAAAGCGGTACGTTTACCTTGGTCAATAGGCGATCGCCGTAGGTCTTAATAGCACTACCGGCTAAATGATCAACATCAACGAGATCTAATTCTTCAGGCTTTGACAAATGGATAGCGGTGATACGCTTTGGCAATTGATCTGCACCAATCGGAGTTTCGTATTTAGCCCAATAAATTTCATCCATACGGGCATCTATGGCGATGACAAAATGTGCTGGCTTTGCCCGACTGAAGTCTTCCGTTTTAATGAATTGCGCCGCAATGGCATCCAAGCTAGCCACAGGCAAAACTGGCAAATTACAGGAGATGGCCAAGCCTTGAACTGCTGCTACACCAAGCCTGACCCCTGTAAAGGCACCAGGACCAATCCCAACCGCAATGGCATCAAGTCCATTTAGCTTCAAATTTGCCTCATCCAGCAGATCCTCAACCCAAGGTAAAACCAGTTGGCTAGCGCCAGCCGATACCAACTCATGTCGGACTATTGGTGCTTGATCACCTAAAGATAAAGCCACCGAACACCAAGCTGTTGAGGTGTCGATGGCTAGAATGCGGGCCAATTTGAACTCGTTTACTGTGCTTTAAAAATGAAATTATGAACCCAATTCTGCAATCACTTCAGCCGGCGCCTGTACAAGCTCAATTAAGACCCCTTCGCCACTAATCGGGAACTCCTCATTACCTTTGGGGTGGACAAAAGTGATGTCAAAGCCAGCCGCTCCCTTGCGAATACCGCCTGGGGCAAAACGTAGACCATTAGCAGATAGCCATTCAACTGCTTTAGGCAGGTCATCCACCCATAAACCAATGTGATTTAAGGGGGTTTGATGTACTGCCGGCTTCTTTTCAATATCAAAAGGTTGCATCAAATCAACTTCAACCTCATACGCACCTTTGCCAATTGCACAAATATCCTCATCCACGTTTTCACGCTCAGAGACAAAAGTACTCTTATATTCAAAGCCCAACAGATCAACCCATAATTTCTTTAGGCGGTCTTTATTCTCGCCACCAATAGCAATTTGCTGGATGCCTAAAATTTTAAATGGCTTAGCAGACATCTTTTTTCCTTATGCGAAGCGAATGATGAGTTGATCAACTGCCAAGCTATCGCCCTCGTTAGCGCAAATCTCTGCTACTACACCATCTTGCATGGCTGAAAGTGTATTTTCCATTTTCATGGCCTCGATTGATGCGAGTTTTTGACCCGCCGTTACTGTCTCGCCGACCTTGACAGCAATCTTTGTCAAAAGACCAGGCATGGGCGACATCACCAACTTCGATGTATCCGGTGGCAGTTTCACTGGCATCCGGCGCTGGAGCTCTGCACCTAAGGGGCTCAGGACCATACATTCAAAATGTACACCATCAAGCACCAAAATATATTTCACACCACGGCGCTCTACTTGTGCAGTAATTTTATGGCTGCCATTAATGGTAGCGTTCAGACAAATTTGTCCTGGGCGCCAATCACTAACGATATCGTAACGACTTACTTCATCGGCCTCATCGATATAGACAGAGTAAATTCCATCCTTTAACTCGACGCGAATAGGCAGCTCAACTGGATCATTCATCGAGCCGGCTTTGATACCCGTAACCACAACAAACTTTTTCGCTATGATCATTTCATGGCCAGCTAGTTGACCGTCAATCATTTTGATGTGCTCTAGGTAGCGATAGCGCATAAAGGCAGCCAGTGCTGCAAGGCGCTTCGGATCAGTTGGTTGTACGGAGTCTTTTTTAAATCCTTCTGGATATTCCTCTGCAATAAAGCCCGTTGTGAAATCACCATTCACAAAACGGGGATGCTGCAACAGTGCTGCCTGAAAAGGAATATTAGAATGGATGCCCCGAATGACGAAATCATTTAAGGCAGCACGCATTTTTTCTATAGCCTCAGTGCGATCCCTGCCATGCACAATCAATTTGGCAATCATGGAGTCGTAATACATCGGAATCTCACCGCCCTCATATACGCCTGTATCGACGCGTACGCCATTGATGGCTTCTGGTGGGCGATACTTAACTAAACGTCCAGTCGAAGGTAAGAAATTGCGAAATGGATCATCAGCATTGATACGGCATTCTATTGACCAACCATCCAACTTCACATCCGCTTGCTTAAAAGCGAGCTTTTCGCCGGCAGCTACACGTATCATTTGCTCAACGAGGTCAAGACCTGTGATCGACTCGGTTACCGGATGCTCGACTTGTAGGCGCGTGTTCATCTCCAAAAAGTAGAAAGACTTATCTTTGCCCACCACAAACTCGACAGTACCGGCAGATTGATAGTTCACTGCTTTAGCCAAAGCAACAGCTTGGTCACCCATAGCCTTACGAGTTGCAGGATCGATAAAGGGTGATGGCGCTTCCTCGATCACCTTCTGGTGACGACGCTGAATCGAACAATCTCGCTCATTTAGATACACCACGTTGCCATGCGAATCACCCAATATCTGAATCTCAATATGGCGCGGGCCTTCAACAAACTTCTCAATAAAGATACGATCATCACCAAAGCTATTCATTGCCTCGGTCTTGCATGCAGCAAAACCTTCGGCCGCCTCTTTATCATTAAATGCTACTCGCAGACCCTTGCCACCGCCTCCAGCAGAAGCCTTAATCATCACTGGGTAGCCAATACCATGAGCGATTTTGACTGCTTCTTCAGTTGTTGCGATTGCCTCGTTGTGGCCCGGGATTGTGTTGACCTTGGCCTCTAATGCCAATTTCTTGGAGGCAATCTTGTCACCCATTGCAGCAATGGATTGGTATTTCGGGCCGATGAAGACAATACCCTCCTCTTCGCAACGTCTGGCGAACTGTTCGTTCTCAGATAAAAAACCATACCCAGGATGAACTGCTTCAGCACCCGTATCTTTACAAGCCTGGATGATCCGATCCATTAGCAAATAAGATTCTCTAGAAGGCGCAGGCCCAATACATATCGCCTCATCTGCTAGCTGCACGTGACGCGCTTCTTTGTCTGCTTCTGAATAGACGGCCACCGTCTTAATACCCATTTTCTTGGCGGTACTCATAACGCGACAAGCAATCTCGCCGCGATTTGCAATCAAAATTTTCTTAAACATTTTCGTAGTCATGATTTGTTGGCGCCCTTACAGAGGAATATTGCCGTGTTTACGGGCAGGATTCTTCAAGTCTTTATCTTTCAGCATCGCCAGAGAACGGGCAATACGTTTGCGCGTTTCATGAGGCAAAATGACGTCATCGATATAACCACGACGCCCAGCAACAAATGGGTTTGCAAACTTCGATTTGTACTCTGCTTCACGGGCTGCAATCTTCTCGGGATCAGATTTTTCTTCACGGAAGATAATCTCAACAGCACCCTTTGGACCCATCACCGCAATTTCTGCGGATGGCCATGCAAAGTTCACGTCACCACGTAAATGCTTTGAGGCCATCACATCATAGGCTCCGCCGTAGGCTTTGCGAGTAATCAATGTCACTTTAGGCACAGTGCAATCAGCGTAGGCATAGAGTAATTTAGCCCCATGCTTAATAATGCCGCCGTACTCTTGTGCAGTACCTGGCATGAAGCCTGGAACATCTACTAAGGTCACCACTGGAATATTAAAGGCATCACAGAAACGAACGAAACGTGCAGCCTTAATGGAGGCTTTAATATCCAAACAGCCAGCCAAAACTAATGGTTGGTTTGCTACGATACCAATTGAACGTCCTTCCATACGCGCAAAACCAATCACAATATTTTTAGCGTAGTCAGGCTGTAATTCGAAGAACTCGCCATCATCGGCAATCTTCTCAATCAACTCTTTCATATCATATGGTTGATTTGGATTAGAGGGCACCAAGGTATCCAAGGAGAAATCAAACTCTTCATTGCGGTTTGCACCTTTAATTAGCGGTGGTTTTTCGCGGTTAGAGAGCGGCAAATAATTAAAGAAACGACGCAGCATCATGATTGCTTCAACATCATTATCAAATGCCAAGTCGCAGACTCCTGACACGGTTGAATGCGTTACAGCACCACCTAATTCTTCAGAGGTGACGTCCTCATGAGTAACAGTCTTGACAACTTCTGGACCAGTGACAAACATATAAGAACTGTCTTTAACCATGAAGATGAAGTCGGTCAACGCCGGTGAATATACGGCACCACCAGCGGATGGCCCCATGATCAAAGAGATCTGTGGAATCACACCTGAAGCAGTAACGTTACGCTGAAAGATTTCTGCATAGCCGCCTAAGGAAGCAACGCCTTCCTGAATACGTGCGCCGCCAGAGTCATTTAAGCCAATCACAGGCGCACCAACCTTCAGGGCCTGATCCATGATTTTGCAAATTTTTTCTGCATGTGCTTCAGATAAAGATCCGCCTAATACAGTGAAATCTTGTGAAAATACAAACACCAAGCGGCCATTAATCATTCCATAACCGGTAACTACGCCATCACCTGGCACTGTTTGATCGGCCATTCCAAAGTCATGGCAGCGATGTTCCACGAACATATCCCACTCTTCAAAAGTGCCGGCATCCAGCAATAATTCAATACGCTCACGGGCTGTTAATTTGCCCTTCGCATGCTGAGCCTGAATACGCTTTTGCCCACCACCCAATCGGGCAAGCTCGCGCTTCGCTTCCAGCTGTTGAATGATTTCCTTCATTTCCTGCTCCTTAGAAAAATTCATGCCCCATGGACTCTAATAAGCGTCTTGCCGCAACTGAAGCTGCCATAGTTCCTTGATTTACTTGTGCACTTAAAATTGGCAATAGCTCTTGCACTGCTTGATTATTTCGGAAAGCGGTTTTTAGACCAGCATCGATACGATCCCACATCCATGCACCTGCCTGTCGCTTGCGACGGCTCTCAAATTTGCCGTTTGCCCTTTGCAGTTTTTGAAATTGAGAAACTTTTTCCCATAACTCAGGAATGCCCTTACCCTCGAGGGCGCTTAAGGTAATGACGGTTGGATGCCAAAACTCTTGATCATGGGAAGCATGATCAGGATTTCCTTGAAAACCTAGTAAACGCAAAGAACTAGTAATAAATAGTTGCGCACGCGTAGCTGCATCAGGATCAATATCAACTTTATTAATAGCAATGAGATCCGCAATTTCCATGACGCCTTTTTTGATTGCCTGAAGATCGTCTCCAGCATTTGGCAACTGCAATAGCAAGAACATATCTGTCATGCCAGACACAGCAATTTCACTTTGCCCAACACCGACAGTCTCGACAATGATGACATCAAACCCGGCTGCCTCCGCTACTAACATGGCTTCACGGGTTTTCTCGGCAACACCGCCTAGCGTTCCGGAGGATGGGCTTGGTCTAATGAAGGCGCCTTCTAAAACTGAGAGGCGCTCCATGCGGGTTTTATCGCCCAGAATAGATCCGCCAGATAAACTCGAAGAAGGATCAATCGCCATCACAGCAACGCGATGACCTTTTTCAATCAGATACAAACCGAGAGTTTCAATCAGCGTAGACTTACCTACCCCAGGCACTCCAGAGATCCCTAAACGAAATGATTTTCCAGTCTTTGGCAGGAGTGTATTGAGTACTTCATCAGCACGTTTACGATGATCTAAGCGTGTAGACTCAAGCAAGGTAATGATCTTCGCTAATGCACGTCGCTGTTTTAGCGACGGAATACCAGTGAGGTCGCTCACTAAAGTTTGATCGGCAGCTTCGAGCATGTTCTCTAATCCAGGCTAAGCTGGTTTTATTGATTTACGAATTTGCTCAAGCACATCCTTAGCCGAAGCTGGGATTGGGGTGCCTGGTCCATAAATACCTTTCACGCCTGCCTCGTAAAGAAACTCGTAATCTTGCCTAGGGATCACGCCGCCCACAAAGACGATGATGTCATCTGAGCCTTGTTTTTTTAGTTCCTCAATGATGGCCGGAACCAATGTCTTATGACCTGCTGCTAGCGTTGAAACACCCAAAGCATGAACGTCGTTTTCAATAGCCTGACGTGCGCACTCTTCGGGGGTTTGGAACAGCGGGCCGATATCCACATCAAAGCCCAAGTCTGCATAGGCTGTAGCCACAACCTTGGCGCCACGATCATGACCATCTTGACCAAGCTTAGCGATCATCACGCGTGGACGTCGGCCAAAATCTTTGGCAAAGTCAGCGATTTCTAGTTTGAGTTTTTCCCAGCCCTCGGCTGAGTCATAGGCAGCTGCATACACACCGGTCACCTTTTGAGTATCGGCGCGATGGCGCCCGTAAACCTTTTCCAATGCATCAGATACTTCACCAACCGTAGCGCGTAAACGTATTGCATTCACTGCCAATTCCAACAAGTTTCCGGTGTTGTCCTCAGCAGCTTTGGTTAATGCTTCTAATGCGGCCTCTACTTTTTTACTGTCGCGCTTTGCTCTAATATCTTTCAGAAGCGCAACCTGACCATCTCGAACGCGATCGTTGTCAATCACCAAAACATCCACGAGATCTTCTTTTTCAAGCTTATATTTATTGACACCAACAATCACATCGGAGCCAGAGTCAATCTTGGCTTGCTTCTCAGCGGCCGATGCCTCAATCTTTAATTTAGCCCAACCACTTTCTACGGCCTTGGTCATTCCACCCATGGCATCGACTTCTTGAATAATTTCCCAGGCCTTATCTGCCATCTCTTGCGTGAGGCTCTCCATCATGTAAGAACCTGCCCAAGGGTCAATCACGCTAGTGATGTGGGTCTCTTCTTGAAGAATCAACTGAGTATTCCGTGCTATTCGACTTGAAAACTCTGAAGGCAAGGCAATTGCCTCATCAAATGAGTTCGTGTGGAGGGATTGGGTGCCACCGAATACAGCTGCCATAGCTTCAACAGTTGTTCTCACAACGTTGTTATAGGGGTCCTGCTCTGTTAAAGACCAGCCCGATGTTTGACAATGGGTACGCAACATCAAAGACTTTGGATTTTTCGGCTCGAAAGACTTCATGATGCGCCACCACAACAACCTTGCAGCGCGTAATTTGGCGACCTCTAAATAGAAGTTCATGCCAATTGCAAAGAAGAAGGACAAGCGGCCCGCAAAGCCGTCCACATCCAATCCTTTTGCAAGCGCTGTTTTGACGTACTCTTTTCCATCGGCCAATGTAAAGGCCAGCTCCAAAACTTGATTTGCGCCAGCTTCTTGCATGTGATAACCCGAAATCGAAATCGAGTTGAATTTCGGCATGTGCTTAGCGGTGTATTCAATAATGTCGCCAATAATTCGCATCGATGGCTCTGGCGGATAAATATAGGTATTGCGCACCATGAACTCTTTGAGTATGTCGTTCTGAATCGTGCCCGATAACTGTTCCTGCTTTACGCCTTGCTCCTCACCAGCAACAATATAGCCAGCCAATACCGGCAAAACGGCACCATTCATAGTCATAGAAACAGACACCTTATCCAATGGAATGCCATCAAACAAGATCTTCATATCTTCTACAGAATCAATCGCAACGCCAGCTTTACCAACATCACCAGTGACACGAGGATGATCAGAGTCATAGCCACGATGGGTGGCCAAGTCAAAGGCAACGGATACACCTTGTCCGCCCGCAGCCAATGCTTTCCGATAGAACGCATTGGATTCTTGAGCAGTAGAAAAGCCGGCATATTGACGTATGGTCCATGGACGAACTGAATACATCGTTGCTTGTGGGCCTCTAACAAAAGGTTCAAAACCTGGCAAGGTATTGGTGTAACTCAATCCCTCGGTGTCAGCAGAGGTATAGAGTGCTTTCAGCTGAATGCCATCAGGCGTATTCCAGCCCAGTTTGCCCACATTGCCATTTGGCGCGGATTTCTGTGCAGACTTTTTCCAGGCGTCCAAATTAGTTTCTGGAACTTCCGGCCATGAACTTGTTGATGAACTTTTATTGTCTGAACTCACAAAGCACTCCTGGTAGTTTTATTGCATTGCATCTAACTTCTACAATTCTGCTTGACTATTTGGAATTTGTCTAGTTATCATGTATTCATAATTATGAATACAAAATTGAATAACAGACCCTTGTACGAGGATGTAGCTGATCGGCTGCGTGAGCAGATATTTAGCAAACAATTTCCTCCAGGGAGCTGGCTGGACGAACAATCTCTGGCTGAGCAGTACGGAATTAGCAGGACGCCGATGCGAGAAGCAATCAAAGTATTGGCTTCTGAGGGCCTCATAACCATCAAGATGCGCAGAGGCGCCTACGTGACTGAAGTCAATCGGGGTGATTTAGAGCAAATTTTCACGGTGTTATCGCTATTAGAGAGCCAGGCCGCAAAAGAATCCGCCACAAAAGCAACTGAGGATGAGCTAAATCAACTCGACCACCTACACCACCGACTAGAAAAAGCCGCTGCAGACCGAGATATTGAGCAATTCTTTGAAATTAATGGCAAATTTCATGAGTTAATCCAGGAAATTGCCGGCAATCGGTGGATGAATGGCGTTATTGCTGATTTAAGGAAAGTACTCAAATTGCATCGAAAAGATTCTTTGACGAGCACAGGAAGACTACAAGCATCCCTCCTTGAGCATCGAGAAATCCTGCAGGCAATTCTCAAGCGAGATGAATTGGCTGCAGAAGCCGCTATGAGAAAGCACTTCTCTAGAGGCCTGGAAGCACTTAGGTAAGATAAAATACCTATAAATAACAAAGGCTTAGAATATTAATCTAAGCCTTTGCTTTATCTACAGCCCAGGGAATTTACTTCTTGACTACAAAGTTTCCTGGTAAGGATGCAATGTAAGCAGCAATATCTTGCAGATCTGCATCGGAGAATACTTGAACTTGTGAACCCATAACCGCATTATTACGACCATATTGTGGATTGCCATTACCTACTTTGTACGCCTTCAAGGCATAGTAAAGGTAGTCAGGATACTGACCGGCCAGTTTAGGATAAACCGGCAAGATTGGGGCATTCAGGCCAGCGCCGTGGCAAGAAGCACAATTGGCTTTCTCAACTAGTGCCTGACCTTTATCAACGCTAGCAGCATTGGATACGTTAACAAGGCCAATACTCGATAGTAAAACTGCGGTAATTAGTGCAAATTTCATAAACGTGCCTCTATCACTTCAATGGGTTGTTAGGTGAGCTGGCTGTTTGCGCAGCATAGTATTCGCCAAGGTCAGCCATATCTTGATCAGAAAGGCTACCTGCAATGGCGCGCATTGTTGGATGCTTTCGTTCACCCTTCTTGTAAGCCGCTAAGGCGCTAGCGATATAGCCGGCATTTTGACCGCCTAACATTGGAACCTTATAGACCAATGGGTAGTCCGCACGGTAGTCAGGAATTGAGTGACAGCCAACGCAAAGCCATACCTTGGCATTTCCAGCGGCAGCGCTACCTTTTACTTCGTCTGCCTGGGCAGTCAAACCCATTAGAGCCAAACCAGCAGCAACAAGCATTTGAGGAAGAATTGTTAGTTTTTTCATAGAAATCAGTATTAATAAGTTTGATTTAAATCAATTTGGGAGAGTATAGCGGAGAGACGCTCTTTGGGTCATTGTTTGGCGGATTTGACCCCGAGAATCAATAAAAGCACTGAAAAAAGCAAGGTGAAAGTGCTTCCCAGTAAGATTCAACTTGTACTTAATATGGATTCACAATCATGAGCAACACATACCTTGATCGCCTCAAATCCCTTGGGATTGAGTTACCCCCAGCGGGACCCCCTGCCGCTGCTTACGTCATGGCCGCTACTACCGGTAATACCGTTTTCTTGTCAGGTCATATTGCCAAGAAAGACGGCAAGCCTTGGGCAGGCAAGTTAGGCAAAGACATGGATACTGAGGCTGGAAAAGCTGCAGCAAGATCGATCGCAATTGATCTCATCGCAACCTTGCAAAATCATTTAGGCTCACTCGGTAAAGTCAAGCGGATTGTAAAAGTCATGGGCTTGGTGAACTCCACAGATCAATACACAGAGCATCATTTGGTGATTAATGGTTGCTCAGAATTACTTGTTGAAGTGTTTGGTGATGCTGGGAAACATGCCCGAAGTGCTTTTGGCGTAGCGCAAATCCCTCTGGGCGCTTGCGTTGAAATTGAATTAATCG
This sequence comes from Polynucleobacter sp. UB-Raua-W9, assembly GCF_018687435.1. Lineage (NCBI taxonomy): Bacteria > Pseudomonadati > Pseudomonadota > Betaproteobacteria > Burkholderiales > Burkholderiaceae > Polynucleobacter > Polynucleobacter sp. UB-Raua-W9. The sequence continues at coordinate 835,337 of NZ_CP061290.1, read as the reverse complement.
CTGAAATTGAAGCCTAAGGGCGCTGTAAAGCAAACCTGCTGATGTCGGCATCGGTATCGACATCAGCAATGTACGCTGGATTTTCTGTTGTGAAGGCTTGCACTAGCGCTGGATGCTGATCCATATAAGATCTACACACCATATTTGGTATCGCCAAGATATCCGCAATCACCCCATGTGAAAACACCACGGGATTGCCGCGCTGCTGACCCACCATTGGCAAAACAACTTCTATTTGCTGCGCACGTTGCTCAAATTGTTCAAGTAATGCATCAATTTCAGCAGCGCCTATAAGAGGTTGATCGCATAAAGCCACCAATAACACCTCGTAGTTGGTTGATAGAGATTCGAGACCTAGACGCACCGAAGATGCTTGCCCCAATTCTGGATGGGGATTACGGACGCACTTTATAGGTAAATCGAATTTCTTTTGTATTTCAGCCAACTCGGATTCAATGGGTTGCGCATGAAAACCAGTTACAACCACTAATTCAATTACGGCAAATGTTTTGATTGATTGGCAAAAACGACTTAAGAGGCTTTGAGAATCCTTTTGTAGCAGTGCTTTTGGTATGGAACCCAAGCGACTACCCTCACCTGCGGCAAGCAACAGTACCGCCAAACGAAGATTTGATGAACTAGATTGCAAACCGAAAGATGTCATTAGAGTGATAATAAATAGGAAACTAAAAAAATAAACAATAAAGACAGCACATAGCATGAATAGCACCGATTTAAGCGTCCTCCGCTCTGCCGTCAGCTGGCTTAAAGCTGGCCACTCAGTAGCTATTGCTACGGTAGTGCAAACTTGGGGGTCGGCCCCACGACCTATTGGATCATGGCTTGCCATTCGGGACGATGGTCAGGTAGCAGGTTCGGTATCTGGTGGCTGTGTCGAGGATGACTTAATTCGCCGTGTACAAACGGAAATTCTGACGCGCAACACCCCTGAAATGGTGGTCTATGGCGTTAGCCAGCAAGAAGCTGCGCGCTTTGGTCTGCCATGCGGAGGAACTTTGAGACTGCTGGTTGAGCCCAAACCAGAGCTCACAATTTTGGAACAGCTCCTAGAGCAAATCTCCTCCCACCAAATTAGTCGCCGTACAGTCAATCTCAGTACTGGCAAATCGAGCTTAAGTAGCGGATCTCGCCATGATGAATTTGTTTGCAACGATCAAGAGATGCAAACCACTTACGGACCACGGTGGCGCATGGTGATCATTGGCGCTGGCCAACTATCGCTCTATACGGCGGACTTTGCACTCGCTTCTGACTTTGAAGTCATTGTGGTCGACCCTCGCGAAGAATATGCAGAAGGCCTAAATCGTGACGATCTTATTTTCCACAAAGGCATGCCTGATGATGTATTGCTGGAGATTGGTGTTGATCCACATACTGCAGTTGTAGCCCTCACGCATGACCCCAAACTTGATGACATGGCGCTGATGGAAGCTTTGAGATCCCCTGCCTTTTATGTTGGCGCATTGGGAAGTCGCAAGAATACACAAAAGCGCAAAGAACGACTTCTAGAGTTTGATCTCAACCGAGAACAAGTCAATAGGCTGCATGGTCCAGTAGGGCTTTATATTGGGGCTCTCACCCCACCAGAAATCGCAGTGTCGATTCTGGCGGAGGTAATTGCCGTTAAATACGGCATCAGCGTTCCCAAGAAAAACCAATTGGGCTAGTGTGCCTAATTCGCTTTCAGCTTGCCATCTTTCAGGCGTGGCTCGACAAAGTGACCCTTGCGTGCGCGATTGCCCGCAAACGATTTGAGCGTCTTTGCATCTAGATTGAGTTCTGTTGGCTTTCCTGCTCGACCAGCGCCAGCATAAGTAGCGCCATCAGGACCAACAGCAATTGCAGACGCTAAGAACTCTTTATCATCCAAGCCCATCAGGATCACGCCCTTACCGCCTGTTGGCAAACGCTTGAGTTCATCCAATGGGAATACCAATAATTTAGAGGCCTGCGATAAGCAAGCAACTTGCTTCATACCCATCTTCACTTTTACCGCCCCCAATGGAGCATCACCCGGAACTTTGGCATCAATGCTCACAAAAGATTTACCAGCCTTATTGCGGGTACTCATATCAGAAACGTTAGCCAAGAAACCATAACCCGCTTTAGTGGACAGCAGCACTAAATCATCTGGCTGGCCAGCGTAGTAAGCAACCATTTGTGAGCCAGGGGCCAAATTCACAAAGCTGGTTAATGGCGAACCGTCGCCGCGTGCACCAGGTAATTCGCTCACGGGCACCGTATAGACACGGCCATCACTACCAAAGCCTTGCATCACATCAACTGTACGAACCTCAAAGGTGTCATATATGGCATCACCTGCCTTAAAGCCAAATTGAGTTGGATCATGCTCATGACCTTGACGTACACGCACCCAACCTTTTTGGGAAACGATCACCGTAACCGGCTCATCAATCACTTTGGTTTCTGCGACAGCACGTTTATCCTCCTGAATAAAGGTTCGGCGATCATCACCGAAGTCCTTCATATCAGACTCAATCTCCTTGATGATGCGCTTACGGAGGCTTGCATCACTTTGTAGCAAGCCTTCTAAGTCATCACGCTCCACTTTCAGTGCTTTAAGCTCTTGCTCAATCTTGATCCCTTCAAGTCGCGCTAACTGGCGCAAACGAATATCGAGAATATCTTCAGCCTGACGGTCTGAGAGTTTGAACTCTTTGATCAGGTCAGCTTTCGGTTCATCGCTATTGCGAATAATCTTAATGACCTTGTCTATATTGAGAAGAACGGTTAAGCGCCCTTCCAATATGTGCATCCGATCTTTCACCTTGCCCAAGCGATACTGAGTTCGGCGAGTCACTGTGGCAACTCTAAACTCAACCCACTCCGTCAAAATCTCTTTCAGCCCTTTTTGACGAGGACGACCATCATTGCCGATCATCACCAAGTTCATTGGCGCATTGGACTCTAGTGAGGTATGGGCCAACAAAAGATTAACGAACTCATTAACGTCAATATTTTTACTCTTAGGCTCGAATACCAAACGCACTGCAGCGTCCTTACTCGATTCATCACGTACACCATCCAATACATTAAGAATGGTGGACTTCAGATTGTTTTGCTCTGGCGTTAGCGTTTTTTTTCCAACCTTGACTTTTGGATTGGTGATTTCTTCGATCTCTTGCAACACGCGCTGTGATGAGGTTGCCGGCGGCAATTCATTCACAACAATCTGCCATTGGCCGCGGGCTAATTCTTCTACAGACCAGCGAGCGCGCACCTTAATGCTGCCACGACCAGTTTCATAGATCTGTGCAATCTCTGCGGTAGAGGAAATGATTTGTCCTCCGCCCGGGTAATCTGGGCCAGGCATGATGCCGAGCAAATCAGCGGTAGAGAGCTTTGGAGACTTCATCAAAGCAATTGCAGCGCTAGCGACTTCACGTAGATTATGTGAAGGAATCTCGGTAGCCATACCAACGGCAATACCAGATGCTCCATTTAAAAGAACAAATGGAAGACGTGCCGGAAGTAACTTGGGCTCCTGAAATGAACCGTCGTAGTTGGGAGCGAAATCGACTGTACCTTCATCGATTTCGCTTAATAACAAGCCAGCGATTTTGGTTAAACGTGCTTCTGTATAACGCATTGCAGCAGCGCCGTCGCCATCACGCGAACCAAAGTTACCTTGACCATCAATTAGGGGGTAGCGCAATGAGAAGCTTTGCGCCAAACGAACCAAGGCGTCATAAGCAGATTGATCGCCGTGGGGGTGGAACTTACCAAGCACGTCACCTACAACGCGGGCGCTCTTCACCGGCTTCGCATCAGCACGTAAACCCATTTCACTCATGGAGAACAAAATACGGCGTTGTACTGGCTTCTGCCCATCGGCTACTTCTGGTAGAGCACGACCCTTTACTACACTAATTGCGTAATCAAGATAAGCACGCTCTGCGTAAACGGCCAGGGTCAAACTGTCTTTATTGTCCTCGTTGAGATCCATGGTCTTTGGATCATGCGGATCGTTTGGCCCTTTGGGATTGTTTGTGGCTGCGCTTACTTGAGGAGCATCGTCTACTTCTACGATATCCACCTTCATTGGATTGGAAAATAAATCCGCCTGCTCTGCAGCTGGATTTTTACCTGGTGTTTTCTTCGTTGCCATTAAATGTCTGCCTCAACTTCATTGCCGCGCTCTTCCAGCCAATCACGTCTCGCACCAGATTCGGATTTACCCATCAACATATCCATGGTTTTAAACGTTTCATCTTCCGTCCAAGAGCCCAGTGTTACTGGCAATAAGCGTCGAGTGTCGGGGTTTAAGGTGGTATCCCACAATTGCTCAGCACTCATCTCACCTAAGCCCTTAAAGCGGGAGATTTGCCAAGCGGATTCTTTAACGCCGTCTTTGCGTAATTTATCTTCAATCGCTTGTAACTCGCTTGCGTCTAATGCATAAATCTTTTGCGCTGGTTTCTTACCGCGTGCTGGCGCATCCACCCTGAAGAGTGGCGGCCTAGAAATATGCACATGACCTAGATCAATGAGTTTTGGAAAATGCTTGTAGAACAGTGTTAGCAAAAGCACTTGAATGTGAGCGCCATCGACGTCAGCATCAGACAGAATGCACACCTTGCCATAACGCAAGTTCGATAAATCAGGGTCATCATTTAAGCCATGTGGATCTACGCCGATAGCTACAGCAATATCATGCACTTCATTATTGGCAAATAAGCGATCACGCTCCGCTTCCCAAGTATTGAGAACCTTGCCACGTAATGGCAAGATCGCTTGATATTCTTTGTTCCGACCCATTTTGGCAGAGCCGCCCGCCGAATCACCCTCAACGAGAAAGATTTCATTCATGGCGATATCTTGGCTCTCGCAGTCGGTGAGCTTTCCAGGTAGGACTGCAACACCAGATGACTTCTTCTTCTCCACTTTTTGACCAGCTCTTGTTCTTGCTTGCGCCTGTTTAATCACCAGGTCAGCAAGTTTCCGGCCGTAATCTACATGCTGGTTGAGCCATAGTTCTAATGCAGACTTTGCATAGCCCGAAACCAGACGAACCGCATCGCGAGAATTTAAGCGTTCCTTAATTTGCCCCTGAAATTGAGGATCCAATACTTTGGCAGACAAAATAAAAGATGCGCGAGCGAAGACATCTTCGGGCATGAGCTTAACGCCTTTCGGCTGCAAAGCATGCATTTCGATAAAGCCTTTAACAGCATTGAATAGGCCTTCGCGCAAACCACTTTCATGCGTGCCGCCAGCGGGTGTCGGAATTAAATTAACGTAGCTCTCGCGAACTGGTGCACCATCTTCAGTCCAGCAAACAACCCAAGCAGCCCCCTCACCTTCGGCAAAGGAATCATCTTCACCTGTGCCGGTAGCGTATTGCTCACCTTCAAATGGTGGAATCACTTCTGGGCCATGACCTGCCTGCGCAATCGCTTCATTCAAGTAGCCACGTAGGCCCTGAGCATATTGCCAAGTTTGGCTCTCGCCAGATTTTTCTTGAATGAGTGTCACCTTCACACCAGGCAACAACACTGCCTTTGAGCGTAGGAGGCGCACCAGGTCCGCCATTGGAATGGCTGAACTATCGAAATACTTGCCATCAGGCCAAGCGCGAACGCGTGTGCCATGCGATTTATCTTCTTTAGATGACGGCTTTGTTTTGAGCTTCTCAATCACTTTGCCATCAGCAAAGGTCAAGGTAGAGAGTTGTCCATCACGCCAAACGGTGACTTCTAAACGTTTCGATAGCGCATTGGTTACAGAAACACCAACACCATGCAAGCCACCCGAGAATGCATATGCACCACCAGACCCTTTTTCGAACTTGCCGCCAGCGTGCAATTGGGTAAATACAATTTCTACAACAGGAAGTTTTTCAGTGGGATGCATACCCACTGGAATGCCTCGACCATCATCCTCCACGCTCACACTGCCGTCAGCATGCATCGTCACAATAATTTGCTTACCAAATCCACCTAAAGCTTCGTCAGAAGCGTTATCCAAGACCTCCTGGATGATGTGGAGGGGATTATCGGTTCGGGTGTACATTCCCGGCCGTTGACGGACGGGTTCTAGGCCTTTTAGGACCTGAATCGACGATTCGCTGTATTCGGAAGTTTTACGGGTAGCCATGCGCGCAAATTGTAGTCATGTCTGAAGTCTAAGCCGAACTTTTCAAGAATTGCCCTGCCATCCATGCCAAAATCAGGGCATGGGAGCCTTAAGTCATATTCGTGTTTTAGATCTTAGCCGAGTGCTGGCTGGCCCTTGGTGTGCCCAGAACCTGGCCGACCTGGGCGCCGATGTGATCAAAGTTGAGCGTCCCGGGGTCGGAGATGACACCCGTCATTGGGGACCTCCATTTGCCAAAGACGCCAATGGCCAAGAAACCGAAGAATCTGCCTATTTTATTTGCATTAACCGCAATAAACGGTCTATCACGGTAGATATTGCCAAACCCGAAGGTCAGGAAATTATTCGTAAGCTCGCAGCCGAATCCGATGTTGTCATCGAAAACTATAAGGTTGGGGACTTAGCTAAATATGGGCTCGATTATGAGAGCCTCAAAAAAGTGAAGCCTGATTTAATCTATTGCTCCATCACGGGCTTTGGTCAAACTGGTCCCTACGCCCATCGCCCTGGTTACGATTTCATCATCCAAGGCATGGGTGGCTTTATGAGTGTTACGGGTGAAGCCCATGATTTTGAAGGTGCCAGCCCACAAAAATCGGGGGTGGCAATTGCCGATATCTTTACTGGAATGTATGCCTCCTCTGCCATCTTGGCGGCAGTTATTCATCGCGACCACACTGGCGAAGGTCAATACATTGATATGTCTTTGCTCGATACGCAAATTGCCGTAATGGCCAACGTCTCGAGCGCCTACCTCACCTCGGGTGAAGTGCCAAAGCGCTGGGGGAACGCCTCTCCCATCATCGTTCCCTACCAAACCTTCCCAACATCAGATGGCTGGATGATTGTGGCTGCCGGTAATGATGGTCAATTCAGGCATTTCGTCACCGTAGGCGGTGAAGCCCATTTGGCCAATAATCCCTTGTATCTCAATAATCCTCTGCGAGTACAGCATCGTAAGCAATTGATTCCCTTGCTTGAGCAAATGACTCGCAAGAAAAGCAAAGGTGAATGGATTGCATTATTGGAACAAGCCAATGTTCCTTGCGGACCTATTAATGATTTCAAAGAAGTGTTTGAGAATGAGCAAGTCATTTCGCGAAACGTGCAATTGAACGTACAACACCCTACTGTTGGCAATATGAAATTAGTAGCTAGCCCAATGAAGCTTTCTAAAACCCCTACAGAAGTTCGGATGGCGCCCCCCACGCTGGGACAACATACTGACGAGATTTTGCATGAGCGCCTGAAACTAGATGATGATGCAATTAAAACGCTGCACCAAAAAGGAGTCATTTAAACCATGAACATTGCTGCGATCAAGCCATCACTGACCATGAAACAAGTCCTTATTTATGGCGGGCTCATGGTGACACTATCCATGGGCATTCGTCATGGCTTCGGCTTATTTAATTTGCCCATCACCTCGGCCAATGAGTGGGGTAGAGAAACCTTTGCCCTCACTATTGCTTTGCAAAACTTAATTTGGGGTGCCTTTCAGCCCATTACTGGCGCACTGGCTGATCGATATGGCGCATTCAAGATTATGGTGGCTGGCGGCATACTGTATGCACTTGGTTTAGCCGGCATGGCAGTCTCTACCGATATCTTCAACTTCACCGTTGCTGGCGGATTGCTGATTGGTCTAGCGCAAACTGCAACCACTTACAGCGTGGTCTACGGCATCTTAGGTCGCAATGTTCCTGCAGATAAACGCGTTTGGGCGATGGGTATTGCTGCAGCCGCAGGATCCTTTGGTCAATTTCTGATGATTCCAGCCGAGCAAGGTTTATTAAGTGCCTTTGGATCACAAGATGCACTCCTCTTACTAGCATTGATGGCAAGCCTCATGATTCCAACTGCTTTTATGTTGCGTGAGAAAAACTTTGTTCACAATAACAATCTAGGTGATCAAACAATCAAACAGGCTTTAAAAGAAGCTCTTTCTAATCCTAGCTTTCGCTTACTAACCCTGGGCTATTTTGTTTGCGGCTTTCAGGTGGTATTTATTGCGGTTCATCTAGCGCCTTATTTAAAGGATCTTTCTGCAATCTATCCTGCAGTCGGCGCACCTGCAGTAGCGACTACAGCTCTTGCACTCATCGGTCTATTTAATATTTTTGGGACCTATAGCGCAGGCATGTTGGGTCAACGTTTTCCAAAGCGTTATCTACTCTCTGGTATTTATTTGGGCAGATCGATTGCCATTATTGGCTTCTTGCTCCTGCCATTAAGCCCAATGACCACTTATATCTTTGCAGCCATCATGGGATTCTTGTGGTTATCCACCATCCCACTCACAAACGGCATTGTTGCGCAGATCTTTGGCGTTAAATACCTTACGATGCTATCGGGTTTAGTGTTCTTTTCGCACCAGCTTGGAAGCTTTTGTGGCGCTTTTCTTGGTGGATACCTGTTTGATCGCACCGGCTCATATTTCATCGTTTGGGAAATTGCCATCGCACTTGGTGTGTTTGCATTTTTGGTGAACTTACCTGTTAAAGAGCGTGCCATCGCTCGCACAGCAAACGCATGAGCAAAAGATTTTCTTTATCGCAATGGCTGTTTTATAGTTTTGCCCTATTGGGCTTGCTACTCATTTTTTCAGAGTACTATGCGCCTGACATGATGGTCGCGGTTACCAATCAGGTTTGGGCGCTTTGTGGTTGGTAACCAGTTTCAATTTCAGTATTCAATCGCCTAGCACAGTTTTATATTTGATACACACTCGCCGTAGCACAATGGATAGTGCACATGCCTCCTAAGCGTGGGATACAGGTTCGATTCCTGTCGGCGGGACCACTAATTTAGTAAAACTTATCCACAGGCAATGTGGATAAATCCACAAAAGTTTTCGTAAGTCGCAGATTTGTATAGAGTTAACTAGCTTGCTTAAATAATTAGCAGCTGCTTCATCTGGATTTGCTGCGCATGCAGATGAAAATTTATTTTTATCCTCTGCAAACTTTTATGCTAAGAATCATTGACAAACACCCGAAGACTGGTCGGTTACCTTAAACTCCAATGTATGACCAGCTTATCTACCAGCACACTCGCCGCCCTCGAGGAAATGCTTCAAAACACGGCGCGCTCTGCGCCCGTCGACTTTATGCCAATTCATCTTTCTAGAGGCCCTGAGGGTGAGCAGGTGATTGGCCACTTAAATCCAGAATTTATCCCGTATCTTCAAGAGTCTCTTAAAAAAGAGCCTATTCCCCTCATCTCCATTGGAAATGATTGCCTCACTATCCGCTTAGCTCGCCCTGTAGATTTATCTGCCAGCCTTTATAAACTGGCTGACAAAATGCGGGCAGGTGGTTTTATCCCTGGTTGGCGCAACGAAGATTTTGCTTGGATCGATCAAAATGGGCATAAGTACTTTCGTTTAGAGCGTGCAGCATTTCGTAGCTTTGGGTTTCGCAGCACAGCAGCCCATATCAATGGCTATACACAATCGGGTTTGCTGTGGTTGGGTAGACGCAGTGAAACAAAGGCTACCGATCCTGGCCTGTTAGACAACATTGCTGCAGGCGGTATTTCTGCTGATGAGACACCTTGGATTTGTGCAAAACGCGAACTATGGGAAGAGGCTGGTGTACCCACCCATATTGCAGATCAAGTTGAACCAGTTGCTCGCATCCATATGCGCCGCCCAATTGCTGGTCGCGGCTTTCATGATGAGCAACTCTATGTTTATGACTTGGAGCTGCCGAATAACTTTGTGCCCACTAATCATGATGGTGAAGTCAGTGGCTTTATTGAGATATCCCTAGCTGAAGCAGCCGCCCGAATCCTAGCCGATGAATTTACGAGCGACGCCGCATTTGTAACGGCTGACTACATTTTGCGACGCAATAAATACGGCCTCTAGGCCTATTTGAGCCTCTTGATTGAGGTCATGCCTCTAAACTGAATTTCGTGGTTAAATCCCTAATAAGGATGAAACAGGGGTGCCCTCTAAAGCAGAATCTGCCTAGAGGTGCTGAGAAAGACCCTAGAACCCGATCCAGGTAATGCTGGCGTGGGGAGTTACATCAGACCGACACCCGGTTTCGTCCATCTAAAACAGTGAGGAGATGGACGTGAGTAAAGAGAATCAAAAAACCAAACATGAAATTCCAAGCTTAAAAAGCTTAGAGCGTGACTTTGGTCAAAAATTTGCATACCCTGCATCTACAAAGACCTATCTACAAGGTTCACGCCCGGATGTGAAGGCTCCGATTCGCATGATCGAGCAATTGCCTACACGTGTTGGTGAAGAGATGATGCCTAATCCACCGGTACCTGTTTATGACACTTCAGGGCCTTATAGCGATCCAGAAATCGTGATCAATCTTGAAAAAGGTTTGCCAAGACTGCGTGAGACTTGGATTACTGAACGTAAGGACACCGTTCAACTCGCTGGCCCGAGCTCTGAGTATGGCGTTGCGCGCTCTCAAGATGAAGCAACCCAAAACTTACGCTTCTCACATATCAGTGCACCTAGGGTTGCTAAAGCCGGCAGCAATGTCAGTCAGATGTATTACGCTCGCCAAGGGATCGTTACTCCAGAAATGGAATACGTAGCTCTCCGCGAATCTATGGGCCTAGAGCAACTGCGCAAGGATCCTGCATATAAACAGCTTCTAAAGCAACATCCTGGTAAGTCTTATGGTGCCAATCTACCGGATATCGTTACCGGTGAATTTGTCCGCTCTGAAATTGCTGCGGGTCGAGCGATCATTCCCGCGAACATCAATCACCCTGAATTAGAACCCATGATTATTGGTCGTAATTTCCGTGTGAAGATTAACGGCAACTTGGGTAACTCTGCAGTCACCTCCTCAATAAATGAGGAGGTAGAAAAAATGGTGTGGTCGATTCGTTGGGGTGCAGACACCATCATGGATCTTTCTACCGGCAAACATATTCATGAAACCCGTGAGTGGATTATTCGCAACTCACCAGTGCCAATTGGTACCGTGCCTATTTATCAAGCCCTAGACAAAACTGGCGGTATTGCAGAAGATCTCACCTGGGAAATGTTCCGGGATACTTTGGTGGAGCAAGCTGAGCAAGGTGTGGATTACTTCACCATTCATGCAGGTGTATTGCTGCGCTACGTACCGCTCACTGCAGATCGCATCACCGGTATTGTGTCTCGTGGTGGATCCATCATGGCGAAGTGGTGCTTAGCGCATCACAAAGAAAACTTCCTGTATACCAAGTTTGATGAGATCTGCGAGATCATGAAAGCCTATGACGTGTCATTCAGTCTAGGTGATGGTTTACGGCCAGGCTGTATTGCAGACTCTAATGATGCTGCCCAGTTTGGTGAACTCCATACCTTGGGTGAGCTGACTGCTAAAGCCTGGAAGCATGATGTTCAAGTCATGATTGAAGGCCCTGGTCACGTTCCAATGCAACGCATTGAAGAAAATATGACTGAAGAGCTCAAGCATTGCTTAGAAGCCCCTTTCTATACCCTTGGACCATTGATCACCGATATTGCTCCTGGCTACGATCACATCACCAGCGGTATTGGTGCTGCCCAAATTGGTTGGTACGGTACAGCGATGCTTTGCTATGTAACGCCTAAAGAGCACTTAGGCCTCCCTGATAAGGAAGATGTTCGTGAGGGCATCATCACTTATAAGATTGCCGCACATGGCGCTGACTTAGCCAAAGGTTTGCCTGGCGCACAAGTTCGCGATAATGCTCTGTCTAAAGCGCGTTTTGAGTTCCGCTGGGAAGACCAATTTAATCTTGGTCTGGATCCAGAGCGTGCCCGTGAATACCACGATGCAACCTTGCCTGCCGAGGGCGCCAAGATCGCTCACTTTTGCTCCATGTGCGGACCGAAGTTCTGCTCGATGAAGATCACCCAAGAAGTGCGTGACTACGCTGCAACACTCGATGCTGATGGTAACCCAAAAGCAAAAGTCATTCCGATCACCGCAGAAGCATCTTCAGATCCAGCAAAAGGCATGGAAGAAATGTCGGCAGAGTTTCGTAAGCGTGGCAGCGAAATTTATCAGTAAGTACATCTGAGCAGATTGTGAATAGCGCATCCTTCTCGCACAGCAAATACGCGATTGTCGGTGGCGGCCTAATGGGCCGTTTACTGGCAGTCTCACTTGCCCAGCGCGGTGCTGAAGTAGATCTTTTTGACAAAGGACACTCAGATGCGAGTGGTGCTGCTGCCAGAATTGCTGCAGCCATGCTAGCCCCGCTGGCAGAATCGGTTATTACTGAAGATTCGGTTGTCCGTATGGGCATTCATAGTCTGCCGCGTTGGAAAGAATTGATCAACCAATTATCAGCGCCAGTATTTATCCAACAAGATGGCACATTGATTTTGTGGCATCGGCAAGATGCTAGTGATGCTGAGCGGTTTACTGCACACTTGGAGCGCAACTGCCGCAATAACGCGTCACTACAACTGCCGCAGAAACTGAATAATGAAGCAATACGTGATCTTGAGCCTGGTGTTGCCGCTCGATTCACACAAGGCTTGTTTTTACCTAATGAGGGGCAACTTGATAATCGCCAGCTTTTAGATGCGCTTCTGATTGAGTTGAATAATCTGAAGGTTCATTGCCACTGGAATACCGAAGTTAATCCAGACGATCTGCGTAAAAATGATTCTTACCAAGCGGTGATCGACTGTCGTGGTACGGGCGCTAAGAATGCTTGGGTCGCGAATAGTAACAATACCTTACGAGGTGTACGCGGTGAAGTTGTGCGCTTATATGCTCCTGAAGTCAAACTCAAGCGCCCTACCCGCTTGATTCATCCACGCTATCCAATCTATATTGCCCCCAAAGAAAATGACATTTACGTGGTTGGTGCAACCGAAATCGAATCAGACGATCTGTCCGAGATGAGCGTGCGTTCGGCCATGGAATTACTGAGTGCCGTCTATACCGTTCACAGTGGTTTTGCAGAGGCTCGTATTCTGGAAATGGCAACACAGTGCCGTCCAACCCTGAAAAACAATCTTCCAGAAATTAGAATGCGCAAAGATCAAGGGCTTTCTGATTTGATCATGATCAATGGCTTATATCGCCATGGTTTTATGATTGCCCCAGCCATTCTAGATTGCGCTCTAGAGCTTCTAGCGTCTGGTGACAGCAATACCGCTTTAGACTTAGGCCTGAACATTAGTAAGGAAGCCAGCAATCGAGAGGCTAGCTTATGCGCGTAATCGTGAACCAAGTGGAGTATGAAGTTCCTAATCAGAGCATGATCACTGATGTACTTGCTTTGGTTGATGCTAAGCCACCCTATGCTGTGGCCGTGAATCTGAATTTTGTTCCCAAGAACAAGCATGGAGAATTTCTTCTGAATGAGAATGACCAGGTTGAGGTAATCGCTCCTGTGACAGGTGGTTAAAGAGTCATGACAGTACCTTTACCGAATAATCTCAATAGTGCTGACGCTTTGGTTCTTTATGGTGAGAGCTTTGCTAGCCGTTTATTGCTAGGCACCTCTCGCTACCCCTCTCCACAAGTTTTAGAGAATGCGGTGCAAGCTTCTAATCCAGCAATGATTACTGTGAGTTTGCGTCGCCAAGGCACATCAACTACTGAGGCGCATAGTGGCTTTTGGGATCTTCTTAAAAAGATGGCTGTGCCCGTCTTGCCAAATACAGCAGGCTGTCATAGCCCACAAGAAGTGATTACTACCGCACAGATGGCACGCGAGGTTTTTGAAACAAATTGGATTAAGCTGGAACTGATTGGTGATGACTACACCTTGCAGCCAGACACTCTGCGTTTGGTTCAAACCGCTGAGACTTTAATTAAAGATGGTTTCAAAGTATTACCCTATTGCACTGAAGATTTAATTTTGTGCCAGCGCTTAGTCGATGTTGGTTGCCAGGCAGTCATGCCTTGGGCGGCACCAATAGGAACTGGTCGGGGACCCTTAAATCCCTATGCCATGAAGCTATTGCGTGCCCGCCTGAAAGTGCCGCTACTAGTAGATGCGGGTCTTGGTCTCCCATCCCATGCTTGTACTGTGATGGAATGGGGATTTGACGGGGTTCTATTAAATACGGCAGTTGCGCTTGCAGAAGATCCAGTCGTAATGGCCAAAGCGTTTGGCATGGCAGTAGATGCAGGGCGGGCCGCTTATTTATCTGGGGCCATGAAGCCGCAAGAATCTGCTCAAGCAAGTACGCCATTAGTCGGAACTCCTTTTTGGCATCAAAGTTAATTCACTAGACTAAGAATATGAGCCTCATTCGGGACCTTGCTGATCAAATCATTGCAGCCCATTGCAATGAGGATTTGTGTATTCCGATGCCGCAATTTACCCCTAGCCATCCTCCACCCCGAATCGATAATGAAGCAGCAGCCGATCACTATGAACTGGCCGGCGCTCTTGCTGCAATCAATATGGGTTTTATTGAATCCGATGCCAAAGTATTGGGTAAGGCATGGTCTCGCATGGCACAAGGTGATGGTGGGTTTAATGCCCTGAAGTGGCCCAATAGACCAGAGCATTTTGATTTATTGCCGTGGACTCGCAATATGAATCCCAATGCTTTTGCAGAATGCCCAAAGCGCTTAGGTTTATATGGTGTGATGCCTGATGCCGATTGGGTAAAGCGCATGGTAGATGCTGAACTTCCGACTGTCCAACTCCGCTTTAAATCTGAAGACAAATTCAACATCAGAAAACAAATTAGAGAAGCGGTCGAGGCAGCTAAAGATAGCAAAACACTGCTCTTCATTAATGATTATTGGGAGCAAGCAATCGATGCGGGTGCCTATGGTGTGCACCTGGGTCAAGAAGATATGACAACTGCCAATTTGGATGAAATTCGTGCATCTGGTCTGCGTTTAGGCTTGAGTACCCATGGTTATGCAGAGATGATTTATGCAGATCGCTTTTGCCCTAGCTATATTGCAATGGGAGCAGTCTTCCCAACCAATTTAAAGAAGATGGCTACTGCGCCACAAGGTTTAGGACGCCTGTATCAATATGCCAAACTGATGAGTCACTATCCATTGGTCGCCATTGGCGGCATTGATCAAGATAGCATTCGGGCGGTGGCTAAAAGTGGTGTTGGCTCCGTAGCGGTTGTGCGAGCCATTACCCAAGCGAAAGATCCCAAGGCTGCTGTAAGGTACTTACAAGAGTTAATGCAGTAGTCCGCAACGATCTAAAAAGCGTTTAGCACTTCCCTTTTTCATCCAACAAAGCTGTTGGGTAGAAATCGTGCATATGCCATAGGGGACCCGGACCTTCACCAATATTTAAGAAGCGCCCCGCCTCTAATCCCGCTTCTACGAAGGCAATTGCTTTTGCTACTGCATGACTCAAATCATGGCGATCAGCCAGGTAGGTAGCAATTGCAGATGCTAACGAACAACCCGTACCATGGGTATTGAGGGTTTTGACCCGATAGTGTTTGAATTCTTTTGACTGAATTACTTCGAGTCCATCTTCAATCGTTTTCCACATCAAAAAATCCGTGATTTGCGTATGCGTAGCGTCGAGGTGCCCCCCTTTAATTAAGACTGCTTGTGGGCCCATCGCCAGCAATTCTTGTGCTGCTTTTTTGAAATCATTCGCACCATGAATATCGCGACCTAAAAGCAAAGATGCCTCATCCATATTTGGAGTAATCAATGTTGCCATCGGAAATAGTTCCGCAATCATGGCTTGAGCCGTGTCATCACCACCAAGACTTGCTCCTGAGGTGGCACGCAATACGGGATCTAGAACAATCCTTTTAACGTCATGACGGCGCAATGCTTTGGCTACCGTTTGCACAATTTCTGGGCTGGCCAGCATTCCAATTTTGACAATATCCGCCCCGATATCCAACAAGACGGCATCAATTTGGGCTTCAACAACATTCAGATCCACATCCTGAATACGTGTGACCCCTAGGGTGTTTTGAGCCGTAATAGCGGTGATCACAGACATGCCATAAGCCCCAAGAGCGGTGATGACCTTAAGATCAGCCTGCAAGCCCGCCCCACCGCCGCTGTCTGAGCCAGCAATAGTCAGTACTCTGGGGATCTGTACGGATGTAGGAAGTAGTGAGCGCATCTTGCTATAATATCGGCTTATTCCTCGATAGCTCAGTCGGTAGAGCGCCGGACTGTTAATCCGTAGGTCCCTGGTTCGAGCCCAGGTCGAGGAGCCAAATAAGCAAAGCCCCTAGAGTACTCTAGGGGCTTTTTTGTTTTGGGGCGCAGGTATTAAATCTAGAATTTATAACCTAAACCAACGAGCAAGTTGTAAGCCGTTGTGCTTGGGGTGTAGTTACTAAACGTTCCATTAGGATATTTTCCACCCAAGTTCGGACTGGAATAACCATAGTAGTTAGCCTCACCGAAGCCATATAAGCCACCAGTAATTATTTTCTTGTAACCCAAACCTAGGATATAACCGCCAACCGTAGCAGAGGTTACGAAACCATAATCAGCGTCATAGTTACCATTCTGCCAATTGGTTGATTGGACCTTTTCACTTGTATATCCAGCTTTAGCGTAAATCACACTCTCTTTATCTAAAGCATAGCCTGGGGTCAGAAAAATTGAATACCGGTTAGAGACTTTATATCCAAAATAGGTCTGGCACGATCCCCCGCAACCAGTCACATCACCGCCATTAAATTTTGATGAAATGGCTGAGTATTCTGCGCCAAGACCCAACAACCAAGAGCTGTTGATAGCATGGTTGTAACCCAATCCAAAATTAATTTGTCCGCTGTTACTAGAAGCTGCAGGACTATTTAGAGGTGTGGAATTAAATGATAGATTGGTACTGCCAAGATTATTCTTTTCATACCCTGCGCCAACCTGACCATAAAACCCCTGAAATGTGCTTTGCGCCATTAAGGTGCCAGCAAATAGAGTAGCTGAAATTGCAAGTACTAATTTTGATTTCATTTTGTTAACCTTAAATAATTTACTCGAATTTTAGCAAATCCCTTATTTCTCGGGCTTGAAATTGCTATCCAAGAACTCCTGAACCCCTGCAAACATCAACATTCTGTTCTTTTCCATGATGATGGTGTGAGTACCTTCACTAATTTGCAACATGATTTTGTATGGGGCATTTTCTAGCTTGGTGAAATACTCATAGAGCATATAGCTGGGCAAGTCTGCATCCCACTCTGCATGTACTAGCATGACTGGCACACGGATATTTTTAGGTTCGTATACCGGAATACCAGCTGTCCAGAATTCACGGGCGTCTTGAACGGTACCGTTAGGTGCCCTGAGTTTTTTTGGCGTTTGTGTTCTTCCCCATGGGTCTGTATCAAAAGTTGCTTCTGCCCACTTCTCAAACCAACCCTGCGGAATCAGAGTCGCTTTAGCATTCTCAGGAACACCGGTGAGCCAGCGATTTTTAGCATCGGTCATCGAGGCAACTCGATAGGCGCCTAATTGGCCGCCTTTATCCGTTAATGGCGCTCCGCCTTGACGTAACCATTGTGGCGCATAGAGCACTAATTTATTGACCTTCTCGTTATTCTCGGTGGTGTACTTGCCCATGATGGTTGTACCCCAAGACCAGCCAAGGAGATTAATCTTACTGATATTGCGTTTCTTGAGGATGTAGTCAACTGCACTAGATACATCCTTTACCGCTGTATCTGTTCTCACAATTGGCGCATTTTGGTCAGCAGGCTGATCCATCTCAGGAGGACGAGTAGATTTGCCATAGCCTCGAAGATCAACTAGCCAGACGTCATAACCTCTTGCCGCCATGTACTCCATCCATGAAGTTCCGCCCAGCGATAAGTCAAAGGCGGTCTCTGCTGGATAGGTTGAGCCGTGAACATAAAGCAAGGTTTTCTCGGCAGTGAATTTCTTCATACCAGCTAGATGCTTATTGCGCACGTACAAAGAAATACCTGGAGTGTCACTCGGCACCATGTACTCGTTCATTTGAATCTTTCCAGCGGCAAATGCTTGGCCGAGGCATAAACAAGAAATTAGCGCTACTAGTGTGCGTGCTATCAATTTCACTTCATCTCCTTTTGGGCTGATGCCCTTATGTCTATTTTGTTTGGCCAATATAGCATTGCCTTGGCTCTCCTAAGAGTGGAAATCCTCATTTTTAGGTGTTTTCACTAGCCATCTGCGCCAAAACCCAAAACCTGCCAAGGGCTTTAAAATAATGGCTATGACTAAGACCCCAGAACTTCTAGCCCCTGCAGGCAGCATTTCGATGTTGCAAACCGCTTTTGAATTCGGAGCGGATGCGATTTATGCCGGCCAGCCTCGCTATTCTTTGCGGGTTCGCAATAACGACTTCGGCAAGATCGAAGTACTCAAACAAGGTATTGATACTGCGCATAATTTGGGCAAGAAGTTTTACTTGGTTTCAAATTTACTGCCACACGGTGCAAAGACGCGCACATACATTAAAGATATGTCGCCAGTTGTGAATTTGAAACCCGATGCCCTGATCATGTCTGACCCCGGTTTGATCATGATGGCTAGAGAAGCATGGCCGGATATGCCGATTCATTTATCAGTGCAAGCCAATACAGTCAACGGTGCTTCCGCTAAGTTCTGGCGCTCTGTTGGAATTAGCCGAGTGATTTTGTCTCGCGAGCTTTCTTTTGACGAGATTGAGGAAGTGCGTCAAGATTGCCCTGAAATGGAACTCGAAGTATTTGTTCATGGTGCTTTGTGTATTGCTTACTCTGGCCGCTGCCTCTTGTCTGGCTATATGTCTCATCGCGATTCCAATCAAGGTGCGTGCACCAATGCCTGTCGCTGGGATTACAAGGTCAAACCAGGGCAGCAAAATACTAGTGGTGACGTTGTGCTTCTTCAAGAGGCCCGTCGTCCTGATGAATTAATGCCGATGGAAGAAGATGAGCATGGCACCTACATCATGAACTCTAAAGACTTGCGCGCTGTTGAGCATATCGAGAGATTAACGAAGATGGGTGTCGACTCATTCAAGATTGAAGGTCGCACGAAGTCACCCTATTACGTATCACGTACATGCCAAGCTTATCGCTCAGCAATTGATGATGCGGTCGCAGGCAGACCCTTTAATACAACCTTGCTTGGCAATTTAGAAGGTCTTGCGAATCGTGGTTATACCGATGGCTTTTATGAGCGTCATCACGATAAGGAATACCAACTCTATATGAGAGGCCACTCTCTTTCTGGTAGAAGTTTGTATGTTGGCGAAACTCTGGATATTGATTCGGCCTCTGGCCGCGTCAAAGTGGATGTCAAAAACCGCTTCTCAGTTGGCGACACACTAGAAATCATCGAACCTCAAGGCAACCAAGACATTGTTTTAGATGCCATGTGGAATATGGCTGGCGAGCCAATCGATGTTGCCCCCGGTTCTGGTCACTTTGTTTGGATCAAGTTACCGCTGCAGAGTAAACATGCCTTTATTGCCCGCTATACCCATGAGCCAGCCCCTGTAGAGACTGCCTCTGCTTGCTCTAGTGGTGAATCTTGCTGTAATGCTTAACTGATGATTACACCCGGAAGCACCACAGGTCATTTACCAGGCATCAAAGAAAAAATGCTGGCTGAGGCCAAAAAAGCCTTTGCGCTCACACTGTATTTCGGAGCTTGGTTCTGCGCCCTTGCTTTTTTAGGTGCCACCTCTTTAGATGAACGCCCCATTCCTTTAAGCATATTTGGAATTGCCATAATTAAAGCAGGCTTATGCGCCAAATTTATGTTGATTGCGCAAGCGATCTTCCCGATCAATATTAATAAATCCAATGGCATCATCAAATCCCTTTTGCTTGAATCGATTTTTTACATCTTTGTTGTTCTAGCCCTGAACTATATTGAGGCTGGTATTGAAGGTCTCATGCATGGTAAAAACTTTATTGATTCCATGTCGGCGTTTGGACAGAAAAATCCGTTGAAAGTACTGGCAATGACTATTGTCTACTGGTTAATTGTCTGGCCCTATTTAGTCTTAGTCGGAATGAAGTTGGCCCTAGGTACCAATGCAACGGTCACCATTTTGTTCGGTAGAAAAAATTCTGTTGGTCAATAGTTTTTTGAAGTTGCTTGCGTTTCTTAAGTTGCTTAAGTTACTGAAGTTACTTGAGTCATTTTCATTGGCCGCATTTTCTAGAAATCTATTTTGGGCTTTTACTCTAGGTCTTTTATCTAGCAGTATTCACGCTCAAGAAATTGAGGCTCGCGCATATTCCAATGCACCGATTGGTATTAACTTTATTACGGGCGGTATTGCTCAAGCTAAAAGCGGCTCATACAAAATCACTACTGAAGCAATAAGCTTGACCCATATCCTGGATGTTGCAGGTCAATCCGGCAGGCTTTCCCTGGTGCTTCCTTATGCTGAATTATCTGGCACAGGTACCGCAAATGGCCAAGTGATCAATGCATCTGCCGAAGGTCTTTCAGACCCTATGATTAAGGCCTCCGTCAATCTGTATGGCGCACCCGCTTTGGCGGCAAGTGAGTTTAAGAATTATCAACAAGACCTCATTATTGGCGCAAGTCTTGCTGCATCCATTCCATGGGGCAAATACAACAGTGATCAAATGGTCAACGTTGGTGGCAATCGGACAGTCATTCAGCCGGGCGTTGGGGCCTCTAAAGCAGTTGGTCCATGGCGCTTAGAATTGGCTGGCATGGCATCGATTTATACGAGCAATGCCAATTACATGGGCAATAACACCCTCTCCCAAAACCCGGTGTATTCCACAGAAACCCATGTAATTTATTACTTCCCCAATACCGCTTGGATATCAGCGGATGCCACCTACTTCTTTGGTGGCCAAACCTACGTCAATGGCACGGCGGTGAACGGCTCGCAAGAAAATTGGCGATTTGGCAGCACGATTTCTTATCCGGTTGATAAACACAATGCCATTCGCCTCACCGGCAGTACTGGTGTCTATTCTCGTACTAATACAAGTTATGACATGCTGGGTATTTCTTGGCAATACCGCTGGGGCGGCGGCTTGTAGGCGTGGTCATGATTGCATGACTACAATTAGCCCTTACAGAGCATTTATACAAATCATTCAATACTGAGACAAAAATGAGCACTAAGCCAACAGATCCTAAAGCAGCGCCTGAAACAGGTTTACGTAAGGGCTTAACGAGCTATGGCGATAAAGGCTTCTCTTTATTTTTACGTAAGGCATTTATTAAAGGTGCAGGCTATACCAATAGCGCCTTGGATCGCCCTGTAATCGGCATCATTAATACTGGCAGTGCATACAACCCCTGCCATGGCAATATGCCGCAACTGATTGAAGCAGTAAAGCGTGGCGTCATGCTCGCTGGTGGCTTACCAATGGAGTTTCCGACAATCTCGATTCATGAGAGCTTTGCTGCTCCAACCAGCATGTATTTGCGCAATCTGATGTCTATGGATACTGAAGAGATGTTGCGTGCACAACCGATGGATGCCGTTGTGATGATCGGTGGCTGCGACAAAACGGTTCCCGCTCAAATGATGGGTGCTGCTTCTGCCGGATTGCCAGCGATTCAGCTGATCACAGGCTCTATGCTCACTGGCTCACATCGTAGCGAGCGTGTCGGCGCGTGTACTGACTGTCGCCGCTATTGGGGCAAGTTCCGCGCCGGTGAAATCGATGAAATTGAAAAAGATGAAGTAAATGATCAACTTGTGGCCAGCGTAGGCACTTGCTCTGTCATGGGTACTGCCAGCACGATGGCTTGTATCTCTGAAGCTTTAGGCATGACGGTTCCGGGTGGCGCTACTCCGCCGGCTGTCACTGCAGACCGCATTCGGGTGGCAGAAGAAACTGGTACTTGCGCTGTTCAAATGGCTAAAGATGGTTTGACTATCGACAAGATTCTGACGGCAGATGCTTTTGAGAATGCAATCCGGGTATTGCTGGCAATTGGTGGCTCTACCAATGGCATTGTGCACTTAGCGGCAATTGCTGGTCGCATGGGTCTTGAGATTGATCTGGATGCCCTTGACAAAATGGGCAATGAAACTCCTGTGCTAGTTGACTTAAAACCCTCCGGTGATCACTATATGGAAAATTTCCATGACGCTGGTGGTATGGCTACTTTATTGCGCGAACTCAAGCCACAATTAAAACTCAATGCAATGACAGTGACTGGCAAAACACTTGGCGAAGAAATCGATTCTGCACCGCCAAGCTTTCAACAAGATGTTGTTCGCCCCTTTGACAGGCCAATCTATCCCCGTGGCAGCATTGCCGTCCTGCATGGCAACCTTGCCCCTGGTGGCGCGATTATTAAGCAATCTGCCGCCAATGAGAAACTCATGGAACATGAAGGTCGTGCTGTGGTGTTTGAGAATGCCGAGGATCTAGCCAGCAGAATTGATAGCCCCGACTTAGATGTCACCGCTGATGACATTTTGGTTCTCAAAAATATCGGCCCCAAAGGTGCGCCTGGTATGCCTGAAGCTGGCTATATCCCTATCCCCATGAAACTAGCGCGTGCTGGTGTTAAAGATATTGTACGCATCTCGGATGGTCGTATGAGTGGCACGGCATTTGGAACGATTGTGCTACACGTTACTCCTGAATCTGCAATTGGCGGGCCCTTGGCGCATGTGCACAATGGCGATCGCATTCGCTTGAGTGTCAAGAATCGAGAAATTAGCTTATTAATTTCTGATGAAGAGTTGGCTAAGCGCGCCAAAGAGAATCCAATCACCCCGCCAACAGCTGAGCGTGGATACAAGAAACTATTCTTAGATACTGTGACACAAGCTGATCAAGGCGTTGACTTTGATTTCTTAAGAGCAGCCAAGATGGTTGGTAAAACCCCGCGCAACTAAGTATCTAGTTGCTACCGTATTGTTAAATATTTCTCAGTTCTCGGCGTAGAATTTTTCCGACATTGGATTTAGGAAGCTCGTTAATAAAGACGATTTTCCGAGGGCGTTTATAACTCACCATATGCTCTTTGCAGTATTGCAAGATATCGGCCTCAGTTAAGTGATGATTGTCCCGCACTACGTAAGCTTTAACGATTTCTCCAAGCTTACGGTGTGGCACCCCAATGACTGCGCATTCTCTAACGCCATCCATTTGGACTAAGTGATCCTCCACATCATTAGGAAACACTTTAAATCCAGCCACCACAATCATATCTTTTTTACGATCAACAATTTCTACATAGCCTTCATCGGTGATAAAACCAATATCACCCGATTTAAAGAAACCATCGGCTGTCATGCAATGCTCTGTCTCTTCTGGTTTTTTCCAATAACCTGCCATGACTTGCGGCCCCTGAATACAGATCTCCCCAGGGCTGCCATGCGAGAGTTCAACCCCGTCATCGTCAAGAATGACAAGATTGGTGCTAGGTATTGGCATGCCAATGTGCCCTGTGAAATGCTTTTCTAGTGGTGTATTGACGCAGACTACTGGCGATGTTTCTGATAATCCGTAGCCCTGTGCAATGGGTATACCCGTGAGAACCTGCCAATGGTCAGCTGTCTTCTTATGCACTGCCATGCCTCCGCCAATGGTGACTAATAACTGAGGAAGTTTTACCTTCTTAAACTCTGGCCGATGAATCAGCGCATGAAAGAGCGTATTCACACCCGGGAATATATTGATATTAGGATGCTTAAGTAGCATTTTGATAAAGCCGGTGATATCGCGTGGATTGGGAACCAAAAGTAATAAGCCGCCCTTAGCAATACCGAGCAAGGCACAAGCTGTTAAAGCAAAAATATGGGTCATCGGCAATGCGCACAGAAATACCAATTGCTGTTCTGGCTTTTGCTTGAGGCCAGGATTTAACCAGGCTTCTATCTGCATCACATTAGAGAGGATATTACGATGAAGCAAAACGGCGCCTTTAGAGGTTCCCGTCGTACCACCGGTGTATTGCAAGAAAGCAATATCTTCTAAACCAATGTAAGGCTTCTGAAAATGATGCTCGCCACCACTTTGAAGTGCGTCTTTGAAAGTAATATGGGCAAAACTCCAAGCTGGTATCAGTTTTTTAATGTCTCTGGCTACCCAATTGATCAGATGGCCTTTGAGGCCCATTAATTCGCCTGGGCTACTCACAATCACTTGCCGTATACCCTCTATTGGGTTGATTGTTTGATAGGTATGAGCAAAGTTCTCCATGGCAACCAACACTGTTGCTCCGCTATCGACCAATTGGGCCTCAAGTTCTCGGGCGGTGTAGAGTGGGTTGATATTGACCACCACATAACCAGCACGCAGAGTGCCAATCATGGCAACAAGATACTCAATGACATTGGGGTACATCAAAGCGACACGAGCACCCTTCTCTAAATTGAGAGATTGGAGATAAGAAGCAAAGTCTTTAGAGAGTCGATCGAGCTCTCTGTATGAGAAAAACTTTCCCATAGCTTCAACCGCCCTGCGCTTGCCAAAACGCACAAAGCATTCCTCGATAAAGTCAGTCAGGGATGTATGACTCAGCGGCCCAATCTCGTGTGGGACGCCTACTGGATAATTCTTTAGCCAAGGCTTAGCGGTTTCTAAGGCCATCTGAGTTTAGTAATTTGATGAACTCAGATGAGTTTCTTGGCGCTCTTGAGAAGCTTGACAGCGCCCCAACCGATAGCAAGCACCTTGCTGGCTAATTTAGGCTTGTAATGCACAAGCGCAGCAAATGCGCTGGTCCAAAGTATCGGATTACTTTTTAAGAAGTTCACAGCATCAACGCCTTTATCTGCCCACGAGAGTGGCTTCTCCCATGCCTCAAAGTGCTCACTAAATTCTTTACGCTCACGATCAGCCTGGGCTTTGAGCTCATGAAGACGAAGCTCGAGCTCCTTGAATCGCTCTCTCATTTGGAGAGTGACTCTCGATCTTTAGCAAGCTCAGCGATTGAGGCTTCAAATAACTTGGGCATCGTACGCAATGATTGCATGATCAATAAGGACAAAATGAGTCCAACCGATAAAAAAGCGCTAGTCAGCAAACCCAGAGCCATCATCCGATCAGATTCCCAACTGTAGATAACGATCAATAAAGCCAACATCACCAGGCCAAAGAATAAGAAAAATAAGGCACTTACGATCATCACTAGCAAACTGATTAATTTACTTCTGGCAATTTGCACATCCACCGAGATCAACTCGAGTCGTGTTTGCGCAATAGATGCGCCTGTGGAAACAAGATTCTTAATAGAGGAGAGTAAATTTTCTTGGGACATATCTGCTTAGCGACGGCGAATAAACAAGCCAATTAATAAACCAAGCCCAGCTGCAACACCCACCGCCTCCCAAGGGTTCCGATGCACAAAGTCATCTGCACCTTCCGCAAGCGCTTTTGCTTTGTCGGTGAGAGCACCCTCAAAATCAGAGATACTCTCTTTTGCACCGGCAATGGTTTCAAGAGCTTTTGAGCGGAGAGATCCTATGGCGCCATCCGCATGACCTTCGGTTGCCTGAATCAATGCTTCAGCATCTGACATCAATGCTTTGAATTCGCCAATTAACTGGTCAGAACTGACCGTAGCTGCTTGTGGTGAGATATCAGATTTTTTTGCGGTCATAGGAATACTCCTAGTAGAGATGCTTCTATTCTAAGCACTTCTCTGTGACGAGCCTAGTAATAGCACCGTCATACCAGCATTTCCTTCTTTAAAGCGTTTGAGATATCTTTTTAACCCAGGGCGGCGCTTTAAAAGCGTGTGATACGACACACTTCCATATCCCACATTCTCGCCAAAGAAATATTCATCCACCCTATCTGAATAGCGATTGCTTTCCAGAGC
Organism: Polynucleobacter sp. UB-Raua-W9; assembly: GCF_018687435.1. Lineage (NCBI taxonomy): Bacteria > Pseudomonadati > Pseudomonadota > Betaproteobacteria > Burkholderiales > Burkholderiaceae > Polynucleobacter > Polynucleobacter sp. UB-Raua-W9. The sequence goes on along the minus strand of NZ_CP061290.1, from coordinate 809,502 downwards.
ATGATGAACCGCCTTTTTAATATAGCCACCCTCACCGCTTGACCCATAACCATGGATCAGAACGATGGCTTTAATCCCCAACTCTATGCATTTACGCAATTGATCTGTTAATTGCTCTAAAGCCTCCTCAACATAGGGGCTGCCTTGCTTAATATTCAGCTCAACCGTATCGGAACTTAAACTTGGCAACTGATCAGAGTCACAGTGCGGACACTGATTAAACAATGACCGCGCATTGCCACAATCAGGACACTCAGCAATCAATGGCACCTTAGAGTCCGGAGATCAAATCATTAAGAACAGTACTTGCCTTCAAGCGTGGCGACATCTGTGGATTTGTCATCAACCATTAGATTTAGAACTTTCTGGGCCATTTCACGATTCTCCGGAGCCTTCAGATGGGCATTAATCAGGGTGGACACATCCTTTCTAATTGAGGTGTTCCCGTAACGTAAGCCTTTTAATGTTGATACTGCTTCAGCAGAAATTTGGCATTGTTGATTTACTAATGCAGATGAATCAGAAACCGTATTCGCGTACGCAAATGCTGCAACAGATATAGATGCCACTACCAGCAGATACTTTTTCATCCTAATTCCTTATTTTGTGACCACAGGTTGGGCAACAGCCCAAATCTTTTGCTTTCGACTTTCTGAGAGCGGCATACACACTGGATTCTGAAATCTCTAGTTTTCGAGCTGCCTGAGCAGCGCTCAAACCCTTCCCCACCCACTCCAAGGCTTGATGTGTTTTTGGCACCTGTCTCTTCATTTCTTCTCCCAGTAAACATACTCTACCACAGAAGTTGAGAAGTTGTGAACTTCAGTAATATAGGAATAACCCTAAATAGGGGCCCAATATTGGGATTAGCGGGGTTGTGGAGTGGAAGAAAAGAAAAAGCCGCCCGGAGGCGGCCTTTGCAAAGCAGTTAAAACTGAATTAAGCAGCTAATTTAGCAGCAGCTTTCTTTGCAGGTTTAGCAGCGTATTGGCCTTGAATATTTGCCAATGCAGCGTCAACACTCTTCTCAAAGTTTGCAAAAGCATCAGTTGCAGTAGCGCGAACTTGGTCAAACTGTTGAACTGAAGCATCAAATGCTGTTTGGAATGCAGAAACAAAAGCTTCAGCGCCAGCAGGTGCAGACTTAGTAGCTTCTTTAACAAACTTTACCAAATCATCGCGTGCATCATCAATCGAAGCGTCAACCAATTGAGCAACTTCTTTATTGCCATTGCGAACTACTGTGTTCACTTTAGCTTGATAAGCAGCGGCATACTTAGCAGCTTCTTGAGCGACTTCAGGCTGAGCCAATTTAGTTAATTGCTGTGGATCTTTGATAGCCAACAATTGTGTGCTTGCATCTTGTGCAGCAGCCAATGCGTCTTTAGCAGCAGCTTGGTTGATTTCAGCTAATTCTTGTGCGCTTTCAACAGCTACTTGGGCTAAATGTTTAGCGTTTTCAACAGCTTTAGCTTGAGCATGAGCGATTTGATCGTTTAATTGAGTTTGAAACATGACGATTCCTTTATTTAAGTAGAGGTACAAAATTTGTTGCGATGCGCCATTATAGAAAAGAATATGTTGTGCTGCAACATTTATTTGCGGCAATGCAACATATCAGTAAAAACCTCAATTTAAGTGCTTAAAACAGGGATTTGAACGCTAGAAATGAAAAAACCACCAAGTGAAGGGTGGTTTTTTAATGGGTGGCAATGAATAAAGTACTGGCGGAGACGAGAGGATTCGAACCTCCGATCAGAGTTTTAGCCCCGATGCTCCCTTAGCAGGGGAGTGCCTTCGACCAGCTCGGCCACGTCTCCGTATTTCTAACTCTTTACAACGCCCCACAGTTTAACGGATTACTGTCTTACTGTGGCCGCAAAGGGGGTTTTATGGTCCCTCTTTTGTGTTTATTGTTGTTTTACTTCTGGTCCAGCTCAAATGCCTTATGCAAGGCTCTGACTGCTAGCTCCATATATTTCTCATCAATCACTACAGAAATCTTGATTTCACTAGTGGAGATCATGAGGATATTGATGCCCTCTTCTGACAAAGTTCGGAACATTTTGCTGGCAACGCCAACATGAGAACGCATGCCCACACCAACCACTGAAACTTTAGAAACCTTCGGGTCGCCTGAAATTTCTTTTGCTTCGATATGCGCTTGCACTGTGTTCTTGAGTAGATCCAATGCTTTTTGATAATCAGCACGTGGCACGGTAAATGTAAAGTCAGTCTTGCCATCAACGGATTGGTTCTGAATAATGATGTCAACATCAATATTCGCATCTGCGATTGGTCCCAGAATTTGATAGGCAATACCTGGGCGATCAGGAACTCCTAAAACGGTAATCTTCGCTTCATCACGCGCAAAGGCGATGCCGGAAATAACTGCGGCTTCCATAGTGCTGTCCTCTTCAAATGTAATCAAGGTGCCCGACTTCATCTCGATGTCTAGGGGCATCAATGGGTCTGTCAAGGAAGACAGAACCCGGGTTTTAACTTTGTACTTACCAGCAAACTCCACTGAACGAATCTGCAAGACCTTTGAACCTAAGCTAGCCATTTCTAGCATCTCTTCAAAAGTAATCTTGTCTAGACGACGTGCATCTTCACAAACTCGAGGGTCAGTTGTATAAACACCATCGACGTCGGTGTAAATTAAACACTCATCTGCTTTAAGTGCAGCTGCCATAGCGACTGCAGAGGTATCTGAACCACCACGACCTAATGTGGTGATATTGCCTTCTGGATCAACGCCCTGGAAACCGGTGACCACTACTGCTCGACCAGCGTTCAAATCACTCAGAATTTTCTTGTCATCAATACTTTTAATGCGTGCTTTAGTAAAAGCAGAATCGGTATGAACTGTTACCTGCCAGCCAGCATAGCTGACTGCATCCACACCTTCTCGCATTAATGCTAAAGCTAGTAGGCCAGAGCTGACTTGTTCACCAGTTGATGCAATTTGATCAAGCTCGCGCGGATTTGCATCAGGATTAATTTCTTTTGCTAGACCAAGCAAGCGATTGGTTTCGCCTGACATGGCTGAAGGCACGACAACCACTTGGTGGCCAGCACGCATCCATTTAGCAACGCGTTTAGCAACATTCGCAATGCGCTCTGTTGAGCCCATTGAGGTGCCACCATATTTATGAACGATAAGAGCCATAAAAACTGTCTATTTCACTATCTGTAGCAGGAAATGAATTTCCTGAGGATCAAAAAGGCCTCATTTTACAGGGTTTTAAACCTGCTAAACCTTCTGTTGCCACTCAGGCAGCACCCTAGGTCCTGTGTGAACCAAATGCGGGTAGCTAAGACCGACCCCCGCCACTGCTATCAAATCCCCATTAATGAACAAGAGCGGCGCCTTCCGCTGCCATGGTGGAATATCGCCCTCCTGAAAGAGATTCTTGAGGGTTTTGCGTGGTGTCTTAGCTTTGATTTGAATTTTTTCTGATCCAGACCTATTTACCTGGGTGATCTGGCCCTTTTGCTGAGCCTCTTTGACCCATTTACTTGGAAGCCCCAAAGTTTTACTTGAACTGGGGATAGATTTAAAAACCCACTCACCAGCAGTTTCGTCTACGACTTGCAAAGTCCCTCGCCAAAGCCGAATGACTCTCTCATCATGCACCCACTCTAGCTGAGCATCAGCCTTTACTGCCTCAAGATCGCGCCACCATCCAGCAAGGCGCTCTTGCGAAGGCATCGTCAGCCCGCTTGCCTTCAACCAATATCTCAAAACATTATTGGCAGCAGGTAAATCCTTTTTTGCTAATTCAAGTACTTGCTTTAGCTGAACCCCATTCTTCAGAAGAATAGTTTTACCGTCTTGGGTTGCTAATCGGTCAAGCAAACCCTGCGCTTCACCAAGCAATGCTGCGCTACGCGCCAGATTAGCAATGGCTTCGGGCTGAATTTTTTCTAGTGCTGTAATGACTGTTTTACGAATGGCATTGCGACGGTATTTAGAATCTTGATTGCTCGGATCTTCAACCCACTTGAGCTTATGTTTTTTGGCATAAGCCTCAAGTTGTTTTTTACTTTGATCCAGTAAAGGGCGCCAGAGTGTAATCTTGCCATCTGTAGTCTTGAGTTTACGGCTGGCGGGCATGGCTGCCAGGCCTGCAACACCAGCACCACGCAGCAGCTGCAACAGCACTGTTTCTGCCTGATCATTTTGGTGATGCGCCAAGAAAATGTCGTTAATGTCATATTCCGCGCAGAGATCTTCAAGGGCTTCATAGCGCCCCGCTCTTGCATTCGCTTCGATATTACCCTCTTCTTTACTGAAGTGGAGTAAGCGAAAATCAAAATGGATTTGATATTTTTTGGCGAGCTTCTCGCAAAAGATCAACCAGTCATCAGCCTGTTTTTGTAAACCGTGATGAATATGAAAAGCATAGATTTCAGCAGATTTGCTTTTTGCGTGCGCTTTGCAAACGGTATCGAGCAGCACAACCGAATCGAGGCCGCCACTCAAGGCAACCGCAATTCGATTACCCGGCTTAAGGCTTGGCTGTGATTTCCTTGAACTTGCCATAACTCATTAGGCGTTCATGACGACGTTCAAGCAATGACTCTACTTCCATGCCATCAAAGGTCTTCATCGACTCACTAAGAGATTTACGCATATTGACCATCATGGTGTCATAGTCACGATGAGCGCCGCCCACAGGTTCAGCTACGATCTTATCGATTAGACCTAAGGCTTTTAATCTTTGGGCAGTCAAGCCTAGTTGTTCTGCAGCCTCGGGAGCTTTATCCGCAGTTTTCCACAGAATCGAAGCACATCCCTCTGGGGAGATCACCGAATAGGTAGAGTTTTGCAGCATCAGCACCACATCACCCATGGCAATTGCTAGAGCACCACCCGAGCCACCTTCGCCAATAATCGTAGCGATGATTGGCACTTCTAATTCGGCCTGAACATAGAGATTGCGACCAATCGCCTCAGATTGATTACGCTCTTCTGCATCAATACCAGGAAATGCTCCCGGTGTATCCACAAACGTAAAAACAGGAATGCCAAACTTTTCCGCAAGACGCATGAGGCGCATCGCTTTACGATATCCCTCAGGGCGACTCATGCCGAAGTTGCGCAGTGCACGCTCTTTGGTATCGCGGCCTTTTTGATGGCCAATCACCATACACGGCTGGTTATCAAGACGCGCCAAACCGCCAATGATGGATTGATCATCAGCAAATGTACGATCGCCATGCAGTTCATGAAAATCAGTGAATAGTGCGTTGACGTAATCCAAGGTGTAAGGACGCTGAGGATGACGAGCTACTTGGGATACCTGCCATGGTGTTAGTGCAGCATAGACATCTTTGGTGAGTTGCTGACTTTTTTCGGAAAGCGTTTTGATCTCATCGGAAATATCCACCGATGACTCATCTTGTACAAAACGCAGCTCTTCGATCTTTGTTTCTAATTCGGCGATTTGCTGCTCAAAATCCAGGAAAGTCGTTTTCATCATCTGATTTTAATATTCAACGGGGATGGGGTCGATACTTCTCCACATATACCAAGTGGCAACCGTACGCCACGGGGCCCAATTGGCTGCAACTTTCCTGGCCTCATGGCGGCTGACAGGCTCACCGCTGAAGTAATTCAGGGAAATAGCCTTAATTAAGCCAACATCATCTAGGGGCAGGATATTTGGGCGAACCATGTTAAAAATCAAGAACATTTCCGCTGTCCAACGGCCGATTCCCCGAATGGCGCTCAATTCTTTAATGACGCTCTCATCGTCCATCTCTTTCCATTGATTGGCATGCAGGCGCCCTGAGTCGAAGTGATCGGCCAAATCACGGATGTACTCAACTTTACGCCCCGATAAACCTGCTGCCCGCAATTCTTCTACGGTGAGTGCCAAAATATTTTTGGGGTTCACTTTCTTCTTGCTGGCAATCACCACTCTGTCCCAAACAGCTTGCGCAGCAGCTACCGAAATTTGTTGTCCTACGATTGCTCTAGCTAGAGTTGTGAATGCATCACCGCGAGTAACTAAAAAACCAGATCCATATTTGGGAATGAGTTTTTTGAGAATGCGATCCTGTTTCATGAGCTCGCGACAAGCTTGCTCCCAATACTCTGGAGCAACTTCTTGCAAAATGGATTTTTCTTTTACTGCAGTCACTAAGCTCTTCGCCATTCTGTCAAGCCGCCTGGCTTGTCTTCTAGAACTACGCCTTGATCTAATAGCGTCTTACGAATCAAATCTGCTTTAGCAAAATCTTTTGCTTGCTTGGATGCAACTCGCTCAGCAATTTTTTCTTGAATCTGAGCAGCGCTCAAGCCACCCTCTTGTTTTGAGTCTGCCTGCAAAAATGCCGTTGGGTCACGTTGCAAGAAATTGAGTGAAGCACCAAGCGACTTTAAGGTGCCAGCCAGCATTTGCTTCTCAGCGCCCTGTGCACGATTGACCTCAGTGGCCAAATCAAACAACACGGCAATCGCCTCGGGGGTATTGAAGTCATCATTCATCGCTTGCGCAAAGCGCTGTACCCATGAATTCTGCGGATCAAGGGTACTAGTTTGAGTTTCTGCTTGTGCCAATGCCGTATACAGCCTGCCCAAGCCAGCACGAGCCTCTTCGAGTTGAGCATCGCTGTAATTGATTGGGCTGCGGTAATGGGCCTTGAGCATAAAAAAACGCAATACTTCGGGGTCAAAGCTTTTGAGAACATCCCGAATCAAGAAAAAATTGCCTAATGACTTTGACATCTTCTCTTCGTTTACCCGAATATGGCCGTTATGCATCCAATAATTGACGAAGGGGGCATCGTCATCTTTGCGATTTTTTCCATACAAGGCCCCTTCACTCTGGGCAATTTCATTCTCATGATGAGGAAACTGCAAGTCAGCGCCACCGCCATGAATATCAAAATGTTCGCCAAGCAAGTCACAAGACATGGCAGAACACTCAATGTGCCAACCTGGGCGGCCCTCACCCCATGGAGATGCCCAGCGAGTATCTGCAGGCTCTTCGGCTTTCGTACTTTTCCAAAGGACAAAATCTAATGGATCCCGTTTACCGCCCACAATCGCAACACGTTCACCGGCATTCAGATCATCCAAGGATTTACCAGAGAGCTGACCGTATCTGGGAAGCAAGCGCACTGCAAAATTCACATCGCCATCATCTACCGAATATGCCAATTCATTTTCAATGAGCTTGCCAATCATGCCCTGCATCTGCTCAATGTAATCGGTTGCTCGTGGCTCTTGATCGGGGTGCATGAGGCCCAACTCATCAGAGTCAGCATGCATAGCATCGATAAAACGATTGGTGAGGGCGGCTATGGGCTCGCCGTTTTCAATCGCACGATTAATAATCTTGTCATCAATGTCGGTGATGTTGCGGACATACTGAACTTCATAGCCGCTGGCCCGCAACCAGCGAACCACCATATCAAACACAATCATGACTCTGGCGTGGCCAATATGGCAAAAGTCATAAACCGTCATGCCGCAGACATACATCTTCACCTTGCCCGGCACAATGGGCTTAAATACCTCTTTTGAACGACTAAGGGTGTTATAGATTTGCAGCATAGGGCTATAAAGGTGGGGCAAGTAGCGCCAATTTGTTAGACTGAGCGCTGAGTATATCGAATGAGCCAGTTTCACACCCTTTCCCCTATGCCCTTAACCATCCAAGCACCATACCCTGTTCTGATAAAGATCCTTGCTGCCATATTTACTGCTGCGTTGATCGCGGGCTGTAGCACCCCCGCCCAACAGCTTGCAGATACAGAAATGAAGGCAGCAAGCACCCAAGAATTGAAATGTGGGCCCAATACCCCCTATTTGGGCGGATACAGCCCCAATGATCCCCCCAGGACATCGGTAGATACACCTTACGACCCGCTCAATCCAGAGCTATCTGAGACTGTGGCATTGCCATTCTTATCATTCCTGATCATTGAGCCAGATCCTGTAAGTAAAAATGCAGTGCCCTCAGATATTGAAAAGTTAGTCAAAGCACGCCAATTTCCGGAGGCCATCAAACTGATTGATGCGTATTTAAAAAAATCGCCAAAAAATGTGCAGCTACGTTTTTTAAGAGCCCGCCTGCAACTTGAAATGCGCGAGCTTGAGCAAGCAAAAAAAACTTTGATTCAAATAACCCAACAATTCCCAGAGTTGCCTGAGCCCTACAACAATCTGGCGGCCATAGCAGCAAGTCAAGACAAATGGATTGAGGCAAGAGACTATTTAGAACTTGCCCTCAAATTGCGGCCAAGTTACGCGATCGCCTCGGCCAACTTAGGTGAACTCTATGTGCGACTTGGCGCGCAAGCCTATGAAGAGGCCGCCTTATCAGCACAACTCAATCAACGCCAATACTCCAATCGGGCTAAAGCATTAATGAAGCTCATTAGTCAGCCCAATAAAGCAACAACAATTCCATCCACTAACCCCCCAGAAAGTCGATCTAAATAATGTCTAAAGTACTGTTAAAAACGAATCAGGGTGACATCACCCTCAGCCTTGACTCTGCCAAGGCACCGAAGAGTGTTGCCAATTTTTTGGAATACGTGAAGAGCGGTCACTACGATGGCACCATCTTTCACCGCGTGATTAATAACTTCATGATTCAAGGCGGCGGCATGACTGCTGGCATGAAAGAGAAGTCCTCTGGCAAACAAATTGAAAATGAAGCGAACAATGGTCTGAAGAATGATCGCTACACCGTAGCGATGGCACGCACCAGCGATCCACACTCTGCTACAGCACAATTCTTTATCAACGTTAATGACAATGATTTTTTAAATCACACTGCACAGAATGCCCAAGGCTGGGGCTATGCTGTCTTTGGCAAAGTCACCGATGGCATGGATGTCGTTGATACTATTCGTAAAGTAAAGACCGCAAGCTCTGGCTTTCATCAAGATGTTCCAACTGAAGATGTGGTGATTGAAAAGGCAACCGTTCTCGAGGAATGATCCCGCAATACTCGAGTGCACTGCTCATCTCCGATATACACCTGACGCCGTCAATGCCCTTGACGGCGCAGCGTTTTTTTGACTTCTGTGAAAAAGATGCTCCCAAGGCACAGGCTGTGTTTATTCTGGGTGATTTATTTGAGTATTGGGTGGGTGATGACACTTCCCCAAGCTCACCCTTCCAGCAAGAGGTTCAACGCGCCCTTGCCAATTTATCCACCAAAACCAAAACCTATTATGTTCACGGCAATCGTGATTTCTTAATAGGGCCCGCCTTCCTGAAAAAGACAGGAATGTCCTTACTAACAGATCCTTCTTGCATTGAAATCGCCCATGAGCAATATGTTGTGTGTCACGGCGACTCACTCTGTACAGCAGATGTTGGCTATCAAATGTTTCGCAAGCTAGTGAGAAAGCCGTGGATGCAAAGAGTATTCTTGAACATGCCGCTTCACTGGCGACGCTCCATTGCCAATCGCCTTCGTAGCAATAGCTACAGTCAATACCAACGCGGAGCGAGGAAGTCATCCCAACAAAATAATGCGAGAACCAATGTCACCTTGGAGGCTTGTGCTGCATTGGCGCGGGATCGATTTGTGGATAAATTAATCCACGGCCACACTCATTTACCAGCCCATCACCAAGAGCAATTAGGTGAGCAAACCTGGCAACGTTGGGTACTTTCTGACTGGGATTTAGATCACCCTGAAAGCACTGCTCCAAGGGCTAGCGCACTATCGATCGATAGTCAGGGTGTGCGCTATCTTGATCTAGTAAAAACCTAAATAGCCGGTTTCTTGCCCTTTTACTGATGAGAGTATTTAGATAAACATTGCACCATCTGTGCAAAGATTCTTGGATTAGCAGCCATGACTTCACCGCTCTTCAGGAAACCTTCTTCCCCACGATAGTTACCAATCAAGCCACCTGACTCCGTAATCAATAAGGCGCCTGCCGCCATATCCCAAGGCTTGAGATCACTTTCAAAGAAGCCATCGTAACGACCAGCAGCAACATAAGCTAAGTCCAAAGACGCAGCACCTGGGCGACGCAAACCAGCGCACTGACGTGTCATCTCCGCAAAGATTTTGAGATATTTTTCAAGATCTTGGTCTTCACGATAGGGAAAGCCCGTGCCAAGCAAAGAATTTGCCAGGCGATCTTGAGTGGCCACGCGCAAGCGGCGGCGATCTAAATACGCGCCCGCTCCACGGGTTGCGGTAAATAGCTCATCACGCGTTGGGTCATAGACAACCGCTTGTTGTGTTGTGCCATTGACGGCCAATGCGATAGATACCGCATATTGCGGAAAGCCATGAATAAAATTGGTAGTGCCATCTAATGGATCGATGATCCAGACGTTCTCAGCATCGATATTATGTTCGCCAGTTTCTTCAGCCAAAAATCCATGTGTTGGATAGGCTTCACTCAGCGTTTCGATGATGGCCGCTTCTGCGGCCTTGTCCACCTCGGTTACGAAATCATTATGTTGTTTACGATCAACCTGCAAGCGCTCTAGATTCAGAGAAGCTCGGTTAATCACGGTTCCAGCACGACGGGCAGCTTTAACGGCCACATTTAACATGGGATGCATAAGTATTGATGGACAAATTAAATAAGAACGAGCCTGTAATATTGCCTAAACTGCAGGACAATACGAAGCTAATACCTTGATTCTAAACGATTAGCGCTTTGCACCTTCCTGGACCCTTCTAAACCCCCCATGAATACCGAGAAATACCAATTGCTACGCTGGGTTCTGGTGGAAACTAGCCACCCAGGAAATGTAGGCTCAGCGGCCCGCGCGCTCAAAACAATGGGGTTTAGTGATCTGCGCCTGATAAATCCTAAGACCAAGGATATTGCCAAAGAATCAGAGGCTATTGCCTTAGCCAGTGGTGCACTCAATGTCTTAGAGTCCTCCCAGGAATCAGAATCTTTAGCATCGACAGTTCAGGGTTGCTCGCTTGTCCTTGGCCTAACCAGTCGGGATCGAGAATTTGGTCCGCCAGCCCTAGACTGGGTAGCAGCCCGCGCGCTCATTCGCAATACAACAGCCCAGCATGGGCGGGTTGCCATGGTCTTTGGGCCCGAAAGAACGGGTCTTGATAACGAACATCTGGCCTTATGTACCCATAGGGTCTGGCTTGACGCCAATCCTGACTACCCATCACTTAATCTAGCCCAAGCACTCATGGTCTGCGCCTACACACTGAGAGAGAGCTTCGCGGAGGCTGGTGACCTAGAGATGATGGTGAATCGCGAGGAGTTAGCCGAGTTGGCCGATCCAGCAGCCATTGCGGCCATGTTGGATCATTGGCGCAAAGGTCTTGAGGCCATTGGCTACCTAGACCCCAGCAATCCCAAAAAGCTCATGCCTCGCTTACAAGCCTTATTCGCTCGGAGCAGCTTGCATAAGGAAGAAATTGATCTCTTACGTGGCATCGCCAAACAGATGCTCCTGAGAAAATAGGCGTATCCCGTTAAAATCAAATGATGTTTAATTCATTATTCGACCAAGTCGACTCCATCATTGCAAGAGACCCTGCAGCCAGAAATCGCCTTGAGGTCATTACGTGCTACCAGGGCTTGCATGCGGTTTTCTTTCACCGTGTCTCCCATTTTTTATGGAATCTTGGACTCAAGTGGATAGCCCGGGTGCTATCGATGTTTGCCCGTTTTTTTACTGGTATTGAAATACATCCTGGCGCCAAGATTGGTCGCAGAGTATTTTTAGATCACGGTCTGGGCATCGTCATTGGTGAAACCACAGAAATCGGCGATGACTGCACGATCTATCAGGGCGTTACTTTGGGTGGCACTTCACTATACAAAGGCGTTAAACGTCATCCCACTCTTGGCAAAGGCGTGGTTGTCAGCGCAGGCGCAAAAGTACTAGGTGGTTTTACGGTTGGCGATGGCGCACGCATTGGCTCAAACGCAGTTGTTCTCAAAGAAATCCCAGCAGGTGCTACTGCCGTTGGTATACCGGCACGCATCTTGCATCCAGATTTACCGCAAAGCGCGGACAGTAAAACAAAAGAATATTTTTCTGCTTATGGCGTTACACCCAATGTAGATGATCCTGTATCCATGGCGCTCAAGGGTTTAATTGATGCAACGATTGAGCAAGAAGCCAAAATTGCTGCACTAGAAAAGGCGCTAGCTAAACTGGGTAATACGCCAACTGATGCTCCAGGCTCAAGCGATACCAAGCGAGACCTAGATGCCATTAAAGAATGGCTTAAAGAGTAGCGCTGTTTAGTGAAGCGTGCGCGGGTTCGAAGTGCGCAAGCCCAAAGTACTACTCAGGAACTCTTCCTCTTCAGCATCTTCCCCATCGTCGTTTGGCATTCCAAAGGTAAAGCTCTCGCCACCTTCTGGATGGCGGTTTTGAATTTCATCTTCTGTAGCTGCACGCACATCTTCCACTTGAACCCAGAAACGCAATGCCATGCCTGCTAGGGGATGGTTGCCATCTAATACCACCTGACTATCTGCAACATCAGTCACTGTGTAGATGAGTGGCTCGTCATCTGAATCTGATTCATCGGCTACTTCCAATTCTTCATCAGCATCAGGCACACCTTCAAATTGCATCCCAATTTCAAGCGGCTCTGGAAAACGAGTACGGGGCTCAATCTTTAAAAGTTCAGGGTCATATTCCCCGAAAGCCTCGCTAGGTTCCAACTGAACCGTTGTCTCGTAGCCAATATCTTGACCATCCAAGAGACTTTCAATTTTTGGGAAAGTGCCCTCGTAACCACCATGCAGGTATACCATCGGAGAATCTGGTTCTTCGATAACATTATTTTGCGCATCGGTTAACTTGTAGCGAAGGGATACGATGGTATTTTTTTCAATCTTCATGCGAAATCTATCGAACATTTGTTTTTAATGAGTTTTTGCTAAGCTTTTTACTTTATGACTCCATTTTACTTGAGCAAACCCTATCAGCCGCCCCAGGCACCGCAAAACCTGCCTCTAAATGAGTCCTGGGCCTTATTTGGGGGGATTAGCCCAGATTTATTCATGAAGCGGTATTGGCATAAAAAGCCCTTACTAGTCCGCGGGGCCATCCCTGCATTTGCGCTAGCATCACAAGATCAGGAAAGCCTGGTGAGCCCTATTTCAGCTGATGAATTAGTCGAATTTGCAGCTCAAGATACCGTTGAATCTCGACTCATTAAAGCTGGGCCATGGAGCTTTAATACCGGTCCGTTTTCAAAAAAAATGATTCCAGCATTCAGTAAACCCAATTGGACACTTCTACTTCAAGGCATGGAAGCACACCACCCTGCTGCTGCAAAAATTCTTTCTTGGTTTCGTTTTATTCCAGACGCTCGTCTCGATGACTTAATGATCAGCGTTGCCGGGATTGGTGGCGGCGTTGGACCTCATTTTGATTCCTATGATGTCTTTTTAATCCAAATGTCTGGTCGTAGACGCTGGCAGATTTCAGAGCAGGAAGATTTAAGTCTGACCCCAAATTTACCGCTCAAGATTTTGCAACACTTTAAGCCTGAGCAGGAATGGGTATTGGAGCCAGGGGATATGCTTTACTTACCGCCCCACGTTGCTCACGATGGCATCGCTCTGGATGCAGGCTGTCAAACTTGGTCGGTTGGCTTTCGCTCTCCTAGCTTCAAAGAGTTATTACAAGAAGGACTGTGGCGACTCGCTGAATCATTGGAAGATATTCCAGAGCTTGAGAAAAAATTTGCTGACCCGAAACAAAAGGCAGCCACTCATGCGGAACAGCTGCCCGAAGAGCTGATTGAGCAAATTACACAAAAACTGCGTCATCTGAAATTGGATCGTGTTGACCGTTTTTTACCTGGAATTACAGCCTACTTATCCGAACCCAAACAACAGGCATTTTTTGATAGCCCAATAAATCCATTAAATCCCACCCTGTTTACCAAGAATCTTGCTACTAAAAGACTGCTTCTCAACCCCCAAACACGCATCCTTAGTCTGGGTAAAGCAGTTTTTTGTAACGGGGAGAATATGAGCCAGGGGCAGACAAAGGATATTGCCCAAGCTTGGCGATCCCTAGCTGCCAAGAAAAGCCTTTTATCCAAAAAACTTCCAGTGAGCGGCCAGAGCAGTCTTTATGAGGCCTACCTCGCTGGCTGGCTGGTTTTTGAGGTCTAAATTCAAGGATGGATATAATAAATACTGGAAATCACCTAGGGATAATCCCTTGGAATTTTCAACACAATTACCGGTAATTGTTGTTACATTTTTTAAGAGGAAATTACAAATGAAGAAGTCACTCGTATTCGTTGCAATGTTAGCTATCGCTTTGGCCGCTTGCGGTAAAAAAGAAGAAGCAAAACCTGCTGAAGCTCCTGCTGCCGCTCCTGCTGCTCCTGCTGCTGAAGCTCCTGCTGCTGCTCCTGCCGCTCCAGCTGCACCTGCTGCTCCTGCTGCTGATGCTAAGAAGTAATCTTCTTCATGAAGAAAAAAAGCCGCTGAAGAGCGGCTTTTTTATTGCTTAAAGTTACTCTAACTTTCTAGCTTATTTGGTTAACTGATCAGTTAGCAAAGTGAGCAGTTGAATACCAGCTGGGCTGTTCTCCGGCTTACCCTCAGCATCCTGCACATAGACATTCGCTGAATTTTCACCAGTGCTCTTCACAATCACTTGATATTTCTTAGCCTGCAACTTTGAATCATCTTTGCTACTAAAAAGGTTGGTGAAGAAACCTTTTTTCTCGCCGACATCCTTAGCGTTGATGTAACGCACGTAGTAAACACCGTTAGAACGATTACGATCCTCAACAGTAAAGTTAGAGCGATCTAGAGCCAATCCAATATCGCGCCATGATCGATCAAAGCCAGCGCTCAACTCGATATAACCCTGATTGTTAGCCTCTTGCACTAATTTTGCCTTAGGGGTCTTTGGGCCCAAAGGTACGGCAACCATTGCCTTGGCTTGCTCTTGAGTCATGCCAAGACGCTCCATTAAGCGCGCCAAGAATACCGCCTCTAATTCTGGGTCATTCGGGCGGCTTGTCCAAATAGTATAAAGACAAGCATCACCAGCCGTATCGGTTACGCATTTTTCAAGTGCGCCCTTTTGAGTAATATAAATCTCAGTCTCATCAGGTTTAGGTGCCTCCAAGCGGGTTTTGTACTTATCACGTTCACCGGTATCGTAAACTGAATTGAGAACGCTACCGAGTGCTGAGCGGATAAAGTCTTGCGGAATCTTGCCGCGGTTTTCTGCCCAATCCGTTTCCATAATGCCAGTTGAAGGTGAATCAATGGTCAATAAGAAGCCATTCTCTTGCCAGAAATCTTTTACTTGTGGATATAACTCAGTAGCAGGTTTTTCAACTACTAACCAACGACGCTCACCATCACGTGCAATACGCATACCCGGAATGCCAGTCATCACGTTGTTACGCATCTGCACTGATTTTTTCATGGCTGCGTTGTATTCAGACATGGTTGCAGTACCGTCTTGCACAATGTAGCGACGATCCGCTTGAGCAGTAATCAAATCAGGGGGATAAGACAAATTAGGACCACGCACTGCCCCGGTCGCTTTGTAATCTACCGTATCGCTACTGGTAACAGATTTACACGCTGTTAGTCCGGAGACCAATGTAATAACCAAACCCAAAATTGCGATGTAGCGGCGAAGTATTTGCATCAAATTCATCATATCAAGTTAGCCTGTTTTAATGCTGCCTTTAAGGGCTCACGTAAGGAAGCGCTTAAAGGGGTTAACGGCAAGCGAATGCCCGCAGTGATCTTACCCATTTCATGGAGGGCCCATTTCACTGGGATTGGGTTTGCCTCTGTAAACATTGCTTTATGTACCGCTAGTAATTGGTATTGAATCTCACGGGTTTTTTTCACATCATCTGACATCGCTGCAACACACAGCTCATGCATTAAGCGTGGTGCAACATTCGCTGTTACAGAAATATTCCCTTTGCCACCCATGAGCATCAACATTGCTGCAGTTAAATCATCGCCAGAGAAGACTGAGAAATTGCCATGACCCGTACGCTTCAAATCAGCCATTAATAATGTGCCACGCTCTAAGCTACCAGTGGCATCTTTAATCGCGATGATTCCAGGTACACCTGCAAGACGCACCACGGTATCGCCCGCTAAATCAGCCACAGTGCGGCCCGGAACGTTATACAAAATGACCGGTAGATCAACAGACTCTGCAATTTTTTTGAAGTGGGCATACATACCCTCTTGCGTTGGCTTGTTGTAATAAGGAACTACCTGCAAACTGGCATCTGCACCAACTTTTTTAGCAAACTCAGTTAATTCAATTGCCTCAATTGTGGAGTTACCACCAGTACCGGCAATTACAGGAATGCGGCCAGCGATGTGCTCTACCGCTACACGAATGAGTTCACAGTGCTCTTGGACAGAGACCGTAGGAGACTCGCCGCTTGTACCCACAATCACGATGCCATCAGAGCCTTCGGCTACATGCCAATCTAATAAAGATCGTAGGCTGGCGTAGTCCAAACTACCATCTTCATGCATTGGCGTAACAATAGCTGGCATGCTGCCAGAAATGGTCTTTTTGCCGCCTGTAGATTGAGCTGTATTTGTCACCGAATATGTACCGATATTGACTGTCTTAACCTTGAAATTGTAACGGAATGCGGCTTTTTAACGCGTCTTTTACAGCGCAAAGGCGCTGAACCATAGCTGGTTTGGGCTGATCCACATAAATATCCTCGTACGCCACTACTTGGAGGCCATGACGGGCTGCAAAAGCCAACAATTCCCCAGGATTTAAAAGGAAATTGGGGTTGGATGGTTTCCCAAACTCCGCATTTCCCTGGGCGAAAGTTTCATAGATCAAAATCCCCTGTTTTTTTAGAAGCTCAGGCAAACGATCAAGATGAGGACGAAACAGGTAATTAGTCACTACGATGCCGTCAAAGCAAGTCCCGAGCAAAGGCCAAACATCTTGTTCAAGATTGAGGCATTTTGGGGTGATGGCGGGAGAGTTTAACTGCTCTACTCCTGAGATATCTCGGTCAACTGCCAAAACAGAGTGCCCCAGATTAGCTAATAACTGAGCATGACGGCCCGACCCACAGGCCAGATCCAGAACTGCCCCACCCTGAGGAATGAGTGGCGCAAAGCGCCTCACCCAAGGGGACGCACTCACAATCACATCATGCGCACTAGACAAGTTTTGACTCAGTCGTAAGCAAGGCCCATTGCTTCACGGACCTCGCGCATCGTTTCTTGCGCAACCTTACGAGCCTGATCGCAACCATCAGCAATAATCGAACGCAACAAACTGGGATCATCTAAATATTTCTGAGCACGCTCGAACATAGGTTGCTGCTCTGCCAGAATGGCATCAATCACCGGCTGCTTACACTCAAGGCAGCCAATACCTGCAGATTTACAAGCTTTATCAACCCACTGCTTCGTCTCTTCGCTAGAGTACACGGTATGCAATTGCCATACTGGGCAACGCGCGGGATCGCCGGGATCTGTTCTGCGGACGCGAGCCGGATCCGTTGGCATCGTCCTAATTTTCTTGATCACCTCTTCGGGTTGCTCACGAATGCTAATGGTGTTGCCATAAGACTTCGACATTTTTTGACCATCAATCCCCGGCATACGTGACGCAGCGGTTAATAACGCCTGCGGCTCCGGAAGAATAATTTTGCGAGAACCCTCTAAGAAACCAAATAACCGCTCACGATCAGCCATCGATAAACTTTGCGCTTCCTGTAACAATGCCTTGGCTTGCTCTAATGCTTCATCATCACCGCGCTCCTGAAATGCCACGCGTAGCTCCGCATACATCTTGGCGCGTTTGCTGCCAAGCTTCTTGACCGCCTCCAACGCCTTTTCCTCAAAGCCAGGTTCACGACCATACAAATAATTAAAGCGACGCGCTACTTCACGCGTCATCTCTACGTGAGGTACTTGATCTTCACCAACGGGCACAAACTGTGCGCGGTAAATCAAAATATCAGCAGCCTGAAGTAATGGGTAACCTAAGAAGCCATAGGTTTGTAGATCTTTTTCTTTTAACTTTTCAATCTGGTCTTTATAGGTTGGCACTCGCTCAAGCCAGCCCAATGGAGTTCCCATGGACAACAGCAAGAAAAGTTCTGCGTGCTCGGGTACCTTGCTCTGAATAAACAAGGTTGCTTGATTTGGGTCGACACCTGCTGCCAACCAATCAATCACCATATCCCAAACGGATTGTTCAATCACATCGGGAGTTTCATAATGAGTGGTTAAAGCGTGCCAGTCAGCCACAAAGAAAAAGCATGGATACTCAGACTGCAAGCGCACCCAATTCTTCAGGACGCCATGGTAGTGGCCAAGATGCAAGTTACCCGTAGGTCGCATACCAGAGAGAACGCGTTCAGCAAACATCTTTATTCTTTATCTTTGTCGTTAATGAATCAATGAAATACAGACCATACTGGTGTGAGGTGGTCCGGTAAATGTGGCAAGTTCCCTAAGTCAATATGGCTCTCCCTAGGATCATGAAAATCTGATCCACGTGAGGCCAAGAAACCATATTGTTGCGCAATTTTTCCAAAGGTTTGGTACTGATCTGGGCTATGACTTCCCGTAATCACTTCAATCGCCAAGCCGCCAATATCTTTGAAGTGCTTATAGAGCTCATCCATCTGCATCGCATTCAGTCTGCTGTAGCGCCCTGGATGGGCAATCACAGCCACTCCGCCAGCCGCCTTGATCCAGGAAACCGCATCATCCAAGGTTGCCCACATATGTGGAACAAAGCCGGGCTTATCTTCCACTAAGTAATTTTTGAATACATGCTCAGTATCTCGACAAACTCCCTGCTCTACTAAAAAGCGTGCAAAGTGTGTGCGCGAAATCAACTCATGATTACCGGCGTAATGTAAGGCGCCTTCATAGGCCCCCGGAATACCTACTTTAGTCAATTGTTCCGCCATGAGCTGCGCTCGATTACTACGACCATCACGCGTGCGTCTTAGGCCCTCTAAAATTCCAACGTGGTCAGCATCAATACCAAGCCCAACGATATGAATGGTTTGCCCCATCCAAGTCACCGAAATCTCAACACCGGCGAGGTAATCCATCTTTAAGGCACTAGCTGCATCTTTTGCACGCTGCTGCCCACCCAGCTCATCATGATCAGTTAATGCCCATAAATGCACGCCGTTAGCCTTCGCCCGCTCTGCCAGTGCTTCAGGCGTCAAAGTGCCATCAGAAACTACTGAATGACAATGTAAGTCGGCGTTAATGGGGGAAAGGCTGCTCATGACCCTATTTTAGGTCAAGCTTGTGTCAATTACCCGGCGTGGCGCATCCAGGTAGTCACGGGACTGCATCTCAATCAGGCGGGACACGGTTCTGGAGAATTCCGCGGTAATTTGACCCTCGGTATACAGATCTGGGGCTGGAACATCAGCCGAGATGATTAATTTGATCTTATGGTCGTATAAAACGTCTATGAGCCAGATAAACCGACGGGCTTCATTCGTCATTCTTGGAGGCATATACGGCACTCCAGAAAGAATCACTGTATGAAACTGCTTGGCAATCTCTAAGTAGTCATTTTGAGAGCGCGGGCCACAACACAGCGTTTGAAAATCAAACCAAACTACTCCCTCAGCCATGTGCAAGGGACGCAGTTCGCGAGACTCGATATATAAGACCGGCATTTGCGTCTCTTTTTTCTTACCAATCAAAGTCTGAAACATTTGGCCAAGTTTGACTTGGGTTTCTGCATTAGCCGGAGATAGGTAAGCCTCTACTTGAGCCATTTGCACACGACGATAGTCGTTACCTGCATCGACATTCAGAACATCTAACTTTTCTTCAAGTAATTTGATGGCTGGCAATAAGCGATCGCGATGCAGGCCATTGGGGTACAGCTGATCCGGGCGATAGTTTGATGTCATCACAAATTGCACGCGATCCTCAAATAGCGCACTTAATAGGCGATACAGCATCATGGCATCAGCAATGTCATTAATATGGAACTCATCAAAGCAAATCAGGCGATAGCGCTTTGATATCCTCTTAGCAAGCTCATCTAGCGGATCTGACATGCCTGAAAGCTCATGCAATTCGCGGTGTACTTCCCGCATGAACTCATGAAAATGAATGCGAATCTTTTTTTCTAATGGTGAAGCTGCATAAAAGCAATCCATCAAAAAGGATTTACCACGACCTACCCCGCCCCATAAATACAAACCGCGGGGGAGTGCCGGCTTAAAGAGCGCCTTCTTGAGATTGTTGCTACGGATTTCTTTATAGGCAATCCACTCGTCTTCGCACTGCTGTAGACGCTCTACAGCACGAAGCTGCGCGGGGTCACTTTGATACCCGCGCGTCTTTAACTCTTGCTGGTAAAACTCAATGGTTTTCAATTACATATTTAATGCGCGTTGATCCGTCGCTAATGCTGCTTCGCGCATCACTTCTGACAAGCTGGGATGCGGATGACAGATGCGTGCAATATCTTCAGCTGCTGCCTTAAATTCCATCGCTACAGCTGCTTCTGCAATTAAATCAGATGCATTTGGTCCAATGATGTGAACTCCCAGGATTTCATCAGTCTTGGCATCGGCCAAGATTTTGACAAAACCATCAGCGCGACCCATACCCAATGCGCGACCGTTAGCTCCAAATGGAAATTGACCTGCCTTGTATGCAATTCCAGCCTCTTTGAGTGCTTGCTCAGTCTTACCAACCCAAGCAATTTCAGGATCGGTATAGATCACCCAAGGAATGCAGTTGTAATCAATGTGTGGTTTTTGACCAGCGATTACTTCCGCCGCGAGAACGCCTTCGTCTTCTGCTTTATGGGCCAACATGGGGCCGCGCACTACGTCACCAACCGCATAAACACCAGGAGCAGCAGTTGCGCAAGTATGGTCATCAATTGGAATAAAGCCACGCTCGTCTACCTTAAGGCCAATCTTGTCTAAGCCTAACTGATCAGTATTGGGTACACGCCCAACAGATACTATCAGGCGATCGCATTCCAACTTAGCAGCTTTACCAGCACTATCGGTGTAATTCACAACAACACCTTTTTTATCTGCCTTCACTTCACCAATCTTCACACCCATATTGATGTTCAAGCCCTGCTTCACAAAAAGCTTGTGAGCTTCTTTGGCGATACCGATATCACAAGCCGCCAAAAATGTAGGTAGCGCCTCGAGCACAGTCACCTCAGAACCCAGGCGACGCCATACGGAACCGAGCTCCAAACCAATCACGCCGGCGCCAATCACGCCAAGCTTCTTGGGCACTGAATCAAACTTTAAGGCACCCTCGTTATCGCAGATCAAAACGTTATCTACTGGCAAACCAGGCAAATGACGTGCTTTTGAACCGGTTGCAATAATCACATTCTTGGCACTTACAGTTTCTTTGTCTTTACCGTCAATCTTGACTTGATAGCCATCAGCACCCTTAGCTTCAAAAGAGGCATGTCCCTTTAGCAAAGTGATCTTGTTCTTGCGGAACAAATATTGAATACCACCAGTCATCTTCGTAACGATGTCATCTTTACGAGCAACCATCTTTTTGGAATCAATGCTGACAGCGCCAACTTTAATGCCATGATCAGCAGCATGATGCCCAATCTTCTCAAATTCCTCAGAAGAAGCCAATAAAGCCTTGGATGGAATACAGCCGACGTTTAAGCAAGTACCACCTAAGCGTGGTTCACCTTTAGGATCATCATAAGAACTAGATTCAGCACAGGCAACTTTAAAACCAAGTTGCGCAGCACGAATGGCGGCGATGTAGCCACCAGGGCCACCACCAATTACGAGTACATCAAAAGCTTGGCTCATGATCTTCCCTTCTTACAAATCAAGGAGAAGACGTGATGGATCTTCTAAAGCATCCTTCATCGCAACTAAACCAAGCACCGCCTCGCGGCCGTCAATAATGCGGTGATCATATGACAAAGCCAAATAATTGATTGGGCGAACGACTACTTGACCGTTTTCAACAACAGCACGGTCCTTAGTGGCATGGATGCCCAAAATTGCAGATTGTGGTGGGTTAATGATTGGGGTTGAAAGCATGGAACCAAATACTCCACCATTAGAGATGGAGAATGTACCGCCAGTGAGCTCTTCAATCGACAGCTTGCCTTCACGCGCTTTAACACCAAACTCAGCAATCTTCTTCTCAATATCAGCCAAATTCATTTGGTCAACATCACGCAGAATTGGAACAACCAAACCACGTGGCGAGCTTACAGCGATACCGATATCAAAGTAGCCGTGGTAAACGATATCGTTTCCATCAACCGAGGCATTGAGCAATGGAAATTTTTTCAAGGCGTGTGTGGCTGCTTTCACGAAAAAGGACATAAAGCCCAACTTCACACCATGAACTTTTTCAAATTGATCTTTGTACTTGTTACGCATTGCAATCACTGGAGCCATATTGACTTCATTGAACGTGGTCAAAATTGCATTATTTGCTTGTGACTCAAGTAAGCGCTCTGCAATACGGGCACGCAAGCGGCTCATTGGAACGCGCTCTTCTGGGCGATCGCCCATCGGCATTGGTGCACTTGGAATAGCGGCAGATTTTGCACCACCAGCAGCAGCACTTAATGCATCCCCCTTAGTGATGCGGCCATCACGACCAGAGCCAGCAACTTGGCCAGCGTTGATATTGTTTTCAGCAAGAATCTTCGCGGCCGAAGGAGCAGCAGCTGCGCCGGCTTTGGCAGCAGGAGCTACTGCTTTTGCAGGCGCTGGAGCGGCGACTGGGGCAGGTGCGGCAGCTGCAGGAGCCGCAGTAGCTACTGCAGTGCTGTCAATCTTAGCAATCAACTGCTCTGCAATAACAGTGCCACCATCGGCAACCACGATTTCAGTTAAAACACCAGCAGACGGGGCTGGTACCTCAAGAACAACCTTATCAGTTTCGATTTCAATCAAGATCTCGTCTTGACCAACGGCATCGCCGACTTTCTTTTTCCATTGCAACAATGTTGCTTCAGCAACTGATTCAGAGAGTTGTGGAACTTTAACTTCAAAAATAGCCATGATTAATCCTAGTTATATGTATGTTGAGTTGTGACGACGGTTATTTCGTAATCACGTAACCTTTTAGTTTGGCAAATGCCGCATTCAGTAAAGACTTCTGCTGTTCTTGATGGAGATGTGCATAACCGCAAGCAGGCGAAGCAGATGCGGGACGACCTGCATAAGCCAACTTCATACCATCAGACATGTTTTCCAAAATGTTGTGTTGGACAAAGAACCAAGCACCTTGGTTTTGTGGTTCATCCTGACACCAAATCACCTCTTCTAGTTTTGGATATTTCTTGAGTTCAGCGGTCAATGCTTTATGTGGAAACGGATAGAGCTGCTCTAGACGAATGATGGCGACATCAGCAATCTTATTCTCAGTACGCTGCTTCACCAAATCGTAATAAACCTTACCCGAACACATAATCAAACGCGTGACCTGTTTAGCATCGATCGCGTCATCGCGCTCGCCAATAATGGTCTGAAATCCACCCTTTGTAAATTCTGACAAAGGAGAGGCAGCCTCTTTATTACGAAGTAATGATTTTGGCGTCATCAAGATCAGCGGCTTGCGGAACTGACGAATCATTTGACGGCGCAATACGTGGAAGATCTGTGATGCAGTAGTCGGTTGAATCACCTGCATATTTGTATCGGCGCATAATTGCATGAAGCGCTCTAAACGTGCGGATGAATGCTCTGGACCTTGACCTTCGTAACCATGAGGCAGCATCATGACAAGGCCATTAGCACGACCCCACTTCACCTCACCAGAAGCGATGAACTGGTCAATCACCACTTGTGCACCGTTAGCAAAGTCGCCGAACTGGGCTTCCCAAATGGTTAGGGTGTTCGGTTCTGCTGCTGCATAACCATATTCAAAGCCGAGAACCGCCTCCTCAGAAAGAATCGAGTCAATCACCACAAACGGCGCCTGATCTTTAGCAACGTGTTGAAGAGCAATATGCGTGCCGGTATCCCACTTTTCACGATCCTGTTCATGCAATACCGCATGACGATGTGTAAAGGTACCGCGACCGCTATCTTCTCCGGATAAACGCACTGGGTAGCCACTGGCAACCAAGGAGGCAAAAGCCATATGTTCACCCATACCCCAGTCAACATTTACCTCACCTCGCCCCATTGCTGCGCGATCGTTATAGACCTTCGCAACTAATGGATGGGCTTTGAAATTTTGAGGAATGGTCGAAATCTTCTCAGCCAAACGCTTCCATTCTGTCAATGGAATGGCGGTGTCAGATTCATCGGTCCATTTCTTATTCAAGAAAGGAATCCAATCGACTGCGAACTTACCTTTGAAGTTGCTCAATACCGGATCAGAAGTCTGTTTACCTTCGTCCATTGCAGCACGGTACTCTTTCACCATCAAATCGCCGGTACCGACTGGCAAGACGCCTTGGGCTTCTAGCTTATCGGCATACACCTTACGCGTACCAGGGTGAGCAGCAATAATTTTGTACATCAAGGGCTGCGTCATTGCTGGTGTATCTTGCTCGTTGTGACCAAGCTTACGGAAGCATACGATATCAATCGCTACATCCTTGTGAAACTTCATGCGGAACTCGAGTGCTAATTTGGTAGCCAAAACTACCGCCTCAGGATCATCACCATTCACATGTAATACAGGTGCATCCACAATCTTCATGATGTCGGTGCAATACAAGCTTGAACGCAAGTCACGTGGATCAGACGTTGTAAAGCCAATTTGATTGTTGATCACAATGTGGACTGTGCCGCCCGTGGAATAACCTCGAACCTCTGACATTGCCAAAGTCTCTTGCATCACGCCCTGCCCTGCAATCGCAGCATCGCCGTGCACCAAGACTGGCATCACTTGTTCACCCAACATATCGCCACGACGCTCCATACGAGCACGTGCAGAACCTTCAACTACCGGGTTCACGATTTCCAAATGGGATGGGTTAAAGGCTAAGGATAAGTGAACTGGACCTCCTGGCGTGGAGATGTCGCTTGAGAAACCTTGGTGGTACTTCACATCACCCGCAGGCAATGTTTCTGGACCCTTGTGTTCAAACTCCGCAAACAATTCTTTTGGCATCTTGCCCAAAGTGTTGATCAGAACATTAAGACGGCCACGGTGAGCCATGCCAATCACAATCTCTTGAACACCTTTAGAGCCGGCATCACGAATAAGTTCGTCCATACAGGCGATGAAGCTTTCTCCACCCTCAAGGGAGAAGCGCTTTTGACCAACATATTTAGCCTGCAGATAACGCTCCAAGCCTTCTGCCGCTGTTACGCGATCCAGAATTTGGCGCATCTCATCCACATTAAATTGGGGGGTTGAGCGAATAGACTCTAACTTCTCTTGCCACCACTTCTTAATCTTTTGATCGGCAATATACATAAACTCGGCACCGATCGTGCCGCAGTAGGTTTCCCGCAATGCTTGCAATAAATCACGCAAGGACATATCGGATTTGCCGAAGAAGGTATTGCTTGTGTTGAAGACGATATCCATATCGCCATCAGTGAATCCATAAAAAGCGGGATCTAATTCAGGAATGTCTTGGCGCTCAGTGCGCTTCAATGGGTCAATATTCGCCCAGCGGTTACCCACGTTACGATACGCGGCAATTAATTGCTGAACGGCAACGCGTTTACGTCCGAGCTCAGAGTCAGCCGAATCAGAAATCGTTCTGATAGGCCCTTGCTTAGCGCGCTCTGCAAAAGAGGCAACGATAGGCGCATGTGCAATGTCGGTTCGAGATGAACCATCGACCGCAGGGACTTGTTTCACGTTATCAAAATAAGCTCGCCAATGATCAGCAACAGAAGCCGGATCGTGCAAGTAAGATTCGTAGAGTTCCTCTACGTAGGGTGCGTTACCGCCAAAGAGATAAGAGTTATCTCTTGATTCCTGCATCATGATGCTCACCTTTCATCGGGTTTCCCGATTAAAAACTGTGGTTATAACCATCCGTTACGCGGCTGTACCGTCTCACGAATTGATCTGTGCAAATACTGTTACTACCTTAGTAATTTAACACGATTGACCATTGCTAGATAAAGGGCTTTCCCTGATTGATCCGGGTTTTGGGGTATTTCCCCATGTAAAGCGAATTAATAAGAACTTTCCTACTTGGCTTTCAAGATTGACTGACAGATTCCCTGGAGTTTGATTTTTATTCTCTAAATCTTCAAATGAATTAATGAAATTAAGGGAAATATGAAAACCGTTACTCCGGATATGGAATATCTCAGTACCAGACAAAGCGCCAAGATTTTGCAGGTATCGCTTGGAACCGTTCAAAAAATGGTGGAATTAGGTGAATTAATTGCCTGGAAGACGCGCGGGGGGCACAGAAGAATATTGGCTAGCTCACTAGAGCAGCAACTCCAACGTAGAAAAAGAGCTATGCGACAAAAGACCAGTCAAAACTGTATTGCCATGGGCATATTTCGTAGGGCTGAAAATAGCCAAACCCTCCTCGAATCAATTAGAGATTGGCAATTAAAGGTAGAGATGGAGGTGGCTATTGATAGCTTGGAAGGCTTAATGAAGGCAGTATCCATTGCGCCTGATTTGATCTTTTTAGATGCATTAATACCACCAGTTGAACAGGTCCATCTAATCCATTATCTGAGTAAAAACAAGGACACACAGGGGATTCCTATACTTGTAGATGAAGGTTTTATCAAGCTGCACCCGGGCGTCCTAGCCCTTGCAGATGAAAACAATAGTAATCGAGCCCAATTCACAGAAAATATCCAACAAGAGCTCGAAAATGGTCTCATTGACCATAATCCGCTTATTTTTGGCTACCCTGCAACCAATATCGAGGTGGATCAATCATGGCCCCAAGGCAGCCGGCATGAATTATTGGAGCCCATTTTTATAGAGGCACTGGCCAAGAAATGCGCCTAATAGGCTATTGACCTTAAAAAGGCCGCATGAGCGGCCTTTTTAGATGTAGCAGTTAAATCATGGAATTAAATCAGGTAGTTAGCACGATCTTTGCCATCAATCCACTTCGGAGCCTTGCCACGACCGGTCCAGGTTTCGCCTGTTGATGGGTTGCGGTATTTAGGGGCCACCTTGCCGCCAGCACTCTTTGTGCCCGCTTTACGACTAAATAAGTCCGAAGCATTAAGTCCATATTGCTCAATAATCACTTTAGCCTTAGCAATTCCATCGGCTTTTTCTAGAGCGATTGCCTCTTTAATCTGTTTATCCAACTGCTCACGCTGAGCTAATAAGTCTTTATAAGAAGACATGTATATTTTTCTCCAAATAGGGTGATTTTGAATAGCTAAATTAAAATCTATTAAGCTATTTATGGATTAATTATATATGAATTAATCATTTAAGCAATATGTTAATAACCTAAAATTTGAAGGTTAATAAAATCAACTATTATATTAATCAATATAATAGTTATAAATATTATTATCGATTATAAAGAATCTACTAGAGATGCTACTTTCTCAATATGAATGTACCGCTCGCCTTCGCAGTGATCTCACCGGCATCATTTAATACCACCGCTTCACAATAATTCACGGTCTTACCAGCCTTTAATACACTCCCCTCCACCACGATACTGCCAACGCTCGGTCGCAAGAAGCTAGTCGTCATATCAATAGTGATAACCCCCAAAGGATGTTTAGCGGCACTTCGCGCGGCAGCCGCCATCGCAAAATCGAGCAAAGTCATGACTAGGCCTCCATGAGCAACTTGAAAGCTATTGGTAAATTCGGGTTTGAGCACAAGGCTAATCCGTGACTTGCCATTCTCCGCATATTCGGGAACAACGCCCAAATGGTCAAGAAAAGGAATATCTAAGCCAAAGAAGCTAGTTCTATCTTGTATTTTTGGAGTGGGGTTTGATGAGCTCATTTGGGGTCAATAAAAAGGCTAGAGATAGGTGGTCGGGGCGAGAGGATTTGAACCTCCGACCACATGCACCCCATGCATGTACGCTACCAGGCTGCGCTACGCCCCGACAAGAGACAAAATTGTATCAGTAACTATTTGGACAGAATTTGCAAAACCGCCTGCAACTCATCGCGGAGGCGTAGTTCGCCGCGCACTTCATCCAGGCGATTTCTGGCGCCACTAATAGTAAAACCTTCTTCATAAAGCAGTGCTCTGATTTTACGAATCAACACTACTTCATGGTGCTGGTAATAGCGGCGATTGCCCCGTCGTTTCTGTGGGCTTAGCTGTGAGAACTCCTGCTCCCAATAACGCAATACGTGGGAGCGGACGCCGCACAATTCTGCAACTTCACCAATAGTGAAATATCGCTTGGCCGGGATCGGGGGAAGTTGAGAGCTCGGTAACGCCGAGCTAGCATCAAACTCGGATTTCTCGAGCATGTGACTCCACTACATCTTTAAGCTTTTGACTTGCATGAAAAGTAACTACACGTCTTGCCGCTATCGGAATCATTTGTCCTGTCTTTGGGTTTCGGCCAGGACGAGCCGATTTATTGCGCAACTGGAAATTACCAAAGCCGGAGATCTTCACTTCAACGCCAGACTCAAGAGATTGACCAATGCGATCAAAAAAAGCGTCAATCATATCTTTTGCTTCACGCTTATTGAGACCAACCTGATCGAAGAGTGCTTCGGATAGTTCGTTCTTGGTAACGGTGTCGTTGATATTGATTTCACTCATTGCTAGTCTCTTCAAAAGCTTTTTGATATTTACCTAATACTAAACCTAGCGCAGACGAGCCGCGCACTTTTTTTCTACGGCATCCAATAAAGCTGCCATAACTGCATCAATTTGGGGATCCTGTAATGTTTCCTGCGTATTTAGAAGGGTTACGCGGAAAGCTAAACTCTTTTCATCATCAGCCATACTGCTGGATCCTGACTTTGGCTTGAACTCATCAAACAGCTCAATGGTACGTACGAATTTCTGCTTACTGGCTGCCATTGCATCCAGTAAAGATTGCGCAGAAACATTTTGTTTAACTACCAAAGCCAAATCACGTTGCACTGCTGGGAACTTGCTGAGCTCCTCTGGCTGAGGCAAGCCTAAGTCTCTAATGAGGTCCAAATCTAACTCAAATAGAACTGGTGCTTGCGGCAACTCATAGCTTTGCTGTAAACCGGGGTGTAATTCACCAATCCAACCAACTACAGTCTTTCCTGAGATTGTTTTTAAGAATATCTGTGCTGAGCGGCCCGGATGCAAAGCGGGGTGTTGGCCGGCCTCAGTTACAAACTGCAGAGGATCTAAAGCCCTCTCAAGATCGCCCTTCACATCAAAGAAATCCACAACTCGATTAGCGCTTGCCCACTGCTCTGGCACGAAAGAGCCATAAGCCAAGCCGCCCACCTTCTGTGGCTGATTAAAGCCGGCCACCTTACCAGGCTCCTCTTGGACGCTAGAATCACGCATAAATACCCGGCCAGCCTCGAACAAGCGCACACGACCTGCACCACGGTTCAAATTGGCTTTGAGGTTATTTAACAATCCACCCCATAGGGTGCTACGCATTACCCCATATTGGCTGGCAATTGGATTGAGAACGGCAATGACATCTTTCTGGGCAACACCAGTCAGTCGTTTTTCACTTTCAAGATCAGTAAATCCAAAATTCACAGCTTCTTGATAGCCTTGCAAAGCAAAACGCTGGCGCAATAAATGAATCCCGCGCTTTGCCTCTGCCTTAGCACTCATTTTCAAAGAGGCAACTGGAGGAATATCAGGAATATTTTCAAAGCCGTACATACGTGCGACTTCTTCAATCAAATCTTCTTCGATTTCAATATCAAACCGATAGCTTGGAGGCATGACTACAAATGCATCGCTATCTTGCTTAAAATCGAAACCTAAACGCTGAAAGACATCGCCAACAATTGTATTTGTGAGCGGAATGCCGATCACTTTTTGAGCGCGGGCCAGCCGCATTTTCACAGCTTTACGCTCTGGTAGGTTTAAAACCTGGTCATCTACTGGGCCCGCTTGGCCACCGCACACCTCTAAAATTAAAGAGGAAAGATATTCAAGGCAATTGACAGTATTTTGCGGGTCTACGCCACGCTCAAAGCGATGAGCAGCATCGGTACTAAAATTAAAGCGACGCGCGCGTCCCTGAATAGCCGAAGGAAGCCAATAGGCTGCTTCTACATAGATATTCTTGGTGACATCAGATACAGCGCAATGATTACCGCCCATGATCCCTGCAAGAGCCACTGGACCCGATTGGTCAGCAACTACACCAGCATCCTGCATCTTGCCTGCAGAGTCTGGGCCTTGTAAAGTCACCGTCTGACCATTTAATAGTTCAAGAATTTCCCCTGCTTTAGCCCAACGCACTGTGATATCGCCATTCAATTTATCAATATCAAATACATGTGTAGGCTGACCCATTTCTAACATCACATAGTTAGATAGATCCACTAATGCAGAAATACTTCTTTGGCCGGCACGTACAAGACGTTGCACAATCCAATCCGGTGTTTTTGCCTGTGGGTTCACGCCGCGAATTACTCGACCTGCAAAACGTCCGCAGAGTTCTTTATTTTCTACTATGACCTTACGCTTCTCATCGAATGATACTGCTGGCACATTCCATTTAGGAGCACAAAGTGCTGCACCAGTAATTGCAGATACTTCTCGCGCTATTCCCATAAGAGAAAGGCAATCCGCCTTATTGGGCGTTAACTTAATCACAAAAATTTGATCATCTAGATCTAGGTACTCGCGAATGTCTTTACCAATCGGTGCATCTGCCGGTAACTCTAAGATACCTTCATGATCATCACCTAGACCAAGCTCGCGACCAGAGCACAACATGCCCTGACTTTCTACACCACGTAACTTACCTACTTTGATCATGAATGGCTTTCCGCCTACTTCTGCCGGAGGAAGTTCAGCGCCAACCATGGCAGAAGGAATCTTGATACCAGCGCGGGCATTGGGTGCACCGCAAACAATTTGTAATTCTTGACCAGTCCCAGCATCGACTTTACAGACACGCAAACGGTCTGCGTCGGGATGCTGCTCAGCAGACAAAATCTGCGCAATCACGATTTTGGTAAATACAGGCGCAACCGAATGTTGCTCTTCCACCTCTAAACCGGCCATTGTCATTGCATGACCCAATGCATCACTATCGAGTGAGGGGTTCACATACTGACGGAGCCAAGATTCAGAAAATTGCATAGCGCGATCTAAGATTTCTTAATGAATAATTTGTTATGCAGGGAACTGCGCCAAGAAACGGAGATCGTTTTCGAAGAAGAGGCGCAAATCATCTACTCCGTAACGCAACATCGTTAAGCGCTCCAAGCCAGACCCAAATGCAAAACCGGTGTAACGCTCTGGATCAATACCCATATTGCGTAATACATTGGGATGAACCTGCCCTGCTCCAGAGATTTCCAACCAGCGACCAGCAAGTTTTCCATTGCCAAAAGCCATATCAATTTCAGCAGAAGGTTCTGTAAAAGGAAAATAGGATGGACGGAAGCGCACTTGTAATTCGTTTGTTTCAAAGAAGGTTCTCAAGAAGTCGGTATAGACGCCCTTGAGATCTGCAAAGGAAACATTCTCTGCTATCCACAAACCCTCAACCTGATGAAACATTGGTGAATGGGTGGCATCACTATCCACACGGTAGGTTCTTCCGGGGGCGATTACTTTAATTGGAGGCATCACATTTGCATGGGCATATTTCTTCACATGCTCACTGGCATAACGAACTTGGATTGGGCTGGTATGGGTACGCAACAACAAAGGTTTTCCACTGCTATCTTTGCCGTCAATATAAAAAGTATCCTGCATTGAACGGGCAGGATGATTCTCAGGACTATTTAAGGCGGTGAAATTAAACCAATCGGTTTCAATCTCAGGGCCATCAGCTACATCAAAACCAATTGAGCGAAAGATCTCTTCAACACGTTCCCAGGTACGCATCACAGGATGCAAGCTACCAACTGCTTGGCCACGACCAGGCATGGAAACATCAATAGACTCCGCAGCTAGGCGTTGCATCAACACTGCATCAGCCAACGCTTGGCGACGCTCTTGCAATGCAGCTTCTACCTGGGTTTTGATTTGATTAATGTGGGCGCCAGCACTCTTACGCTCCTCAGGCGACATTCCACCAAGCGCTTTTAGACGCTCAGTGAGAACACCTGATTTACCGAGATACTTGGCTTTCGCGTCCTCAAGAGCTGCCGCATCGGCAGCTCCGAGGAAATCACGTTTAGCATCCTCGACAATGTGGTCGAGAGAAACCATTGCAGCTTAGTTTAAAAAACTAAGATTAAGCTGCAGCGTTTACTACGGATTTGATCCGAGTAACCAAAGCAGCAAAAGCCGCTTTGTCAGCAATGGCCATATCAGAAAGCACTTTACGATCGAGATCGATTGACGCTTTCTTCATACCATTCATGAATACGCTATAGGTCATGTCATGCTGACGAACTGCCGCGTTGATACGAGCAATCCACAAAGCGCGGAATACACGTTTCTTGTTGCGACGGTCACGATATGCATATTGACCAGCACGCATAACCGCTTGCTTAGCAATACGGAATACGTTTTTACGACGACCGCGATAACCTGTTGCGGCATCAGTGATTTTTTTATGACGGGCTCTTGCTGTAACCCCACGTTTGACTCTTGGCATTTAATTCTCCTAATCTAGTCTGAGGTTAAGCGTAAGGAAGCATGGAGCGAATTGACTTAACGTCAGCTTTCGCAACTTCGGTGGAACCACGCAAATGACGCTTATTCTTTGTGGTCTTCTTGGTGAGGATATGGCGTTTGAAAGCCTGACCTCGTTTAATCGTTCCGCCTGCGCGAACCGTGAAGCGCTTTTTAGCGCTACTCTTGCTCTTCATCTTGGGCATAAAGCACCCCTTCATTCACTTGTGCAACATAGGTGGTAACCGACGGTTACTCTTCCTGTACCCAGAAGCACTTCAAACTGCCAGCATCTTAGTTATTCACTAAGAATGCCTCCCTACATAAGAAAAAGAGAACTCCTAAGAATTTTCTTTTTACTTAGCCTTACGAATGGGGGCCAGTACCATCACCATCTGACGGCCTTCCATTTTTGGAAACTGTTCAACTTGGCCATGCTCTTGCAGATCCAACTTCAAACGTTCCAACATTCTTGCTCCGATTTCTTGGTGGGCCATTTCGCGACCCCGAAACCGCAGCGTAATCTTTGTCTTATCGCCATCTTCCAAAAAGCGGATTAGATTGCGTAGCTTCACACCATAATCACCATCATCTGTGCCAGGACGGAATTTAACTTCCTTCACTTGAATCACCTTTTGCTTCAGCTTTGCTTCATGCTGACGCTTGGCTTCTTGGTACTTGAATTTGCCGAAGTCCATAATCCGGACTACAGGTGGTTCGGCTGTCGGAGCAATTTCAACCAAATCGGTCTCTTTCTCTTCTGCTGCCGCCAAGGCTTCACTCAACTTAACTACACCGATGGGCTCTCCATCAATTCCAATCAAACGCACTTCAGGAGCAGTAATTTCCCGGTTAATGCGCTGCAATTTTTCAGTAGCGATCTTCTTAATTCCTTTAAAAAAACAATAAAAACCGTTCTAACCCTAGCTAGGCTCGGGTCCGACTTTCTGGGATATATCCTGCTGGAGTCGGGCAACGAAGGCATCAAGAGGCATTACACCTAAATCCACTCCGCCACGGGCACGAACGGCCACCGTATTACTTTCAGACTCTTTATCCCCTACAACCAGCAAAAATGGGGTCTTCTGTAATGCGTGCTCGCGTATTTTATACGTAATTTTCTCATTCCGCAAATCCGATTCGACTCTAAACCCTTGTTTTTTCAGCAATTGCTGCACTTGTTGTGCATATGCAGCAGAATTTCCGGAGATATTCAGGACTACCGCCTGGGTCGGAGCAAGCCAAACTGGCATGTTTCCTGCGTGGTTTTCAATCAATATACCGATAAAACGCTCCAAAGAGCCCACAATTGCTCTATGAAGCATTACTGGGGTCTTGCGACTATTGTCTTCAGCCACATATTCAGCTCCTAAACGGGCTGGCATTGAAAAATCTACCTGAATCGTGCCACACTGCCAAGTACGCCCAATTGAGTCCTTGAGGTGATATTCGATCTTCGGGCCGTAAAAAGCACCCTCGCCTGGTAACTCTTCCCATTCTTGGCCAGAAGCCTTTAAGGCGCCACGCAGGGCCTCTTCCGCTTTATCCCAAATAGCATCATCACCAACGCGCTTTGCCGGACGCAAAGCCAGCTTCACAGCAACTTCAGTAAAGCCAAAATCTTGGTAAACAGCGCGCACCGCTTTGTCAAACTGGGCAACCTCTGACTGAATCTGATCTTCGGTACAGAAAATATGGCCATCATCTTGAGTAAAACCGCGAACGCGCATCAAACCATGCAATGCACCGGATGGTTCATTGCGGTGACACTGACCAAACTCACCAAAACGAAGTGGCAACTCACGATAGCTATGCAAGCCAGAGTTATAAATCTGTACATGGCCAGGGCAGTTCATCGGCTTTAATGCATAAGCGCGATTTTCCGACTCAGTAGTGAACATGTTTTCTTTATAGTTTTCCCAGTGCCCAGATTTTTCCCAAAGACCACGATCCAGAATCTGCGGCGCCTTTACTTCCTGATAGCCTTCTTGCTGATACACACGTCGCATGTATTGCTCAACTTCTTGCCAAATTGACCAACCTTTTGGATGCCAGAAAATGAGTCCGGGAGCTTCCGATTGAAAATGAAAGAGGTCAAGTAACTTGCCAAGACGTCGGTGATCACGCTTCTCAGCTTCTTCTAACATATGCAAGTAAGCATCTTGATCTTCTTTGTGCAGCCAGGCAGTACCATAAATACGCTGCAACATCTCATTCTTGCTATCACCACGCCAGTAAGCGCCAGCAACGCTTTGCAGCTTAAATACTTTTAGTTTACCGGTCGATGGCACATGAGGTCCTCGACATAGATCGGTGAACTTACCTTCGGCATACAAGGAAACATCCTCGCCTTGCGGAATAGCGGCAATCAATTCTGCCTTGTAATTCTCACCTTGATCTTTGAAAAACTTTACCGCATCGTCGCGCGGCATCACCGTGCGAATGACTGGTTCATCTTTTTTAGCGAGCTCAGTCATTTTTTTCTCAAGCGCAACCAAATCATCTGGAGTAAACGGGCGATGATAAGAGAAGTCGTAATAGAAACCATTCTCTATCACTGGACCAATGGTCACTTGCGCTTCTGGAAATAATTCTTTAACAGCGTATGCCAATAAGTGAGCGGTTGAGTGACGAACAATCTCAAGTGCTTCAGGACTCTTGTCGGTGATGATGGCGAGCTGACTATCTTTATCGATTACAAAACTGGTATCAACCATCTTGCCATCAACAATGCCGCCAAGGGCTGCTTTTGCAAGACCGCTACCAATGCTTTGAGCAACATC
The DNA here is from genome assembly GCF_018687435.1 of Polynucleobacter sp. UB-Raua-W9. Classification (NCBI taxonomy): domain Bacteria; kingdom Pseudomonadati; phylum Pseudomonadota; class Betaproteobacteria; order Burkholderiales; family Burkholderiaceae; genus Polynucleobacter; species Polynucleobacter sp. UB-Raua-W9. Next base: position 774,073 of record NZ_CP061290.1, on the reverse strand, counting down.
CGCTACGCGGACTGGGTCCTCAAACTCACGTTTTGATCCATCGGGCAGAGTAACTACAAGCATGACGACTCCATCTTATTGACTGAACTTCTGTTTTACTACTATGACCTAAAAATAAAGCGCGGCAGCTTATGGGCATCCGCGCCTTGGGTTTCCCCTTTGGGTCTTATTCGTTGGTAGGCTCGATTGGACTCGAACCAACGACCCCCACCATGTCAAGGTGGTGCTCTAACCAGCTGAGCTACGAGCCTATACAGCCATAGAGTTTATCACCGGCGACGCACTTGGGTGACCCCTTTAACCTCCTCTAGGCTATTTTGAACTGAGCGTAGTACCTCAGAATCCTTTACCTCTAGCGTTAAAAGGATCTGGGCGAGGCCTTTTTTAGCAGATTTGCGCAAATCAATCACATGGACACCTTGCCGAGTCAGAATTTCAAAGAGCTCGCGCATCAAATCTTGGCGATCCAAACCAGTTACTACTAAATCAGCCGGGAACACCCTCTTTTGATCATTCTCCGCAGTTTTGTTGGTAGCGGCAGTCCAGGCAGTTTGAATAACCCGCTCTGGTGCTCGCTCCAAAAGCCCTCTAAAGGTTTTGCAAGAGCGCCGATGAATCGAGACCCCTCGACCCTGAGTCACAAAACCTGCAATTGCATCTGGAGGCACTGGCCTGCAGCAACGCGCTAATTGCGTCAGCAAAGAATCCACGCCGACAACTAAGACATCGCCGCTTTGTCCAGCTTTGCGAGTGCTATTGCGCAAAATAATTTCTGGTGTAGGCGTCTTTTCTTCTGCGCTAACTTCAACTTTATTTTCTGGAGGTTTTGTTGAAAGGCCTGCTTCCTCATCATCAAGGGCATTAAACCAAGCGCGTACTCTAGAGCGTGCTCTATGCGAGCGTAAATAGTGCTTATCTGGGCTAATCCAATCTCGTGATGGACCCCCATGCTTGACTGCAACGATCTCAATAGTTTGACCATTTTGCAATGCCGTCTCCAGGGGAACCATTGCACCATCTACTCGCGCACCTCTACAACGATGCCCCAGGCTGGTATGTACTGCATAAGCAAAATCAACTGGCGTAGATCCTTTCTCCAGAGAAATCACTTTACCTAAAGGGGTTAGCACATAAATATGATGATCTATCTCATGATGCTTGAGTTGCTCCCATGCATCTTCTTTCCAGGAGATAAGCTGTCTCGCCCAGGCGATTTGTCTTTCATAAGCCACCTCTGCGCTATGAGTACCCTGCTGATGGTTGATGCTGGGTTTATTTGCCTTCCCTGAATTGGGCGGCGTAGCCATTCCAATGTAGGCACCTTCTTTGTAGCGCCAATGGGCTGCTAAACCATACTCTGCCTGCTGATGCATTTCTTGGGTGCGCACCTGAATCTCAAAGGCAGTGCCATCTTCATTCATCACCACTGTGTGTAGAGATTGATATCCATTCGGCTTGGGCCTTGCAATGTAATCATCAAACTCACGAGGTACTGGCTGCCATACGTTATGCACAATACCTAATACTGTGTAGCAAGATTTCACATCCGCAACCAAGACACGAAATGCTCTGACATCATAAAGATCAGCAAAGTCGAGTGACTTACCTTGCATCTTTTTCCAGATGCTGTAGATGTGTTTTGGCCTACCTAACACCTCACCATCAATCTGTGCCAACTTTAATTCATCTTGAAGCTGCAAAACAATGCGATCGATAAAGGTTTGACGTTCAATTCTTTTGGCATCGAGCATCTTGGCAATATCGCGATAAATATCTGGCGACATGACTCTAAATGCCAAGTCCTCCATCTCCCACTTCATTTGCCAGATACCCAATCGATTAGCCAGCGAAGCATCGATATTGAGAATCTCTTGTGCCCAAGCTGCAGGCATAGACATTTTTTCTTGCGCAACCCAGCGCAGAGTCTGTAAGCGTGAGGCCAAATAAATCAGGACAACACGAAGATCATCGCCAAATGCTAGAAGCATCTTCCGCAGCATCTCCTCTTGACCTGTGACACTGAGACCACCATCATCACGAACTAACTTTGCTTGAGCCTGGCGTAAGCCGCGATAACCAATCAATAACTTTGCCGGCTCTTCACCAATCAGTTTGATGAGGGCATCTTTGCCATGCGTACGCGCAATGTTGCTAGCTGCAGTTAATGTAGCCTCATCTAGGTTGAGGGCTTGCAGTATTTGGGTTACGCCAGTGGTATGAGATTCTGCTGGCTCGCCATACCAAGCATCGGTAAATATGCTTACTTTTTCTGATTTACTAGAGGCGTTTGCCATTGGCAACCAAAGCTTAACTAAAGAATTCTTTTGCTAGCGCAATTTGTTCTTTTTTCACAAATGCTGGTGCATGACCCACGTTCGGAATCTCAATGCTACGAGCGTATGGATTGACTTTGCACATCTGGGAAACTGTAGCTGCCGAAAGTAAGTCAGAATCAGCACCACGCACGATCAACATCGGAATATGAATTTGCTTAAAGGCATGCCACATTGCCATCTCACCTGCCTTGGCCATAATGGGGTTCACAGAAGCAAACGGCACGGAAATATCAGGATCGTAGTGCATGATCCATAAGCCATTACGCTCGATCAGCATTGGGCCGTTGTAGGTTTCCCACTCATCAGGAGTGTGCTCACCAAATGTAGCGCAAATTTCGTTCAGCCGATTTAAAGCATCAGTACGGTTAGCAAATGAAAATGGCTGACCAACATACGAACCTAGGCGTTTGATCGCTTCAGCTTCAATTTTTGGCCCGACATCATTGATTAACATTCTACGAATTGGGGAGTTTGGCATTGCTGCATAAACCATGCCAATTAGGCCGCCCATCGAAGTTCCAATCCAATCGACTTGGGATACCCCCAGTGTTTTAACGAGTTGGGCAATATCGGCAACATACTGGGGAACAGCATATTGCATTGGGTTACTGAGACGATCTGAGTCTCCCCTGCCAACAACATCTGGGCAGACTACGTAATAATCGCGGCACATTGCCTCAGCTAGAGTCTTAAAATCGCTACCGCGTCTTGTTAAGCCGTGAACGCAGAGCAAGACTCTTGGATTTCTCGGATTGCCCCAAGCGTGATAGGCCATGCGATGATTGCTGTCGCCATCCATGCACTGCACATAAAAGGTGTCGCCCTGGTGAATCACTGGGGCTGAATACGCTTCATCCTGAGCGCTCTCATCTGGAACATACTCATCGGTTCCGCCAAATACTTCGGGCTGCAAGGTCACATGGTCAATACCATGCTTGTCAAGCAGCATTGCATTGATGCGCGACATAATTTCCGGCCACTCTTGCATTTCAGCGATTTCAATATGGCCAATTAATGCAGGAAAGCTTGGTGTCATCTCCCAAACATGAAGATCATGAACAGCCAATACGCCGGGCACACCCCTCAAGTCTTTGCCCACCTGCAAATAATCAATATGCAGAGGAACACCCTCCATTAGGAAGTGATATGACTCACCCAAAATAGAAATCGTTGATTTGAGAATTAAAAGGGAAACCAGGATTGAGAGGATGGCATCAATTGGCATCCAGCCAGTTAACTGAATAACAACACCAGCAATCAAGGCAGCAACTGATCCGAGCAAGTCACCCATGACATGAACAAGTGCAGCACGTGTATTAACGCTCTTCTTGTCACGTGACAACACCCAGGCCACGACGATATTCATGAGAAGGCCGATCGCAGCAACCACCGTAACAGTGAGGCCGTCTACTTTATGCGGGTCATAGAAACGACTAATAGCTTCAAACACAATCCATACGACTAAAGCTAACATCACAATACTATTTACGAACGCTGCTAGTGCTTCAGCCCTTCCGAAGCCGAAAGAATGTTTTGGCGATGGCGGGCGACGAGAAATAATTTGGGCCAAGAGCGCCAAACCTAAAGCTGCGGCATCGGTCACCATATGACCAGCATCAGAGATCAACGCCAAGGAATTTGCGAAGTACGCGGCGGCACCCTCTACGCCTGAAAAACCCAAAGTTAGTACGAGGGCTATTAAAAGCAGATTTTGGTTTGAGACTTGCTTGCTGTGGGTGTGCCTTGCGTCACCCTTTTTATGGGCGTGCAGCGAAGGATCTACTTCTGAGCTCATCTGAACTCTAGACTTTACTGAATGTGAATGATGGGATCCCGACATGGTGATCCCATTATTTCATTAAATAATGACGGTAGTTAGAAACCCGCTGTATCAACAGGGGCACCCGTCTTAGCAATTACCTCTTCTTTGGTGACACCAGGAGCTAATTCGGTCAATTTCAGACCTTTTGGAGTGATATCCAACACGCAAAGATCAGTAATAATCTGGCTGATCACGCCCACGCCCGTTAATGGCAATGTGCATTTAGGCAGAATCTTGAGCTCTTCTGTGCCGTCTTTCTTTTTGGCAACGTGCTCCATCAAGACAACCACATGCTTTACACCAGCAACCAAATCCATTGCACCGCCCATGCCTTTGACCATTTTTCCTGGAATCATCCAGTTAGCTAAGTCACCGTGCTCACTGACTTGCATCGCACCCAGAATAGCAATGTTAATTTTTCCGCCACGAATCATGCCGAAAGAGTCAGCAGAAGAAAAAATGGATGAGCCAGGGAGGGTGGTAATTGTTTGCTTACCTGCATTAATTAAATCTGCATCAATGGTTTCTTCCGTTGGAAATGGGCCAATACCCAACAATCCATTTTCTGACTGGAGCCACACTTCCATGTCCTTTGGAACATGGTTTGCCACCAAAGTTGGCATCCCGATTCCCAGGTTTACGTAATAACCGTCTTTTAGTTCTTTGGCAGCACGTGCTGCCATCTCATCTCTAGTCCAAGGCATATCAATCTTCCTAAATATTCTGTTCTGTTGCTCTTCTGTTTTGGGTAATTAAGCTTTTGCAGTCAAGGTACGTTGCTCAATTCGCTTCTCAGGTGTTTTGTGCAGCACTAAACGGTGCACATAAATTCCTGGGGTATGAATTTCATCGGGGTGAAGTTGGCCGTTCTCAACAATCTCTTCAACCTCAGCAACCGTTATCTTTCCAGCCATCGCTACTACTGGATTGAAGTTACGAGCGGTATACCGATAAACCAAATTTCCAGACTTATCTGCCTTCCATGCCTTCACTAAAGAAATATCTGAAACGATGGAACGCTCCATGATGTATTTCTCGCCATCAAATTCTTTTACTTCCTTACCCTCAGCAACCAATGTACCAACACCAGTCTTTGTATAAAAAGCAGGAATACCACAACCACCGGCACGTAATTTTTCTGCTAAGGTGCCCTGAGGGGTGAATTCAAGCTCTAACTCACCAGCTAAAAACTGACGCTCAAATTCCTTATTCTCGCCAACATAAGATGCAACCATCTTTTTTACTTGGCGAGAGTTCAATAGCAGACCTAAACCAAAACCATCCACGCCTGCGTTATTTGCAATCGCTGTCAAATTCTGTGCACCCAAATCCTTTACTGCCTGAATGAGGGCCTCTGGAATGCCGCATAGACCAAAGCCGCCAACAGCCAGTTTTTGTCCGTCATTCAAGATATCTCGCAAAGCATCTACTGCCGATGGGTAGGTTTTATTCATCGCTTTTGTCCTAATATTGCCGAAATGGGTAAAAAAGTAATCATAACGCCTCAGCTCTCCAAGCCCAGCCAGTCTCAGCACCGATTTGGTTTTTAGCTATTCGAACTAAACTAATGGGGCTGAAAAGCCTATTTTTAAGAAATTCCGGAGAATTTGCATGAACGCAGCACAATTACTAGAGCAATTTGGGCCCAGGGAATCCATGGACTATGACCTAGTCATCGTTGGCGGCGGCCCGGCTGGTCTATCAGCAGCAATTAAAGCCAAACAATTGGCCAACTCCTCCGGCAAAGAGATTAGTGTCTGCGTTCTAGAAAAAGGCTCGGAGATTGGCGCGCATATTCTGTCAGGCGCCGTCATGGATCCAAAAGCCCTCACCGAACTCTTTCCTGACTGGAAAGCAATGGGTGCGCCACTCGACACTGAAGTGACGCAAGATCAATTTCTATTCCTCACCACCGATAACGCGTTTCAAGTTCCCAATTGGATGCTGCCCCGCTGCTTTAAAAATGAAGGTAACTATATAGTTAGCCTCGCAAACGTAACACGTTGGTTAGGACAGCAAGCTGAGAATCTGGATGTCGAAATTTTCCCGGGCTTTCCAGCGGCAGAGATTCTGTACAACGAGCAAGGCGCAGTCTGCGGCGTGATTACTGGTGTAATGGGTTTAGACAAAGAAGGCAATCCTACAGATCAGTTTCAGCTTGGGATGGAATTACGTGCTAAGTACACACTCTTCGCTGAAGGTGCGCGTGGCCACCTAGGCAAGCAATTAATTTCTAAATTTGCCTTAGATAAAGACGCCGATCCACAAAGTTATGGCATTGGCATTAAGGAGCTCTGGGAGGTTGAGCCCTCTAAGAGCAAGCCTGGGCTGGTGGTTCATACTGCTGGCTGGCCACTGGAAAGCGATACCTATGGTGGGTCATTTCTCTATCACTTGGATGACAACAAAGTTGCTGTTGGCTTGGTTGTAGGTCTCTCTTACAAAAATCCTTACCTTTCTCCTTTTGAAGAGTTCCAGCGCTATAAATTGCATCCTAAGATTCGGGAAACATTTGAGGGTGGCAAGCGGATTGCTTACGGTGCGCGTGCACTGACTGCAGGCGGATTAAACAGTCTACCGAAGACAGTCTTTCCAGGTGGTGCATTAATTGGTTGTGATGCAGGCTTCTTAAATGCGTCGCGTATTAAAGGTAGTCATGCCGCAATTAAGACCGGCATGCTTGCTGCTGAAGCTGCCGTTTCTGCTATTCAAGAAAATCGCTCTGCCGATGTGTTATCCGCCTACCCAACAGCTTTCCTAAATAGCTGGCTTCATACCGAACTCAATCAAGCGCGTAACTTTAAGCCTTGGATGTCTAAGGGCCTTTACCTTGGCACCATCATGGTTGGCCTAGAGCAAAAACTCCTGGGCGGCAATATGCCTTGGACCGTACATCTCAAGCATGCAGATCATGAATGCTTAGAGCCCGCAGCACAACATAAGCCAATTGACTATCCGAAACCTGACGGCAAGATTACCTTTGATCGCCTCTCCTCGGTATTTATCTCCAACACCAATCATGCAGAGAATCAGCCGGCTCACTTAACCCTTAAGAATAATTCCGTACCGGTAGACATCAACCTGAAGACTTATGCCGGTCCAGAGCAACGCTATTGCCCTGCCGGTGTCTATGAGTATGTAGAGGTTGATGGTAAAGCCAGATTGCAAATTAATGCGCAGAACTGCGTCCATTGCAAAACCTGTGACATTAAAGACCCAAGCCAAAATATCATCTGGATTACTCCAGAAGGTGGTGGTGGCCCTAACTACGCGTCAATGTAACCATGATGATCCTACACACAATGCTTCGCATCGGCGATTTAAATCGCTCGATTAATTTCTATACCAAAGTGCTGGGTATGAATTTGCTCCGCACAACCGAGCGCCCAGAGCAAAAATATTCCCTAGCCTTCGTTGGCTACGGCAAAGGTAATGCTGATGGCCAAGCTGAGATTGAGCTAACCTATAACCATGGAGTCTCTTCTTATGATCTGGGGGATGCCTATGGACATATCGCCATTGGCGTTCCAGATGCTTATGCTGCTTGCGACAAAATTAAAGCTGCTGGTGGCAAAGTCACTCGTGAGGCTGGTCCTGTAGCAGGTGGCGACACCATCATTGCCTTTGTGACCGATCCTGATGGATACAAGATTGAATTAATCCAGCGCTAATAGTGACAGGCTCTGACAAGCTCCATTTAGAAATCCTAGATCGTCTATCCGACGTATCTGCTGCAGATTGGAATGCGCTTCTCAGCCCTAATGACGGCCCCTTTCTAAAGCATGAATTTTTAAGCGCGCTTGAAGAAACAGGCTGCGTAGGTGGTAATACTGGATGGCAAGTTGCCCACCTGACTCTCAAACAAGATGGCCGATTAGTCGGCGCCATGCCTTTATACCTAAAGCAACACTCCTATGGTGAATTTGTCTTTGACTGGTCTTGGGCGCAGGCTTATGAACAGCAGGGTTTGAACTACTACCCCAAAATACTTTGTGCCATTCCATTTACCCCCGTGCAGGGTTCACGCATCTTATGCGGGTCTGAGTCGAACCAGACTAGAATTCAGGAGGCATTAATTGATGGCCTCAAGTCTTTGTTGGCAGAAAACGATCTATCTTCTGCACACATTCTGTTTCCAATGAATTCTCAAGCAGAGTATCTAAGGGAACAAGGTTTCCTGTTGCGAGACTCAGTGCAGTTTCACTGGCAAAACCAAAACTTTCAAAGTTTTGAGCAATTTTTATCTGCGTTAACAATGAAGCGTCGAAAAAATATTCGTCGCGAACGAGAGCAAGTGGTAAGAGAGGCTATTTCGTTTCAACATGTACCCGGCGAAGATTCAAACGACCAAGATTGGGAATTCTTTTTTGATTGCTATCAAAATACTTATCTAGAGCATCAATCAAGCCCTTACTTAAATGAATCATTCTTTAAGTTATGGGCAAAGCGAATGCCAGACAATCTTCATTTAATTTTTGCCCAGCGAAACGGAAGCCCAATTGCGGCTTCCTTGCTAGTAGTTGATCGACCATCATCCAAGGTCTTCGGAAGATATTGGGGTGCACTAGAACATATTCCTTGTCTGCATTTTGAGACTGCCTATTACCAGGCCATTGAGTACTGTATCGCTGAAGGTATTCAGACATTTGAAGGTGGCGCACAAGGTGAACATAAAATGGCGCGAGGCTTTTTACCAACTACGATCCAATCCGCTCATTTCATTAAAGACCCCAGATTTGCAAAGGCGATTGGACATTTTCTTGATCGTGAGCACCAAGGGATTGGCGCGTATGTAGATGAGCTTGCCGAGCATAGTCCGCTGAAATCGACTAAAGTACTTCCATGAATTCTGATACCGCCAACTCCCAAGCCCAAGACGGCTCACATTCACTCTCTACGGGAGATGATGCTTCCGACTCTCCTTGCATTGGCGTCTGCACAACGCTTTATGACGAGATCTGCCAAGGCTGTGGTCGCACTCTAAGTGAAGTCAGCAATTGGGTATTTCTCTCGGATGAAGAGAAACTCTCAGTTTGGAAACGTATTCGTGAAGATGGCACTGCCATGCGCTTTCAGAGGCAGGCCAAAGAAAATAAGCCTGCGTAGTTACTCGCAGGCTTACTGTTTGTCATTCTAGATAACACTTTAGCCAGCCAGTTCCTGACTGCGCAAATACTCTTCGTATGTACCTGAGTAATCCACCACCGTACCATCCATCTTCACCTCTAAGATGCGATTAGCCAATGCCGATACAAACTCACGGTCATGGGATACGAAAATAAGAGTGCCATCAAATTTCTCTAAGGCAATCTGCAAACTTTCAATCGACTCCATATCCATGTGATTGGTTGGCTCGTCCATTGCTAAAACGTTATATTTTTGGAGCATCAGCTTGCCCCAAATCATTCTGCCCTTTTCACCACCAGATAGCACCTTGACGGATTTACCAATGTCATCACCAGAGAAGAGTAAACGCCCTAAGGTGCCACGAATTACTTGATCGTCATCACCGGTATTGCGCCACTCATTCATCCAGTCCATGAGTAATTCGTCTTTAGCGAACATCTCAGTATTGTCTTGCGGCATTACGCCAACGTTGGCATTCTCGGCCCACTTCACATCACCACTATCTGCTGCTATGCCATCAAAGCGCTTGCTGAGAATAGTTTTTAGGAGCGTTGTTTTGCCAGCGCCGTTTTGACCAATAATGGCAATCTTTTCACCAGCACGAACACCCAGCTTAAAGTTTTTGAAAATGGTTCGGTCGTAGGCTTTAGTAAGCGCGTTGCACTCAACGGCCATATTGTGTAGTTTTTTCTCAGTATCAAAACGAATAAACGGATTTTGACGTGAAGAAGGCTTGACTTCAACAATCTCAATTTTTTCCAACTGACGCTGACGTGAAGTTGCCTGGCGAGCCTTAGAAGCATTTGCAGAGAAGCGGGCCACGAAAGCTGCTAATTCAGCAATTTTTTCTTTGGCTTTCACGTTAGAGCTGAGTTGTTGTGTTCGCGCCTGAACAGATGCCAACATATAGGAGTCGTAGTTTCCTGGATAGACCTTCAAAGTTCCATAGTCCATATCGGCCATATGCGTGCAGACCTCATTGAGGAAGTGACGATCATGGGAAATGATGACGATGGTGCTCTTAATTTGATTGAGGATATCTTCAAGCCAATGAATCGAGTGAATATCCAAGTTATTAGTTGGCTCATCTAACAGCAAAACATCTGGGTCAGAGAACAATGCTTGCGCTAGCAATACACGTAGTTTCCAACCCGGGGCAACGTTACTCATTAGACCAGTATGCTGTTCTATCGGAATGCCGATGCCCAATAACAACTCACCTGCTTTTGCTTCTGCGGTATAGCCACCGTACTCAGCATACTTACCTTCAAGTTCAGCAGCCTTCATGTAATCTTCATCGGTCGCTTCTGGATTGGCGTAAATCGCATCGCGCTCCGCAGCGGCTTTCCACATCTCTTCGTGACCCATCATTACTACATCGAGCACACGCACATCTTCATAGGCGAATTGATCTTGGCGCAATTTACCCAAACGAATACCCGGGTCTAAGCTGACATTACCACTGGTGGGCTCAAGCTCGCCACCGAGAATTTTCATGAAAGTAGATTTACCGCAACCGTTTGCGCCAATAAGGCCATAGCGATTGCCACCGCCAAACTTCACGGAAATGTTTTCAAACAGGGGTTTCGCCCCAAACTGCATGGTGATATTAGATGCGGACAACACGGATGGTTTCTAGCTTTCTGAAATTGAATTCAACAGATACCCCCATATTTGGGGGCAAAGACCGTTATTTTAACGGGTTAAGGCCGCAAAGGTCTAATTCAGACTTTGACCCTAAATGGGGTGAAATTTGTATGGGTATCGTAATAATCCTCATTTTCCTTGCGCTTGAGGAAATTCACGACCCAATAGGTCATTGGTGTTGCCAGCACTTCCCAGGAAGTTTTCAGTACATACTGCGCCAGCGCCACCTGAATCACTTCATGGGTAGGCCATATGCCATAAAAGGCCAACATATAAAAGAAAGAGGAATCTACTAACTCGCCTACTGCTGTTGAACCGATAGTGCGCGTCCACAAAAAACGGCCCGTAGTCCAAATTTTCATTTTGGCAAGAACAAAGCCATTAGTAAGACTGCCGCACCAGAAAGAAAACATCGAAGCCAAAGCAATGCGCCAGGAATTGCCAAAGACCGTTTCTAGGCCATTTTGATAATTGTCCATATAAGCACCAGGCCCAACTGGCAAGGCAATCACAATCTGCGCCATTACCGCTGCAAACGCTAAAGCTGCAAAGCCCGCCCAAACTGCACGACGATCATAGGCATAACCATAAACCTCAGTCAGGATGTCGCCAAAAAAGTAGGCAATGGGAAAAAACAGAATTCCAGCGCCAAAATGGACTGTTCCGAAAAATGGAAGATCAACAACCGCCGCTTTCCCGGCACCAATAAAGTTGGAGCAAAGCAATACGACTACAAAGGCCGCCAATATTAAGTCGTAATAGCGATGGTGTCGTCTAGGTGAGTCCATAAGTTTGGAAAAAATGGATAATAGAAAGAAGAATATCTGCATTCCTGAAAATTCGCAGGAAGCAAGAAAAACCAACAATAGGATGATCAAGCAATGAGTAAAGCCAGCTTTAACTGGGCCGACCCCCTTCTCCTCGATACTCAATTAAGCGAAGAAGAGCGCATGATCCGCGATGCGGCAGCTGAGTATGCTCAAGGACGCCTCATGCCACGCATTCATGATGCATTCCGCAATGAGACAACCGATCCTGCAATCTTCCGAGAAATGGGAGAGTTAGGTCTTTTAGGCATCACTATTCCTGAGGAATACGGCGGCGCCAACTTGAATTATGTTTCTTATGGGCTAATCGCTCGCGAGATTGAGCGCGTGGATTCCGGTTATCGCTCGATGATGAGCGTGCAGTCATCTTTAGTCATGGTTCCTATCAATGAATTTGGTAGCGAAGCACAAAAACAAAAATATCTTCCTAAGCTAGCTACTGGCGAATGGATTGGTTGCTTTGGTTTAACTGAACCAAACTACGGATCTGATGCTGGCGGCATGATCACTCGTGCCAAGAAAGTGCCAGGAGGATTTTCTTTAACGGGATCCAAGATGTGGATCTCCAACTCTCCGATTGCTGATGTATTCGTGGTGTGGGCCAAGAACGATGAAGGCATTATTCGTGGCTTTATCCTTGAAAAAGGGATGAAGGGCTTAAGCGCCCCCAAGATCAGTGGCAAGATGGGTCTTCGCGCCTCTATCACTGGTGAAATCGTGATGGATGAAGTATTTGTCCCGGCTGAAAATGAATTTCCAGAAGTTAGCGGCCTGAAAGGTCCATTTACTTGCTTGAACTCCGCTCGTTATGGCATTGCTTGGGGAACTCTAGGTGCCGCTGAATGGTGTTGGTATGCTGCTCGCCAATACACTCTAGATCGCAAGCAATTTGATAGACCTCTCGCTGCCAATCAGTTGATACAGAAAAAACTGGCTGACATGCAAACTGAAATTACGCTGGGCCTCCAGGGTTGCTTACGCTTAGGTCGCATGAAAGATGAAGGTATTGCTGCCCCAGAAATTACCTCCATCATGAAACGCAACTCTTGCGGCAAGTCTTTAGATGTTGCACGTTTAGCGCGCGATATGCATGGTGGCAATGGTATCTCTGATGAATACGGGGTCATACGTCACATGCTGAACTTAGAAGTAGTGAATACATACGAAGGCACGCACGATATTCATGCTCTAATCCTGGGCCGTGCACAAACTGGTATTCAGGCATTTAGCTAGTCAGCTAAGAACCCAGTTTTGTGACGATGGCCTTTGCCGCTTTGGCGAAGGCCTCATCACTGTCATTCTCTAGCTGTACAAAATTTTCGATCTTGTATTGCGGAAAATTACGCACGATCGATGATTGGTAAGATGGGTCATAGTGCTTTACCAATAGCTCTTCAACTAAGTCTGCAAAGTTACCCGCATCAATAGCCTCATTCCATTTGGCAATCTGAACTTTTCCATAATGCGTAGTAAGCAAACCAAGCTTTTGCTTAAAGTTATCTGTATCAGTTAAGAAGTGATGATACTCACGAATTAACCAAGAGACGCGTGTCTGGGCGCTAGAGCGTAACTCGATGCAAATACCATTGCGAATCTTTTCCATTAAAGCATCTGGCACATGTAAGCCACCAACCTTTTTACTCTCCGACTCTACAAAGACTGGCTTTGATGGATCAAGATTACGCAACGCATTCCAGAGGGCTGTTTCAAAACCCTTTTGCGAGGGTTGTTCGGCATTGGGCTCATTTCCTAGAACAGATCCACGGTGAACTGCTAAGCCCTCTAGATCCAGGATCTGTGCGCCTAGTGCGCCAATCTCTTGTAATACTCTTGTCTTGCCGCTTCCTGTCATGCCGCAGATCACTTGGAATGTGAAAGCATTTGCAAATTGCTCGAGGCCATCAATCACAGTCCGCCTAAAGCCTTGATAACCACTCTCCAGTTGCATGGCTTTCCAGCCAATGCGATTCAGAATGTGGGTAAATGCCCCACTACGTTCACCACCGCGCCAACAATAGATTAGTGGGCGCCATTCACGCGGCAATTCTAGTAGATGCGACTCTATGTGTTCGGCAATATTTTTCGATACTAAGGCTGCGCCGAGTTTCTTGGCGGCAAAGGGAGAAACTTGATTATATAGAGTGCCGATCTGCGCACGCTCTTCATTATTCAGAACTGGATAATTCACTGCCCCGGGAATGTGGTCCAAAGCAAATTCAGCGGGTGACCTCACATCAATGATCAGATCAAACCCATTCAACTCAGAAAGAAATGTATCTAACTTAAGGATGTGCGGATTACTAGGTTGCATACCATTTGCTAGCTCAGTTAACTTGTATCAGTTAACTGACTTGCAATGCAAGTTGATACAGATTGGTTGAGCGGGCTCCAGAACGACAAAAGGCCAAAATAGGACCAGGCATTGTTTTAAGAAGGCGGGCCATCTCTTGCACCTGAGCTGGAGTGAGCGCACCAGGTATGACAGGCAAATAGGCGTAATTGAGACCAAGCTTTTCAGCTTCCATCTGAATGGATGCATTGCTTGGCTGATCAGGTCCGCCCTCACCATCAGGACGATTATTAATCACACTTTTGTACCCTTGCTGGGCGATTTCCGCTAAATGACTGGGGTCAATCTGACCAAGAGTACCGAACTGAGCGGTATGGCAACTAATAGGAAGACTCATGAAACCCTCTACAAAGAATATAGGCAATAGGGTTGATTCTAAATCAGGCTTCTCAGATGCTGGGCTTGTTTCTATGGGCTGTAAAGAAACGCTCGCAAAATTCCATACCGGCCAGCATTGCCAGCACAAATACTAGAGCCTTCAGATGCCCTGCCCCAAGCGCAACCAGTGCTGGACCAGGACAAAAACCAGCAATGCCCCAGCCCGCCCCAAAGATAAGACTGCCAATGATCAAAGGCTTGGTGATGTCTCGTCTTGTTGGAATATGCAGAGCGCCCCCAAAAAAGGCTTCAGTTCGTTTGCTAGCAATATAAAAGCCGCCAAGACCAACAATGACTGCGCCCAACATTACAAACATCAGGGATGGATCCCAGTTTCCAGCGAGGTCCAGAAATCCTAAAATCTTTTGCGGATTACTCATGCCAGAAATGATTAACCCCCACCCAAAGAGCGCGCCAATTGCATACTGACTAAAGAGGCCAACATGTTTTCTCATCTTAAGCGCCGATCAAGTGACGAGTCACAAAAACAATTAAGAAACCAGTACTCATAAAAACAAGTGTTGCAACTAATGAGCGTGGTGACAGGCGAGACAATCCACAAATACCGTGACCACTCGTACAGCCTGATCCATACTGAGCGCCAAAGCCAACTAAAAGACCGGCGATCACAATCGCAAACCAGCTTGAGTCAATCTCAACGATTGGAAAGATGTCAAAAATTACCGCCGCTAAAAATGGAGCCGTGACTAAACCCATAACCAAACTGAGGCGCCAGGCAGAGTCAGTCAGTTTAGGATGTAGCAATCCAGCAACGATTCCACTAATACCCAGTATGCGACCATGCAACAAAACATACAGTGCTGCGGCCACACCGAGAATCATTCCCCCTAACAGGGATGGAATGGGGGAAAAAGAGAGCCAGTCAATTTGCATTACTTCCATCCAATCAAGTGATGATTAAGCGCAAGGATTTGGGGCAAGGCGGAATTGCAAATAACGCAATCCTAGATAGGCGCCAAATATGAATCCAGGTAAAGCCAGAAGGGATCCCAGGGCCAATGTAGAAATACCACTTAAACCCTGCCCCACAGTACAACCTAGTGCAGTAACTCCGCCAAAACCCATCAAGGCAGCGCCAACGAGATGATTGGCAGTGTCTTCAGCATCGCGGAAAGATTCCCAACGAAAAGATTTTGTGACAACTGCAACAAGGGCTGAACCCAATATCATCCCGGCTACAGCAACAATCCCCACTGTCAGCACTTTAGAAGTATCGCTATACATCATGAGCCAGTCTAGTGAATATGCATAGGGGGCAACAAATGACAAACTTTCCATGCGTCCGGAATTGGTCAGCAAGAAAACTTCTTCCAAGGTATTTGGGTCTTCCGCTACGTAACCAAGATTGCCAGAGACCCACCACACAGCACAGATTGCCAAGCCAACCACAATGCCAGCAATTAGATTTTCTGCGGTCCAAAATGCTTTGCTAGCTAAGGCATAGGCAATAAATGCAAAACCAATGATTAAACCCAAAGCCAGATGCAAAGAGGAACGGGCAATGCCCAAAGGACCACTGAGAAGACTTGGCAAATCTTGCGGGGTATTAAAGGCAATAAAAAAAGTATCCAGCGTATTAATGCGAACAACACCCAAGAAGCCGCGCATAGTCATATAGGCAGTTAAACCGAGAACCATGAAAACAACAATAGACTTTAAATTGCCCCCACCGATACGTATCAACGTTTTACTGCCGCATCCTGAAGCTAGAACCATCCCAAAGCCAAACATCACACTTCCAACAATAGTAGAGAGCCATAAAAACTTATTGCCGGTATAAAAACTTTTTAATGGATCAATGAGGCCTAAGTTAGACATTAAAGAAAATCCAATAATGGCAACGCCAATCGCCAAGAACCACTGCTTCAAGCGATCCCAGCTAGACATAATGAATGCATCAGAAACGGCACCCATGCTGCAAAAACCTGTTTTCTGCATGACCGCACCAAGCACAAAGGTAATGCCTAATGTAGCCCAAAGAACTGACTTACTTAGAGAATTAATATCAACAACATCCATAGTGACTGTATTTAAAAAATTAAGGTTTAAATTTATAAAACTGCTGATTGAGATAAGCAACGACATCTGCCTCATCTTCGGGAAATAGGTCTAAACGAAGTTCGGTGTTACAAATGCCAACCATCTTCCTCAAATTGGCCACAGACTTCACCTTGCTATCGCTACGTGTGTAGATCATGTCGCCATTACCAAAGCCAGATTTCTTGGCATGGCAGCCGTAGCATTTTTGCTGATCAATGGTTTTACCGTTTGCCAAATCAGGTGTAGCAAAAGCTGAGGCACTCACCAGTGCGCTCAAGACAATTGCAGGAATAGATCGGATAAAAACCATTTTGATTACAAATCAAGGATTTAGCATTAATCTTCTATTTTAAGGCCCAACAGGCAAGATTGGCTCACTCGGCCTGGATTGATAGGTAGACGTTATAGGCATTCATGCGGTTAGCAGCCCTAAATAAAGGCATTCCTTCGTATTCAGACCAATCTGTCTGCTTGTAGGCATCTTCAAAGGGGTCCATATTGATGGCAGCTGAGGTCATCGACTCCCGCAAGTATTTAAGGTAGTTTCTAGTAAAGGCAATGTCCTCAGCAGGTTTAACGGAATAGTTACCATGCCCTGGAATCACAATATTGGGATTGAGTCTTTCGATCTCATCCAGAGCGATTAGCCAGCCTTTACTGTCAGCATTGCCAACAAATGGGATGCGGCCTCGAAATACTAGATCACCTGCAAGTAGCACCTTTTCTGATGGGACATAAACCATCAAGTCTTCCGGCGCATGTGCAGGCCCTACGCGACTAATGAAAAAATTGACGCCACCAACATTGAGATTCATTGCTTGATCAATCCAAACGTCAGCTGAAATCAGCCTTGTATTGGCATTGACCCAAGGAGCAAAATCTACTCTTGAGGCAATCAAGCGCTGCCTAGCCGTTTCTGAAGACAGATAGTTTCTACCTTCACCTTGCGCATAAATTTTGGCGCCGATCTTTTGAAATTCTTGCAGGCCATAAATGTGATCGGCATGATAATGGCTAACAATAAGAGCAACTATCTTTTGATTTGTTATCTTCTTGATTTCAGCAATCAATTTTTGCGCCAATATTGGCGATCCCAAGGCGTCAACCACTACGACACCCGCAGGAGTAACAACAAAGCCAGCATTAGAAATAAAGTTTTGATTAACGCTGCTCCCCAACTCCGGAAATCCCCGCACGAAATAAGTATGCGGGGCAACCTGAACTGGCTTTAATTGAATAGTGTCGGCAGGTTTAATGGTCTGCCCATGAGTGCCGCCAAAAAAGATAAAAGATCCCATCAGGATCCACATCATGCACTTTAAGAAAGCAATAGCAGTCTTACAAAGATTCATTTGAATATAGATTAAGGCTTGATGTAAGCGAAGCCGTCTTTGTATTGGAGATCGGCAACACGCACCACACCAGATGGCGTGAAATCCGCATCAAGGGTGAATTGATCTTTTTTGAGATTACGATTTTTTAAAGTAATTTCGCAAACCTCAAACTTCACGCCACGTGACTTGAGAGCCCCAACTAATGGCGCATATTCCACATTATTTTTCTTATCCCTAGCACCTTCCATCAACATATCAACACCATTAGCATGAGTCACAACGATGATGATGGTATTGGGAGAAGTATCCAAATGGTTGCGAATATTGCGTAGCCCTTTCAAGCCTTGGGTTTCAGCTTCATCAATGTGATAAACCACTTTAGTAGGCCCTGATGATTGTGCGTTGGCAATAGACCCAAAACCAAGAGCAATCATTGCTATCAATATAAGGTGAATCAGTTTATTCATGGACATTACTTTCATACTATTTAAATTGGAGCCATGCCAGGATTATTGCTAACGCCTTTGATGATTGGCTCATTCAACTTTACAGCCTTCACAACTTTGACATCTCTTAAATGCCTCTCCATTACATCCCAAATTGCTTCTCCACCAGCATTTTTAGCCTCTTCGCTTACCGGCGCCCAACCAGCGACCTTATAAGTCTTACTAGCTTCAATTGCTTTGCCGTTTAGGCGCATATCGGTAATGCGCTTACCAGCAGTTTGTGCTGGGTCGATAGCGTATTGCATACCGCCAACGCGCACCATATCTCCACCTTGCTGGTAATAAGGATCAGGATTAAATAAATTGTCTGCGACATCTTCCAGGATCGTCTTAATGGTGTCACCAGTCATATTGGTGACAGTGGTATATGGATAGGTGATGGCCGTTTGATCTAAGAGATTTTCACGGGTGATAGCTTGGCCAGGCAAGAGACTGGTGCCCCACCGGAAGCCTGGTGAAAAAGCGATCTCCGCATTTTTCTGCGCCATCAAGCCATCAAGAATGAGCTGATCAAAACTACCATTGAAGTTGCCGCGACGATACAAGAGCCCCTCAGTAGTTGCTAATTTCTCACTAAGTTTTGTCTCATACGGAGCCCTGATCTTAGTAATGAGCTTACTCATGGTTGGATCAGCCGGAATCATATTTGAGAAAATGGGGAAAAGCTTATAGCGGAAGTCAACCGCTTTACCACCCTTCACATCAAAGTCCAATACACCTAAAAACTTGCTATTGGAACCAGCGTTGGTCACGAGGGTGACGCCACCAGGATTTTTGACTTTGACTGGTATAGGAACGCCGTCATGGGTATGGCCACCCAAGATCGCATCCAAACCACGCACCCGAGATGCCATCTTTAAATCCACGTCCATGCCATTATGAGATAAGAGAACGACAACCTTTGCGCCCTTTGATCTGACTTCATCAATGGTCTTTTGCATATTCTCCTCTTGAATACCAAATGTCCAGTCAGGAGTGAAGTAGCGAGGATTGGCAATTGGCGTGTAAGGGAAGGCTTGGCCAATGATTGCTACTTGAATGCCATTCTGCACTTTCATAACGTAAGGATTAAATACGATGTCACCAAAGTCAGCTGTCCTAATATTTTGCGCGATGAAAGAGACCTTACCCTTGAAATCGCCGTTCACAATTTCCATCACGCGCTTCTCACCCAAAGTCATTTCCCAGTGAGGCGTCATTACATCAACACCTAAAGCAAGAGCAGCATCAACCATGTCTTGACCATTGGTCCACAAGGCAGTGCCAGAGCCCTGCCAAGTGTCGCCACCATCAAGCAATAAGGCTCCAGGGCGATTTGTTTTCATTTGCTTAATCAAGCTAGCCATATGGGCAAATCCACCCATCTTGCCGTAGTTTTGAGCTGCTGCTACATAATCCAAATAGGTAAATGCATGAGCATCACGAGTGCCAGGTGCAATACCATTCGCTTTCAAGAAGTATTCCCCAACTAAGTGCGGCGTTTTACCCTCTTGCGCGCCAATGCCTAAATTGACATTAGGCTCGCGGAAATAAATAGGCAATAACTGTGCATGACAGTCTGTGAAATGCAAGAAATGCACATTGCCAAACTTAGGTAAATCATAGAATTTTTGGGCTGCGCTTTGCGCGTTGGAAAAATTTGATTGCAAACTCATTCCGCCTGCAGATGCAATAGCCAAAGCTTGCAAGAAATCGCGACGACTTAAAGACATAGTATTCCCCTTAAGAAAACAGGCCTGTCGGCCTGTTCTTTATATTTTGTTACTCTATTTACTGATTCACTGGAGAAGCAGGATCCAACAGTAATGCCATGACATCCTGAATCTGCTGCTCATTTAAGAGCTTGAAGTGAGCAAACCTTGGCATATTGCTGCAGGCGTTATAAGCCTTGGAGTTATTGATTCGGTTCCAGGTATAGGTGACGACTTCTTGAGAATAGCCGCGTGCCTTGCCATAGTTCCACAATGTTGGGCCAATCGTTCCATAAGAAATCTCCTTCTTATCGATTTGGTGACAGTTGTAGCAGCCACCACCAATTGGAGTATCTGCTTTATCAGTCCAGGTTGCACCACGACCACTTTGTGCAATCGCTTCGCCTTTCTTCCAGTCACCAATATATTTACCGTCTGAGGGTTGCTTGATGCTATCCATATTCATTTTCTGAATCTTCTCGCGCATCTTTTCACCCTGCTTGCTATTTGCAAATACAGGATCAGAGCAAAACTTTTGAGTTGCGTCCTGATCAATACGGTCTAGGCCAGCAATACCATCAGCCCTAAATCCATCCTTCATCATTTTGTTGAACTTAGGATTGTTGGCTTGTTGAGCGCTTGCAGAGCCATGGATAGCAACAGCAGCTAAGGCAAATACTGCGATGGCTAAGAGGGATTTAAGGTTCTTCATATTCATATTCTCTGTCTCTTATCCATTAACGCTTCAAACCAGGGGTTTCAACTGTGCCGCCATTGGCATTCTTTGCCATATACATCGACACAGCGACAGTTAGGTCGGAGCCATAAATTGGGAACGGGAAACGTTGCTGACGATAGCAGTCATTTAAACGCTGCTGCATTGTCCAGAACTGTCCGCTAGAGACGCGATACGCAGGCCAATAACCCCAACCTAAAGCGGCACCCTTTTGGGTGGTGATATTAGGCAAATCTTGCAAACGAATACGTTTGCCATCTTCACCGTGGCAAGAAGCGCAGGAGAAATCCATTGGTCCACCTTGAAAAAAGAATGCGCGCTTACCAAGCTCATACATTTCTTTTTCTTTTGGATGACTAGTGCTGACCTTAATCTTGTCGCCTTTAGATAAAGTCACTACGTAAGCAACAATCGCCTCCATATCCTTTTTTGGGCCTTTTTGGAAAGGGGCATCAATCATTTCTTGCGGGTCACGACCTTGTAACTTTTGCATACAAGTCATCAAACGTGACTCAAGGTCTTGCACCTTGTTGGTATCTTTAAAGTATCGCGGCAACTGGGCTGCGGCACCCTTCACAACGCCTGGCCCTAAGCCTAAATCACACTTTTCTAGCGTTGCGTTCTTCGGTCCGGCTGGTTTCTTCCAAAGCTCTTCACCAGCGGCCTCATAGAGTTCGGAAGGGTTTCCATCTGCAATCATCTCGCGATACTTTGCGATGTCGTCTGTCGCACTTTGTGCATATGACGTTGATGAAATTGACAACATCGTTGCCAGTAATCCTGAGGCTAAGCCTAAGGTGTATTTACGCTGCATTTGTTACCCTTTCAGAACTATTGAGACAGTGAAGAAGATTCACATCAAGAAGCAGTGGCTTCGTCAGTGCGCTTATCGCCTTTGCTATCTACCCAGCTCACAACAATCTTGTCGCCTTTAGCGCCTTTGTATTTGAAGTTCAAAAATGGGTCCTTAGAAACTGCCGGACCAAATTGACCATTCAGTACATCTTTGCCATTGGCTTTGACATTGATACTGCTAATGAACCATGCGGGAATCGTTTTACCGGCAGCATCTTTACGCTGACCAGATTCCATGTCGTGCTTCATCAAAATTTTTACATCCACAATTCCACCGTTCTCAGCAGCTCTTACGCGCATTGGATCAGCCATGTTTTCCTCTTGTAATCTAGTAATTAATTAATGGTATTTATTAGGACTGGGGGCAATTAACCGCCGCAACCACCCAAAGTCACTTTCACTTCTTTAACCGCCATACTCCACTTGCCATCGGCTTTTACCAAGGCATATACATTGGAGGTTTGGCCCATCTTGATGCGAGTAGTCACGAATGGCTCGGTACCAGCTGGGATAAAGAATTGGGCAGCTAAGGCGCTTGGATTTTTCTCAACCAAGATAGCCATTTGCTCTGCCTTGAGAGTTGTGACAATGCCAACTGGAACTACCGCACCATTTTCTGCAATATCTGGGGCGTTCAAAGTAACAGCGCCAGACTTATCTGGACTACCTGCACCTAAGATTTTGAATACATCCTCAAGGCTCTTGCCTTCAAAGGCGGCTTTATTCCACTCTTGAGCTTGGGCTACGCTAATAAGACCCGCAGAAGCCATCAAGCCAAAAACGGCTGAATATTTCAATAAACTGCGTCGCTGCTGATTCATAAAAACTCCTTTAATAATCTACTCTTAGTATCAAATATAGCGGTATTTCAAAAAACCCTCTGTAAATCTATTGCCCTGTCAGAACCCAGCGTACAAGAGTCGCCCTGTCCTCATCGGATAACTGCGACTGTGGCGGCATTGGAATGGCCCCCCATACTCCTGAACCCCCATTTTTGACCTTAGCCATGAGCTTTTCTTGAGCCCCGCTTTGACCTTTATATTTCGCTGCAATATCGGCAATCGATGGCCCCACTAGCTTCGCGTTGGGTGCATGGCAAGCAGAGCAATTCTCATTCTTAAATAATGCTGCAGAACCTTTTACTGCGGCAGCATGGGTATCAGCAGCATGCGCCAAACCCTCACCCGAAGATCCGGGCAGTCTGTCAATTGGTGGCTTAGTCGAATCCGAACCACGATATGGGCCATAAAGACGATTTTGCTCAGCAATATTGCCATGCGCATTTCTGGCAAAGTCCGGCAATGTAGAACCAATCTGCACAAACTTCACGCAATTGCTCATGCAAGAAGAACCGTTTACATCCGGCTTGCCGCTCACACTCCAAAAGCCATGATGACGAGTCATGCCATTCCGGTTAGGCATCTTCTTTTGTACTTCCGCAATATTGGTATTGCTTAGGACAAAATCATCTGGAACGATTTCGCCCAAGCTCAAAATAAATGCCACAAGAGCATAAGTGTCATCCGGCGTTAGTGATCGTGGTGCATTCCAAGGCATGGCACGATAGATGTAGTCCCACAAAGTAGAGACAGTGGGCACCTTCATTAAAGTGGTCCGCTGTGGTTGCTTGCGATCAACCAAAGAAGCAACTTTTCCAGTCTTTATGTCATCAACAGTCGTTCCACCTGCGATTGGCGTGAAGATTTCATTAGATTCACCAAAAACACCGTGACAACTAGCGCATTTGGATTCCCAAATCGCTTGGCCCTTTTCTACGGAGCCAGACCCTTTTGGTAGACCCTTGAAGTCGGGTCGCACATCAATGTCCCAAGCAATCACTTCTGCCGGTGTTGCATTGCGACCAATCCCAGGAAACTGAGTAGAACCTTGAACGCCTTGGGCATGGGCAAGCTGAGCAGAAAATACTGCCAGGCCTAAAAATACTAAGCGAGCAAATAATTTATCCAACCTGTACATTGCTCACCTCGCCATTTGAATCCAACTTCCAAGACTGAATTGCATTGTTGTGATAAATCGAGCGATTGCCACGAACATCGCGCAACATCTTGATGGATGGCTGTATATAACCAGTGTCATCTACCGCTCTAGACTGCAGTATTGCCGGTGATCCATCCCATA
Organism: Polynucleobacter sp. UB-Raua-W9; assembly: GCF_018687435.1. Classification (NCBI taxonomy): domain Bacteria; kingdom Pseudomonadati; phylum Pseudomonadota; class Betaproteobacteria; order Burkholderiales; family Burkholderiaceae; genus Polynucleobacter; species Polynucleobacter sp. UB-Raua-W9. The sequence goes on along the minus strand of NZ_CP061290.1, from coordinate 750,264 downwards.
CCCAATCAATATTGAACCGGGTAATGGACTTTGTAAGAACTGGCGTTTCTAGGCGTGCAGAACGCCAGTTGTTACCACCGTCAAATGACACGTCAACGCGTTTAATCTTGCCGCGGCCTGACCAAGCCATACCGCTGACATTATAAAAACCTTTATCTAACAATTGCTGACCACCAGAGGGTGTGGTGATGACGGATTTACATTCTTGTATGGATGCATATTGACGATGCATTCCATCAGGCATCAATTCAATATAGTGAACGGCTTCGTCTTTTGTATGCCAAGGCATATCGCCCACTTCAAGGCGACGCAACCACTTCACCCAACTGACACCCTGCACTCCTGGTACCACCAAGCGCAATGGGAAGCCGTTTTCTGGGCGCAGCATCTCCCCATTCATACTCCAGGCAACGATCGTATCCTCAAGACAAGAGTCAAGATTAATCGTACGAGTCATACCCGAGCCATCGCCACCCTCAGCAAGAAGAAACTTGCCTTTTTTCAGATCCGCTCCGCACTCCTCTAGCAATACTTTAAGCGGCACACCTGTAAATTCGCAACAAGACAGCATGCCATGGGTGTATTGCACTGTTGGCACTGCAACGTTGCCCCACTCTAGGCCGGTATTTGCGCCACACTCAATAAAGTGTGTACGAGAGACTGATGGCAAACGCATTAAGTCATTCATCGTAAAGACGCGGGCATTCTTCACCATGCCATTGATCATCAAACGATGTGTTTCAGGATTTAAGTTGTACCAACCCTGATGATGGCGTTCAAAGTGAAGGCCGTTTGGAGTAATCGTTCCAAACAAACCTTGCAGAGGTGTGAAAGCAACAGAAGCTGCGGATACACGTGTCAAGCCAGGTGATTCACGACGAATCAAATTGGCTTCATAAATGGATGGCACGCCATATGGCATCGTCGCTACGTTCTTACCAAGAGTAGTCTGCCACTCCTGCTTTTCTAGAATCGCTGGGTCACCCTCACCAGCAGCAAATGCCATTGGGGCTGCTAAGCCAGCTGCTGCACCACCTAAAGCAGAAAAGAATCCTTTGCGCAAAAAGCCGCGGCGTGTTTCATCTAGACCATTGGCGTTGATATCAGCAATTAATTCCTGAGAAATAAAGTGCTCTGGCGCCTTAACAAGCCTAGCCCTACTAGCAGGCTTCTCAACCACCGAAATCTCTTCAGCGCTCAATTCAATTTGCTTCTTCGTCATTTGACCTCTGCTTGATAAATACTTTGTATTAATGAATGCTTTCAGCAATCTTTGCGCAGACTGTCTGGCACATCTCTACGGTTGCGTTATCTGCAATTGAGTAATAAACCGTTACACCGTCCTTACGTCTGAGTAAAATTCCAGCCTTATGCAGTGCTAAAAGGTGCCGAGATACATTTGCTTGGCTTGTGCCACACATCACCACTACCTCTGAAACTGATTTTTCACCTGTACATACTGCATACATGATGCGCAAACGTGCTGGTTCAGATAAAACATTGAAATAGGCCGCTACTTGTGCAAATACCTTCTCCATCTGCTTTGGTGACAAACTCTTGGTTGCTTTTTGAACCTTAGATTTCATGTAGGTTATCTATGAATATATACGTATAAACGCATATTTAACCCATATCTAAGGCCACTGAATATAGAGACATACCCTGACGATATCAACGGATACAATAAATACATGGACATAAATGCCATTCTTCTCTCGTTAAAGCTTGCTTTGTGGACCCTTGTTCTCATTCTGCCTTTTGGAGTCTGGGTTGCCCACTCGCTACAAAAACTCGGTAAAAGTAAATCTTGGATAGAGGCCGCCTTAGCATTGCCATTAGTGCTCCCCCCCACCGTATTGGGCTATTACCTGCTGGTCGGCCTCAGCGGCAAAAGCTTATTTGGTATTCCGATGGTATTTTCATTCACCGGAATATTAATAGCCTCCCTAATTGTGAATCTGCCCTTTGCAATTCAGCCAATACAGCGGGCTTTTGAATCCATCAACCCTGAAATTATTGAAGCCGCTCAAGTCAGCGGTCTTTCTCAGTGGCAAATCTTTCGCACGATTGAATTGCCATTAGCCTGGCGCGGCATCACTAGTGCAGCCGTCCTGACCTTTGCCCACACTCTTGGAGAATTTGGCGTTGTCCTGATGATGGGTGGCGCAATACCCGGGGAAACCAAAACAGTCTCCATTGCTATCTATGACAAAGTTCAAAGCTTTGATAGCGCTGGCGCAGGAGCGCTATCATTACTATTGCTTGCAACCTCTTTAATAGCGATTGCAATCTCCTATGGTGTGTTTGGCCGAAACCCATCTCGTAGAAGTGGATGGAGAGCTTAATGCTGAAGGTCAAAGCCACACAAATACTCCCCAATCCATTGCAAATTGATATTGAATGCGCCCCCGGAGAATTACATGCTCTGGTAGGCCCATCCGGAAGCGGCAAAACATCAGTCCTCAGGACAATTGCAGGTCTGAACAATGCTAGCGCAGGGAAAGTTGAATGTGATGGTCAAACTTGGTTCGAGGCCAACGAGCTAAGAGGAGTTACAAGGTCCCTTGCACCAGCCGAGCGCTCATGCGGATTTTTATTTCAGCAATATGCACTCTTTCCCCATTTAACTGCCCTGCAAAATGTCTGTATTCCTTTGCAAAATTCTGGATTGAATCAAGCAAAGCGTGAATCAATCGCCTTAGATTGGTTAAACCATATGGGCATTGCCGAACTGGCTCAACGCATACCTCACGAACTGTCTGGCGGACAACAGCAACGCATAGCACTCGCTCGAGCGCTAGTAAAGAAACCAAAAGTGCTGCTACTTGATGAGCCTTTTTCTGCAATTGATGCGCCCACCCGTCAGAGTCTTTATAAAATCCTAGCTGAACTCAGAAAAGAGTTGCATATTCCCATTCTGCTAGTGACTCATGATTTACGCGAAGCTGATTTATTGGCAGATCACATCACCGTAATTGACCAAGGTATTGGCTTGCAGACCGCAGCTCCAAGGGTTTTATTTCAGAAACCCAGAAACTCGAGAGTGGCAGAGCTAGTTGGCATTAACAATATATTCGAAGGTATATTCACCTCGGGTAAGCTCTCCTGGGATAGAAGTCATCATATTTTTAATGTAATGGATAAAGGTAAGATCCCTCCGGGTACACCGGTCGCCTGGGTAATTCCGGCAGATGGATTGAGCGTTCATGATAGCCAGGTCTCGGACGGCATTCCTGTTGTCGTTGAGCAAATTAGCGCCCTGGGTCAGATTGCCGTCATTCAACTTCTTGCAAACAATAGCGCTCACACCATTACCTGGGAAGCCTCTGCAGCAGAAGTCAAACGCTTAGGCCTAGAGCTCGGCACGAAGACCTATGCTGAAATCGATGGTAGCAAGATTCACATCATGCCACTACGCTCCATCAACGACCCGCGCCGCTTTACTTCCTAGCAACCAGCCCCAATAAGGCAGACATGCCAGTATGTCTTGGGCCTTCTGATAACACTTGTTCGTATGAGCGCAGTTCAAGAATCTCAAAATCAATTGTGAGTTCTCGAATGAGCTCTTCGGTATACAGATGGTCAATGAGAGACGGGCCACCCGTCTTGTACTCGAGCTGCTTAGGTGTGTAGCCCTGCATTATCAAAATGCCGCCGGGCTTTAATGCCTCATAGGTCTTCTGAAAAATGCGCTCACGCATCTGCGGATCAGCAAACTGAATAAAGATCCCGATAACGGCATCATAAGTATTTGCCTGCCAAGCAAAGCTATCGGCATCCGAGAATGAGTATTGGACTACTACCTGGTTATCTTTTGCGAACTGGTTTGCTTTAGCAAGCGCAATATCAGACGCATCAAAGCCAACTACTTGCATACCTTGCTTAGCAAGCCAGACGCCATTGCGCCCTTCACCATCCGCAATACAGAGGACTTTGTTATTTGGCTTTAGATACTGATTAGCTTGTTTGACGAGATATTCATTTGGCTCTTTACCAAAGATAAATTCTTCTTTATTGAATCGCTCATTCCAAAACTGAGTGGCATCAGCAAAACCCAAAGGTTTACTGAGGTGGACTTCCTTATTTTTTGAGTCCACCAACGAGGTCATTCTTTAAATCATTGATATTTTCAAGACCAACCGCAATACGCACCAAGCCATCAGAGATGCCTGCTGCCTTGCGAGCCTCTGGAGTTACGCGGCAATGGGTAGTTGTCGCAGGATGAGTAATGGTCGTGCGTGTATCACCGAGATTTGCTGTAATTGAGCAAAGCTTAGTTTGATTAATGAGGCTAAAGGCCGATTTCTTGCCACCCTTCAAGATGAAAGATACGATCGCACCGCCTGCTTTTTGCTGACGTTTTGCTAATGCATGCTGAGGATGGGATGCGAGGCCAGGATGGTAAACACGCTCAACACCAGACTGCTTCTCCAACCATTGGGCCAGGGCGAGTGCATTTTGACTCTGCTGTTTCATACGAAGCTCTAGAGTCTCTAAACCTTTGAGAAATACCCAGGCATTAAATGCGGATAGTGTTGGTCCTGCTGTGCGCACATAAGGAAACACCTTGCCCATGATGAAATCTTTGCTACCCACAATTGCGCCACCCACCACTCTGCCTTGACCATCCAAATACTTTGTCGCCGAATGAATTACGACATCAGCACCGAAAGCCAGCGGCTTTTGCAAGGCCGGCGTACAGAAGCAGTTATCCACTGCGAATAAGGCGCCTGCTTTCTTGGCAACCTTGGAAATTGACTTGATATCTGCAATCTCTGTCAGGGGATTAGATGGCGTCTCTAAGTAAAATAATTTGGTGTTTGGCTGGACAGCAGCCTGCCATGACTTGGCATCAGCCAAATCAACATAAGTTGTTGTAATCCCAAAGCGCCCCAAGATATTGGTAAACAATTGAACCGTTGCACCAAATACCGAGCGGGAGCACACCACATGATCGCCAGCTTGCAGATGAGCCATCGCCATCGTCAAGATGGCCGACATACCAGAGGCAGTAGCGATGCATGCTTCGCCACCCTCTAAGGCAGCCAAGCGATCTTGAAACATGCTCACAGTTGGATTGGTAAAGCGGGAATAGATAAAGCCCTGGTCTGCGTGAGCAAAGCCATCGGCAGCCAACTCTGCACTATCAAAGCAAAAGCTCGACGTCAGAAACATTGCCTCTGAATGCTCTTGATATTCAGCTGTGCGGCGAGTGCCAGCACGGACCGCCAAAGTCTCTAATGCCAGCTTAGAAAAATCCGGCTTTTTGCGTATAGTTTTGCTCTTCATCGTGCTATTTTGACACCGAATTGCAGAATTGCCTCGTAGAAGGCAAATTCTTGTCGCTTTTTAGTCTTCAGTAGCCAAATGCAGGTGGAGCTGTGAGCGGGCAAAGTCACTCGAATCACGCTGACGATCAGCCTTAGCATCAGAGGTATTTCTGGCAGCCTCTAAGGCATCAAGATAGGACTCGGTAATATCTCCGGTGATGTAATTGCCATCAAAGCAGGAGGCCTCAAAGTTCTTGAGATCAGGATTGATATCACGAACTGCTTGTTTCATATCCTCAACACTTTGATAAATCAATTGGTCAGCACCAATCATCTTGTTGATTTCTTCATCGGTACGACCATAAGCAACCAACTCACTCCGTGTTGGCATATCAATGCCATACACATTCGGAAAACGGACAGGTGGCGCTGCTGATGCAAAGATTACTTTCTTCGCGCCAGATTCACGTGCCATTTGCACGATCTCGAATGAGGTAGTGCCGCGGACGATTGAATCATCTACGATCAGCACCGTTTTATCTTTGAACTCAATCCGCATTGCATTAAGTTTCTGACGTACAGACTTTTTGCGGACTGCCTGACCAGGCATGATGAAGGTGCGACCAATGTAACGGTTCTTAAAGAAGCCTTCACGATAATCCACCCCAAGCTTCTTGGCTACTTGCATTGCTGCAGGTCGGCTTGAATCAGGAATTGGCATGACCACATCGATTTCATCCACATTAGTCTCTTTGCGGATTTTCTCTGCTAAATAATCGCCCATGCGCATGCGCACGTTATAAACAGTTACTCCATCAATAGTGGAGTCTGGACGTGCCATGTAGACGTATTCGAAAATACAAGGCGTGAGGACTGCATTAGGCGCACACTGACGGGAATAAAAATTACCATCCAAATCAATATAAATTGCTTCACCCGGATTAACGTCACGTACAAAAGTAAAACCAAGACCTTCAAGCGCCACAGACTCAGATGTCACCATCCATTCAGGACCTTGTGGCGTATCAATCCGCCCAAGACAAAGGGGGCGAATACCAAATGGGTCGCGAAATGCTAATAGGCCATAACCCGCAATAATCGAAACAACGGCATAAGAACCTTTAACGCGACTAGTCACTCCAGTAACCGCATTAAACATAGCGCCCTCATCCAAGGCAGCGCTATTGGTCTCTTTTTGAAGTTCATCAGCTAAGACGTTTAAGAGCACTTCGGTATCAGAACTGGTATTAATATGACGACGATCACGATAGGCCATCTCAACCCGCAAGCTCGGTGCATTTGTAAGATTACCGTTGTGCGCTAAAACAATTCCGTATGGCGCACTGACATAAAAAGGCTGAGCTTCTTCTTCGCTGCTGGCTGAACCAGCAGTTGGGTAGCGGACCTGGCCGATACCAGCATTACCAACCAAGCTGCGCATATTACGAGTTCTAAATACGTCGCGCACAAGGCCATTGGCCTTATGCATGGTGAACGAGTTACCGTTCATAGTTGCAATACCAGCTGCATCTTGTCCGCGGTGTTGCAAAAGCAACAAAGCATCATAGAGAAGTTGATTTACTGGTGAGTGGGAAATAGCTCCGACGACGCCGCACATATCTCTAGATTCCTATTGTTAATTTAGGAGTAATCGTTGGCGTTACTTTGGGCATTGAATCACCCAATTGCTTAGCCCAGTCAGCTGGTAGCCAACCTTTAATTAAACCGGTTGCCGTATCCATAGCCGGTCTTGTAATAGCATCTTTCCAAGCGTTGCTTTGTGGGATCGGCGTTAGTGCAGCGAGCGTTGCCAGAATAATCACAATCAGGCCACCGCGCGCTAGGCCAAATACCAAGCCTAAAAAACGGTCCGTCAAACTCAAACCTGCTGACAAAATAATTTTTTGTACTAGACCACCGAGTAATCCACAAACAATCAAGGTCAAGATGAAAAGAATCAGGAAGCTGATACCCAGACCAAGTAACTCATCAAGGTGAAATGTTGAAAGCCATTCGGTGGCAAGGTAATTTGTATAGTGATAGGCAACCCATGCAGCCGCAAACCATGAACCTAGAGCAAGCACCTCTTTAAATAAACCGCGAGAAATGCCTACCAAGGCGGATACCAAGAGGACAACTAGGGTGAAGTAATCCACCGATGTTAATTTTAAGGTGGATAAGTATTCCATTACTGTTTACCAGTCTCGACGAGTCTTGGTGAAAGACCCATCGCCTTTGTTTTCTTTTCTGCTGCTTCAGCAGCATCTTTATCCGCAAACGGACCAGCTCGTAAAACATAGAGTTTGCTGCCATCGCTAGCTGTTTTATTAAAAACGTAATTAGGAATCTTTTGTTCTTTGAGTTTAGCAATCCAACCTTTAGCGCGATCTTCAGATGCAAATGCGCCCAGCTGAATAATAAATTTGCCAGAACCACTCGCAACATTGTTAGCACCACTTGCATTGGTCTTAGTAAGGTCATCAGCCTTCGCTTTGGTATTAGAAGCAGAGACCACTTCTTCTCCGGTAGCTAGACCTAGGGCGGCAGTTTTGCTTGGTACAGACTTAGCCTCAATCTTGGTATCTGATTTGGGCTCCACCTTAAGCTCAGATTTCACTTCTGAAATAGCTGCCGCTTCTTTAACAAGCTCTGTTGGGGTATCTACTTTTACTTTTTCTTCGACCTTGGTTTCTGGCTTTGCATCAATACCCGGAATTGGCAGACTCGTTACGATGTTGACAGCAATATCGTTTGGCGCTGACTTAGGCTTGCTATCCAAAATACGCGGCAAACCCACGACCGCAATCAGCACTAATACAGTGGCGCCAATTAAACGATGGCGAGCCCTTTGTTGTTCTGGGTCTTCGGTGAGGGCAAGTTCTTCTGCTTCGGCAGCACGCTGAAAACTGCGAGGAGCAGCGCGTTGAGCAGTGCGCCCCCTTACTGAACCTAATTCAAGGTCATCAGCCTGTGTTTTTCGCTTAAAGAAGCTCGGTAAACGAATCATGGATCAATGGGCCTGGTTGTTTCGGTAAATCATTACGCCTGCAACGGTATAGAAGGATCCGAAGGTCACAATTCTATCACCCTCACCCGCTTTTGAGAGCGCTTTTTGATACGCTGCAGCAGGATTTTCAAAGGTTTCAATACCGCCATCCGCTCCGTTTTGAGGCTTTACGCCCAAGGCCTCAAGTCTCTGGCTCAAGGACTTTGCGCTGGCCGCCCTAGGGGTTGGCAAATCCGTACAAAACCAGAAATCCACAATACTCAACAAGGGCTTCATTACCCCCTCAATATCCTTATCGGCCATAGCCCCAAAAATGGCATAGGTATAAGGGTGGTAACCCATTTTGTCTAAGCCTTGAGCCAAAGTAGCTGCGGCATGGGGGTTGTGGGCCACGTCCAAAACTATGGTTGGCTGCCCTGGCAAAACCTGAAAACGGCCCGGCAGTTCAACCAAAGCAAAACCATTACGAATATCCTGGGCGCTGACTGGCAGACGTTGGTGCAAGGCCATTAAGGCGGCAATGACAGCGGAGGCATTCAGAATTTGGTTAGCGCCCCGTAACGCTGGGTATCCAAGACCACTAAAGCGCTTCTTACGACCTGCCCATCCCCACTGCTGCTTATCCCCCTGAAAGTTGTAATCACGTCCTTGCAACCAAAGATCACAGCCAAGCTTTTCTGCATAGTCAATTAAAGATTGCGGCGGTACTGGGTCGCCGCACACGGCGATATGTCCAGGACGAAAGATGCCCGCCTTCTCGAAACCAATAGCCTCGCGAGTAGCTCCCAAGAAATCTGCATGATCAATATCAATGCTAGTAACGATCGCGCAATCGGCATCCACAATATTGACTGCGTCTAAACGACCACCCATGCCTACTTCTAACACCACGGCATCCATATTGGATTTAGAAAACAGATGCATGATAGCCAAAGTAGTGAACTCAAAATACGTTAGCGTTGGTGCATCTACCAAACTCACGCGTGCATTTTCAACAGCAGCAAAATGTTCTAATAAAAGATTGTCGGTAACCTCTTGTCCATTGACACGGGCGCGCTCATTGAATTTGAGAAGGTGAGGTGAAGTGTGGCAAGCAACGCGATATCCGGAGGCTAGCAAAATACTTTCAAGATAAGCGCAAGTAGAGCCTTTGCCGTTAGTGCCAGCAACTGTAATTAAAGGGCAATCAAAATGAAGATCTAAGGCCGACTTGACTCGATTGATACGTTCCAGACCCATGTCGATACCGACTGGGTGCGCTGTTTCGAGGTGACTAAGCCAAGCCTCTAGGCTAGAAAAAAGAATTGGGGTTTGGTGTGCTGTACTCAAGCGCTTAAACGACTGCGCTACCCGCAATCGCAGGCTCTGGTAGTTTTTGTAAGAGCGCCAATAAGCGTGCAATCTCGCCACGCATCTGGCGACGATCAACAATCATGTCAATGCCGCCCTTTTGCATCAAGAACTCGGAGCGCTGAAAACCTTCTGGTAATTTTTCACGAACAGTTTGCTCAATGACACGTGGACCAGCAAAACCAATCAAGGCTTTTGGTTCAGCCATCACCACATCACCCATAAAGGCAAAGCTTGCAGAAATACCGCCCATAGTAGGGTCAGTCAATACACTGATATATGGCAAACCTTTTTTAGACAGCAGAGTCAACATCGAGTTAGTCTTTGCCATCTGAAATAGAGATAACAAGCTCTCTTGCATACGCGCACCACCAGTAGCAGTAACACAGATGAAAGCGCATTTCTTGTCAATCGCTTCTTGCACACCGCGGGCAAAACGCTCACCCACGACAGATCCCATTGAGCCACCCATATATTGAAACTCAAAACAAGCTGCCACAACTGGAATACTCTCAATCTTGCCACCCATCACAATCAGAGCTTCTGTTTCGCCAGAAGCATCATTGGCTTCTTTAATACGATCTGGATATTTTTTAGAATCTTTAAATTTGAGCGGATCGGTTGGATAAATATCAGCTCCGATTTCGTATCGGCCACTTGAATCGAGAAGGCTATCTAAACGCTGTCGCGCGCCAATGCGCATGTGATGACTACATTCTGGGCAAACTGAAAGATTAGCTTCGATATCAGTGCTATAGAGAACTGTTTCGCAACTTGGGCACTTCACCCACAACCCTTCTGGTACTGACTTACGATTTGCAGGATCAGTATGTTGGATTTGGGGTGGGAGTAATTTATCTATCCAGCTCATTAGTTTTAACTATCCAATGCGTCGCGAATCTCACGAATGAAGGTTTCCAATGATTGTACCGCTTGACCAGGTGGCGCATCCTCTAACAGACGAATAATTCGACTGCCGATGACCACTGCATCAGCACTAGCGGATACCGCCTTGGCGCTTGCCGCATCGCTAATCCCAAAGCCTACGGCAATTGGAATATCGGTCTCCTCGCGAATCTTAGGGATGATGCTGGCCACATCTTGAGTGTTGAGGTGGGAAGCGCCTGTGACCCCACGCATCGAAACATAATAGATATAACCAGAGGCAATTTTGGCAGCCTCTTTAATACGCTCATGCGATGAGGTTGGTGCCAATAAGAAAATCGGGTCAATACCTGCAACACGCATACGTGCAGCAAAATCTACACACTCTTCTGGTGGGTAATCCACAACCAAGACCCCATCTACACCGGCCGCTTTTGCTTCGGTTGCGAAACGCTCTGCCCCCATTTGCTCGACAGGGTTTGCATAACCCATTAAGACTACGGGAGTAGTGACATCTTTTTGACGAAACTCTTTCACCATCCCCAAGCAAGAATGCAAAGTCACACCATGTGTTAAAGCACGCTCCGATGATCTCTGAATCACTGGGCCATCAGCCATGGGGTCTGAGAAAGGTACGCCTAACTCAATGACACTCGAGCCACCACGTACTAGTGCATGCATTAGCTCAACCGTTTGCTTTGGATCGGGATCGCCTGCAGTAATAAAAGGAATTAATCCTTTTTTGCCACTTGCTTTTAACTCTTTAAAGAGCGCTGTAATTTTTGACATCGTTTTTCTTAACCTTCAGAACCAGTAGCTTGTGCAACGGTGTGCATATCCTTGTCGCCACGTCCCGAAAGATTTACCAAGATGGTTTTATCTTTTGGCAAAGTCTTGGCGAGCTTGCAGGCATAAGCAATTGCATGGGCCGACTCCAATGCAGGAATGATGCCCTCAATCTGACAACAGTCATGAAATGCCTTAAGCGCTTCCTCATCGGTAATAGCTACGTAGTCAGCACGGCCAGAGTCCTTCAACCAAGCATGCTCAGGACCAACGCCGGGGTAGTCCATGCCCGCTGACACCGAATGGGTTTCAGAGATCTGACCATTCTCATCTTGTAACAAGTAAGTGCGGTTGCCATGCAAAACACCGGGCTTACCAACACAAAGTGCTGCTGAATGCAGACCACTACCCAATCCATGGCCTGCAGCCTCAACGCCAACCAGATTTACTTCTGGGAAATCAATGTAAGGATAGAAAATGCCCATTGCATTAGAGCCGCCACCAACACAAGCTAATACGAAGTCTGGTTGTCGACCAGTCATCTCCGGCATTTGCACTTTGCACTCTTCACCAATGACGCTTTGGAAATCGCGCACCATCATTGGGTAAGGATGCGGCCCTGCGACAGTGCCAATGATGTAGAAAGTATTTTCCACATTGGTCACCCAATCGCGCATTGCTTCATTGAGTGCATCTTTTAATGTTTTGGTACCCGATTCCACGGGAACTACTTTGGCACCGAGTAATTTCATACGGAAGACGTTTTGTGCCTGACGTGCAACGTCTACAGAACCCTGATAAACCGTGCAATCCAAACCAAAGCGCGCGCAAATAGTCGCTGTAGCAACACCGTGCTGCCCAGCGCCGGTCTCAGCGATGATGCGAGGCTTGCCCATGCGCTTAGCCAGCATCGCTTGGCCAATCACGTTATTAATCTTGTGTGCCCCAGTGTGATTAAGATCTTCACGCTTAAGATAGATCTGTGCACCGCCGACCATTTCGCTCCAGCGCTTGGCGTGGTATACCGGCGACGGTCTTCCGACGAAGTGTTTGAGCTCGTAATGAAACTCTTCAATGAATTCTGGATCGTGTTGATATTTAGCATAAGCTTCTTTGAGCTCATCTAATGCAAACATCAACGTCTCAGAAACAAACACGCCGCCGTAAGGACCAAAGTGTCCTCGTGCATCTGGCTTGTCGTACATAGCTACCTCTTTTGATTTATCTACAGCAATTTATTGGGATGATGATTTCTCATCTGCTGCGCGCACTGCTTTTACAAATTCAGCCATGAGCGCAGGATCTTTAATACCCCTGCTGCTTTCTACGCCACTAGAGACGTCAACCGCGCAAGGATGTAGACGAGCAATCGCCTCGCCCACGTTGTGCGTGTTCAATCCACCACTCAAAACGACCCGAGGCGCGTTTTCGCTTACCCATGTCTGTGGAATTCCTTGCCAATCAAAAGGAACGCCTCCGCCACCATAGCCCTCGACGAGAGCATCTAGCAGAAAAGCGTTTGCATCCCTATATTGTAGGGAAAAATCATCGAAGGCGAACTGAGGGCCTACACGCGCAGCCTTCATCCAGGGCTCACCTTGAGCCAATTGAGCACATCTCTGAGGGGTCTCATCCCCATGAAACTGCCACAAAGTGATTGGGGCAGCCGCACGTATAGCAGCAAACTCATCATCGCTCACATTCACCAGTAATCCAACGGCGTCTACCCCTGCCGGAAGTCTAGAAATGAGCTGGGCAGCCATATTGGGGCTTACAGCTCGAACACTGGGGGGATAAAAGACAAAGCCAACCGCATCAACACCAGCCAGAACGGCCGCATCAGTATCTGCCGCCGTCTTTAAACCGCAGATTTTGACCCGGGTTCGCCCCGGAAAATATGTCAATAAGCCCATAAATGAATGATAAGGCCTTATAAGCCCCTAAGACTGAATGATCTGAGCAGGCAACCAGGAGTTTTTTAGCCAAGGCGCTGGTATGGCAAATTCCTCCGGATAAGCAATTTTGGCCAAATATAGACCATCCGGCATAAAAGTGGGGGCAGCCAAATGGCGATCTTTAGCGGCCAACACCTCAGCCATCCATTCTGGCTGATGTTTACCGCGACCAATTTGCAAAAAGCTACCAACAAGATTGCGCACCATGTGATGCAAAAATGCATTGCCTCGAATGCGGAAATACAACCAAGGCTCATCAGAAATGATGTCAATCGCATATATTGTTTTTACCGGCGTCTTGCTTTGACATTCGGAAGATCTAAATGAGGTGAAGTCGTGCTCTCCAATAAGGCATTGAGCAGACTCTTTCATGGCATCGACATCAAACCATTGATTGGGTGGCAATAGCACATAACCCGCGCGCGCATTCACCATCGGCGAAGGACAAGGTCCTGCATGTATTGCATAAATATAGGTGCGCTCGAATGCCGAAAATCGCGCACTAAATTCTGTCGAGACTGTTTTGGCCCAATTGATAACAATCGATGGTGGCAGGAATGAATTCACCCCCCTCACCCATGAGAAATCTTCCCGCTCAACCTGTGTCTCAAAATGAACTACCTGTCCAAGCGCATGGACGCCAGCATCTGTTCTACCAGCAGTAATGGTGTGCACCGGGCAACTTTTAGCCTCTTCACCAATAAAAGCCGTAATTGCTTTTTCTAATTCTGCTTGAACAGTATTGTGATTGTGTTGAACTTGCCATCCAGCATACGGACTACCGTCGTATTGGAGGCCGAGCGCTATACGCATCGCTCAGCCCTAAGCCTGACGATGGGAAAGCTCTGATAGTAAGCCTTGCGCTTCAATCGTAATGGTTGGATCTACTGAGTTACTAACGCGAATAATTTCTTCTAAAGATTTCTTTGCTGCCGAGTAATCTTCAATAGTGATGTAAGCGCGAGCCAAGTTCAGTTTTACGCGCAAGGTATCCGCCAGAGGATTACTCTCAGACGCAACTTCAGCAGATGGCTCTTGCGCTGGAGTGGAAAGATCAAGATCAATTCCAGAAAATAGTGCTTTAGCCCGTTCAGGCATTTCAAAATTGGGGGCGGCGGCCGTCTTTTGCGAGTCTGGCTCGGCCTTAGCAAATGCAGAAGATTCTGAGCCACGCGCATTGCGCGCCAAGACCCACAGCAGAAGTCCTGTTAATGCAATTAAACCCATTGCCAAAACAGCTGGTCCAAAGCCACCCAAACCAAAATTATCAGCAACAGATTTTTTATCTTTGGATTTTTCCAAGAGTCGCTGTAAGTCAGCAATATTCTTTTGCAGTTCTGCAACACGCGCTTTGGCTTGCTCTAATTCTTTTTCTTGGGCAACCAGTTCTTCCGTATAGCGACGCTCTTCAGCGCTACCTTCAGCGCTGGAGCCAATCTTCAAACGGTCTTTTGCAGCATTCTCCCCCGCCTTAGTTTTGATGCCCTTACTAGAGCCATCAGGACCTTTATCGCCTTTTGTACCCTGATCAGCGCGCCACTGTTCATTCGCATCAGCAACAAACTGATGTGCCTCAACTGGACTAATAGAGCGCAGAAGTGCTTGGCTTGGTTTATTAAGCTCAGCTCCAGAATTTAATCTATTAATGCTGCCGCTGGCAAATGCTTCAGGATTCGCTTTGTATAAGGCCAGCATAGTCTGATCTAGGCTAGCGCCTTCCAAGCGAGGCGCCATAATGGTCGCAATCTCGGATAGACTTTGACCGGGCTTTACTATCACCTTCTGCGTATCGCCTAGTAAAAAGGTATACGTTTTAGTAAGACTTCCGCTAGACCAATTCAGCTTCACTAATATATCCAAGAATGGATCATTGCTAACTGGTACAGGGTTAACTGACTCAACTAGCACCATTAACTGTTCTTGGCGGTTTCGATAAACCATCACCTGCGGATTGAGATCTAGAATTTTTTGAGAAATTCCCAATTTTTCATAAGCAGCCTTACTCGGAAGCTCAACAGTGAGACTTGATAAAAAAGCTTTTTCATCTGGTCCACTACGAATGGGAATTTCAACACGCAAAGGTTCACCAGGGACAGACTGTAATTTAGGGACGCCTAAATAAATCGCACTGGCCGTGCAAGACCAACTGAGCAAAGTAAAGCAAATTACTTTAAGCAAACTAGATTGATCAAGACGAAGCATCTGTTCATTACCTCTCGAGTAGGATTCTGAGCATACGGCGCAAGGGCTCAGCAGCACCCCATAATAGCTGATCACCCACAGTAAATGCACTAAGATACTCCGGACCCATCGCCAATTTGTGCAATCTGCCGATAGGCACAGTCAAAGTGCCACTCACTGCTGCCGGCGATAAGTCTCGTTCTGTCAATTCACGGTCGTTTGGCACTACTTTGACCCATTGGCTATCATTTGCCAAGATAGATTCGATTTCCTTAAGTGGAATATCCTTCTTTAACTTCACAGTCAAACCTTGTGAATGGCAACGCATTGCGCCAACACGTACGCACAATCCATCGATTGGAATACTGCCAGGAGTGCGGAATGCTGGACGACCCAAGATTTTGTTGAACTCAGCGCCACCCTTCCACTCTTCTTTCGTTTGACCATTTTCAACTGGCACATCAATCCATGGAATCAAACTACCAGCCAAGGCAGTGTTGCGGAAATTCTTTTTCGGAAAATCTGCTGAACGTAATGTTTCCGTTACCTTACGATCAATATCCAAAATCCATGAGGACGGGTCTGCTAATTCAGTAGCAACACTGTCGCGCAAAGCACCCATTTGCAAAAGCAACTCACGCATGTTTTGTGCGCCAGCACCAGATGCCGCTTGGTAAGTCATGGCGCTGATCCACTCAACCATGTCAGCCTTTACCAAACCACCCATGGCCATCATCATCAAGCTCACGGTGCAGTTACTACCAATCCAGTTTCTACCTCCAGCAGCCAATGCCTGATCAATTACGGGACGGTTGACTGGATCCAATACCAAGACAGCATCATCCTTCATGCGCAATGCACTAGCAGCATCAATCCAATGACCAGCCCAGCCTGCAGCTCGCAGTTTTGGAAATATTTCGTTGGTGTAGTCACCACCTTGGCAAGTCAAAATGATGTCGCAACGTGACAATGCTTGGATGTCATTGGCATCTCGCAAAGTACTTTCGCTCTTTGTTACTTTTTGACCATTGAGCAATGGCACTTCGCCTCCTGCTTGGCTAGTACTAAAGAAGATAGGTTCGATTAGGTCGAAATCTTTTTCAGCAAGCATGCGCTCCATCAGGACGCTACCGACCATACCACGCCAGCCAACTAAGCCTACTATAGGAGTTTTTGTATTTACCATGATGAATAAATTTTTATGTCGATTTATGAGAGTGCGGCGACTACTGCATCGCCCATTTGTACAGTAGATACTTTTTGAGTGCCCGCGGTATAAATATCAGCTGTACGCAAGCCTTGTGCCAATACTGTTTGCACAGCTTTTTCAATCCGATCCGCTTCAGCTGGCATTCCCAAGGAATAGCGCAGCATCATTGCCGCAGAAAGAATCGTTGCCAAGGGATTCGCAATACCTTTGCCGGCAATGTCAGGTGCAGAACCGTGGCTGGGCTCATACAAACCCTTATTGTTCTTGTCTAATGATGCGGAAGGCAACATACCAATGGAGCCTGTAAGCATCGCTGCCTCATCAGAAAGAATATCTCCGAACAGATTACCAGTTACCACCACATCAAATGCCTTGGGCGCTTTTACCAACTGCATTGCAGCGTTATCCACATACATATGGGATAACTCAACATCAGGATATTCTTTAGAAATACGAATCATCACCTCGCGCCACAGTTGTGAAGTTTCTAAAACGTTTGCTTTATCAACGCTACATACTTTCTTGCCACGTTTGCGCGCCGCCTCAAAAGCAACGCGACCAATACGCTCTACTTCAGGCTCACTGTAGTGCATGGTGTCGAAACCTTCGCGCGCACCTTTAAACAAAGGCAACTCTGAACTACGAATACCACGCGGTTGACCAAAATAGATGTCGCCATTCAATTCACGCACAATCAAAATATCTAAGCCACCAATAATCTCTGGCTTCAAACTAGACGCTGCAGTTAACTCTGGGTAGCAAATTGCTGGTCTGAAGTTAGCAAACAGTTCTAAGTGTTTGCGCAATCCTAAAATAGCCTGCTCTGGACGCAATTCACGCGCAAGGGTATCGTATTTCCAATCACCCACTGCACCAAATAAAATCGCATCAGCATTCTTTGCCAAATCAAGAGTTGCTGGCGGCAAAGGGTGTCCGGCGACATCATAAGCGGCGCCACCAACAGGGGCTTCTTCAAGATCAAACTTTGGGCCGAGTGCATTTAAAACTCGAACGGCTTGAGCAACGATTTCCGGGCCGATACCATCGCCCGGTAGAACTGCAATTTTCATGAAAGGCCTTTAAATCTAAAATTACGGCAATTGTGTCGCAAGCCAAGGCATTTTGAGAATGCGCTCGGCTTCATAAGCCTTGATTTTATCTGCATGTCGCAGAGTTAAGCCGATATCGTCCAGACCATTGAGAAGGCAATACTTTCTGAATGGGGCTACTTCGAAGCTATATACAGTGCTATCAGGGGTAATCACCTGTTGAGCTTCGAGATCAATAGTGAGCTGATAGCCACTAAATGCGAGGGTTTCGTTAAACAGGTGATCAACCTGAATTTCTGTCAAAACGATGGGTAGAAGACCGTTTTTGAAGCAATTATTGTAAAAAATATCGGCAAAACTAGGGGCGATGACTGCCCTAAAACCGAATTGATCAAGCGCCCAAGGGGCGTGTTCACGGGAGCTGCCACAACCAAAGTTTTTGCGCGCCAAAAGAATCCCGGCATCCTTGTACCGAGCCTGATTCAGAATAAAATCAGGATTAACTGGGCGAGTACTGCAATCCTGCCCTGGCTCACCATGATCTAAATAACGCCACTCATCAAATAAGTTTTGACCGAAACCAGTCTTCTTGATGGATTTGAGAAACTGTTTCGGAATAATAGCGTCGGTATCCACGTTCTCGCGATTAAGCGGAGCAACCAAACCTTTGTATACCGTAAATTTATCCATGATTCTGACTTTAACTCTTAATGTTTACTTCACAGGGGTAATCACAACATCTTTACCCTTGGTTTGTGACTGATTATTTTGGGTGCTATTTGAGCTATCCATTGACTTACCCATCGTTTGTAAATCTTTCCCCATGCCTTCAAACGTATTGCTGCAAGCAGAGATGGTAAGACCTGCAATACCAACGATAGCTAATTTAGCCATTAAAGATACTGGAGAAAATTTCATTCTGAATGGCCCTTATGAAATCTTACGTACATCAACAAAATGACCTTCAATTGCAGCGGCAGCTGCCATCGCAGGACTCACTAAATGGGTGCGACCGCCATTACCTTGGCGGCCTTCAAAGTTACGATTGGAAGTTGATGCGCAACGCTCACCCGGCTCTAAGCGATCAGCATTCATTGCCAAACACATAGAGCAACCTGGCTCGCGCCATTCAAAGCCAGCAGCCTTAAAGATGCGATCCAAGCCCTCACGCTCAGCTTGCGCTTTAACCAATCCCGAACCAGGAACAACCAATGCCAACTTCACATTCGCCGCAACTTTTTTACCAAGACGATCAACCACTTTAGCTGCTGCGCGCATGTCTTCGATGCGGCTATTGGTGCAGGAGCCAATAAATACTTTATCAACGGAAATACTGCTTAGTGGCGTATTCGGAGTCAGATTCATGTACTCCAATGCACGCTCCATTGCAGTACGCTTATTAGGGTCACGCTCTTTTTCTGGATCAGGAACACGTTCGCTGATGGCAAGCACCATTTCTGGTGAAGTGCCCCAAGTCACTTGAGGGGCAATCTCTTCTGCGCGCAACTCCACTACTGCATCAAATTTTGCATCTAAATCAGAATGCAAAGTTCTCCAATACTGTAAAGCTTGCAATAACGCCGGGCCTTTTGGTGAGTATGGGCGACCTTGAATATATTCAATAGTGGTTTCATCAACGGCAACTAAGCCCGCTCTTGCACCAGCTTCAATTGCCATATTACAAAGGGTCATACGACCTTCCATCGATAGGCTGCGTATGGCTTCGCCAGCAAACTCGATGGTGTAGCCCGTTCCCCCTGCAGTGCCAATCTTACCGATGACAGCAAGAACGATATCTTTAGCAGTAGAGCCTGGCTGCAAACGGCCATCTACTTTAACCAACATATTCTTGCTCTTTTTCATGAGCAGGGTTTGAGTCGCCAATACGTGCTCGACTTCTGAAGTGCCAATACCAAATGCCAAAGCACCAAATGCGCCATGAGTACTAGTATGCGAATCACCGCACACCACCGTCATGCCCGGTAACGTTGCGCCCTGCTCTGGCCCAATCACATGAACAATTCCTTGACGGGCATCGTTCATTTTGTATTGGGTAATACCAAAAGCATCGCAGTTTTGATCCAAGGTATCTACTTGCAATTTTGAAATTGGATCAGCAATACCTTCAGAGCGATCTGTTGTTGGCACGTTATGGTCTGAAACTGCTAAATTCGCAGAGATACGCCAAACTGGGCGGCCGGCCATATTCAAGCCTTCAAACGCTTGTGGGCTAGTTACCTCATGCAGTAGCTGACGATCAATATAGATCGTCGCTGTGCCATCTTCTTCAGAGTAAACAACGTGGTCATCCCACAATTTGTCATAAAGCGTACGAGACATGAGCGACCTTAAGAACCTTATTTACGAACCGAGATGTTAGGAACCTTGCGTGAAGTTTCACCAACATACAGCTGACGTGGACGTCCGATCTTGTACTCTGGATCGGTAATCATCTCTTCCCACTGCGCAATCCAGCCTACTGTTCTTGCCAAAGCAAAAATACAGGTAAACATTTCTGTTGGGATGCCAAGTGCGCGCTGCACGATGCCCGAATAGAAGTCCACGTTTGGATAGAGCTTACGGCTAACGAAATACTCATCTTCCAAAGCAATCTTCTCAAGGGTCATTGCCAACTTGAACAATGGATCATCTTGCAGACCGAGTTCGTTCAAAACTTCATAGCAAGTCTCACGCATCAATTTTGCACGTGGATCAAAGTTTTTGTAAACACGATGGCCAAAGCCCATCAAACGAACGCTAGAGTTCTTGTCTTTCACTTGAGCGATAAATTCATGGATCTTATCAACGCCACCGCTTGCTTGAATCTCATTCAACATCTGTAAGCAAGCTTCGTTTGCTCCACCGTGAGCCGGACCCCATAGACAGGCTATACCAGCAGAAATAGCAGCAAATGGATTTGTGCCTGAAGAGCCGCACAAACGCACGGTCGATGTAGAAGCATTTTGCTCATGGTCTGCATGTAAGGTAAAGATGCGGTCCAAAGCACGTACCAATACTGGGTTTACTTTGTACTCTTCACATGGGGTAGCAAACATCATGCGCATAAAGTTGGCGGTGTATGACAAAGAATTATCTGGATAGATAAAAGGTTGTCCTACTGAATACTTGTATGCCATTGCCACAAGGGTTGGCATCTTCGCGATCAAACGAATTTGCGCTACTTCACGGGCCTTAGGCTCGCTGTAGTCAATCTCGTCATGGTAGAAAGCAGCCATGGCGCCAACCAAGCCAGTCAATACTGACATTGGGTGCGCATCACGACGGAAACCGCGCAAGAAGAATTGCATCTGCTCATGAACCATGGTGTGGTGCATAACCATTTCTTCAAAATCTTTTTTCTCGGTAGCGTTTGGCAATTCACCATTAATCAGCAGAAAGCATACTTCCAAGAAGTCGCAGTTATTTGCCAGGTCTTCAATTGGGTAGCCGCGATAGAGCAACTCACCTTTGTCGCCATCGATATAAGTAATTTTGCTATTGCAAGACGCAGTAGAAAGAAAACCTGAATCGTAAGTGAACTTACCAGTCTGACCATAGAGCTTGCGAATATCGATTACATCAGGACCAACTGTTCCTTTGTAAATTGGCAGATCAATATCTGGCGTGCCATCCGAAAACGAGAGTTTTGCTTTGATGTCCGATTCAATCATTTCTAATCCTTAGTCATTCAAAATTATGAGTAAAACACTATTCAATCACATGCCATCACTACCACTGCACCAAAAAGCTGAATTATTTCTCTCTGAGCTTTTGTAAAACTGCTTTGAAAGAATCAGACTGCATCTCTTTCTCCAACATTGATACTGAATCTTTACGACCAATTAACAAATCCATGAGGTCATTGTCATCAAGGGCCAATAACTGACTTAAAACGATTCCATCTGCTTCGCTCAACTGAGCGCCATAACGCTCAAAGAAGCGCTGCAGAATTAAGTCGTTTTCTAGCAAGCCTCTACGAGCATCACTCTTTAAACGATATAACTCTGCATTGCCTAGGGTCATACTGCCCTACGAACCATCAACTCCTTGATCTTGCCAATTGCCTTGGTTGGGTTCAAGTGCTTAGGACAGACGTCCACACAATTCATAATGGTATGGCAGCGGAATAAGCGATACGGATCTTCCAGATTATCCAAGCGCTGCGATGTTTCTTCGTCACGGCTATCAGCAATAAAGCGATATGCCTGTAACAAGCCCGCTGGACCCACAAACTTATCAGGGTTCCACCAGAATGATGGGCATGAAGTTGAGCAAGATGCGCACAAGATGCACTCATACAAGCCATTTAACTCTTCACGCTCTTCAGGGCTCTGAAGGCGCTCTTTTTCTGGAGGTGGATTGTCATTTACCAAGTAAGGTTTGATAGACAGGTATTGTTTGAAAAACAAAGTCATGTCGACGATCAAATCACGCACGACTGGCAAGCCAGGCAATGGGCGCAATGTGATGACCTTAGGCAAAGTCAACATATTGGTCAAACAAGCCAAACCATTTTTACCGTTGATGTTCATCGCATCTGAACCGCACACACCTTCACGGCATGAACGACGATAAGAAATTGTTTCGTCTTGCTTCTTTAAAGAAATCAAGGCATCTAACAACATACGTTCGCCAGTAAGCTCTAGCTCATAGCGCTGCATGCGTGGAGCTGCATCGACATCTGGATCGTAGCGGTAAATTTCAAATATACGGATATCACTCATTTTCTATTTCTCTTCGCTTAGAAAGTACGTTCTTTAGGAGGGAAGGACTCAACAGTCAAGGGCTTTAATACCACTGGCTTATAAGAGAGCTTATTTCCTTCGCTATACCAAAGGGTATGCTTCATCCAGTTGTCATCATCCCGATGCTGGTGATCATCATGTGAGTGTGCGCCGCGACTTTCTTTGCGGGCTGCAGCAGAAATCATGGTTGCATTGGCAGTCTCAACTAAGTTAGCTACTTCCAACGCTTCAATACGCGCTGTATTGAAAATCTCAGACTTATCTTTGACCCACAAGTTCTGAGCACGCTCAGTCAATTTCGCCATTTGACGAACGCCTTCATCCATCAGCTCTTGATTACGGAACACGCCAGCATATTTCTGCATACACTTGCGAATGTCGTTAGCAACGTCTTGTGCGTACTCACCAGAAGTAGAGTTATCTAACTTCGCAATACGTTCCAAGGTTTGCTGACCAGCATTCTCAGGCAATTTCTTGAACTCACGATTCTTCAAGCCCAAGCCAACAATGTGGTTACCCGCTGCGCGACCAAATACCAAAAGGTCTAGTAATGAGTTAGTGCCTAAACGGTTTGCACCGTGAACGGAGACGCATGAGCATTCACCAATGGCATACAAGCCATTCACGATTTCGTTATGAATACCGTTGGCAGGCACAACCACTTGCCCATTGATGTTAGTTGGAATGCCACCCATCTGATAGTGAATGGTTGGCACAACTGGAATGGGCTCTTTAGTCACGTCAACGTTAGCAAAGTTAATGCCAATTTCATACACAGAAGGTAAACGCTTCATGATCGTTTCGGCGCCAATGTGCGTCAAATCCAGCACAACATAATCACCGTTGGGACCACAACCGCGCCCTTCTTTAATTTCTTGATCCATGCAACGAGATACGAAATCGCGTGGCGCTAAATCCTTATAGGTTGGCGCATAACGCTCCATGAAACGCTCTCCGTCTTTGTTGCGCAAGATACCGCCTTCACCGCGGCAACCCTCTGTCAGCAATACGCCCGCACCCGCTACGCCGGTTGGGTGGAACTGCCAGAACTCCATGTCTTCCAATGGAATACCTGCGCGGGCTGCAAGACCCATACCGTCGCCGGTATTAATAAATGCGTTAGTAGAGGCGTCCCAAATACGGCCTGCACCACCTGTAGCCAACATAACAACCTTGGCCTCAAGGATATAAACCTGACCAGTCTCCATTTCAAGAGCGGTAACACCAACGACATCACCCTCATCGTCACGAATTAAATCCAGGGCTAACCACTCAACAAAGAAATTGGTTTTAGCGCGCACGTTACGCTGATACAAGGTGTGCAACATTGCGTGACCAGTACGGTCAGCAGCAGCGCAAGCACGTTGCACTGGTTTTTCACCATAGTTTGCAGTGTGACCACCGAATGGACGCTGATAAATCGTACCATCTGGGTTACGGTCAAATGGCATCCCAAAATGCTCTAATTCGTAAACAACTTTTGGCGCCTCACGACACATAAACTCGATGACGTCCTGGTCACCTAACCAATCAGAACCTTTAATAGTGTCATAAAAGTGATAGTGCCAATTGTCTTCGCTCATATTACCCAATGAAGCACCAATACCACCTTGTGCAGCAACCGTATGTGAACGTGTTGGGAAAACTTTCGTTAATACAGCAACATTGAGACCAGCTTCCGCCAATTGCAATGAAGCACGCATACCTGAACCACCCGCACCAATAATCACCGCATCAAAACGGCGGCGTGGCAATGATTTTTGAATTGCAGTCATCGAATTACACTTTCCACAAAATTTGGACGGCATAGGCCGCACAGGCTACGAGATAGAGGACGGTCAACACTTGCAGTGTTAAACGAATACTTACGGGCTTGATGTAATCCATCCAGATATCGCGCACACCAATCCAGGCGTGATAGAAAAGGCTGAATAAAGCCAACAAGGTTAAAAGCTTCATAAACTGATTGGCGAAAAGACCAGACCAGCCTTCATAAGTTGCGCTACCAGTGATGCAGTAGTCAACCAGCAAAACAACTGTAAATATCACCATCACAATCGCAGTGACGCGTTGGATGATCCACTCTTTAAGACCGTAATGGGCGCCTACAACTAAGCGCTTTGGTCCAATTTGATAAATAGGCATGAAATTTCCTTAAGTGATGTGCGCTTAGTACAGGTCAAATAATTTGAGGCCAACGATTGCCGTCAGAGCCAAGCCAACAATTAAAACAATGATGGCAGAGCGATTGGATTCCGACTTCTCCACCCCGATTTCCAAATCGAGTAAGAGGTAACGGATACCAGCACAAAAGTGGTGCAAGAATGACCAGATCAAGCCTAAGCAAATTATTTTTACCAAAATGTTGCCAGTAAAAGCTTGGAATTTTTGATAACTCAACTCAGAAGCCAAACTCTGATCAAAGAGATACAAGATGAATGGCAATAAGAGGAACAATACCGCTCCGCTAATGCGGTGAAGAATAGAAACCTTCCCTGCCCAAGGAAGGCGATATTTCACTAATTGGGCTAGGCCAATATTTCGATAAACCGGTTTATCTTTTTTTACATTGTGTTGTGCATCAACCATGGGCAATCTCGATGTTTAAGTGGAGGTTTATTGTGGTTTTGTTGTGTCGCAACATATTCTATTGGAAACCTTAGGGGTGGTGGGGATTTTTTAGTGTTTAAAAGCGTTAAATAGGGGTTTTAACGGATATTTTTAGTTCAATTTATTTTCGTAGTGCTGCTCTGAAGTGTCGTATCTGGCATGACGAATTTCTACTGGTTTATTCCCGTAAGTGAAGGCCACTCTCTCAACAGAAAGCAGTGGTGCGCCAAGTGGCAATTGGAGATGACCCGCCAAGACTTCATCAGCAGCTACTGCCTTAATTTTTTCTTCTGCACGCACCATATGTGTCGCAAATTGACTCTCATAGAAAGCGTATACCGGACCATGCCAGGTATTCAGCGCCTCGAGATCAAGATCCTTAAAGCGGGCTCCAGGTAGCCAAATCTCTTCAAAAACAATGGGTTTACCTGCAAAACTCTGGACACGATCAATATGAATCACTGCGTCACCTGCCTTTAATTTAAGCAAATCCGCTATATATGGACTTGCTTTAGCCCTGACACAGGCTAAAAACTGGCTAGTGAGATGAAATTTCTCACCAGAATCAGGGGCTAAGCGTAAAAAACGATATTGCCAATCGTCTTCTTGATGGGTGGCAACAAAAGTACCCTTCCCTTGACGTCTCACCAATAAGCTTTGGGCTGCCAGCTCATCGATAGCCTTGCGGACGGTGCCCTGGCTAACGGCATAGCGTGCCGCCAATTCCATTTCACTAGGGATGGCTGCTCCAGGAAGCCATTCTGCAGCTTGCAGGCTAGCCAAAATCATTGACTTGATCTGCTCGTACAGAGGGCTAAATGAGGCAACAGGCAAATTGACTTCTGACAAATTGACTCCAGTCGATAGCAATTGGATAAAATTTACGGTGATTCTAGTCTTATATAAGACGTCATTGACAGTGTAAAGCGAAAGTCCATACACTTAAATGGATAATAGAAATGTTTTGATTAATTAACCTTCCTCTGGAGTTATTAGTAATGGCAAAAGCCCCAATGCGTGTCGCTGTAACCGGTGCAGCCGGTCAAATCGGATATTCCCTTCTGTTCCGTATCGCCAATGGCGACCTTTTGGGCAAAGACCAGCCTGTCATCCTCCAGTTGCTTGAGATTCCGGATGAGAAAGCTCAAAAAGCCTTGGCTGGCGTGATGATGGAATTAGAGGACTGCGCATTCCCACTATTGGCAGGCATGACAGCGCACTCTGACCCCATGACCGCGTTTAAAGATATTGACGTAGCCCTCTTGGTTGGCGCACGTCCTCGCGGTCCTGGCATGGAGCGTAAAGATTTACTCTCTGCTAACGCACAAATTTTTACGGCTCAAGGCAAGGCATTGAATGCAGTTGCTAAGAAGACTGTCAAAGTATTGGTGGTTGGTAACCCAGCAAATACCAATGCATATATCGCGATGAAATCTGCTCCAGATATTCCTGCGAAGAACTTCACAGCAATGTTGCGTCTCGATCACAATCGCGCACTCTCACAGTTGGCCACAAAGCTAAACAAGCCTGTTGCTGACATTGAGAAACTGATTGTTTGGGGTAACCACAGTCCAACAATGTATCCAGACTATCGCTTTGCAACGATCGATGGTCAGTCTGTAAAAGACGCCATTAACGATCCAGCCTGGAACAAGGATACCTTCATTCCTACCGTTGGTAAGCGTGGCGCAGCCATCATTGACGCTCGTGGTCTCTCATCTGCAGCTTCTGCTGCAAATGCTGCGATTGATCACATGCGTGATTGGGTGCTCGGTACGAATGGCAAATGGGTCACTATGGGTATTCCTTCTAAAGGCGAGTACGGTATTCCAGCTGAAGTGATTTATGGCTTCCCAGTAGTGTGCGAAAACGGCGAGTACAAAATGATCGAAGGTTTAGAGATCGATGAATTCTCCCGTGAGCGCATGACTCATACCCTCAATGAATTGCTTGAAGAGCAAGCTGGCGTGAAGCATTTGCTCTCCTAAGGAAAAATTACACATGAAGAAAAATCTTCTTACCATTAGCGTTGTCATTGCCAGTTTTTTTGCTGCTGCACACGTCAGCGCTAGTGAAGAAGTTTTCACTTGGACTTGCAGCGAAAGTAAACAGTTCAAAACTTCTGGCACTACCGAGAAAGTTCGCTTAACTTGGGAATCCAAAACGTTCGACTTAGATCGTCAAACTTCATTGCCTGGCAGTCTGCGTTACAAAAACACAAACAGCGGGCATGACCTTGTTGTGCTTGGTAACAAGGCAATGTTGTTTAACATTAAAGCGGGCGTCAGGCTGGCTGACTTCTGCCAAACCGCAGAGATGAGATCTGGCAAGTTACCGCATTTATTTGCTGGTGCTGAGCCGTTTACTCAGAACTAATGCTTCATCAACGCATCAATTAAAAAGCCGAGAGTTTCTCGGCTTTTTCTTTTGTTTTTGTATTAGTGAAATAGGGGTTGTTGGGTTGGAGAGTCTTCGGGCATCTCTGCATGCACTGCCTCTCCTGAGCGATCGGGGAATAGCGGGGCGCCACAGTCATCACATAACTCTGGCTCAAAAAGCATTGCATGACGAAAGACATCCTCCACTCCAGCATCATGCAAAGCATCGCATATTTTCTTGATTGGGCTTTCATCATCCGACAGATCATTTAAGGCATCGCTCGCCACGCTCTCGCGGTCATACAAAGGCCAGATCACGCCATACATAATTTCTGGGGATCCCTTTGCGCTAAAGGAAATGCGGTACTCATCAGCCTGCTCTTCTCCAAATGCACCCACTACGCAAGATAAGCCAGCAGGCAAGATACCTAAACCGCTCTCTAAAAAGTTCACCGCTGCGCGAATACTCAAGGGACGAACATGCTTATCGGCTAAACGGCAATTTGTGAAATAAGATTCTGGAAGTAAGAGTTCGAATTCACAACCTGGCAGCAAAGAAGCAATCGGCTCTTGCATTGCGTTTTGCCAACCAATCAAGCTCACGCCACGTTCTTGCCGAGCTGGAGGCTCAGCCTGCCAACGGAAGATAGGGGCTCCACTGGGCGCACTTAAAGCAGCAATAATGAAACGGGGATCAGCCAGGACTGCAATGGTCTCAGACATATCGCGCAACTCAAGCTTGACATCTTTATTGCAGATGGCCGCATTAGCCAAGGACTCAGTCAAGACACGTGTTTGACAATGAGAGTGAGGCATCTGATCAATGCTGTAGAGCCAAGGAACAATGGCAAGACGGGTATCAGGGGCAGCAATAGCAGCGTTCAAGGCCTGCGCAGTCGCCTCAATAATACTTGCCGGTAAAGGTCCAGAAGGAATTTGATAACGGGTATGCGCCACAATCGGCATCGCCAATAAAAGAACATCCCACTCCTGCCCCTCATGCTCCATTCTCAGGGACTCCGCCAAGGTTTCTGCAGAATCCGCAAGTACTTCAAAGGCAACCGTGTTGATGCGAAAAGTTTGATCTAGAGCGGCATCAATCACATTTTGATTTTGGCTTTTCAGTAAACGCATCAAACGAATATTGAGGCGATCTTCCCAAAAGCGATCTTCAATCTGACTGCCAGAGGCTGCCAAGGAAATGGCGTCAGATACCAGCTTTTCAACTTCGGGAGAACTGCGTTGCGAAGACTTCGTGCGATGTACGGCCATTATTTTTTCTCTGCCCTTCTAAATACCGGCTTGTCTAACTTCGATTCTGCAGCAAAATACTTATACCCATCCAAATGAAAACCTTTTAAATCGGCTGGATCGGTAATGCGGTTCTCGACTACGTAACGCGCCATCAACCCACGTGCGCGCTTGGCATAAAACGAAATGATTTTGTACTTTCCGTCTTTAGCGTCCTGAAATACAGGGGAAATAACAGGGCAATCCAAATCTTTAGCCTGCAAGACCTTGAAATACTCCTCTGAGGCCAGGTTGAGTAGCGCAGGCTTCTTTTGCTTTTCCAATATTTTCTTGAGCGAATCCGTTACCCGGCTACCCCAAAAAGCGTAAAGATCCTTGCCTCTTATATTGTTGAATGCAGTGCCCATTTCCAGGCGATAGGCCTGCATCAAATCGAGGGGCCTTAAGGCACCATAGAGACCAGACAAAATCCGGATATGGTCTTGAGCAAAATCAACTGCCTTGGCATTAAGGGTTTTGACGTCAAAGCCGTCATAGACATCACCATCAAAGGCATAGATCGCTGGCTTGCTGTTCTCTTCGGTAAATTTCTTAGACCAATCCCGGTAACGGCCGACATTTAAGGCTGCCAATGGATCGGACAAACCCATTAGCTTAGCTA
Source organism: Polynucleobacter sp. UB-Raua-W9 (assembly GCF_018687435.1). Taxonomy (NCBI): domain Bacteria; kingdom Pseudomonadati; phylum Pseudomonadota; class Betaproteobacteria; order Burkholderiales; family Burkholderiaceae; genus Polynucleobacter; species Polynucleobacter sp. UB-Raua-W9. Next base: position 720,926 of record NZ_CP061290.1, on the reverse strand, counting down.
GGTCCTGAGGGGACAGCTTTTTGAGGTCAGCGATCAGTTTGGCCGATTCCGAGACAAATTCAGGCAAGGTAGGCGCCTTGACCTGGACTGGGGTCTTGTAGTCTAAGGATTTAGCGGGAGAAAGTACGATCAGCATGGCACAATTTGTATATGTATTTTTACCATTCTAGCGACTACTAGACTTCCCTGCCCCAAATGACCGCGCCAGACCACGCACCCTCATTTCCGAGTCGCCTACCCAATGTAGGAACAACGGTATTTACCGTTATGTCTGCGCTTGCAGTGGAGCATCAAGCAATCAACTTAGGGCAAGGCTTTCCAGATTTTCCTTGTGATCGCAAATTAATTACTAGCGTCAATGATGCGATGCTCGCCGATCGCAACCAATACCCCCCCATGATTGGCATCGCTGAACTGCGTAACGGAATTTGCCAAAAGATTAAAAACCTATATGGCCATCACTATGATCCCGATAAAGAAATCACGATTACTGCGGGGGGTACTCAGGGCATTCTCACAGCAATACTTGCCTGTGTAAGCCCAGGCGACGAAGTGGTTATCATTGAACCTGCTTACGATAGCTACCGACCCTCAATTGAATTGGCAGGTGGCAAAACCATTGCAGTATCACTTCAAGTAAAGCGTGACCCAAATGGTCAAGTGGCCTCTTATGAAATTCCTTGGGAGGCTTTGGCTAAGGCTATTCATTCCAAAACACGCTTACTCATCATTAACTCTCCGCACAATCCTACTGGAATGGTGTGGCAAGAAGCTGATTTAGATCGCCTAGCGCAATTAGTGAAAAATACTTCTGCGCTCATTTTGAGTGATGAAGTCTATGAGCATATGGTCTTTGACGGCGCCGAACATCACAGCGTTGCCTCCCACCCAGAGCTGGCTGCAAGGAGTTTTCTAATTTCCAGCTTTGGTAAGACTTATCACGTTACTGGCTGGAAGGTCGGCTATGTAGCAGCGCCTCCCTTGCTCACTAAAGAATTTCGAAAGGTTCACCAGTTCAATGTCTTTACTGTAAATACACCAATGCAGTATGGCCTCGCTTCCTATCTAGAAGATGCATCGCATTACTTAAATCTTCCGGATTTTTATCAATCCAAACGGGATTTTTTTCGGGCTGGTTTAGAGAAGACTCAATTTAAGCTACTGCCAACACCTGGCACTTATTTTCAGTGCGTCGATTACTCTGCACTGAGCATTCCAGAATCCAAATTGAATGAAGCAGATTTTTGTCAATGGCTCACCACCAAAGTTGGTGTAGCGGCTATCCCCGTTTCCGCTTTTTATGATCAACCCACTGAATCTGGCGTGATCCGCTTCTGTTATGCCAAAGAAGAACAGACTTTATCGAATGCCTTACAACGCTTACAAAACTTATAGAGAGATCCCCCATGGCAAATAAGCAATCCAAAAACGTCATTGATGTTTATAGCTGGCCAACGCCGAATGGCCACAAGGTCCACATCATGCTGGAGGAATGTGGCTATCGCTTAGGTAAGGATTGGGTTGCCCATCCCATTGATATTGGCGCTGGTGATCAGTTTGCCAAGGACTTTTTAAAGATTAGTCCGAATAATAAGATTCCGGCATTAGTAGACCCCCATGGGCCCGATGGAAAGCCAATCAGTATTTTTGAATCCGGCGCCATCTTGCTCTACCTCGCCAGCAAGACCGGCAAGTTTCTTCCTAAAACAACTCGCGCTAAGTATGAGGTTTTGCAATGGCTCATGTTCCAAATGGGTGGTTTAGGACCTATGCTTGGGCAAAACCACCATTTTCGACTGTACGCCCCCGAGAAAATTGACTACGCCATTCATCGCTACACCAATGAAGCAAAGCGTTTATATGGAGTTCTGGATGCGCAACTGAAAGATAATCCTTACATAGCAGGTAAAACCTACTCGATTGCGGATATGGCGATTTACCCTTGGACGCGAAATTGGAAAAATCAAGGTATTGAGATTAATGACTTTCCTCATTTCAAGCATTGGTTTGAAAAGCTTAGTGAACGTCCAGCAGTCAAGCGTGGTTGCGAAGTATTAACCGCATTACGCAAGCCCTTGACAGACAATAAGGCTAGAGAGCAATTATTTGGTTCAACCCAGTATCAAAAGAGGAAATGAAATGAAGATTCAATCAGTTGGCGTGGTCGGTGCGGGCACAATGGGTAATGGTATTGCACAGGTTTGTGCGGTTGCCGGTCTCGATGTCGTCATGGTTGATATTAACGAAGCAGCCGTACAACGCGGGCTGGATCAAATTAGTAAAAGCTTAGATCGCCTCGTTAAGAAAGAAACACTCACTGCCGATGCAAAAGAAGCGGCACTCAAGCGAATTAAAGGCAGTACCTCTTATGCAGATTTCAAGGGCTTAGGCTTAGTCATTGAAGCTGCTACCGAAAATCAAGCAATTAAAGAAAAGATTCTCAAGCAAGTAGATGAGATTGTTGGCAAAGACACCATCATTGCCACCAATACCTCCTCCCTATCGATTACCAAGCTTGCTGCACTTGACTCAAATCCAGCGCGCTTTATTGGCATGCACTTTTTCAACCCGCCACCTCTCATGGCTTTAGTAGAAGTGATTCGTGGCCTGCAGACGAGCGATACAACGCATGCCGCCATTATTGAGATGGCTAAACAAATTGGCAAAGAACCCATCACCGTGAAGAATTCACCAGGGTTTGTGGTGAATCGTATTTTGTTACCCATGATTAACGAAGCATTCTTCGTGCTGTCAGAAGGACTTGCTAGTCCAGAAGATATCGATGCCGGTATGAAGTTGGGCTGTAATCAACCTATCGGCCCCTTAGCCTTGGCAGACCTCATTGGTTTAGATACTTGTTTAGCGGTGATGGAGGTTTATTTTGAAAACTTCAGCGACTCCAAGTACCGCCCTTGCCCACTCCTTCGTGAAATGGTTGCAGCCGGTTATCTAGGTCGCAAAACCGGTCGCGGCATTTATACCTACGACAAATAATTTCCCAATCCAATTAACCTCAACTAAAACTGAAGTGCTCGTGAATCCTATTCCACCCCTAGTTAGTAAACTGGCTTACGCTGGTCTCATTCCTTTTATTGGCCTCGCTTTAATGGTGCAACTAGCGCCAACGCCTCTTAACTATTTAAGTGCAGAGTCTCTTGCGGGCTATGGGGCAGTGATTACTTCCTTTATGGGTGCTTTACATTGGGGCGCTAACTTGCATCACTTAGGCAAAGCACCTATTGGTGATCGTTGGGTTGACCGCAATGCTTGGATTTGGGGTGTGATACCCGCTCTAGTTGCCTGGGTTGCCTTGCATATTTACATTCCGGTGGGGCTGTTGATTTTGGCATCCACTTTAATCATTCAGCGCAATATTGATCAGAGCACCTATCAATATTATTTTTCTGATGAAGCAGCACGCAGCACCTTTATGACGATCCGCAATCGCCTGACTTATGTTGCCGCGGCTTGCTTAAGCTGGGCAGCCATCGTCATTCTCTTTATTCAAGCATGACTGTTCAATGAGCGGTCTTTTCGAGAGCACCCCTCCGCCGCCACTAGCGGAAGCTTTGCGTCCGAAAAACATTGAAGAAGTGATTGGGCAAACCCATTTATTGGCGGCCGGCAAGCCACTTAATCTAGCGTTTGCCTCAGGCAAGCCCCACTCAATGATTTTGTGGGGGCCTCCAGGCGTAGGCAAGACAACGCTGGCACGCCTCTCAGCAAAAGCCTTTGAGCGCGAATTTATTGCCATCTCTGCAGTCTTAGCTGGCGTCAAAGAGATTCGCGAAGCCATTGAACAAGCGCAACAAAACATGGCGCAATATGACAAGCAAACAATTTTGTTTGTTGATGAGATTCATCGCTTCAACAAGAGTCAGCAAGATGCCCTTTTACCTCATGTTGAATCAGGCCTGTTTACCTTTATCGGCGCCACTACTGAGAATCCTTCTTTTGAAGTGAACTCAGCACTTTTATCTCGCGCACAAGTGTATGTACTTAAATCATTAACTGCAGATGAACTGAAGAAGCTATTTATTCGCGCACATCAGCATGCTATGCCCAATGTCAAATTTGACGATAGCGCAATAGATACTCTGATCTCTAATGCTGATGGCGATGCTAGAAGACTCTTTAATCTAGTGGAGCAAGTTCGTAATGCCGTTTTGACACCTAACGCTCTTGTTGATGTTGTTGACGAAGCCTTTATTGAAAATGCGCTTACCGTCCAGGCACGTCGCTTTGATAAAGGTGGCGATCAGTTTTATGACCAGATTTCTGCGCTCCATAAATCAGTGCGGGGATCCAACCCTGATGCAGCACTCTATTGGTTTTGTCGCATGCTCGATGGTGGCGCAGATCCGCGTTACTTAGCGCGCCGCATTATTCGCATGGCATGGGAAGATATTGGATTGGCTGATCCCAGAGCGATGCAATTAGCAAACGATGCCGCCCAAACATTTGAAAGATTAGGATCGCCCGAAGGTGAGCTGGCTTTAGGTCAAGCGGTAGTGTATTTGGCGGTAGCCTCAAAAAGTAATGCTAGTTACAAGGCATTTAATGCTGCGCGAGCCTATGTTGCCCAAGATCAATCTAAGCCGGTGCCCAATCATTTGCGCAATGCGCCAACTAAACTCATGAAAGAGCTTGGACACGGCAAAGAATATCGCTACGCACACGATGAACCGCATGGCTATGCCGCTGGTGAATCCTATTTGCCCGAAGGAATGCCAGAAACACAATGGTATGAACCTGTGGAGCGTGGTCTGGAGAGTCAGATTAAAGAAAAACTGGCTTTCTTACGAAAACTGGATGCTGAGTACAAAGGGAAATAGGACTAACTCTATGAGTGAGAAAACAGCAGCCACCCTCTACTACGACATCATTTCACCTTTTGCTTATTTGTATATTAAGCAAAGGCAGCGTTTAGAAGACAAACTCAACATCACACCCGTCCCAATTCTCTTAGGCGGCCTATTAAGGGCCACTGACAATAAAGGTCCCGGTGAAATCACCGCCAAGCGTCCGCATACATATCAATTTTGTGTCTGGCAAGCTGAAAAGTTAGGCATCCCATTTCGCTTTCCTGAACACCACCCGTTTATGACAGTTGCAGCTCAGCGTCTTCTTGTACAAGAGAATGCAGATTGGGCCATGCTTGAACGCGCCTTTGATTATGTGTGGATGGAAGGTAAAGATCCCAATCTTTCTTGGTCCGAGTTTTGTACTTATTTAGGTTTGCCAGCAGATACTGCAAAACCAGAAAGCCCCGAAGTAAAATCTAGGCTCATTGCCAATACCGATCAGGCTAAAGCAGATGGCGCCTTTGGATTGCCGGCCCTGATACTGAAGCAACATTGTTTTTGGGGCGTCGATACCATTGATTGGGCGCTGGACTACCTCAATCGGCCAGGCATGTTCGAGGAAGCCTCCTATGCCTATGCTGGCAATGTCCCAAACGGACTGACTTAATGCGGTTGCGCAATACAATCTGTTGTATCTATCTCACCCAAGGAGTCCTTATGCGTAAGCTTTTTACCAGCCTCATTCTGATTGCCGCCTGCTTTGCTAGCCAAGCTGCTATTGCTGGCACTAAGGTTGAATTCAAAACCACCATGGGCAACTTTGTAGTAGAGCTCGATGATGTGAAAGCCCCAAAGACTACCGCTAACTTTTTAAATTATGTCAAAAGTGGTTTTTACAATGGCACCATCTTTCATCGCGTCATTGATGGCTTCATGATTCAAGGTGGCGGCTTTACTCCTGATCTGATGCAAAAGTCGACTGATGCACCGGTTGCATCAGAAGCAAACAATGGCCTCAAGAACAATACATACACCATTGCAATGGCTCGTACTGCTGACCCTGATTCTGCGACCTCCCAATTTTTTATTAACGTTAACAATAATGCGGCATTGGACTACCCGAATGCAATGGGCAATGGCTATACCGTATTTGGGAAGGTGATTTCTGGGATGCAAACCATCGATGCCATTCGCAAGCTACCTACCATGGTGGCACCAGCCCCACGAATGGGCAGAATGGCTGATGTGCCATCCAAGACTGTCACTATTGAATCTGCCACCCTTCTGAAATAACTAGAAGACATTAGGTTAGCTGCGATGATTTTGCTCGATGATGCGCAAAGTACGGCAGCTAAGCCATCTAGTCGTCATTATGAAAACCCACTGCAGTATTGGCGAGTGCTTACAAGTGGTGACAATGCTCAGGATCTAGCTGCGACTCAGGCCTGTTTAACCCAGATTACTGCTTCGCTTGCTAGAGGCGAGTTTGTAGTTGCTGCATTTGCGTATGAGTTTGGCAGACAAATTCATCAGCTTCCACAAAGATCGGAGGCTAGTCCAAGTTCACACCCGCTGATCGAGGCTTGGTCATTTAAAGGCTATGACAAGCTATCCAAGACTAAAGTGGATACCTTCATCGCTAAGCAGGTTGCGATGCTCGAGGATCGCCAGAAGACTGCTGGTGTGCTCGATATTCGTGAGTCATTAAATGAAGTGCAGTTTTCATCTGATATCGCTAGCATTCAGGAATACATTCGCAGTGGCGATAGCTATCAAATCAATCATACCTACCGAATTTCTGGCAAGACATATGGTTCACCACTGGCTTTATATAGTCGCCTACGTGAGCGTCAGCCCGGTAGGTTTGGGGCATATATCGCACACTCTGGCAGCTACTTACTTTCTCAATCTCCCGAGCTCTTTATTTCCCGCGAAGGTGATACCTTAAAAGCAATGCCGATGAAAGGCACTGCCAGCGCATTATCTGAAGTAGCAAGCGCTTTATCAGACGATCCGAAGAATCAAGCCGAGAATGTCATGATTGTGGATCTCTTGCGTAATGATCTTGGCCGCGTCTCTTTACCTGGCACGGTCACGGTACCTAATTTATTTGAAGTTGCTAGACATGGTGATGTATTGCAAATGACTTCAACCGTTCAGAGCCAAGCCAAACCAAATACTGCTCTCTTTGATATTCTGAGTGCTGTCTTCCCTTGTGGCTCAGTAACAGGTGCGCCCAAAAAACGCAGCATGGAAATTATTCAAGAGTTAGAGCCTGAAGATCGCGGCTATTACTGTGGTGCCTTAGGTTGGCTAGACCCCAGTGGAGACTTTGCTTTTAGCGTTCCCATCCGCACGGTTGAGATTACAGAAGATACTCAGTCACATGCCTCCACTTTTACCCTGGGAATCGGTGCTGGCATTACTAATGATTCTGATGCAAAACAAGAATGGCAAGAGTGCCAAATTAAATCCACCTTCTTCAAGAATCTTTCCGCTGCTACCGGATTATTCGAAACGATTGCCATTGCCGAAGGAAATCCGCAACAACTTGAGCTTCATTTAGATCGCATGCAGTCATCCGCTTTAGCCTTGGGAATTCCATTTCATAGATCTGCCGCAACAGCAGTGATTACAAATACATGTTCATCACTCAATCCCGCAACTTCTTTTAGACTAAGACTTGATCTTGCTCCCAACGGTGAATTGTCAGCCTCTATTGGAGTTCTCGAGCGCCTTCATGAACCCGTCAAAATTTTCTGGGCAAAAGATATTCTTTCTGGCGATATGCGAATGTTTTCTGGCGATGCTTTATTGCGTCACAAGGTGAGCAACCGCCATCTCTACGATCTTGCTTGGCAGACCGCCACCGAATTAGGGGGTTTTGATGCCCTCTTTACTAATGAGCAAGGCTTTGTTACTGAAGGAGGCAGAACTAGCATTTTTGTTAAACCTCAAGGTAGCTCTGAATGGCTTACTCCCCCCATTTCAGCTGGCTTGTTACCAGGGGTACTGCGCGCAAGCCTACTAGCCGATCCCATGTTCAATGCCCGCGAAGCCAACCTGACTATTAATGATGTTTCAATGGCAGATGAGATTATTCTTAGCAATGCCCTACGTGGCACTCTCAAAGCCCATTTCTAGAAAGTCAGTATGAAGTATTGCCCTAACTGCGCCACCTTGCTGACCATCAAGATTCCGGCCGATGATTCTCGTGAACGCCATGTATGTGAAGCATGTGGAAGCATCCATTATCAAAATCCCCGCAATGTAGTGGGTAGCATTCCGATCTACGGTAAGCAAGTGCTTCTATGTCGCCGTGCCATCGAACCACGTCTTGGTTATTGGACCTTGCCTGCGGGTTTTATGGAATTAGGTGAAAGTACTGGTCATGGCGCTGCTCGAGAAACACATGAAGAGGCGGGTGCTCATGTAGAAATTGGACCGCTCTACTCCCTGCTCAATGTTCCGCATGCAGAACAAGTGCACCTGTTTTATTTAGCAAGAATGGATTCACCGGAATTTTCTGCCGGCGAGGAGAGTCTTGAAGTAGCTCTCTTTGATGAGCATGAGATTCCTTGGGCAGAATTAGCCTTTCCAACGGTTAAACAAACACTGGAATGGTTCTTTGCTGATCGTGCTGCAGGCCTATTAGAAGAAGGCAAAGCATTTCATGTACGGAGTCGCGACGTTTTGCCCTCTGAAAGAATTTAGTGGCTAAGCTATGGGTCGAGTTAGGGGTCAAGGCATGAGTCAAATTGCTTGGCTTGGACCAAACGATTCCTTTCCAAACCCGCTGATTCATCCGGATCCCGATCCCAGCGTACCTGGATTAATTGCCGTCAGTGAACGGATATATCCCGGACAATTATCCCAGGCTTACCAGTTAGGCATTTTTCCTTGGTACTCCGATAATCAACCCGTTTTGTGGTGGTCACCAGATCCCCGGATGATTCTCAAACCTGCGCAATTTAAATGCAGTGATTCCCTTAAAAAGAGTCTTCGCTTTTTTTGCCAAGATGCTCACTCACAAATTGCGGTAGATGTAGATTTTGGTGCAGTGATTCGTGCATGCGCTACCAGTAGTCGAAAAGATCAAGATGGCACTTGGATCACCCATGAAATCATGGATGCTTACACTGCACTTCATGAACAAGGTCATGCGCATAGCATCGCTGTGACTGAACAGGGTCAGATGATTGGCGGCCTTTACTGCGTATCCTTTGGCGGGATGGTATTTGGGGAATCGATGTTTAGCCGCAAACCGGGTGCCTCGAAGATTGCCCTAGCGAGCTTAAGTGCCTGGTGCCTTCAGAACGGGATTGCCATGATTGATTGCCAGCAAGAGACGGAACACCTGCATTCCCTGGGTGCTAGCCCGATTGCTAGGGGACAATTTTTAGAGCAACTGCAAATATCTGTAAATCAAACTAAGATGGAATCATCTTGGACTTTTGATAAAACAATCTTGACCCACTGGCTATGACCCAGCTCAAAGAACTTCCGCTCACCGCATTACAGTTTTATGCAACGGCGCCCTATCCTTGCTCTTATTTACCCAACAGAATGGCGCGCTCCCAAGTGGCTACGCCGTCTCATTTAATTCATGCGGATGTTTACAGTGAGCTTTTGAATGCGGGCTTTCGTCGTAGCGGTCTTTACACCTATCGCCCATATTGCGATGAATGCCGGGCTTGTATCGCCACCCGCATCTTAGTGAATCAATTCACGCCTTCACGCAGTCAACGTCGTTCCTGGAAAAAACACTTCGGCCTCGAAGTATCCGTTCTCAACTTAGGCTATCAAGATGAGCACTACCAGCTGTACCAGCAGTATCAAAACCAACGACATGCTGGCGGAGAAATGGATAACGAAGACCAAGATCAATACATGCAGTTCTTGTTGCAAAGCCGGGTGAACTCACGCATTGTGGAGTTTCGCGATGGGCCACATGACCCCCACCCTGGCCGCCTGCGCATGATTAGCATGATTGATATCTTGGATCAGGGCATTTCTTCGGTTTATACCTTCTTTGATACCTCTGTACATGCCTCTAGCTACGGCAGTTACAGCATCCTATGGCAAATTGAGCAGGCAAAAACACTCGGACTTCCTTATCTCTATCTTGGCTACTACATTAAAGAGAGTGAAAAAATGTCCTATAAGGCCAAGTATCAGCCTATGGAAGGTTTGATTGATGATCACTGGCAGCCTTTGTCTGGGTTGACTGGGTCATAATATCTACCCATGATTGATCGCTATTCTCTTTTGCGTCCCTGGCTCTTTTGCCTAGATCCCGAACAAGCCCACAACCTCACCCTCAGTAATTTAGATCGTGCTCAGCGTTGGGGCCTACTTGAACGCTTCCTTACTAAACCGGTGCTTGACCCACATACGATTTGTGGAATTACTTTTCCAAACCCAGTCGGTTTAGCTGCTGGATTAGATAAAGACGGCAAGCATATCGATGCACTTGCCGCCCTTGGATTTGGCTTTTTAGAGATCGGCACAGTTACCCCGCGCCCACAAGCCGGCAATCCTAAACCCCGCATGTTTAGACTCACAGAGGCTCAGGCCATCATCAATCGCATGGGCTTTAATAATGATGGTGTTGAAGCTTGCGTTGCGCGCGTACGTCGCTCCCAGTTTTGGCAAAAGGGTGGTGTTTTGGGTATGAATATTGGCAAGAATGCCAGTACGCCAATTGAAGATGCGGCCAGTGATTACATTCTGGCAATGGAGGCTGTTTATGAAATCGCCTCTTACATTACCGTCAACATCTCTTCCCCTAACACCCAGAACCTACGGGCTCTCCAGGGAGAAGAAATGTTGCGCTCTTTATTAGGTGACTTAGATGAAGCCAGAAAACGTTTAAGTGATCGTTATGGCGTTCACAAACCGCTCTTTTTAAAAATTGCACCTGACTTAGATGCCACCGACCTTCATTTGATTGCAGATCTACTCATAGAGTTTGGTATCGATGCCATCATTGCTACCAACACCACTATTAGTCGTGATAGGGTACAAGGGATGAATCATGGTGGTGAAGCTGGTGGATTATCTGGCGCCCCAGTGCGCGCCGTATCGAATCAGGTGATCAAAACACTGAAGGCACGGTTGGGGAACAATCTTCCCATCATTGGTGTTGGCGGCATTTTGTCAGGAGCCGATGCAAGAGAAAAAATCATGGCTGGCGCCAGCCTAGTGCAGCTGTATACCGGCCTAATCTACCGGGGTCCAGATCTAGTGAATGAGTGCGCTAAGGCCCTCAGACAATCCTAGAATCACCTCTGAATACTGAGTATTGACGCTCAGGAATCGTTCCAGCAGGATTTCATAATATGCAATCGCATCTGAAATCGCTACAATAAACCCCATGAGCACGAGCAAAACCGTCAAAATCACCAGAAGCACTGGGGAAGTTGGTAAAACAGCTATCCAGGTGGTTGAGCGCATGATGAATTTGCTTGACGCCTTGGCAGAACAAGAAGAATCAAGCAGCCTCAAGAATTTGGCCGAACAAACGGGTCTACACCCCTCCACTGCCCACCGTATTCTGAATGATATGGTGGCCTGCCGTTTAGTAGAGCGTGGTGATGGCGGCACCTACCGTCTTGGCTTAAAACTTTTGGAGCTTGGTAACTTAGTTAAAGCACGGCTCTCTGTTCGTGAGGCTGCGCAAATTCCGATGCGTACACTGCATAAGCTTACTGGTGAGACCGTTAATCTATCGGTACGCCAAGGTGATGAGATTGTGTACATCGATCGCGCCTATAGCGAACGCTCTGGCATGCAAGTGGTTCGCGCCATTGGTGGTCGCGCACCACTACACCTTACTTCAGTAGGTAAATTATTTTTATCCAGTGATGACCCTAGCCAAGTGCGCGCTTATGTCACCCGCACCGGCTTATCAGGGCACACCCGCAACAGCATTACGGACCTCACCAAATTAGAAGCTGCTCTGAATCAAGTTCGCAAAGAAGGCAATGCGCGCGATGACGAAGAATTGGAGTTGGGTGTGAGCTGTTTAGCCGCCGCAATTTTGGATGACACCGGTAAATTGGTTGCGGGTTTATCACTCAGCTCACCGACAGACCGAATGCAAGCAGATTGGTTAAAAGCCTTGCAGGATACAGCCCTACAGATTTCTAAAGGGATGGGCTACAAACCCAAATCCAGCGATCCTGGCTCAGCTGCCTAGATTACATTAAGCGGCGAATGGGTTGGGCGCCTGAAGGCATACGCTCATACCAATCGCGCACTCGTACCGCATCAGCAAAACGCGATTGCGTACCAACAGAATCTAAGAAGACTAACAATAGAGGGGTGTTATTCACCCTGGCTTGCATAACCAAGCACTTACCTGCTGCATTAATAAAGCCCGTCTTTTGTAGGCCGATATTCATATCACCTGATCGTACTAAACGATTGGTGTTTAGGAACTTCTGTGGGCGCTTGGCAATCACCATCGTTAAATCGGGCCATGTTGAAAACTCACGAATCATTTTGTACTGATAGGCAGCGTTCAGCATGCGGGTTAAATCTTCAGCAGACGCCACGTTCTCACTCATCAAGCCAGTAGGATCAGCAAAATGCGAATGGTCCATTCCTAAATCTCTGGCTTTACGGTTCATGGCATCCACAAATGCAGAAATACCGCCCGGATAATTTCTACCCAAGGTATATGCAGCGCGGTTCTCAGAGGACATTAAAGCTAGCAACAGGGCTTCTTCACGCGTCATAGCTGTGCCACCAGCTAGACGAGAATTTGGGTAGATACGGACATCATCCGCATTGATCACAATCGTCTCATCCAGGGGTAGTCTGGAATCCAAAACAACCATAGCTGTCATTAACTTAGTGATTGATGCGATTGGCAGACTGACAGAAGAATTTTTTTCAAAATAGACTTCTTTGGTATCTTGATTAACCACCATCGCTACGCTCGACTTCAAGCTCAGCTCGTCATGTTGGCCGCGGAGACCAAGCGCTGTCGCAAATGATGGATGAGAAGAAACAAGGGGCTCAGATGAGCGAGTCACCGTTACTCGAACTGTTTTTGGCTTTTTGGGTGATCGAGCAGTTTTAATCACTACTTTACTAGTCTTGACTTGCTTGTCTTTATCCTTGCTGGCAGCAATTACTGGTGTATTTACCAGAGCGCCACAGGCAAATACCGCAATGAAGGCAAAGAGCCAAAATCGATTCAAATACATCCCAAAATACCTTCCAAAACTTTCAACATACGGAATGATAATTAATTTCACAAGTCGACATGGATTTATTGGCCCCAACTTGGACATTCGCTGGCACCCTACTCAGCAATGGTCGCTACCGTGTTGGCTTGGCGGGCATTTACCAAAACGACCCCCGTCATCGTCAAACCAAGCCCTACGGCCATCATTGCGTTAAACGGCTCATCAAAAAAGAACCAGGCTAGCAGCGCAGTGGTTGGAGGCGTGAGGTAAAGAAAACTCGTTACCTTGGTTGCAGCACCCTTGCGAATCATCATAAATAACAAGCTAATTGAGCCAATGGATAGAGGAAAGATGGCCCACAACAAGGCCCCGATGACAGATGCATTCCAGACCATGACACCCGTCTCAAAGAAATACATGCAAAAGAAACAAAGAACCGCAGAAACACTGAACTGAATCGAGGAGCCAGCTCGCAAGTCAAATACGGGGCAATATTTTTTCTGATACAGCGTTCCAAAGGTAATGGAAAGCAAAGCAATGAACGCTAAAACGTAGCTAGCAAATGGGATATGAGCAAAGCTAATTTTTTCCATTACCACCAAGGCAACACCAGCAAAACCAAACCCTAAGCCGATCCATTGACGGGGTGAAACTTTCTCTGAGATCCAGGCTGCAAACCAAGCAGTCAAAATCGGCTGCAAACCAACGATGATCGCAACCAAGCCGGCTGTCATACCTAAGCGGACAGCAAACCACACGCCCAATAGATAGCCAAATTGAAGCAAGATTCCAGCGATAGCAATATGCTTCATTTGCGACCAACTTGGCCAAGTAATACGCCAGATCAGACTTAAGGCTGCCATGGCTGCCAAAACACCTGCAAAGCGCCAAAACAAGAACGTTGCTGGCTCAACATAAGGCATCGCAAGTCTTGCAATGACAAATCCAGTACTCCAAATCAGCACAAAAATAGGTGCAATTGCGTTATCTAGCCTGAGCTTCATGGGTCACTTTTTGATTGAATCATTGATTTTAGGCTTTTTTGGCTTCCTTCCCTGCCCTTCAATATCCATACTGAAATGATTCTTTATGCTGCGATGCAATATAAGTGCTGTAAAATGGTACAAGAAGGAATAGAGTGAGCCATCAGCAAGAGTAAAAACAAATCGTGAATCTACACGAAAGGGATTGAGATGAATCTAACACCAGAGCAATTGGCTGCAGCACAAAAGGCCAATTTAGAAACGTTGAGCAGCCTCACAAATCAAGCGCTGCAAAGCATTGAAAAATTAGTTGAGCTCAATATGCATATTGCCAAACAAAGTTTGAGTGACAGCATGACCAGCGCTAAGAAAGCTTTGGAAGTGAAAGACATTCAACAGCTCCTCGCCCATCAAGCAGAAGCGGTTCAACCAATGGCTGAAAAGATCATGGCTTACAGCCGTCACTTATATGACCTAGCTCATGAAACTCAAAACAACTTTACAAAATCTGCTGAAAAAGAATTTCAGGCAGGCCAACAAAAGATCAATGCATTGGTTGAAGAGTGGACTAAGAATGCCCCAGCTGGTTCTGACGCCGCTGTTCAAGCAATGAAACAAGCCATTGCTTCTGCTAACAATGTTTATGAATCTAGCCAAAAGGCTGTGAAGCACGCAGTCAATGTTGCGCAGACAAACCTGAACAGCGCTACTGACACGGTAATGAAAACCGCTGAAAATGCCAGTAAAGCGGCTAAGAAGAAATAAAGAGTTTCTTGAATATAAAAGCCCCGATTACTCGGGGCTTTTATATTTTTAGCTTCTAAGACAGTTATCTACCTAAGACTTCTTCTTGACCGGTGGCAGATCGGTGCAATGGCCATGTACCGCTTCCGCAGCCAGACCAACAGACTCGCCTAAGGTTGGATGCGGATGAATGGTCTTACCCATATCGATAGCATCAGCACCCATCTCAATCGCTAAGCAAACCTCGCCAATTAAATCGCCAGCATGTGTACCAACAATACCGCCTCCAATAATCCGATGAGTGCTTGCGTCAAAGATCAATTTTGTGAAACCTTCATCGCGCCCATTGGCAATAGCACGTCCACTAGCAGCCCAGGGGAATAAGCCTTTTTCATAGGCGATACCTTGTGCTTTGCACTGCTCTTCGGTTAAGCCAGCCCACGCCACTTCTGGATCAGTATAGGCAACGGATGGGATTTGCTTCGCATCAAAGTAAGACTTTTCACCGAATGCAGCCTCAGCAGCCACATGGCCCTCATGCACAGCTTTGTGGGCCAACATCGGCTGACCAACGATATCGCCAATGGCGAAGATATTTTGAACATTGGTGCGCATTTGCTTATCAACGGGAATAAAGCCACGCTCATCTACTTGCACACCCGCTTTACCTGCATCAATCTTCTTGCCATTTGGGGTGCGGCCAACCGCAACCAAGACTAAGTCATAGGTTTGCGGTTCTGCAGGCGCATTCTCGCCTTCAAAGGTCACTTGAATGCCATCAGGCTTCACTTCAGCTTTAGCAGCACGAGTCTTGAGCATGACCTTTTCAAAACGTCCGGCATTGAACTTCTCCCAGACCTTTTCCAGATCACGGTCGGCACCAGCCATGAGGCCATCCATCATCTCGGCAATATCAATGCGTGAGCCAAGAGTGCTGTAAACCGTGGCCATCTCTAAACCAATAATGCCGCCACCAATCACCAGCATTCGTTTTGGAATACTCTTAAGCAATAAGGCGCCAGTACTATCCACGATACGTGGGTCTTCAGGTAAAAAAGGTAATTTCACAGGCTGACTACCAGCAGCAATGATCGCTTTCTGAAAACGCACTACTTCTTTTTGGCCTGTCAAATCTTGCCCAGCACCACTAGTGATTTCAACTTCAACGTGATTAGCATCTAAGAAGCGCCCTAGGCCACGCACTGTTTTGACTTTGCGCGCTTTTGCCATACCAGCTAAACCGCCAGTCAATTTTGCAATCACCGAATCTTTGTAGCCGCGCAATTGATCGATCTCTATCTTTGGCGCACCAAAAGTAATGCCATGCTTAGACATGGTTTTGACTTCATCCATTACAGAGGTGGTATGCAGCAGTGCTTTAGAGGGAATACAGCCTACGTTAAGACAGACGCCACCTAAAGTTGCGTAACGCTCTACGAGAACAGTATTCATACTCAAATCCGCACTGCGGAATGCGGCACTATAGCCACCAGGGCCAGCGCCAAGCACCAATAGCTCGCACTCGTGATCCACTTTGCCGCTGTATTGACCGGCAATGGGAGTGGGAGCCTTTGCCGCTGGAACTGCTGGCGCTGTAATTGCTACTGGAGCAGGTGCAGCAGCGCTTGCCTCGATCTCAGCGATAACAGAACCCTTGCTCACTTTATCGCCGAGCTTTACAGCAATACTAGTAATCTTTCCGGCAGCATCTGCTGGCACTTCCATGGTTGCTTTATCTGATTCGAGCACTAATAGTGGCTGCTCTTTTTCAACGACATCACCAACCTTTACCAGCACTTCAATCACCGGCACATCGGAATAGTCACCAATATCTGGAACGAGGATCATTTGCTTAGCCATAGAACCCCTTTACAGAGTAGCGCGACGGAAGTCGGCTAACAGTTGCGCGATATACAAATTGAAACGCGTAGCTAAGGCACCATCAATCACGCGGTGATCTGCAGAGAGAGACAATGGGCAGATCAGACGCGGCACAAATTGTTTACCATCCCATACCGGCTTCATAGCAGCTTTGCTCACACCTAAAATTGCAACTTCCGGCGCATTCACAATGGGTGAGAAGTAAGTTCCACCAATGCCGCCTAAAGATGAAATCGTGAAACTCGCGCCCTGCATTTGGTCTGGCTTCAGTTTGCCATCACGAGCTAAAGCTGCCAACTCAGAAGTTTCCTGAGCGATTTCAAAGATGCCCTTCTTGTCCACATTTTTGATAACTGGCACTACCAGACCAGTTGGCGTATCAGCTGCAAAGCCGATATTGAAGTATTTCTTGAGAATCAAATCATCGCCATCAAGTGAGCTATTGAACTCTGGGTGCTTCTTCAAAGCAGCTACCGCAGCCTTCATGAGGAATGCGAGCATCGTAATCTTGACGCCCTTCTTCTCATTGTCTTTGTTCGTTTGTACGCGGAATGCCTCTAAGTCAGTGATATCTGCATCCTCGTGATACGTCACCGCTGGAATCATGACCCAGTTACGGCCAAGATTGGCGGCAGTCATTTTCTTAATACGATTCAGTGGCTGACGCTCAATCTCACCAAACTTCGTGAAATCAACTTTTGGCCAAGGAATCAAGTTGAGGCCACCTAAGCTGCCGCCACTTGAGGCTACTGCTGGACTACCAGCACCACCACTCATTGCCGCTTTAACAAATGCTTGTACATCCTCCTGAGTAATACGACCTTTCAGACCAGATCCTTTAACCTGGTTGATCGTGACACCGAGTTCACGCGCAAATTTACGCACTGATGGGCTTGCATGACTCAGTGTTGGGTCTACCGCTGGGGCCGTATTGATCACTGGAGGAGGCGCTGGAGCACGTGCAATTGGAGGCTCCACTGCAGCCGGCTTACTTGCTGGTACCGGTGCCGCCGCAACTACTGGTGCTGCTGCCCCAGAAGATCCGCTTTCCAGAATCAGCACAAGCGATCCTTCAGAAAGATTGTCACCAATCTTCACTTTGACTTCCTTTACAACACCGGAGTGTGATGAAGGAACATCCATGGTTGCTTTGTCAGACTCAAGAACAACAATTGATTGTTCTTTTTCAACCTTGTCGCCTGCTTTGACTAAGACCTCGATGACTGGCACATCTTTATAGTCGCCAATGTCTGGGACTTTAATGTCGATTAGAGTGCCGCCCGAACTTGAGGATGTCGCTGCTGGAACCGTTGCAGGACTGGCCTGGGCTGCTGGAACCGCAGTAGCTGCACCTTCTTCCAAGGTGATCACTATTGAGCCTTGAGAAAGATTGTCACCAATCTTCACTTTGACTTCCTTTACAACACCGGAGTGTGATGAAGGAACATCCATGGTTGCTTTGTCAGACTCAAGAACAACAATTGATTGTTCTTTTTCAACCTTGTCGCCTGCTTTGACTAAGACCTCGATGACTGGCACATCTTTATAGTCGCCAATGTCTGGGACTTTAATGTCGATTATTTGACTCATGAATTAATCTCGCTTAAACCGTCATCGGGTTTGGTTTAGTAGTATCGATGCCATACTTTTTAATGGCCTCAGCAAGTTTTTGACGATCCATCTGGCCTGCATCTACCAAAGATCTCAAGGCAGTAACTACTACCCAGCGGCGATCTACCTCAAAGAAGTCACGGAGTTTTTCACGGGTATCAGAACGGCCAAATCCATCAGTCCCCAATACCTCATAGCGACGCCCGATGTGCTGAATCGCTGGACGAATCTGCTCAGCAAACAAACGAACATAGTCAGTAGCTGCAATGATCGGGCCTGAAGTATCTTTCAAGCACTTTTCTACGTGAGAAAGTGATGGCGTTGCTGTTGGGTTTAAGAGGTTGGCGCGGTGAACAGCATTCCAATCACGACCCAATTCAGTAAAGCTTGGGCAGCCCCACAAATCAGAAGCAACACCCCAATCTTTTTGTAGCATTTCTGCAGCTTCAATCACTTCGCGGAAGATGGTTCCTGAGCCGAGAAGCTGAACACGCAACTTAGCCTTAACATCACCAACAGACTTAAGCTTATACATGCCCTTAATGATGTCCTTCTCAGCGCCCTTTGGCATTGCTGGATGGGTGTAGTTCTCGTTCATCAAAGTCACGTAGTAATACACGTCTTCCTGAACTTCCAACATACGGCGCATACCATCCTGAATCACTACTGCCAATTCAAACGAGAACGTTGGATCATAGCTAATACAGTTTGGAACAGATCCACTCCAAAGGTGGCTGTGGCCATCCTCGTGTTGCAAGCCCTCACCATTCAGCGTGGTTCTTCCAGCAGTACCACCGAGCAAGAAGCCACGGCTGCGCATATCCCCTGCCGCCCAGGCCAAGTCGCCAATACGTTGGAAACCAAACATTGAGTAGAAGATGTAGAAAGGCAACATCGGCACGCCATGAGTGGAGTAAGAAGTTGCAGCAGCAATCCAGTCACACATACCCCCGGCTTCATTAATGCCCTCTTGCAAAATCTGACCAGTCTTGTCCTCTTTATAGAACATCAATTGATCATGATCTTCCGGGGTGTAAAGCTGTCCCAACTGATTCCAAATGCCCAACTGACGGAACATACCCTCCATACCGAAGGTACGGGACTCATCAGGAACGATTGGAACAACCCGTTTACCTAAAACCTTATCGCGCACAATCGTGTTGAGCATGCGCACAAATGCCATCGTTGTCGAAATCTCACGGCCTTCTGCAGTTGCTTCCAGCAAAGGCGCAAATACGTCCAATGCTGGCACAGGCAAGCTTTCTGCTTTAGTGCGACGCTGTGGCAAATAACCGCCCAACTCTTGGCGACGAGCCTTCATGTACTCCAGCTCAGGGCTGCCATCAGCAAACTTCACCAAAGGCATGTCATCGAGATCCTCATCTTTTACTGGAATCTCAAACCGATCGCGGAAACGACGCACGTCGTCATCGTTCATCTTCTTCGCTTGGTGAGCAATATTCATCGCCTCACCAGAACCACCCATGCCATAGCCCTTAATAGTGTGAGCCAGGATTACGGTAGGTTGATTCTTATGATTTACCGCAGAGTGGAACGCTGCATAAACTTTATGGGGGTCATGGCCGCCACGATTGAGTTGCCAAATTTCATCATCACTCCAGTCGCTTACTAGCGCTTTTAATTCTGGCGTGTTGAACACGATCTCGCGAACGTAGGCACCATTCTTAGACTTCATGGTCTGATACTGACCATCTACGATCTCGCCTAGGCGTTGCATCAAAATGCCTTTTTTGTCACGCGCAAATAAGGCATCCCACTGACCGCCCCAGACTACTTTGATGACATTCCAGCCAGCACCGCGGAACTCGCTCTCAAGCTCTTGAATAATGCTGCCGTTACCGCGCACTGGTCCATCAAGGCGTTGCAAGTTACAGTTAATTACAAAAATCAGGTTGTCGAGTTTTTCACGGCCTGCCATACCAATTGCACCCAATGACTCCGGCTCGTCAGTTTCGCCATCACCCAAGAACGCCCATACCTTACGACCTTCGCTCTTAATAAAACCGCGATCCTGCATGTAGCGCATGAAGCGCGCTTGGTAAATCGCCATGATTGGACCTAAGCCCATAGAGACTGTTGGGAACTGCCAAAAATCTGGCATCAACCATGGATGTGGGTAACTAGAAATCCCTTTTCCACCAACTTCTTGGCGGAAGTTATTCAGTTGCTCATCAGAGAGACGGCCCAACATATAAGCACGTGCATACACACCTGGTGCTGAGTGGCCTTGCACAAAAATCAGGTCGCCGCCATGCTCTGGTGATGGCGCATGCCAAAAATGATTGAAACCTACGTCGTATAAAGTTGCCGCCGACTGGAAAGAAGAAATATGTCCACCAACGTTGGTGTCCTTGTTGGCGCGCAGAACCATCGCCATTGCATTCCAGCGTGTATATGAACGAATGCGATGCTCGACATTCTGATCACCAGGCAAACGTGCCTGGCCTTCAACTGGAATCGTATTGATATACGGTGTCTCAGCATGGAAAGGTTGAACTACTCCGTTCACCCGCGCATGAGAAATTTGTTGGTCTATTAAAAAGGCAGCGCGCTCTGGGCCCTCGTTGTGGATGACGCCATCAAGGGCTTGCAACCATTCTTGGGTCTCACCAGGATCTACGTCCTGTGAATTCTGTTTACCTAATACCTGCTCTGGAACTGCGGCCATAACTTGTCTCCAATAAGTACTTCGCAATTAGCTATTCACTTTATAGGCAACATTCTAGGAAGGTATATGGGTGTAAACAAGCAATTTTCCACATAATGATAATATTTCTCATAATGTGGTATTTTATTGCAGTGCAAATAAGATGTTGATTTATATGCAAAAAAGCGATTTGGAGAGCGCAATGAGGCAAAATGACTCTCATTCATGAAATTTACGGCTTTTTTTAGCTTACTCCTCAGTCCATTTAAATGGCTCCGAAAAATCCGGGGATTTAGGCTCGTATACACCCCTCTCTTGGCCATCATCCTATTCACCGCAGTCATGGGCGTGATTTTGGGCACCTTGCACTTACAGGAAAAAAATCAACAAGAGTCCGCATTATTTAGAGAGCTCTCATTTGCCAAACAGCGCATTCAACTTCGCTTTGCAAATAATTTAGATACTCTAGTCACTATTAACCGCGAAATTACTGCCAGCGAAGACCAGGCTAGATTAAAAAAAATTGCTTATGAGCAGGCTGATGACTTAGTCATCAACAATCATGAGATTGTCAAAATCATTTGGGTCAATAATCAAAATCAGGGGCAATGGTCTGTTCCACCAAGCAATACCAAATCCGACTGGATTAGCAAAACACAAAATGATCAGTCGGCCAATGATGCACTTGCCAGCACCATTGAATTAAGTAGAGTCACCAGCAGGGCTGCCTTTAGCCAGTTTGTAAACTTAAATTTGCCAAGCGATGATCCTCTTGCAAAAGAAAGAAAGATCGTTTTTTGGCAAGTAGTTCCTAATATTGTCAGTGGTGACATCACCGGATATCTGGCGGCGCTTTACACAACCCAGGGC
Source organism: Polynucleobacter sp. UB-Raua-W9 (assembly GCF_018687435.1). Lineage (NCBI taxonomy): Bacteria > Pseudomonadati > Pseudomonadota > Betaproteobacteria > Burkholderiales > Burkholderiaceae > Polynucleobacter > Polynucleobacter sp. UB-Raua-W9. The sequence goes on along the minus strand of NZ_CP061290.1, from coordinate 699,166 downwards.
ATCTTAGATGTAGTGCCAGCAGAACTCAAAGCCCATTACCGCTTTACCCTCGTAACAGACAATGAAAGAGTATTGGCAATTTCATCGGACCAAGATACGCCCAAGAGAGCCTTTAGTAATCAGACTAGTCTTGACATTGGTGTTCTCAGTCCCAACCTGACTTTGCGCATTGACACCTACCCTCCTCCTACCAATCTCACCTTCAGGATGTTGATTGGTGTGGTCCTTGGATTGTGCGCCTTCGTGATTTGGAGCTTGTGGTCTGTTCTAAAACAAATGCAAGTTCGCCAAGAGGCGGAAGCAAGTTTACGTACTGAAACCAGTTTCCGAAACGCCATGGAGAATTCGACTCCAGTTGGTATTCGAGCACACGATATGCAAAAGCGCATCACTTATGTGAACCGAGCTTTTTGCGAAATGACAGGCTGGTCAGCAAAAGAGCTTGTTGGACTAACGCCTCCATTCCCCTTCTGGCCGGACTCCAGGCGTGATGAACTAGTCGAGAAAATGAATCGGGCTTTGAATTCAGAAACGGGATCGAAAGCAGGGATCGAGGGGGCCATTCTGCGCCGCGACGGTACACTGATACAGACTCGCACCTTTATTGCTCCGCTCATTAATGAAAAGGGCAAACAAACCGGTTGGGTTACCTCCTTAATTGATATCTCTGAGCCAAAAAAGATTCGCGAAGAATTGGCCGCATCACAAGAGCGATTTGTTACCGTGCTGGAAGGCCTGGATGCTGCAGTGTCTGTGGTTGACCTGGAAAACGACAAGCTATTATTTGCTAATCGCTTCTATAAAGAAAACTTTGGCGATGATTCCAAGGGCCACTTTAAGCTGGCTGGCAGTACCAATAACTTGGAGACCTTGCACGATGTTGCAGAAGATTTACAAGACTCCCCTCCAGGCATTCCGACCTCCTTTTTATACCAAGAGTCTGAGTCAGAAGAAATTCAACTGGACGATGGTAGCAATAAATGGTTTGAGGTTCGTCGCCGCTTTATTCCTTGGGTGGATGGCCACTTAGCCCAACTCTTAATTGCAACGGATATTACGATCCGCAAAGAGGCAGATGACCTAGCGCGCCAACAAGAAGAGCGCATGCAATTTACAAGTCGCTTGACTACTATGGGTGAGATGGCCTCCTCTCTTGCGCATGAATTAAATCAACCGCTCGCTGCAATCTCTAATTACTGTATGGGCGTTGCAAAACGTCTGGACGGAAACATTGATCCAGAATTAAACAAAGAAATTTTGCCTGCCCTTGAAAAAGCCTCTGATCAGGCTCACCGTGCTGGCACCATCATCCAACGCATTCGAGGCTTTGTAAAACGCAGTGAGCCTCAGCGCAAATCCTCGTCAATCGCCGAGATCATTAACGACGCTGTTGGCCTTGTTGAAATTGAAGCCCATCGCCATCGCTTAAGCATTACCTCTGACCTTGCAGACAATTTGCCCGAGGTCAACGTGGATCCAGTGCTCATCCTGCAGGTTCTGGTCAATCTCCTCAAAAATGCCCTAGATAGCGTACGAGAAGCCTACCCCCTCTCCTCCCGCTGGTCAGCACCGCCAGTTAGCATTAGTGCCGATTTGGATACCAACACTTTTCCAGCCATGCTACGCATTCGGGTGACTGATTCTGGGGGTGGCATTGCTGAATCAGTCCTAAACCGCATGTTTGAGCCGTTTTTTAGCACTAAGACCGATGGAATGGGCATGGGGCTCAATATTTGCCGCTCCATTATTGAATCCCATCACGGACGCCTCTGGGCCTCCAATGTCATGGACTCCGAACGCACCAAACTGGCCGGCTGCACCTTTACAATACTTCTACCCCTTGAATCTTCTGATTCGAAGGAAAATGGATGAATATCCTATTTTTAGGTTTACCTTGCGAGACCCAATATGAACGTAGCTGCTACTAAACCAAACCAAGCTGAAGTCGTCTATGTCGTTGATGATGATGAAGCTGTTCGAGACTCTCTCACTTGGCTCTTAGAGAGCAATGGTTATGTAGTGCGTTGCCATGCAAGTGCGGAGCGCTTTTTACAATCCCTACAAAGCACAGATAAGTCCACCATCTCTTGCGCTATTTTGGATGTTCGCATGCCTGGTATGTCTGGTCTCGAATTACAAGAGCGTTTGATTAGCGAAAACCTCCCAATGCCAGTGGCATTTATTACGGGTCATGGAGATGTATCGATGGCAGTCTCCACCATGAAACGTGGCGCCGTTGATTTTATTGAGAAGCCATTTAAAGAGAATGATCTCTGTGGCTTAGTTGATCGCATGCTTGCTAAAGCAAGAGTGGATTACTCACAAGCAAGTCAACGCAAAATTACCCAGAGCTTGCTGAGCAAACTTACTGGTCGCGAGCGCCAAGTATTAGAGCGTATTGTTGCCGGACGTTTAAATAAGCAAATAGCAGATGATCTTGGTATCTCTATTAAGACTGTTGAGGCGCACCGTGCCAACATTATGGAAAAGCTGAACGTCAATACCGTAGCGGACTTGCTCCGTTTAGCCTTATCTGATCCTCAACCCAATTAACCCGCAGTTAATCCAATTAATACTCTTGAAATGCCTGCACAATTACTAGACGGTAACGCGCTCTCCAAAAAAATACGTGCTGAAATAGCCGCCCGTGGCGCTATTGTTACGGCTAAAGGAGTTCGTCCTGGCTTAGCAGTCATCGTCGTTGGTGAAAATCCTGCCAGCCAAGTCTATGTTCGCAATAAAGTCAAAGCCTGTGAGGATGTTGGCTTTCACTCTGTACTAGAGCGTTACTCAGTTGAGCTTGGCGAAGAAGAATTGCTTGCTCGCATTGCCACCCTCAATGCTGATCCATCAATTCATGGGATCTTGGTGCAATTGCCGCTACCAGAACATATTGCTGCTGAGCGTGTGCTTGAGGCGATTGCCCCTCAAAAAGATGTGGATGGTTTTCATGTGGCCAATGCTGGCGCCTTAATGGTTGGCCAACCAGAATTTAAGCCCTGTACCCCCTACGGTTGCATGAAGATTTTAGAAAGCATTGATTACCCGATTCGCGGTGCTCGCGCAGTGATCGTTGGCGCCTCTAATATTGTGGGCAAGCCAATGGCTATGTTGCTGCTGCAAGCTGGTGCCACAGTCACTATTTGTAATAGCAAGACTCGTGACCTAGCCCACCATACCAAAGATGCTGACATCCTAGTAGTTGCTACTGGCAAACCCAAGATGATTTCTGGTGATATGGTGAAAACCGGCGCTGTTGTGATCGATGTAGGCATCAACCGCATGCCGGATGGCAAACTCTGCGGGGATGTGGATTTTGATGCCGCTAAATATATCGCCGGCTGGATTACCCCTGTACCGGGCGGTGTTGGCCCAATGACGATCACCATGCTCCTCATGAACACTTTAGAAGCAGCAGAAAAAGCAGCCAGGCCTTAGATCCATTAAGCTAGAGGGTATGACTACAGCCCTCTTTACCCTACCCGCCGCATTACAGAATAACCCGCTTCTGACTTTTGGTCGTGGCATTGCCGCCTACTCGGAAGTAAAACCAGAGCACATCGCACCTGCCATTCAGTTTTTGCTCCAGCATGCGCAGAATGCTGTAAATACTGCGACCGATCCCAAGACGCCGTCAAGCTGGAGCAATCTGGCAGAGCCTTTAGAAGATGCAACTGAAGCGTTGGGTAGATCATGGGGCGTTATCTCTCACCTCAATAGCGTAGCCGATACAGCAGAGTTGCGAGCCGCCTATGGAGAAATGCTACCAGAGGTCACTGCATTCTTTTCTAGTCTTGGACAAAACTTAGCGCTCTATCAGAAATTTAAAGAGCTCAAAAATAGTCCTGATTTTGCAAAGCTCAATCGTGCTCAGAAGAAAGTGATTGAAAATTCTTTACGGGATTTTCGTCTAGGCGGCGCAGAGTTGAGCGATGCTGATAAGCCGCGCTTCTCTGCAATCCAAGATGAACAAGCTTTACTAGGCAAAGCATTTTCAGATCATGTTTTAGATGCGACCGATGGCTTTGTTCATTTAGTTACCGATAAATCTGATCTTGCTGGACTACCAGAGGATGCTATCGCTGCAGCGGCAGATACTGCGCAGCAGAAAGATCTGCAAGGCTGGGCTTTTACCTTGCACTTTCCTTCCTACTATCCAGTAATGCAGTATTCCGAGAACCGAGAGCTGCGTCGCCTGATGTATCAAGCCTATGTGACCCGCTCATCAGAGTTAGCGCCGCAATACGGCAAAGGTAAGCTCGACTGGGATAACACGCAGAACATGTTAGATCAATTACGTCTACGCGATGAAGAGGCGCGCATGCTGGGGTTTGCAAATTACGCAGCCTTAAGTTTGGCGCCAAAGATGGCCAATACAGTTGATGAGGTAGATCTCTTTCTAACCAACTTTGCCATCAAATCAAAACCTTTTGCTCAGAAAGATTGGCAAGAACTTTGTGAGTTTGCTAAAGCAGAATTAGGATTCGCAGATGGGCTAGAGCCTTGGGATATTCCATTTGCTGCTGAACACCTAAAGCAAGCGCGTTATTCATTCTCCGAGAATGAACTTAAGCAATACTTCCCATTACCAAAAGTCCTAGATGGTTTATTCCAAGTTATTCAGACATTGTTTAACGTCAAGATTGAAGCCACAGACCTACCAACCTGGCATGCTGACGTGCAATCCTTTGCTGTTAAAGACCAGACTGGAAAGATCCGGGCTTACTTTTATTTAGATCCCTATGCTCGGCCTGGTAAACGTGGCGGAGCCTGGATGGATGACGCTCGTGGACGCAGAGAATTGCCCAATGGAGAAATCCAGATACCAGTAGCTTATTTGGTATGTAACTTTGCGCCACCAGTCAAAGTGGATGGCGTATTACGCCAACCGACCATTACTCATGATGATGTCATTACCCTCTTCCATGAAAGTGGTCATGGTTTGCATCACCTCCTGACACAAGTGAGTGCCCTAGGTGTATCAGGCATCAATGGGGTTGAGTGGGATGCTGTGGAATTACCAAGTCAGTTTATGGAAAACTTCTGCTGGGAATGGGAAGTGCTCGAGAAAATGACTGCGCATGCACAAACAGGCAAGCCACTACCACGTGAGCTCTTTGACAAAATCCTCGCTGCCAAGAATTTCCAAAATGGTTTAGCAACCTTACGTCAAATTGTGATGTCCTTAACAGACTGGCGATTACATTCCAGCTTTGATACAAAAGCAGCCAAGGGGCATGCAGCACTTGATGTTTCTAGGTCTATTGCTGATGAGTACAACATCATTCCGCAGCCAGAAATCTCTCGCTGGATTAATTCTTTCAGCCATATCTTTGCTGGTGGCTATGCCGCTGGTTATTACAGCTATAAATGGGCCGAGGTTTTATCTGCTGATGCCTACTCAGCCTTCGAGGAAGCCTCCAAGCTAACTGGCAGCGTGCTGGATGCCAAGACCGGAACACGTTACCGAGAGGAGATTCTGGAAGTGGGTGGAAGTCGTCCAGCTGCTGAATCCTTTAAAGCATTCCGGGGCAGAGAACCCAGTATTGATGCGCTACTTCGGCATGGTGGTTTGGCTTAGTAATCCTTTGGAGTTTACCTAATCTACCCAGGTGGGATGTTTCTCCATCACCGACTGAAATAACTGTGATTCGATATGTTGAGTAAGCCACCTCCTTGTTGCGGTAAGTGGCAGCGCTGCAAATCTTGGTGGGTTGACGCCAGCAAACTGTCGGATGAATGGAAAAATAGCTACATCTACCCAAGACAGCTTATTACCCATTAAATATGGATTTGCCTGTAATGCAATCTCAATGGGTTTAAGCATCAACTCTAACGTGGTGTTGAGGACCTCATCTTGATTAAGCCCTGGGTACCGATTGGGATATTTGTATTGATCAAGCAGTATTTTGAACTGGCCGTCATTTTTCTCGATCCAGCAGTTGGCCATACTCTCATCAACATTCTTCCAGCCATCGGGATCCGATTTATCCAATGCCCAATGGATGATGTCTAAGCTTTGGTCAATGACTTGTCCATCGATACACAGTACAGGAACAGTGCCTTTAGATGATGCTAGGAGCATCGATTTCGGCTTTTCTCTTAGGGCAATCTCTCGATGCTCAAGTTCTATGCCTGCATACTTTAATGCCATACGCGCCCTCATGGCATACGGACATCTTCGATAGGAATACAGAATTGGCATCATGGATGCAAGATTAACTTAAGTAGGTTTGCCTTAAGCTTTTTTAATAGTGGCAATCACCGGGGCATGGTCCGATGGTTGCTCCCAGGCTCTAGGCTCTTTGTCGACTATGCTGGCACTGCACTTTTCCTTAAGCGCTTCACTTAAGAGAATGTGGTCAATGCGCATACCGGCATTTCTTCTAAAGCCCATCATGCGATAGTCCCACCAACTGTAAGTTTTGGGTGCTTGCTCAAACATCCTGAAGGAGTCATGTAATCCAAGATTCATTAAATCTTGGAAAGCATTTCTTTCTGGTGGCGAAACCAGATTCTGCCCCTCCCACGCTTTGGGGTCATGCACATCTTGGTCTGCTGGCGCAATATTAAAGTCGCCCAAAAGGGCTAGCCGCTGGTTTTGTTGTAACTCCTCTGTTAACCAGGTTTGAAGTTTGCTTAACCAATCCAGTTTGTAAATGAACTTATCGCTATCAGGTGACTGCCCGTTTGGGAAGTAGGCTGAAACCAATCGAATAGGTTTAGTGCCTGCAAACGGAATGGTTGCAGCCAATATGCGCTGCTGCTCATCTTGGTAGTTTGGGATATTTCTGGTGGGTTTTAGAAAAGTCGTTGTTGTGTCAGAAGCAATTGCTGCTAGCGCTGCTTTGCGAACGATGATAGCAACACCGTTATAAGTCTTCTGCCCAGCAGCGATACTCAGGTAGCCGGCTGCTTCCAGCTCTTGGTGGGGATACTTATCATCCGTAAGCTTGAGTTCTTGCAAGCATAAGGCATCAATCGGCTGATTCTTTTTCTCCTGGTCTTGCAACCAACGAAGTAGGTGTGGAAGGCGAACCTTTAGGGAATTCACATTCCACGCCGCAATTCGGATTGAATCAGTCATCTATCCCCAGTTCCTGTAATTTACGTGTAATCGTATTGCGCCCAATGCCAAGGCGTTGCGCAGCCTCTACTCTACGTCCACGCGTTACCTCTAAGGCTGCTTGCAATACTGCCTTCTCAAACCGTGAGCATAGCGCATCGTAAACCTCTTTATCGCCATCTTGCAGCATCTTCGCTGCTAGACGTCCAAGCCCACTTTCCCAATCGCCTGCAGCTATTTTTGCAGTAGCCGGGTTTGTCGGAGAGGATTCACCATGCAAGATGATTGGCTGCTCGCTTGCTTCAGCAACGATATCAGCGGGTAAATCACTCACACCGATGATATTGGCAGGTGTCATTACTGTAAGCCAATGGCATAAGTTTTCTAATTGACGAACATTACCTGGAAATGGCATTGTGCTCATTTCTTTTAAAACTTCATCAGAAAGTTTTTTAGGCTCTACAGCCAATGATTTAGCGCAGATCAGCATGAAGTGTCTTGCCAACATCGGAATATCTTCACTGCGCTCGCGCAATGAAGGCATGCGCAGGCGAATCACATTCAAGCGATGCAATAAGTCTTCACGGAAGAATCCTGCGGCCACCCTAGTATCCAAATTTTGATGTGTAGAGGCGATCATGCGCACGTTTGCTTTAATTGGATCTTGACCACCAATACGATAAAAATGACCATCAGATAAAACGCGCAGGAGACGGGTTTGCAAATCAAACGGCAGGTCGCCAATTTCACCTAAAAATAAAGTTCCGCCATCGGCTTGCTCAAAACGACCCCGACGTAATGTCTGCGCACCTGGGAAGGCGCCACGCTCATGACCAAAGAGTTCTGACTCAAGAAGATCCTTAGGAACAGCTGAAGTACTCAGTGACACAAATGGACCTTTGGCTCTTGGGCTGTGCTTATGCAAAGCATGCGCCACCAGCTCTTTGCCAGTACCAGACTCACCAGTAATCAGCACAGTTGCATGAGATTGAGCCAAACGGCCAATCGCACGGAAGATCTCTTGCATCGCAGGTGCTTGGCCAATAATTTCTGTAGCATCTTGTCTCCACGCAGTCAGCTCTTTAGCGCCAGAATCATTCCGGATTCCCTGCTCCACTGCACGATGAATTAACTCAACTGCTTTTTCGACATCAAAGGGTTTTGTGAGGTACTCAAATGCACCACCCTGAAAGGATGACACCGCAGAATCCAAATCTGAATAGGCCGTCATGATAATGACGGGCAAATGAGGATGGCTGGCCTTTACATGTTGCAACAAATCTAAGCCATTACCACGAGGCATGCGGATATCGGAGATGAGAACCTGGGGAGATTCTTTCTCGAGGGCATTAAGCACATCATTGGGATTAGAGAAGCTCTTGTGCGGGATATTCTCTCGCGCCAAGGCTTTTTCTAGAACCCAGCGTATTGATTGGTCATCGTCGACGATCCAAATTGGTTTCATGATGCTCTCTCCTGCCTACGGTATGGTATTTGAATGTGGAAATCGGTACGTCCAGGGCGGCTATCGCAAGCAATAAAGCCCTGATGCTGCTGAACGAAGGTTTGTGCCAAAGTCAGACCCAGGCCGCTACCCCCTTCTCTCCCAGAGACCAAGGGAAAGAAAATGCGCTCAATAATTTCTTCTGGAATACCGGGACCGTTATCAATCACATGTAAATCCATCGCCAACTTATAGCGTTGCTTTGCAATCGTGACAGAACGTGCCACCCGGGTTTTTAATTCAATTTGAGCAATACCAGCACTGATCTCTTCAGATAAGGCCTGTGCCGCGTTGTGCACAATATTGAGTGTTGCCTGAATAAGCTGCTCACGATCACCCATCACATCAGGCAGACTAGTATCGTAGTTACGGATAATCTTTAAGCCCTGAGGGAACTCTGCCAACACGAGACTGCGCACCCGTTCAAGCGCTTCATGCACATTGAATGCTTCAATCACATGAGCCTTACGATGCGGTGCCAGCAGTCGATCTACCAGAGTCTGCAAACGATCAGACTCTTTAATAATGACTTGCGTGTACTCCCGCAAACCTTTTTCAGCTAACTCAAACTCTAATAATTGAGCTGCCCCACGTATTCCGCCCAATGGATTTTTTATCTCATGCGCCAAATTACGCATTAATTGCTTATTCGCTTCGACTTGTTGCGTGACGCGCTCATCACGCTCACTGCGTAACTGCTGATCGATGGGAAACCACTCCATCATCAAAAGATCTGGATCCTCTAGAGCGGCAACAACAATGTGCGCCTGAATGAATTCCTGATGAATACTACCTGGCATCGAATGCAAAACCACCTCTTGGCGCTGGGCCACAAAATGACCTAGCTTCACCTCAGAAATCATCTTGTTCAATGCTTCATTGCCGCCAAATAAATCATGCACAGACTGACCCTCAAGTGATTTACGGGAGAGGTCCAGTGCTGACTCTGCAGCTGGATTCACATAAATCAATTGTTGGTTCTCGGCCTCAAATACCACGATGGCATTGGGCATCTGATCAAGCAATGTCGGAAAAAAAGGAGCAGCCGTAGCTGCTCCCTTGAACGAATTGCGCAACAGACCTGCGCTCAAGTTCTCTCCTTCGCTTACAGGGAGTAATACATATCAAATTCGATTGGATGAGTTGTCATACGGAAACGTGTGACATCTTCCATCTTCAAATTGATATAGGCATCAAGCATAGACTCAGTAAATACACCACCACGAGTCAAGAACTCATGATCTTTCTTCAGTGCATCCAATGCCTCTTCCAAGCTTGCGCAAACGGTTGGAATCTTTGCATCTTCTTCTGGCGGCAAGTCATACAAGTTCTTATCAGCAGCTTCGCCCGGATGAATCTTGTTCTGAACGCCATCCAAACCAGCCATCAACAAGGCGGAGAATGCCAAGTATGGGTTAGCCAATGGATCAGGGAAGCGCGTTTCGATACGACGGCCCTTAGGACTTGAAACGTGTGGAATACGGATAGAAGCAGAACGGTTACGTGCTGAGTAAGCCAATTTCACTGGAGCTTCAAAGCCTGGAACCAAACGCTTGTATGAGTTTGTACCTGGGTTTGTAATCGCGTTCAATGCTTTAGCATGCTTGATGATGCCGCCGATGTAGTAGAGAGCAAACTCTGACAAACCAGCATAACCATTGCCAGCAAACAAGTTCTCGCCATTCTTCCAAACAGATTGGTGAACGTGCATACCAGAACCGTTATCACCAACTACTGGCTTAGGCATGAAAGTTGCTGTTTTGCCATAAGCATGGGCAACGTTTTGAACAACATATTTTTGCCAGATAGTCCAGTCAGCGCGTTGTACCAATGTGCTGAACTTGGTACCCAATTCATTTTGACCTTGGCCAGCAACCTCATGGTGATGAACTTCCACTGGAATACCCAAAGATTCAAGAATCAAACACATCTCAGAGCGCATGTCTTGGAATGTATCTACAGGAGCAACTGGGAAGTAACCGCCTTTTTTACCTGGACGGTGACCTGTATTACCACCTTCAACTTCAAGAGCAGAAGACCATGGAGCCTCTTCGGAATCAATCTTCACGAAGCAACCCTGCATGTCGGCACCCCAACGAACGCCATCAAAAATAAAGAACTCTGGCTCCGGACCAAAGTAAGCAGCATCCCCTAAACCGGTGCTCTTCAAGTACGCCTCAGCGCGTTTTGCAATAGAGCGTGGGTCACGGTCGTAACCTTTACCGTCAGCTGGCTCGATCACGTCGCAAGTCAACACCAATGTTGGCTCTTCATAGAATGGGTCGATGTAAGCAGCGGTTGGATCTGGTTTGAGCAACATGTCAGAAGCTTCAATACCCTTCCAGCCAGCAATAGAAGAACCGTCAAATGCATGACCGCTCTCAAATTTATCTTCGTCAAAAGCAGAAATAGGTACAGTCGTGTGTTGTTCTTTACCCTTTGTATCCACAAAGCGGAAATCAACGAAAGTACATTCTTTCTCTTTAACTAACTTCATCACATCAGCGACGGTCTTCGTCATGCAAATCTCCTCTATTAACTAAATTCGGAATTCAAAATCAAGGCATACACCCTTGTTTATTCCAGGCATCAAACATGCCTAATGGATGTATGTAATTTACTGAAGCAAACAAATGGGAACACTTATTATTGCACTAATTAAGTGCTCAATTTCCTATTCAAGAGTGTAAAAACCCCCTAAATGCACTTATTTGGTGCAATTATAAATGGTTGATACTCAACTGATATCGTGGATGTCGTAACCGAGCGCTTGGGTGCCCGTCCTGAGAGCGATCCAGGCGCTTTCTAGCAGATTGGCATTACCTTTAATGCCTAACTCAATGTGGCGCTGGGCATAAACACCGCCCTTGCTAGGGTCTCCAACCGAAGGAAGGCTAAAGACCTTTACCCCCGGGAAATTGGCCTCTATACGCTCCATTAAGGGTGTTAAGGTTGATTCAATGCCCTTAGGAACAATGAAACTCTGCTCTGCCCAGTTCTCTTGATGAAAAAGATCTTTGTAGTGTGAATCCAAACACCACGCCATCATCGGTGCAGCCATCACCGGAAAGCCAGGAACAAAGTGATGCTCTTTAATTCGGAAACCTGGAATCTGGTTATAAGGATTAGGAATGATGTCGCTACCAATCGGAAACTCACCCATTTTGAAACGATGTTGGTTCTCAGGTGTATTTAAATCTGCTTTGATGGGATCGCCTTCTGCCATAGACTGAATACGGCCTGCTATCAACTCTTGTGCAGTGGGATGCAATTGCGTTGTAGTGCCGAGCGCTAATGCAGCGCATTGACGTGTGTGATCATCCGGTGTTGCACCAATACCGCCGGTACTAAACACCACATCGCCACTGGCAAAACTTTCTTTGAGTGTTGCAGTAATTTGCTCAGGATCATCGGCGACATATTTTGCCCATGCCAAGCTTAAGCCGCGCTCATTGAGAAGCTCAATCAAGGTCGCCATATGTTTATCTTGACGACGGCCAGAGAGAATCTCATCACCAATCACAATTAAGCCAAAGCGACGTTGTGCCCCAGTTGGCGCATCTTTTGCTAGATCTATTTCCACTTTTTTCATTTCATCAACCATCTCATTGGCCATGATAGGGAAGTTCCATATCCACTACATGCGCTTGCACTGTTAAGGCTTGATCCAATTCTTCTTGTCGTAACTCTTTTAAGGCATCTAATAAGAAATGGCTGAACCAAAGGCCGGCAAACACAAAGATCAAAGAATAAATCCAAAGAGCAATAAAGCTCACAATTGGGAATAGAACTAAGGCTAATGCAGATGTAGCCCAGAAAAAGGTAGGAACAGCACCAAGCATCCCAGAAACAATACCCATCGTGAGTAATGGCCAACGATATTTTTCCAATAGCTGATCACGTTCTTCAATGCTCGCGTGTTTGGCCAAGACGTCATACGACATGAGACGCATGGTTAACCACCCCCAAAGAAGTGGCGGTAACACTGCTACTAATGGAGGCACCCACCACACCGGCAATGTCAGCATGATTAAAGCAAGGCAAATGAGCGCTGACCACAAGGTGTAAACCATGCCACCAAATAAACCGCCGCCCCGCTTGCACACTAAATCTTGGTAGTGCGCTTGCCTGACTACCATCTTTACGATGGTGGGTACAGTTGAAAATGCAATCAGTACCAATAAGCTAATCGTGATTAGCGGAATAATGAGCATCACAAAAAATAACGGGGCAATCCATGCTCTAGCGTTTTCAAAACCAGCCCAGATCAAACCTTCTTGAATCCAATTCGTAAACAGGGAGTGAGTCAGAAACTCGCTAAGTATGGCTAGCGCTGGAGTCCACGTCAGCCAAATAAGGCAACCCCAGAGAATCGATACGATGAAGAATGGTCGCAAGCTAAGCCACAACGTCCTTGGATGCATCGTCCCCACTAGAGCCAATCCAAATGATTTAAATACTTGCGGCAGTCCAACCATAAAACTCCTATTGCATGCTTCTTCGCATGCCTGACTTCATTGATTTACTTTGGCATGAGCTCTTTAACTGAGCGCGTAAGACCTTGCCATTGCTGGGTCAGAATATTTTGCGATACCTCCAAGTATCTGACCCCTGTAGGATAGACCTCTTTCGGGAAGATAGCAGTTTTAAACAACATATCCCACCAAGGAAACAAAATACCAAAATTACAACCTCCAAGCACACCAGGTTTACCGATCGCTTCATGGCCATAGCCCACTGCATGGTGCATACGATGAAACATCGGCGATATCAAAAGATATTGCGCCTTACCCAAGTGGACTTTGATATTGGCATGCTGCCAACTCTGAATAAATTGACTCAATGCAATCAAGATGATGAATTGTCCTGGGGAAACTCCAAATAGAAGAGCAAATAGTGCCATTACTACAGCACGCATGCTGTCATCTAGTATGTGATTACGATTATCAGACCAAGCAGTCATGACCGTTTGACTGTGGTGCAGCGCATGCAACTGCCACCACCAATTAAACGCATGGGATGCGCGGTGATAGAGATACTCTACGAAGTCGAGCAGCACCAAATAAACCAAGAAACTGACCACGGGTATTGAGGTCACCCCGGGCCACCAAGACTCCACATTAAAACGATCAAAGCGGAAATCGTGCAAGACAGAGTCAATCTCAAAGAAGAATCCTGACAGCGCAATAAAGATCAGGCCATGAAAAATACCAAGACGATGGAACAAGGTATAGACCACATCCGCCCTACTAGCCTTAGCAAAACGCTCTTGCTTCTCGGCGGGCGCAATACGCTCCCAAGTTCTGAGCACAACAATAATCAAGAAAATCTGTATGCAGCCAAATAAAAACCAATCGATACCATCAAATACATCTTCCGCCCAAGACATCAAATCGAATTGGTACAAAAGTGGTCCAACAATATTGGCAAACAAAAACTCCTGGACGCTGCCGTAAGCGCTAGAGATTGCTGAAGTGATTGAACTTAAATCCATGTCTTATTTTGACTGATCTGCCAAATTTTTGTGCGCCTTGGGCAAAGTAGCAAAGCAGAATCCACGAGCTTTGAGGTTGACGATCAATTGCTCCAATACAGCAGGCGCCCAAGGATCCTTTCTGGACCAGATACCCAGGTGAGCCATCGCAATATCGCCGTCTTTAATATCGCGACTAGCCTTTTCTAGAAGTTGGTCATTAGGATGCTTATCGGAGTTGAGTTCATCCCCCAGAAAACCTGCCGGCGCCCAGCCAATGTGTTCATAGCCACACATATCCCCCATCCGAATTAATGTCGGTGAAGTTTTTCCACCCGGGGCACGCCAGATCTTTTGCAAAGGCTGGCTGGTTAATTCCTGGAAGCGCTGATCTACCTTACGAATCTCTTTACACATTGCCGCTTCGTTATACAGAATAGTCTCTCCTGCTTTTGGTCCAAATTGAGGCCTCTCAAAGACCTGCCCTTTGGGTCCATCTTTGACAAAATAAGTATGGTCATAAGTGTGGCTACCGAAGTGATGGCCCTCTTTAAGCCGCTCCTGCCAATAGGCTCTCCATGAATCGTCTAAAGCAAAGTCACCTCGGAAAGTTTTTTCATTAGAAAGGAAAAAGGTAGCTTTGACATTGTGTCGCTTCAGAGTTTCAGCAACTTTTTCAGCGACCGACATATTGCCAGTATCAAACGTGAGGTAAACCGTTTTATTACAACTTGCAGTTTGAGCGTGTGCGCCAAATGCAAAACAGCCGAGTATGAAGGCGGCTGTTAAATAAATCATTTGTTTGCACTTCATGATGAAAACTTATTCCCAGGATGCTCTAGGATAGAAAAATACGCCGTGTGGTGATTTGCCCACCGGAATCACGGTCAATAATTTCATAGAGGGAATATCAATCACACCAACCTTTTTAGAAAAACGAAAGGTGACCCATAAAGTTTTACCATCAGGGGTGATTTCCATATCATCTGGACCAGATGGCAGGCCAGTAATATCACCCACCTTCTCCAAAGTTTGCATATTGATGAGGCTGATAGTGGATGCAATACGGTTGCTCACAAATACCTGCTTTTTATCGCCTAAGGGACGGAAGTTATGGGCGCCCTTACCCGTCAGGATGCGCTTGACCTCCTTGCGATTCTTCCAATCAATTACTTGCACATTATCTTCACCAGTAATACCAACCAATAAATACTGATCTCCAGGGGTCATCCACAGGCCAGCAGGCACCTTACCTGTAGGCATCACCCAAAGAATTTTTTGGGTTTCCAAATCGATTGCTGCAAGCTCGCTGGAATCTTGCAAGGTGATAAATGCAATTTTGCTATCCGAGGTGAATGCAATGTGACTTGGTGTCTTTGCTAACTTCACCGTTCCAGCCAATTTCAGATCAGCGCCATTAGCAGCATAAATATCCACACGGTCTAAGCGATTGCCATTTGCCACAAACCATTTGTGATTTGGTGAATAGCCAATTTGGTAAGGATCAATGATGTTCGGTATTCTGCCTGTTAACTCACCAGTGCTTGGGTTCATTAATACAACATCATTACCGGCTGCATTGGCAACCAATAATGTTTTTTGATCGGGGGTCATCATCAAGTGATGAGGTTCCTTACCAACCGTCATCGTTTTCATCACTTGGCGACTTTGCATATCAATCAAACTGACTGAGGCAGCGCCAGAATTTAAGATGATGGCGACTTTTGGTTCGGTTGATGCTATAGCCTCGGCAAATACAGGATAAGCATGTGAGAGAAGTGCCAATATTGCAGATCCCGCAATATTGCGAAAACCTCTAATCGTGATAAATGTGTACATCCCTCCATTGTAAGCAATCGAGGGCTCACAAATCCCCCTCTCAAGCACATTGGATTTGACCTAGCGCAAACTAGCCAAAACCTTTTCCAGTCTCTTTAGGGACATTGGGGTTGGAGTTTTGAGCTCTTGAGCATACAAAGCGACCCTCAACTCCTCGAGTTGCCACCGAAAATCCTGCAAAGCCTGGTCCTCGGTCATGGCATAAGAAGCTGAACCCCTGCCTCCTTGTAGCAACTTTTGCCAGGGTCTGGCAACCGACTCCCAGTCTTTTTGACATTGGGCATCACGGCTAGGGTTGGTGCGTAACTTATCAATCCTCATGGCAATCGCTTTTAAGTAGCGCGGTAAATGTACCAGTTGCCCATAAGGAATTTCAGCAACAAACCGAGGAAAGATCAATCCTTGCATTTGCGTTTGTATATCTGCATAAGCAGTAGGTGAAGCCGCTTTTGCACTAGCTACCTTCTTCTGCAAATCAGCGTGGGCTTGAAGGGCATTTAAGGCGTGCCGGGAAATTTCTTGGGCGATGAGAGCCAATCGCGGTTTACCGGCTTGTAATTGCATGGCAAATTGCTCAGCATTGACTGGCAGCGTTTCGGAGACAAATGCGCGCTCAAGCGCTACATTCAGAATTTGCTCAATCAATTCTTCTACAAAACCCACATTAATAAATAGCAATCCTAGCTCGCGAATACCTGGCAATTGTTTTTGCAAGGACTTCAGCGTGTCTTTATTGTTAAGCGCGAAGAGACGACGCAATCCTAAGTGATGTTGCTTTCTGGCTTCCAGCAAATCATCAAAGACTTCTAAATCGCAGTAGTCGCCACGATCCACCAAAGCTGGGTAGCCGAATAAAGTTTTATTTCCCTTCTGAATCTCTAGGGTTTCTGGTAGCTCACCAAACTCCCAAGAACGATAGCCCCCCTGCTCTACTGTACGTGCCTTCTCATCAAGTTTGGAGCCAGCCTTAGGCGCCTCTACCCCCAACTCTGCTTGTGCAGCCTCTTGCGCAATCGCCTGAAAAGCGCTGCGGGCAGTTTCTCCATACTCGGAACGTAAGCGAGCAAGATTTCTTTCTACTTCAAGCTGACGACCATGTTCGTCAATCAACCTAAAATTCATCGATGAGTGCAAAGGTAACGCTTCAGGTCTAAAGTCGGTCCGCTTAATTTCAAGGCCGCGTTCTTGACGTATATCGTTAATTAGACTGTCTAAAAAGTCGCCCACCCCAAATTGCTTACCTTCCAAAGTACGCTCTAAGAATGACTTTGCATAGTCGGGAAGTGGCACACAGTGACGCCGCAACTTCTGTGGCAAGGATTTGAGTAGCAGCAGCACCTTCTCTTCACACATACCAGGAACCAACCATTCACATCGACGTCCATCTACTTGATTAAGTTGCGTTAATGGCACAACCAAGGTGACACCGTCTTTTGGACTTCCGGGCTCAAAGTGATATGTGAGATTGAGCTCCGCTCCACCAACCATCATTATCTTAGGATAGCGATCGACCGTAATACCTGCAGCCTCGTGGCGCATCAGGTCGGCCTTCTCGAGTCTCAACTGGCTGTCAAGCCCAGGTTCTTTCTTGAACCATGCTTTGAGACCTTCGCGATTGCAGACTTCTTTCGGAATGCGCGAGTCATAAAAAGCAAAGAGTAGATCATCATCAACTAAAACATCAGGGCGGCGTGAACGATGCTCAAGTGCTTCAATTTCTCTGATCAGGCGACAGTTATGCCAGAAGAAACTAAAAAGACCGGGGTATTTTTTCTTGGCATCAGATTCAGTTTCACGGTAGAGGGCTGGTGTATCCATGCGACCAAACATTTCTTCCTGAACTAAGGCTTGGCGGATAAATAACGCTCTTGCCGCTTCTGGATCATGCGGCTCATAACGAACTCGTCGACCATGATAGATAGGCAAACCATATAAAGTGCCGCGCTCAAACGCCAAGACTTCACCCTGACGGTGATCCCAAAATGGGTCACTCAGAGTCTGAATGAGGCGATGGGCTGCAACCTTCTCCACCCACTGCGGCTCAATCTTGGCAATCGTTCGTGCATACATGCGATTGGTTTCTACTAACTCCCCAGCCAGGATCCAGGCCCCCGCTTTTTTACCAATGGTTGAGCCTGGCCAAATGAATGGTCGAATACCTCGAGCACCAACATAGCCACCCGACTTACTATTACGATCTTGAGACTTTTCGTCTTCTTCTTTTTTGGCAACATAACCGAGTAGGCCTGTGAGAAGCGATAAATGGACTTGCTCATATGTTGCAGCAAGAACATTTTCTTTCCAACCCTTTTCACCCAGCATAGTATGCAATTGACCATGCACATCTCGCCACTCCCGTAAGCGGCGTGGCGATAAGAATTTACTTCTGCATACATTTTCTAATTGGCGATTGCTGTGTTTGTGTTGCAAGGCATCCTGATACCAATTCCAGAGTTTTACGAAACTGAGAAACTCAGAGCGCTCATCAGCAAACTGGAGATGCGCTTGATCAGCAGCAGCACCCTGATCCATGGGTCGCTCACGGGGGTCTTGGGTTGCTAAAGCCGAAGCGATGATAGTGACTTCTTTTAAAGCATTGTGCTCTTTTGCAGCTAGCAGCATTCTGCCAATACGAGGATCCAGCGGCAAGTCTGCTAACTGCTTACCAATCGCCGTGAGCTTAAAGCTATTGTTGATATCTTTTCCATCGGTAGCATCTGATTCATCAAATTCAATTGCACCCAATTCATCAAGAAGCTGCACGCCATCAGCAATCGCTCTGCCTAGTGGTTTATCAATAAAGGGGAAGTGCTGAATCTTTGGCAGGCGCAATGCACTCATGCGCAGTAGCACTGCTGCCAATGAGCTTCGGAGAATTTCTGGGTCGGTAAATTTAGGGCGGTTTTGATAATCAAGCTCGCTATACAAACGAATACAGATGCCGTCTGAGACACGGCCGCAACGCCCGGCCCGTTGATTGGCAGCCGCTTGCGAAATAGGCTCAATCTGTAGTTGCTCTACCTTATTACGATAAGAGTAGCGCTTTACTCTCGCCAAGCCACTATCAATCACATAACGAATATTGGGTACGGTTAAAGAAGTCTCGGCCACATTCGTTGTCAGAATAATGCGACGACCATTACCTGGACCAAAGACTCTTTCTTGTTCGGCTACCGATTGACGAGCGAACAAACTCAGAATTTCTGGATGAAAGCGTTGTTGCAGTACATGATCCTTGCGCAGCGTCTCTGCACAATCCCGAATCTCGCGCTCACCTGGTAAAAAGACCAACACATCTCCAGCACCTGATGTACCCTCGCGCCAAACGTTAGCAATTTCTTCTGCGACAGCATCTGGAATTTCTTTTGCAGCCTTGGATTCCTTTTTTCCATCAGGCTTGGAATCTGGCTCCAGCGGTGAATACCGCTGCTCCACTGGAAAGAGTCGGCCGCTAACTTCAATCACTGGGGCTGCTTTACCGTTGATTGCAAAGTGTTCTGCAAACCTTTGGGCATCTATTGTTGCCGAAGTGATGATAAGTTTGAGATCGGGCCTCTTTGGAAGTAGCTGTCTTAGGTAACCCAAGAGGAAGTCAATATTCAGGCTACGCTCATGTGCTTCGTCGATGATGAGCGTGTCATAAGCTTTGAGCTGAGGGTCGCGCTGAGTCTCTGCCAAGAGGATGCCGTCGGTCATGAGCTTGACCGAGGCCGTTTGACTACTCTTGTCAGCGAAGCGCACTTGATAGCCAACATCTTGACCAATGGGAGAGCCAAGCTCTTGAGCAATTCGCTTGGCAGTCGCTGTAGCTGCTATTCGGCGGGGTTGGGTATGGCCAATCAATTTACCGCCGTTGATGGTGCCTCTACCAAGGTCTAAACAGATCTTGGGTAGCTGAGTAGTCTTACCCGAGCCGGTCTCACCACAGACAATTACCACCTGGTGGCTCTGCAAGGCATCCTTGATGATTTGCCTCTGACCAGAGACCGGCAATTCTTCCGGGAAGCGGATTTCGAGCCTGCGAGTGGTGTTGGAAGCAGGCACAGGCTTTGGCATTGCTTTGGGTTTTTGTTGGTTTATGGGCTCTTGCACCCTATAATTTTCTCACTATGCCAACAAATGTACCGAATCAGGCCTCAAGTGCCGAAGAATCTACCTCCAACTTCCCCTTTGTAGGGTGGTTGCGCGATGTTGCGCCCTACATTCACAGCTTCCGTGAAAAAACCTTTGTAATTGCTTTTGCTGGTGAGCTCGTCCAAGAAATTGGTCTTGAGAATCTCATTGAGGACATTGCCATGTTGCATGCCATGGGGATGCGCATTGTTTTAGTTCACGGCATTCGTCCACAAATTGAAGAGCAACTCATGTTGCGCAAAATCAAGAGTAAGTTTGGCAAAAGCTCTATTCATAGCTACCGTATTACTGATGCTGCCGCACTCGAGTGCGTCAAAGAAGCCGCTGGTGAATTGCGTCTCGATATTGAAGCAGCCTTTAGTCGTGGTTTACCTAACACCCCAATGGCGGGATCACGTATCTCCGTGATCTCTGGTAACTTTATTACTGCGATGCCTGTAGGTGTTGTGGAGGGTATTGATTACATCCATACAGGCTTAGTGCGTAAGGTCGACTCTACTTCTATCAAACTCTCTTTAGATAGCAATAAGATTGTCTTGCTCTCACCTTTGGGCTTCTCGCCAACCGGACAGGCATTCAATCTGGCTTATGAGGATGTGGCCGCCTCTACTGCTGCCTCTCTTAAGGCTGACAAGTTGATTTTCTTAAGCCCTTATGAAGGCTTGCATGATGCAGAAGGCGATCTGATTACAGAGTTATCCCTGCCACAGCTCCAAGACTATATGGCAGGCAACAAGGATTTAGATGTTGGCATGAAGAGTCTACTCAACATTTCCGGCAGAGCGATCAGAGCAGGCGTAAGTCGCGTTCATTTCTTACCTTGCAATCAAGATGGTGCTTTGCTTGAAGAGCTCTTTACCCATGATGGCATCGGCATGATGCTTGCTTCATCTGATATTGAGAACTTGCGTGAAGCCAATCAGGATGATGTGGGCGGTATTTTGCAGTTGACCATGCCTCTAGAAGAAGAAGGTATCCTGGCTGCTCGTGGTCAAGATGTGATTGAGCGTGATATTCAGCGCTTCTCAGTCATTGAGCATGATCGCGTTCTATTCGGCTGTGCTGCCCTCTTTCCATTTCCCAACGGCGTTGGTGAACTCGCATGCCTGGCAGTTGATCCAGACGTTCAAGGTTCAGGTGATGGCGAGCGTCTTCTAAAGCGTGTAGAGATGCGTGCCAAACAAGAAGGTATTAAAAAATTATTTGTGCTCACCACTAGAACAGAGCATTGGTTCTTAAAGCGCGGCTTTAAAAGGGCAAGTGTTGAAGACCTGCCTGAAGAAAGAAAACAAATTTATAACTGGGACCGTAAGTCCATGGTTTTAACTAAAGATCTATAAGAAAGGCATTACAGATGGCACGGATGGTTCAATGTATCAAGCTCAACAAAGAGGCTGAAGGAATGGATTTTGCTCCGCTACCCGGTGAGCTTGGTAAAAAGATTTGGAATCAAGTATCCAAAGAGGCTTGGGCTGCTTGGTTAAAGCAGCAAACTATGTTGATTAACGAAAACCGCCTCAATATGGCTGATCCCCGCGCGCGCCAGTACCTTTTAAAGCAAGTTGAGAAATACTTCTTTGAAGGTGGTGCGGATATGGCGCAAGGCTACGTTCCACCAGCGGAATAAAGCGCTACATCTGCAGTATTGCGGCACAGCATTAGTAAATTAATAAAACTTGTTCCCAGCTGTTGACACTCTATCTATGCAGGCATAGGATGTAATCGTAGTGAGGCAGTGATTGTGCTCCACTACATTGGCGAAAGCCATTCAGAATGAGCGTATCTATATGCTCATAGGCTAAGGAACTAAATCTCTTCCGAGTGCCTGCGCCATGCAAACCATGGCAAACAACCCGATGGGCATACCCCGTCGGGTTTTTTATTATCTAGAGCAGGATTCTTTCTACACCAGAGGCATTACTCACCAGCAGAATGTTTGCTTTTTCTTTAGCAAACAATCCAACCGTAATCACGCCAGCGATCTGATTTAGTTGTGCTTCCATTTGAATAGGGTCAGCAATCTGTAGACCCGCCACATCCAATATCCACCCACCATTATCAGTAACAAAAGGTTCGCTTAGGGTTTGATTTAAATCTGCACGGGTATTTTTTGCCAGACGCAGCGTGACCTTGCCACCGAATTTTTCTAATTCCCTGCTTACGACACCTTTGGCAAGTGGAATGATTTCTACTGGTAACGCAAAGTTACCCAGCACTGGAACTTGTTTAGATGAATCACAGATGCAGATAAATTGCTTGGCCATGGAAGCAATAATTTTTTCTCGGGTTAGCGCACCACCACCACCTTTGATCATGTGGCCCGTTGGATCGATTTCATCAGCACCATCGACATAGGCGGGTAAGCCAGTGACATCATTGGGATCTAAAACCTGGAAGCCATGTTTGAGTAAACGCTCTGTTGTTGCATTTGAACTCGATACCGCCCCTACGAAATGATTTTTGTGTGGAGCTAAGGCATCAATAAAGCAGTTAACAGTTGAGCCTGTACCAACCCCTAAAATTTGCCCTGCTGGCAACTTTAAGACTTCATCACGAGCCGCCTCGCCTACCATTTGTTTGAGTTGATCTTGGTTCATAAGCCTGCTAAATGCCTTTATTGAAACTGAGTCATTAATACATCTATCATATGATATTCATCAAAAACCGACTACTGTAGACCCCTTATTTAGACCAATCTAGCCATGAATAACACTTCTTCAGCCCCAAACCAACTAGAGCAACTTAAAAAGCTCACTACGGTCGTTGCCGATACTGGTGATTTTGAGCGCATGCAAGTATTTCAACCACAGGATGCCACGACTAACCCGTCGCTCATCCTCAAAGCAGCTCAACAAAGCAATTATCAAAGCTTAGTGCAGTCAGTAAAAGATGCCCATCGCGGAATGAGTCCCACTGACTTGGTTGACTATATCTTGGTAGCGTTTGGTTTGGAGATTCTGAAAATTGTTCCAGGGCGCGTTTCTACTGAAGTCGATGCCCGACTCTCTTTTGATACCAAGGCAACGGTTGCTAAGGCCAAGCATATTATTGCTTTATATGAGTCGCATGGGATTGAGCGCAAACGTATTTTGATCAAGCTTGCTGGCACCTGGGAAGGTATTGCTGCTGCAAAAGAATTAGAAGCTGAAGGCATTCATTGCAATATCACTTTACTCTTCTCACTCATTCAGGCGGCTGCTTGTGGCGCCGCAAACGCAAAGCTGATCTCCCCATTTGTGGGCCGCATTACCGATTGGAATAAGTCCAAGTTGGGTAGCAATTGGAGTGATGAAATGAATGGGGGCGCCAATGATCCTGGCGTGACTTCAGTCAAGAAAATATTTACCTATTACAAACACTTTGGCATCTCTACCGAGATCATGGGTGCCAGTTTTCGGAATACTACTCAGATCCTCGAGTTAGCGGGCTGTGATTTGCTAACAATTAGCCCGGAGCTTTTAGCTGAACTGCAAAGTAGCACCTCACCTGTTATTAAAAAGTTGGATGCAGATAGCGCTCATGCGGAAAAAATTACTCCGCTAAAGCTAGATGAGTCTAGCTTCCGTCTGCAACTCAATAATGACCCAATGGCGACCGAGAAATTGGCCGAAGGTATTCGTAATTTCTGTATTGATACAGAAAAACTTGAAGCACTGCTAGCGAAGTAAGTCGCTAGCAGTTTCTACCTATTAATTCTTGGCAGCTTTCGCTAGGCGCTGTCTTAATGCCTCATACAGGCATACGCCACTTGCAACAGAAACATTCAAACTTTCTACTACACCTTGCATGGGTATGCGTACGAGCTCATCACAGGTTTCTTTTGTAAGGCGACGCATGCCCTCGCCTTCAGCTCCCATCACTATTGCAATGGGGCCAGTGAGATCGAGGTCATAGATTGATTTTTCAGCCTCATCGTCTGTGCCAATTAACCAGACGCCTGCTTCCTGCATCTCCTTCATGCTACGCACAAGATTGGTCACAGTAATTACGGGCATGACTTCAGATGCCCCACTCGACACCTTGCTGACGGTCGCATTAATAGAGGCGGAACGATCTTTTGGAATCACTACCGCATCAACACCTGCCCCGTCAGCCACACGCAGGCAAGCACCAAAGTTATGTGGATCAGTAACACCATCTAAAACCAAGAACAATGGTTGCTTCTGAGCGCTCTCTGCATCTTCTACTACTTCAGTAATGGTCCGTGCGATGGTCATTTTTTCAGCCAAAGCAACGACGCCTTGGTGACGATCATGCCCAGTAAGCTTATGTAAACGCTCGGCATCAGCAGCATGCAAACGCTCACCCAATACCTCTTCAGCTTGCTTTAAAAAATCCCCCATGCGCCTATCGCGACGACTGGGATCAAAGTAAACCGCTTTCAAACTATCTGGGTCAACGCGTAAGCGTGCCTGAACCGCATGAAAACCAACTAATATTTGTTTCATCTATTTTGTGCGCTTTTTATTTACGGCGGGTAGCTCTAGTGTTTCGTACTGGTGGTTTTGTGCCAGCAGGTTTACCAGGAGTTCTTCCAGGATTTGATTTACCATTCTTGCGGCTGGCTTTGCTCTTAGATTGGTTGGCACTGAGTGTTCCAGCAGACTTTGCAGCATTCACATTTATGCCGCTAGGCTTTTGTGGGGTTTTGCTTTCTGGCCTACTCTTTTTAGATGCAGCTTTCTTATTTGGCCTACCAGTATCAGCAGCCAATAGCAATTGACGGCGACTAGATGCGCCACTTATCTCTGCACCTATCGATTTGACGAGACTAAATTCAATCTTACGTGCATCTAAATCAACACGACTAACTAAAACATGCAAGCGATCACCTAAACGATAACGAATGCCCGTTCTTTCTCCGCGCAACTCTTGACGAGCCTCGTCATACTGAAAGTAATCACCACCCAATTCAGTAACGTGAACCATACCTTCGACAAACAGGTTCTCGAGCTGAATAAATAATCCAAAGTTAGCAACACTCGTTACGGTGCCGGCATATTCTTGGCCTAAATGATCACGCATGTAGTAACACTTGAGCCATGCCTCAACATCGCGTGAGGCTTCATCGGCGCGACGCTCATTGGATGAGCAATGCACGCCCAATTGACCCCAAATTGGCAAAGCGGCATTAGCACCTTTGGGTGGTCTAGCGCCTTTGGCGGCGACTGCTTTAGCGTCACTATGAGACTTCTTAGCATTTACTGCATTCTCGCGACCTTTGCCTTTGCGTGGTAGCGTCAGATTTAGAGGCACAGTTGCTGGGAGCACGGGAGCGTAAGGCTTCTTCTGCAGTATCGACTTAATCACACGATGTGTAAGTAAGTCTGGATAGCGACGAATCGGACTGGTGAAATGAGAGTACGCTGGATATGCCAAGCCAAAGTGACCTTCATTATCTGGCTGATACATAGCCTGCTGCATAGAGCGCAACACCACTGACTGCAACATATTGGCATCAGGGCGATCTTTGATCTCACGCATCAATTTTGCAAAATCACGAGGTTTTGGTTTCTCACCGCCATCCAAAGAAAGGCCCGAGGTTCTTAACACCTGGCGCAAGGTCACCAACTTCTCTTCAGAAGGCTCGCCATGTACGCGATACAGACTCAAGTGCTTATTCTTGTCGATGAAATCAGCAGCACAAACGTTTGCTGTCAACATGCATTCTTCAATTAAGCGGTGGGCATCATTGCGCAGGCGCGGCTCAATCCGCAAAATCTTACCAAGCTCATTACTAATGATCTGAGTCTCGGTAGTCTCGAACTCGATGGCACCCCGCTTCTCACGCGCAGATAACAAGATCTTGAATAAAGAGTATAGGTTACCAAGCAGTGGGCGGAACTGGGCAAATCGAGCAGCCTCAGGCCCCTTACTATTCGATAGAATCTCCCAAACCGTGTCATAAGTGAAACGTTGCGCAGAATGCATTACCGCAGGGTAGAACTGATAGGCCAAGACAATGCCGTTGTTATCCACCACAGAGTCACAGACCATACACAAACGATCTACTCCAGGATTGAGGGAGCACAGACCATTGGAGATCTTCTCGGGCAACATTGGAATAACGCGCCTTGGAAAATAGACTGAAGTAGCGCGCAACAAACCTTCGTCATCTAATGGATGGCCTGGTTTAACGTAATGCGAGACGTCGGCAATACCTACAATCAAGCGCCAAGCTTTGGTCTTGCCGTACATGATGGGTTCGCAATACACCGCATCGTCGAAGTCTCTAGCATCTGCGCCATCAATGGTAACCAAAGGGATATCGCGCAAATCTACGCGCCCCTCTAAGTCCTCTTGCTGAACTGAGTCTGGGAGTGCTGCAGCCTCTTTCATCGCTGCAGCCGAGAACTCGTGAGGCACACCATACTTACGGACAGCGATTTCGATCTCCATGCCGGGATCATCAATCTCGCCCAAAACCTCAACCACTCGACCAACAGCTTGGCGATAACTATCGGGGTAGTCAATAATCTCGACACTGACCACCTGACCTAATTTAGCCTGTCCTTGCCCCTTCGGCGGAATCAAAATGTCATGACCAATTCGATTATCTTCAGGCGCAACAATGAGAACGCCGTTTTCATTTAACAGGCGACCAATGACAACTTTGTTGGCATGCAGAACCACCTCAACAATCTGCCCTTCTGGCCGACCACGTCGGTCTGTTCCTAACACCCTGACATTGACTCTATCGCCATGCATGACACGAGACATCTCTCGCTCAGAGAGAAAAATATCTTCACCACCATCATCGGGAATGACAAATCCAAATCCATCTCGGTGACCCTGGACTGTTCCTAAACGATCAGCCTCACGCGGCACCAAGTCTTTTGCTTTACGCATTTAATTCCTTCGGCAATACATGCCCTTGCTATATATCTATTGATATCTATTTTTGTTATGAATAAGGCTACTGTATCAAACCATCGAGTCTGTAGGAAAAAAGACAAATTAGCCCAGAAAAGCCCCTGGAATAGCCATCCCTCTATAATAGAGGCATGCCCAGGTGGCGAAATTGGTAGACGCACCAGCTTCAGGTGCTGGCGATCGTAAGGTTGTGGGGGTTCGAGTCCCTTCCTGGGCACCAAACACTCCTACTTGACCTTATATGGGGTCAAATTGGCATATTGCAAGCCACCATCTCACCTACTTACGCGAACCAAAACCGAACAGCTGTATAAACTGCCATTCCTATCACGAGGGTTGGAATCATTTTCTTGCTGAAATAAAAGGCAATCATTGCCGCAATTCCTCCCCAAATATTGGGAAGTCTTAGGTTAAATTCAGCAATGCTGGAGGCGCTGACTGGTAAAAAGATTTCAGGTGCCAAAATTGCAATCAATGCAGCCAAAGGTGCATAACGAATGGTCTCTAGACCCCATTCTGAAATCTTGATCCGATCACCCAGCAGGATAAAGAAACTGCGCGCCAGAAAAGTGACCACAATCATCCCAAAGATAAGATAAGCGACTCTCATACTAGCGTCATCGCTCATGAGATCACCCCTTCTTTTGGAGATTTATCTAAAACCATCCCCACAAATACAGCAGCACCAATGGCTAAAATAATATTGAGTCGAAACGGAATGCCGTAGGTCATGACCGCAACAACCCCGGCAGTGACTGCAGCCCATCTTGCCGAAGCGCGATCCAACATTGGTCCAATAATGACAACCAAAGCAACGGCACCAGCAAACTCCAAGCCCCAGTCCTTTGGAATTTGACTGGCAAGCAAAATTCCAGTGATAGAGCTGACCTGCCAAGCAAGCCAGTTGGCAGCTTGAAAGCCCATCATGGAATACAGGCGCAGGTGCTCTTTATCGGCAGCCAATTCTTCTTTTGTCTCCGGTTTTGGGAAGCGCTTAATGTGCGATAGATATGAAAAGTCCGTAGTGAAATAGCCCAACACAATTCTGCGCCAAGTAGATAGATAGGCAAAATGGGCTTGCAATCCGAGACTGAAAATAACAAAGCGTAAGTTCACCATAAAAGAAGTGAGCAATATCACCCAAATAGGTGCGCCCACCGCAATTAGAGGCAGTGCAGCGAGTTGAGCTGAGCCTGCGTATACCAGCAGACTCATTGCAATGGCTTGCTGAACAGTTAAGGTGGACTTTGCCATAGCAATGCCAGTCACCAAACTCCACGTCAAGATCGTCACAGCAGAATGCGACATCTCCTTAAAGCCATGAATAAATTCCCGCTGTTGTGCCGGCGTCATTTGAGAGGACTAGATGCCCATGGATCGATGCAAAATCTTGGGTTTCATTTCTTCCCAAAGACTTTCAAAATCTTCTAGCTTTGCCTCCGATAGCTTGACCGACTCAAAGAGTTTTCCAAAAACAATTGATGTTTTCTTGACTAGCGCTTTATCAAACTCGGTAAGAGCAATTGGCTTATCGTCCATATCTCGCGTTAACTCTGCAGAGCAAACGATTGCCTCTTCATCATCACGATCCACAATTGCAAACTCGATATATTGCTGGTTCTTTTCAACGATCACTAAGGTGCCACGCGCATAAGAGACAGCATCATGTTCTTTAACGATATATGCCAAAAACTGATCCTCCTCTTCCTTCTCCATGCCCAAATCATCGATGAAGAATAAAAATTGATCCCCCTCACCGTTAACTAAGGTAAATACTTTTGGCGCAACCCCATGTGCTAAGGCGAGATTGCGATAGTAAGCAGCAATTTCTACAGCAAGGTTTTCGGTGAATAAATGCATGATGCAGGCCTTGATAGGTAATTAAGCTAAATTCTTTTTCAAGAATTCTAGGGCTCTATCCCAAGCCAATGTCGCTGCCTCGGCGTTGTATTCTAAAGGTGGCAAGCCACGGACAGCCGACTTTGGATTAGCAAAAGCATGCTTAGTATCGTAGCGATAAAATTCATAGCTAGCGCCAGCTTGTTTTAACTTCTCCTCTAGCTGATCAACGCCTGTAATGGAAAAGAACTCATCATGCAAAGCCCAGTGTGCCAACATCGGCTTCTGAATAGCTGCAGCATCTACATATTCCAAAGGAGGATAGCCGTACCAAACAATCGTGCCATCAAGCTCAGGAACATTACAGGCGGAAAGTACCGTCAGGGCACCGCCCATACAAAATCCAGTAACAGCAACCTTCTGACTACCAGTCGCTTTTAAATATTGAACTGCGCCACGAATATCTTGAGTAGCAGCATCGCCAAAGTTCAAGCCATTCATTAAATGCTCGGCCTCGTTTGCTTCAAGGGCTAACTTACCGCGATAGAGATCGGGGACTAGAGCACGATAGCCGGCTTTTGCCAAACGATCTGCCACTGACTTCACCTCATCATCCAAGCCCCACCACTCCTGAATGACCACAACGCCCGGAGCATTGGCTTTATCTGCAGGCTCTACCAAGTAGCCTTCAACAGAGTTACCGTCGGGTCTTTTAAACTGAATCATGTGGTCTCCTTGTGTGCCATGTGTTTCATCAAGTCTTTTCTAAATGTTTTTTTGCATCTGAGTGAATATATCCTACCAGCCAAAAAGTAAGTAGGCCACATACTGCAGCCCCATAACCAACCAGTTTGTAGTGTTGCATCATGCCATCCGCATTAATCGTCACCACCATACCAGCAACTACCGAAGCAATTCCGGATGCCAACATCTGCACTGAACCAATCAGACTCATAAAGGTTCCACGAATTTTGCTTTCAACCACTTGGCTTACCATTGCCATTGCCGGAATCATTCGTCCAGAAATTAAGATAAAGAATGTGGTGGAATTCAACAGCACAATCCACAATGGCGTCACCGGAAGATTAGTGGTGACAAGCAAAGGAACTAAGCTAATGATGGCAAGCACTCTAAAGACCTTTACCTTCCCATATCGATCAGCTAAATGACCAATCAACCGCGAGCTCATAAGCGTTGCCACCCCACCGCACAAATAGATTAGAGAAATATACGAATTATTAATTCCTACATTTGTAGTGAGATAAACGGCGATATATGGAATGACGGAAAATCCCGTCATCATAATGAGTCCCATAAATATAAAGGCCTTGATATGTTGAGGCGCAATCATAATCTTCAGAATTTGACTCAGTCGACTACCCTCATGCACATGATCTAAGTGCCCCGCAATCTTGGGGATATGCAAGTAGCCTACATAAAAAACCAAGGTTGAGATTGCGCCAATAAAGATAAATGGTGCGCGCCACCCTAAATAAGAGATGTGATGCGCTAGAAACAAGCTGAGGGGCACGCCTGCTACAGTGGACACTGAGAATGCAGCCATGACTGTTCCCAAGGCTTTACCTCGGCGCTCAAATGGAATTGAATCTGCCACAATGGTTTGCACCAGAGAACCAAGAATGCCCCCAAAGGCACCTGCGAATGCTCGTGCAATGAATAAGGTTTCATAATTTTGCGCCAAGCCGCAAGCTACAGTAGCAATGATAAAAAATACGTAAAGACTTAAGAGCAACTGCCTACGCTCAAAGCGGTCCACATAATAGGTAGCAAAAATTCCTGCCGCGGCAGCAGCAAAGGTATAGGAAGAAAGTAAAAGCCCAAACTGATGGGTATTAATATTCAAGACCCGAATGAACTCTGGCCCAAGCGGCATCATGATCATGAAGTCCAAAATGTGGGTGAACTGTATGCCCGCTAAAGAAAACAAGAACAAACATTCTCGTTTTTGGGTTTCTGGACTATGGGTAATATTGTTCAATGCGCGCTTTACTTGAATGGTGCCGTATGACATTATCAACGCTGATGAGAAATTTGATATTTACACAAGCGCCGATAAGATGCCCCCAGTGACCTACCAATTTACCTACTTAGCACTCTTACAAGACATCCTGTTGGGTGTGGCTGGGATAGTTCTGATTTTGATATTCCACGGAATCTCGATTAATACCGTCTTGATGCGCTTCGAAAGAATGACCACAGCCAATCTTGCCAAAAAAGAGTATCACTGGGTCTTTCTCCACTTCTATCTCTCGTTCTGTTTTATTGCCCTCATACATATTGCAGAAGTGCTGATTTGGGCAACCTTCGTTTATCAGGCTCAGTTATTAAATAGCGGCATTGATGCAATCCTCTTTGCAGGTAGCTGCTATACGACCCTTGGATTTATTCAGGACATCTTGCCTGACGGCTGGAAGAGTTTGGCTTTTTTCATCTCCTTTAGCGGGCTTTTTTCACTTGCCTGGACCACTTCCATCATGATTGGTATGACAAGTACCTACCGAGAGACTTGGAAGCTAAAAAACCATCACCATAAGGTCTAAAAAGATTTATTTGCTGCCTCGCACCATTTCTCTGTAGTTTAGGGTATTATTAGGGTATACCCTTAAAGGAGCTCTAAAATGGCACATTCAAACTCAGTACAGTTTCACCAAGCACCACTCTTTAGTTTCAAGCCTTTGTTTGCGATTCGCGACTTTTTTGCCCTCATCGCAGCTGCATGGGCAGAGGCTAAAGTAATGGAGCAAAAAAGCCATAAAAATAGCGCAAATTGGTAATTTTTTACTGGTTTAACGCCAAATTTGACTATTTTCAGTCAATTTTGATAAAGCCCTTGAGCACTGCTCTGGGGCTTTTTTATTGGCTGTTGATGGGTCTATTTTTGAATGTAATAGCCATAAACACAGCGAGTTCCGCCGCGTGATGGATCGTGCGTATCTTGTATAACCCCATCAACTATGGCGGTTAAGTGCTTGGAAACCTTCACAATTAATATGCCATTCGGTAGTTCATCAGACCTCAGGTGAACCTGGCAGCCTGCACCGATCTTCATCGTTGGAACCCACTCAAAATCAAGCCCAAGGATGTAGTCATGAAACACATTTCGATGGTTTCCGTTACGAGGTGATGATCCCTTGCTATTAAGCCGCCTTGCCAAACGATCGCTCCGCAGTTCAGCATAACTCGCGTTAGCTTTTCTGAGATCCTCATAGACCTGAATATAGGGCAGCTTGGCAGCAATCGCGATCGACCTGACTACACAATCTCCAGCGCCGCCCTTAAAGCCCGCTTTTTCCCTGCCACCATCATTTAGCTGGAAAGGAAAAGTCTGCCTAGACTTGGAAAATAGATTTAGAAAGCTGAACATTTGGATGCCCCCAATAAAAAATGGATTTGCTTTGTGGGCAAATCCATCCTTACTGAGGCTTAGCCTAAATTACTTAGCGCCAGCTTTCTTCACTTCCAAACGCCAAGCGTGCAGCAGTGGCTCGGTGTAGCCGTTCGGCTGCTCAAGGCCTTTAAAGATCAAATCACTAGCGGCTTTATAAGCATAGGAATCTTTATAGTTCGGCATCATTGGCTTGTACAAAGCATCGCCAGCATTCTGGCCATCAACTACCTTGGCCATACGTTGCAATGTTTCATTCACTTGATCGGCTGTAACGATACCGTTTAGCAACCAGTTCGCAATATGTTGACTGGAGATACGTAAAGTAGCGCGGTCTTCCATCAGGCCTACATTATGAATATCAGGAACCTTGGAGCAACCAACACCTTGATCAATCCAACGAACTACATAACCCAAGATACCTTGGCAGTTATTTTCTAACTCCTGCTGAATCTCTTCTTTAGACCAATTCGCCTTCTCAACTACCGGAATCGTTAATAAGTCATTGATCAGCGCTTCTGCTTCAGCGGCAGTATCGAGCTTTTCCATTTCTTTTTGGAGATCAGCTACGTTCACCTGGTGATAGTGCAATGCGTGCAAGGTAGCAGCCGTTGGAGAAGGTACCCATGCAGTATTTGCACCCGCTTTAGGATGTACGATCTTCTGCTCAACCATTGCCTTCATCAAGTCTGGCATTGCCCACATACCCTTGCCGATTTGAGCGCGACCACGCAAGCCGCAATCTAAACCCGCAAATACGTTACGACGCTCATAAGCAGACAACCATTTACTGGCTTTCATATCACCTTTGCGCATCATAGGACCTGCATACATTGCTGTGTGCATTTCATCGCCAGTGCGGTCCAGGAAGCCAGTATTAATAAACGCAACACGTGCACCAGCAGCAGCAATTGCTGCTTTGATATTGGCACTCATACGACGCTCTTCGTCCATGATACCGAGCTTGACTGTATCTGCTGGCAAGCCGAGTAATTTTTCAACGCGGCCAAAGAGCTCACCTGCAAAAGCAACTTCTTCAGGACTGTGCATTTTTGGCTTGACGATGTAAACAGAGCCTTTGCGTGTATTACCGATAGCCTGAGTCGCTGGACGATTGATGTCATATAAGGCAATCAATACGGTGACTACTGCATCCAAGATACCCTCGTAGATCTCTTTGCCTTCACCAGTAATAATGGCTGGGTTAGTCATCAAATGACCAACGTTACGAAGGAACAGGAGTGAGCGACCGTGCAAAGTCACTACGCCATCCTTAGCATTCACCGCACCGATACCCGCTGTGTACTTGCGATCTGGATTAAGTGCGCGCGTAATTGTCTTGTCACCTTTTTTTACTTCCTCAACTAAAGTGCCCTTCAAGATACCCAGCCAGTTTTCATAGGCAAGCACCTTATCATCGCCATCCACTGCAGCAATAGAGTCTTCCAAGTCCAAAATGGTAGAAAGTGCAGCCTCTAATACGACATCATTGATGCCAGCAGGATCGCTAGCGCCAATAGTCTTGCTCTTGTTAATTTCGATATCGATATGGATGCCGTTGTTACGTAACAAGATAGCGCTTGGTGCAGTAGCATCGCCTTGGTAGCCCACAAACTGCTTCTCATCAGCTAAGCCAGTCATACTGCCATCTTTGAGCTTAACGGCCAATTGGTTGCCATCAACTGTATAAGCCACTGAATCTTTATGTGAGCCTTTAGCCAATGGAGCAGATTGATCCAAGAAGTTACGTGCATAAGCTACTACCTTTGCACCACGAATCGGGTTATAAGCTCCCGCTTTGGTAGCGCCATCTTCTTCAGAGAGAACGTCTGTACCGTAGAGAGCATCATACAAAGATCCCCAACGCGCATTGGCTGCATTTAATGCATAGCGTGCATTGAGAACTGGAACTACCAACTGTGGGCCAGCTTGCAGCGCCAACTCATCATCGACATTCTGCGTTGTGCCAACTACTTTTCCTGGGACATCATCCAAGTAGCCAATTTCTTTTAAGAATTTGCGATAAGCAGGCATATCTTTAATTGGGCCTGGATTAGCTTGGTGCCATTTATCCAAATCCAATTGAAGACGATCACGCTTGGCAAGTAAGGCTTCATTTTTTGGACTTAAGTCCTTGACGATTTCATCAAAGCCCTTCCAAAAGTCAGCGCTCTTAATACCGGTACCTGGAAGAACCTTGTCTTCGATAAAGCGGTAAAGAGGAGTTGCTACTTGAAGGCTATTGCAAGTGGTACGTGCAGTCATTTTGTAAACCTTTGTCTCTAATGCGTTAGTTAATAAATATAGTTAGTCAATTATTTTCCATCAATCCTGGAAAGGATGCTGCAGCAAGATGGTCTCATCGCGTTCTGGGCCTGTAGAAACCATCGCAATGGGTTTTCCAGCTACTTCCTCGATGCGACGTAGGAAGTTTTGGGCCTCGCTTGGAAGCTTGCCCCACTCCCGAATACCGAAGGTTGTACCCCTCCAGCCCGGAAAATCTTCGTAAATTGGTTCGCAACGAGCAACAGATTCAGCGCCACGTGGTAACACATCGAGTTTTTTACTATCTAAGTTGTAGCCAACACACAAGCGAATCGTCTCTAAACCATCAAGAACATCTAATTTAGTGATACACAATCCAGAAAGTCCATTAATCTGAATAGAGCGCTTCAATGCAGCGGCATCCAACCAACCAGTGCGGCGTGGACGACCCGTTACAGAACCAAACTCTTTGCCGACTTCAGCCAAGCGAATACCAATTGGATCTTGCTTCGCTGGATTGTCATGATCATAGAGTTCACTTGGGAATGGGCCGGCACCAACACGCGTGCAATAGGCTTTGGTGATACCCAGGATGTACTGCAAAGAATCTGGACCAACGCCAGAACCAGCAGCGGCATTACCTGCCACACAGTTGCTGGAAGTGACATAGGGATAGGTGCCATGATCGATATCTAATAGAGTGCCCTGTGCACCTTCAAACAAGAGGTTTTGTCCCGCTTGCTCAGCGGCATAGAGTGCGCTAGAAACATCCACCACCATTGGTTTGATGCGCTCTGCATAAGACATTGCTTCGGCAAGAGTCTTTTCATAATTTACAGGCTCTGCACCGTAGTAATTAGTGAGCATGAAGTTGTGATACTCCAAGTTCTCACGCAATTGCTCGGCAAACTTCTCTGGGTAGAATAAATCTTGTACGCGCAGTGCACGACGCGCCACTTTATCTTCGTATGCTGGTCCAATACCGCGACCAGTTGTACCAATCTTCGCTTCACCACGCTTCTTCTCACGGGCATGATCAATTGCAACGTGATAAGGCAGGATCAATGTAGTAGCTTCAGAAATCTTCAAGCGGGATTGAACATCCAAGCCAGCAGCTTCGAGTTCGCCAATTTCTTTAAAGAGTGCTTCTGGTGATAGAACTACACCGTTGCCGATATAGCAGATCACTTCCTTATGCATGATTCCAGATGGGATCAAGCGCAGAATAGTCTTCTTATCACCAATGATGAGTGTGTGGCCCGCATTGTGACCACCCTGAAAGCGAACTACCGCTTTTGCATGGTCAGTTAACCAGTCGACCACTTTACCCTTGCCCTCATCACCCCACTGGGTGCCAATGACAACTACGTTACGACCTTTAGCTTGCTGCTTTGAAGACATATTGAAATCCAAAAAGATAATTACAAATGGGGTTAATTGCTTACTTTATTTTTTCTTTACTTCCCAGGAACTGCCCTGCTTTACCAGCTCTCGATCACATTCATATTCGGTAGCTTCAACTTTTTCTCCAGCCATCACCTGAATGACCACTTCACCAGAATCTCGTAAAGCTGCAATTGTTTTATTCAAGGCCATATCTTCAAGCCAAGGCGCTACGATTGCCAACTTGCGTACCTTCAATGATGAGAGATTAGCCAGAGTTAACAGATCTAGTGAGAATCCGGTAGCAGGACGTGAACGGCCAAAGGCCTGACCTACATGGTCATAACGTCCACCTCTAGCAATTGGTTGCGGTAACTTTTCTACATAGGCAGCAAACATTACGCCGCTGTGATATTGATAGCCACGCAAGTCTGCTAAATCAATACTCAGTTCTAGGCCACTGGATGCAGTAACTGCGGCAACTAAACGCTCGAGATCTGCTAATGCCAGATCGATGGCAGCATGTTTAGGCAGTACTTTCTTTGCTTTTGCAAGTACTTGCGCACAAGGCCCATTGAGCTCAGTGAGTGCCATCAGCGCTTCGGCTGTTGTGACTGGTAAGCATGCAGCCCACTGACTAAGGCGCGGACGATCTTTAGTCTGCAGCAAGCTATATAAAGTCTCAGTCGTCTCTTTATCCAAGACCTGGTCAGCTAAGATGCCAGTCAAGATCCCGGCGTGCGATAAATCGAGATAGACCTTGTCAAGGCCGGCAATCGAGAGTGTTTTGAGGAGCAGGGTAATTGCCTCAAAATCTGCTTCCCAAGTAGCGCAACCATACATCTCTGCGCCCAGCTGCAAATCTTCACGGGCAGAACTGCCGACGGGCGTGCGGGCGTGCGCAACAGATCCGGCATAACAAAGACGGGTAACGCCGGCACGATTCAGTAAGTGCGCATCGATGCGCGCCACTTGCGGAGTAATGTCGGCACGCAAACCTAGCGTGCGTCCTGACATCTGATCTACCAACTTAAAGGTTTGAAGATTGAGATCTGAACCAGTACCAGTCAATAGGGAGTCTAAGAACTCCAAAATAGGAGGGGCAACTAGCTCATAACCATAAGACTGATAGAGATCCAAGATGGCGCGACGCAAAGTCTCCACCTTACGAGCCTCGGCTGGCAAAACATCTGCAATATCTTCAGGAAGTAACCAACGATTCATGATCTGAATTATTCACCTTCTTATTTTTTATGCAGAAACTTAAAGAACTCACCATTGGGCTCAACAACCATAATGTCCTTCTTATCCTTGAAAGAACTGCGGTAGGCTTCCAAGCTTTGATAGAACTGAGCAAATTGAGGATCGCGTCCAAATGCTTCTGCATAGAGAGCAGTTGCCTTGGCATCTCCCGCACCTTTAATCTTTTGAGCATCTCGATAAGCTTCAGCCAAAATCGTATCGCGCTGACGTTCAGCATTGGCACGAATCTTGTCGGATTCAGCTGCCCCCATTGAGCGCAATTCATTTGCGACACGCTTACGCTCTGCCTCCATACGGCGATAAACTGAGTCGCTGATTTCAGCTAAGAGATCTACGCGCTTTAAGCGTACGTCAACAATTTCAACACCAATATCCGCCGCATCATCAGCCACTTTTTTGCGAATGCCCTGCATGACTTCTTCGCGCTGATCCGAAATCAACTCGCGGACAGTACGCTTTGTAAACTCTTCATTAAGGGCAGAGCGAACTAATTGCGTGAGGCGGTCTTGAGCTAAGCGCTCGTCACCCTTAAAGCTAATAAAAAACTTTCGGGGATCAACAATGCGCCATTTCACATAAGAATCCACCAGGAGATTCTTCTTCTCTGCAGTGATAAAGCGCTCTGCCTCTGGATTGTCAATTGTCAGAATGCGGCGATCAAAGAAACGCACACTTTCAAATGGGGCCGGCAGTTTCACACGCAAGCCAGGCTCTTCAATCACGCGCACGATCTGACCAAAAGAGAAAACAACTGCAAATTTACGTTGATCAACAATAAAAATACTAGATGACAGTACATAGATCACAGCAATGAACGCAATGCCAGCAGCAATCAAACGATTTGCATTCATTATCTAGCCTCCCGATCACGACTTCGAAAGCTATCGCGCTTATCAAGAGTACGATCGTTCGCATTATTCACAGCTGGTGCTGGGTTTGTTGCACCGCTACCTGAAGCTAGACTTGGATTATTTGTTCCGGTTGCGCCACCCACTGTCACACTTCCTGTTGGGGTGGAAGCGCTCGTTTGATTTACTTGAGTGCTAGCGGCCTGAGCACTCTCAGCGCTCACTTGAGCAACAATCTTATCAAGCGGTAAATACAAGAGACTATTACTCTTGGTTGTATCTACTAAGATCTTGGTCACATTGTTATACATCTCGCGCATGCTATCGATGTACATACGATCACGAGTGACCTGCGGCGCCTTGGAATATTCAACCAAAATTTGCTTGAAGCGAGTGGCATCACCTTCTGCGGTAGCCACCACTCTAGCCTTATAACCTTCAGCCTCCTGAATCAAGCGAGCTGCGGTACCCTTAGCGCGCGGAATAATGTCATTGGCATAGGCTTGGCCCTCACTCTTTAAGCGCTCTTGGTCTTGGCCAGCCTTCACTGCATCGTCAAATGCAGCTTGCACTTGCTCGGGCGGCTGTACGTTTTGCACAGTCACACTGGTAACGAAAATGCCACTCTTGTAGCTATCTAAGATCTTCTGAATCGAGTTTGCCAAATCAATACCAATCTTTTCACGTCCCTCGTAGAGAACGGTATCCATCTTGCTACGCGCTACGATTTCGCGAACAGCAGTTTCAGCAGCCTGAACTACTGTAGCGTCTGGATCACGATTATTAAATAAATAATCGGTTGGATCCTTTAAGCGATATTGCACAGCAAAGCGCACGTCGATGATGTTTTCATCCTCGGTAAGCATGGAGGAATCTTTTTGATTGGTTGCCTTAATCAGCACCGGGCGACCCACTTCTACAGAGCGAACACCAGAAAGATTCACTGTTTCATCCGACTGAATTGGCCAAGGCATGCGCCAGTTAATGCCTGGCTTAGCGGTGTAATCGTACTTACCAAAGGTCAGAATGACACCAGCCTGGCCTTCTTGAATGATGAAAAAGCCACTACAAATCCAAATGAAGAATACGGCTCCAGCAGCAATCAGCACGCTGGCCCTAGATCCAAATGGATTGGTGAAATTGAAGTTTGGTGCACCATTGCCGCTTCCGCCTCCACTGCCACCACGCTGTGAAGGCGGAGGGATATCGGTACTGCTAGGTTTATTAGCTGGCTTACTGCTTGCTGCTCCTGGCTTTTTCTTACCGCCAAAGATGCCGGCAATTCTGTCATTAAAGTCGCGCCAGAGTTCATCCAAATCTGGGGGCCCATCCTGCTTCGCAGGCGAATTGACTGGCTGAGTGTCTGTTGGCTTATTAGTATCCGGCTCCACTTTTGGAGCTTGGTCACCTCCCTGCCCATCTTTGACATCTTTAGATCCACCACTGTGGCTGTTGCCCCAACCTGGATCATTGACCGAAAAGAGGTCGAGAAATTTACGCATCATTAGAAAAATAGCTTCGGGTAGGAATCGGATTAAATTCAGAAGTTTCTGGTCGTTCGGGTAAGGGTTCTAAAAACTCGTCCGGGGCCAATTGCTTCTTGGCACGGTTGTGCTCGACCCTTATTCTATCAGTCATTTGAGAGCATTCGGCCAAGGCTAGGCGGAGCAAATCAAGGCCCAAGCCTGTCTTGGCGGAGAGGAAAACCTGGCTCGGCAAACCCTGGCTATCCCGCTCTAAAACCGCCCCACGGTTAAAGGTTTGGGGCATCTGGTCAATTTTGTTCATCACCTCAATTCGAGGGATCTCATTTGCCCCAATTTCCTCCAAAACCGCTTCTACTTCGGCTTTTTGCTCTCTGGCAACGGGGCTGCAGGCATCTATTACATGCAAAATCAGGTCTGCATGAATGGTTTCATCCAAAGTGGCCCTAAAGGCCTCAACTAACTGGTGGGGCAAATCTCGGATAAATCCTACGGTATCAGAGACCACAATAGAGCCCACACCCTCTAAATGCACCTTTCTGGAAGTGGTATCCAAAGTGGCGAAAAGTTGGTCGGCGGCGTAAGTCCCTGCCTTGGTTAGGGCATTAAATAAAGTCGACTTGCCAGCATTGGTATACCCAACCAAAGAAACTGAAAACACACTCTTACGATTGCGTGCCCTTCTCTGGGTTCGTTGTTGGCGCTGAAGCTTCTCAAGCTCGTTTTCTAAACGCTTCGCTTGCGTTGCTAGCATCCGACGGTCCAACTCCATCTGCGTTTCACCAGGACCACCCCTGACACCAATACCGCCGCGCTGACGTTCCAAGTGACTCCAAGCTCGCACCAAGCGAGACATGCGATAGCGTACTTGCGCCAACTCCACTTGCGTCTTACCAATGTGGCTTTGGGCTCTTTGACTAAAGATATCCAGAATCAAGCCAGTGCGATCCATCACATGACGCTCAAGATGACGCTCTAAATTGCGCTGCTGCGTTGGAGAAAGTGGATGATTAAAGATAGCCAGCTCTGCGCCCTGCTCTTCCATCACACGCTTAAGCTCATTCGCTTTACCAGACCCAATAAACAAAGCAGGATCTGTTCTACCCTTGCGGGCAATCACACTAGCTGTGGGTATAGAGCCAGCACTATCAGCCAAGAGACTGAGCTCGGCCATGCTGTCTGCAAAATCTTCGCGCCCCGTATCAACACCAACGAGGACGGCGCGGGCCGCATCTACTCCAGTTTTATACAGGGCTAGCTTCTTCTATGCGGAAATCAATCGCACGAGCTGGAACGATCGTAGAGATTGCGTGTTTGTAAACCATCTGCGTCACCGTGTTGCGCAGCAACACAACGTATTGATCGAAAGATTCAATATTGCCTTGCAACTTAATGCCATTGACGAGATAGATCGAAACAGGAATATGCTCTTTGCGCAAAGCATTCAGAAAAGGATCCTGAAGTAATTGGATTTTGTTGTTATTCATACTGCTCCTTATTGGTTTTGTAATTAGGGAGTCTTGCTTTTTTAATAAAAGCTTTTATAAATTACTGCTACTGAACCTTCTATATTGAGCCCAATTATAAAAAAATCAAGCCCAAAATTACCGCTTTTTACCTTTTTTACCCTTATCTTCGTCCACATAAGGATTTTTAGCAGTATTCATCTGGATTCTTAAAGGTGTTCCACGTAATTTGAATACATCCCTAAAGCGCCCTTCCAAGTATCGCTTATAGCTATCCGTTACACCGCTCAATGATGTTCCATGAATCACCACGATTGGGGGATTCATGCCCCCTTGGTGTGCATAGCGTAATTTTGGACGACCCATACCCACGCGTTTTGGCTGTTGATGCTCAATGGCTTCTTGCAAAATACGAGTCAGGCGTGGCGTTGGCAACTTCGCCATCGCAGCTGCATAGGCGGCGTCTACATCCTTAAACAACTCTTTTAAGCCTGTACCTTTTTTCGCAGAGATCGGATGTACGTTTGCAAAATCCAAGAAGCGCAATTTTTGGGCAATCTCTAAACGAGCACGTTCTTTAACGTAAGAATCAAGTCCGTCCCACTTATTCACCGCAACCACTAATGCACGTCCAGCTTCAACAATAAATCCCGCAATATGTGCATCTTGCTCAGAGATGTCTTGTTGCGCATCAAGCATCAAGATCACCACATTGCAGTCCGCAATTGCTTGCAATGTTTTAACAACTGAGAACTTCTCAATTGCCTCAAATACTTTGCCACGACGACGCAATCCGGCCGTATCAACCAAGATATACGGTTTGCCATTACGCTCAAAAGGAACCTCAATCGCATCACGGGTAGTACCAGGCA
Organism: Polynucleobacter sp. UB-Raua-W9; assembly: GCF_018687435.1. NCBI lineage: Bacteria > Pseudomonadati > Pseudomonadota > Betaproteobacteria > Burkholderiales > Burkholderiaceae > Polynucleobacter > Polynucleobacter sp. UB-Raua-W9. The sequence goes on along the minus strand of NZ_CP061290.1, from coordinate 657,451 downwards.
TGTCAAACGCAATGACCCGCTCCTCACCAATGAGCTTATTGATTAAGGTCGACTTCCCAACATTTGGACGACCCACTACCGCAATCTTCATTGGGCGATTTGGATCACCTGCCAATTCATCTTCGTCGGGCTCTGCAATACCGAGGGAATCCAAGGCGTCATCAATCAGTCCACGAACGCCGTCGCCATGTGCTGAAGAGATGGGGAACGGTTCACCTAAGCCGAGTTCATGAAAGTCGGCAGTAACAACGCCTGCTTGCATGCCTTCTGTTTTATTCACCGCCAAAATAATTGGCCGACCCGTCTTACGCAAGAAATCAGCAATGACCCGATCTTGTGGCGCCATACCCAGGCGACCATCCACCAAGAAAATCACAATGTCAGACTCAGCTACAGCTTGCTTGGTCTGTTTAGCCATCTCAGCAACGATGCCGGTTTTAGCAACGGGCTCAAAGCCACCAGTATCTACGCAAATAAACGCGCGCTCACCAATACGACCTTTGCCGTAGTGACGATCTCTTGTTAAACCAGAAAAATCTGCTACCAAGGCATCGCGTGAACGGGTCAAACGATTAAAGAGTGTCGACTTCCCAACATTGGGGCGGCCGACGATAGTGATGACTGGGTTCATTTGGGACTGTACGCCGCAATTTTTCCACCCTGAGATTGAATCAGGATGAGCCCGCCTACTGCAATTGGAGCAGCGGTGATTGGATTACTATCGTGACGAATACGCGCGATCATCTCGCCATTCGCCTGTGAGAGTGCATGAACATAGCCTTGAGCATCACCCATGAGCAACACTCTGCCAACGGCTAGGGACTCACCTAAATCTCGGTATGTGAGTTGGGTGTTTTCCCAAACCTGCGTACCGTCTTTGGTGGCAAATGCGGTTACATAGGATTTTTCATTGGCTGAGAAAACCAATTCTGCGCTTTGCGCAGTACCCGTATAGCTTGAGTAATCCTTAAACCATAAGAGATTTCCAGTACGAGCTTGTCCGCAGCCAATGCGGCCTTGGTATGAAACTGCGCAAATGATCTCGCCTTCCATGCTAGGTTTAGCAGTCACATCATTTAAGCGCTCAATTTCTGAAAAGCCTTTAGGGAATGACACTGGGGTTTCCCAAACCAAACCACCATTGGCAATGGCAATCATCCCAAAACGTCCACCTGCAAAGCCAGTCACAATGACTTCATTGCCGATAGCCAGCATGCCGTAACCAACGCGCAATGACAAGGCAGACTGTTGGCGCTGATAAGTCCACTTGCGGGCACCTGTTTGTGCATCCAAACCAATAAAACGATTGTCAAGCGCTCGCACAACCACAATGCCACCAGCAACAATTGGCTCACTCAAAACCTCGCTACTAACACTGACTTTCCAGATCTGCTTACCAGTGTCGTCATAGGCATAGACAGTACCGCGAGTACTCACAGCAACCGTAGTGCGGCCGTCAGATCCAGGCCCAATAGATAAGCGCTCCGGAACGGATGCCTCCCAAACTTTATTGCCAGTGGCCAAATCAATCTTTGCCAAATTACCGCGTTGTGAAGCTGCATATACGGCGTCACCTGCGACTACCGGATGAAAGTTAAAGCCTTCAGAAGAGCCAACACTGGTAGACCACACCTGTTGCATATCAAACTGATTGGTGACTGTTGCCAACTCGGAAGGTTTGCGAACACGAGAACTACCAGAACATCCAAGCAGTGCTGTAGTCACCACACTCAATAAAATAGTAGTACTAGCAACCCTTGCTAAGCGTTGTATTGCATCGATTTTTACTGTCATCACTGTGCCACTCCTCCAACTGCATCCAGCTTCACCTTCAAGAGGCGACGCGCCTCTTCAGGGAATTCTTTAACTTCGTCTATTTTTTTCCAGGCATCTTCATAGCTTTTTTTAGCTTCAGCATTTTTCTTTTGCGCTAAATACCAGTCGCCACGACGTTCTAACCACAAAGCTTCAAAGCCAGCAATTGGTCTTTCTTTAAGAACTTGATCAGCCTCAGCAAAATCTTTTTCACCACCCTGCTCAATTAACTGAGTCACCAAGCGTAATTTTGCTAAAGCCAAATAACCATCATTGGAAGCATTTTTAGCAGTCCAACGCAAATAGTCCAGTGCCTTGGCACTATCACCAGCATCCGACGCAATACGCGCAGCAATTAAACTAGACATCGCTGCATAAGGTGTACGAGCAAAATCTTTTTCTAAATCATCCGCAGCACGCAAGGTCAGCTCTTTGTCACCTTTAGCAACAGCGCTGACCATCGTTTCATAGAGTTTAGAGGCTTCCAAAGCTTGAGTATTACGCCACCACCCATAACCACTATATGCAGCATAGGCAAACAAGACAGCCGTCAACACTCCCGTAATTAAATTACGATACTTTTGCCAAAACGCTTTAAGTTGGTCTAACTGTTCTTGTTCTTCTAGATCTAAAGGCATGTGAATCCAAGCTAATTAATAAGGGTTTTATTGCTATTAAATGTAATGAATAGACTCATTCTATTCGGAGCTGCCCACCAAGACATCAATTACAGCCTCAAGCACCCCTTCCAAAGGAACGGCCTTTTGCTCGCCGCTAGAACGTAAGTCTTTGATCTGAGCCTCATTCTTGGCCAATTCATCTGGGCCAATAATGACTGCAAAAGCAGCTCCACTGCTGTCAGCCTTCTTCATTTGGGACTTAAAGCTGGCGGATTGACCATCAGGAGGGCAGAAAAGAATCGTATCGATGCCGGCGCTACGTAAACGCTCAGCAATAATCATGGCAGCAGTCAAAGTCTCACCGCCTTGATGCAATACAAAGATATCGCATTGGGACTGCGCCTCTGGAAGCGAGCCAGAAACTTTCATAAGCTCTAGAACACGCTCCATCCCCATAGCCCAACCACAAGCTGGTGCAGCCTTGCCGCCCATACGTTCAATTAACGGATCATAGCGGCCACCGCCAGCAATGGTGCCCTGCGCGCCCAACTCATCAGTCACCCACTCGAAAACGGTGAGGTTGTAATAATCTAAACCGCGCACCAGGCGAGGATTAATTTTGCAAGGGATGTTATTGGCTTTGATCAAAGCCTGCACTGCATTAAAGTGCGCAAGAGATTCTTCACCCAAGAAATCCAATAACTTTGGAGCATCTTCAATCAATGCCTGCATCTCTGGATTTTTAGAATCCAAAATACGCAAAGGATTGCTGATGAGGCGTCGTTGTGAGTCTTCATCAAGTTGCGATATATTTTTCTCAAAGTACATTACCAAGGCAGCACGATGCTCAGCACGCTCATTGGCCTGCCCTAAAGAATTGATCTCCAGGCGCACGCCTTTTAATCCCAACTCGTCCCAAAGGCGTTGACCCATGAGAATAATCTCTGCATCAATATCAGGGCCAGCGAAGCCTAATGCCTCGATACCAAACTGGTGGAACTGGCGATAACGGCCGCGCTGTGGACGCTCATGACGGAACATAGGTCCGGTGTACCAAAGACGCTTAGGTCCCTCGTACAGTAAATTGTTTTCAATAACAGAACGCACTAATGCAGCAGTACCTTCAGGACGCAAAGTAAGTTGCTCGCCATTTAAACGATCCTCAAAGGAATACATTTCTTTTTCAACAATATCGGTCACCTCGCCAATACCGCGCTGAAACACTGCAGTTGCTTCCACAATTGGTGTGCGCAGAAACTCATAACCATAAGCACGGGTTAAATCACGCAGAACATGCTCAAGGTGGGCCCATTGAGCAGCATCAGCTGGCAGCAAATCATTCATACCGCGTACGCCGTTGATCTTTTGAGTCTTCTGGACTTTAGCTTCTGCTTTTTGGTCTTTGTTCTGATCAGTCATTTTTATTCTTGTTCTACGAATTTGGCTCTGTTACGCTTTTGTTGCGTAATTCTGTTTAACGTACTCATCTACGATGACCTGAAACTCTTCAGCGATTTTCTCACCTCGCAGAGTTTTCACCTTAACGCCATCCACAAACACTGGTGCAGCTGGAGTTTCGCCTGTTCCTGGTAGTGAAATACCAATATTAGCGTGCTTACTCTCGCCTGGGCCATTCACAATACAACCCATCACCGCTACATTCATATTCTCTACACCGGGATGGGTTTTCTTCCACACCGGCATTTGTTGACGCAAATAGGATTGAATATTGGCCGCTAATTCTTGGAAGGTGGTACTAGTTGTTCTGCCGCATCCAGGGCATGCAATCACCATGGGCGTAAAGTTACGCAGACCCATCGTTTGCAAAATTTCTTGGGCAACAATGACCTCGTTCTCACGCGGTGCACCTGGATCAGGAGTTAAAGAAACTCGAATCGTGTCGCCAATACCCTCTTGCAACAAAATACCCATTGCCGCAGTTGAAGACACAATGCCTTTGCTACCCATACCCGCCTCAGTTAATCCTAAGTGCAGCGGATAGTCAGAGCGGCGCGAGAGATCGCGATAGACAGCTACTAAGTCCTGCACATTGCTGACTTTACAAGAAAGTAAAATTTGATCGGGATTCATACCCAGCTCAACTGCTTTTTCTGCAGATTGCAGTGCAGATTGAATCAGAGCCTCGATCATCACTTCTTGAGCAGTTTTTGGAGCCTCTAAAGCAGCATTGCTATCCATAATAGATGCCAAGAGATCTTGATCTAAGCTTCCCCAATTCACACCAATGCGTATTGGCTTATCGTATTTACAGGCTGCTTCAATCATTTGCGCAAACTGTGGATCACGCTTAGCGCCTTTACCCACATTGCCTGGATTAATACGGTACTTGGAGAGTGCTTTGGCGCAATCAGGAAAATCATTTAATAAAGTATGGCCGTTGTAATGGAAGTCGCCAATCAATGGCACCAACACATCCATCTTATCCAACTGCTCTCGAATATAGGGAACGGCTGCCGCAGCTTCAGGCGTATTCACAGTAATGCGCACCATCTCTGAACCAGCACGCGCTAACTCTTTTACTTGAATCGCTGTCCCTACTGCATCTGCAGTATCAGTATTCGTCATTGACTGTACCCGCACTGGTGCATCACCACCCACAGTAATGATGTTGGTTTTCCAAGCAACAGTTGCTTGACGCGTTACACGCTTAGGAGATGGACCTAGCGGTAATGGTGGCAATGAATGATGAGAGCGCATTGTGATCTATTGATTGGGATCTAATGGTTAATTTAATTTTTTCAGCCACTCGATTGGCTGCTCTTGTATCTCTGTGATAATTTCTGCATCGTGTACCGCACGTTCACGCACTCGGGTGCGATCTACAACATCACCGGCAAGCTGACCACAGGCAGCGGCAATATCATCGCCACGGGTCTTGCGCACTGTTGCCACCATGCCCGCATCTAATAGGATGCTAGCAAAGGCATGTACTCTTTGGGCTGGTGAGCGCTTAAGGCCTGACTCCGGGAACGGGTTAAAAGGAATAAGGTTGATCTTGCACTTAATATTCTTGAGTAAGCGCACCAATTCTTTTGCCTGAATGTCGGAATCATTCACGCCATCGAGCATGCAGTATTCAAAGGTCAAAAAATCTCTTGGTGCAAATGGCAAGTAGCGCTCACAAGCATCGAGTAATTCATGTAAGGGGTATTTTTGATTGAGTGGCACCAGTTGATCGCGCAATGCATCATTTGGTGCGTGCAATGAAACCGCTAATGCCACTGGGCAATCTTGCGCCAAACGATCAATCATCGGTACTACGCCCGAAGTGGATACCGTAACCCGACGACGTGACAAGCCATATGCCCTGTCATCCAGCATTAAACGCAAGGCAGTTACAACGTTGTCATAGTTAAGCAGTGGCTCACCCATACCCATCATTACTACATTGGAGATCACACGGCCTGTGTGCTCCCAACCTGGTGTTGGATATTTTTCGATTCTACGTACAGCTTCCGGATCATTACGCAAGAGATGCTCAGCAAACCACAATTGACCAATGATTTCACCGGAAGTGAGATTGCGTGAAAAGCCTTGATGTCCCGTAGAGCAAAAACGGCAATTAACTGCACATCCTGCCTGTGAAGAGATGCACAATGTGCCTCGATCATCTTCTGGAATAAAAACAGACTCCACCGCATTACCAGCGCCCACGTCTAGCAACCACTTGCGGGTACCATCATGCGCGTGCTCATCTTTGATAATGGGAAGAGAAAGTACTTCAGCCTTGTCCAACAAGGTCGCTCTGAAGCTTTTTGCCAAATCACTCATGTCGTTAATGTCGGATACGCCACGTTGGTGTATCCATTGCATGAGCTGCTTTGCCCTAAAGGGCTTTTCATTCAACCCCGCGACATACGCCGCCATTTGGTCAGCGTCAAAATCTAAGAGATTTACGCGCGGGGAGGTCAATGCGTTTACTTATAAATAAATAGCTAATCGATTAATAAGTGATTAACGATTGAAAACATTCATACCAGGGAAGAAGAAAGCAACTTCCACAGCAGCTGTTTCAGGGGCATCCGAACCGTGAACAGCATTTGCATCAATGCTGTCAGCAAAATCAGCACGGATTGTGCCTTTGTCTGCTTTCTTAGGATCGGTAGCACCCATCAAATCACGATTCTTAGCAATAGCGCCTTCGCCTTGCAATACCTGAATCATCACAGGGCCAGAAATCATGAAGTTCACCAAATCTTTGAAGAAAGGACGATCTTTATGAACGCCATAGAATTGCTCAGCCTCAACTTGTGACAGGTGCGCCATTCTGGAAGCAACGATCTTCAAACCAGCGGATTCAAAACGGTCATAGATTTTGCCGATGACGTTTTTAGCGACAGCATCAGGTTTGATAATAGAAAGGGTGCGTTCAATTGCCATGCAATACTCCAATAGTGATTTCAAAGATATTTGTTAGCTAAGGTCAAAAACGGACTAAATAACCCTCCCCAGCTCAACGACCCCCGAATTATACATTGCTTGACAGTATTTACCCCTATAGAAGTAGGGCTAAGCCTTTGAATTTACAGGGCATAAGCCCTTAATTTGTAGGTCTTTTCTTGTGGGGCTTGAAATTGAGGTGTTTTGTCTATACTTACTGGTAACAGCCCTTCGTGGGCTCATGTAACAACTATGAAAAAGGAGTCCCTATGAGTGATCTTAACTCTTACGGCTTTGGCCAAACTGGCTCAGTAAGCACTGTTCAGGTACGCAACCGCGTACTACGCAATACCTATGCCCTCTTAGCACTATCCATGGTTCCGACAGTGATTGGTGCCTGGCTTGGTGTGGCAACGGGGCTTGACCTATTCTCTGGAAGTCCATTTATTGGTTTCATTGTTTTCATGGCGGTTGCCTTTGGCTTCTTTTGGGCAATTGAAAAGAATAAGGAAACTGGCGTAGGTGTTCTGCTCTTGCTAGGCTTCACCTTCTTCATGGGCATCATGATGTCCCGCTTGATCGGTTATACCCTCAATAGCTATAGCAACGGCGCATCCCTGATCATGCTGTCCTTCGGCGGCACAGCGGCCATCTTTGCCGTCATGGCAACGATTGCCACGGTAAGCAAGAGTGATTTTGCTGGCATGGGTAAATGGTTAATGGTTGGTGTACTGCTCTTGATCGTTGCCTCATTGGCAAACATTTGGTTACAGTTGCCAGCTTTGATGTTGACTGTGATGGTTCTTGCAATCGCCATCTTCTCCGCCTTCATCTTGGTTGACGTGCAGCGTGTGATCAATGGTGGTGAGACAAACTACATCATGGCTACTCTGGCTATTTACCTAGATGTGTACAACGTTTTCACCAACCTACTTGCCCTCTTGGGTATTGTTGGCGGCAATCGAGACTAAGAGAGATGAATCCTCACTAATATCCTTAGTGTGTTGTTCCCTAAAGGCGCCTGCGGGCGCTTTTTTTGTCTTAGCTCTTTTGTAGGTGAACTATTAATTCGCTACAAACATGCTGACCGCATAAGACAGCGCAATCAAAATCAAAATGATTGCAAAACTATCTGAGGCTTTCATGACACACTCCCAGTGGTTGATGAAATTGTTAGCAGCCAGACATCGCTGCACAACTTCAATCTACTCTTCTATAAGACTAACCCCTTGGAATATTGCACCGCAATATAGCCTGATGCACTAATTTGAAGCTGAAATTGCTGAAAATGACTCTGAAGCAGGGATTTATAGTGGTTTAGGGCGATCAAAGACCGCCATGGATTCCACGTGGGAAGTATGCGGGAACATATTGACGATCCCCGCGCTACTGAGTGTATAGCCTGCGTGATGACACAAAATCTCTACATCTCTAGCCAATGTTTTGGGATTACAGGAAACATACACAATCCTCTGTGGCAGTAACTCGCTATGCTGAGTATGGAGTTCAGCAAGCGCTTTACAGATTTCCATTGCGCCTTCGCGTGGTGGATCCATCAGCCAACGCTCAGCTTTAGCCCACGATGCAATCGTTTCTGGAGTGACTTCAAATAAGTCGCTTTTCATGAAATTGACTTTATCTGCAAGGCCATTATGTAGCGCATTCTCCTTGGCGCGCGTTGTTAAAGTCTCCAAGCCCTCGATACCTAAGACCTGTTTTGCTTTCCTAGCAAGTGGTAATGTGAAGTTCCCAAGACCGCAAAATAGATCAAGCACACGATCAGTTACTTTAACTTCTAGAAGACGAATTGCTCTACTCACCAGCGCACGGTTCATCATGTGATTCACTTGCGTGAAATCAGTCGGCTTAAAAGGCATCTCGATTTCAAACTCGGGTAGGCGATAGCAAAGCTTGCCAGTCTCAGGGTAAAACGGGGCTACAGTCTCAATTCCTTTGGGCTGCAGCCAGATCCATACTTGATGTTGATCTGCAAATGCACGCAGCAATTGCTCATCAGCATTGGTTAATGGCAGGAGATTACGAAGTACCAATGCGGTCACAGGAATATTTTTCTTCAGATCATTTGAGCTTGGATCCTCGGGCTCCCCTACCGCGATTTCAATCTGTGGCATGCGATCCACGATGGATAAACCCATTACCAACTTGCGCATCTCAGGCAGTAAATTAGAAACGTGTTTGGGTAAAATCTCGCAGGCAAGCATATCAGCTACATAGCCACTCTTACCCTCATGAAAGCCAATGAGCACTGTGCCTTTTTTAATCGAGCGATTCACAGCACTCAAGCGTGCACGGTGACGGTATTCCCAGGTTGGGCCACCCATTGGTCGCAAAATTTCTTGTGGCTTGGTCTTGGCAATATGTTGCAAATCATCTTCAAGCACGCGCTGCTTCATCGCAACCTGTGCCCGAATATCTAAGTGCTGCATCGTACAGCCCCCGCAGACACCAAAGGCTGCACACTTGGGCTCCGCTCTAAATACTGCAGGCCTTAAGATCTCGCGCACTTTGGCTTTGCTAAAACGCGCTTTATCGCTGGTGATGGTGTAAGTTACGAGCTCTGTAGGCAGTGCGCCTTTGATAAATATGACTTTGCCGCTTTGACCTTGGAGAACTTCTTCTTCATTTGGCCTTAAGCGGGCGATACCTTGGGCATCTAGATCGAGGGCTTCAACTCTTATCGGCTCAGTCACTTCGATATTGACTGGCTTATCCCCTCTACGCATCCGCTGCGAAACCTTGGAGATATTCTTTCCACTGGCTACCGTTAGGCTCTTTTGCTTCTTTTGCTAGATAGGCTTTGACAAAATCAATTTCTTCTTTGTATTCATCTAAAGAGAAGCCGCCACGCAGCAACTGAAAGCGGCAGTACATTAAATAGGTGTTGACTACATCAGTCTCGCAATAGCGACGAATGTCATCGATCTTGCCATCCTGATAAGCAGGCCAAACTTGGCTACCATCCATTCCCATCTTGCCCGGGAAGCCACAGAGTTTTGCTAAACCATCCAAGGGCGCATTGGCTCTGCCATTGAACTTTGCCAAAAGGTCCATCATGTCGAGATGACGCATGTGATAGCGACTAATATAGTTATTCCACTTAAAGTCACGGCTATCTGTCTCTTGACTCTCACCCATCTCCCAATAACGTGGTGCCTGAACGTGATTGGCAAGTGCTCGGTAATGCAACACTGGTAAATCAAAACCACTTCCGTTCCAGGAAACCAATTGTGGAGTGTATTTTTCAATTAAATCGAAGAAGGCTTGAATTAATACCTTCTCATCATCTTGTGGCGTACCTAGCGTGCCTACTTTAATTTGAGGAGCGCCTTCTTTAGTACTTCTCCGAATCACACAAGAGATGGCAATAATCTTTTGCAGATACAGCGGCAGAAATTCGCTACCAGTTTTAGTGGCCCTATCGGACATAGCCTTAGCTGCTACTTCAGCATCGCTCATAGGGGCTGGATACTCTTCCAGACGACGCAATCCAGATACATCGGGAATAGTTTCAATATCAAATACGAGTACGGTGGCCATACGCTCTTGCCGAAAACTTACTGGAGGTACGGCGTTGGATTTACAGGCTTACCGTTTACTCGTAATTCGAAATGGAGCTTGGCAGCGGTGGTATCTGTGTCGCCCATTTCAGCAATCTTCTGCCCCTTGCGAACAGCATCACCCTCTTTCACCAAAAGCTTGCTGTTATGTGCATAAGCAGTGAGATAAGTATTGTCATGTTTAACAATTATCAAGTTACCGTAACCACGCAAGCTATTCCCGGCGTAAACAACTTTGCCATCCGAGGCAGCCAATATCGGCTCGCCAACTTTACCGGCGATATCGATCCCTTTATTAGTTTCGTTAAATTCACCAGTAAGCTTACCTTTAGCCGGCCAAGACAAACGAATGCCGGGCTCAGCCACCACTTCTGGCTTGGTAGCTTCTGTGGGCAATGCATCTAATTTATCGCCCTCTGGTTTTTTATCAACTGCTTTAGCAGACTTTAAGCCTGCAGGCGCTTTAATTAACACCAAGTCGCCAACTTCAATTACATTTGGATTAAAGCTTGGATTGACTGAAGCATTCCACTGCGCCACATCACGTGGTGCCTGCCCATGATCCAAGGCAATGCGCGCTAAGGTGTCACCCCTCTTCACGCGATAGTAACCAGCAGGCGCTGGCTCATACGACCCCCCGCTACGATCAGTCACACTGGCAGGCTTGGTCCGCGGCGTAGAGCACCCGACAGTCAACAGCAATGATGCAGAGAGGGCTGCAATCAAGAAGCTTTTGGATAAGCTATTAGGCATATTCGATATTGAATTCTGATTCGATTTCATACTATCCCTGATTGTAAGGGGACAAAAAAGACCTCGTCCAGAACAGTTCTTTCATAACGCTGAGAGCTCATTCTTTCAACCATAATCAGCTGCTGCTCTTTTTCATTTTTAGCTACAGGGGCAACTAAACGCCCTCCGATAGCCAATTGGTCCAATAAGGCATCCGGAATGCCCAAACCTGCGGCCGCCAAAATGATTCCATCAAAAGGGGCGGCTTGCGGCAAACCCAAGATACCGTCACCGTAGATCAGGCGCAAATTATTAATACGAAATGGGCGTAACTTTGCTCTAGCCAGATCATGCAGCGGACGTATGCGCTCTATTGAATACACCTCATCTGCTAATAAGCTTAGAACTGCGGCTTGGTAACCACAACCTGTGCCGATCTCGAGTACTTTTCCAAGTTTATGCCTGGGCTTATGCAATAGCTCGATCATGCGAGCTACTACCGATGGCTTAGAAATAGTTTGCTCTTGACCAATTGGCAGCGCCGTATCTTCATACGCTTGCGCATGTAAACCAGCATCAATGAATGCGTGACGCGGAACTGTAGCAATAGCCTCTAGGGTTTTTCCGTGCTTCACGCCAGCATCATGTACTTTGGCTGCCAGTGCTTGACGATAGGCGGCAAATCTTTCAGTTGGAGCCTTCAACCGCGATCCCAACCGTTAGAACGCATCGCCGCCAAGCGTGCGTGATGACTCAAATCCAATTGCATTGGGGTAATTGAAATACAACCCTCATCAATTGCATGGAAATCAGTGCCTTCAGAATTATCTTTTACATGCCCAGCCGCACCAATCCAATAAATCTTATCGCCACGGGGGCTATCTTGCACAACCACTGGCTGAGAGTGGTGGCGGTTACCCAAACGGGTCACGCGCCAGCGGTATAAATCAGCATAGGGGCGATTGGGAATATTGACGTTGAGCAGTGTCGCCGTGCCCTCAGCTCTAGCAAGAGTCGAAACTAGCATTTGCGCCACAACATCATGCGCAGCTTGAGCGGCATCATCAATACGATTCCAGCCACGATCAATTTGCGAGAAAGCAATGCCAGGAACACCAAACATCACCCCTTCAATTGCTGCTGCAACCGTACCAGAATAAAGCACATCTTCGCCCATATTCTCGCCCTGGTTAATGCCTGAAATTACTAAGTCAGGCTTTTCATCTAAGAAACCAGTCATGGCCACATGCACGCAATCCGTTGGCGTGCCATTGATAAAGAAGTAGCCATCTCGGTCGCCACCCGCTACTCGGTGAATCGATAGCGGTCGAGATAAGGTTAATGAATTTGAGGCTCCACTGTGATTTTGCTCAGGCGCAATCACGGTAATGCGGCCTAGTGGACGTACGGCGTTTACCAAAGCCAATAAGCCAGGAGCGAGGTAGCCATCATCGTTAGAAACCAGAATGTGCGGTAGTCTTGACATCACACCAGCCCAGGAGAATGCTTACCGCGTGATTTCATAGCTGCGTAAATCACCGGCAATACCAAGAGCGTCAAGATGGTGGTGGTGACCATGCCGCCGACAATTACCAAGGCTAATGGGCGCTGCGCTTCAGATCCAATAGCATGAGAGAGAGCTGCAGGTAATAGACCTAGGCCAGCCAACATCGCAGTCATCATGACAGGGCGAACACGTAAGGCAGCGCCATCTACCATGGCATCTTTCATGGCACCATGTTCTTCAGCTACCGTCTTATTGATATAAGAGACTAGAATTACGCCATCCTGAATCGCGATACCGAATAATGAGAGAAAGCCAAATAGTGCGGAGATACTCAAGGTCTCACCACCCAAGTGAAGTGCAATGATTCCCCCAATGGCGGCAAAAGGAACATTAATCAAAACAATGACAGCATCTCGGAAGTTGCCCAGAGCAGCAACTAAGAGCAAGAAAATTGCCACTAAAGTTAATGGAATGATGACCATCAACTTTTGTTGAGCGGCTTTCATTTGATTGAACTGGCCATCCCAAGAAATCATATAGTTGGCTGGCAAACTGACATTCTTTTCAACCAAATACTTAGCGTCTTCGACAGCACTACCCAAATCTCGGCCGCGTACGCTGAAAATCACTGCAATGTAGCGCTTTCCTGATTCACGATAGATAAAGAAAGGTCCATCTGTCAGCCTGACGTTGGCCACCATTCCCAAAGGTACTTTTTGCCCATTTGGTGCATCAACTAACAAGTTGGTGACATCGGGAATATCATTTCGACTAGCCTCGTTCAAGCGCACGGCAATCCCAAATGTTTTTTCATCTTCAAGGAAGTTGGTTACTGGCGCACCACCAATAGCATTGGCAACAACAGTTTGAATGTCTGCGACATTCACACCATAGCGCGCAGACTTCTCACGATCAATTTGAATGTTTAAGGTAGGTTGCCCTAATTCTTTAAGAACGTTCTCATCCTCGATACCGCGCACCTTCTTTAATTGTGCAACTACATCGTGCGCCTTATCTGCCAAGACATCTAGATCTGCCCCATAGATTTTGACTGAATTCTCGCCCTTAACGCCAGATAAAGCCTCATTGACGTTATCTTGAATGTATTGAGAAAAACTAAAGTTAATTCCAGGAATCTTTCCAAGCTCGGCCTGAAGATGCTGAACTAGCAAATGCTTACTTGTTCCCTTTGGCATTTCTTCGGGAGATTTCAAATACAAGCCATATTCTTGATTAAAGACACCCGTAGAGTCAGTGCCATCATCGGGGCGCCCAATCTGGACTGCAACCTTCTCTAACTCAGGCTGCTTTAAGAAAATTTCACGCAACTGATTAGCCACCTTAATAGAGTAATTAAGATCTACTGTATTTGGTAGTGTTACGCGTAACCAGATATTGTTTTCTTCTAAGGTTGGCAAGAACGCTGTTCCCAGTCTGGTAGCGCTCAATAGCGTCACGCCCAAAATGAAAATAGAAACCGTAATGACATGGCGTGGATGATCCATCCATTTCCTTAATAAAGGACGGTAGTGAGCTAACATCCAACCTATAAATTTTGGTGGCGTATGACTAAAATTGTTACCGAAGACGTATGACATCGATGCAGGTAGGAATGTCAGACTGAGAATAATCGAGGCTACCAGAGCAAAACCCATAGTGAAAGCCATTGGCTTAAAGATAATGCCTTCAACGCCGCCCATTAAGAACAATGGTGAATACGCAACAATAATGATGCTTGTGGAATAGACCATCGCGCGCTGGACTTCGCTAGTAGCCAAAATAATACTTTGATTTACACGCTTACCGCCTTCTTCTAGATGGCGCATGACGTTCTCTGTAATGATTACGGCCGCATCCACAATCACACCAAAATCAATTGCACCCAAAGAGATAAGGTTAGCTGGCACATTAAAGAGATACATCATGATGAAGGAGAAACATAGAGCGAGCGGAATCACCGCAGCAACAATTGCAGCAGCGCGCAAATTTCCCAAGAAAACGTAGAGTAAGGCAAGTACCATCGTGATACCAAAGAACATGGTGTGCTTTACAGTACCCACTGTGATGTCTAGGAGTACTTGACGATCATAGAAAGGTTTAATCTGAATGCCAGGGGGCAATATATGACTGTTAATGTTATCGATTCGTTCGCGCACTCTAGCCAATACTTCAGAAGCATTTTCACCGCGACGCAAAAAAACAATTCCTTCTACTGAATCAGGATTGTTGTCAAACTGGAATAGCCCCAAGCGGGGCGCATTACCAATTTCTACCGTAGCTACATCACCAATACGAACAGGAATACCCTTGTTCACAGCAATGACAACCTGTTTGATGTCATCAATATTGCGCAATAGACCAACGCCACGTACTACAAACTGTTGTTCACCGCTTGGCAGAACACCACCGCCAGTATTGTCATTCGCCCTAGAGAGCGCTTCAATTAATTGCGCAACAGTAACCCCTTTGGACTGCAGGCTCTCGGGGCTTACGATGACTTGATACTGTCGGATCTTGCCGCCAAATGAGGAAACGTCTGCAATACCCGGAGTTTGCTTTAACTCTTTATAGATTTCATAGTTTTGCAATGTCTTTAAACGTGTAGGTGAAGCGTAATCAGAAATCACCTGATAGCGCAAGATCTCGCCAGTAGCATCTGAGTCAGGGCTAACGCTGGAGCTAACGCCTGGTGGAAAAGCTACATTACCTAAATTGGTTGAAAAAATTTGGCGGACTTTAAATGGATCCACATTGTCGTTGAACTTTAAGGTTACAACTGACAAGCCAAACAAAGATACGGAGCGAAAAGTTTTTACCCCCGGAATACCGGCCAAGGCATTTTCCACAGGGATCGTAACTTGCTGCTCTACCTCAGTGGTACTCCTGCCAGGCCACTGTGAAATCGCTTGAATTGTCAGCGGAGCAACGCCAGGATATGGCTGAATTGGTAACTGCTTTAAACTAAATGCGCCAAAAATCAATAGCACTACTGCAGCCGCAAGAATAATGACGCGCTTTTCTAAAACTCCCCGAATGAAGGAGGTAACGAAACTCACTTATTCCTCCTGCTTGGCAAAGCGGTCGTTTAATAAGACCGCGCCATCAGTTAAAACTTTCATGCCAGGCTCCAAGCCCTCGGTTACAGCAAACTTTTTACCATCCAGGTCATAACCCTTTACTAGGAATCTCCGATAAGTATCGGGTCCTGTTTTGATAATGGCGTAACGCATTTCACGTACACGCACAATGGCAGATTGAGGCACAACTACTGCCTCAGTTTCGGCGGTCTTTAAGCGTGCACTAACGTACATATCAGGACGCAGAAGTCCGTCGGTATTCTCAACATCACAGCGAATCAGCAAAGCATGCGTTTCTGGATCAATCGCTGGCGCAATGTAATTGGCTGTAGCGATAAACTCTTTGTCTGGATAAGACTCTGATCGAAGAATCATCGTCTGCCCTTTTTGGATCTTGCGAATATCTTGCTCGTATATATTGCCCAAGAACCAAAGTTCTTTTGGATTAGCGAGAGAGACTAATACGTCGCCAGCACTCACAATCGAACCAGGCTCAACAGCACGCTTCACCACAACACCCTGCAGCGGTGAACGCATGATGAGATTAGTCTGGGTCTTGCCAGTTTTTTCAAGCGATTTAATGTCGCCTTCACTTGCACCCAAGTTGCGCATGCGATTCCCTGCAGCTTGTTGCGTGATTTGCGCATCACCCAAAAGATCGCTCATTGTTTTATTAACCTCCAAGATCTTTGCGGTCTTGGATGACAAAAGGTATTCCTGCTGAGCAGACAAAAATTCAGGGCTATAAAGTTCTATCACTGGCGTGCCAACCTCTACAGGAGCCCCATCAAAGGCATAGATCCTCTCAACTCTACCCGGCGCTCTTGCAGAAAGCACTTTTGCTTTTTCAGCATTAAATGCTAAGCGCCCAGGAACCTTAAGCTCTACAGGAACCTTAACCACAGTAGTATCTTGAAAAACATAAATACTGGGATTAAGCTGAATCCCTGGAAGCTTTAATTCCATAGCGCCCGTACCCTCAACGCTCACAGACTTTACTGTTTTATCTAACTTGACGGGGCGATTCACGTTTACAAATAATCCGATGACAATACCAAGCATCAGAATGGATGCGCAAATAATGGCCAAACGAAGTCGAGCACGGGTTTCCAGTGGGAGAGCCCAATAAGAACGATGTATTTCATTCGTATTGGCCTCAATTCGAGCAATAAACTTAGCCTTTAACTTCTTCAACTCCTCAGAAGTTCGGCTCAGAATTTTAATTAACTTGTCCTTCAAAACAACTCCTTAAAAAGGTTCTTTACCTGCAGAGACGAGCAATACCGCCTGAGCCTGCAGTAAATTTGCCTCAGCCAAAGCTAACTGAACTTCCAAGCTACGCAATTGGGTTTGCGCTGTCAACAAATCATTAAAACCTTGGCCATTATTGGAATACTGTATTAATCCTACTTTATAAGCAGCATCCGCTTGGGGCACTTGACGCTCCCTCAAAAATTGGGTTTGGGTCTTAGCCTGCTCGTAAGCAGCATAAGCAGTGTTTACCGCCAGCACAATTTGCTGTCGATTGGAAATGTTACCTGCTTCAGCAGCCGCTTGATTACGCTGCGCCTGCTCTACACCATACTTTTCTTTAGTAAAGAAATATAAGGGAATTATTAGATCTAATTCGAACTGATAGAACATCGCGCCATTGTTAGCAGCAAATGGTCCGCGTGGCGTGTAAGAAGACCCGATTACCTGAAAGTCTGGCAAATATGCCTTCTTTGCAAGTGCAACGCCCTTGCGTGCAGCATCTAATTGCAATGCTGAGCTCTTTAAGGAGGGATGGCTTGATTCTGCGTAGTCCTCTAACTCAACTAGTGTGGGCACACTATTCATAGCGCGGCGCACATCACCGCGCAGCACCAATTTCTCACGTGAGTGGCGACCTACCAAAGTATTGATGTTATTCAGTCCAACTTGTAATTGGCGCTCAACATTGAACTGATCTGCTTGTGCTGCACTTTGTGCGACCTGAGCATTGAGATATTCAACATAAGCCGCAGCATTATTAGCGTAGCGTGCTTTAGCAACATTCTTCACCATCTCCAGGCGCATGACAGACTCTTTCAAAACCTGCAACTGCTTCTGAGCCGCCAGTGCGTTGTAATACAAAGTAGAAAGCTGTGCCCCCAATTGCAAGTAAGTCGACTCAGAGCTGGCTAAGAGTGCCTCTGCATTGGTATCAGCAATGTCTGCCGCAAGACTTTTCTTGCCTGGAAACTGAAAAGGTTGTGCTACAGAAATTGCATTATTACTGCTGATTCCATTGGGATTTGCTGCTGAAGGCGTATTCGCACCACCCAATGCAAATGGTGAATTGACTGGCATACCAGACCACACCAAGCCGACCTGTGGATTTGCTGGTGCTGCAATCTGAGGTACCGTTGCCTTAGCAGAGAGATAAGATTCACGCAATGAAGACAATTGTGGGTTATTGAGTTTGAGCTCACTCCACAGTTGGCGTAAGTCCATCTCCATTGGGCCATTTGAAACAGGCTTCGTATAAATCTTAGGCGTATTGGCTTTGGTTACCGGCGCAAATAATTCTGCCGCCTTTGAACTCTGGTCTTGGGCACTCAGTTGCGCGCCGATCGATGGTGGCGATGCTAAAGAAGAATCGCCTGATTGCACAGTGACGCTAGCAGGGGCGTTATCAGCGGATGTTTGCGCAAATACCGAGAAAGCAAAAGCAGTTATTGCAAAGAGTGCAATACTTTTGAGTAGATTTACTACGCTCGTTTTACGTGTACTGAGAATCAACAAATGCAGCTGCCTCTAAATCAATAAAAATGCTGTTTTTATAGCCCCTGGTACACATTTATGGCTTGCAATGCCTACTAAAGGGGGTTTAAAGGATTATAGGGTACAAAAGGCAAAAGTCGAATTATTGAAAATTGCTATCTTATTGATTCTAAAGATAATAATTAAGCTCATGATCTACAAAACCTTTAAAACTCGGCATGGATCCTGAAAGACACAATATTTACAGGGCCGCGGGCTGAGTTGTAGGCTGGATTACTAATGTGCTGAAAGTTCAATCCCGCCAATACATTTTTGACCACTAGGGCGTTGTAGTACACCTCACCAATTCTTTCTGGGCGATACGAGATCGTTTGTGAAGGACCTGCATAGTCACCAATAAAGTAAGACACGCCACCAGCTTGCAAATAGCCTCTTCTAAAACTCGAGAGGCCGTTTTGCATCATCGAGATTCCGATACTGTCACTCGGCCGTTTCCAACTTGTTCCATTCAGACCCATACCAACTGAAAGCGAGTTATCTGCCTCAGTAAATGACATGGTTTCTGTATGCCCATCGGAGGTAAATGCGCGACCATAGATACCGAGATCTTTGGTCAAGGCTTGTTCACCATTGATACCAATACCTGTTTTGTATTGGTAGTTAGTGCGAACATTATTAATTGCCTGTGTACCTTGCGCATTGTTTGCGTTGACATAGTTGGTCGCATCCTGAAAGCGTGCCAAGATCATTCTGTTGCGATACGCCAGTACGCTGAGCTTTCCAGGCAAGTCAGCAATATTGTGTTGACGCTCAACCTCAACTTGATCGCCATAAGTATTGAAGATTTGCCAGTTCAAATCACGACCATTGGGGTTCTTAGGTGCGAGCATGCGAGAGGCGCGCAAGACCCAATTCTCAAGATACCACTCACCTGCTAAGCCAGTGCTGTAGCCACGTGCATCAGCAGAGTAGTCATACGCAAGGTAGGTCATATTGCCCCAGTTCATAAATTGAACTCGAGGATCTTTAGCATAACGACTATCATCAAAAATATCTAAAGTGGAAAACTGTCCAGCAGTTACTACGATGCGATTGCTGCTTACGGTTTGCGTAATTTGGTTTGCATCATTCTCCAGCAAAACCTTATCACCCTCTTGATTAATAGTGTGACGCAGAAATGCGCGTGCAGAATAAAACTTGGCCTGAGCGCCGCCTGCCTTTGTTGCTTCGCCGTTCGTAAAACCACCTAGACCAACTAAGCCAGAAAAAGGTACGCCAGAAACGACTTCTGGATTGAAATACACATCTGTGTTTGGCGCTAAGCGAGAACCCAAAAACAAAGTACCAGACCAGGTATAGCTCATGGATTTCAGCTCACTCATACTATTTTGGCCAGAGTATGAAGATGTGAAATTGTTGTAACGCTGATTAATATAGGTTGTTTGACCGTGTACGTTTACAGGCAGGCCAAAAATCTCACCTTCTGTTGGCAGCCATGAAATGTCATCCGCAAAACTCGCGATTTGGTCAGCGCCTGACCCTGCTCTTTGCGCAAATGCAGAAGTACACAAAATGCTCAACAGGAGGAGTAAGTAAAACTTGCGGGTCATTCACAACTTCTAATTAGGATGCCGGCTCAATCAAAGCCAAAGTAAATACACCGACAGGGGAAAGCCGGGCAAGCTTGAAATTGAAGACCAAGGATGCTGCAGGCAAATTATCCCCAAAAATAAGCAATTTACCTAGTCTTTATGGCAATGGAATGACAGATTGGTAATTAGAGCTTGGTGCACAGGGGATGGCACCATGCTCTGAAAACAACTTACTGGGTACTCAAGGGATATTTAGCTAGGCTGCCCAAAACGAAATTGACTTAACTTATTGAGATTCATCTCTGCTCTACTTGCCAAAATATCCTGGAGCATATTGACTTGTAGATCAGGATTGCCTTCACATAGATGGTTCTTTTTGCAATACCCGAGGCAGAATTCGCATCATCAATGAATGACTATGACAACTCAATAGAAACCAGCAAATTAGCGGCGATCCATTAAAGCCCTAGCCAGAGTTCCCGCATCAACATACTCGAGTTCGCCGCCTACGGGAATGCCTCTTGCAATACGGGTGACTTTGATACCTTTAGCTTTAAGCACTTCCCCAATGTAATGAGCAGTAGCCTCACCTTCACTCGTGAAATTAGTCGCTAATACTACTTCCCGTATGGGTACGCCAGTATCTGGATTTTCAATACGAGTGAGTAAACGATCAAAATGAATTTCATTAGGCCCCATACCATCGAGTGGCGAGAGACGACCCATGAGAACGAAGTAGTTGCCTTTAAAACTTAAGGTCTGCTCCACCATCACTTGATCAGCAGGCGTCTCCACTATGCAAAGTAAGGATGGATCACGACGCTCATCTGCGCAAGTGCTACAAATCTGCGTTTCAGAAAAAGTATTGCAACGCGCGCAGTGGCCGACAGTCTCTACCGCTTCACCCAATGATTGGGCCAGTACTGCAGCGCCATTGCGATCATGTTGCAAAAGATAAAAGGCCATGCGCTGAGCAGACTTAGGGCCAACACCTGGCAGCACACGCAATGCCTCGATCAAACGACCGAGTGCATCAACAGGTGCCTCTATGCGTGCCATAAGTGAATTAAATCAATGAAATTAGAAAGGTAACTTAAAGCCAGGGGGCATTGGCATACCAGCAGTCGCACCAGACATCATTTGCGCACTAGCCGCCTCTACTTGCTTAAATGCTTCTGTATAAGCAGTAACGATCAAATCTTCTAACATCTCACGATCATCCATCGCACCTGGATCAATTTGCACACGCTTCAGTTCGTATTTGCCAGAGATAGTGACTTTAACTAAGCCGCCCGCAGCTTGGCCAGTCACCTCTAGCGCAGCCAACTCGGCTTGCGCAGTTTTCATTTTCTCTTGCATCTGCTGAGCCTGTTTCATGAGGCCGGCAAGTCCACCTTTCATCATCGCTTTATTCCTTAGTGCTTATGTTGAGTACTTATGAGTTACTGAATTTAAATTACAGGGGCTTCACTGAGCCGCCAACTACCTTAGCCCCAAACTCTTTTTCTAATTGTTGAATAAATGGGTCGGCAGCAATCATTTGCTCAGCATTCATTCTTTTTTCTTGATGAATCTGGGCATCAACCTTAGCAACTGTCTTGCCCTCCACCTCACCTTTTTCAATCACGATCTTCACTGACTTACCAAAATATGCAGTCAGTGCATCAGCCAATCTTGCAACAGAAGCCTCGGAAGCTAGCTGTGGCATTGGTGTAACGATAGTTGCACGCACACCCGCTGCTGAATCATTCCAATCTTGTAACTCTGTCTGAAATGCCAACTGTTGCACCAAGCCTTTAACTGGTAATTGACGCATCAAGCCATGCCAATCAGGGCGCTCTGCTGAATTGCCAACCGGAGCAGCTGCGGCAGCAGGCGCTGGAGTAGGAGCAACAGGCTTGCTAGCAGGGGGTGCCGCTGTTTTAGCTGCAGGGGCTCTAGCCGCTGGAGCTGTTGCAGCAGCCGGACGTACTGTATTTACTGGCGGAGCTGATGGAGTTGGGGCGGAGCTACCTCCACCATTGCCTGGACGAAAAGCCAACATACGCAAGAGCGTCATGGCGAAGCCAGTCTGCTCGTCTGGCGCGAGTGACAAGTCAGGACGGCTAGTAATGGTGATTTGGTAGAAGAGTTGTGCTTCTTCTTTAGTGAGTTGCGTAGCTAAGCGACGAATCTCGCCTGCTTCTGGCCAATCATCCAATACGGATTCTGGGACAACTTGCGCTGCTGCAATTTTTTGCAAGAGGCTTGATAAGTCTTGCAGCGCTAATGAGAAAGACATGCTGCGCTCACC
This sequence comes from Polynucleobacter sp. UB-Raua-W9, assembly GCF_018687435.1. Taxonomy (NCBI): domain Bacteria; kingdom Pseudomonadati; phylum Pseudomonadota; class Betaproteobacteria; order Burkholderiales; family Burkholderiaceae; genus Polynucleobacter; species Polynucleobacter sp. UB-Raua-W9. Next base: position 635,091 of record NZ_CP061290.1, on the reverse strand, counting down.
CATCTCGTTAGCAACAGCAAGGAGGCTTGCACCGTCTTTAGCAATTAAGCAATCCAGAATACGAATAAGATAAGCATCATCTAATGTGCCGAGCATGCCACGCACAGACTCTTCGCTTACTTTTCCAGCAGCATAAGCAATTGCCTGGTCAGCAAGTGATAAGGCATCACGCATGGAACCTTGGGCCGCTTTAGCGAGGACTCTTAATGCATTAACTTCATATTCAACTTTTTCTGCGGCGAGTACTTTTTCCAAATGCTCAACGATGAGCGGTACTGGCATTTGCTTGAGATTGAACTGCAAGCAACGAGACAAAATGGTGACTGGGATCTTTTGTGGATCCGTGGTTGCCAGAATAAATTTGACGTGCTCTGGTGGCTCTTCCAGAGTTTTCAGCATGGCATTGAAGGCATGATTGGTGAGCATATGCACCTCGTCAATCATGTATACCTTATAGCGAGCGTTGCTTGGTGCATATGCTGCTTTTTCAAGGAGAGCGGCAATATCGTCAACACCACGATTGCTTGCAGCATCCATCTCGATATAGTCAACAAAACGACCAGCATCAATCTCTAGGCAAGCTGGGCATTTTCCACAAGGCTCTGAAGTCATCTTGCCTGAGCCATCGGCTCCAGTGCAATTGAGTGCTTTAGCCATAATGCGAGCGATTGTGGTCTTACCTACCCCACGAGTGCCCGTAAAGAGCCACGCATGATGTAAGCGCCCTTGATCTAAGGCATGGGTTAAGGCCTTAACCACATGGTCTTGTCCTACCAACTCAGAGAATGTTTTGGGGCGCCACGAACGGGCTAATGCCAATGCTGTCATGTCTTACATTCTAACAAGCTAAAATGGAATTGGATGGGCCTCCCCGCATGGTGGGTTGGATAACCTGGTCAGGTCGGGAACGAAGCAGCCAAACCCATTTTCTGCCAGTGCCGGGGGTTTGGCTCATCCACCCTCCCCCATATTAAAAGCAGATCTTCAGAATCCTGAAAATTCCCCAAATCATCCAAATAATTGCCAAAACTAGGACAGTTCTTGCGTCTAATGAAACTCTGAATAGTTGCAACTGCTTATGAGAACACTCAATAGAAACTCGCAAAACAAGCCCTCCTCCATATTGAAGAGCTCAGCGTAGAAGTTTGAGTAAATAAGTGAAAGAGGTAGGAGATGATTTCGCTACAAGAAAACTCTGATACCGAAGATATTCAGTTGTCGGGAACGAACAATAACAAGGGAATAAGGAATCCGTGATTTCCTTATTCCCCCTCTACCTACCGCCTCTTTTCTGGCTACTACTTTACCGATAAGTACCGTTCAATACTTGCTTCGTTTCACCTGCATGCCGCTTGGTGTTTTTCAATACCGCCCAATATGACAGAACCATGATCACGGCGAGAGAGATTCCATTAAAGTTATTTAGTAAGTCCATTTGCTTCTCCTTTGTGTATTGTTTTTTATTACATTTATCTAGCTACTGGTAACTCATCCCACTTGGTGGTGTAGTTCGGCGATTTATTGCTCGATCTCATTTGCCACTCTTGTTTACTGCTATTTGTTCCTGCAGCCGCAGATCGGATTGCTGCATTACCAAAGCGATTGTTGATCTCATCCATGGCTTTCATGAGATGTGCTGACTTTCCTTTACTTTCGATATCCTCAAATAAGGATTGCTGTACGCTTGGCTTATCGCCAATCAGATTCAGAATGACGCCCGCTTTCTTGTAACGAAAGTGAGGTTGATATATTTTCTTAAGACCTGCCAGCGCTGCGTTGGTTAATGCTAGCGTGTTGTCTGTTGCATCTGCGAGCGGAATAGTGACGCTTTGGTAGTACTGTGGCTCGTTTTGTTTAAACGGGTTAGTCTGAATAAATACTGTGAGCGCGCCCGTAATGCTATTTTGAGTTCTCAATTTTTCGGCTGCTCGTGCTACGTGGGTGGCAACCGCTTCAGCAAGCTCCGCTTGACTGGTAACTGGTTTTCCAAAGCTACGTGAGGCAATAATTTGTTGCTTGGCTGGCGCTACCTCTTCGAGTTGCAGACAAGATGTGCCGCGTAGCTCATAGCAAAGGCGCTCCATCACGATGCCAAATTGCTGACGCATCGCTTGGGGCGAGGCCTGCAAGAGATCGAATACGCTCTGAATATGTTGAGCTTTGAGTTTTTTAGCGATTTGTCTGCCAACACCCCATACTTCACCTACTTCAGTCTCGCTCATCCATTGATAGAGTTCTGGTTTAGCCATGGCATTGACATCGCAGACTCCAGCAAACTGTTTGTGTTTCTTAGCTAAGTGATTAGCCAGCTTCGCTAAGGTCTTGCTCGCACCAATGCCCACGCAGACCGGCAAGCCCGTTGTGTCTTTTACTTGCTGCTTAATCCTTTGACCCAATTCAACTGTGTCCTGGTATTGCTTTAGGACAGTTTCAATTTGCAGAAAACTCTCATCGATACTGTAAACCTCTAAATTTGGCGTAAAGGCTCTGAGCGCTTGCACTACACGGCTACTCATATCGCCGTATAAGGTGTAGTTGGATGAGTAAGCCTTGATACCATGCTTTTTAGCCAGCTCTTGCATCTGAAACCAAGGTGCCCCCATCTTCACGCCCAGTGCTTTGACTTCAGCACTACGTGCTACTGCACAACCATCATTATTCGAGAGCACCACCATTGGCACCTCTTCTAACTTCGGCTGGAACACACGCTCGCAAGAAACATAGAAGTTATTCACATCAACGAGTGCAAAAAGTGGGCTTAGCGAATCTTCAGAACGTGCGCTCATCACTGTGTACCTTTGCTATATCTCGTACTCGCGTTACTGTACTTGCGTACTACCCCAACTACCACTCCCCAAATTTGTAACTCACTACCCTCATTAAAGGTGATGGCTTGATAGTTGGGGTTTTCCGCTTGAAGCTCAATGCGACCACGCAATTGATACAAACGCTTAATGGTGTATTCGCTATCAACCACCGCCACCACGATATCTTTGTGTTTTGGTTTTAGGGCTTTGTCAACCACTACCTTGTCACCATCACAAATCCCAGCACCCAGCATCGAGTCACCCTTCACGGTGAACATAAAGGTGGCTGGCTTGTTTTGGACCAGATAATGGTTCAGATCTAGGCCGTCTTCGGCGTAATCTGCTGCCGGACTAGGGAATCCAGCTGAAATCCGGTGACTCAAGAGCTTGAGCTCATAGACGGCAAAATGCCCCGCCAAGGCTTGTGGTTCTTGGCTAAGACTTACTTTGGCAGGATTCATTTGATGTGTCATAGTCATTAATATACTGTATGTTTATACAGTACATGTAAAAACCGTAAAAATGAGGCTGTTTTTGTTGTTTTGATGCCTTTAGGGGGCAAGGGATTGCATAATGGCTCTAGAGGCTATTACTGAAATAGCCCATATAAAAACAGTAGGAGACACATGAAGACGTACAAGATAGCGTCCATTCCGGGCGACGGAATTGGCAAAGAAGTAATTCCTGAGTGCGAAAAGGTTTTAACCGCCTTAAGCAAAAAACATCCTGAAGTCGCTTTTGAGTTTGAGCACTTTGATTGGGGTGGTGATTACTACCGCAAGCACGGCATTATGATGCCCGACGATGGCCTTGAGCCTTTGCGCTCTAAAGATGCCATCTTGTTTGGCTCGGCTGGTGATCCCAACATTGCGGACCACATTACTTTGTGGGGCTTGCGCCTCAAAATCTGCCAAGGCTTTGATCAGTATGCAAACGTGCGCCCTACTCGCATTCTTCCTGGTATTGAAACACCGCTACGCAACTGCAAGCCCGGCCAACTGGATTGGGTGATCGTGCGCGAGAACTCCGAAGGCGAATACTCTGGCGTAGGTGGTAGAGCACATCAAGGTCATCCGATTGAAGTGGCTTCTGATATGAGCATCATGACCCGCGTTGGCGTGGAACGTGTACAGCGCTTTGCCTTTAAGTTAGCGCAATCACGCCCCCGTAAACATCTCACCGTTATTACTAAATCGAATGCGCAGCGCCATGGCATGGTGATGTGGGATGAAATCGCCAATATCGTTGCTAAAGATTTTCCAGATGTTACTTGGGACAAAGAATTGGTTGATGCGGCAACGGCGCGCATGGTGAATCGCCCAGAATCTTTAGACACCATTGTGGCGACCAACTTGCATGCAGATGTGTTGAGTGATTTGGCTGCAGCACTAGCAGGTAGTTTAGGTATTGCGCCAACTGCCAACCTTGATCCAGAACGCCGCTATCCATCGATGTTTGAACCGATTCACGGTTCTGCATTTGACATCATGGGTAAAGGCCTCGCTAATCCAATTGGCACTTTCTGGTCTGCAGTGATGATGCTCGACTTCTTGGGCGAGAAAGCTCTCGGAGCAAAACTCATGGCCGCGATTGAAAAAGTCACGGCCAATCCGAAGTTGCATACCCGTGATTTAGGCGGCACAGCCATGATGAGTGATGTCACCAACGCAGTGATTGAGGAGATTTCTAAATGAAACTATTTCCATTGCTTCGCGTTTTACTGGGCACCTGTTTGATTTCTTGCGGCTTACTATCGGGAGCAAGTGCCCAGCCCTTCCCTGATAGAACCATTCAGTACATCATTCCTTTTCCTGCTGCCGGTGAATCTGATTTAGTAGCACGCTACCAAGCCGACATCTCTGCCAAGAAATTTAAGCAGCCCATGGTGGTCATGAATCGCGCTGGTGCTGGTGGCGCCTTGGTATGGAGTGCCCTCAATACCTACCCCGCTGATGGCACAACAGTGGTGGGCGTCAATATTCCCCATACGATTTTGCAGCCTCTTCAGGAGGGTATTCAGTACAAAACTGAGGACATTAATGCGATCTACTATTACCACTTCACTCCAGATGCTTTGATGGTTTCTGCGGATAGCCCTTACAAAACCTATCAAGAATTTATTGCTGCAGCGAAGAAAGAGCCGGGTAAGCTATCTTTAGCGGGCTCGGCCCAGTTCTCGGCCAATCATATGGCTGTTGAGCGTCTCAATAAGTTGGCTGGTGTCAAAATCAATTACGTTCCTTTTAAAGGTACGGGTGATTTGATTACTGCTTTGATTGGAATGCACGTGGATGGCGCCATGGGATATCTACCATTAGCCATTCAGCAAAAAGGCAAGGTGCGTACGCTGGCGATTGCGACTGAGAAGCGTAACCCCGCTCTACCGGATGTACCAACGTTCAAAGAGCTGGGTCTGAACTGGGTGGACGGTGCGTATCGTGGTGTAGCGGTTCCTAAAGCCACTCCACTGGTGCTACAACAAAAGATGTCTGACTACTTTGCAAAGCTCAATGCCGATCCTGAAACCAAGAAGAAATTAGAGGATGCTGGCTTTGTAATTGTGGATGTTCCTTTGGCAAAGATGCCAGCATTCATGAAAGAGAAAACAGCTCAAGCGATGGACGATGCCAAGAATGCAGGGATGATTAAGTAAGGTAATTCTTTAGCCCCAAATAAAAAACCACCGATGCGGTGGTTTTTTATTTGGGCGCCTGCTTTCTGTTTTAGCAAAAAGCAAATGCCAGAATTGCCGGATCATCTAGAAAGGCATTGGAGAGATAAACGCTGGCCCGGAAGATCCAAGGCTGCACAGTTTCTACTAGTTCGATAATGATGGGGAAGCGTTCCATGATTCAATAATAGCGCTTTATGCCTTACTTCACCTCAACCATCTCGCCCTTAGATGAAATCAAGTAAGCCTTGTTTGTTTTGTCTTTTCTGATGCGCGTGAGTTCAGCCTGGTAGCCCTGTAACTGCTTGCGATACTTTTCATACTTCTCACCACCTACTTCTGGGATGGTGAGCTTGTAATCGATGATGGCCAAGTGATCATCAAACTCAACCAATCTATCCATGCGGTAGCTCTTGCCTTGTTCACTAGCGATATCCAACTCATTCCAAGCCTGCACCCACTCGCCTGAGGTCAGATAGTATTTTAACTTTGGGGTTGTGAGTACTTTTTGGACGTGTGCAATAAGTTTGTTTGCGCCCCCCTGATCAACACCAAGCCAGTTCATGAGCTCTTGCTCACTTGGCATAGCTGGCTTGTTTTGATTGGCGGAGTCTGGGGTAATGAACTCGAGCAGCTTGTGGAAGTTTGTACCCTCTTCTAAGGTTTCTGGATCCGGCTCTTCTTTTGCTTGCTCCAAAGCTTTCGCCCTCAACTCTTGAGCTAATGCACCACTCTCAATCTTGGCAAGATGCTCTTGATGGGTAGTGATTGCACTACCCCACTCAACTTGAAAGTGATCAATCTTAAATGGCATGCTGCCACGCTCAACTTCAATCTCTTTTGTATCTATTGCAACACTTGGAAGGTTGAGTGCATCAATATCTAATGTAGGTATACCTGCTGCCAAGGCCCTGCCATACCAAGAGCGCTCTTTAATTCCAGATTTTGACTTCGCTGCGACACCGCTAATCCATAAGCCTTGTTTAGATCTGGTCATTGCCACATAGAGCAAATTCCAGTTTTCATTCTGACTGACTTCACCCTCTTTTTTAAATACCACGCTACGTTCGCCTGTTAGAGTTTTAGCGGTATACATAGAAAGATGGGTTGGACTATTCTGCTCTGGTGGCCAATCTAACAACACCCCTCGGTGCGGCGCTTTCCACTCCGTATTATTGGCATCAAGGATGAAAACAAACGGCGCCTCCAATCCCTTTGCACCATGAATTGTCATTAAGCGCACACGTCGATGCCGCTCCTCATCTGACATCTCACTATCTAGATCTACCTCGCCAATATCATCATCAGTATCAGTCTCAGTTTCCGCTTCTACATCTCCCTCATCCGGCGTTTCATCATCATCACCACGCCGCATCGCATTCATTTCATCAATAAAGCGACTCAAACTAGGATAGCGTCCACCATCCTGATTTAAAGCGAGCTCTAAAAAGGCGTCTAAATTAGCTAACACCTGTGCACGAGCTAGATCATGCGCAGAAATGGCGTAACTCACTCGTAAATTACTCTCGTGATAAATCAAATCTAACAAGTCATGCACAGGCAATACCTCGCCCAGACCACGCCAATGTTCTAAATACCGCGCAGCCTTTTGTATTGGTGGATTCTGGCTAGCCTGCAAAGCATCCCACCATGATGAAAATCCGTCAGCCATGCTCTTACGGAGCTCTTGCATTTGCTCTTCAGTAAAACTAAAAATAGGACTACGCAATACTTGCGCTAAAGGCAAATCATGTCTTGGCGAAACTAATACCGTTAACAACGCAATCAGATCATCGATCTCAAGAGTATTTAACAAACCACCTAAGCGCGAACTGTCATAAGCAAGGCCTGCATCACGCAAAGCCTTTTCATATTGGGGTAAAAATTGGCGTCGCTTCACCAATAAAATGAAATCGCTCCCCCTAGCCTCACGCCAGAAGTTTTTTCCATCTTTTTTATCCATCACTTTGCGAGTAGCTATGATGTGATGAATCAAACGAGCAACGACTTCCCCTTCTTCATAGCGTTGCTGAACACTTGTAGTGCTCTCGGCATCCTCAATAGGGCCATCAAACGCCGTACCATTTCGCTCTACTATCGACGGATCTTTGCGCTCTATCAAAGGCAATAGGTAAGCTTCACCAGTTGCAGCGTAGTCGTGCTCTGAAATGCCTTCTAACAAAGGTTTCCAGGCAGTTTCCTGTTTTGTATACCGATAGGTATCAGGCAAAGGCCCTGCCAAGAAAATCTTATTCACTGCTTCATTTATAGCAAGCGCATTACGGCGTGTCGTATTTTTATTTTGGGCTTTAGCCTTAAGCTTAGTCTCTAAAAATATGCGGGCACTCTCAAATAATCTTGGGTCCGCACGGCGGAAGCGATAAATCGATTGCTTTGGATCGCCCACGATAAAAATGCTTGGCATTGAGCCATCATCGCCATATCCCGCTAACCAAGCGCGCAAAATCTGCCACTGTAGTGGATTGGTATCCTGAAACTCATCAATCAGAATATGTTTATATCTAGCATCTAATCTGGCCTGTAGATAGGCAGCATTATCGGGGCTCGCCATTAATTGGCTTACGCCAATTTCTAAATCATCAAAGTCCCGAACGCGCATGGCTTCTTTAGTTTTTTCCATATGAGCAAGCATTGCTTCACTCATAGCAAACCATGCATCATTTAAGATATGCATCAAATGCTCGCCCTGCCACGCAAATAGGGCTTCATAGGCATCTACCCACCCCTGACAAATCGCAGTAAATTCATCAGGATCCCCACCGATACTCTTGATGTACTTAGTCATAGGAACGGAGGGCTTTGCAATAGTAGTTAATGGAGTACGTTTTTGGGTAAAAAAGTATGTCTCCCATTGATCAGCAATATCCATCACGGATCCACCTGCCATATGGTCCTTGATGACCTCCTCAATATAGGGGGTGCTTCCTATTTGGGTTGGAGTTCCGTTGCAAAAACATTTATAGAGAAACTCTAAATTCGTTTTTGTCTGGGGTTGCCTCCAAAGTGCCTCAAGGGGGTTTAAGGTTCCCAAATGCGGCAGTATTCTTTCTAAGCACTCAATCGGTTTAATGTGCTGTTTCTTGCAAGACTCTTGGAAAAATGTCCATGCGCCTCTTTGCTTGAAAAGACTATAGTTACCCATCAAGAATTTTTGAGTCTCTACCGCACCAAACTCTTCCAACAAAACGTCGTAGTGCTTTTGTAGATCATCAGGTAAATCGCCCCACCAATCCGCCATACATTCTTCTTGCAAGCGCTTGGCATCCTCACGCAAGCTAAAGCCTGGCTGAACCTCCGCAGATACAGGCGCAGCCCCCAATAGGCGGCCAAACCAGCGATGGAAAGTGTCTATAACAACTGCCTGCGGGCTTGCTAATACATTTAAGTACAGCGCTCTTGCCTGTGGGAGTAATGCAATGGCATCTTTTCCATCTAAACCTCGCTCTACCAACTCACTGATCAAGGTAGCATCATCGCAGGTAGAAAACTCCTCTAGCAATTTATAAAGGCGATCGCGCATCTCCTGCGCAGCTTTGCGAGTAAATGTCAGTGCCAAGATTTGCTGTGGTTTTGCGCCGGCTAGTAGCAAACGAATCATGCGTGATACCAATAGCCATGTTTTGCCACTTCCAGCGCAAGCGGAAACAATTACCGATTCAGCGGGATTGCAGGCTATGGCGGTTTCTAACTTATCGCTCACCACATTCCCTTTCTGCAAACGCCTCTTGCTTCACAGTATTGACATACGCTATCGGGGGCGAATGCCTTCATGGGTTTGCGCGCCCATAAATCATTCAAGTCATTAACTACCTGTTCGGAAAATTCCGCCATTACTGCAGGCATATCCTCAACTGGATGAACTCGAACAATCTTTTCTGCGTCCTTCACGTCAGCTCTCAGAGTGACCCATTCGGCCTGCTCTACCTCTCGCCCAGGAATGCGAGCTTCAACAGGGTTCTCGGTTGCGCCCCTGGCATAAATCAATAACTGTGGATCATCCAGAATATTCTCTGCACGTTGAGTAATTTTCTTTATCTTCTGGTTTTTATAGTCGATCACCGCAGCTGCACTGGCATCGGACTCATGAATATCAAATCGATCAGCACGCCCGGCAATCCGGATATCTTGCTTGATTCCGTTGGGATCGGTAATCGACAAAGTAAAACCAACAGACAACTCAGCATCATGGTAGCGCCAACCTTCATTCTCACGCTTTAGTTGCCAATCGACAAAACTGGGTATCTGTTTTTGCCAATCCCGTAAAGTTCCCAATATTCTGGCATCACCAGCAATTAGCTTCTCGAATTCTTTGTCAGAAAACTTCATGAGATGCTCAATCATCCATTGACGTCTTGCATCCGAACCGCCATGAATAGTTGAGTGCGATTTTTTTTCTTCCGTTTTAAGTGCCTGAAAAAAGTTTCTCAATAGGGCATGCAAAGTCTGGCCAGCCAAAGAGGCATCAAAGCCCTCTTCGAATTCTTTTACCTTACGCAAACCCAATAAATTACTTACGTAGTAACGATAAGGACAATCTCTCAAAGCCTTATAGGCACTTGGCGAAACCGTAGTTGGGATTCTCAAATCTAGATCTGGAATACTTACCGATTTTTGAATAGGCTGTGATTGTCCTTCAAATGGCTTGAGTTTTACTTCCACCACTTCCCATGGAATTTTCTTTTTGAGCACGACTTGTAAGCGTTGAATCCAAGCAGATGGCCTTAAGGGTTCACCACTTTTACTCTTGCTTTGCCAAATTAAATCTACGCTCTTACAGGTTACTAATAGCTGAGAAAGATCTCGAGCTTGTTGAATGTATTGCGCAGTAATAGTCGATGACTTTAGATAACGATTGAGCGCATCCGAAAAAAACAATGGTGGCTCAGAAAATGCTGGCAATTGTTGCTCATCGCAACCTATGACAACTACAGCATCAAATCCACGTAGGCGTGTTGAACTGAGAGGCAAAATACTCAAAGTAGCCTCTGCTTCTTTGCCGGCCTCCTCATAAGCAGCTTCTTCGATCACCGTTTTGAGAAGACTCAACCACTCTGGTAATCGCATCTTCAGATCTTTGTATGGCCCACCACTCAGATCGAAGCGTTTAAGAACCTCTAAAAGCTGCTTACCGGCAGCATCTTTCTCAAGTCGCTGAGCCATGCCAGCCTCCTCAAGGCTATTTTGAAGCTGGGCATAGGCACTTGAGCATTCAAGAAGCGGTGACTGCCAAGCTAAATGCAGCTTTTTAGCAAACTGGATTAATTTTATGAACTGCTCATTTGGTGAACCGCCATGCGTACTGGCATATCCATTAGCTTTATCAATTGCAGCAATAAATGTTTCCCAGCCAGACTTTGCTTGACTAGCAAGCAAGATATCTTCGAGCTGCGTAATGAGGTCAACACAAACCTGGGGGCTATTTTGCAGGCTGCGCGCTAAATCAAAATAAGGGTTTTGCAAAAACTCGAGTAAGACGTTCGCACTAGGACCTTCCTTAGGCGCACGGATCAACTCCAGCAAACTATCAAATGCTGCTGCCGCTCTTGTAGTTGATAACTTCCAACCCGTTTCATCACGGATACGAAGAGAATTCCCAAGGCGGCTTAGAAGTGCACGTGCACGGCGTGCTGCCAAACGATCTTGCGCTACTAGCGCAATATTTTTCTTCTTATCGACTAAATGCGACTCGATTGATTTTGCCGCTACCCATGCCAACTCCTCAAAACGTCTTGCTGCTAGCAAGCGCCAGCCTTCATGACGACTTGAGTTGATATTGCGCTCAACCTGCTGTTCTTCTGATGTATCTGCAATAACGATTTCGCCCTCGGCGTCTTGCCCGCAAAGCGCCTCTGGCCATAAAGCAACGGTTTGCCAATCAAGACTGACGCGTACTACTGTCGCATATTGAGCGTACTCACGTAGGTAGCTATCGATTAACTCCTGATCTACAGGCTTTGGGTCTGCAGTTTGCACCCAGATAAATGGGCGTGCTGTGCCTGGACTATTTTTTGCATTTTCTTTTGCTGCTTGCAGGTGAGTAGCCATGGCCAAATGCTTACGAATAATAGGATCGCCAATGCTGGTGAGGTAGCGCCAGAATGTTAAGAGGACCGCAGACTCTTCATCTACGATATTACGCGAGAGACCTACGTAAGCTTTTGCAACTGCCTGATCTAGTACAAGCTCCACTTTTTTAAGCCAAGCTTGAGCATCTAGCGAGTGCGCCTCTAATAAGGTATTGAGCTCGTCTTGCAACTGGGGCACCACTAATTCAGACAAGGCATCACATGCATCAATAACTGCTTGAGCCAATCCCCACGCACCCGAATTGCTCTCTGCTTTAAACCAAGCTTTGAGCTTGGGATGTTTGCGCAGATTGATATAGACCGATAACCATCTTTCTAGATCGCTTTGTTTTTTCGGAAACTTCCATGCACCTGGCGCTGCTTCTAACCAATCAGCAAAACTAATGACTTGCGGCAAGAAGGCAATCTTGCTAGGCAGATCTTTTGGTCGGTGTTGTTCTAAGGCTGCTCTTACCCCAATGAGTGGACCAGCAGTACTCAGCAGCACCAAAGGGCGTTGATTGGTTTGCACTGCACAATCCCAAATACCTTTAGCCAGCTCGGTCAGCGCTTGGCTATTGGGCGTAATGCTCCAATCAAGCGGATGCTTTTGCTTTGCAATAGTGGGGAAAGGCTGAGGCATTAATGGAGTAATTTATCTATTTTGAGCAGAACGTTCTGCTTATTGCTAATATAAGCGTTGTAACGCCATAATTAAATAACTCGCTAAATAAGTCTAAATAAGGAATTTTCATGAGTGCCGGCATTAAACATGTAACTGACGCTTCTTTCGAACAAGACGTCCTCAAGTCCGATAAACCTGTTCTGCTCGACTTCTGGGCTGAATGGTGTGGTCCTTGCAAAATGATCGGGCCAATCCTAGAAGAACTCGCTGGCGAATATGGCGAAAAATTACAGATCGCAAAAATGAATGTGGATGAGAACCAAGGTGTTCCAGCCCAATTCAACATTCGCGGTATTCCGACCTTGATCCTATTTAAAAATGGCACTGTAGCTGCTCAAAAAGTAGGCGCTTTGGCCAAATCTCAGCTGTCTGCCTTTATTGATAGTCATCTGTAAATAGTCTCAAACCACAGGTTCACACCCTGAGCCTGTGGTTTTTACATGCATCAAGTACTTGTAAGGCCCGTTTTTTAGTGTAGTATTACATCTAAGAGTAGTTCAGCGCTTTCACAACAGCGTTCATTTCCAGCAATTTATCCCCTCCCCTTTCTTAAGCAAATTCCCAAAATTCTGTTTTTCCACATCTGCGTGATCTAAATCAGCGCGGCTATATCCCAAAACAAATTTCCCTTATTCATTTTTATCTTTATCAACACCTGAGAACCACATGCAATTAACTGAACTTAAAGTCCTCCACGTATCCGCCCTGCTTGAAATGGCAGCCAGCCTGGAGATTGAAAACACCCAACGGATGCGCAAACAAGAATTGATGTTCGCCATTCTCAAAAAACGTGCGAAGGCTGGTGAAACAGTATTTGGTGACGGTACTTTGGAAGTTTTACCCGACGGCTTTGGGTTCTTGCGTTCCCCTGAAGCCTCTTATATGGCTTCTCCTGACGACATTTATATCTCCCCCGCGCAGATTCGCCGCTTTAACTTACATACTGGCGACAGCGTTGAAGGCGAAGTGCGCACCCCTAAAGATGGTGAGCGTTACTTTGCGTTAGTAAAAGTAGACAAGATCAACGGTTTGGCTCCAGAAGCCCTCAAAAACCGCATCATGTTTGAAAACTTAACGCCATTGCATCCAAACCGTGTGATTAGCCTAGAGCGAGATATCAAGGCCGAAGAAAATTTGACTGGCCGCATTATCGATATGATCTCCCCGATTGGTTACGGCCAACGTGGTCTGATCGTGGCATCACCGAAGTCTGGTAAGACTGTAATGATGCAGCACATTGCACACGCAATTGCAGCCAATAATCCTGAAGCCATTTTGATCGTCTTGCTCGTTGATGAGCGCCCTGAAGAAGTTACTGAAATGCAACGCTCCGTTCGCGGTGAAGTTGTGGCCTCCACTTTTGATGAGCCAGCAGTGCGTCACGTTCAAGTTGCTGAGATGGTGATTGAAAAAGCGAAACGTTTAGTAGAAATGGGTAAAGATGTAATCATCTTGCTTGACTCGATTACCCGTCTTGCTCGCGCCTACAACACGGTTGTTCCCTCATCAGGCAAAGTACTCTCTGGCGGTGTGGATGCAAACGCTTTGCAACGTCCAAAACGTTTCTTTGGTGCTGCTCGTAATATTGAAGAAGGCGGCTCATTAACCATCATTGCTACTGCCTTGATTGAAACGGGTAGTCGTATGGATGACCTTATTTACGAGGAATTCAAGGGAACTGGCAATATGGAGGTTCACCTGGAGCGTCGCTTGGCTGAGCGTCGCGTTTACCCATCAATCAACCTTAATAAGTCTGGCACTCGTCGTGAGGAGCTTCTGGTTAAAGCTGAGAACCTCCAGAAGATCTGGGTATTGCGCAAATTGCTGGCTGATATGGACGATATTGAAGCAATGAACTTCATCGTAGATAAGCTCAAATCGACTAAAAACAACGGTGAATTCTTCGATCTAATGCGTCGCGGAGGCTAATTTAGGCGTCCCGGGGGCCATTTAGCCCCTTTTAGACCCCAAAAGTGAGCTTTGTTGTTGATTTCATGGCATAATTTCGCCTTTACTGCTTTTAACTTGGGAAAGTATTTAGGTTGTTTTAACTTAAACGGCTACCCGCTCATAGGACTCAAAATGAAACCTGGCATTCACCCCGAATATCGTGAAATCGTCTTTGTAGACGTTTCAAACAACTTCAGCTTTAAGACTCGCTCCACCATGTCCACTAAAGAGAAAATCAAGTGGGAAGATGGCAATGAATATCCATTGGCAAAGATTGAGACTTCATCTGAGTCACACCCTTTCTACACTGGCACCCAAAAAATCATGGATACGGCCGGTCGTGTTGAGAAATTCCGTCAGAAATTCGGTACTAAGGCTGTTGCTAAAGCTACCGGTGATGGCGCTGCTAAAACAGCTGAGAAAAAAGCTGCTGCTGCAGAAGCTAAAGCTGCTGAAAAGCCAGCTAAGAAGAAGGCTTAAATCACTTCAATTCGCAGGGTATTTGAAATACCTGCTCTGCGAGATAATCAAGGCAGCGTTTGCTGCCTTTTTTATTGCTTGTTTTTACTTAAATAGAGCTCATGGTCAAACTTACTGCCGCCGCTACTAAATCGATTCCGCGCATTATTATTTTTGCGCTGACTTTGGTTTATGGTTTTGTGGGCCTGTTCTTTCGTGATCCCTGGAAGAATGAAGATGCCATCGGCTTTGGCGGTATGTGGACCTTATTTCGTGGCAATTCAATCGACTGGATAGTTCCGCACTTAGCTGGTCGCGATGTTTCGCTGGGCGCACCGCTGCCCTACTGGATTGGCGCCACCTTTATTGATTTGTTTGGCTGGCTCATTGGCGCCGCTAATGCAGCTCGCCTTTACTCTGCCGTTTGCTTTTTCTCTGCTGCCTTAGCGATTTGGTATGCCACCTATCTCTTAGGTCGCCGTCGTGAAGTCCAGCCAATGGCACTTGCTGTTGGTGGGCAGCCTGATTTAAAGAGTTACGGCATGACCTTGGCAGACGGTGCACTCCTCATCTTCCTGGCTTGCGTTGGTTTAGCTCAACGCGCCCACGAAACCACGCCGATGATGGCGCAACTCATGGGCATCAGCATCGTACTCTACGGCACAGTACGCGGTCTCGATAAACCATGGCAAGGCGGTCTCTGGACTGGTCTTGGGATTGCCATTGTTGCGCTCTCTAGCAATCTCACCCTAAGCTTAATCATTGTTAGTTCAACTATCATCGCCGTTTTAGCGAGCAATGCGAAGCTACGTTTTCGTTGGACGTTTACTAGTACTGTGCTGGGTCTTATTGGATTTGCGATTTGGCCCATGATTTGGTACCTGGCAGATCTTCCGGTTTATTGGCGTCACATTGCCGAAGAAGGCTGGCGGAATCTTCCGGAAATGAAAGCTACTCCCTCAATTGAATCATTGGGCTTCTTAAGCATCAACTTCTGGGCCTATGCGTGGCCTGTTTGGCCACTAGCAATCATCTCACTTGCTCACTGGGGCAGAGCGAAGAAGGCTGGCGCATGGCGCGCTCCACATCTTTGTATTCCCCTTAGTTTATTTATTGGTAGCTTCATTTATGTCTTGTTTCGCTCAGAGGCGAATGAGCATGACTTGATGATTTTGATTCCAAGTCTTGCAATCATTGCCGCCTTTAGTCTGCCTGTTTTAAAACGCAGCCTGATTAGCTTTATTGATTGGTTCGCAATGTTCAGCTTCACCATCATTGCTATCGCCATTTGGATTATTTGGCTGGCAAAAGTGACCGGCTACCCAGAATCGACTGCCGCAAACCTGGCTAGACTTTTACCTGGCTTTACATTTCAATTTAATTGGTTTGCTTTTGTGATAGCGCTCATCATTACTGGTTTATGGCTTGCAGTTGTGCGCTGGAGAACCTCTCGGGCCCCTAAAGAAATCTGGCGCTGCCTTATCATCTCGGCATCTGGCACAACTTTGATGTGGGTTTTATTGATGACCCTATGGTTGCCAACCATTAACTATGCCAAAACCTATCGCCAGGTATCGGCTCGTTTAGCTCAGGTAGTTCCAGCTGGGGCTGGCTGCATTAACACCAGCAATATTGGTGATTCCCAGCTTGCCTCTTTTAGCTACTTCACTACACTTTCTCTACGCGATGACTCTGACTGCCCCTGGATGTTGACTCACAACCAATCCGAAGCTAAAGCTTATGCCAAATTGAATAATAAAAAACTGCATTTACTTTGGGAAGATCGTCGCGCTGCTGACCGCGATGAGCGCCTGCGTCTTTACGAAGTTATTCCGGAATAAATAGTGCTGCACTTCAAACTATCGCGCCTGCGCGAGGATATTCCCGCCTTACTCAAGCTTGCCGGCCCCTTACTCATTGGTCAATTGGCAGTCATTACCTTTGGCGTATTAGATACCGCCATGACAGCACGCTACTCTGCCGAGGACCTTGCCGCCCTGGCGATGGCCTCAGCAATATTCATCAGTATTTATGTTGGTCTCACCGGCGTGGTGTCTGCTCTTGCACCAATTGCTGGACAACTCTTTGGCGCTAAACGCTATTCCGAAATCGGCGAAGAGGTCAGACAAGCTACTTGGCTTGCACTTGGCCTGACTATTCTTGGCTGTTTGATTTTGACCAATGCAGATCATGTGCTCGAGATTTCTCACCTGAGCCCGGATATCGAAGACAAGGCAAAGTTGTATCTCAATATCCTGGCAATTGGATTACCTGCCAGCATGGTGATGCGCGTATTAATGGCCTTACACAATGCCGTCTCTCGCCCCGCCATCATTACTATCGCTCAACTCATTGGCCTAGGCCTCAAGCTACCTTTGAACCTACTCTTTATTTATGGCGGGTTTGGGATTGAAGGCATGGGCGGCCCAGGATGCGCAGTAGCTACTGTGATCATTAACTGGACTTGGATGCTCTTAACTCTAGGCTTTGTAATGTTTGATCGCTTCTATAAACCTTTTGCGATCTTTGCACGTTTCAGTCTGCCTGATTGGCATCGAATTTGGATATTGTTAAAACTTGGTGCGCCAATTGGCTTTAGCTACTTAATTGAGGTCACTTCATTTACCTTTATGTCACTCTTCATTGCGCGCTTAGGAACTACTGCGCTTGCAGGGCATCAAATTGTGGCCAACATGGGTACCGTAATTTATATGGTGCCACTCTCCCTTTCGATTGCAACCATGACATTGGTATCGCAATCAATTGGGGCTAACAAGCCAGAGCGCGCCGAAGAAATTGGTTGGTCCTCAGTGGTCTTTACAACCGCTACGTGTATCACGATTGGTATCGCAGTCTGGGTTTTCAGAATGCAGTTATTGGATTTATATGATCCGCCAGCAGAAGTGAGGGCCTTTTCGATTCCACTCTTTTTGTTTATTGCGTTCTACCAAGTCTTTGATGCCCTACAAATCACTGCGGCATTTATTTTGCGTGCCTATCGTATTGCCTTTTGGCCAATGCTCATCTACGCAGGATCATTGTGGGGCGTTGGCCTTGGTGGCGGCTACCTCATGGGCTTCAATGTTTTTGGCAATGTGCCCACCTTCTTACAAGGTGCTAATGGTTTCTGGGCTGGGAACAGCATCAGCCTTGGCTTGGCGGCGTGTCTTTTACTCTACCTCTTTAGAAAAACAGCGGAGCGCTATGAAAAAACGCATCCGCCGCTTGAGGTATAGCAGTCCGCCTACTTGCTGCTTAATTGCTGCTTAATTGCTCCTTACTTATAAACCTTAAGAGTAGAAGCATCGTCGTCTAGACGGCGCTTGAGATTGCGCTCGTAACCAGCAGATCCTGGATTATTGGTAATAAAGTTTTGTGCCGCTAAGTTTTTGCGAACATCTTCCGCCAAATCCAAAGAAGCCAACTTCATCAGTTTTGCCATGCTAGGCTTAAAGCTATTGTCTTTGCCATCAATGCGCACTTCTTTGCCATCACCGGAGGCAATAAATGAAGCAACGATCTGATTGGTTTGGGTGTCAACCACATTAAAGTCGACCACCACTTCTAAGATCACTTGTTGGGCGCTAGATTTAGTGCCCGGGATATCGTCTACGTTATCGGTTATTGATACTTCTGCCAACACACCATAGAGCACATAGTTGGCATCTGTAAAATCACCAGCCTTAATGCGTTTAACGATATCAAAGTACTCATCACCTTGATTGGGCATCGCTACTGTCGGCTTTGCCTGGACTACCTTGTAGCCAGATTGAATTAACAAGCCCCGTATGGGGTTTGCTAAGTAGCGCAACTCGCCATATTCCATCTTGCTCTCATAACCAGACTTCTTAGAAGTTTGGGTTTCAGAATCAGAGCTATTGCTCGATGTTTGAGGATCTGTAGGGGTCACTACTGCAGGAGGAGTAGCCCCTGAGGCAGTTAACTTTGGATCCGCCAAGTTAGTGAACTTCACTGGAAATTGTGCAGAATTGGCTCCACCAGTTAAAGCAGAAGCATCAGCCTTATCTGCATCGACCTCAATTGTCTTAGGGGTGATGGTTGAAGTGACATTGTTATTAGTCTTATGACGAGTCTCTTCAATGAAGACTAAGTTCTTACCTTCTTTTTTAAAGTAAATATCCGTTACTGCAATTGACTTGGATTCCGCCTTTAGAACCTCAGCATCAATCACTGGATTTTTAGGCGGATCAGCCGGAACCCTTCCAACAATCGCCTGCTCTGGAACTGCTACAGGTGGCTTAGAGGCGCAGCCAGTCAATAAGACCAGCCCAAAGCCCGCACAAACTAGAAACGATTTTTTAAGCAATTGCATTAATTGACATCCTTAGTTAGCGAGTTGCAGTCTTACGAATCTCTTTTTCATCAGCCCACTCAAGCAGACCTGATTCATTATTGATGAGATTTAAGTTAAAGACATAGTAAACATCCTTTACGTCTTTAGTATTTTTCACGATAGAAGCAATTGAGCCTTCAATACGGTACTGGGCGCCCTGCATATTGCCAGTTTTAGCAATGGCACTGTTCTTGTACAGGCCCGATTGATTCTGACGTTTTAACTCATCGGTTTGGTTTTGCATTTCGGTAATGCTCACTGCAAAACGTACCTGGCCACTCTTCATCAATTGCGTCCGGATCTTGTCGGTAATCACACGCGTATCTATGTATTCAGAGGTCTTGTTTTTCACGTCGGCCAAAGTCACGATCGGTGCATCCTTACTTCCAGAGATGGCTTTTGATTGAAGGAGCGATCTCGTCATGGCTTCAGCAATCATTTGCAGATCAGTTGAACCGTAATTGGCATTGATAGTCTCAACAGCCTTGGCATCGCCATAGCGCACTTGCGGTCCTGAGCAAGCTGTCAATAAAAGTACAGACATTGCAAATGCGGATAAGTAGATAGTTTTAGTGTGAATTTTCATAATCATTTTTTAATTAATAAGGTTTACTCTGAGGTTTACTTATATTGATTTAACTCGAATCGAAAGTCAGTGGCATCTGGTGTTGGCGCAATACCCATGATAACGGTCGACTGACCTTTAGCAATAGTTACCGGCTTCCAAGCCTCTTCATCGGTCACCGCCATGCCATTTTTTCCAATCCACTTGAAGCGGTAGGAAACTAAGTTGGATGTACTGTCATTCTGAATCGTGACCTGCGCTGTCAGTACACCATTGCGCATCAAACTGCGCATATCAGTAATCTGAATACTGTCTGTGTCACCCATACGTACCGTCATCTCCTTCATGGAAGGCGTTGAGCTGCAGGCAACCAATGCAATTGCTGCCAATAAGATCAATAGGTATTTTTTCATTCTGGGTCTTTCTTAATTAAAAAGCTGCTGAAGGCTGTTGAGAAGGCTGGGTGGCTCATAAGGCTTCAACCCTTCCATATTAACGCTTGCGGGACTAGGCGTGGGGCTTGTAGCTGGGGGTGCGGCTTGGGATACAGCCTCTACCGGCGCAGTTAACTCTTCTGGCTTTGTACCCTCAAACCCAAGTATTTTCTTTAATCCAGTAAAGCTACTCTCTTTAGGCTTGGCCTCTTCAATAGCAGGTGATGCAATTACCTGTGACTTAGGAGGAAGCGCTGCCGGATCATTGGAAATCAAGACCGTTGCTTTATTTCTGAACATACGAATGTAGACTACGTTGTAGCCACCCACTAGATTTACTGTTTGGCTTTGGATAACTCCGTTTGGTAGGGTAAATTTGAGAACGGTGGGCCCAATCGGCAAGCCCATTCTGGCCATATAGGTTTGAGCCGGCAAGGTTGACCAATGACGCACGTCCGTCACATTGATCGCTTGCAGGCCATAGCCAGTGATCATTCCTGCGATAGCACCAATAATGGCGGCGGTATTGTTTTGGTTGTTCTGGTTGTTTTGGTTATTTTGGTTATTTCTTCTGGCCGCTTGTTGCGCAGCTTGATCAGCTGCATATTGTGCTGCTAGTGACACAAGGGCTCTCGAGCTTGCCCTGAGAACATAGCCTGGCATCTCGTCCTTCAAATTCTTCCTTGCCATAGCATCAATATTGCTCACCAATTCTGGGTTAGCGATGCGATCACCAAGTTGCACGAAATAAGGCGTGAAACGATCGCTTGATTTTTCTATAACAGGGAAAGTGAGGGTTACTAATTTTGAATTCCCCCCAAAGGTAATCGACTGACTAATTTGATGGGGGCTAATTTTTGGGATATAGCCTGTATCAATCATGATGAGAGTATCTGCAAGACTTTTTTTGCCTTGGTTGGCAATATTGGAATCTAGCTTTGCAATACTAGTCTTGAAAAAATTCACTGATGGGCGCAGTTCAATTGCAAGGCGGTATCCTGGGGCCGCCAAGCTGGCCTCCCCTTGCGATTCATGAATAAAGCCAGATAAATAATACGCCGCAGGATTTTGATAGGAATTTTTTAGATTACGCGTTTCATCATCGTCCAGTAAATCAACGGGATAGCCATTGATATCTTGGATACGACTAGTGGCGCCTCTGGTGCTTTGATTATTTTGTTGCTCTTGCTCTACTTTAGAGACCGCAGCCACCTTACTTTGTATGAGCTCCTCAATCACCTTTTCTCGTTGAGCCATTTTTTTTGCTTCGACCATAGCATCATTCCAGCGACCTTGCGCCAGATGATTTAATGCAATGGTCTGACTTAAGAGGCTTACCTCATAGGGCTTCGGATCATAATTACCGCTAAATCCCTCTGACAGGATATAAGAACTCATGTCGGTAAATGAGCGCTTGAGCTTATCCCTTGTCGTGACTTCCCATTGCTCCACCAATTGATCTGCTATTAATAAGTTTTGCGTACTATTTGGAATTTGACTAGCGCCCTGCAGTCGCTGAACCTCACCCAACTCCAGGTAATAGAGTGTATTTTTATCTTTAAAAACACTCTGAATGGTTGCTGCAGTGCTCTGCATATCACCATTCTTGAATAGATCCTTAGACTGGTTCATCTTGATTTGTTGATTCTGAGTTGCGCATCCCGCCAAAAGAAGAATGCCAAGAACAGAAATGATCAAGCCGAATTTAGAGAAGTCTAATGCTGAAAATTTAAGCAATTTGGTCGATGAATAGGGTGTAATTTCTTAGGCTTCAATCAAATCTACTGGGGTCGCAACGACTAAGCTGTTTCTTACCCTTATAACGCGCTAAATAGACATAGGCTGACAGGAAAAGAGAATTTAGGGCTCTACTTTGGCGCCAGACTGCTGAATGACTTTACTCCACTTGCGAGACTCTGCTGCAATCAATTTAGAAAGCTCCTGTGGGCTGCCAGGGGATGGATCTAAACCGCCCGCCAAGAGCCTACTTTTCACATCTGGGTTGTAGAGCGCCCTCTTAGTCAATTGATTGAGCCGTCTTTGAATAGCGGTTGGCAAATTTGCTGGGGCCATTAAAGAAAACCAAGAAACAGCTTCAAAACCAGGCAACCCTTGCTCGGCTAATGTGGGAATTTCTGGGGCGGCATGAGAGCGCTTTAAGCTTGTCACTCCTAAGGCTTGCACTTCCCCTGCTTTAATCAAGGGCAATGAAGAGGATAAATTATCAAAGAGCATCGAAATCCGTCCGCTCACTAAATCTGGCAAGGACTGAGCACGGCCCTTGTAGGGAATATGTCGAATCTGAATCCCCGCCATTTCTTTAAAAAGCTCGCCAGACATATGCAAAGAAGTGCCAACCCCCGATGATCCAAAAGTAAGTTGATTTGGCTTGGCTTTTGCAAGCTCAATTAACTCATGAACATTGCTAACACCCAACTGCTTGCTCACAACCAATACATTAGGAGTGCTCGCCAAGAAACTAATGGACGTGAAGTCCTTCACCGGATCAAAAGGCATTTTTTCATAAAGCGCACTATTGATCGCATGAATGCCCACAGTTCCAATCAATAAGGTATAGCCATCAGGATCACTTTTAGCTACGAGATCGGCGCCAATGTTGCCGCCGTAACCGGGACGATTTTCTACAAGTACTGGCACACCAAGATTTTGTTGCCAGTGTTCAGCCAAGACTCGCGCCAAGATATCAGGCGCACCGCCTGGGGGAAAGCTGACAATGATGCGGATAGCTTGCTTGGGCCAAGAGGTATCCGCTTTATTATTGAATTGTGCGTGAGCAGTAGCAAACCACAATAAGCCGAGAACTAAAATGCTCTTGGTTAGCCTTAAAAATAAGGTCATTACCGCCTATTAAAAACCAAATCGATTGCGCAACCAGAGCCAACCCTCATATCGCACTGGATCATCGGCGCAGGGGCCAACACCACACTCGAATAAGGTAGAGATCAAATTTCCTGCCACTAACAAGATAAAGATGATCACTAAGGCATTGGCAAACATCGAGCGAGAGCGAACATCGCGATTCGGCAACATCAATAAAATTGCAAAGCCCATTAAAAGGCCCATGTAACCTACAAAGGCCCAAGTATAAAAATGTAGCTCCAGAAAAGTAGCGCCAAAGCCTTTATCACCGGGCAAAACATGCAACAGCACTTGGCGTAATGAAACCATCATCCCCACTAGGCCGCCAATAATGCCCCAACCATAATGGGCAGCATGTGAACCACAGCGAATATTGAGAACCAAAGCAAAGCCAATGATCACAAATCCGATACGCTGCATTAAACAGAGTGGGCAAGGCAATTCACCGAAGTAGAGCTGATCAATAAAGGCGTACGACAGGACACCAACCACAGCGAGCAATGCTAGTTGATTACCAAGCGCAGCTAGGGAGGGAAAGGAAGTCTTACTCACAGACTGATATTGAGATGAGTAGTTGCATGGGAATGGAACCAGACAACTAATATGCCAACGGTGATGGCCAAGACAAATAAACCTGCAAGACGCTTCTCAAACCAGACCAAAAACAGTCCGATCAGCGCTGTCAGAAAAGGCAGGAACATATACATAGGAGAATTCTAGCGCAGGAGGCTCAAGATTGAACGAAATTAGCCTATTTTGAGCAAGGATTAAGGCGAATCTCAGTCCTTAGAGTTTAGAAACTCCACCACCGTCTTTACGAATAAATCTGGTACTTCGACGTGAGGTACATGACCCACACCATCTATGGGCACCAGTTTTGCGTTGGGTATTGCAGCTTGTGCTTTTTTGCCAAGCTCAGGGAAATTACCCAAAGACTTCACAGCCTCTGGTGGAGCAAAGCGACGACCAAAAACGGTCCTATCTTTTTGGCCAATTACCAACAACACTGGCATCTTTAATAGCGGCAAATCATTGACGACGGGTTTTTCTGCAATCATTTGATAAGTTAGGACAGAGGTCTTAGCGTACGCAGGATAGTCAGACCCTTTTTGCACGCGTACATATACCTCTACAAACTTTTCATAACCCGGCTGCCAATTAGGAAAGTAGCTTTGCAAGAAACGACGATAGCTCGCTTCTGTTTGCGCCATTTCTAGCTTGAGCAGATCGTCATTTTTCTGCGGCGGGATATCTTTGCTGTAATCCTCAAGTCCCAAAGGGTTTTCAAGGACAAGTTTTTGCACAGCATTAGGATACAGGCGGGCAAAACGAACGCCAACCATACCGCCCATCGAATTTGCAATGACTGAAACCTGTTTAATATTTAAAGACTGCAATAAAGCTTTGGTATTGGCAGCTAAATCATCGAAGTGATATGCCACATCTGGCTTAGAAGACTTACCAAAGCCAATTTGATCTGGGGCAATCACGCGATATCCTGCTTGAGTTAAGCCACCTATCGTAAGAGCCCAATAATCGCTAGAGAAGTTCTTGCCATGAAAGAGAAGTACTACGCCCTTTTGCTTACCAATGGCCGACACATCCATGTAAACCATACTGGCAGCTTGGCCTTGCAAACTAGTCTTGAATTCCTTAGTGGGATATGGATAAGGCCAATTGCTTAAGCGCAAATCTAATGGATCTGCGTTGCTATACAAGCTCACGGGAGCTGGAGTACTAACTATTGACTGCTCTGGGCTTGCACAACTAGCCAACAATAGTGCGGCAGTACAAACTACAGCAATGGTTCTAAGTAGCAGCTTCGTTGCAGACATATCAATTACAGAATTTTGGTTTTGAGATTAACTAAGCCCTCAACACTTCCCTCAAGTACATCACCCTTCTTCACTGGGCCAACGCCCGCAGGTGTACCAGAGAAGATGAGATCGCCTGACTCTAATGTAAACAAAGTTGAAAGATAGGCAATAGTGTCAGGCACATTCCAGATCAACTGGTTTAAGTCGCCTTCTTGACGTACTTCACCATTCACTAGAAGTTTGACAAGGCCTTTTGCTGGGTGGCCGCACTGAGTTACCGGAGTTATTTCACCACAGGGAGCTGCTTGATCAAAAGCCTTGCCTGTATCCCAGGGACGCCCCATCTTCTTCGCTTCACCTTGTAAATCACGTCTGGTCATATCCAAACCGATGCCATAGCCATAAACATGATCAAGGGCTTTATCAGCGGGAATATTTGCTCCACCCTTACCGATAGCGACAACCATCTCAATTTCATGATGCACATCTTTTGATAAGTTTGGATAAGGCATATCTTTTCCATCGCTAACGATAGAGTTGGCCGGCTTCATGAAAAAGAATGGTGGTTCACGATCTGGATCATGACCCATCTCACGCGCATGATCTGCATAGTTACGGCCAACGCAGTAAATACGATTGACTGCAAAACGGCGAGTGTCGCCAGTCACTGGTAGAGAAATCACTGCTGGTGGATCAATCACAAATGCTGAACTCATAAAACCCTTTCAATGAAATGCGGAGGATGGGTGTCTATTTCTGATGTTTAGAAGTATGACGCAATTTGAGTAACAAGATACTTAAAGCCAAGGCAAAGGTCAAAGCATTCGCTAGTATCAGGGGCCACTTCTCAATAATGAGGCCGTAAATCAACCAGAGCCCTACTCCAGCAGTAAACAGGGAGTACATGCCCAAGGACACCCCCGATAAATCCCGGGTGCGCCAAGACTGCATTGCCTGGGGCAAAAAGGCGATCGTGGTTAAGAATGCAGCGCAATAACCAATGATCTCGATCTGGTGGGACTCAAGGTTCATTGGTCCATTGTAATTAGTGCAATCAACAATTCCTTGATCTAGCACAGGAATCTTAATTCTGGTGATAATACAAACTCGCATTTTCAATCCATACTAAAAAAACATGAGACAACTAATCCAAAAATCCCTCTTTATTGCACTATGCGCAACTACTGCTTTGAGTAATGCCCATGCCCAAACCAATGCAACAATTAAGAACTATCCAGACAAACAAGTTCGCCTAGTGATTCCCTTTCCTCCTGGTGGCGCAACGGATGTCATTGGTCGCATCATGGCGCAAGAGCTATCCAAATCCTTAGGTCAGCAAGTGGTGCCTGATAACCGATCTGGGGACAGCGGCAATATTGGCGCAGACTTGGTTGCTAAATCACCGGCTGATGGCTACACACTTCTGATGGGCGCACTGACATCGCATGCCATCAATACTGACTTAAACAAAGATGGCATTAAATACAACTTAGAAAAAGATTTCACACCCGTAGGAGTGGTGGGTGTCGTACCTTTAGTGTTCGTGGTGAACCCTTCTGTACCTGTAAAGAATATGAAGGAATTTATTGCTTATGCCAAAGCCAATCCTGGCAAACTCACTTTTGCCTCATCGGGTGCTGGAGCACCACAACGTTTGGCCATGGAAATGTTTCGTGCGCAACTGGGCTTAGATCTTTTGCATGTGCCATACAAAGGTAGCGGCCCCGCAATGACAGACCTGGTTGGCGGCCAAGTGCTCAGTATGTCTGAAACAGTCCCAGCGGCGTTGCAGTTTATTCAGGCGGGTCAATTAAGAGCATTAGCAGTGACTACTGCGAAACGCGTTAGCCAATTACCTGATGTACCCACTGTGACTGAGGCCACAGGCTTACCGAACTTTGATGTTGTGAGTATGTTCGGAATTTTGGCCCCAGCAGGAACGCCAAAGCCGATCATCGACAAACTCAATGCGGACATCAAAGTGATTTTGCAGCGCCCAGATGTACAAGAACGCATGCTGGCTGCTGGTGTCTACGTCAACTACCTTACGCCTGCTGAATCAGCGAAGCGCATCCAAAGAGAATTAAGCATGTGGGGCAAAGTGATTAAGGATGCCAACATCAAAGCAGATTGATTCTTAATTTAGCGGAATAGAAAAAATCGCCTTTAGGGTTAGGGAATCTGTACTATTTGAGAAACCCTTACCCACTCCAGCCTGAAAGGAAACTGGCTTCCCATCGTAGTACATCATCAAGAATCCCAACTGCTGGGTATTTTGATAATTAATCGGCTGACCTAGTTGATTTAAATTAGAGTAGTATTCAACCCCCAAAGCTAAGTCAGGGATAACCTCACGAGATAGACGTGTAGCCGATGAGTAATAAGGCGACTGATGGACATAGGGTTGCGAGAGTGGCATATCAATGATTGGGTTAAATGAAAATAACCACTCATCAAAGTGCTTGCCAACAATAAAACGTATCTCGCCGTTGTATCTTGACTCATCAAATTGCGGCTGTACATTAGACAATTCTAAATTGGCGCCAGCAAAAAAATCATCTCCTTTATCTTCTCGAATGGGCAGCCACTTCATGCGCAATTTTGTCGCAGCATACTGAAACTTATTGTCATAGTTCACGTAAGAGATATACAAGCCAGCCTCTAAATCGTGGCCGAGGCCATAGGCCAATTCTGGCGTGACACGCACACCATTGTTATTCATCACTTCACCCGGATAGCTTGGCGTTTGGACTCCACGAGGGGTGCTGTTGACGTGCAATTCAAGACTAGATTCGCCTTTAGCATTGATCTCATCGTCGTACACCTGAATCTCATCTTGCAAGACAGCCATAGACACGGTCGGCACGACGACGATAAAAATGAATAAAAGCGCACGGCAAATGAATTGCATATTAGTTCTCAAAAAGGGGTCAGCCAAGACCAAGCGAAACTGCAATACTGTACGTAATGAACGAAGCCAAATAGGCTAAGCCAAATAAGTAACTTAGCATGATGATGGGAATCTTCCAGCCCCCCGTTTCCCGCTTCACTGCAGCAATGGTCGATAAACACTGTGGTGCAAATACAAACCAAGCCAATAATGAAAGTGCAGTAGCTAAAGACCACCCTGAGGAGATTAGTGGAATGAGCGCTTCTGCTGCATCGGCACTAGAGCTTGATAAGGCATAGACAGTAGCCAGGGAACTCACCACTACTTCACGCGCCGCCATACCTGGAACTAAAGCAATACTGATCTGCCAATTAAATCCAATGGGCGAGAATACATGCGCTAATGCCTGCCCTATCATGCCGGCAAAGCTATATTGAATGGGCGATCCTGTCGCACCTTCAGGCGAAAGTGGAAAGCTGGATAGAGCCCATAGCGCAACCGTCATGATCAGAATAATGCCGCCCACGCGACGCATGAAAATCTCTG
The DNA here is from genome assembly GCF_018687435.1 of Polynucleobacter sp. UB-Raua-W9. Taxonomy (NCBI): domain Bacteria; kingdom Pseudomonadati; phylum Pseudomonadota; class Betaproteobacteria; order Burkholderiales; family Burkholderiaceae; genus Polynucleobacter; species Polynucleobacter sp. UB-Raua-W9. The sequence continues at coordinate 606,947 of NZ_CP061290.1, read as the reverse complement.
CGCGCTGCCATAAGCTAATAGCTAAATTACCCAGGCGTGGTAAGTGATAGCTAGGTAACTCCATCATCAGGGTATTCATCCGAAACTGCTCGCTGGTGAAGCGCTTCAGAATCCAAGCAACCCCCATTGCGCCCAAAATGCCTGCTAGATACAGTAGGAATAAAACTAAGCCCTGCAAATCAATGCTCGCCCAAAGCTTTCTCTCTGGAATAAAAGCAGAGATCAATAAGGCATACACAGGCAAACGGGCTGAGCAAGTCATCATTGGTGCAATTAAGATCGTTACCAAGCGATCACGAGAATTTGAAATACTTCTGGTCGCCATAATGCCGGGTATGGCACATGCAAAGCTCGATAGCAGAGGAATAAATGAGCGACCAGAGAGTCCGACTGATCCCATCACCCGATCCAGCAAATAGGCAGCTCTGGGCAGATAGCCAGACTCCTCTAGCAAGAGGATAAAAAAGAAGAGGATCAAGATTTGGGGTAAGAAGATGACAACGCCACCCAGTCCAGCCAAAATACCGTTGATCAATAAACTGCGTACCCAATTGTCAGGCAATAGCTCAGTAATTTGAGCACCTAAGAACTCAATCACAGTCTTAATGATCTCCATCGGGAAAGTTGCCCAACTAAATACCGCCTGGAAAATGAAAAACAATAGGCCAAGCAAAATGAGCAGGCCAAAAAAGGGATGGAGCAAGATGCCATCCAAGCGATCGCTTAAGTGATCAGGCATGATTTGATCTAGCTTGAGGTTCTGTAGAATTTTCTGGACCTGAACATTGTCAGATTCTGTATGGGCAATGTGAGAGGCGACATTTTCCAGGGTTGCATCACTCGTGCCCGTTTGTAACGCGCCCAAGTTACGCCAATCCAAATCCGATAAGAAATGTTTAAGATCATCAGCACCATTCGCCTGAATACCAATAGTAGTGACTACTGGCAACCCCAACTCACGCGAGAGTGCAGTGGTATTAATATGCAAGCCTTGACGTTTTGCGAGATCCAACATGTTCAGGACAACTACGCAGGGTAAACCCAAGCGCTTGGCAGCCAAGACTAAGCGCAGATTACGGCGCAAGTTTATGGCACTCAATACACAGACAACTAAATCGGGGCGCTTCTCGCCCTCTGCCCTACCTAATAAAACATTGCAGGTAACACGCTCATCCAATGATCTTGGATAAAGACTATATGCGCCAGGCAAATCCAGAATACGAATATTCTTACCGGACTCCAGTGCAAGACGCCCTTCTTTACGCTCTACCGTGACACCAGAATAATTGGCCACTTTCTGACGGCTACCAGTCAGCAAATTGAATAGAGCAGTTTTACCGCAGTTGGGATTACCGAGCAATGCAACGACGGGTTCGTTGGAGAAAAAATGAACTTTAGATTCAGACATGCGCTACCGATTCAACTTCAATCATGCTTGCCTCAGATTGACGTAAAGCAAAAGTAGAGGCGCCCACGCGAACCATGTATGGCCCCTTACCAAGCAAGCCCTTGCGCAGGACGGTAACCTGCTCACCCGGCAAAAAGCCAATATCTTCCAGCTGCCCTTTTATTTGCGGGGCACCTTTGGGGACGTTTACCTCGCTAACTCGGTAAAGATTGCCCAGTTCGACTTGGTCCAAATTCATTCAATATGATTTTCTAGGTGAATTGTAAGGGAATTATATCCCCAAATGAGAATGAATATCATTCGTGGGGAACCCTCCTCCACCTGGCAATAATGAGCCAATGAGAGCCTTAGCAGCTTGATCCAACGCAAAAAGGATAAGGGTAAAAAGGGGGATTAAGGTGTGCTGTAACCGTACTTCTGGAGAATCGATTTAGCCTGAGCACTTTGCATGAAGCGATAAAAACTCAGGGCCTCTTGGGGGGCGCCTTTCATTAAAACCATTCTCTGCTTAATTGGCTCATAGAGTTTGCTATCAACGAGCATGAAATTGGTCTCCTTAGAGACCTCCGCAGACTTGGCCAAAGAGATGGCGGTGAAACCTAAATCCGCGGCGCCTGTTACCACATACATCGTTGCAATACCAACATTGTCCGCATAGATCAATTTGTCTTTTGCAATATTCCAAAGCCCTTCTGCCTTCAGATACTCAATAGCGGCTTTTCCATAGGGGGCTAAGTCAGGCTTAGCAATGGCGATCTTATTGGCTTTGTTAATTGCCTTAATAAGCTCAGTCTTGCTGTCTGATAGCCGTATGCCAGCAGAATTTTTAGAGATGATTACCAATTGGCCAATAGCGTACACAACACCTTCATCAATCGACTTCCCTTGTCTATACAATTCAATCGGAAAATGTCCATCTGCAGAAATCAATAAGTTAAATGGTGCGCCATTCATAATCTGTGCCGTGAAGTTTCCAGAGGAGCCATATACGACGCGTACATCACGGTTGCCTTCAGACTTAAATGCTGTATTAATCTCGCCAAAAGCATCTTTCATATTGGCAGCAACTGCAACGATAGCCTGTTGAGCAAAAACACTCTGTGATACAAGCAAAAAGAGGGAGAAGATAAATAGGCGCAATGTGATTTCAGGCAAATAACTTAGCTTCAGTTTATATCAAGCCAAGTAGGCTTAAACTAAGCAATAAGTACCCAGAACAGACCTATTTAATATTAAAACAGCCTGAAAGTATTTAATGAGATTGATTTCCATTCGTTTGATTGTGATTGCTCTAGTTAATCTGAGCTTCTTCGCTTTCCCAGCCGCCTCCCAAGAGAAAAGCATTGTGGTTTCATCTACCACTTCCACCGAACAATCCGGGCTATTTGAATTCATTCTCCCAATCTTTCAGATGAAAACGGGGATTACAGTCAAAGTTGTTGCGGTAGGTACTGGTCAGGCTCTCGATATTGGGCGCCGCGGCGATGCCGATGTTGTGTTCGTGCACGATAAGCCGGCTGAAGAAAAGTTTATTGAGGAGGGCTACTCCACTAAAAGATATGAGGTGATGTACAACGACTTTGTGCTGATTGGACCTAAGTCAGACCCCGCAAAAGTCGGTGGTGGCAAAGATATCCAAGCAGCCTTACAGAAAATCTCTATTGCGCAAGCTCCTTTTATCTCTCGTGGCGACAAGAGTGGCACACATGCTGCAGAACTGCGCTACTGGAAAGGTGCTGGCATTACTGTGGCGCCTGGCACCTCTTGGTATAAAGAAACTGGCTCTGGTATGGGCCCCGCTCTGAACACCGCTTCTGCTATGAATGGCTACATCCTGGCAGACAGAGCTACTTGGCTGAGCTTCAAGAATCGCGGTGATTTAACAATCCTCGTGCAAGGTGACCCCAAACTTTTCAACCAATATGGCGTAATGCTTGTGAATCCAACGAAGTTTCCTCACGTGAAAAAAGCTGAGGGGCAAGCATTTATTGATTGGCTCATCTCCAAGAACGGTCAAGATGTGATTGCAAGTTACCAAATTGGTGGTGAGCAACTCTTCTTCCCGAACGCCAAGAAGTAGCGATCAAAGAAAAAGCCCGCAGATGCGGGCTTTCTACTAGCTTCTGGCGCCTAGCCAGAGATGCTTGATTACTTCTTAGGTGTTACGAAGCCAATGGCTGTATCGTCAACAAATTCAACCATGACGTCGTCACCAGCTTTGAATTTCTCAAGACCCAAAACAGCTGGGTCAACCTTAACCTTTTGCTTTTCACCACTTGGAAGTGTAAAAGTAACGATACGGGTTTTTGCATCGATTGTTGAAATCTTTACAGTTGCATAAATGGTATCGGTAGTTTCTTCAAATGGCTTAGCAGAGCCCTTGCCTGCTACTGTTACAGAGCGAACACCAGAAACACCTGGCTTAGCATCTTTAGTAACAGCTGTTAAGCCAACAGCAATCGCTTGTGCATGCTCAACTACAAAAACATCACCTTTTTTAACTTTATCCAAATCATTGATTGATTTAGCAACGTTCATTTGCGCTAAATTACCATTTGCATCTTTGAGCACAACAATGCGCTTCTTTACATCAACAGAATCAACGGTAGCAGTAAGAACAATGACTTCAGCCGCTAATGGCAGCATTTTTGCAGGCGCCTGAGCGAAAGAAGAGCCTGCAAAAGCAAGTCCAACTGCGGCGAATAAACCAGCAAGTAAAGATTTTTTCAAAATAACTCCTAGGCAAGTAAGTAGGTGGGATTGAGTCCGAATTAGAGCTCCAAATCATTGTAACCACGACATATGTAGTTTCCTGAGCTTATTTGGTAAATTAAGCCAATAACCCTACTAAAACTTACTATTAATTAGCAAACCCGTTGAATACCTTAGAAATTTTTATCAAACCTTGGCAGGAGGCATCCCAAGATGCTTACCTCATACGCAGGCAAGTATTCATCGAGGAACAAGGGGTTCCATTGGATATGGAGCTTGATCAATTTGACCCTCTTGCTAAACATGCTCTAGCCTATCAAGGCCCTTTGTGTGTAGGCACTGGGCGTTTAGTCATGGTGGATAGCAATCACGCACAAATTGGGCGTATGGCCGTCTTAAGCGCTTTCCGCAATCAGGGTATTGGCAAAGCAATATTGATCAATTTCATTGGCCAAGCCAAAGCAGAAGAAATTTCTGTTTTGACACTACATGCTCAGGTATCTGCAATTCCTTTTTATGCAAAGCTCGGATTTCTCCCAGAAGGAGCCATCTATGACGAAGCAGGGATTGCCCATCGTAATATGATGCTCTCATTAGTAAATACTATTTAATAACCATTCACTGTTTATGACCACTGCTCACTCCCAATTTCCATACATCCATCGTGTGTGCTACTCCGATACCGATGCTGCTGGCTTTGTTTACCACGGCCGCTACCTTGAAATCTTTGAGCGCAGTCGTGCAGAATGGTTGGCGCAGCGTGACCTGACCCCAACAAAACTCATCAATGAATTTGGGATCCTGCTTCCCGTCCGAGAACTCTCCATGCATTTCTACAAGCCAGGTCGCTTAGATGATCTTTTATATATTGATCAAGTGATTGAACATCGTGGCCGTACACAGGTTGTCGTAAAACAAAATGCACAAAGAAAAATTCAGGGTAATGATACTCAAGAGATGCAAGTCATCGCGAGCGCTACTTTGCATATTGTTTGCGTAGACACTAGCACTCTGAAGCCTAAAGCCTTACCTGATTGGCTCTTTTTGGCTAATGAGGCCTGATGCTTTAAAATAGAGGCTCTTACTGCAAACGCTTTAGCGTGGCAGCTCACCCCATTGACCGGGATAGTCTTTTAATTGAATACGGGTCAATACTTTATTGGCCCTTATGTTATTTACAGACCTCGGTTTATCCGAACCCATTCTTCGCGCTATCGCAGAAGAAGGCTACACCAGCCCCACACCGATTCAAGCGAAGTCGATTCCGGCAGTACTGAAAGGCGGGGATCTTTTAGCCGCCGCACAAACAGGTACCGGTAAAACCGCTGGTTTCACACTCCCGATTTTGCAGCGCCTTAGCAGTTCAAAGGCCAATTCTGGCAAACGCCTCTTACGTGTACTCATTCTGACTCCCACTCGCGAGTTAGCAGCCCAAGTTCAAGAGTCGGTTGTCACGTATGGCAAATACACTGGCTTGAAGTCCACCGTCATCTTTGGTGGTGTCGGTGCCAACCCGCAAATTAAAGCGATTGCTAGCGGCTTAGATATTTTGGTTGCCACACCGGGCCGCTTACTCGATTTGATGTCACAAAAATGCGTCTCACTCAATGATATTGAAATTCTGGTTCTAGATGAAGCTGATCGCATGCTCGATATGGGCTTCTTGCGAGATATCAAAAAGATCCTAGCTGCTCTGCCTAAGCAACGCCAGAATCTTCTATTCTCGGCCACTTTCTCCGCTGAAATTAAAGCACTCGCAGATGGCTTATTAAACTCACCCGCCCTGATTGAAGTTGCGCGTAGCAATAGCACGAATGAAGCCATTGCACAGTTGATTCATCCGGTTGATAGAACCAAGAAGCACCCCCTGTTAGCACACTTGATTAAAACGAATGACTGGAAACAGGTCCTCGTTTTTACTCGCACTAAGCATGGCGCTAACAAACTTGTCACTCAACTAGAAAAAGATGGTATTACTAGCATGGCTATTCATGGCAACAAGAGTCAATCCGCCAGAACAAAAGCATTGGCAGATTTCAAGGCTGGTAAGTTAACCGCTTTAGTTGCCACGGATATTGCTGCTCGCGGCATTGATATCGACCAACTACCTCACGTAGTGAACTATGACTTGCCTAACGTTTCTGAAGATTATGTACATCGCATTGGACGAACCGGACGTGCAGGATCAAATGGTGTTGCAGTTTCTTTGGTTTGCGTTGATGAACACCAAATGCTCAGAGATATCGAAAAACTCATCAAACAAAAACTGCCGCAAGAAGTCATTGCCGGTTTTGAGCCAGATCCCAACGCCGTTGCTCAACCCATTCAGTTGCGCAGCCAACAACATCAGCAATCTAGAAAGCCCAAGGCTGCAGGCTCAAGCAATACCGGTGGGGCTAGCAAAGCTCCAGCTAAGCGCTCAAGCCCGCCCAAAAGAAGCTTTAATAGATAAATCCGCCTCAGATATAAAATATTTTCATGACTCAAGATACGACAGCCACCGAACCCCGCCTCACCTCCCTATCTCATGGTGGTGGTTGCGGTTGCAAAATTGCGCCTGGCGTTCTTTCTGAAATTCTCAAGCAAGTTCCACAACTGCCCTTCCCAAAAGAGTTGCTGATTGGCATTGAGACCTCAGATGATGCTGCTGTTTATCAAATTAGTGAGTCGCAAGCAATTGTTGCAACGACTGATTTCTTCATGCCGATTGTGGATGATCCATTTGACTTCGGAAAAATTGCCGCCACCAATGCCATCAGCGATATCTACGCAATGGGTGCTACACCCCTATTTGCACTTGCCTTGGTAGGCATGCCAATTGAAGTTTTATCCAATAAGACGATCGCCCGAATTTTGGAAGGCGGGGCTGAAGCCTGCCGTAGCGCTGGCATTCCTATTGCCGGCGGTCATACGATAGATTCAGTTGAACCAATTTATGGTTTGGTTGCGATTGGTATCGTTGATCCAAAACACGTGAAAAGTAATGCGAGCGCAAAACCTGGGGACATCTTAATATTGGGTAAGCCACTGGGCGTAGGCATTTTGTCGGCAGCCTTGAAAAAAGATTTACTAGGGCCTGATGGCTATCGCGAAATGATTTCTAACACCACCAAGCTCAATATCGCAGGCCCTGATTTGGCAAAGCTTGCAGGTGTTCATGCACTAACGGATGTCACTGGCTTTGGATTGGCTGGTCATATGCTCGAACTAGCCCGGGGCTCCAATTGCACGGCTCATATTGACTGGAGTCAAGTACCCCTGCTTTCTAATGTGCAAGCCCTAGCTGATGATGGAATTATTACTGGGGCTTCCAATCGAAATTGGCAAAGCTATGGATCTGATGTAAGGCTTCCTAAAGACTTCACTCCAGCGCAACTTGCTTTATTAACTGACCCCCAAACGAGTGGTGGTCTGCTGGTTTCTTGTAGCCCAGATTGCGTTAAGGAAGTTTTAGATATCTTTAATCAACACCATTTTTTAGGTGCTCGGGTTATTGGTCAAATGAGTAAGCGGCAAGACAAACTTTTAGCAGTGTCCTGAAGAAAAATAGATTAATCCAGTAGGTCCATACCTTTCAGCATGAAGCTGTTTGAATTGCTAATCTACAAAAAAAGAAGCCTAGTTTTTTAGACTAGGCTTGCAGATGAATTTGCTTGCGACTTACTTCTTAGCTTCCATCGCCTCTTTTGTAGCAGTAATTTCCTTACGACGCTCTTTGCATGCACCAGCAATTTCTTGCAAAGCTTTACGAGCGCGTGCTGCAGATGCCTTAATACCTTTTTCAATGAATTTTTCGTTTTCAGCTTTATATGCTTCAAAAGCAGCCAACAATGTATCGTGTTGTGACATCTTGTCTCCCATTAATCAAATAAATATTCATACCAACAACGAAGTCAGTATATCCCCATAAAAACAGCAGGAAATGGCCACTTTCATCAGGGATAACGCTTAGAAACAGCACTTCAGCCAAAATGTTTTAATTACAGAAATTAGGCGAGAAATGATCAAAATGCTCAAAAATATCCTGCTTTTGCTTGTAGCTGCTGGGCTCTCCCTGTCTGCTGGTGCCCAATCTAACCCTTGGCCGTCCTCTACTAAGCCAATCACGTTCATTAACCCCTTTCCGCCTGGCGGGGCCGTCGATGCTTTTGGACGCCCATTAGCCAAGCAGCTCTCTGGTCAGCTCAATGACTCTATCCTGGTCGACAACCGCGGGGGTGCAGGCGGCACCGTAGGTGCTGCAGCTGCAGCAAAAATGGCCCCGGACGGCTATACCTGGCTTCTTGGTGCAGTACATCACTCTATTGCACCAAGTATGTATATCAACCTACCTTACGACATCACAAAGGACTTTGAACCAATCGCTATTATTGGCAGCGTTCCCCATGTCATCGTTGTTAATCCAACAAAATTTCCTAAAAATGATTTGAAATCGATCATTGAAGAAATCCGCAAAAACCCAGGAAAATATAACTATGCATCTACCGGTAATGGCACTTCACAGCACTTAACTGGTGAGTTATTCAAGATGCAAAACAAATTATTTATTACCCATATTCCTTATCGTGGAACTGGCCCTGCCCTTCAAGACCTAGTTGCCGGACAAGTGGATATGATGTTTGATACCCTGGCAGGTGCAGCCCCTTTTATCCGGAGTGGTCAGCTCATTGCTGTTGCAGTAGCCAGCAATAAACGTAGCGAAGCATTTCCAAATGTACCCACTGCACAAGAGCTAGGGATCAACAATTTCGTAGTATTTAGCTGGTATGCCTTGTGGGGAATTAAGGGAACATCCAAAGATATTCTCGACAAGATGAGTGCGGAAGTACAAATCGCTCTGGCCTCGCCAGAGATCAAAGAACGTTGGGCTACATTAGGCGCAAGCGTTCCCAAAATGACGCGCCCTGAATTAGTAAACTACATTAACCAAGAGATTGTGCGTTGGAGTGAAGTGGTCAAAAAATCCGGCGCCAAGTTAGACTAAATTTATACCAACGAAACTGAATCAGAAAATATATGGGTATTCCAACTAAAAACTACGCGTTTGTTCGCAATAAACTGTTGAATAAAGAAGAAATTGCTTTTTTAGATGTGCGCGAGGAAGATCCACACGCACAAGAACATCCTTTATTTGCCGCCAATCTACCACTCTCTCGTATTGAGATAGATGCATACGGCAAGCTACCCAGAAAAAATGTTCCTATCGTGACACTTGATGATGGTGAAGGTGATGCTAAGTTAGCGGCGCAGCGATTAATCACTCTTGGCTATGTCGATGTCTCTATCTTCGAGGGTGGGATTCAGGCTTGGAAATCAGCCGGTGGTGAATTATTTCGGGATGTGAACGTACCTAGTAAATCTTTTGGAGAGCTCGTTGAATCTAAACGCCACACCCCCTCTCTGTCTGCCCAAGAAGTGAAAAAACTTCTAGATGATCAAGAAGATATAGTGGTGGTTGATGTGCGTCGCTTTGATGAGTACAACACGATGAGCATTCCCAGCGGCATCAGCGTACCAGGAGCTGAGCTAGTACTACGTGTCCCCGAGCTAGCACCAAACCCAAAAACCAAAATTATTGTGAACTGTGCCGGTAGAACACGCAGCATTATTGGCACCCAATCCTTGATTAATGCAGGCATTCCAAATGAAGTCAATGCGCTGCGTAATGGCACCATTGGCTGGACTCTTGCCGGGCAAGAGTTAGATAAAGGTCAGAGTCGTAGATTTAAAGAAGTGAGTGAGAGCACGGCAAGCGAAGCATCGGGTCGCGCTCGCAGCGTTGCCGATAGAGCAAAAGTTAAACGCACTAGCCTTGCTGAAATTGAGCGATGGAAATCTCAGTCTGAGCGCACGACTTATTTTTTTGATACCCGAACTCCTGAAGAATATGAAGTGGGCCATCTTCCAGGCTTTCGTTCTGCACCAGGCGGCCAACTAGTCCAAGAAACTGAAATGCTTGCACCAGTCCGTGGGGCCCGCATTGTCTTGGTCGACCCCAGCAGCAGCGTCAGAGCCAATATGCCAGCATCTTGGTTAGCGCAGATGGCCTGGGATGTTTATGTAGTGGATGACATTCAGGCATCCGACCTCACTGAACAGGGAATCTGGAAGGCGCCCTTACCTACGCTTCCTCAAGTTCAATTTGTAGATGCTGATACGCTCTCTCGGTGGCTTAAGACTGATAGCAATACGATTGCCGTAGATTTCAGTACCCACGCCAATTATGTGAAGGGACATATTCCTGGTAGCTGGTATGCATTACGCTCACAACTAGAGAACGCGCTCAAGAAAATTCCGCAAGTGGATCGCTATGTACTGACTAGCACACCAACTGAATTAAGTATATTTGTTGCACAAGAGCTGCAATCCCTCAAGAAGGCAGAAGTATTAGTGCTGCAGGGGGGCAATGCGGCTTGGGCTGCCGCCGGTCTTGAGCTTGAAAAAGGGCCTAGTCGCCTTGCCTCGCCACCCTTAGATCGTTACAAGCGCCCCTATGAGGGTACCAGCGCAGATCCTGCGGCCATGCAGGCTTACTTAGACTGGGAATTTGGCTTAGTAGAGCAACTAGGCAAGGATGGAACCCATCACTTCTGGGTTCTCTAATCCCTGCTTTGTAAGGTCAATTGCTTACGCAATCTTGTTGCGGATGATGCCAACACCAGTAATGTCTGTTTCCATGACATCTCCTGGCTTCAGGAACTCTTGAGGAGTTCTTCCGGCACCAACTCCAGAAGGAGTTCCCGTCGCAATAATGTCGCCTGGTAACAATGTAAGGCTGCGAGAGAGCTCGGAAATGATTACTGGGATCTTGAAATACATTTGCTTGTAACTTGCGTTTTGCTTTTCAACGCCGTTTACACGACAAATAATGCGGGTATCTTCTAAATTGACGCCACCAGCAGTCACAATCCATGGCCCCATTGGTCCGTGCCCATCCAAGCTCTTACCTTTAAACCACTGACCTGAGTGACGCTTTTGCTGAACATCGCGTGCAGTCGTATCGTTATAGGCTGAGTAGCCGAAAACATAATCCATAGCATTTTCTTCGGTTATGTTTTTGCCCTTCTTGCCGATCACAACCGCCAACTCCGCCTCCCAGTCGATCATAGTGGAGTAGCTGCCATCATAAGGAATGGGATCAAAAGGACCATTCATCGTTTGCGTACCTTTAGTAAAGAGTACAGGCACTTTTGGGTACTCTTTTACAGAAGTATCAGCGCGGTGCTTTAAACCTTCTTCAAAATGGTCTAAATAGTTCCAGCCCACGCAATAAATATTGCTTTGCGGCTTAGGAATTGGTGATAGAAAAACTACATTGTTCACGCTAACTAAATTCGAGCCACGGTTTTTGAAAATAGTTGCCAACTCTACCAAGCCACGATTACCAGAGGCTGCTAAAGAAATCATGGAGGTTGGATCAAAAGAGAGCTCAATCTTCTGGCGCTTTGCTTCCGTAGCGATATCCACCACGAGACCATCATTTGTCACTAGACCCAATCGCGAGCTTGCGCCCATCTTCGGTAAATAATTAGCAATACGTAGGCCGGCTTTGCCAGTCATTGGCTGAACCACAATAGTTTGATGGTCGCCAGGGGCAGCCATGGCACTTGAAATGAACATACCACTAACAGCTGCGGTAGCGCCCAACTTAAGAGCGTCTCTCCGATTTGTATCCACAAGGTCTCCTTTAAAGATTTTTAATATCTATTTTTATTGGTTGTTTAATTAGTTATTTAATTAAGCAATCTGACGTAAATAGTAATACCAAATCAAAAATCTTGGGGAATTTTGGGGTGCTTTTTACAGTTACATCAGCGGGCCTTTGAAATATTAGCTATCCTAGACCCATGCACCTTCCCCTCAATCGGCTGATCCTCCTGACCATCACCCTCCTCTGCTTATCGGCCTGCGAGCGAGAAACTTATACCAGCTGGACTTGCAACTCAATGACAGAGATGAAAGTTCCCATGGTGCTTAGAAAAGCCCAAATGGAATTTAAGGATCTGAAGCTAAACTATTGCGGTAGTCTTGGCAACCAAAGCTACTTTGATCAACAATGTCCCGGACTCACCCAAGCATCAACTTACACATTCACCCCCTCTACAGGCGTGCTCATCGGCCAAGAGCAAGATTATCAATGCAGTGCACTTTGAAGTCATGAACCAAGTAAGCCCTAAGAAACTTTTGCTGAGCAAATGGACAGCCGTTAAACCAATTGCCAAACAAAAGCATTTTTTAGTGAGTAAGGTAATTCTGCCAGAGCCTCCAAATGAAAAAATTGAATTCGTTGAAATTGAAGCGGTCTATACGAAAAAAGTTTCGCTGATTTCTTGGCGAGATCTGACGAATAGTGAGCTCTAGATACAGGGCTGGCAATAAAAAACCGCCTCAGGATGTGAGGCGGCTCTGGATAGTGCTCAATATTCAAACGCAATACTAATCAGACTTCTTATCCGCTGGTTTTTTGGATCCCGAGGATTTCTTCACCAACTCATCGATATTTTTTTCTGCAGTATCCGCAACCTCATTCACAATACGGCGCCCTTCTTTAAACATGTTCTGACCAGTGGTGGACATTTCATGAACTACCTTGGATAACTTCTCTGCATGCGCTGGCAATTTATTCTCAGCATCTTCAAGCCAAGTAACTAAGGAGGCGCGCACTTTTTCAAGATGCTTCTCGGTTTCATCGGCAGCACTGTCGCCAAGATCTTTCAGCACCGATTTGACCTTCTTCTGATAGGCCGTAGCGCGTTTAGCAGCCTCTTTAGCAGCCTCTTCCTGCAAGTCCTTTAGTTTTGCTAAGTCGTTCTTTGCGGCAGACTTTGCACTATCTAAAGCATTTTTCATGCCCCACTCAACCTCAGCAAGATGGTGCTCGCTCAGTTTCTTGGCGGCTTCTAATAGGGTATGTGAGTAATCAAACAGCTCTTTAGCTTTCTCTCGTTGCCAATTTTGCAATTCTTTTGCATCCATTTTTAAGCTCCTATAAAGAAGGTGTTTATGAAATCTTTATATTAACTCTATACCGAAATTAGCAAACTGCCAATTTCCCCTAATTTAAAGCATTAAAATGCCAATATGACTGATAGGCAGAGCATTTATGAGCTAATAGGCGGCATTGATAAGGTCGATGAGCTCGTAGACCGCTTTTACGATTTAATGGCCCTAGAGCCAGAGTTTTCCGACTTGCGTGCCATGCACCCCCAAGATCTCTCCGGCTCCCGTGAAAAGCTTAAATTCTTTCTGACCGGCTGGATGGGTGGCCCCGATATCTACTCACCAAAATATGGCCACCCTATGCTGAGAGCTAAACATTTACCATTCAAAATTGGACTCAAAGAGCGCAATCAATGGCTTGCCTGCATGTATCAAGCGCTTGAAGACTGCAATATAGAAGGTAATGCCGCTAAGCAACTTGAGGAATCTTTTTTTAATACCGCCGATTGGATGAGAAATCAAGCCAATTAAGGCACAGATGACCTCATCGCTTTTGTGGGCTTAAGCGTCATTATTACCATTTGATTTGACTTAGATAAACTAAGCCCAAGTTCACTCTGAAAATAAAAAATAATGGAAAGTCTCTTGCAACTGATTAGCGACCCTAATGCATGGGTGGCATTTTTAACACTTTCAGCGCTAGAAATTATTCTAGGCATAGACAATATTATTTTTATCAGCGTCATTGCGAATAGGTTGCCCCTAGAGATCCGGGAAAAGGTACGGCGTTTTGGTTTAATTTTTGCTTTAATCACCCGCATTCTGTTATTGCTCAGCTTGTCATGGGTAATGGGCCTTACCAACCCACTCCTTAGCTTTAATGATCATGCAATCAGCGGCAGGGATCTGATTTTATTGCTAGGTGGCTTCTTCTTAATTTGGAAGGCATCCAAGGAGATCTATGTTGAAGTAGAAGTTGGCGAACATGGTGATGATCCTAGTAATCCAAATAGTCAAAACGCCAATAAATCAATGTTTGCTTTATTTGTTGGTTCAGTCCTGCAAATTGGCCTGCTGGATATCATCTTCTCGCTTGATAGCGTGATTACTGCTGTTGGTATGGTTGATGAAATCAGCGTCATGATTGCCGCAGTACTTGCTTCAGTCTTAATAATGCTGATTGCCGCAAAACCAATTGGTGATTTTGTCCATCGCCACCCCTCAATTAAAGTACTTGCCCTATCATTTTTAACCGTCGTTGGTGTAGTGCTGATTGCTGAGGGTATGGGCGTTCATATTCCCAAAGGCTACGTATATGTTGCAATGGGCTTCTCACTCTCCGTTGAGCTGCTCAATATTCGCTCTCGAGAAAAGAAGAAAAAGAACAAAGATTGAGGTGTATTAAAGCGCTTGGGCGCAAGCAAAGCCGCTAGCCCAAGCCCATTGGAAGTTATGGCCACCCAAATGGCCAGTAACATCAACGCACTCACCGATAAAAAATAATCCTGCATGATTGCGTGACATCATGGTCTGCCCATCTAGATCTTTGGTATCAACACCGCCGAGCATTACCTCGGCCTTCTTCCAGCCCAAGGTTCCAGCAGGCTTCACAGCCCAATTGGTAAGCAACTCTTTAAGCGCTTGACGATCTTTTTTAGACACTTCAGTCCATTTACGACCGCCCATGTTTTTCTGTTCAGTAAATGCTTTAGCCAAACGCTGGGGCAAAACAGAAGACAAAATTGTCTCTGTGAGTTTCAAGCGATTATCCTCATCGTTAAAAAGCTCATCACAATTAAATGCTCCAGGTACCTCAACCGCACCGAGCCAGTCAATGTGAATTGGCTCGCCTTCTACCCAATAGCTACTTGCCTGCAAAACTGCTGGGCCTGATAAACCTTTATGCGTCAAGAGTAAATCCTCGTTGAATCGACATGCGCCATAACGCCGACCTTTTGAGCCGGATGCAATTCTGACGGGAACGCTTAAACCAGCGAGATCATTCAGATTGCCGAAGGTGTCAGCAGTAAATGATAGAGGGACCAATGCAGGCCTTGGGTCAATTACATTCAACCCACATTGTTTTGCAATATCCAAAGAATAAGCAGTGGCACCAATTGCAGGCACCGGCAGGCCACCCGTCGCCATGACGACTGCTTTGGTTTTTTCAATACCTGTGTTTGTATGGACTACCCAAGCTGATTCTTGCTGAACGATCGATTCGACCGAAACGGGATTGCGAATAGTGGCCTTACCCTTAGCGCACTCTGACATCAGCATGTCAATAATTTGCTTGGCTGAGTCATCACAAAAAAGCTGCCCTTGATGTTTCTCATGATAGGCAATCTCATAGGAACCCACTAACTTAATAAATTCTTTTGATGGGTATTTAGCAAGCGCACTTTTTACAAAATGGGGATTGAGCGAGAGAAAATTAGCCGGACTGCTGTGTAAGTTAGTGAAGTTACAACGCCCGCCCCCACTAATGCGAATCTTTTCGCCCAATACCGCAGCGTGATCGAGGACTAAAACTTTTTTGCCTAACTGACCAGCAACACCGGCACAAAATAAGCCGGCTGCACCACCGCCAATAATGACGGCATCCCATGTCTTAGTCATGCTCTATTTAAATCGATCAATAATTTCGGAGGCAATATTCAGTTTTTCCATGTGGCGCTTGGTATAGGCCTGGCGAAAATTTTTCGTCATGGAGATCATCACTGAAGCAGTCCAAGCAAAAGCAAACATTCCGGAGAAGGCGATAATTACTGCCAACATTTTCCAGCCGTCAGGCAAGATGTCTTCCATAAACCCCATGGCTGTGTAGGTGCTACCACTAAATAAAATACTTTGACCTAAGTTGGGGAGCAGCTTTAAGGCATAAAGCGCAATACCCCAAAGAATAATTTCAGCGATATGCGTTAGAAATAAACAGAAAACACTAATATAAAAGCATAGCGTAACCTCAGAGTATTTCTTTTCCGCTAAATATAAAAAAGATTTAACTTCATACCGCTTAGCAATTTGCAGCACGATTAGGCCATGGAAGATCATCACCAGCAAAAGCATGATGGTACCCAGAAAGTAGCTGGGGAGATCTAGAGAGGTGGCGATGCTGGCGTCTTGTGGTGTCATGATAGGGCTTTATTTATTTTACAGGCGAAGTAACCAGGCGATGAAAGCTTTCCTTAAGCTAATTGATAGTGATTTTTGATTACTCCCCAGGCTTCTTCTGCCGTCTCTACAAAATGAATGACCTTCATATCCTCTTCATCAATCACACCAAACTCGATCATCTCCTGGAACTTCACCATGCCAGTCCAAAACTCTTTGCCGACTAGAATCACCGGAAAGCGTGTCACCTTTTTGGTCTGCATCAAGGTAAGCACTTCGAAGAGCTCATCAAACGAACCAAAGCCCCCGGGAAACGCAACGATTGCTCTTGCTCGCAACATGAAATGCATCTTGCGTAAGGCAAAGTAGTGAAACCGAAAACTTAAACCAGGGCTAATGTATGGGTTGGGATGCTGCTCTCTTGGCAGGCTAATATTAAACCCGATGGTTAGATCCCCCGCCTCAAAGGCGCCACGATTGGCTGCCTCCATAATGCCAGGACCGCCACCAGTACAAATGTGCAGCTTGTTAGAAGCTTCATCTTGAGTACTGTTGTAGTGAGCAACCACATTGCCAAACTGACGTGCAGATTCATAATAGTGACTATGGAGCAAGGCCCGATTAGCTTTGACCTGCTCATCAACAGTCTGCGCATTCTTTTCCATTTCGAGCGCCTGATCACGGCTAACAAAACGTGTTGATCCGAAGACTGTGATGGTGTGATCTATGCCATGCTCATTCAGTAGAATTTCTGGCTTTAAAAGCTCAAGCTCGAAGCGAATTCCGATGGTCTCTCGGCGAGCCAAAAAGGCTTCGTCATCAAACGCAAGCTTATATGACTCCTCTGAGCTTTCTTCAGAAATTTGATGTGGCTCAAGACTCAAAAAATTCGTAATGGTCTGGGCATCATTAACGGGGAGCTTTGGGCTCATATTCTTCCCTTTGATATCAGTATCAGATGCATATTACCCCTCACGTTTTGCAAACATATGACCGCAACACCTTGCGAAAAACTTAGTGTTAATACCTAAATGAACGCTGCTAAGTCACCCCTAGGGCTAGTTGGGATTTACCCCGGCTTCAACAAGGGTTAATATTGGCTCAATTTCAACCAAACCGAAGGAAAAGCAATGAGTAACCGTTCAATCATCATCATGGTACTGGTATTAGTTGGTGCCACCGCCTATTTACTCCTCAAAGGCGACGGCAATATTGATATGGGCGGCGAAAAGCATGGCGCTGAAGCTACTCATGCTGAAGAAGCAAAGAAAGATGCTCCTGCAGCAGCTCCAGAGGCACCGGCCGCAGCTCCAGCAGCAGATGCGAAGAAATAAGTTTTTCTGCAATTAAATGAAACCGCGGTCCGCCGCGGTTTTTTTATCCCGGCTCTCATATGAAATACTTCCTCTGCTGTGTCTTACTCTCCATTACACAGGTGACATTTAGTCAACCCTATCAAGCCATGAAAACGATTGACCCTAGCACCCTCAAATCATTTACACCAACCGGGACCTTACGCGTTGGAATTAACTTAGGTAATCCTGTTTTAGCCTATGAAGATGTTGCCACTAAAAAACTCAGTGGCATCACTATTGATATCGCTCACGAAATTGGCCAACGCATTAATCTGCCAGTGCAACTAATACCCTTTAAAACCGCTAGCGCAACCGTAGATGGTATCAAAGGTGGTGACATTGATCTTGTGTTTGTGGCGATCGATCCAGTTCGTGGTGCTGATATCAGCTATACCCCGGCCTATATCCAAATTGAAGGCGCCTATATGGTTAAAACCTCCTCCCCTTTCAAGAGCAATGAGGAGGTAGATATGGCTGGTAGTGAAATCGTCGTTGGCAAAGGTAGTGCTTATGACCTCTACCTTACGCGAGAAATACAGCGTGCCACTCTACTACGAGCCGCTAGCTCACAAACCGTAGTAGATGACTTTATGTCTGGCAAGGGTAATGTTGCCGCTGGCGTAAAGCAACAGCTAGAAAGTGATGCGAGACGTTATGAAGGATTGCGTATGTTGCCAGGACGTTTCATGGTCATTGACCAAGCGATTGGTATTCCAAAAGCAAGGCCCAATTTTGAAATCACCATTACCTACTTAAGCGAAGTGATTACCCAGCTAAAGCAATCTGGATTTGTAGCTAATGTCATGCAGCGTCACAATATTCAAGGCGCAAAAGTAGCGGATTAAAAAATCGATCCTCATCAATCCGCCTCTAAGTTCAGGAAATAGGAGCGATACTATTGGGATGATCTCACCACTGGCAACATTCGAGCTAGCCAAGCGTTTAAGGCGCGGGGCTAATGAACATAAAGGCAATGCTGGAAAAACCCTGTTAATCGGTGGCGCACCTGGAATGGCAGGCGCCCTATTACTTGCCGGAAATGCCTGCCTTCATCTCGGTGCAGGCTGGACGATTTTGGAAATACTCGATCCCGCATCTGCGCATGCCTGCATTGATACTCCAGAGCTAATGATTCGATTAGCGCATCAAAAGGCTGATACGGCCTTAATGGATGCTCAGCCCGATGTGATTGCGATTGGTCCAGGACTTGGTAAATCTGAACTTGCGTCTACGTGGCTCAACGCCGTGCTTCACTACCCTAATGCACCCCTCATCATTGATGCAGATGCGCTCAATCTCATTGCAGAATCCAAAGACCTTTTAGCACTATTACAACAGCGGAATCAACAATTTCCTGGGCAAACTGTACTCACACCACATCCAGGTGAAGCAGCCAAAATACTAGGCATCAGCGCAGAGGATGTTCAAGCTGATCGCTTTTCCGCCCTAGAGCAATTGATCGCACTCACACAATCCATTGCTATCTTAAAGGGTCAACATACTTTGATCAGCTCGCCCCAACACTCCACCCTACAGTGCGAGGAGGGCAATCCTGGCATGGGTACTGGAGGCATGGGAGATATTCTGACGGGAAGTATTGCTGCAATTACAGCCCAAGGCATTCGCCACCAACTGAACTTATGGCAATCTACTGGTCTTGCTGTGCAACTCCATGCAGCTGCAGCTGATAGCTTAGTCAGCAAGGGTATTGGTCCCATTGGCTTAACCCCCTCCGAAACCATCCTAGAGATGAGAAGCTTGCTCAATAAGCTGTTATAAAGTCTTATGCAATCAGTAAGCGCAGCGCACCATCAACGTCACTACCTCTATGGCATCTTGATGGCCGGAGTAGGCTCGATGCTCTTTTCCGGAAAAGCCGTCCTCGTTAAACTTGCCTTTGGCTATGGCGCCAATGCAGAAACGCTTTTAGCTTTACGCATGTTGATGGCGCTGCCGATGTTTTGGGCAATCTACTGGTGGGAATCGCGAAGGAAAGCAATGAGCCCACTCACTTGGTCCGATCGGTTCAAATTATTTTTCTTAGGATTTCTAGGATACTTTCTATCGAGCTATTTAGATTTTCTAGGGTTGCAATATATATCCGTTGGCCTTGAGCGAATCGTGCTGTATCTCACCCCAACCATCGTGCTCGTTATCTCATACTTTGTATTGCAGAAGATCATTTCCCGTTTGCAATGGTATGCACTAGTAGTGGGCTACCTTGGTGTATTCATTGTTTTTATTCAAGATGCTAGCTCCACTGGTATTAGCGCATGGCTTGGGATGGCTTTAGTATTTGCTAGCGCCTGCTCCTATGCGACCTATATGATTGGCTCAGGAGAAATGGTTCAGCGCATTGGTAGCGTTCGGCTAGTGGTCTATGCAAGCACCGCCTCTGCGGTCCTTAGCTTCATACAGTCATCCCTCTACAACCCAAGCGCTATCTTCGAGCAAGCCCAAGGGATTTACTGGTTGAGCCTCTTAAACGCAAGCTTGTGCACGGTAATTCCGATGCTACTCATTATGATTGCTATTAATCGCATTGGCTCGCCCTTGGTAGCACAGGCCGGAATATTGGGTCCGGTATCAACGATCTTTTTGGGCTATTTTATTTTGTCAGAACCCGTTACCTGGATTCAAATTTGCGGCATGAGTTTGGTGATCATTGCGATGTGGCTATTAGTGCGTAATGATGGCCCAAGAAAAAAGCCACCGAGCTCAAGTGAACTCAATGACTTTGATGGTGCCGAACCCCTTCATTAAGGGGTGGGTGTGGTGTTACTGAGTGACTACCTTAGCTTTCTTCTTCGATTTCTTTTTCACTTTTTTCTCAGCTTTCTTTTCCTTCTTCACTTTCTTCTCGACCACCTTCTCTTCTGAGCTTGCTGCTGGAGAAGCGGCTGGGGCTGTTGCAGGAACCGGATCAGCAGCCATCACTGAAATAGGAGAAATGCCAATGGCTAAGGAAATAAAGGTGGCCACGCTAAGGTGGGCAAGACGAGAAATCATCAGATTCTCCAAAATGGTTTGTGGATGCTTCAATAATACTTAAATATTGGTCATGAATACTTTATTTTCTCTAGAACAAGGGATTACGCAGGCTGAGCTTCTGCCTCAGTAATTTTTTCTAACGCTGCTTCGAGATGACCTACTGTCCGATCTACGTTGGCCAACTTCTCCAAGCCAAATAAGCCAATACGGAACGTACGGAAGTCCGGCCTTTCATCGCACTGCAAAGGCACGCCCGCAGCAGTTTGCAAGCCAAGAGCAATGAACTTCTTGCCAGATTGGATGTCAGGATCTTTGGTGTAACTAACTACTACACCCGGAGCCTGAAAGCCTTTAGCAGATACAGAGTGATAGCCCTTCGAAACTAATAAGTCACGCACTTTGGCACCCAACTCTACTTGCCTTGCCTTAAGTGCCGCAAAGCCAAGAGATTGGGTTTCTTTCATGACGTTGCGCAAGATCTTCAATGCATCAGTAGGCATAGTCGTGTGGTACACGTGACCACCTTTTTCATAAGCCTCCATAATTTGCAACCATTTTTTGAGATCCATAGAAAAGCTACTGCTTTGTGTTGCATCAATACGTTCACGAGCTCTCTCACCAAGGGCGATCAATGCACAGCATGGTGAACTGCTCCAACCTTTTTGAGGTGCAGTAATCAATACATCCACATTGCAGGCTTTCATATCCACCCACATGGCACCTGAAGCAATGCAATCGAGAACAAACAAGCCGTTCACTGAGCGCACAGCTTCACCAACTGCCTTGAGATAGTCATCCGGCAGGATGATGCCTGCAGAAGTTTCAACATGCGGCGCAAAAACAACTGCTGGCTTTTCTTTTTTGATAAAAGCAACTACCTCTTCAATCGGTGCAGGTGCAAAAACGCCCTGGGTAGAAGCTTCCAACTGACGGCCTTTGATCACTGTAACGTCACTCGTAATATTGGCCAGATCAAAAATTTGTGTCCAGCGATAACTAAACCAGCCATTCCGCAAAACCAAGCATTTTTGATTATTGGCAAATTGACGTGCTACAGCCTCCATACCAAAAGTGCCACTACCAGGAACAATTACTGCAGAACTGGCGTTATAAGCGTCTTTCAGCACCCCTGAAATATCAACCATCACACGCTTGAATTCTTCAGACATGTGATTTAGGGACCGATCGGTATAAACGACCGAGAACTCTAATAAACCATCTGGATCAACGTTGGGGAGTAAGCCTGGCATAGCGATTTCCTAGGGATTCTGTGATTAGCCCTAAATGATACTGATTTAGGCGCTTTTTTGGGCGATCTTGTTAAAACCCCCATGAAGATGCCTTTTTGAGGCTTTTGCTGGGCTTTACAGCTTATTTCTTCTCGAGGAAACCACAATTCCAGTCACGATCAAAGCAAATGCCAAACCATGGAATAACTGGGGCGGCTCACCAAGCATCGCAGCAGAAAGGATTGCAGTGAATAAAGGAATGAAATTGGCAAAAAAGGCTGCAACAGTAGGCCCTGCCCCGTTGACACCAAGACCCCAGCAACGATAAGCAATCAATGAAGGGCCGATGGCAACAAATAAAATCAAGGATGCAGTCCAAAGATTAATCTCTAAATAAGCATGTCCCGCAGCAATCTCAAATCCATCAAAGAATCCTGTCCACAATAGACCAACAAAAACCTGCGCCATTAAAAATTGAGCCCAAGGCCATTGTCGTTCAGTGCTAGAGCCTGGACGACTTAACATCCAACTGTAGAAAGCCCATGTAATCGTAGCTAACATAATTAATAAGTCGCCAAGCACCATTTGCATGGAAAGCAAAGTGGATAAATCACCTCTCGTCAAAACAATCGCAACACCCAGCAGCGAGACAACTGCGCCAACTAACTGCAATAGATCCGGTTTGGTTTGGTAAAAAACTGCGCCAATAAATAGCATCCAAATGGGCATGCTTGCCCCAATCAAGGTGACATTAATCGCCGTTGAAGTCTCTAGTGCAAGATACAAAAGTACGTTATAGCTTCCGACACCAAACAAACCCAACAAGACAAAACGCTTCTTGTTCTGCCATAAGGCGCTATTAGAAGCAAAGACACGCCAACCCAAAGGCAGCAATAACAGTGCTGCTAAACCCCAACGCACCGCACTTAATGTAATGGGTGAAACCGCCCCACTGCCCACTAATACACGCCCTGCAATCGCATTACCAGCCCATAAGGCGGTCGCAATCAGTAAATAAGAGATGGTTGCAAGATTGAGTTGAGGCATTCAGAAGGGATGTCGACAGTAAGCTATTGTGGGGGTCTCAAGGGCGGGATACCCTAGCATTGTAGAAACAAATCCTTGGTATTGCTAAGATAGAGTTTAATTAGATAAATGCCTCACATATAAGGCATTCAATAGAAGGATAGATTGTGGCAATCATTACCAATATCGAAGACCTACGGGTACTCCATAAAAAACGTACCCCCAAGATGTTTTATGACTATGCAGATTCTGGTTCTTGGACTGAATCTACCTATCGCGCCAATGAATCCGACTTTCAGAAAATAAAGTTACGTCAACGCGTGGCTGTTGATATGACGAATCGCACAAGTAAAACCACGATGATTGGTCAAGAAGTGACGATGCCTGTAGCGCTCGCGCCTACTGGACTGACAGGCATGCAACACGCCGATGGTGAGATCTTGGCTGCTAAAGCAGCGGAAAAATTTGGCGTGCCTTTTTGCTTATCTACGATGAGCATCTGCTCCATCGAAGATGTTGCTGAAAGAACTACCAAACCATTTTGGTTTCAGCTCTACGTGATGAAAGATCGCGGCTTTATTGAGCGCTTAATTGAACGCGCCAAAGCTGCGAAGTGCTCAGCCTTAGTGCTGACGCTTGACCTGCAAATTTTGGGACAGCGTCATAAAGACCTAAAGAATGGTCTGAGCGCCCCACCCAAACTCACCATAGCCAATATGATCAACATGGCAACTAAGCCACGCTGGTGCCTTGGAATGGCAATGACACCACGCAGAACCTTCCGCAATATTGTTGGGCACGCCACTGGAGTGGGCAATATGTCCTCCCTCTCCTCCTGGACTGCGGAGCAATTTGATCCAGGACTCAGTTGGGATGATGTGGAATGGATTAAAAAACTCTGGGGCGGAAAGCTCATCATCAAGGGCATTTTGGATGCAGAGGATGCACGCTTCGCTGCAAACTCTGGAGCAGATGCTTTGATAGTTTCAAATCATGGTGGCCGTCAATTAGATGGCGCTATTTCTAGTATTCAAGCTTTACCAGGAATAGTGGAGGCTGTTGGTAAAGATATTGAAGTCTGGATGGATGGCGGCATTCGATCTGGTCAGGATGTTTTAAAAGCATGGGCCCTCGGCGCTCGCGGCACCATGATTGGCCGACCATTTTTATATGGCTTGGGCGCCATGGGTGAAGCTGGGGTTACAAAGTGCCTAGAAATTATTCAGAATGAATTGGACATCACCATGGCGTTTACTGGACATCGTGATATCCAAAATGTCACTAAAGATATTTTGTATCCAGGAACTTTTTAAATTAAATCCATCATCAATAATCCCCTGCTTGTTTTTGGAATTTCATTCCTAGTATTTGCATTTACTGTTTGGTTTGGTAGCGTCATCCTGAGTCGCTACCGCACTAAAGATACTGAAACCTCCGAAGATCTAGGAATTATTCAAACAGCCACGCTCACTCTGCTAGCCCTCATCATTGGATTTACCTTTTCGATGGCAATTGATCGTCATGACCAACGGGAAGCCCTTGAGGAAGCGGAGGCCAATGCGATCGGCACAGAATATCTTCGCGCAGACTTGCTACCTCCTAAAGCAAGCTTGGCCACCAAAGACTTACTCATGCAATACCTAGATCAACGCATTCTGTTTTATTCAAAACAAGATCAAGAAAAGATTCACGATATCCATCTAAAAACGGATCGCCTACAAAACGCTTTATGGCAGGAAATTTTGCCAATTGCACGCAGCAATCAAACGGCAACCATTGCGCTTACTGTCTCTGGCATGAATGATGTTCTCAATTCTCAGGGTTATGTACAGGCATCCTGGTGGAACCGTATTCCTAGCACTGCATGGACTCTCATGACGGCTATTGCGATTTGTGCGAACTTGTTAGTCGGGTTTGGAGCGCGAAACTTTAAAAAGAATATTGCCCTCTTTATGATTTTTCCTTTTGTGATCGCCGTCTCATTTTTCTTGATCGCAGATATCGATAGTCCTAGAGGTGGCATCATCCGCATTGAGCCGCGAAACTTGATTACACTGAAGAAGATCTTAAATACACAGATGAATACCCAAAGCCCATCCTCAGGCAGTCATTCAGCATCACCATAAAGGCGGTACATATGAAACGTGTAGTTGATGTTTATAAGAACCGTGGCCGAGAGCTTGTTTGGACCTATGTGATTGACCTTCAAAATGATGATGAATTTCATCCTGGTCAACTCGACTTTGAGAGTGAAGCACTACGACTTTCGCAGATTGATAAGAGGGGTCCTGCTAACGAGCTAAGCGCTAAAGTCAGGCTAAATTAAGGGAAATTACCCATAAGGTTGTTATTGTTAATGAGATTCATTATCATTTATGATGAATCTTTCTTCATTTCAATAGCACCCTATGTCAACAAACCGTTATCACCCTGCCTCTGTCTTTCTACACTGGCTAGTCTTCTTACTCGTAATAGCAGCATTTATTAGCATCGAATTAAAGGGGCAATTCCCCAAAGGGAGTGAGCCACGTGAGCTTTGCAAAACCATTCACGGCGTCTTTGGTCAGCTCATTTTTATAGCTATGGCCCTTCGCTTGATGGTCCGCTTCGCTTATGGTGTTCCCAGGCCCACAAACCCCAAACCCTTATTCATCTCTTTAGCCAAGGCCATGCATTGGCTCATGTATGCCTTACTACTGATATCCCCCATCTTTGGAATTCTGTATTTTCAATATGGCGGCAAAGAAATCCATTTCTTTGGCTTGGTGTGGCCTCAGCTGCTTACCCCCAATCCAGAGATGAAAAAACTGGTCGAAGGAATTCATGAGTTTTTAGGAAATTCGCTGTACTTCCTAATTGGCATTCACGCTTTGGCTGGCTTGTGGCAACATTACATCCTGAAGGACGATACACTTCGTCGCATGTTAAATAAAGTGAAGGCGCAAGCTTAGAGGCTCAAGATAATGAAACCACTCACCAAAAAAGCCAAGATGGCTATTGCTTGGACAGTATTAATGACGGTGGTAGGTACGGCAATGCTGCATCAGTGGCAATTCTTTGCCATGGGCTGCGCTTCAATTGCCTTGCTGCTAGTAGCCAATCAATATGATCTTCTAAAAGATCCTGAAGACAAAAAATAAACCCCGCTTCTAAGGGCGAGGTTTATTGAGTCAGACTTAAATCAGCCTAGAGTGTTGGATAGTCGGTGTAGCCAGCCTCTTGACCGCCGTAGAAAGTAGCGCGGTTATAAGCATTTAACGGGGCGCTCTGCTGGAAGCGTTCTGCTAAATCGGGATTGGCAATATAGATCCGGCCATAAGCCACCGCATCAGCCAAACCTGCTTCCAGCACTTTTTCGCCTAGAGCCTGATCGTAACCACCCGCAGTAATAAATTTACCCTGATAGGCTGCACGGAAAAGTTCTGAGGTAACGGGCGCCTCTTCATTTACCTGATCACCACCACCTGCGCTAGTTGCGCGTGGCTCAATCATATGGACATAAGCTAATTTGTAGCCATTCAATTTTTTGATTGCCGCAGTGAATAATGCAATTGGATCACTATCAGCAATATCGTTAAAGGTGCCATAAGGAGAAAGGCGAACGCCTACGCGATCGCTTGAGAACACCTTGCTAACAGCCTCAATCACTTCGCCTAAAAGGCGTAAGCGATTTTCTACTGAACCACCATACTGATCGTTACGTTGGTTAGTCTTATCTTGCAAGAATTGGTCTAACAAGTAACCGTTGGCCGAGTGAATCTCAATGCCATCAAAACCTGCCGCTTTAGCGTTTTGTGCTGCAGCCTCAAACTCTTTTAACAAACGCGCGATATCATCAAGACTCATTGCTTTGGGAGTCTCATAATCGTGTAACTTCCAGTCTGCCCCGTAAGTTTGCCCTGCAGCAGCAATAGCAGACGGTGCCTCTGGTACACCCTGGTCTGGATGTAAAGAAGAATGGGAAATGCGGCCCACATGCCACAGTTGGGCAACAATCGATCCACCTTTGGCATGAACTGCCTCAACAATTTCTTTCCAAGCAGCAGTTTGTTCTGGCGAGTAAATACCAGGAGTGGCTGGGTATCCCATGCCTAAGGGGGAAATTTGGGTTGCCTCAGTAATAATCAAACCAGCACTTGCACGTTGTGCGTAATAGGTCTTTGCCAAAGGACTTGGTACATCGCCAGCGATTGCGCGCATCCTCGTTAATGGCGCCATTACCAGACGGTTCTTTAATTGGATTGAACCAAGACTAACTGGGGTGAACATAATTTCTTTACCTGACATCTGAAGCCTTTTGTGAGCGATTATTAAGATCGACCACTGTAACAAGAATTGATGACTTTTGCAGAATTAAGCCAAATGAGCCGCCTTAAGAAAAAAAATCAGATTAAATTTAAAATTGAGGTCTGATATTGAAGGAATCAACATGAAAACTTGGCAATGTATCGTGTGTGGCTTTATTTATGACGAGGCTCAAGGCTTGCCGACAGAGGGTATCGCACCTGGAACCGCATGGGCTGACGTCCCGGATAGTTGGGAATGCCCAGATTGCGGCGTGTCTAAGTCTGATTTTGAAATGGTTCAGGTAAGCTAAGCCTTTTAGCTAGTGCACTTCTGATTGACCCCTACCTACCTGGAGCCCAGCTTTGACTCAAAACACACCCCAATCTTCCAGCATTGTCATTATTGGCAGTGGTCTGGCTGGGTTCACACTAGTTCGCGAAATTCGCAAGCTTGATAAGGCGATATCGATTACCCTGATCACACGCGAGCCTGGTTATTTTTATTCCAAACCCATGCTCTCAACTGCACTTGCTAGCAAGAAGGAATCTGCTCAACTGATTTCTACTACTGCTGAAGGCATGGCAACGCAATTAGCAATCAACATTCTCTCTGAGACTGAAGTCAGCGCCATTGATACCACTGCACAATCACTACAAACAAGCAAGGGCGCAATCTCTTATGCAAAGCTAGTTCTGACCTTAGGTGCCGATCAAATTCGGATACCGCTAGAAGGCAACGCTGCAGACGAAGTACTGACCGTCAATGATTTAGAGGACTACGCCAAGTTTCGAAATGCCATTGCAAGCAAAAAGAAAGTGGCAATTCTGGGAGCAGGTCTCATTGGCTGCGAGTTTGCGAATGATCTTGTCTTGGGCGACTATGAAGTAGATGTAATTGATTTAGCCCCACAAGTCTTAGGTCGCCTATTACCTGAGGCTGCAGCAAAAGAATTGCAAGACAAGCTGAGTGATGCCGGGGTGCGCTGGCACTTCTCCACTACCGCTAAAGCCATTAACCGCAATGGTGATGCTATCCAAATTAGTCTTGCCAATGGTGAAGCGATTTCTTGCGATGTTGTTCTATCTGCTGTTGGCCTAAAACCGAGATTGGATTTGGCAAAGGCAGCTGGCATTAAGACGGGTGTAGGCATTCAGGTGAATCGTGAGCTAGAGACTAGTGAAAAAAATATTTATTCGCTTGGTGATTGCGCAGAAGTTGAGGGCTTGGTCCTACCTTATGTCATGCCCATCATGCAAGCTGCAAGAGCATTAGCCCCAACATTGCTTGGACAAGTAACGGCCTTAAGTTACCCAGCAATGCCTGTGATGATTAAAACCCCCGCACTTCCAACTGTAGTGTCTCCACCGGCCAAGGATTCCGAAGGTCAATGGAAAACCACTGGCATTGACGGTGGCATTGAGGCGCGCTTTGAATCTCCCGATGGCAAGCTGCTGGGATTTGCTTTACTGGGAACCGCTACCGCACAGCGGGCAGCCCTAAGCAAAGAGTTGCCACCATTACTTCAGTAAGGTGGCCTGCTGTGCTGATCAAACAAAAAGGCCCGCATTGCGGGCCTTTTCTTTAATGCTATGGGAGTGATTAAGAAACGATCACAAACCAAGTAGTGTTGTGTGACTGAGCAACCATCAAGAACAACATTGGGATAGATAGCAATGTATTCAAACGGGAAGTCAACATTGCAACGCGTGCAGATTTTGCTTTTACATCAGCTTCTACAGCAACAATACCAAGAGCGCGCTTTTGATTTGGCCAAATGATGAACCAAACGTTGAATGCCATTACCAAAGCGATCCACATGCCTAAACCGATTGCACGGAATGGGGCTTGTAATGTGAATGCTTGATGCAAGTAACCATTTAGGGCAGCAACAATCAAACCCGTGAGAACCGTGAAGAGTGCTGCGTAACGGAACCAGAACAATGCAGCTGGAGCAATTACCTTGCCAATCGCTGGCTTTTGCTCATCAGGGATTTTTGGCATAGAAGGAATTTGCACAAAGTTAAAGTACCAGAGCAAACCAATCCACATCACACCAAACATTACATGCAACCAACGGAATACGAAAGGCAATTCGGCTGAACTAAAGTTACCGCCCAAAGCGAGGATGATGAGAATGAGAAGTACGAAGCCAGCCAAAACAGTACGTCCCAAAGAGGTCAAGATTGATGCCATGAAAGGATCTCCTATGAGTAATAATGGGTCTAACTATAAACGATTCTAGCGATTTTGTTTGATCCTGCAAAAATACAGAAATCTTATTTAAAATAGAGGCTTAGCCCATTTTGGCGCCCAAAATCTGCATATTAATATGACAAGCACCCCATCATCCCCCTACCTAAAAAGAATCTATATCCAAGAAGTGGTCACGCGGGATGGATTTCAGGCGGAAAGTGCATTTGTGCCTACCGAAGAAAAGATTGCCCTGATTAACCGCTTGAGTCGCGCTGGGTATGCCAAGATTGAAGTTACTTCGTTTACCAGCCCTAAAGCCATTCCAATGCTGGCAGATGCTGAAGCTGTCATGAGGGGAATTGATCGAGTGCCCGGTGTTGAATACACTGTTCTTATTCCAAACCTCAAAGGCGCTGAACGAGCATTGAGTGTTGGTGTAGATGAATTCAATCTCGTCATGTCAGTTAGTGAGGCACACAATCTAGCCAATCTAAAAATGAGTTGCGAAGACTCTTTTAAAGGACTGGTATCAGTAATTGATTTGGCGCATGCAAATAGTACCGCCGTGAATATCTCTTTATCTACCAGCTTTGGCTGTCCAATGTCAGGAATCACCTCCTTGGCGGATCTTATGCACTGGATAGATCGCTTTGCTGCTGCTGGTGTTCGCGGCATCACAATTTGCGACACCACAGGTATGGCTAATCCAGCTCAAGTTCAAGCTGTTTGCGAAACAGCACAAGCCAAATACCCTAAGCTGCAATGGACATTACATTTTCACAATACGCGCGGCATGGGTCTCGCTAACGCTCTTGCCGCGGTCAATAGCGGCATCGATCGCTTTGACTCTTCACTAGGCGGCTTGGGTGGTTGCCCTTATGCCCCAGGTGCCACTGGTAATATCTGCACGGAAGAACTTGTTCATATGTTTGACCTAATGGGCTTTGATACCCATATGGAGATCGATGCACTGCTAGCATGCTCAAAAGATTTGCAATCTTTAATGGGACGCACACTACCGAGCCAACTCTTAATGGCCGGCAAAGTAGACCGTGTCTATGAGGCGCCCTGCCAAAGCTAAAACCGCAAAGAAAAAAGGAGATCGAGCTCCTTAAATCTATTTACTGCGCAGCCCAGCCACCATCCATATTCCAAGCAACACCGCGAACTTCAGATGCATCTGGACCACAGAGAAATACCGCTAAAGCAGCCAACTGCTCTGGAGAAACAAATTCTCCAGATGGTTGTTTTTCAGAAACCAAGGCAATCTTAGCGGCATCATTTGTGATGCCCTCACGCTCTGCGCGCGCATCCACCTGCTTTTGAACCAAGGGGGTCAATACCCAGCCTGGGCAAATTGCGTTACAGGTAATGCCAGTATGCGCATTCTCAAGCGCAGTGACTTTAGTCAAACCAATAATGCCATGCTTAGCCGCAACATAAGCTGATTTTTGTGTAGAGGCTACCAAGCCATGAACAGAGGCGATATTAATAATGCGGCCCCAGTTCCGTTTTTTCATGCCTGGCAATGCATGGTGCGTTGTATGAAATGCAGCAGTAAGATTGATAGCAATAATGGCATCCCACTTGTCTGTTGGAAAGTCTTCAATATTTGCCGTGTACTGAATACCTGCGTTATTAATCAAAATATCTAAAGAGCCAAAGCGTTTTTCGGTTTGCTTAATCAGATCTTCAATCTCAGCAGACTTGCTCATATCAGCGCCGTGGTAATCCACCTCTACACCGCACGCTTTGATTTTTGCAATAGCTTCGTCTTTCTCGCCAAAGCCATTAGCCATAATGTTGACGCCTTGCTTAGCTAAAGCAATTGCCATTCCTAAACCAATGCCACTAGTAGAGCCAGTAACTAACGCTGTTTTACCTTTTAAAGAAGACATATCAATATTCTCAACAAGTGAAGGGATAAATAGGGATTAAAAACATAGGATACAACGAATGAACTTAGATCAAATGCAGCCAATGACCCAATTGATGCCAAAAACTATCGGGCACCAAGGTGAGCAACCAAGTCATCGTGAGATAACGTAATAATTTACCAATAAACATATAGATAAGGCATGGGAACCAGGCTAAACGGAGCCAGCCTGCGGCAATGCAAAGTGGATCACCAAAACCAGGCAACCAAGAAAAGAGTAGCATTTTAGGGCCCCACTCTTTGAGCCATTCTCGCAAGCGACCCTGGGTCGTTACCTCGACAGACTTAATTCTTTTACTCGCTATAAGCCCAAGCCACCAATCAAACATACCGCCCATGGTATTACCGATTGTTGCAACGAAGATTGCAAGCCAGTACATATTTGGATTTAATGAAGTGTATCCAAAAAGAATTGGTTCTGAGCCAATAGGGAGCAATGTTGCAGAAACGAAGGCACTGATAAATACAGCCGGCAATCCAACGGATGGCATACCAAACCATCCAAAAAAATGCTGGAGCGCATGGTCCATTAAGCGAGGATCCCAGATTTTTTGAGAATAGTAATTTGTTCTTCAGTAAGGCCAGCGGATTTAAGCACTTCGTCAGTATGCTCTCCTAAGGTGGGAGCGCGATAACGAATGGATCCAGGGTTTTGAGAAAGTTTAGGAATAATTCCGGGAACCTGGACTTTTAGGCCACTCGCAGCCTGAACAGTCTCAATCACGCCACGAGCCTGATAGTGAGGATCCTCTGCAATATCCTTGGCCGTATAAATCTTGCCAGAAGGCACTTCTGCTTCCAACAGACCCTTTAGCACCTGATCCAGAGTTAAGGATTCAGTCCAAGCATTAATTGCTGCATCAATCTCACTGACTCGCTTAGCACGGCCATCGTTATGAGCCAATGCAGGATCTTCACCTAAGTCCACTCTACCAATCAAGGTCATTAAACGCTTGTAGATGGAGTCGCCATTTCCAGCGATCAAAACATACTGCCCGTCGCCACAACGATAGGCGTTGGAGGGGGCGATTCCGGGCAAAGCACCGCCTGCCGGCTGACGAATAGCGCCAAATGCTGAGTACTCCGGCAATAAGCTTTCGGTCAAATTAAATACCGCTTCATACAAAGCCACATCAATCATTTGACCTTGTCCTCCGCGAGCATCTCGCTCGTATAAGGCCAGTAATACACCCAGCGCACCATGCAAACCTGCAATCGTGTCGCCAAGAGATACACCTGCTCTCACTGGAACCTCATTTGGATGGCCTGTGATGTAACGCAAACCGGCCATTGCCTCACCAATTGCTGCAAAACCAGGCTCATCACGTCTGGGTCCATCCTGACCATAGCCAGAGATGCGCAACATGATCAACTTTGGGTTGACTTTATGCAGCTGCTCCCAACCTAAGCCCCACTTCTCTAATGTACCTGGTCGAAAATTTTCAATCACAACATCAGCCTCGAGTGCCAACTTTCGGGCGATCTCCTGACCTTCTTTTACACGCAGATCCAAACAGACCGATTGCTTATTGCGAGATTGGGCTTGCCACCAAACTGATGTGCCCTCGTGAAGCATTCGCCATTTGCGCAAAGGGTCACCCAGACCTGGGGACTCAACCTTAATCACTT
Organism: Polynucleobacter sp. UB-Raua-W9; assembly: GCF_018687435.1. Classification (NCBI taxonomy): domain Bacteria; kingdom Pseudomonadati; phylum Pseudomonadota; class Betaproteobacteria; order Burkholderiales; family Burkholderiaceae; genus Polynucleobacter; species Polynucleobacter sp. UB-Raua-W9. The sequence goes on along the minus strand of NZ_CP061290.1, from coordinate 574,127 downwards.
CTGCACCAAAATCCGCGAGAGTTTTGGCTGCAAATGGGCCTGCAAGCAGCTGGCCCAACTCAAGAACTTTGACTCCAGAAAGGATTTGTCGGTGATTCTTTTGCATTGGCAGGTCCTTGTCCCTTATTTATCCATTTAGATAGATTTTTTAAATGCTATATCGGCTATTTTCGCCTGATTTTCATCATTTTCCAGGATTTTCAAATCTTGCTTAAACTAACGTTTGAAACACATAAAACCTATAAAACGAGACTTTCATGAATCAAGTCATACCCAAGCCAGACCAATACCAGGAAATGCGCGAGGCCTTACGAGACCTCTGTGGAAATTTCGACTCAGCCTACTGGCAAAAAGTAGATCATGAACGGAGCTACCCTGAGGCTTTTGTGAAAGCCATGACTGAGGCCGGCTGGTTAGCAGCATTAATACCGGAAGAATATGGTGGCTCTGGATTAGGTTTAGCGGAAGCTTCCGTCATTATGGAGGAGATTAACTTTTCGGGCGGCAATGCTGGCTCTTGCCATGGGCAGATGTACAACATGGGCACTTTATTACGCCATGGATCTGAAGCACAGAAAAAAATGTATTTGCCAAAAATTGCTAGTGGTGAACTTCGTCTACAAAGCATGGCTGTGACAGAGCCCACTACCGGCACTGACACCACGAAGTTAAAAACTACTGCCGTGAAAAAAGGGGATCAGTATGTTGTGAATGGTCAGAAGGTTTGGATCTCTCGTATTCAACATTCTGATCTGATGATTTTGCTAGCTCGCACCACCCCAATTAATGAGGTGCAGCGCAAATCTGAAGGCATGTCCATCTTCATCGTCAATCTTGCTGATGCGATTGGGAAAGGAATGGAAGTCAGGCCCATTGCCAATATGGTGAACCATGAAACCAATGAAGTGTTCTTTGATAATTTAGAAATCCCCTTAGAAAATCTCATCGGCACAGAAGGTCAAGGGTTTAAATACATCTTGGATGGCCTAAATGCAGAACGCGTTCTGATTGCAGCCGAATGTATTGGTGATGCTTATTGGTTTATTGATCGCGCAAGACGTTATGCCAATGATCGTGTAGTGTTTGATCGCCCGATTGGCAAAAATCAAGGTATTCAATTTCCGATTGCCGATAGCTATATTGAAACTGAAGCTGCTAACTTGATGCGCTTCAAGGCATGCGATCTTTTTGATAGTCACTCGCCCTGTGGGCCTGAGGCTAATATGGCTAAATATTTGGCAGCGAAGGCGTCCTGGGAAGCGGCCAATGTCTGCTTGCAAACTCATGGCGGCTTTGGCTTTGCCAACGAATATGATGTTGAACGTAAATTTAGGGAAACACGTCTCTATCAAGTGGCGCCAATCTCCACAAACTTGATCTACTCTTACATCGCCGAGCATGTTCTCGGTTTACCTAGATCCTTTTGATAGAAATTTGATATGAGCATTCGTCCGCTAGATGGAATTACGGTTGTCTCACTTGAGCATGCCATCGCCGCACCCTTCTGTACTAGGCAATTAGCTGACTTAGGTGCTCGCGTCATTAAAGTGGAACGTCCTGGTGGTGGTGACTTTGCAAGAATCTATGACACCCAAGTTGATGGTCTTTGCTCGCACTTTGTTTGGGTCAATCGATCTAAGGAAAGTCTCACGCTGGATCTCAAACAGCCATCTGCAAGAGCGGCACTCAAGCAGCTACTGAAAACTGCTGATGTCTTAGTGCAAAACTTAGCACCAGGAGCTGCCGTACGCATGGGCCTGACTGCGGATGTGCTACAGAAAGACAATCCCAGATTAATTTTGTGTGACATTTCTGGATACGGCAATGATGGGCCTTATCGCGATAAAAAAGCCTATGACCTTTTAATCCAAAGTGAGGCCGGCTTCTTATCCGTCACAGGCACCCCAGAGACACCGAGCAAGTCCGGTAACTCCATTGCCGATATCGCTGCAGGTATGTACGCCTACACCAATATCCTCGCCGCACTCTTGCAAAGAGGAAAAACTGGCAAGGGCACTGTCATTGATATCTCGATGCTGGAGTCGCTGAGTGAGTGGATGAGCTTTCCGATGTACTACGCTTATAAAGGCGCAGAACCACCGCCCAGAAATGGCGCATCGCATGCCACCATTTATCCTTATGGTCCATTTAAGGCTGGCGATGGCAAGACTGTCATGCTTGGCCTGCAGAATGAACGTGAATGGGTTCAATTTTGCGAGACCGTATTGGAAAATCCTGCACTTGCTAAAGATGAGCGCTTCGATCGCAACTTCAAGCGCAATGAAAAACGCTCCGAGTTGCTCGAAATTATTAATACCTGCTTTAGCAAGCTGAGCTCAGACCAACTTATTGCGAGATTAGATAAAGCTCAAATTGCCAATGCCCACCTCAACGATATGGGGGGCCTCTGGAAACATGAACAATTGAAAGCCCGCAATCGATTTGCAGAAGTAGGCACGCCCAATGGGCCAATCGCTGCACTACTCCCTCCTGGACTAAATGATAGTTATGACTATCGTATGGACCCCATTCCGGCTGTGGGCGAACATACAGATACCATTCTGAAAGAGCTAGGATTGCCAGAATCCGATATTGCCAGCATGCGCGCTAGCGGAGCAATTTAGAGTAGCGGCGAAGCTAAGTGCGCAGCATTTTCTAAATAATGATTCCAGCGTGGCCGCTTCGCCCATACGAGGGGGTCAATAAAGTCAGATTGACTCAAATAGGATTCAATTAATTGCTCTAGCTTAGCGCAGAATGCTTCGTTGTAAACAATTAAACTAATCTCAAAATTCAAACGCAAGCTGCGCTGATCAAAGTTGACTGATCCAAAGATTGCCATTCTCTTGTCAACCAACAGACTCTTGGTGTGCAACAGACCCCCATCAAATTCAGCAATTTTCACTCCTGAACCCATGAGATCCGTATAGAAGCTTTTGCTACTCCAAGCCACTAAAGTGGAATCGTTGAGCTTAGGCACGATGAGGGTTACCTTTACTCCACGCCTCGCTGATGCCATCAGAGCCTGTAACAATCCATCATCTGGGCCAAAATAAGGCGTAGTAATAGTGAGCTCTTCACGAGCATCGATAATGGCCGATAACATCACTTGATACAAAATATCATCCCGATAGACTGGTCCTGATGCAAGCTCTTGGGCAAGCGCCGCACCCTCATAAGGTGCTGCCGGTGGATTACGATCATTAAAGTGAGTAACGCTCGGGTTATCAACACTCCAATCAAACGAAAAGGTGAGCTCAAACTGAGAGGCAACTGGACCTTGCACCCTCACCATCGCATCAACCCACTCACCCACACCTGAATCTTGTTTGAAGGTACGCGGATCAACCATATTCATACTACCCGTCCAGACAATGGAACCATCTACTACAAATATTTTTCTGTGCAAACGCAAATCGGCTCTTCGAAACTGAAAGCGCCCGACTTGTATTGGCAACGCCTCAGTTACCTGAATGCCAGCATTGCGAAAACGTGCTGGCCACTTAGACTTAAACCAGTCTTTACTGCCCAACGAATCCAGCAAGACGCGACAAGCTACACCGCGCTTAGCTGCTGCAATTAAAGCCTCCCCCACCCGATCGGCATCACCACCAAGTGCCCAGATATAAAACTCTAGGTGAAGACTTTTCTTTGCTTGATTTATTTCATCAATAAAATGCTGCAAAATTTCTAGGGAGTTGGTGAACAACTCAAGCTTATTTCCAGCTATGACCGGTGAGCCGTTATTGGCTTCTGCCAAGAGGCTTAATGCCCTACCCTCAGCAGGCATTCCCTGCCTATCGCCCGCATAGTCTTGACGCATCTTTTCGGTAATCCGCATGTACTCTCGGTTCATACGAGTAATTTTTCGCGTCAATCTTCGACCGACTGGACGCTCACCAATCAATACATACAAACTAATACCAAAAACAGGAAAGGTCATCACAATAAAAATCCAGGCAAATGCAACTCCTACTGGTCTTCTAACGGAAATAATGACGCCAATAAAGTAGGTGACTAAGGCAAAGTGCACAAATAACAGCCAATTAATATTGAGTTCAAAAAAATGTCTTAAAAAAACACTCAGTAGATCGTTCATATCAATTCCAGTTCTGCTGTAATACCCAAATGATCTGACAGCCTCATCCACTCATGCAAAATTTCTGCAGAATGAATTTTTAGACCGCGCACATAAATACGATCCATTGCCAGTAAAGGCTTGATGCTGGGGAAAGTCTTAGCGGGGCTGCCCGTCAAGAACTCAAACACCTCCTCAAAGCCAGCCTTCTTCATCGGCGCTCCCACTCGATTACGCCAGTCATTAAAGTCTCCAGCCACGATAGTGGGGCAATCTTGCGCTAAATCTTCAATATATCCAATAATTTGCTCTAGCTGGCGCTCTCTACCCCGCTCAAATAGAGCCAAGTGCACGCAGAAGCAATGAATAGGTTGATCCACTCCATCCAGTTGGGTCACGCTATGCAATAAGCCCCGTCTTTCAAAGCGATAGGCAGAGATATCGTAATTAAGACCTTTGTGCAATGGCTGCTTAGACAGAATTGCATTGCCGTGATGACCATCGGGATACTCCATATTTTTTCCGTAATGCCAGTCATGCCAAAAGTCTTCCGATAGAAAGTGGGTTAACTCCGTTAGAGGCCACTGCCCATATCGTCTAATACGACCGCGATGCTCCTGCTGCAATTCTTGGAGAAAAAGTAAATCCGGATGATGATTGCGCATTTTTTGCCGCAACTGATAGATAGTCGAATGCCTGTGCAAGGTAGAAACCCCTTTATGCACATTCATACTCATGACGGTAAAGCGAGCGCTTCTATTTTGAGTCATCAAAACTGTCCTGCTGCTCGCTGGCGTTTTATTCGCGCCAAATAAATCTCTCCCTCAACCAACTCCTGACATTGCATGCACTTATTGCAAATGGATGCCTGCTCCCGCAACTCATCAATAGAGTCGATAGGATGGGAGCCGAGATACTCTCGCAAGTCCACATCAAGAACCTCGTTGCAGAGGCAAATTATTTCGGCCATCAGTCAGAAAACAGGGTTTTAGATCTCATTAAGCTCATTTTGCCATTGCCTTGATAGAATCAAGTGCATGTTGATCGCCTTTCAAGACGCCCTCGCTCTCCTTGCCCATCTCAACGGCGGGGTTTTAGGAATCGTCCTAGTCTCACTCCAAGTAAGCCTAACTGCTCTACTCTTTGGCACGCTGTTTGGCCTGCCAATTGGGGCGCTACTAGCAACCGAGGAATTTAGTGGCAAGAAGTGGATCATCGTGGTCTTAAATACCTTAATGGGGGTTCCAACGGTAATTGTTGGGGTCATTATTTACCTCCTGCTATCCCGCACAGGGCCTTTAGGGGCATGGGGATGGCTATTTACAGTCAAGGGTATGATCTTGGCTCAAATCCTCCTTACAACCCCTTTAATTGCTGCCCTAAGCCGTCAAATTTTGGAAGATTCCTGGAGAATTCATCGCGATACCTTTTTGAGCCTCAGATTGCCACCGCTAGCGCGCTTTAAGTGGCTCATTTGGGATTGTCGCTTCTCCCTCACGATTGCCATCCTTGCCGGACTTGCAAGGGCAATTTCTGAGGTTGGCGCCGTCATGATCGTCGGTGGCAATATTGATCACTCCACTAGAACTATGACTACTGCAATCGCACTAGAAACTAGCAAAGGAGACCTCCCGCTTGCGCTTGCACTTGGAATTGTCTTGTTGGGAATCGTACTGTTAGCAAACCTTTTTACATTTGTCATCCGTCAAGTGGCGGAGCGTCGCTATGGTTAATACAACTGAGCAATTTGCGAGATTTATCGAGCTGCGCGATATCAGAGTTAAAAGTCATGGTCGCACCATTCTCAGCATTCCGCATGCCATCATTCCGGCTGACCGCATTAGCGCTTGCATTGGCCCCAATGGTGCAGGCAAAACCACCCTATTAAAACTCTTAGATGGGCTAATCAAACCAGATACTGGAACAGTGAGCTATTCATTTGCCAATAAGACTGCATTGGTTTTACATCACACCCCAATGATTAAGGCTTCAACTAGAGCCAATTTAGCGATGATCCAGGATGCAGACTCTACAGTGACCGATACAGAGGTACAGCAAGTGATCGAACGGGTTGGCTTGGAGAATCTGGCCTCCACTCCTGCTCATAAGTTATCTGCTGGCGAGAGACAAAAGCTTTGTCTTGGGCGGGCAATCTTAAAAAAGCCAAACTTAGTCTTACTGGATGAGCCTACCGCGAACCTTGACCCCAATACCACGGAGCAGGTTGAAGAAATGATTCGTGATTTTGATACGCAAAACACTGATGTCATTTTTTCATCACACCAACTTGCTCAGGTGCAAAGACTTGCGCAATACATCATCTTTATCGATCATGGCGAGATAAAAGAAAAGGGACCCGTAGGCCCCTTCTTTTCCAATCCGCAAACACAGGCCGCCAAACGCTACCTACATCAAGAATTGCTAACGGATTAATTATTTAGTAGCAGGAGCTACCGGAACAGCTGGTGCAGCTGCAGCGGCAACAACAGGTGGAACAAATGGTGGTGGAGCAGTGCAAGCAGCTGGTGCCGGTGCACCAGACACCTTAAATCGATCAGCCACGCGGTTTTGAGCTTGGCAAAGTTGATAAGCACCCACCTTATCTCCATAAGCCGTTTTTGCTTTAGCCAAGTTAGCCGCCTCTTGCGCTTCCGGTGTCAACGGAGGCAATGCAGCGATAACTGATGTGGCTGTAAATACACAGAATGCAAAAGCAATGATTTTTTTCATGGCTTATCCTTATTTGTTAACTTTGTTGTACCAGATCTCATGGTGCTCTTTAGCCCATGTAGCATCAACGTAACCAGTCTTCATGCCATCAATAGAACCTTGCATGCCAATAGAACCTATATAAATATGCCCCATTGCCATCGCAGTCATTAAGATTGCAGCGCTACTATGAATAATATTGGCAATTTGCATCGTTCCACGTATGTACTCAACTTGCATAAACGGCACAATCATGTCCAGCACAAGGCCAGAACCTGAAATCACCAAGCCCAAGAAAGTCATACCAAACCAGAACCAAATCTTTTCTCCAAAATTGAAAAAACCAGCAGGAGGATGTTTGCCACCAAACATTCCGCCAAATGACTTTATCCAAGTGAGATCACCTTCGCCAGGAATATTTCGAGTTGCAAAGAGTAGGAAGAAAATCACTACGCTCAGAGTAAACAAAGGGCCAGAGTAGTTGTGAATATTCTTACAGATATTCAGAAATGCCCCATAGGCAACACCGCCCATTAAGGGCATTGCAAAATACTTGCCGTACAGTATCAGCAAGCCAGTGAAAGCAAGGCCAATAAAGCTAGCTGCCATCACCCAGTGAGTAAAACGCTCAAAGCCATTGAACCGTTTAATTTTTTGTCCCGACAGCGGTGCATGCAATTTGATTGGGCCTTTGACGATAAAAAGCGCCGCAATGCCAAAGAAAGCAACCGCCAGTATCCAGCCTCCGAACACCGTAATCACACCGTTACGAATCAAGCGCCACTCTTGACCAGAGCGCTGAATCAAAACGCTAGCCTCTTTATCAGGAATGCTAACAAAGTTGTATGGATCGCTATTCGCAGAAGTAAAGATAGAAGGGTTTGCTGGTTGTGCCTGAGCCTGAGTTCCGTTAGCTAAGCTGTTGGGGTTAGCTGGTACCGATAAAGGTGGAATATCTACCCCACTCGGGGAAGGCAAAGGCGCCATTGGTGCGCGCTCTGCATAACTCATCCCGCCTGCTAGAGTCAGCGACAAACCAGCAGCCACTACCAAAGTGCGTAGAACTTTAGAGAATGATCGTTTCATACACATGTCCTTAAACGTTTTCGTTTTATTTATAGTTGTTTAGATGATCACTTAACGCGACTGTATTCGTTTTGACCCTGAGTCCGCTTATCAGTAGATTCAGTCCAGCTGGCCTGATTTCCAGGAGTCCAGTTCTTTGTCATGAATCCATTATTAGCGCCCATATATGGCGCAACATCGGGACGCTTGGCAGCTTTTGCTGCAATTTCTGGTGGCTCAGAACATGCGGCCAGCAGAGCTGCTGCTGCAAAACCTAAACCGAGAGTTTTGAAATTGAATTTCATTATTTAGCTCCTGGAATTTTTGCAGCAGGCGTTGGTGTTGGTGCTGGAGTGTCCGGCCCACCATAAGCAGTAGTCCAACCAAAAGCTTTAGAGCCAGGATACTTCCCATTTTTTTCACGAGTAGCAACGCGGTTATTGAAGATCCCAGAAATAATGTCACTGTCGCCACCAATCAATGCTTTGGTAGAACACATTTCAGCACACAAAGGTAACTTACCTTCTGCTAAACGATTGCGGCCATACTTTTCAAACTCGGCAACGCTACCGTTTTCTTCTGGGCCGCCGCTACAGAATGTGCACTTATCCATCTTGCTGCGAGAGCCAAAGGCGCCCTTACTCAGAAATTGTGGTGCGCCAAATGGGCAGGCAAAGGAGCAATAGCCGCAACCAATACAAATGTCTTTGTCATGCAGTACTACACCTTCATCAGTGCGGTAGAAGCAATCTACTGGGCATACGGCCATACAAGGCGCATCAGTACAGTGCATACAAGCGACTGAGATTGATTTTTCCTGACCAATAATGCCATCATTCACCGTTACAACACGACGACGATTAATACCCCAAGGCACTTCGTTATCGTTTTTACAGGCAGTGACACAACCGTTGCATTCGATGCATCGCTCTGTGTCGCAAATAAATTTCATTCTTGCCATTGTGTTCTCCTGACTTTATTTTTTAACTTAGGCAAATTTTTCGATTTGACACATAGTGGTTTTAGTCTCTTGCATCATAGTCACCTGGTCATAACCATAGGTAGTCGCAGTATTGACCGCCTCACCTTGAACTACTGGTGCCGCGCCTTCTGGGTAGTACTTGCGAATGTCTTCGCCTTGCCACCAGCCAGCAAAGTGGAATGGCACGAAAGCAGTTCCCTGGTCAACACGCTCAGTAACCATTGCGCGTACTTTGATCTTGGCACCTGTTGGTGACTTCACCCAAACATAATCCCAGTTCTTAATGCCACGGTCTGCTGCAGCTTTAGGGTTAATTTCTACAAAGTTTTCTTGTTGGAGCTCCGCCAACCATGGATTAGAACGAGTCTCATCACCACCACCCTCGTACTCCACCAAACGACCTGAGGTCAGAATGATTGGGAACTTCTCATAAAGCTTATTGTTCAAGTTTTGATCTTGAACAGTCTTATAGAGGGTTGGCAAGCGCCAGAAATTCTTCTTGTCAGCAGAAGTTGGATATTTACGCATCATCGGCGCATTGGTACTGTAAAGCGCCTCACGGTGGATAGGTACCGGGTCTGGGAAGTTCCAAACAACTGCACGCGCCTTAGCATTACCAAATGGATGACAACCATTCTTCATCACCACACGTTGGATACCGCCCGACAAGTCGGTCTTCCAGTTCTTACCTTCAGCGAGTTTTTTCTCATCATCGGTCAACTGATCCCACCAACCGAGCTTCTTCACAAATACGTGATCGAATTCAGGGTAACCAGTCGTAATTGCAGCGCCCTTGGAATGTGAGCCATCTGCAGCCAACAAACTGACGCCCTCACGCTCAACGCCAAAGTTTGCACGGAAGTTACCACCACCCTCCATCACACTCTTACTAGTGTCATAGAGGTTTGGTGAACCTGGGTGCTTGATGGCTGCTGTGCCATAACATGGCCAAGGCAAACCATAGTAATCACCAGTAGTGTCATAACCAGTTACTGGATCAACACCACCACGGGACTTGAGAGTCTTCGGATCGAAAGTGCCGACCATTCTCATATGTGCTTTGAGGCGCTCTGGAGTTTGACCTGTGTAACCAATAGTCCACACAGAGCGATTAATCTCACGAAGGATAGATTCAATCTCTGGCTCTTTCCACTGCTTACCCGCAAATTTAGAACTTAGCATCTTGTAGTTCTTTGACAATTCTTCGCCAAAGCCTAAGCGATCTGCAAATGCTTGCATGATGACGTGATCAGGCACAGACTCAAAAAGAGGATCGATTACTTTCTCGCGCCATTGCAATGAACGATTAGATGCAGTTGCAGTTCCGCATGTCTCAAACTGGGTCGCGGCTGGAAGCAAATAGACATTACGATTCTTATTAATTGCTTGTCCTTCTGCTGGAGGCATCGCAGCCATCGCAGCAGTTGCACTTGGATATGGATCAACTACTACCAAGAGATCCAACTTATCCATTGCGCGCTTCATATCCAAGCCACGAGTTTGTGAGTTAGGCGCATGACCCCAGAAGAACAAACCTTTGACGTTGGTTTGCTGATCAATCATGTCGTTCTTTTCAAGAACAGCATCCACCCAGCGAGAAACTGTAGTACCAGACTTTTCCATCATGTCTGGTGCGTAGCGACCTTTAATCCATTCGTAGTCAACACCCCAAACGGTTGCAAAGTGTTTCCATGAGCCCGCAGCCAAGCCGTAGTAACCAGGCAAGGAGTCTGGGTTTGGACCTACGTCAGTAGCGCCTTGAACGTTATCGTGACCGCGGAAAATATTGGTGCCGCCGCCTGATTTACCAACGTTACCTAAAGCCAACTGCAAGATGCATGAGGCACGAACCATCGCATTACCAATGGTGTGCTGGGTTTGACCCATACACCAAACCACAGTACTAGGACGATTCTTAGCCATGGTTTCAGCAACTTTATACATTTGCGCCTCTGGCACACCGCAAGCCTCTTCGACTGCAGCAGGAGTCCACTTCTCCATCACTTCTTTGCGGATTTCTTCCATGCCATAAACGCGGTCGTTAATGTACTTTTTATCTTCCCAACCATTTTTGAAGATGTGATACAGCACACCAAACAAGAAAGGAATATCAGTGCCTGAACGAATGCGCACAAACTGATCCGACTTAGCAGCAGTACGGGTATAACGCGGGTCTACCACAATGACTTTGCAACCATTTTCTTTAGCATGCAACAACATCAACATTGAAACTGGATGAGCCTCAGCAGCATTTGAACCAATGTACAAAGCAGCCTTAGCATTCATCATGTCGTTATAGCTATTGGTCATTGCACCATAGCCCCAGGTGTTTGCTACACCAGCAACAGTGGTTGAGTGACAAATACGAGCCTGATGGTCTGTATTGTTTGTGCCAAAGAAAGAAACCCACTTACGGAGTAAGTAGGCTTGTTCATTATTGTGTTTGGATGAACCAATGAAGAACATCGCATCTGGAGAGTACTTCTCTCGAATGCTCTTCATCTGTGCAGTAATTTCAGTTAAGGCCTGATCCCAAGAAATACGCTGATACTTTCCATCAACCAACTTCATTGGGTAGCGTAAACGATAGTCACCGTGGCCGTGCTCACGTAAGGCAGCACCTTTGGCACAGTGGGCACCCATATTAATTGGGGAATCGAATACTGCATCTTGACGCACCCAGACACCATTCTCAACGGTAGCATCCACCGCGCAACCTACTGAACAGTGCGTACAAATAGATCTCTTGACTTCAATCTTTCCCTTACCATCGAGCATTGCTTTGCTTGGTTCTGCAGAAGCTTTTTGCACCAAACTCAGTTGGCTAGCAGCGATACCGGCACCAACGCCTACCCCCGAACGCTTTAAGAATGTTCGGCGATCCATTGTAGGAACCGCTGCTTTTAAGCCGCGGGATAAGCTACCAATCAAACGTGATGTTGGGCGACTGCTTTGTGGGGTATTTGATTTACGAGTCAGACTCATATGTTGTCCCTGTGAAGTTTTTTTATTGATTTAATAACAGTTGATTCAAAGTCTAATAATTGAGCACTTAAAGCATGGTGCTTTCGTAGTACTTACGCATGTGTGCGGTAATTGTTTGGCTTTCGCCTTTACCTTTTACGGTGCTGCCAATTTCTTGAATAACAGCTTTGCCAACGGAGGTTTGGGAAACTACAGCGACAGCACCAACAGCAGCGCCAGCCCCAATAAAGAATTTGCGACGTGTAGTCTTCATTTCTTCGCCAGTGGCAATCTTGGATTTTGTGCTCATCGTAGGTTCCTATCTAACTATTCTTGATATGCATCAAGTGTAATTCGTATTTGCATTTTTGACATATTTCATTCACAAGGGAATGTTAGGACTTTCCCTTTGATGCGGCGCAACATTAAATCATGTCAAAGCCTTGTCCTTCGATCGCTAGGAATTCTCGGGCTAGAGCGGCGATTGGACGATAAAGATGCATCTCAGGAGCGCCCTCTATGACGTCGCAAAACTGGTCATACCAAGGTCGAATATGCTCATTAAAAAAGACCCTTTGATTTGTAAGGTTTGATATCTCAACATCATCCCCAGCAATTAAGTAGCGCATCACTTCGCATAGGGCTGAAATATGGTCCTCGGTCTCAGTGACCTCCTCTGCAGCCTCGAGACCAAATTCTTCCAGCGCCTTACGAATATTGACTAGCGGCTTCTCATTCAGATGCCCTGCCATATAAAAGGAGCCATTAAGAACAACATTCGGCTTACCAACGCTAATGAAATTGAGATCGAACTCATCATGCCAAACTTTGGCTGGATTGTTTTTAGCTACCTCAACCACATCCATCCAAGCTTTCGCCAAAGGGGCTTCATCAGCAGCATCCTGTTGATCAGCGGTGGCCGCTATTTGATCGAGAAGCTCTTGATCTGGTGGTAAGTGAAAAAAGCGAGCAATCAATCCATAAAGATCCGCTCTAGCCAAATCCTCTGGCAAACCGACATCCCCGACTTCGGTCGATTGAGTATCTTTCACTACTTCTCTTTCTATTTCACTCATGTTTCTTTCTTCACCATATCAACCACTCGACAATCACCGCACATCTTGAGTCTATCCATTGCAGCGCCTGCAAAAGCACCATGAGCACCCAGCTTTGTCAGCATTAGATCAACCATCTTTAAAGTTCCAAATGGCTTCCCGCAGCTAATGCAATGAAAAGCCTGAGTCTCATTGAGGACCGCTCTTTGTTTGCGTCGCTCAACCGTCTGTAAACGGGGATTTAAGGTCAGAGCTTGCTCGGGACAAGTCTGCGCACAAATACCGCATTGAACGCACTGCTTTTCAATAAAAGAAAGTATTGGCTCGTCCGGATTGTCCAAAAGCGCGCCCTCAGGACAGCTACTCACGCAAGACATGCATAAAGTGCAAGCATCTTTATTGATATCCAGACCACCCAATAGAGAAGACTTTGGAAGTGCAACGCCCGCTTCTGGCAATGGAGTCTTTGCCTGTTTTTGTAAATGCTCCAGAACAGCCTCGATAGTCTCACGCTTTTGATTGGATAAACCAAAGCTAGCAGGCGTGCAAATTGTATTCAGAGCACCGCGCTGACGCAATGCACCCATTGCTTTAGAAACGGTTTGAAAATCATTAGCTGATTGGGCCATGATTAAACGAATACGCTCATCAAATCCGTACGCTTTCAAGATGGCATTGGCAAGCTCGGCCTGCTCCTCAAGCGTTGCGCGATAAACCGGATCCTCGTCACCACTAAAAAGCAAGACTACTTCTGCAAATCCATAAGTGAGTGCACCAAGCCATAAATCCAAACCTGTAGATGCGATATGTTCAATACCATAGGGAATAACAAATGATGGCAAACCTTCAAATTGTTTAGGTATTACATGAGCAGAGCGGCCTAAACCATCTATCATTTGCGTGCCGGCACTCAAAGTATGCAAAAGCAGACTTGGCGCTGTGGATTGATTTAATTTCTTGGCTTCAGCACTAAAAACGGTAGCAATCGTTTTTAACTCTTTGCCTTGATGGGGCACGCTAGGGTAGTTGTAGCGCATTGCACCCGATGGGCAGGCCGTGGAACATGCTCCACAACCCATGCAAAGATTGGGATTTACCTCAACGCTACCCTGACCACTCTTGAATAAAGAACTAATCGCACCTGTTGAGCATGTGTCAATACAGGAACTGCAACCTACTTTTCCATTACGGCCATGTGCGCAGATTTTTTCGTTATAGACAAAATATTTTGGCTTCTCAAACTCGCCCACCATCTCGAGCAATTGATTGACTGCCAATGCTTGATCCAGTGGATCTTTACCAGGAGCGAAATATCCCTGTGGCGTTTGACTCATGCGCATTTTTGGATCAGCACGTAGATCTAAAATCAAATCAAATTCTGCATTACGCTCGCGCTCTTTGCGATCAAACGAGATTGCGCCAATGCTTGCGCACGCAGTGACGCATGAGCGATGTGATTTACATTTATCTAAATCAATCTGAAAAGAAAGATCAATAGCGTTTTCTGGGCAAGCCTCAACGCAAGCGCCACAGCGCGTGCACATTTCTGGGTCGATAGGATTCTGCAGATCCCAGTTGACGGAGAAATTACCAAGATAGCCATCTAACTTAGTAACTGAACCGGTATATATAGGATAGTTACGCACCAAGGGCAAATCACCGGGCTCAGTACATAAAACCGAAACATCTAACGAAGTGCTTAGCTTCTCCGCCCAAGGCAAAACCACAGAACCTACACCAACAATTAAGAGCCTACCTTCGCTTTCATAATTTACGACCGGGACAGGTTCAGCTTCCGGCATATCTGCCAGTGCAAGCAAAGCGGCAATCTTCGGTCCAGAAGTTTTAGCTTCTTGAGTCCAACCTGCGACTTCACGGATATTGACAAAACGTAGGGGTGCAACCAAAGCCTTCTCTGACTGCTCCGCTAGTTCACCAAATAGAGCGCCCTCTTGAGTACAGGCAATCACCAATGAATCCGATCCATCGAGAGCTTTTAAAAAAGATCCGACCTCTTGCCTGCACAGAGAGTGATGCACTGGGACGCCAAGCGCCTTTGCATCCAAAGGCATGGTGCCATTACAGTTACATACTAGTTTTTGACTCATGCACTATCTTCTTAGGTTTTTTTCTGGGAGGGCTCTATTGGCAATTCATCCAAATGAGGGGATTTTGTCTTCCCCACGGAATCTGTGGATGTTAAATCAGTTTGGCCTTGAGCATCCAAAAGCTTTTCATTCGATTGGGCTGATGCTGCTTGTTCTGCTGGAGAAGCATCAGCAGTCTTGCGGAAAAGATTGAGCATATCGCTCTGCACCATTCGCTCGAGCATGCCGGGCGGCAAAGGATCAGGTTTAGAGTAATCATCTATATAAATGTCCAAGCCATCCATCACATTGAAATGTGGATCAGTAAACATCTTTTTAAGCGCAGCCTGCTGAACGGCCGGATCAACATCGGGCTTCATAAATGCAGAAAAGTCTGGATCAAAACGGTCGATCTTCTCCACATCCTCCAGAGATGCTGGCGGCGGAGCTTGAACTTCTGAAATAACAGGTGAAGGATTCGGTGCAGCCTCTGTTATCTGCTGCACTGGCTCATCCTGATTGCCAGCTTTGCGCTTAGACCAACGACTTAAGAAACCATCCGCCATCATTCCTCCGCTGAGCGCTGAGCGCCTTTGAATGAGGCTGGCTTATGCCGTTTTTTTGGTTCAGGCCGATAGTTTTCATTCACATACTCTTGCAGCCAAGAGGCGTGCTCGTCACTCATAGGAACTGTATCAACTGACTCTCCACCATCAAGCAAGCGAGCGGCCTCGTTATAGCTCACGCAAATTCGGTGCGGCACTGCCATCATAGTTTCTGATTTAGCCAAGGGAAGGGATTGCTCATCGATGTAACGCTCAATATCCTCCTCCAACCTCCACATTACAAACCATGCAGGTGTTGTTGCAGAGACATTGAGATAGTAGCCTTCAGCTTCATCTGGAAAAAGGTTTAATTCAAAGCCAGTAAATAACCAAGACTCTCCATCGGTATCGCGCCCTAAGAATTGGCCCGAGATGGAATTGCTTTCAAGGCTCTGGGGATTGAATTGTCCAAAATCAGGCAGCACTTCCTGGGGAACCCATCGATATGAAACCCATGGGTTGTCTAGATTTTGCTTACGCATTAACACAGCAAAGCGCATAAATCCTCAGAGCCTCAGGTATTTTGCACAACAATAGTTGGAAATTTGCTACTCATGTCTTTTGACAAAGTTGCAACACGAATCGCAACCTGTCTAGCGATGTTTTTATAGATCGCACTAATAGCGCCGTCTGGGTCAGCCGCTACCGTTGGTCGCCCTGCATCCGCCTGCTCACGAATTGATAAATTCAGAGGTAATGAGCCCAAGAAATCTACGCCGTACTCTTTACACATTTTTTCACCGCCACCACTACCAAAGACATGCTCTTCATGGCCACAATTAGTGCAAATATAGGTACTCATGTTTTCAATAATGCCAATGATAGGGACGCCTACCTTCTCAAACATCTTCAAACCTTTGCGGGCATCTAATAATGCAATGTCCTGTGGAGTGGTCACAATTACGGAGCCAGTAACGGGTACCTTCTGCGATAAAGTCAACTGAATATCGCCAGTACCTGGTGGCATATCCACAATTAAGTAATCCAGATCACGCCAACGAGTTTGACGTAAAAGTTGTTCTAAAGCAGAAGTGACCATTGGACCTCGCCATACCATTGGCGCATCCTCTTCAATCAAGAAACCAATAGAGCTAGCTTGCAAGCCATGACCTTCCATTGGTTCGATCGTATTTTCCTCAATGGATTCTGGTCTACCGGTAATACCCAACATCATTGGCTGACTTGGCCCATAGATATCAGCATCCAATATTCCTACTTGCGCACCTTCTGCCGCAAGAGCCAATGCCAAATTCACAGCAGTGGTTGATTTACCAACACCACCTTTTCCACTAGCAACGGCAATAATATTTTTTACACCAGGAAGTAACTTCACGCCACGTTGCACAGCATGCGCAACTATTTGGCTACTGACATTAACACTCACATTCTTAACGCCAGACAATTCGCGCACAGCATTAATAACTGATTTACGTATCGCATCAAATTGGCTTTTAGCGGGATAACCTAAAACGATATCCAGTGCAACATCGCCATTTTCAACACGTAAATTTTTGATATTTTTAGCTGTTACAAAGTCAATCTTTGTATTGGGATCAAGCAAACTCTTGAGAGCCCCTTGTACAGCTTCTACAGTAACTGACACTACTTTCTCCTATAGCTAGTAATTCCAAATGGGCCTTCAGAATTACTTTTGTTAATTTTTAATGAATAGCGGGTAGATTAACCGCACAAGCAAATCTTTGCTGAACGAGTCCCGATGGATTGTCTGACGCTCATTGAACAACAGGAAAGCCCGCGTCCGTAATAATTTGGCTCGCTTGAACAATCGATAAGGAAGTCTCAAGATTAACCATCTGGGAAGCTAAATCAGCTTGTACCTTAGCCTGCGGATCCCGAGCTTGAATTGCCCGAGTTACGGCATTGATACAGCCCCCACAAGTCATACCAGATACTTTTAAACTCAACATATCAGCCCTTTTGCAGTAAATATGGTTGTATGCAGTAGATTATCTTCTATATGAGCGCCCCAAAAGAGATGAGTTCTGAGCTATTTACCCTGGATATTGGTGGCATGACCTGCGCCTCTTGTGTTGGCCGTGTTGAAAAAGCGCTTTATAAGATACCCGGCGTCGAAGCAGCCAGCGTCAATTTAGCAACAGAGCAAGCCAGAATTCGCCTCAATGCATCCTCCATTACCAAAATTGATGAAGTAATTGCAGCGGTCAAAAAGACGGGTTACGAAGCTCGAATAAGCAACCCTCACTCAATTACTGAAGCAAAGTCCTCACAATCATTTTGGGGTAGAGATGGTTTGGGAAGAGTTTTACTAGGCTTTACTCTTTCAGCTACATTATTTTTACCCATGTTTCTCATGCCATTTGGTATCGACTGGGCACTCTCGCCAAAATGGCAACTTCTATTAGCAAGTCCGGTCCAATTTCTGCTTGGGTGGCGATTCTACAGGTCTGGCTTTAAAGCGCTTTTGTCCGGCGTTGGCAACATGGATTTACTCATCGCCATTGGAACAAGTGCTGCTTATGGTTTAAGCGTATATCAAATGTTGACCTCATTTCATGCGGTTCATGAACTCTATTTCGAAGGATCTGCCGTCATTATTTGTATGGTCCTCTTGGGTAAATGGTTGGAGGCTCGTGCAAAGCAACAAACTAGTGAAGCCATTCGCGCATTACAAAAACTGTGGCCTGAGCATGCCAAAGTCATTGACCCCGGCATTGCTATCGCAGAAGGTTCCCCATTAGATCAATTTCGCGATCTGCCACTAGAGCAGGTGTTCCCTAAAGACCGTGTATTGGTTCTACCTGGGGAGCGCATTCCTGTGGATGGCTTAATCCTGCTTGGGGCTAGCCATATAGATGAATCGCTTCTGACTGGAGAAAGCGCTCCAGTTAAAAAATCCATTGGCCTAAAAGTGATTGGGGGATCACTGAATGGCGATGGTGTTTTGGTGATTGAGGCGCAAGCTGTTGGCGTTGAAAGTGTTCTTTCTCAAATCATTTCTTTAGTAGAAGATGCACAGACTCAGAAGGCTCCCATTCAAAAATTGGTAGACCAGGTGAGCGCAATCTTTGTACCAAGCGTCATTGTGATTGCCATAATCACTGGACTAGCTAATTGGTTTTATTTGGACTCTGCTTCAATCGCAATATTGCGTGCAGTGTCCGTATTAGTGATCGCCTGCCCTTGCGCGCTTGGCTTAGCAACCCCAGCGGCAATTATGGCGGGAACTGGAATTGCAGCACGTTTTGGTATTTTGATTAAAGATCCTCAAGTACTTGAGTTGGCACATCGCTTAAATATTGTTGCCTTTGATAAAACTGGGACGCTTACTATTGGCAAACCCAGACTTCTCAATATCATTTCATTTGCCAGTTCACCTGATGAGCATGGCATCTTAGCCAGTGCAGCAGGCTTGCAATTGGGTAGCGAGCACCCTTTAGCTAAGGCTTTACTGGATGCGGCCAAGCAAGAAGGCATTAGCCCAATTTCACCTTTAGAGAGTAGGGCATTGCCAGGAATCGGCATTAGAGGCAAACCCAGTACTGGGGCTTGGATGGGTCTTGATCTCTGTCTGCAAAGTATTGCTTCGCTCGAATCAAACCCACATCAAGAAGACATTATTCGCAAAGCGCAAGTTTGTTTTGACGCAGGGCAGACTGTTTCAGTACTCGTAAATGAATCCACGTCGTCACCAATTGCGATCATTGCCTTTGGCGATGAACTCAAAAGCAATGCAATAGCGGCTATTGCCTCCCTACATCAATTGCAGATACGCACTGTCATGCTCTCTGGTGATAACAGTGCAGCAGCAAATCGCGTGGGTCACACCATTGGTATCGACGAAGTCTTTTCGCAGGTCATGCCAAACAATAAAGCAGATATTATTCGCAAATTGCAATCATCCAATCAGGATGGTGGTCGACATTGGGTTGCGATGGTAGGTGACGGTATCAATGATGCCCCCGCTCTCGCTACAGCAGATGTTGGTATGGCCATGTCTACAGGCACAGATGTTGCCATGCAGGCCGCAGGCATTACTTTGATGCGCGGAGACCCTACCTTAGTTGCAGATGCCATTGATATCTCCAAGAGAACCTGGAGAAAGATTCAACAGAACTTATTTTGGGCCTTCATCTTCAATTCAACTGGGATTCCCCTAGCGGCCCTAGGCTATCTATCACCCATGCTGGCGGGTAGTGCGATGGCACTATCAAGCTTTTGTGTACTCAGCAATGCTCTACTTCTAAAGCGGTGGCGCCCTTCCCATTCCTGAGCATTATTTACTTAGGATTCTTACGAATCAGTTCAATATCACCATAGATGGCGCGTGTTTCTGATTTAGTGTTGTCCGTATCAGTTAACAAGGCGATCCCAATCACCTCACCTGGAACCTCACCATAAGCGCGCTGATAATCAGCAGCAAGATTCCGTTGATGTTTGTGCCAAGCATCTAAATTATCCCAGCCAGAATCAACCACAATCATTTTGACACGCGAGGTGTGCGCATTAGTGATAATCGTATCAACAGGAGACTTGCCTGACCAGATATACATCAGGGTTGCATAAGGCATCTCTTGGCCGCTAATGAGATTGGCCATCTCAAAGTTCATCTTTTCTTTCAATGATAGTTTTGATTTATTGCCATCAAACGCCACCAGTATTCTCAGTGGTGCATCATCGTGATAACGCTCTGCATTATCAGCATCAGGAATAGCGCTCAATGCCTTCCATTCCCACTGTAACCATAAATTGTTTGCTTGTCTTGGGCGTAACTTCACCGCCAAGCCTGAAGCAGATATTTTAGAATTCGCACTAAGGACGGTTCTACCTTGGTAGTTCTCAAGGCGGTAAACCGTATTTTTCTTATAGGGCGCAATGCGATAAAAATTCCAGCCATTAGGCATGCCATCGCGTGCAGTCTCAGCAGAAAATTTCGGCAACTCATCCTGCGCTGGGAGCTTACTAGGATCAAAAGCCTGCCCAGACTCATCTTGGACTGACCCGCCAAAACCAGCGCAGCCAGCTAGTCCAATCAGCGTAATGAGAATCCAGGAGCGTAAAACACATTTCAACATAAGCATGATTGTCCCAAAGAATGACCCGAGTAAGTCTAAAATTGATACATGCGCCATCAATCACCCTCAAGCTGGGCCGCAATCTGCATTTGTATAGCAGCCTTAGTGCATTTTGCCTTGGGTTTTTCAATTGAATTTTCAGTTGATGAAGCGCACTATGCGCTATATGCCCAACACCTGGCTTGGAGCTATTTTGATCATCCACCATTAGTTGGTTGGATTCAGTGGCCCCTCGTTGCACTCACCTCTTCAGAAGGTTTGATTCGTCTAATACCTGAACTACTTTGGGTTATCTCTTGCCTTTTGGTTTACCAAGTGACACTGGAGATTCACCGTTTCATCCAAGGCCGTAACTCGGGATACCTCACCAGCGCATTGCCCTCAACCAATACTTGTGGGCTGATGGCTGTTCTTACCATGATTGCAGCACCAATGCCGCATGTGCTCGCAATTGGATTATTACCAGACACTCTGTTGGCGCCCTTAAGTCTTGGCTTAATGCTCATGGCACTTCGTTGGCTAATCCAAGACCACTTCACGATGGGTGATTGGCTTTTGACTGGACTCCTACTTGGATTGGCGGGCTTGAGTAAATACACTGCAATCTTTACCGCCCTAGCTCTACTGCTTGTCTTTGTAAGTGCTCGTAGAAAACCTTGGATTGGAAAAATGGGTTTCTGGAGCGCAACCCTACTCGCCCTAGTTCTGATTGGACCGGTGCTCTATTGGAATTGGGTGAATGATTGGATTTCCCTTAAATACCAAATTGCCCATGGAGGCGGCGCTGAATGGGTATGGCGTAGGTTAGGCGCATTCCTTGGAATCCAGATTATCGTCTTTGGTCCCCTTCTTGTCATGGGAAGCTATATCTTCCTCAAGGATTGCATGCATGCGACAAAACTTTCTTTATTGTCCTTGCTTGGATTCTTTTTTATTCCGTTCATCATTTTTGCAAGCCTTTCTGGTGGCGGCGGCTTACCTCATTGGACAACACCAGCGTGGTTTTGCTTAGCTCCGTTTGCTGGCATTGGATTAGCAAAGGCTTGGTCTGTTCAAAATCGATCCGTTATACGCGCTTTATTTATCTTTCAAATTGCGCTGTGCATTATTGGCTTTGGATATGTTTTATCTGGTGGCATTTCTTCTGCAACCATTAAATCAAATCCGATTGCTGATCTTTATGGCTGGAAAATTGCAGGGCAAAAAGCTGCTGAGTTAACTCAAGCCACCAAAGCGAATGGGATCGCCGTACAAAACTGGACGCTAGGTAGTCGTGCCGCTTGGTATGCAAAACCAATTCCAGTCTTTGTTCTTGATCAAAGAAAAGATCAATTTGATCTCTGGTTTGGCCAAATTCCTCCAGGGGCAAACATTCTCCTAATGAATTGGTCTGGTATGGCCTTCCCACCCCCTGTTGGTGGCAAGTCAGCCTTTGAGCGCTGCGAGCCCTTGGATACTCTAGAAATCCAGCGTTTTGGCCAAGTATTGTCAAAATTTGACTTTAGCCTTTGCAGTAACTGGCAGGGGCCCACCCAAGCCAAGTAATTGACCTAAATTCAGGACCTTAGGTGCCCAAGGCATTATCCTTACGCCTATGAGTTCAACGCCCCAAGCCACCCCCAAAAACCCTTC
Source organism: Polynucleobacter sp. UB-Raua-W9 (assembly GCF_018687435.1). NCBI lineage: Bacteria > Pseudomonadati > Pseudomonadota > Betaproteobacteria > Burkholderiales > Burkholderiaceae > Polynucleobacter > Polynucleobacter sp. UB-Raua-W9. The sequence continues at coordinate 551,896 of NZ_CP061290.1, read as the reverse complement.
CGGGTGGAAATCAATTCTGAAACGCGCATGGCCCACTATTCGTATTTTGCTGTCGATTGCACTGCTATGGAAAGCAACCAGCGGAATCGATTGGCATACGCTCCTAGATTCTGAAATCAAAATGGAGCCAATGTGGTTAATCGCAGCAGCTATCGCAATATGTTGTGCATTTATTTGTGGCGGTTTACGCTGGGGCTTCTTAATGCGAAGTGTTGGCTTTGAAGGTAGCCTCAAAAGCTATATTGCCCTTTATTTTGCAGGCGGCCTCATTAACCAAGGCTTGCCAAGTACATTGGGTGGCGATAGCTATCGCGCCATCACTGCAACCCACTTTACCAATGGGGATAAGCTCAGCGAGACAAAGCAATTAGATGAAGAGCTTCATCACTCAGTAGACCTAGGGCACTCAACCCCAAAACTGCGCTTGAGCTTTGCAATCACTCTAGTAGATCGCCTTCTTGGCCTGGCTGGCAACAATTTATTGGGTGGCATTGGCTTGATCCTGGGCGGAGCAACTCTGGCTGTTTGGGGCCAAGATTTGGGCTACACCGTAATGGCTGTCATGCTACTTGCAGGACTCACTATTGCCTTTGTCTTGGCGTGGGGCCCTAGTCGCCAACTACTTCAAAAACTGTTAGATCGTTTGCATATGAATCATGCGATGCCTGGCGTCAAACTTGCTTTTGCTTGGCCTACCAATATCGCCCAAGCATTATTTGGAATTGGCATACATAGCTGCATCATCTTGGCATTTAGCTTTTGCCTGAGAGCATATGGCGCCGAAGCACCTATCGCAAGTTTAATGATTGGCCTGCCGGCACTTAGCCTACTTCTTATGTTGCCGATTAGTATTTCAGGATGGGGATTACGTGAGGCCACCTTATCTTCTGTATTGGCGCTATGGGGTGTTAATCCTTCTTTAACTGTGTTGGCATCTATCAGCTACGGCGCAATCACTGTGCTATCAGTTTTACCTGGCGCATATTTTTTACTAAAACGAAAATAATTTCTTCAGAGCAAAACTATGACTATTAGCGTCAATTCCATGCGTGCCATTGATCATTGGGTCGGTGTGCCGCTCTGCGCAATCGCCAGCCCATTGGTAGCCCTACTCGATGCAGTAAAGAATATATTTAATCGTGGTCCAGGCAGTCCAAAAAAATTACTCTTTATTGAGCTCTCCGAAATGGGGAGTGCGATTTTGGTTGACCCTGCAATGCGCAATGCGCAGGCTCGTGGCGCCGAACTGTTCTTTCTTATCTTTAAAAGTAATCGCGCCAGTTTGACACTATTAAATACTGTCAAACCAGAAAATGTTTTTACAATTGATTCCTCTAGCTTAAGTGGCTTAATTAAAGATACCTTACGTTTCCTGATCATTGCTCGCCGTCATCGCATTGATACCGTTATTGATCTAGAGCTTTTCTCACGCTTTACAGCCTTACTCACAGGTTTATGCGGTGCTCGACGTCGCGTGGGCTATCACATCTTTCACGGTGAAGGCTTGTGGCGTGGCTTCATGCTGACCCGTAAGGTGCATTACAACCCACACATCCACATTACCAAGAACTTTCTCTCTCTGATTCATGCAGCTTTTGCTCAGAAGATTGAAGTACCATTTAGCAAAATTCAGATTCCAGACTCTGAGGTACGCCTAGAGCAAGCCGTCATTAATCCTGCGGCCCTTGAGAAAGTACGTACTCGTATTGAAAAACTGGCAAAAGAAGCTGGTATTGAATACGTTCATGGCAAAAATCGCCTCATTTTGATTAACCCCAATGCCAGCGATTTATTGCCGCAACGTCGTTGGGCGCAGCAGCGCTTTTCTGAATTAATCCAGGGCGTTCATCAACAATATCCAAGCGATCTCATTCTGATTACTGGCTCCCCTGCTGAAATTGCTTATGTAGAAAAAGTTCGTGCTGTAGCTAATATAAAAAATGCCTTGAACTTTGCTGGTCAAGTCAGTTTTGCAGAACTACCGCCCCTTTACACACTCTCAGACGTCATGGTGACAAATGACTCTGGGCCAGGCCACTTCTCCGCTGTGACCCCATTAAGAACTGTTGTTCTCTTTGGACCAGAGACGCCGGCACTCTATGGCTCCGTAGGAAACTCGATTGCAATCACTGCAAACTTGGCCTGCTCTCCTTGTGTGAGTGCAGCCAATCATCGCAAAACACCGTGTCACGATAATGTTTGTATGCAAGCGATCACCGTTGCTCAGGTCTTAGAAAAAGTCAGCATCCAGCTACAAGATGCAGATAAGACCAAAGGTCGCTAGGCGTAATGAACAAAAAAGTCATTCCGACATTCGCTTGGTTTGTTCCACTGGCCCCGCTAGGGCTCGCACTTGCAATTTATTTTGGAGAACTACAAACGAGTAGTTTTTTATTTATTAATGAACTTACCCATTTATTGCCCAATACACTTTGGGCATGGCTAACGTTTCTAGGTAATGGTTGGGGCACTTTCGCCATAGCATTTCCACTCATCCTACTAGCGCCCCGTGTATTAACAGCCGGAATCATTGCTGGTGCCCTGTCTGCGATTACTAGTCCCATATTAAAAAATTACTTTGACCTACCGAGACCAGCCGGTGTTCTGGCAGAAGGTAGTTTTTATCGTCTTGGTGAGCCCTTACTTCATAAAGCATTTCCATCTGGCCACACCCTAACGGCTTTTGCAATCGCCACTGCCTTGTACTTTTCCTGCGATAAAAAGAAACGTACACCCATGTTGCTTCTCTTTTTTGTTGCAGCCCTGGTAGGTCTCTCACGCAGCGCAGTTGGGGCCCATTGGTTAACTGATGTATTAGGCGGAGCTGGATTTGGCATCTGGTGCGGAATATTGGGGGCTGTATTTGCCAATCGCATTCCAGAGCAATACCTTTTAATTAAGGGTATCTGGCTGCGTCTTGTAGCCATTGGCGGTATAGCTGCAATTTATGCCCATATCACGCAAATCATGGACCATGAATTCAATTTGCCACTACAGTACGCATCAATAGCGATTCTGTTGGTTACCTTAGCTTTATTTATTAAAGCCCAATTGAATATATCACTCTCAAAGTCAGAGTGATTCACCATGTTTAGTTATCGACACGCGTTTCACGCCGGCAGTCATGCCGATATTCTGAAACACCTTACCCTAATTCATCTAGTGGAATATCTACAGGAAAAACCTGGCGCATTAACGATTGTTGATACTCATGCTGGAGCAGGTATTTACAGCCTCAAAGATGGCTTTGCTGCAGTGAGCAAGGAAGCTGAAGGCGGAATAGTTCGTCTCTTGGAGTTTATTAAACAAGGTAAGCCCATCTCAGAGGGCATCCAAAGGTATTTGGAAATCGTTCAGACGGAAAATACTGGTGATCAGCTTGACGCCTATCCTGGCTCCCCTTTTATCTTAGCTCGCCTACTCAGACCACAAGACCGCCTCAAACTCTTTGAGCTCCACCCTAAAGAGATCGATATTCTGCGACACAATATTGGCGAACTAAAACAGGCCAAGCAAATTGATATTTATGCTGAAGACAGCTTTACCAGACTGAAGGGCTTGCTTCCTCCACCCAGCAGACGCGGTCTAGTGTTGATCGATCCCTCTTATGAGGATAAACAAGATTACCGATATCTTGAGGAGGCAATGGAAGAGGCTCTCCAACGCTTTGCTACTGGATGCTATGCGATTTGGTACCCAACACTCTCCAGAAGAGAATCAGCAGCACTTCCAGATCGCATGAAGAAAATCGCCGTAAACCATAAACGCTCATGGTTACACGCAGAGTTACGCGTTGAAAATGCTCCTGGGGAGCGACGCTTACAATCTAGCGGAATGTTTATCATCAATCCGCCATGGACTCTTGAGAAGCATTTAGCAGAAGCCTTACCTATTCTTTCCAAGGCACTAGGTATAGATGGTGGTGCTCAGTTTTTACTGAAAAGTTTTGAGGCTTAAATAATTAAGCTCGAGGGACTTCTAGTCACGAACGTCAATCATGATCTCATTACGGCGCATAAAGGGTAATGTCCAGGGTGGGTTGTAGCGAGCGAATTTTGGTGAGCCAACCGCCTGAAGATTTTTAGTCCTCATCCAATCTTCTAGCTCTAGAGTTCTTTCAGCAACCTTGCTCTCGTTGTAAAAGCCGGAAAAAGTGATGGCTGCTCGTTTCACTGCCGGAATCTGGCGAAGTTGCACTTTCGAATTCAGAGGCTTTGGCAAGCTTTCCATGGCGTACTCAGAAGGCATCACAAATGAAACAGTCCATTTACCAGAATTCGATTCAATATTGACCGGGGCAGTCATTGCAATCTTCGCGCTTTTAGGTAATTGCTCCTCAACAGCTACAGGTGCGGTCATAGCAATCTTTTCGCTCACCTGGTTCTGCCCAAAAATATAAGCAGCAATCAGTCGAAAACCCTGACTTGAGGCCTCGTCTAAGTCGCCCTCAACCTGCACCTCAGCCAAAATCATCGGCGCATAAGATCTCAGCTCAAATGGGGGCGTTTTTTCTAAGATGGAAAATTTAGGTTCTTCGGTTGCCATTAACGTCCCCGCAAAAGTAAGTGCAACAACCCCTATGCTGATTCTTGCAAGAAGTGGTCTTATGCACATCTACCAATTCGCTTTGAGGGTAAAGCCGGAGGCACTGTAATCTAAAGTAGCTTGAGCGCCCACGGGTAAAGTTAGCTTATTGGCTTGATGACCAAAAGGCAGGTCCGTCAAAATGGGAATGCTCTCGGGCAAACGCTTACGAATAGCTTCGATAGCTCGATCCAACGAGTAACCTTTGTCGTGATCATAGAGGCGATAGGCAGAAAATCCGCCTAAGACAATCGCAGCTTGATTCTCGAGCACTCCAGCATCTAGCAATTGCATCAACATACGCTCTATACGATACGGATGCTCATTTACATCCTCTAAAAAGAAGATGCCATTTTTAGTTTGGTGCACAGATGGCAAATAGGGGGTTCCGACTAAGCCCGCTAGGACGGTCAAGTTACCACCCCATAAAATCCCTGTAATTTTATTGCAACTCGCTTTAGCTAAATACGACTGTGGTGCAGATACGCTGCAATCAAGTGTTTGCTCTTGAATGGCGGTCTGAAAATGCCTCCACATAAATTCATCGGGAGGGATTGTTCTACCGCTCTCATCTGCTCTGCCAAAATCATAATTTAGCATTGGCCCAGATAAAGTGATGGCGCCAGTCTTGGCCAATAAACCCAGTTGAAAGGCCGTGAAATCACTGTGACCACAAACTTGCAAACCATTGCTAATGGATTGAGCAATACCAGCCCAATCAATATCGGGAAGCAAACGATGAATGCCATAACCACCCCGCATTGCCATCACAATAGTTTTAGATTTGAGTCTACCCAGGTAATTTAATTCACTTAAGCGTGCCTCATCACTTCCAGCAAAACGCTCATGAACCCGCTGCACACACTCTGCATTCTGAATTGCAATTCCTTGGCTCTTGAGCCAATCGATACCAGCTAAAGGACTTTTATCATCTAAGCTTGCTCCAGAAGGAGCAATCAAGTGAATGGATTTCAACGTCGCTCCTTAAAGAAATCACGCAGCAATTGACCGCACGCTTCGCCCATCATGCCGCCTTCAATAGTGGTTTGATGATTGATTTGTTTTGATGAGAATACATCCAAAACGCTGCCAGCGGCACCTGTTTTTGGATCTGAGGCCCCGAAAACAATACGATCAACTCTGGCATGGAGCATTGCACCCGCACACATTGTGCAAGGCTCTAAAGTGACATACAAAGTAGTCCCGGGCAGTCGGTAATTCTCTTCAGAGAGAGCAGCCTGTCTTAATACCAGCATTTCTGCATGTGCACTAGGATCATGATTGGTAATTGGCTTATTAAACGCTCTAGCAATTACCTCACCATCACGCACGATTACAGCACCAACTGGAACTTCACCAGCAAGAGCAGCTAGTTGAGCTTGCTCTAGAGCCTGCTGCATAAACTGGCGGTCAAGCTCTGCTTGCTTCATTTAGAGGTGATGCACGTCAGCCCAGCAATTGGGTGTCTCGTATAAGCGCAGAGCAGAGAGTTCAAGGCGTCCGCCAAAGACCTTACTGAACACCGGCTGCAAAATAGCAAAGGCAGTGTTAGCTAAGTTTTCCACAGTAGGGACTTGCTCCAAAACAACCGTTTTGTGATTAGGTAGCGTTGCCAAGAAAGCAACGAGACCTTCATCCTCTTTAGCAACTAAAAATGCATGATCCCAAAGATCAACAATATATTCGTTGGTTAAGCGCTTGATATCTCCAAAGTCGAGAACCATGCCATCATCAGCCTTACCTGGATGGTCGGCGACCTCACCAGTCAAAGTAACCTCAATAGCATAGCGATGCCCATGCAAGTGCTTGCATTGCCCATCATGATTGGGAATGCGATGTCCTGAATCAAATTCAAGACGACGGGTAATAGAGATTGCGGGTTGTTTACTTGTCATTCAGATCTAATGAATAGTATTGCTGGGATTAGCCAGATTATCGAATACTTTATCGAATACCTATCAATTTATGGGATTGGAGGCTTAATCGCCAAAGCGGGCGCCTCTGGCAGAGGCTTACAGCTAGTTCAGTATTCATTTTAAGGTTTGCCCCATCCATGGGCTGCAAGAAGCGATTACGGTAATCCATCTTTTCAAAACGCGCCAATAACTTCTCTAATGGATCATGCCCCTCTTGGGGTATTACTAGCTTAAGCTCATTTGCTTGAAGGACAATCAAATCAGAGCCTGCTTTTGGGCTAACGCAAACCCAATCAACACCCTTGGGAACTTTGATGGTGCCATTTGTTTCAATGGCGACCTCGAAACCTTTTTGATGCAATTCGGCAATCAACTCTTCATCCAACTGTAAAAGTGGTTCACCGCCAGTAAAAACAACATAGCGCTGTTGAGGGCCCGCTGAAGTACTTTTCCAGGAGGATTCGATAGCGTTTGCTAAATCTTGAGCAGAGGCAAACTTTCCACCCCCATCGCCATCGCTACCTACAAAGTCGGTATCGCAAAATTTACAAACCGCAGTTGCTCGATCTTCTTCGCGACCACTCCATAAGTTGCAGCCAGCAAAACGGCAGAATACCGCAGCACGTCCAGCATGAGTGCCTTCGCCTTGCAGCGTAGGAAAGAGTTCTTTAACGGTATACATATCAATGCGCCTATTTTAAGCGCTTTGCTTATTTCCAGGAGATAAGCTCCCACTCAAGATTGTCTTCCCAGTAAGCATCACCCCAAAAGACCCCAGGGGTTATGTACCGACCATATCCCCTGCGGATGACCCAACGACCAATTTCCGGGGACAGCCATAATTCTTCTTTCCGGTAATTGGCTACCCTAAAAAGATCGTTGCTCTCAAAATAGGGCGCCTCATATTGATATTTAAAAGTTAAAAACTGCCCTGCCGGAACAGACATCCGCTCCCACTGGACTGCAGTGATATTCAAGCCCCAGTAGTAAGTAGAACTTGGATAGCCTGGCACTTGGTAACGGGTTCGATAAAAGCCAGTCCAATTTGGAATCAATTGCTCGGGCCATAAAGGCATTACCTGTTGAAATAACTGCGGAGGACTCCAACGAGGGTCCTGCAGCACATAGCCCCAGGGGGACTGAATTTCATCAGGCAAACGTCCCGCCTTGATACCAGTGCGCTCTATTAGTATTTCTTTATCAACTGCTACAACCCTTTCAGTAACCGTGTCGACCACAGCCTGATTAAAAACATTGCGAACGATATATACCCACTCCTGCCCTACTTTGGGCGCTCTAACTTTAGGGGTAGTCTCGGGCGAAGGTAAAACAACCCCCATAGGATAGGGTTGGGAAGAAATGCATCCCGTTAGAGCAATCACCAAAAATGCTGGCAATGCAAATAGAAATGACCTACGCATGAGACCTACTTATAAGAAGTAAGTTGCCATTGATAACTTCCTTCTAGAAGAGTAGCCCCGCCCTGACCTTGAATTTGATAGGAGCCCGAGGCTTCGCGAGCGACCCAACGACCGATTTGTGGAGCAAACCAAACTGTTTCTTTGCGAATGCAGTCGACTTTATTTGGATCTGAGTTCTCGTAGTTAATGAGACTTTGAAAGCGCAATGCGATAAAAGTACCTGCAGGAACGGTAATTTTTTCCCAACCCTGAACACTCATATATTCCTGCCAATTCAATCTTGAATCAGGGTAGCCAGCAACACTGTACTTAGTATTAAATTGCCTACTCCAATCTGTGGAGAGTTCTAGAGGCCATAGGGGTAATGAGGGGCTAAAGTTCAGCAAACGAGGCCATTGGGTATCGGTTGCGACCATACCCCAAGAGGTTTGAATTTCACTGGGTAACATTCCACCGTCATCAGCACTGCGTTCAATGACGATATTTGATCCAATCTTGGAAATACGCTCCGTAATTAAGCCAAGTGTTTTTCCATTAAAGATATCTTTTTTAATGTAGGACCACTCTTGACCAAGTTGCGGAGGTCGCACTGTAGGGGTTGGCCTAGGAGCTGCAATCGGAACCCCACGCTCATAAGAAAGTGGTACACCGCAAGCAACAGGAGATAAAGCTGCAGCTGTAATCAATGTTCGACGTGTTAGGTTCATAAATTTCCCAGTTTTATAGTTATGTTCCAAGTAAGCTTAACTCTTCTACGGTAAATCCGGCCTGTCTGCGGGCTTCTAAATTGAATGGCCCTCTTAATACTGGAGCGCGATAAGCTCGAGCTAACTCTTTATACACTTTAGTAGGAGATAAGCCCTCCTTAGTACACAAGAAATTAAACCATTGATTACCAATCAGTACGTGCCCTACTTCGTCTCTCAGAATAACTTCTAATATCTCAACCACCTTAGCATCCTTAATTTGCTTAAAGCGATCCCGAATAGCAGGAACCGCATCTAAGCCCCTGGCTTCCATTGTTCTCGGCACCAGCGCCATTCTGGCAATGACGGCGTCTGAAGTTCTTTCAACCATCTCCCACAAACTATTGTGCGCAGGAAAATCGCCGTAAGCAACTCCAACAGATTGAAGGTGGGTCTCTATTAAACTGAAATGATAAGCCTCCTCTTTAGCAACCTTTAACCAATCTTCATAGTATTGCGCAGGCATATCAGAAAATCGCCAGATTGCATCAAGTGCAAGATTCATGGCATTGAATTCAATATGCGCGAGTGAGTGCAACAAGGAAAGCCTGCCATCAACGGTATCCATTCTTCTTTTGGGAACAGTCAATGGCGGTACCAACTCTGGCTTTTGTGGACGCCCTGGAAGCGCAAGGTCTTTCGAATTTAGAGCGCTTGATACATCTAGAGCAATACTCTGTTGATGATAATCAGAAAATAACTGCTTAACCCGATCAACCTTTGTTTTCGGATCAGTGATTGCCAGTATTTCAAGAGCGGTTTGACGTAGTTCCAGCATCTAATATGCAAACCAAAATGTTATTCCCACTCAATCGTAGCCGGTGGTTTTCCACTGATGTCATAAACCACGCGATTAATCCCGCGTACTTCATTAATAATTCGGTTTGAGACTTTGCCCAATAACTCATGAGGCAAATGTGCCCAATGTGCAGTCATAAAATCTTGTGTTTGCACCGCTCTTAAGGCAACAACATACTCATAGGTTCTGCCATCACCCATCACACCAACGGATTTGACAGGCAAAAAGACTGCGAAGGCCTGACTGGTTAAGTCATACCATGATTTTTGACTTGCCTCATCAATAGTATTGCGCAATTCTTCAATAAAAATAGCATCGGCGCGTTGCAAGAGTTCTGCAAACTCTGCTTTTACCTCTCCCAGAATGCGCACACCTAGACCTGGGCCTGGGAATGGATGGCGATAGACCATCTCTCGTGGCAAACCTAATGCCACGCCAAGCTCACGCACTTCGTCTTTGAACAACTCACGCAAGGGCTCAAGCAACTTCAGGTGCATATCCTCTGGTAAGCCACCAACGTTGTGATGACTCTTAATCGTATGCGCGCCCTTTTTTCCCTTACCAGCAGACTCAATCACATCCGGATAGATGGTTCCTTGTGCAAGCCACTTAGCATTTTGAATCTTGCCAGACTCAGTTTGGAAAATTTCTACAAATTCTTTGCCGATGATCTTGCGCTTTGCCTCTGGATCAGCAACACCAGCCAGCTCACCCATGAACTTCTCTTTAGCATCAACACGAATAACCTTAACACCTAGATTACGCGCAAACATTTCCATGACCATAGCGCCTTCATTCAGGCGAAGCAGACCATGGTCAACAAACACGCAAGTGAGTTGATCGCCAATCGCACGATGAATCAAGGCTGCGGCAACACTAGAGTCAACCCCGCCAGATAAGCCAAGAATGACCTCTTCATCCCCAACTTGCTTACGGATATTTTCAACTGCCTCACTGATGTAATCGCCCATCACCCAATCTGGCTTACATTGGCAAATCTCATGTACAAAGCGCTCAATGATTGCGGTGCCCTGGATGGTATGAGTCACTTCTGGATGAAATTGGAAAGCGTAAAAACGACGCTCTTCATCAGCCATACCAGCAATCGGGCAAGATTCGGTAGAGGCCATTAACTTAAATGACGGGGGCAAGGTCGTTACAGAATCGCCATGACTCATCCATACCTTCAAAATGCCGTAGCCTTCATTAGTAGAAAAATCCTGAATGCCTTTGAGTAAGTTGGTATGGCCATGAGCGCGCACTTCTGAATAGCCAAACTCTCGCGCTTTACCCAATGACTCTGCAGAAGCTACCGCACCACCCAACTGGGTTGCCATAGTTTGCATGCCATAGCAAATGCCAAGAACTGGGACGCCCAATTCAAAAACAATTTGAGGTGCACGAGGACTACCATCTTCAGTAACAGAGCTTGGACCACCAGAGAGAATAATTCCCTTGCCGCCCTGCTCTTGAATAAATTTGCGAATAAATTCTGGATCGCAATCAAAAGGGTGAATCTCTGAATACACCCGTGCATCACGCACACGCCTAGCAATTAATTGAGTAACTTGTGAACCAAAGTCGAGAATCAGTATTTTGTCGTGCACGAAAGAAACAGCCTTAATCAATGTGGTAATTCGGCGCTTCCTTGGTGATCTTCACATCATGAACGTGTGACTCGCGTACACCCGCTGAAGTGATTTCCACAAAATTGGCTTTTTCATGTAACTCGTCAATTGTTTTGCAGCCGAGGTAACCCATCGAGGAACGGATACCTCCGGTGAGTTGATGCAAGATTGCTAGTACGCTGCCCTTGTAAGGTACCTGACCTTCAATACCCTCTGGAACGAGCTTCTCTGCATTTGCAACGATATCGTTCTGGAAATAGCGGTCTGCAGAGCCATCAGCCATCGCGCCCAATGAGCCCATGCCACGGTAACTCTTGTATGAGCGACCTTGATACAAGAACACCTCTCCAGGAGCTTCTTCAGTACCAGCAAAAAGGCCCCCCATCATTACAGCACTGGCACCAGCCGCTAATGCTTTAGCAACGTCGCCAGAATAGCGAACACCGCCATCGGCGATGAGAGGAATACCTGTTCCCTTCAGCGCAGCAGCTACGTTAACAATCGCAGAGATTTGAGGAACACCAACACCCGCAACAATACGGGTTGTACAAATTGATCCAGGACCGATACCAACTTTGACACCATCAGCACCGTGATCAGCCAAAGCTTTAGCAGCATCGCCAGTAGCAATATTGCCGCCAATCACTTGAACATGAGGGAAAGTTTTCTTAACCCATTTAACGCGATCTAAAACACCTTGACTATGACCATGAGCGGTATCCACCACAATCACATCAACGCCTGCGCGAACTAGAAGCTCAATTCGTTCATCATTATCAGGACCCACACCAACCGCTGCGCCCACGCGGAGTTTACCTTCGCCGTCTTTACAGGCGTTGGGGTGTTCAGTAGCTTTCAGAATATCTTTGACAGTAATCAGACCGCGTAATTCAAATTTGTCGTTGACAACCAATACGCGTTCCAAACGATGCTGACTCATTAAGCGTTTTGCTTCCTCTAATGAGCAACCCTCTTTAACGGTAATCAAACGCTCGCGTGGAGTCATCTTGGTTTTTACCGGAGCATCTAAATCCTCTTCAAAACGCAAATCGCGATTGGTGATGATCCCCACAACCTCTTTACCAACCAACACCGGGAATCCAGAGAAGCCATGTTCACGAGAAAGCTGAATGACTTGGCGTAGCGTGACTTCTGGAGCAATGGTGATTGGATCACGCAGAACGCCAGATTCATAACGCTTCACTTTGGCCACTTCGCGGGCTTGCTCGGCTGGCGTTAAGTTTTTATGAATGATTCCAATACCACCCTCGCTGGCCATGGCAATTGCCAAACGACCTTCGGTCACGGTATCCATAGCCGCAGACACCAGTGGTGTGTTGAGAGAAATTTCTCGAGTTAACTTACTTGCCAGATTGGCATCTCGAGGAAGTACCGAAGAATAAGCCGGTACAAGGAGCACATCGTCAAAAGTGAGTGCTTTTTGAATGAGTCGCATGCAAAACCCCTAGTCGCAAAAACAGATTATAGCCTCCTAGCCTTTCTTTTAGCTGCGGCAGCCTGAAATTTGGCATCCTGATTCTGATTGGCCTTCTTACGCCGAATGCTCTTAGGATCAATTAAGAGGGGGGAATAGAGCTCTAAACGATCCCCTGGGTAAATAGGGCTATCCCAGTCTTTGCGCTTCCCAAAGACTCCAAAACAGCCTTTTTGGGCTATGAGCGGATCATCTTGACCGGTGGCAATTCCAGCCCTCACCAAAGCCAAACCCACGGTCGCAAGCTCACCTTCTTTTAACTCTAATGTAAACATACTTAAAACAGGTTCACCCTCTCTGGCATCGCATAGCAATAGATTAAGGCTAGGACTAGACATCAAGCTCCTCCGCCCTTTTCACAAAGCAATCCACAAAGGTACCGGCTATATGACTAAAAACAGGGCCGATGATCTTATCTAGAATGGCACTCTTAAATTCCCAATGGAGCTTAAATTCGACCTTGCAAGCATCCTCACGTAAGGGAATAAAATTCCACTGCCCTGAAAAATGCTTAAAGGGGCCATCCACAAAGACCATATCAATCGTTTCTGGGCGGTGATTGATATTGCGCGTATGAAAGAACTGATTAATACCCTTGAAATGGATATTGATTTTGGCATCCAGAACTGTCTCATTCTGCTCAAAAATTTCAACTCCGCCGCACCAAGGCAAAAACTCGGGATAACGCGCTACGTCAGTTACCAAGCCATACATTCGGTCGGCTGATTGGCCAATTAAAACGGTCTTGTAGACGTCTGCCATAATCGATCTTGGAAGCTAAATAACTATGAGTATCGTCGATAACAAAAAAGCCTTCTTTGATTATTTTATCGAGGAACGCTTTGAAGCAGGGCTTGTTCTGGAGGGCTGGGAGGTCAAAGCCATCCGCGCAGGTCGCGTGCACGTCAAAGAAGCGTATGTTGTCATTCGCCAAGCGGAGCTGTTTCTGATCGGCTGTCATATCACCCCTTTGCTTTCAGCTTCGACGCATATTGTTCCCGACAGCACCCGTACCAGAAAACTCCTACTCAATGCCATTGAGATACGCAAATTGATTGGTAAGGTAGAGCAAAAAGGCTATACCTTGGTTCCACTCAATCTCCATTTCTCCAAAGGGAATGTGAAATGCGAAATTGGGCTTGCCAGGGGTAAAAAGCAACATGACAAACGTGCCGCCACCAAAGAGCGTGAGTGGGAGGTACAAAAAGGACGGATTGCTAGGGGTGACTTAAACGCTTAGTAGCCCAAAAACTGAGCTAAACTGCCCCAATAGGTCAGAACTCAGCTTTTTGCACTTATATGGTGCAATACAGCACCAAGCTGCTTCAAATCACCATAACCAGTTTTCTTAAAGGCATTAGTTTTATAACTATGAAACTGCCTTTTGATGAAATGCTCGACGACGCTGGCAAAGCACGCCCCCACTACCAAATTTTTCATCATTGGTTAAAGCAGCAGAGCGACACCCTCATGGGTCTGAAGCGCGCCGAAGCCGACCTCATCTTTAGACGGGTAGGCATCACTTTCGCCGTCTATGGAGATGACCTCGGATCAGAGAGAACGATTCCATTTGATCAAGTACCCCGCATCTTTACTGCTAAAGAATGGGAGCAGCTTGAGGCAGGGTTGCGTCAACGGGTTAAGGCATTGAATCGCTTTATTTACGACGTGTATCACGACGAAGAAATTATCAAAGCAGGCATCGTTCCTGCAGAGCAAATTTATAACAACGCACAATATCGCCCAGAAATGCGGAATGTGAGTGTGCCACGCGATATTTACGCACAAATTGCTGGTATTGATATTGTGCGTGCAGGTGAAGGTGAGTTCTATGTGCTGGAGGACAACTTGCGTGTTCCATCTGGCGTCTCTTACATGGTTGAAGATCGCAAGATGATGATGCGCCTCTTTCCCGATCTCTTCCAAAAATATCGCATTGCGCCTGTTGAGCACTACCCAGATCTTTTATTGGAATGTCTGAAGTCTGTTAAGCCCGACGATGTCAAGAAGCCAAACGTAGTGGTGTTGACGCCGGGCATGTACAACTCAGCATACTTTGAACACAGCTATCTTGCCCAACAGATGGGTGTTGAGCTCGTAGAAGGTAAAGATTTGTTTGTGAAAAACGAGCAAGTCTTCATGCGAACGACTCAAGGGCCTGAGCGGGTAGATGTAATTTATCGCCGCGTAGATGATGACTTCTTGGATCCATTAGCATTTCGCTCTGACTCCACCTTGGGTGTTGCGGGACTCCTATCGGCGCATCGCGCTGGTAACGTGACTTTAGCCAATGCGATTGGCACTGGCATTGCTGATGACAAATCTATCTATCCCTACGTTCCAGAAATGATTGAGTTTTACCTTGGTGAAAAGCCGATTCTTAATAACGTGCCCACATTCCAATGTCGCAAGACTGATGATTTGGCCTATACCTTAGCGAATTTAGATAAGTTGGTTGTTAAGCTAACTCATGGTGCAGGTGGTTACGGCATGCTGGTTGGACCAGCCTCCACCAAAGCTGAAATCGAAGAATTCAGAAAACATCTCATTGCTAATCCCGATAAATATATTGCCCAACCAACCTTGGCACTATCAACCTGCCCAACATTTGTTGAGTCAGGTGTTGCTCCAAGACATATTGATTTACGACCTTTTGTGCTCTCCGGCAAAACCATCAAGATGGTGCCAGGCGGCCTAACCAGGGTGGCCCTCAAAGAGGGCTCTTTAGTAGTGAACTCCTCCCAAGGCGGTGGAACTAAAGACACCTGGGTCTTAGAAGAGTAAAAGGGATAAAAAATGTTAAGTCGTACCGCTGATTGTCTCTATTGGATGGCCCGCTACACCGAACGCGCAGAGAACACTGCCCGCATGCTCGACGTCAATCATCAAACCTCTCTACTCCCACAGCCTAAAGAGTTTCTTGAGCAAAGCTGGAAGAAGTTGCTTACTATTTCAAAGCTTGAAGATGCCTTTTTGAGCCAATATGATGAAGTGAATCGTGAAAATGTCTTGGATTTCATGATCTATGAGACTAGCAACCCATCGAGTATCGTTTCTTGCTTATACGCTGCGCGTGAAAATGCCCGTGTGATTCGCGGGAAGATCACTTCTGAGGTGTGGGAAACCCAAAATACCACTTGGTTAGAGTTGCAACGCATTCTAGAGGCAAGACATCAAGCTGATCCCAGCAGACTACTCGAGTGGGTGAAACACCGTTGCCATCTCTTTAGGGGGGTATTGCACGGCACGATGTTAAAGAATGAAGCTTTCTACTTTATCAACGTTGGAACTCTTTTAGAGCGAGCAGATAACACCGCTCGTATTCTTGAAACTAAGTATGAAGATCAGGCAGCACTGAAAAGCTTCAGATACAAAGGTTCTGATGAAGGCGCCGATGGCAAGTTCTTTGACTTTTATCACTGGGCTGCACTGCTGCGCTCAGTTTCTGCTTTTGAAATTTATCGTCAAATCTATTCTGATCAAGTCACACCAAAGCAGGTCGCTCAACTGCTGATCTTTAATAAACAAATGCCGCGCTCATTGATCTGCTGCGTGAATGAGCTCATACCTTTGATCTCTGAAGTCAAGAATCAACAATCGAAAGAAATTGAGCGTTTACTCGGTAAACTCAAGGCCAGCTTGGATTACTCCGATATTGATGAAGTTTTTCAGCAAGGTCTGGAAGAGTTTATCGAAGTCTTCCTGGAGCGCATCAATCATATCGCCGATGAGTTTAGTAACGCTTATCTCATACCTTTAGCCACTAACTAAGAGTTAGTAAACAATATGCGCTTAAAAATTCGTCATCGTACCGAATACCGCTATGAAACTCCCGTGCGTTACTCCATCCAGGAGTTGCGCCTCACGCCGCCCTCCCTTATAGGCCAAGAAATTCATAAATGGAAGGTTAGCACTCCTATTAAAGCAACGAGTTCAATCGATACCTTCGGTAACGTTTGCAACGTTTTTGTTCAAGAGAGCCCATACACCTCTATGATGATTGAGGCAGAGGGCGAGGTGTATACACAAGATGCTTTTGAGTTTGAGGATGATGCAAAAGCCATTTCACCCTATTACCTACTTCAGCAAACTCATCTAACCGAACCCAACGAAGAAATGCTGGAGTATTTCGCATATAGCCTTCCAAAGAAAAATTCAGTTGATCAAGTACTGAAATTAACTGAAGCAATTCAAGGCTTGATTGCATACTCACCAGGACAAACTAACTTTGCCACCACTGCAGCCCAATCATTTGCCATGAAATCTGGCGTATGCCAAGATCACGCCCATATCATGCTCGGGCTATGTCGTGCATCCAATATCCCGGCCCGCTATGTGAGCGGTTATTTCTTTGCCGAAGAATCCCCAAATCTTGCAAGTCATGCTTGGATAGACTTTTGTAGTGACATCGACAAGGGGGTCTGGACCAGCGTTGACATTACACATGCCTGCCTCATTGATGCGCGTCATATTCGTTTAGCTATTGGTCGTGACTACTACTCTGCGGCACCTGTTAAAGGGGTGCGCTCAGGGGGTGGTGGCGAGGAGCTAAGTGCAAGCATTTCCATCCAACAACTGCCCTAGCAGCCCATTCTGGATAATTAAGAGATAATTCCAGGAAATGATGAATAGGGGTTAGGGTATGACGTACTGTGTTGGACTTTGTCTCAAAGACGGCCTGGTTTTTCTCTCAGATACCCGCACAAATGCCGGCGTAGATCAAATCGGCACCTTCAGAAAAATGAGTATTTTCCAAAAAGATCATAACCGTTTTTTTGCAGTCATGAGCTCTGGCAATCTTGCTATTACTCAGTCTGTTAAAGAGATCCTGCTTCAAGGGCAACTTTTTAAGGGCAAGAATCTTTGGACGGCCAACAACTCATATGAAGCCTCAGTTGTTGTGGGTGATGCCATCAAACAAGTTTATGAGCGTGATCATTTGGCGCTTGAAAAAGCTGGTCTTGAGTTTAATTGCAATATGATTTTTGGTGGACAGGTCAAGGGTGAGAGCCCACGCCTCTTCAACATTTACTCGGCCGGAAACTTTATTGAAGCCACCCCCGAGACTTGCTACTTCCAGATTGGAGAATCTAAATATGGCAAACCGATTTTGGATCGAGTGCTCAATTTCACGACACCCCTCAATCTAGCCACCAAGTGTGCCTTGATCTCAATGGACTCGACCTTAAAAAGTAATATTTCAGTTGGGCTGCCATTAGACATGCTGGTTTATGAAAAGAACTCTCTCAAGGCTAGCAAGTTAGTGACCTTAGATGATGCAAATCCTTATTTCGCCATGATTCATCAATCATGGGGAGAAAAGCTACGCGAGGCCTTTAACTCGATTGCCGAGCCAAGTTGGAGCGGGGCTCATAAATCTAGCGATATCTCAGTCCCAGCAAAAAAAATGGGGGCCGTACCAATCAACCATCCCCCCTCAAGAGCACAGATGGCTAAATTCAAAACCGCCAGCAAGACAAGTAAGCCGGTGAAGAAGTTAGCAAGCAAAAAAGTGGTCGCCAAGAAAAAATAAAGTGATAGATACAAAAAAGCCTAGAATCAATCTAGGCTTTTTATGTACCGCTTTGTTTACTTAGGCTTTTAAGCTCTTACCCAACATTTCCCAAGTTTCCACTACGCTGTCTGGATTCAATGAGATCGAGGTAATGCCCTTCTCTACCAACCAACGTGCAAAGTCTGGGTGATCTGATGGACCCTGGCCGCAGATGCCAACATACTTGTTCTGCTTGCGGCAGGCATCAATCGAACGTGCAATCATGAACTCAACCGCAGGATCGCGCTCATCAAAGTCAATAGCCAGCAATTCCATGCCGGAGTCACGATCTAAGCCCAGGGTTAGCTGAGTCATATCGTTAGAGCCGATGGAGAAGCCATCAAAATACTCCAGGAATTGATCAGCCAGAATCGCATTGGATGGAATCTCGCACATCATGATGAGACGCAAGCCGTTCACACCACGCTTCAGGCCAAACTTCTCCATCATATCGATCACGCGCTTCGCTTGATTAATGGTGCGCACAAATGGCACCATGATCTCTACGTTATCAAGACCCATATCTTCGCGCACACGCTTCATCGCAGCGCACTCAAGAGCAAAGGCTTCACCAAAGTCCTCAGATACATAACGTGATGCCCCGCGGAAGCCCAACATTGGGTTTTCTTCATCGGGCTCATAGCGTGAGCCGCCAATCAACTTCTTGTACTCATTCGACTTGAAGTCAGATAACCGCACGATCACTGGTTTTGGATAAAAAGCAGCTGCAATCGTTGCTACACCCTCAACCAATTTATCTTCATAGAACTGACGTGGGCTAGCGTAACCACGAGCCACACTCTCTACTGCACGCTTCAGATCAGGATCAACGTTTGGATACTCCAATACTGCACGTGGATGTACGCCGATATAGTTATTGATAATGAACTCGAGACGCGCTAAACCGACGCCAGCATTCGGAATCTGACAGAAGTCAAACGCTAACTGGGGATTGCCGATGTTCATAGTGATCTTCACTGGAATTTCTGGCAATACACCACGAGATACTTCAGTTACTTCTGTCTCGATCAAGCCATCATAGATGTGACCTTCATCGCCCTCTGCACATGAAACCGTTACCATCATGCCATCTTGTAAATGCTCAGTAGCATCACCGCAACCCACTACCGCAGGCACACCTAACTCACGCGCAATAATGGCTGCGTGGCAAGTGCGTCCACCACGGTTAGTGACAATCGCAGAAGCACGCTTCATCACGGGCTCCCAGTTAGGATCAGTCATATCAGCAACCAAGACGTCGCCCGGCTGAACGCGATCCATTTCGCTAGGGTCACGAATAATTCTGACAGGGCCAGCACCAATCTTTTGGCCAATCGCACGACCTTTGGCCAGCACCTTAGAGCTACCCTTCAGCTTGTAGCGCATCTCGACTTGACCGGCAGCTTGGCTCTTTACTGTCTCAGGACGAGCCTGCAGGATGTAGATACGGCCATCTTGACCATCCTTACCCCATTCAATATCCATTGGACGACCGTAGTGCTTTTCAATGATCACTGCGTACTTAGCCAGCTCAGTAATATCAGAGTCCTCTAAAGAAAAACGATTGCGCTTTTCTGGCGTGACATCCACTGTTTGCACCTTGTCAGCAGAACCTTTTGGCGCAAATTGCATCTGAATTAATTTAGAGCCTAAAGAGCGACGAATAATGGCTTTTTTATCTTGAGCCAAGGTTGTTTTAAAAACATAGAACTCATCCGGGTTAACGGCACCCTGCACCACTGTCTCACCCAAACCGTAGCTTGAGGTGATGAAAACGACATCCTCAAAACCTGATTCCGTATCTAAAGTAAACATTACGCCAGCAGCACCTAGGTCAGAGCGCACCATCCGCTGAATACCCGCAGATAAAGCCACTTCGGCATGGGCAAAGCCCTTGTGAACGCGGTAGGAAATAGCACGATCGTTATAGAGGGAGGCGAATACTTCACGGATCTTCTTGAGAACATCGTCAATACCCTCAACATTCAAGAATGTTTCTTGCTGTCCAGCAAAAGAAGCATCCGGCAAGTCTTCTGCAGTGGCGGATGAACGAACAGCAAAAGAACCTTTACCAGAATCGTCTAATACAGCGAATGCTCTACGAATCTCTTCATCAAGCTTTGCTTGAAACGGCGCCGTTTCAATCCAGTGACGAATCTCAGCACCAGCTTCTGCCAATGCGCGCACGTCATCAATATTCAATCCCTCTAATCGCTTTTGAATACGGTCAGTCAGATTATTGTGCGTCAGAAAATCACGAAAAGCTAAGGCAGTAGTCGCAAAACCCGTTGGTACACGAACTCCCGTGGAAGCCAGTTGAGAAATCATTTCTCCCAGTGATGCGTTCTTACCGCCGACTGACTCAACATCAGTCATGCGAAGCTGCTCGAAAGGCAAAACATAGGCATCTGCCATACTGCTATTTTGTTGCTGTTGGTTGGACATAAAATACTCTCTAAGGGTAGGAAAACTGGTCAAGCGGCCCCTCAAAATGGGGCATACTTCAATAAAGCATATTGTAGTGCTGACCCTGACTTTTAGGCCAAATCCATGTCTACCGAAACCCGTATAGTTTTTATTGTTTCTGATGGAACCGGCATCACCGCCGAGAACTTCAGCCAATCAATTTTGGCCCAATTTGAGGCTACTTTTAAGCACATCCGCATCCCTTTCGTGGATAGCGTCGATAAAGCCCATGAGGCCGTTAGCAGCATTAACCAGGCATTCAGTAAATATGGGGTCCAGCCTATTGTGTTCACTACTTTGGTGAATACCGAGCTCAATAACATTGTCGCCAAGGCTAATGGCTTAATTTTGGATATGTTCCAGACCTTTGTGGCACCCCTTGAGGCTGCCTTGGGCATGAAATCCACCCATGCCATGAATCGCCTGCACCACAATGCGGATACCGAGGCCTACAAGAACCGTATTGAGGCTATCAACTACTCCTTGGCTCATGATGACGGGCAATCCAACCAAAATCTTGCCGAAGCCGATGTTATTCTGATTGGCATCTCCCGCGTTGGTAAAACGCCGACCAGCCTTTACTTGGCAATGCAATATGGATTGAAGGCAGCAAACTACCCACTCATTCCCGAAGACTTTGAACGGGGACAGCTACCCAAAGACTTAATGCCTTATCGGCAAAAGATTTTTGGCCTCATGATTGATGCCGAGCGACTTTCAGAGATTCGGAATGAACGGCGCCCAGGCAGCAATTACGCCAAACTGGAAAACTGTCGCTACGAAATTAACGAAGCCACCGCAATGATGAAAAAGCAATCTATTCCCTGGATTTTGACTACGAGTAAATCGATTGAAGAGATTGCGACGACTGTTTTACAAGGAATCAAATCCGATAAAACAATCCTAGGCTAGTGCTCCTTAACTACGTCTGACGCGCATCGTCTCAAATAGGCAAATAGCAGCAGCCGTAGAAACATTCAGGGACTCTACTCTTGGGTCAATCGGAATCGATACTCCTTTAGCCTGAGCTAGAAGATCTTCTGAAACCCCCTGTCCTTCGCTACCCATAATCCAAGCTACGGGATGCAATAACTCCTTACCCAAAGAGAACAGTTCTTGGTCTGCGTCTGCGGTGGCGGCCAGCATTGAGCCTGTCACTGCGCTTAGCACCTGCTGATTAGACCAACCTTCATATAAATCCAATAAGCGGTGTGCCCCCATACCAGCACGCAGTACTTTGCTAGACCACAAATGCGCGCAACCTATTGTCGCAATAACTTGGGTAAAACCTGCGGCAGCCGCAGAGCGTAATATCGAACCCACATTACCCGCATCCTGAATGCAATCCAAGATCACAACATCTCCGTTCAGAGTAGCAATCGATTGTGGCAAAGTTAAACAAGATTTTGGAAGATCGAGTAGTCCTGAGATATGGGGTGCATTCACCAAATCGCTCAGCAAATTCCAGAGCGCACTATCAAGCTGATAAACCTTAGTATCGGGACATATTTCTATGTGCTCGTAGACCGCCCGTGAGATTTCCACATTCTTGAGGCCAAGCTCAGAAGTAAGTAGAATTTTTAGTGCAGGATCGCCAACCCAGGTCTGCACCAGATGAATGCCCTCCAGCAAAGCCCGACCACTCGCTAGCCTCGACTTCTGCCCCTTAGAGCCAGCAGCTTGTAGCAAACGAATTTCTTTAAAAAGTGAATTCTCTTTGGATGTAATGAGGTCAAAGTTCATCGCTAGCCTGCAATGCCTTCTAGCACTTTTCGTACAGGGGAAAAACTTCTACGATGCTCATCACACGCACCAAATTTTTTTAACGCTGCAAAATGCGCTTCGGTTGGATAACCCATGTGCTGCGCAAATCCATACTGTGGATGTCTCTTGTCTAATTCTTGCATCTGGCGATCACGAGTTACCTTGGCGATGATGGATGCCGCTGAAATCGCTGGCTCTGTAGCATCTCCCTTAATGATTGCTTGAGCAGGAATAGGTAGCTCAGGGCAACGATTGCCATCTACAAGCACTTTATCTGGCCATGCACCCAATCTGCCAGTTAAATCTTCAACGGCACGACGCATCGCTAACATAGTAGCTTGCAGAATATTCATATCATCAATTTCTGCAGGGCTGGCTTCACCAACACCCCAGGCCTTGGCTTTTTCTATGATTTGCTCGAACAGAAACTCGCGGCGCGCTGCAGTAAGCTTTTTAGAATCCTTTAAGCCCGCAATAGGATTATTGGGATCAAGCACCACTGCGCCAGCCACTACCGAACCAACCAGTGGGCCACGCCCTGCCTCATCAATGCCGCATACCAAAATCACGCTCACAAATTGACTCTTTTCTGACGACTACTTGCAATCGTTTGTGCAACTGCCTGTGCAACCAAAAGACCAGTTGGACGGCGGAGTGTCTCATGCATTTGAGCAAAGCGCGTCTTTAGTTGAGCGACTTTACCAGGGTTATTGAGCCACTCTTGCAATGCCTTGGCCAACTTATCAGGGGTAGCCTCGTCTTGCAGTAACTCTGGAACCACAAATTCACCACACAGGATATTGGGCAAACCTACATAAGGCAGATAACCTTGACGCTTCATGATTTGCGCAGTCAACCAAGGCACCTTATACGAAATTACCATTGGCTTTTTCCAGAGGGCAGCCTGTAAAGTTGCGGTGCCACTGGCAATCAAGACTACATCAGAAGCTTCCAACACTTCATCGGCCATGCCATCGAGTAAATGAATCTCAACATCGGGATTACCATTGCTAGTTTTAAGTAAAAGTGCCTCAAGCGGTGCGCGCAACTTTGGCGTGGCTACTGGAATCAAAAAACTAAGCTTTTGGCCCTGAAGCTGCTTGGAGAGAAGTTCCATCGTCTCAAAGAACACTGGCGCTATGAGTTCAATTTCTGAACTACGGCTACCTGGCAAAACTGCAATCACAATTCCATCAAGCGAATTCTTGGAAAGCTTTAAAGCTTGAATGATTTTTTCTCGAGCTTGGTTTACATTTGGTTCGAGCGGAATTTCACTTGCCAAAGGGTGGCCCACATAAGTTGAGGCTACACCTGCTCGATCATAGATTTCCGTTTCAAACGGAAAGATGCAGAGCATACGCTCAACTGCTTGGGAAATTTTCTGAATACGCCCTGCCCTCCACGCCCAAATGGATGGAGAAACCAAATGCAAAGTTGGAATGCCTGCTTTGCGTAAATGGAGCTCAACACCTAAATTAAAATCTGGTGCATCTACCCCCAAATAAACATCAGGGCGACCTTCGCCAGTAAGATTTTGGATGAGCTCCTTGCGCACCTTCAGAATGGCGGGAAGCTGTTTAATTGCTTCAACGTAACCCCGAACACTCAAAGTCTCCATAGGCCATTCAGAGCGCATACCTTCAGCCTGCATACGAGGGCCACCGATACCGTAAACCTCTAAGTTAGCCATGTCTGGAATTTGATTTAATGCACTCAACACCGGTGCAGCAAGTAAATCACCAGAAGGTTCACCAGCTACACAAGCTAACTTAGGCAAAGCAAGGCCTTACCGAATAATGCCGCGCGTAGAGGCGGCAATGAAATCATGAAACTGCGTCAGTTTTTCTGCGGTAGCAGCATCAGCTGCATTTGCGCTGATCATATTTTTGAGCTCCACTTTAGCATCCTCAAAGCTCAGGCCATCCTTATAAAGAACCTTATATGCCTGACGTAAAGCAGAAATTGTTTCGCTGGAAAATCCACGGCGCTTCAGACCCTCAACGTTCATTCCGTGAGGAGCAGCTTTGTCACCAGCAGCAATAACAAATGGTGGGACATCCTGCACCAGGATCGAACCACCACCCAACATCGCGTGCTGCCCTACTCGCACAAACTGATGAACACCAGACATGCCACCCATAATGGCCCAGTCATCTACTTGTACATGACCAGCAATTTGGGCATTACTAGAAAAGATAATGTGGTTACCAACCTTGCAATCGTGCGCAATATGCACATAAGACATGATCCAGTTATCACTACCAATTCGGGTAATACCTTCATCCTGCGACGTGCCTGTGTGAATGGTTGTGAACTCACGCACAGTATTGCGATCACCAATAATCAACTGAGTAGGCTCGCCACGGTATTTCATATCCTGTGGGGCTCCACCAACTGAGGCGAAATGCGCAAAACTATTTTCTTTGCCGATGGTCGTGTAGCCTTCAATGACAGTATGTGAGCCCACCTTTGTGCCTGCACCAATCTTCACATTAGGGCCGATAACAGAAAAAGGACCAATCTCAACATCACTCGCAAGCTCAGCCTTGCTATCTACCACGGCGGATGCATGAATCCGAGTCATTACGCGCCTTTCGAACGAACTGCGCAGGTAATATTTGCCTCTGCAGCAATTTCACCATCGACAGTTGCTTGCACTGAAAACTTATAAATACCAGCACGACCACGCTCTAGCTTTGCAGTCATGATTAATTGATCGCCCGGCAGGACTGGCTTTTTAAAGCGTGCCCCATCAATGCCCGCGAAATAGTAGACAGCATCTTCTGGACGCTCTTCAGAGAAGGTCAGCAACGCTGCTGTTTGAGCGAGTGCTTCAATAATCAGAACACCCGGCATCACCGGGAAATCAGGAAAATGCCCTTGAAAGAATGGCTCATTCATCGTCACATTCTTGAGCGCGGTAATACTTTCTTGAGGCGTAATTTCAAGCACTCGATCAACCAACAAAAATGGATAGCGATGCGGCAATAACTTCAGAATCTTATTGATATCGATCGCGTTAGCTTTACTCATAAATTACCTACTGAAAAGTGAATATTAAATTGCCAAAGAGTTTTAAGACTCTGAGCGCTTGCCTTTATCCAGCAAACGCAAGCGTTGGCGTATTTTATCTAGACCACGCAAGATGGCAGCATTTTTCTCCCAAGCACTATGCAGCATCGAGGGATAAACCCCCGTAAAATGCTGTCCTGGCTCAGTAATAGAGCGAATAATAGAAGTGTTGCCAGAAACAGTAGTTCGATCGGCAATGCTGAGGTGGCCGGCAAAATTGGCGGCCCCGCCGATGATGCATAAATTACCAATTTTTGTACTACCTGAGATAGCGGCACATCCCGCAACTACACAGCAGTTACCAATAGTGACGTTATGCGCGATTTGTACTTGATTATCAATTTTAGTACCCGCGCCAATCACTGTATCACTCATAGCACCACGATCGATCGTGGTAGAGGCACCAATTTCAACATCACTAGCAATCACCACACGACCAGTTTGTGGAATCTTGACCCACTCCCCTCCGGTTGCAGAAAAATCTGGTGCAAATCCAAAGCCATCCGCACCTATCACCGCACCACTATGAATAATGCAGCGCTCACCAATGTGGGTGTCATGATAAATAGAAACGGAGGGGTAAAGCAGGGTATCGCTTCCAATCTGACTATTCATCGCAACACTAGTATTGCCTAAAATCGTCACACGCTCGCCCAGCTTTACTCCAGCACCAATTTGCACAAAAGGGCCAATATGGCATGAAGACGGAATATTGGCTGATGAGTCTATTGCGGCACTTGGGTGTATACCTGGGGCATATTTTGGTGCACTTGCTTTTGCAAAGTGCTGAGCCATTTTGGCAAAAGTGGCATAAGGATTTTTGGAGACAAAGTAAACTCGCTTTGATATGCCAACCCCTGGGTTCGCCTGCAAAAACGCTAAGTCAGACTCGCCAACAATCAGTGCCCCTGCAAGACTATCGCTAGCCTGTTGACGATACAGTGGATTCGATAAAAAGGATATTTGGTTGACTTGCGCCCGCTCTAAAGGGGCGAGACCAATTAATACGGAGGAGGCCTCCCCCACCAAGCTTGCTTGAAACTGTTCGGCCAGCTCGATGGCGGTGGGCATAAAACTTACTTAAGACTATTCAAAGCCTTGATGACATCATCAGTCACATCAGCCTTAGGACTAACATAAGCCGCCTCTTGAACAATGACGTCAATTTTTCTTTGCTCAGCAATTTGGCGTAACACTGAATTTGCTTTTTCAGCAATCTTAGCGCGCTCTTCAAATGTACGCTGATTGAGATCTTCCGTGAACTCGCGTTGCTTGCGTTGTAATTCACGATCCTGGTCAGCTAACTCGCGTTGACGACGAATGCGTTCTGCCTCATTCATGACAGCAGCATCACGATCTAATTTTTCAGCGGCAGTCTTAATCTTTTGCGCACTATCGCGCAAATCATTTTGACGTTTAGTAAATTCATTTTGCAGGCGGGTTTGCATTGCTTTAGCCAGGTTGGACTCATTAAATACTTTTTCTGAGTTCACCACTGCTACGCGAGTGCCAGCATCTTGTGCGAATGCCTGAGTTGCAGACATAGTTGTGATTACAGCAACTAAGCCCATCTGAATCCATTTTGAAGATTGATATAACTTCATAAAACTTTCCTTAAACAATTAAAACGCCGTACCCACCTGGAACTGCAAACGTTGGATATTATCGGTCGGCTGCGCCTTATACGGTAGGCCGTAACTGAACTTTAACGGTCCTAACGGTGAGATCCATGATAAACCCAAACCATAGGAGTATTTTAAGACTAGATTAATGTTGGTTCCGTAAGCATTACCGCCGTCCACGAAGGTAAATAGCCGCAGAGTCTTATCAACACCAGATCCTGGTACGGGGAAGGTATATTCCACATTCGTCACAATCTTGGACTGACCACCCGTAGGCTGATAGGTGCCATAAGTACTGTTATAGTACTGGGGGCCCAGGGAGCCTGGTGCATAGCCGCGAACCGAGCCAATGCCGCCCACATAGTAATTTTTAGTGATTGGGAAGGAGTGGGAGCCATACGCCTCGCCATAACCAACCTCGCCGTTAAACGAAAGGATATTTCCTTTTGAGAATGAGTGATATTTTTGATACTGGCCGTAGAGGCGATAAAAAGTCATATTACCCACCGGCGTGCCAACCTCGCCAGATAACTGCTGCAAAGATCCATCCGAAGGAATCAAGGTACTATCGCGACCATCGCGCGCCCAACCAACAGTCAAGGGGACATTATAGGTGCTTAAAGTGGCAGGATAACCTGGGGCGGCAATGTTGTAACTCTGGGCATAAGTTAAATAAGGTTGTGGAGTGTTAATGGTGGTATTAAGCCGGAAAGCCTCGATACCCGAACCAAAGAAGACTCGATCCACCTCGGTGTAAGGCACGCCAAACTTGATGCTTGAACCAACTGATTTTATTTGGTAATCGGGGTCACCAACATAATAGAGCGGTTTAGAAGAGCGGTAATAGACGTCAGTATAGCGACTGATACCATCTTCAGTGAAGTAAGGATCATAGTTAGATAAAGTTAAGTTCTGATTAATCTTGCCCAATGAAAAATTCAGGCCAACTGCTGTACCCGTACCAAATGCATTATCTTGATTAATACCAGCAGACAAAATTAACTTTTCCGTGGAGGAAAAGCCTGCACCAATTGTTACTGCACCCGTTGGCTTTTCGGTGACCTTCACTTTTACATCCACCTGGTCAGGTGAGCCTGGAACATCCTCGGATGTGATGTCAGTCTCGGTAAAGTAACCAAGGCGACCTAAACGCTTTTTAGATAAATCAATTTTGTCACTATCAAACCATGAGCTCTCAAATTGACGCATCTCACGGCGAATCACTATGTCACGGGTTTTTGCATTGCCAGAAATTGCTACCTGACGGACATAAATACGACGCCCTGGATCGATCACAAGGGTTAGGTCTACCTCAGCAAGATCACGGCGCACATCCGGCTGCGGATTAATGATGGCAAAAGCATAGCCATATGAACCCAGTACCTCAGCGATAGCCTTAGTACTTTCAGTCAACTTGGCCGAAGAAAAGGTGTCGCCTGGCTTTAGGGTGATCAACTGCATAAACTCAGACTCTTTACCCAAGGTATCGCCCGCTACACGGACAGCCTTAACGGTGAACTTTTTTCCCTCACTAACACTAATGGTGAGGTAAACACCTTTTTTATCAGGAGTAATCGATACCTGAGTGGACTCAATGACAAACTCAAGATATCCACGATTTAAATAATAAGAGCGAATGGTTTCCAGGTCAGCAGTCAACTTTTGCTTGGAATATAGATTATCTTTGCTATACCAAGATAACCAACCGCCCGTCTTTAGCTGCATCTCACTTTTAAGGGTGCTTTCACTAAAGACTTCATTGCCGATAAAGTTAATTTCTTGAATTTTGGCAACTGGGCCTTCATCAATATTGAAATAGACCGCTACCTGATTGCGCTCCACTGGAGTAACGGTAGCAATCACTTCAGCTGCATACATGCCCTTGCCAACGTACTGACGCTTTAACTCTTGCTCCGCCTTATCAATGAGAGCTCTATCATAAAATCGAGCTTCTGCCACACCCACAGCTTTCAAAGACTTACGCACAATCTCTTGATCAAACTCTTTCATGCCCGTAAATTCGATGCGAGAGATTGTTGGGCGCTCTTCGATGATCACAATGAGAACATCGCCCTGAGCCTGAATTTGCACGTCCCTAAAAAAACCGGTGCTATACAAAGCTTTAATCGCTTCTGCACCCTTTTCTTCTGTAAAGATATCCCCAACTTGCACGGGTAGATAGCTAAATACCGTACCGGGCTCGACGCGCTGCAATCCTTCAACGCGAATGTCCTTGACAACAAAAGATTCGGCCGCATGCGCGTTGAGGCTCAGCGCAACTGCAATCACCAACAAGAGATGAACACTGAGACGGGCAGAAATGCGGAAAGGTGAGATCAGAAAATTCAAGGCGATAAATAGCGTTGTAAATCGTTAAACAAGGCCAGAAGAGACAAGGAAATCAATAAAAGAAAGCCCACTTTCTGGAACTGTTCCTGTATCGAAACCGATATCCGCTTACCGGCGACTAACTCCCATGCATCATACAGTAGCTGACCCCCATCAAGCATGGGAAAAGGCAGCAAATTCAACAGGCCAATGCTAATACTTATAAGTGCTAAAAACGCAAAAAACGGCTGCCAACCTACCTGAGCAGACTTGCCCGCCATATCCGCAATACTCAATGGCCCTCCAAGCTGCTTCAAGGAGGTGTTTCCAGTAAATATTCCAGCCATTAACCGTACGGAGATCTTGGTGATTACCCATACCCTATCTGAGGCAAACCCGATCGCGTCAAGTGGGCCCAATTTCAGCTCAGTCCACTCCGCAAGCGGCACTGGCTTTGGCAGAATGCCGAGGGCTAACATGGGGTCACTTTCGGGGCTTAATTGGGGTAAATCTTTAGACAAAAAGGTCTTAATGTAGCGACTTCCTGAGGGAGTCTGCATTTCCAGGGCGAAGCCAGTCTCAGCAGTAAGCGCATTCAAAAGAGTCCAGCGCAAAGCATTCCAACTTGAAATAGGCTCAAATTCACTAGAAAGGGGCACAGAATTTGAATTCGATAGAGCCTGCCAGCCAATAACCCTATCCCCTTCGAGTACACCTAATTTGGCAGCAACTGAATTTTCAGGCGGCATCTTTAACACAGCAGGCAATTGCGGCGCACCAGAAACATAAATCACAGCGAACAGGAGAACCGCCAGGAAAAAATTAGCAAACGGGCCGGCTGCAACAATCAAAGAGTGTTGCCAGAGCGGTTTGTGATCAAAAGCCTCTGATTCATCCGCCAGGGCAATCGCTTGCTGACGGTCTCGACCGTCTAAGAGCTTTACGTAGCCGCCCAAGGGAATAGAGGCAATAACCCACTCTGTTTTATTGCTCGCTACATGAGTAAATAAGGGCTTGCCAAATCCAATTGCAAATCGGAGTACGCGTACGCCACACAAGCGCGCAGCTAAAAAATGTCCAAACTCATGAAAGCTCACGAGAATACCCAGGGTAGCTAAAAATGAAGCAAGAGTAATAAGTGCCTGCAAATAAATTCCTAATGACTTTTACAAATTAAAGGTTGAGAGTCTGAATATATTGACGCGCCGCTTTTCTAGCTTGAGCATCAACCTCTAAAATATATTCTATTGAGTCCGCTGCGGCAGTTGACATCGCATTTAACACTTTCTCTACCACCAAAGGAATGTGCAAATAAGACATGCCCTCATCCAAGAACGCCGCTACCGCTATTTCATTAGCCGCATTCAGGACTGTAGGTGCAGTGCCCCCAGCTTTTGCGGCAGCGAAAGCCAAAGATAAACAAGGGAAGCGATCCGAATCTGGCTCGCTAAAGCCGAGTGAAGTTAATTGAGTCAAGCTTAAGGGTGCAACACCTGCCTCAATTCGCTCTGGCCAAGCCAAGCCATAAGCAATAGGTGTACGCATATCAGGCTGACCCAATTGCGCAATGACAGAACCATCGCGGTAGCGCACCATCGAATGCACCACGCTTTGCGGATGAATCAATACTCTAATTTTTTCCAGCGGCAAGCCAAATAACCAAAAAGCCTCAATCACTTCAAGTCCCTTGTTCATCATGGTTGCCGAATCAACCGAAATCTTTCTGCCCATCACCCAATTTGGATGGGCGCAAGCTTGCTCAGGCGTAATGCTTTTCAATTGGTCCAAGGGAGTATCTCGGAATGGGCCGCCAGAAGCGGTTAGCCACAGCTCCTCAACGCCCAGACTAGGCATTGGTGCTTTAGTAAATTGACTGGGTAGGCATTGAAAAATTGCATTGTGCTCACTATCAATTGGTAGTAGCTCGCCACCGCCCTGCTTCATAGCTTGCATAAACAAATTGCCAGACATCACTAAAGCCTCTTTATTCGCCAGCAATACTCTCTTACCCGCCTTGGCTGCAGCCAAAGTAGGGACTAAGCCAGCTGCACCTACGATGGCAGCCATGACAGTGTCACAGTCCGAGTCAGTAACAGCAGTTACCAGGGCTTGCGGACCATAGAGCACTTGGGTATAGACTTTTTGGTCTCGTAATAACTGCTCTAGGCGCGCCGCGCCATCAGCATCAGAAACAACTGCGATGGCAGGCTTGAATTCTGCACACTGCTGCGCTAAGCGATCTACTTGTTTTCCGGCTGTCAGCGCAACAACCTTAAATCGCTCTGGATGCGAACGAATAACATCGAGTGTGTTAACTCCGATAGAGCCTGTAGAACCCAGAATGGCAACTTGCTTAATAGCCATTAAACAAATCCAGCCAACAATGCTGCAATTGGCATTGTTGGAATCAATGCATCAACGCGATCAAGCACGCCACCATGACCAGGCAATAAATGACTACTGTCTTTCACTCCAGCCAAACGTTTTAACTGAGACTCGAATAGATCGCCAAAGATACTAAAAGAAGTCAGCACAGTAACCATCAAAAACATTGGCACCCAACCAAAACGAATCGCCCAAGCACCAAAAAGGGTGGACTCAAAAGGCAAATAAATTACGCAGAGCAAGGCGTAGCCGTAGCAAAGCAGAAGGCCACCAATAGCACCCTCAACCGATTTACCGGGACTAATTTGTACTGCCAATTTGCGTTTGCCAAATGCCTTACCAACAAAGTAAGCACCAATATCTGCAACCCAAACCAAAGCCATACTTGTTAACAAAAATACTAAACCGAGTTCGCGCAAGAATACCAAGGAAAACCAAGCTGCCGGCAAGAGAATTAAGCCAAGTACCACATAAAAGGGGCGCAATTTTTGCAAAGAAAGATTCATGCCCTTTGCCAAAATGAATGGCGCCACAAAGAACCAAAAAATAACTGCCAAGAGTAATAATGCAAATTGCCAGGATGTATTTTGCATGCCAAGCAAAAATAGAATGATTGCCAAGCAAAACAATGCATACAGATAAGCCGCGCGCGAAGCATATGGAGCAAGTAAACTACTCCACTCCCATGCAGCTGCCAACAGGGCCACCAAGAAGAATGCGCCTATGTAAACTGGTGGCAATAAAAATAGGATGGGTAAAAGCACTGCCAAAAGAACAAGGGCAGTAATTATTCGGGTTTTGAGCATGTAGTGATGTGTTTAAAGAATCAGACTGCGTCACTCATAGCTTGCGAAGCAAGCTGAGCACTGGTGCGCCCAAAACGGCGCTCGCGCTGACTAAACCAATCAAACGCTTTGTGAAGTTCAGCCTCATCAAAGTCGGGCCATAAAACATCAGTGAAATAGAGCTCCGTATATGCGAGCTGCCACAACAAGAAGTTGCTCACACGCTGCTCACCACCAGTTCGGATAAACAAATCTGGCTCTGGAGCATAAGCCATCGAAAGATGGGGTTGAAGTAACTCCTCGGTAACCTGCTCTGGCTTCAAATTAGGATTTGCCTCTACACAACGGCGCATCGCCTGCAAGATATCCCAACGTCCGCCGTAATTAGCGGCAATCGTAAAAGTAAGCGCCTTACAAGCTGCAGTTTTTTCTTCCGAGAATTGCACCATCTCTTGAATGGCAGAGTCAAAACGACTCAGGTCGCCAATCAAGCGTAATGAAATATCGTTTTCAGCAAGGCGTGAGACCTCACCCTTCAGAGACTTTAGAAACAGCTTCATTAAGAAGCCCACCTCTTCTGGTGGGCGGCGCCAATTCTCAGAACTAAAAGCGAATACCGTTAAGTACTCAACGCCAATGCGACGACACTCTTGAACAATTTTACGTACAGCGCCCAAACCTTCAGAGTGACCAGCTACTCGAGGCATTAAGCGCTTACTAGCCCAACGACCATTGCCATCCATAATGATTGCCACGTGGCGAGGAATAGCGCTTACCTCTGGAATATCCTGGGTTGAGCTAGGGTGTTGGGTCATAAGAAGCAAAAATTCAATCGGGTGTTTAAACCGTCATGATCTCTTTTTCTTTTTCAGAAATAATTTTGTCGATATCTACAACTGCTTTATCAGTCATCTTCTGAATGTCATCTGTCGCACGACGCTCGTCATCTTCAGAAATTTCTTTGTCTTTTGTTAGGCGCTTAAGATGCTCATTCGCATCGCGGCGTAAATTACGAACGGCAATCTTGGCATCTTCACCTTCACTCTTGACAACTTTGCTAAGCTCGCGACGACGCTCTTCAGTCAGAGCAGGCATTGGCACACGAATCACCGTACCTTGAGATGCAGGATTTAAACCCAAATCAGAATCCCGAATCGCTTTTTCAATGACTGCAACCATCGTCTTCTCAAATGGTTGAACATTAATAGTGCGCGCATCCGCCAAACCCAAGCTAGCGACCTGACTCAAGGGGGTTGGATTGCCGTAGTAGTCCACCTGAATATGTTCCAAAATTCCGGGGTTAGCACGTCCAGAACGAATTTTTGCCAAACTGCTCTTCAAAGACTCGAGAGACTTTTGCATCTTTTGATCGGTTGTAGATTTAATTTCTGCTGCAGACATCGGGCCTCCTATTAAACGTGTACCAAAGTACCTTCAGACTCACCCTGTACTACACGCATCAAAGCGCCCGGCTTGAGTATTGAAAATACTTTGATCGGTAATTTACGATCACGGCACAACGCAAAGGCAGTTGCATCCATGACCTGTAAGTTCTTAATAATTGCTTCATCAAAAGTAATGGTCTTGTATAGAGTGGCTGTTGGATCTTTTACTGGATCCGCACTGTAAATACCATCGACCTTGGTTGCCTTGAGCATGACATCAACACCCATCTCAGCCCCGCGGAGAGCGGCTGCTGTATCAGTCGTAAAGAAAGGGTTGCCTGTTCCAGCTGCAAAGATCACCACCTTACCCTCACTCATCGCACGAATCGCACGCGGACGAATATACGGCTCAACTACTTGATCCATTCTCAGTGCGGATTGCACTCGCGCCTCAACACCCTTTTGGCGCAAAGCATCTTGCAATGCGAGTGAGTTCATCATTGTTGCCAACATACCCATGTAGTCTGCGGTAGCTCGATCCATACCGGCAGCGCCACCAGCAACACCGCGGAAAATATTCCCGCCACCAATAACAATAGCAAGCTCAATACCGCTACTGACCACCTGGGCGATTTCCGAAACCATGGAATCAATGGTGACTGGATTAATGCCAAAAGCATCGTCACCCATCAGGGCTTCACCAGAAAGTTTGAGGAGGACGCGTTTGTAGGCTGGCATATTTATATTTTTCCGTAATTGCCAAGTAATTTACTTACTTAGCTTATTGATCTTTAAGCACTTTTTAATATCTTCGCCAAATTATAAAGGGCTTGGGAAAGATCAAACAAAAGGGCATAGAAACTCAGGTTTCTATGCCCTTTTGGGTATTACCAACTATCTGGGGCAAACCCCAAAATCGCTAATTAGGCAGTGGCTTTAGAGGCAGCCGCAACCTGAGCAGCAACTTCAGCTGCAAAGTCGTCTTGACGCTTCTCAATGCCCTCACCTACAACAAACATAGTGAAACCCTTGATTGTTGTATTGGCAGCCTTGAGCATTTGCTCAACAGTTTGCTTGTCGTTCTTCACGAAAGTTTGGTTCAACAAAGAAACCTCTTTAAGGTACTTCTGGATTGAACCCTCGACCATCTTTTCAACGATCTCTGGTGGCTTGCCAGATTCAGCAGCCTTTTGAACAGCAACGCTACGCTCAATCGCAATAGATTCAGCAGGAACATCGGCTGTAGATAAAGCCACAGGCTTCATCGCAGCAATGTGCATTGCAACATCTTTAGCAGCAGTCTCATCACCCTCGAACTCAACCATCACACCAATACGCGTGCCATGGAGGTAAGAAACCAACTTACTGCCATCTGCGAAGCGTTTGAAGCGACGCGGCATGATGTTCTCGCCGATCTTACCGATTAATGCGCTACGAACTTCATCAACAGTTTGACCGTTCATTGGCAATGCCAACAAAGCAGCAACGTCAGCCGGGTTCTTTTCAGCAACCAACTTCACGCATTCGTTTGTGAATGCCAAGAAGTCATCGTTCTTAGAAACGAAATCGGTTTCGCAGTTCACTTCAAGCAAGGCGCCATTAGCCCCATTGATAAAGGAGGCAACAATACCTTCAGCTGTTACACGAGAAGCGGCTTTACCAGCTTTACTACCAAGCTTTACACGCAGAATTTCTTCTGCACGAGCCATATCACCATCAGCCTCAGTCAAGGCTTTTTTGCACTCCATCATCGGAGCATCAGTTTTGGCGCGTAATTCGCCAACCATTGCAGCGGTAATAGCGGCCATTATTCAGCTTTCCCTTCTTCAACGAACTCTTCTTCACCCTCTTTAACCGCTGTCAAGATTTCTTGAACAGAATTTGCTTTGCCTTCGAGGATTGCATCAGCAATACCACGTGCATAGAGGGTTACAGCCTTACTAGAGTCATCGTTACCAGGGATGATGTAATCAACACCCTCTGGTGAGTGGTTGGTATCCACAACAGCGATTACTGGAATGCCCAGCTTGTTCGCTTCAGTAATAGCAATCTTGTGATAGCCAACGTCCACCACAAAAATCGCATCAGGAACGCCATTCAAATCTTGAATACCGCCAAGTGCTTTTTGCAATTTATCGAGATCACGGTCATTAGTCAAAGCTTCCTTCTTAGAAAGCTTTTCCCAGTCGCCAGCTTCTTTAGCAACTGCCATATCTTTCAAACGCTTGAGTGAACCTTTAACCGTTTTGAAATTGGTGAGCGTACCGCCCAACCAACGACTGTCGATGTAAGGCATACCAGCGCGAGCAGCTTCTTCGGCAATAATCTCGCGTGATTGACGCTTAGTACCAACAAACAAAATCGTGCCACGATTAGCAGCAACCTGTTTTGCAAATTTCAGGGCGTCCTGAAACATTGGCAATGTTTTTTCCAAGTTGATGATGTGGATCTTATTGCGATGACCGAAAATAAATGGGGCCATCTTTGGGGACCAGAAGCGTGTTTGGTGCCCAAAATGGCAACCGGCTTCCAGCATTTGACGCATGGTTACTGACATAACTTCTCCTAAGGGTTGGTTCTAAAGTTGAATCCTAGCTGCGCTAAAAAGCGCCACCCTGGAAGGCTCAACTCGCGATTTCAGATCCAAAACAGACCTGAGACCAAAATTATAGCTTAAATATCAATGATCTAACTAGCCCTACCCCCGCTTCAGAAAGGAGGCGCATCTAGAAAAGCGCCCTTGGGGACCCCCTAAACAAGAAGGTTGCCTAATTTTTAGGCAACCAGACCAAGCTAAAACTGTCCAAGTCGTTGATAATCAAGGCATGAATAGTGTATTTACTGCAGAAAAAGACATCCTTGGGATGCGAGAAGCCGGTCGTTTGGCCAGCGAGGTTTTGGATCATGTGGCGCCCCATGTCAAAGTTGGTGTAACCACCGGCGAGCTAGACCGCATTTGTCATGAATACATGCGTGATGTCCAAAAAACCATTCCTGCGCCACTCAACTATCAACCTCCGGGCTACCCACCATTTCCAGCATCAATTTGCACCTCAGTGAATGATGTGATTTGTCATGGTATTCCCGGTGACAAAGTGCTAAAGGCTGGTGATGTTGTTAATTTAGATATCACCGTCATCACTCCTGATGGCTACTATGGCGACACCAGTCGCATGTTTATGGTTGGCGAGGTTTCAGTCATGGCAAAACGTCTTACCCAAATTACTTTCGAATGCATGTGGCTTGGCATTGCCCAAGTTAAACCTGGTGCCTCGCTTGGTGATATTGGTCACGTCATTCAAACCCATGCTGAAAATGCAGGCTACTCTGTTGTGCGTGAGTATTGTGGCCATGGCATTGGTAAAGTGTTTCATCAGGATCCACAAATTCTTCACTATGGTAGACCTGGTACCGGTGAAAAACTGGTAGCAGGCATGACATTCACTATTGAGCCAATGATCAATGCTGGCCGACGTGACATTCGTACGATGCCCGATCAGTGGACCGTAAAAACCAAGGATCGCAGCTTATCCGCGCAGTGGGAACATACACTCCTAGTTACGCAAACGGGAGTTGAAGTCTTAACCTGGTCGGAAGGCAGCAATCCCCCACCTGATTGCGTAAAAGATCTTTCTTATAGACCAGAGCTAGCTCGCATCTAAATCCATGAGTGACTTGCATCAAGCGCCAAATAAGATTACTGATTCAGCAAGCCTGCGTGCTGCACGAGAAATCGCTTACGCTGAGTTTAAAAAAACTCAAGCCGTTAGAAAGTTAACGAAACAACTATGTAAATTAAGCGATCAACTACTCACGCATCTTTGGAATAGCTGCGGCTTAAATAATGAGGCAACTCTAGTTGCGGTAGGCGGATTTGGTAGGGGCGCTTTATTTCCCCATTCAGACATTGATATCTTGATATTGCTGCCAGCAGATGAACAAATAGCGACATCACTTTCCAAAAAAGTAGAGCAGTTTGTAGCCAGTTGTTGGGATACAGGACTGGAGATCGGCTCATCCGTGAGAACGGTTGCTGAGTGTATCTCAGAGTCAGAGCAAGATATTACAGTCCGCACCTCTTTGCTTGAGTCACGTCTCCTATGCGGCAAAAAACAACTTTTTACAGAATTTGCAAAGGCTTTCGAAGCTGCGATGGATCCGAAAGCATTCTTCCAGGCAAAGCAAGCCGAACAAATTCAGCGGCATTACAAATATCAAAATACGCCCTACTCTCTGGAGCCTAACTGCAAGGAAAGTCCCGGTGGATTGCGGGATCTACAAGTCATCTCTTGGGTCAGTAAAGCGGCATTGCTTGGTAACACCTTTAAAGACTTAAATGAAGCGGGCTTGGTCACGCAACGTGAACTCACTGAGCTCAACCGTAATCAACGTTTTTTAGAAACATTAAGGGCTAATTTACATTTGCTGGCTGGGCGCAGGCAAGATGTTTTAGCTTTTGATTTGCAAACTGCTTTAGCAAAAACGATGGGTATTGAAGAAGAATCCTCGCGGCAAGCCAGTGAAGCGATCATGCGTCGCTACTACTGGGCAGCAAAGGCCGTGAACCAACTAAACGATGTCCTTTTGCAGAATATTGAAGCCCTTCTCTTTCCACAGGAGTCAAAAACTACACGCCCAATTTCTGGAGTAGGTAACGAGCATTTTATTGAGCGGCAAGGTGTTTTGGATATTACTGATCCACAGCTCTACCAAAAACATCCTGAGCAGATTTTGCGAACCTTCTTGGTGTTTTCTCAAACAGCGAACGTCAAGAGTCTCTCGGCAACTATTTTTAGAGCCCTGTATAACGCCCGCCAAAAGATGGATAGCAAATGGCGCGCAGATCCTGTTAATAAAGCACTCTTCATGGAGCTTCTAAAGCAACCTGAAGGTGTGAGCCGTGCATTCCACCTAATGAATCGCAGTAGCGTCTTAGGCCGATACCTGCCTGCCTTTAGAAGAATTGTTGGCCAGATGCAGCATGACTTGTTTCATGTTTACACAGTGGATCAACATATCTTAATGGTGTTGCGAAATGTCCGCCGGTTCATGGTGGTCGAGCACACACATGAGTTTCCATTCTGCAGCAGTCTCATTGCCCACTTTGAAAAGCCTTGGCTGCTAGTAATAGCCGCTTTATTTCATGACATTGCCAAAGGGCGCGGTGGCGATCACTCGCAACTTGGCAAAGCAGACATGCGTAAGTTTGCTAAAGACCATGGTTTAGATAAAAAAGATACTGAGTTATTGATTTGGTTAGTTGCTGAGCATCTCAATATGAGCCAGACAGCACAGAAACAAGATATCACTGACCCAGATGTTGTGAGGGCATTTGCCAAAAAAGTAGGTGATGAGCGCCATCTCACTGCGCTCTACTTGTTGACTGTAGCTGATGTACGTGGCACCAGTCCCAAAGTTTGGAATGCCTGGAAAGGCAAATTACTCGAAGACCTTTATCGTGCAACGCTGAGAGTCCTAGGTGGCGCTAAACCCGATGCCTCTTCAGAGTTAGCTCAGCATCAAGAGGAGTCCAAAACTAAATTGCGCCTTTACGGCATTGATGATGAGTCCTATGAAGATCTCTGGAGACAGTTAGATGTTGCATTCTTTTTAAGGCAAGACTCATCTGATATTGCTTGGCTCACACGCCACCTCTATAACAAGGTGAATAGCGATCAACCTATAGTGCGTGCAAGGCTGTCGCCAATTGGTGAGGGCTTACAAGTCGCCGTATACGTTAAAGACCAAGAAGATCTTTTTGCCAGAATTTGTGCCTACTTTGAAAGGCATGGTTTCTCAATATGGGATGCACGCATTCACACTACTCGTCATGGTTACGCTTTAGATACCTTCCAAATCTCTGGAAGTAATTTAGTAGATGAGGGCGGTAGCTATCGCGACATCATTCAACTGGTGGAGTTTGAATTAAGCGCTGCTTTAACAAATGCTGACCCATTGCCCAATCCAAGCATGGGTCGCCTATCGAGACAGTCGCGCACCTTTCCGATTCAGCCACGCGTACATATGGTTCCTGATGAACGCGGTAGATATTACACACTCGCACTATCTGCTAGCGATCGTACCGGACTTCTCTACACCATCTCTAGAGTGCTCGCGAAACATCAAGTATCGATTCATACCGCACGAATTAATACGCTTGGTGAGCGAGTAGAGGATGTGTTGCTGCTGGACGCAGCGAACCTAGGTAAGAATCCAAAACTACAGATCCAGCTAGAAACGGAGTTGCTTGAAGCCTTAGGAGCCTAGCTTAACCAAGGCCCTTCGAATGCGGGCGCTTTTCACTTGTTCAAAAGAAAACCAATCGAAAGCAATATCCTCTGGAGATTTCTCCTCTCCAATGAGCTTTAGGGGATAAAGGAGGTCTATATGTAAATGAGCATCTTCGCCCTTCTGGGGATTGGCAGGGATTTCGTGAATATCGATATCTAACGGATCAAGGCCGCTCCAGTCCAAAAGGCACCTAAAACCAGTTTCCTCATATACCTCGCGAATAGCCGCCTCAAAAGGTGACTCACCTTCATCAATGTGGCCACCAGGTTGAAACCAGGATTTGATATGGGGATGGAAGATGAGTAAAACTTTGTTATCTTTGATAACCAAGCCGCTTGCAGTAATGTGGCCCAACTTATTTGATCTCCTAGCGGGATTTTCATAATTGAGTATCGAAAAAACTCTTTGGCCAAAAAATTTATCTAGATTACTAATGTCTAAGTTTAAGTTGATCATCACATTAATATCTTTGGTAGTTTAAGAAAATAACTGCTATTCCAGTTATTAAAGAAGCAAATAGAATACAGATAAAGTCAATTAGACTAAGTCTCTCCCTAAGAAAAAGATATGCGAATATCGCACCTAAAATACCTGTTGTATTGAGTATTGGCCAAACAATCCATAAATTATTGCTGGTAATAGCGAATACAAACGAAACTTGTGTCACAGCAGCAAGAAATCCTCGTAAATAAAACCCCATAAAAGACAAATACTGCCTAGGAAAAATATAAACATTTGAGATGCGCTGCTCACCAAGTAAAAATAAAATAGAAAAAATCAATCGCCATACCAAAACTGAGAAAGCAATCGACAGCAGACTCCAAAACTCCCTATCAAACGCGGCATTAAACACTGCAAAGTATGCGTAAACCCCTTGCGCAGTTAGCATCGATACTAAGAATATTGAGGATTGGTAAGATTTTTTAAGATTCTCAATTCCAGATGAAAGAATAAATATCAGCAATATCAAGGGCAAAAACAAAAAGAGGCTGAAAGAAACTGAATATGCGCCCGCAATTACCAACATCAGCGGAACTGTAATATCAGCAGATTTTGTGAGAATCGCTATATCAATTACTCTAAGATTTTTAAATGCAAATGAAAATCCATAAGCTACAAATTGGATGAGTAATGACAATAAAAATATTTCGAATGAAAGTAAGTCGCTAAACCAACCTCCTAATGCAGGACTAAAAACAATGAGGGGGCACACTAATAAAACAGGTAGCAAGTTATTCCAGTAAGCAATCGCCAATGGACAAACTCTTTCTTGTCGAAATTGCTTACGATCTACTACATTAAGACCTGCGCGACTAAATGAAGAAATTACAGAAGCCATTATTGGCATGGACTCAAATATCAATTGCCACCCCCACTCATAGGTACTGATGATGAGATATCCATTTTTCAGCAATGAATTTTTTATCCGCATCTGGTAAATATGAGATTGTGTTTCTAGGGGCATCATAAAGACTCCCCATTGAATAAATGATTTCTCCCTGAACTAATTCAATAAATCTATCAACGACTGCGCCATGAACAAAATTAACTGAATTACCTCCATTATGAAAATAAATACCTTTACCGCCCAAAGAGATTTTGCAAGTATGATTTTTTACAGGCGTTGAACTTAAAGCAATCTTATTGCGCAGACAAGCTGATAACTCATCATCGGATGAGGTAGCACAAAATATATGGAGTCCATTTTTAAAATTAACTACGTCGACATATGAGAGGGATTTATTTCCTGTAGCACAAAATAAGATATCTACTGATTTCAAAAATTCAGCCCTTAAAGAAGTATGGAATCCAAGTGATAGAGCTAAAGTAAGAAGAATTGGGTTTGAGTCAAATACATCAACCCTAGCACCCCTTGATAAAAGAGAAAAAGCAATAGATCGTCCAATTTTCCCAAAGCCAATGACCCCAATACGCTTTCCAAGCAGTATTAACCCGTGGGAACGCAAAATTGCCTCAGCAGAGAAGACTATGGCTTGCCCAACTAATGAATCCTCTGGCTCTTTTAACGAACTTCGCGCAACGGAAATAACTGGGAACAAATTTTTAAATGAATGGTTATGACCGATCAAAGTCTCATATTTTTGATGACCATTCTCCGTATCTTCGACGACACCAATTAATCGATCGTTAAATTTTTTTGCTAGATCAAGGGCAACATGTGAAAAATATCCGCCCATATCTATGATTGCAAATCGCTCATTTTGTGTCAGGCCATCTACAGCATCAATAAATTTACCTGGATTTAATAAAATTTTTTCTCGATCAATATCAAGAACAGGGCAGTAGCGTTTTAAGATATTTAGATCTGCGAATTTTTTGGAGCTTGCCTTAGGTATGACTCCGGCTATCCTAATAACACTTCCCAGGGCACCTAAAAAATTATTAAATTCGACATTTGCGTGCATTACTACAAGAACGCTATCAATATTTTCATATCTGACTGGATCAATTATGGAGGGAAAAAACCCAGCAAATTTCTGCATATAAGATCCTTAAACGACAAATCTTAATGAGAGGCCCAAACAATTGCTACCTGATTTCTTAGTAAGAAATTGCTGACAACAGGGAGGTTGCTTAATTGATTTTAGAGTGCAAAATGTTGCAAACCTTACTAAGTTATAAGGTCGTCACAGAAAGGATTTTTTATTAAATCCTGGAGCCTAAAAGGTTAGCTGGAAATGTAGCTGATCAAGCCCTAGGGGCTTGATCTACTTTCTGAGTTTTAA
Organism: Polynucleobacter sp. UB-Raua-W9; assembly: GCF_018687435.1. NCBI lineage: Bacteria > Pseudomonadati > Pseudomonadota > Betaproteobacteria > Burkholderiales > Burkholderiaceae > Polynucleobacter > Polynucleobacter sp. UB-Raua-W9. The sequence continues at coordinate 508,908 of NZ_CP061290.1, read as the reverse complement.
AACTGGCAGTAGCGCTTAAATGAACGCCATCTCTTGATGAGACTGCTCATACTTGCCCATCCAAGCTAGACCTGCAGCAGTGTTTTTGAGAGGCTTGTATTCACAACCAATCCAGCCCTTGTAACCAATCTTATCTAAGAATCCAAATAGGAAGTCATAGTTAATTTCACCAGTACCAGGCTCGTTACGCCCCGGATTGTCTGCTAATTGAATATGTCCAATTCTGGACAAGTATTTTTGCATGGTGTTTGCTAACTCACCCTCCATGCGCTGTGCATGGTAGATGTCGTATTGCAAGTAGAGGTTGTCTGCGCCCACCTCATCCATAATTTCAATTGCTTGCTGAGTTCTTGATAAATAAAACCCAGGGATATCGTAGGTATTAATAGGCTCAATTAAGAGATTCAGGTTGGCTTTTTTTAACTTCTCTGCTGCATACCTTAAATTACCGACAAAAGTATCGCGTAGTATTTGAGCATCAACTCCAGCAGGCGCCTTACCAGCCAAACAATTCAACTGACCAACATTTAAAAAAGTGGCGTATTCAATAGCCTTATCTACCCCAGCACGAAACTCTGCTACGCGATCAGGATGACATGCAATGCCCCTCTCGCCCGCATCCCAATCGCCAGCTGGCAAATTATGCAAAACCAACTTTAGTGCATAAGTATCTAAGCAAGACTTAATTTCTTCTTTAGAAAATGCGTAAGGGAATAAAAACTCGACAGCCTTAAAGCCACCAACCCGAGCAAGCGCAAAGCGGTTTAAAAATGCATCCTCCGTAAAGAGCATGCTGAGGTTAGCTGAGAAACGAGGCATTCAATATTCCCTATTAAGAATCAATTACGACTGCAGTACTGCTACTGGTGCATCTTCGATAGATTTAGCTACAGGCTCAAATTCATTGACGCTATCGATCTCTGTACCCATCGCAATATTAGTAACTCGCTCAAGGATGACCTCAACAACAACTGGCACTCTAAATTCAGCGATCCATGCCTCTGCTTGAGCAATTGCTGGAGCCAATTGGTCTTCGCGCTCTACTCGAATTGCTTTGCAACCAAGGCCTTCAACCACTTTCACGTGATCTACGCCGTAGCCCTTCACAATGCCAGCACTTTCCGGAATATTGACGTTATCAAAGGCTAATTGCACACAGTAATCCATATCAAATCCACGCTGGGCTTGGCGGATCAATCCAAGGTAACTGTTGTTTACCAAGATTTGGATGAAAGGTAATTTAAATTGCGCACCAACGGCGAGCTCTTCAATCATGAACTGGAAGTCATAGTCACCTGAGAGCGCAACAATCTTACGAGTCGGATCAGCAGCGCGCACACCTAATGCAGCTGGCACTGTCCAGCCTAACGGGCCAGCTTGTCCACAGTTAATCCAATGACGTGGCTTAAATACCTTCAAGAACTGAGCGCCAGCAATTTGTGACAAGCCAATCGTGCTCACATAGGTAACATCTTCACCAAATGTTTGAACCATCTCTTGATAGACGCGCTGTGGCTTCATTGGAGATTCATTGAAGTTTGTCTTGCGCTGATAGTCGATTGAATTTTTTCTACCCAAGCACTCAGCTGCCCACTCTGATCTATCTTTAAGCTTGCCAGCTTTTTTCATCTCGGTCGCAACTTCAATGAATAAATCTAATGCTGCTTTCGCATCGGACACAATACCAAAGTCAGGAGTAAAGATTCTGCCAATCTGGGTAGGCTCAATATCAACGTGTATAAATTTGCGACCCTTACAGTAGACCTCAGTTGAACCTGTATGACGATTTGCCCAACGGTTACCAATACCAAGAACAAAATCACTCGCCAACATTGTGGCATTGCCATAGCGATGTGATGTTTGCAAACCAACCATACCAGCCATCAAAGGATGACTATCAGGGATTGAGCCCCAGCCCATCAAGGTTGGGATAACTGGAATACCAGTAATTTCTGCAAACTTAACCAACTGATCTGAAGCGTCAGAGTTAATCACGCCGCCGCCAGAAACAATTAAAGGACGCTCAGATTCATTGAGCATTTCTAAAGCTTTCTCAATCTGCTTACGAGTTGCCTGTGGTTTATAGGCAGGCAATGGCTCATAGGTATCGATATCAAATTCAATCTCTGCCATCTGTACATCAATTGGCAGATCGATCAATACCGGTCCAGGACGGCCTGAACGCATTAAATGAAATGCTTGCTGAAAAACTCTAGGAACCAATGCTGGCTCAAGAACAGTGACAGCCATCTTGGTTAAAGGTTTTGCGATCGAAGCAATATCCACCGCCTGGAAATCTTCCTTATGCAACTTAGCGCGTGGTGCTTGACCAGTAATACATAAAATTGGAATGCTGTCAGCCTGTGCAGAATACAAGCCAGTAATCATGTCTGTGCCGCCTGGGCCTGATGTACCAATACATACGCCGATATTTCCTGGGGCAGCTCTGGTATAGCCCTCTGCCATATGAGAGGCACCCTCAACGTGCCTTGCCAATACGTGCGCAATCGACTGACGCTCACGCATTTGAGCATATAAAGGATTAATTGCAGCTCCTGGTACGCCAAAGGCTTGAGTAACGCCTTCTTTTTCCATCACCAACACTGCTGCCATTGCTGCCTTCATCTTTGCCATGAATCTTCTCCTCGTATAGGTATGAACGAATCATCCTCAAATTCGCCAGAATTGAGAACCTCACCAAATCTATATCTAGTATTCCGCCATGGAATAGTGTAAAAATCATGTATCGCCACCGGAAAACACCCTAATGGATCGCGTACAAGGCATATCCCTCTTTATACGAGTAGTGGAAACGGGCTCTTTTAGCAAAGCTGCTGAAGACCTTGGCATTACTCAACCAACCGCCACGAAGTTTGTTGCATCGATGGAGAAGCGTCTGGGGACATTATTGCTGCATCGCAGCACACGTGGAGTCACCCCTACAGAAATTGGGAAAATTTACTACGAGAAATGCAAGTTGATTGCTCGTGAGATAGAGGAGGCTGATGACCTTGCCTCATTGATGCAATCAAAAGTGCGTGGGAAATTAACGATCAGCTCGTCTGTTGCTTTTGGGCGTCGCGTTCTAACGCCTTCGATTCTCGAATTTATGTCGCAACATCCGGAGCTAGAAGTCAATCTCAATATGGATGATCGATATATCAACCTTGTCGAACAAGGCGTTGATTTGGCAATTCGTATGAGGCGGCTTCCAGACTCTTCCCTGGGCTCTAGATTTTTAGGGACGAATCCTTGGGTGCTGGTAGCCACGCCACAATACTTAAATGAACATTCTGTACCTGCAGTACCAGAAGATGTTCAACAGCACCGAGCACTCATCTACTCCACTGTGCAGGCTGACCATCGCTGGAATTTCACAGATAAATCTGGCAATTCTGAATCTATTGAAGTTAAAGGGCCCTTTACGTCCAATAACCTCTCTTCGATCCTATCTGCAGCAAGAGCGGGAATGGGCTTAGCTGCCCTACCCTCTTATGTAGCTCATCAGTCCATCAAAGATGGAGTGCTGCAACCTATTCTTGAAGATTGGTCATTGCCAAGCCAAGAGATCCATGCGGTGTTTTCCTCCCCCAAGCATGTACCAACCAAAGTGAGTCGGTGTATTGATTGGCTACAAGGTCAATTTAAAGGAGAGTGGTGGAAAGGATTGCCCGCAGGCAAGTCTGAATAAAAAAAATCCCGCCATGAAGACGGGAAAACACAACATAGAACTGCAGGACTTCTTTGGAACTAGTGCTCGAGGGCAAGTTCAGGCAGAGCTAATCTACCTTGTGAAGTTTGAACTTTAGTATTTAACAGCTTGGTCAAAGCAAACACTGTACTCAAACAAGGCATTGAGGTATTAGTGATGTGCCCAAGCTCAATCACAGAGCCAAGCAATGCATCAATCTCCAAGCTATTGCCAGCCTCAAGATCCTGAAGCATCGATGTTTTATGCTTGCCAACCTTTTCTGCCCCCGAAATACGTCTCTCAATATCCACACGAAATACAACACCCAACTTTTCAGCAATGGTCTGAGCCTCTTGCATCATGCAACGCGCCAAATCCTTGGCCAGAGGATTTTTGCAGATACCTTCAAGATGCTCATGGGTGAGTGCACTAATCGGATTAAAAGTCATATTGCCCCAGAGCTTGAGCCAAATTTCTGAGCGAATATCATCCAAGATAGGAGACTTAAAGCCAGCATCGGCCATCATCTGGGAAATTCTTTGAATGCGTTCAGACTGAGACCCATCAAGCTCACCCAATGGAAAACGATTGCCTTCAACGTGACGAATAACCCCTGGAGATTCAGCGTAAGTAGCTGGATACACAACGCAACCGATCACATTGCGTGGATTAATTTTTTTCATAATCTGCCCACCAGTATCTACAGTCTCCACTGGTAAGTCTTCAAATGGGCCTGGTAGATTTTGGAAATACCACCAAGGAATACCATTCTGCATCGGGATGACAATAGTCTCAGGGCCAACGATGCTCGCTAAGTCATCTACGATCGGTTCGATTTGATGGGCTTTAACTGCCAAGATAACGACATCTGGTGTACCAGCATCACGAATTTTTTCTATTGCGGTAACACGAGCAACAATCGGACGTGGCTCATCCTCCATAAAGAGGGTTAGGCCATTTTTTTGGATAGCTTCCAAAGTTTTGCCTCTGGCTACAACCGTTACCTGATTTCCTGCTCTAGCCAACCGAGCGGCTAAATAGCCGCCGATTGCACCACCACCCCCAATGACGCAGATTTTCATACAGCCCCCTCAGAAATAAAAAATTAGATTAGGGGCATCTTCCGCAAAGTCTTCAGTGTTGTGAATACCAGGGATGCAATATGACATATTCCAATCAGGAATATCTGCGCTTTTAATAGCTAGGAATCACTCCATAATTTTCCTGCTGTTGCCCAGTCAGACTTTTTGACATCTTGATAGATGACATCCACTGATGCTGCAGTGCAACCCATAATCTTTACCGCAGCCTCTGTGATGGCCTTGGCATATTCCCGCTTAACGTCATCGCTGCGACCCTCAAATAATTGCACCTGAATTAATGGCATTCTTTTCTCCTCTTAACTAGCTAACAAAATTCTTTGATATGCAGGCCACTCAAGCTGACCCTCATCATCACCATCACTACAAAGCTGTTTATAAGTTAATTCACAAATCTTTTGAGATGGATGGACCAAATTTGCACTCAATCCAGCTAAAACTTGAATCTTGCAAGCTTTATCTAAAACATCCATCAGATAAAACGCTTGCTGTACAGAAGACCCACACACAATGCTGCCGTGATTATGCAAAAGAATTGCTTTTTTATTACCCAAACTATTCACTAAGTGCACTTGCTCATCTGAAGATAGTGCCAGACCTTGATAGTGGTGATAGGCAATATCTTCATAAAAACGTAATGCATGCTGTGAAATTGGCAAAAGGCCTTGTATTTGGGCTGATACAGCTATCACTGAATCTACGTGCAGATGGAATACACAATTCGCATCAGGTCGTGCAGCATGAACTGCACCGTGGATTACAAAGCCTGTCTGATTCACAGGGCCCTCTCCAGTCAATATCTGACAATGAAGATTTACCTTTACTAAATTTTGCGGAGTCACTTCATTAAATCGCAAACCAAATCGATTCAGCAGATAAGCGCCATCTTCGCCTGGGACTGCAGCTGAAATATGCGTATAAATTCCATCATCCCAATTTTTTAAATACGCCAATTGATAAGCAGTTGCTAAATCAATTCGCACTTGCTTCTCTTGATCAGAAATCGGGCTTAAGTCCGCCCATTGTTCTGAATTGAAATGAAATGCTTGCTTAAATGAACTCATATCAAAATACGATCTATTTCAATAAATCAAGCATTGCCGCTTCATCAATGACCGGTACACCCAACTCTTCAGCTTTAGTAAGCTTGCTTCCAGCATCTGCACCCGCTACAACATAGTCAGTTTTCTTGGAAACAGATCCGGCTACCTTGGCTCCCGCCTTCTCTAGGAGATCTTTAGCCTCATCCCTTGTCATCGTTGGAAATGTGCCAGTTAATACAAAGGTCTTGCCTGCTACTGCTGCACTAATCACTTTCTCCTCTACTGCGAGCTGCATTCCTGATGCCAGGAGCTGCTCAATCACTTCGCGGTTATGTGCTTCTTGCATAAAGCTAGTAATGGAATCTGCCACGACTGGGCCAACATCCTTGACTGTAAGCAAATCCTCCATGCTGGCATCCATCAATGCGTGCATAGATTGGTAATGATTGGCTAGATCCTTTGCGGTAGTTTCGCCAACATGACGAATACCCAAGGCAAAGATAAATCTAGCTAGAGTGGTGTTTCTGGATTGGTTGATTGCCTGAATCAGATTATCGGCAGACTTATCGCCCATACGCTCAAGATTAGCTAGAGCCGTAAATCCTAATTTATACAGGTCTGCAGGCGTTCTCACCAGATTTTGGTCGACCAATTGATCAACTATCTTTTCTCCTAGACCTTCGATATCGAGCGCTCTTCTGTGGGCAAAGTGAATTAATGCCTGCTTGCGCTGTGCCCCGCAGAATAATCCACCACTACAACGTGCAACTGCTTCATCTGCTAAACGCTCTATATGAGAATCACAAACTGGACAGTTTGTTGGCATTACAAATTCTGTTGCATTGGCAGGTCTGCGATCTTTGATTACCGAAACCACCTCTGGGATCACGTCACCAGCTCTTCGAACAGAAACGGTATCGCCAATACGTACATCTTTGCGCTTGACTTCGTCTTCATTATGAAGGGTGGCATTAGTAACGGTAACCCCACCTACCTCGACTGGTGAGAGTCTGGCAACTGGAGTAATTGCCCCTGTGCGACCTACTTGCACATCAATACCTAAAACAGTGGTGAGCGCTTCTTGTGCCGGATACTTGTGAGCCAATGCAAATCGGGGTGCTCTTGATACAAAACCGAGCTTAGCCTGCTCTGCAAATGAATTCACCTTGTAGACAACACCATCAATGTCATACGGGAGAGAATCCCGTTTTTCACCAATCTCGTTATAGAAATTGAGAATTTCTTGTACTGAATTCAGCACTCTTCGCTCTGAGCAAACAGGCAAACCCAACTCTACATAGGTATTAAGTAATTCTTCATGGGTTTTGGGTAGCCAGGATTGTGGCTCGAGAGCACCTAAGCCATAAGCAAAGAAAGAAAGGGGTCTTTTTGCTGTGATCTTGGAATCTAATTGACGCAAGCTACCGGCCGCAGCATTTCTTGGGTTGGCAAATTCTTTCTCGCCATTCACTGCAGCTTGTTGATTCATTTTTTGAAAGTCTTTTAGATACATAAAGACTTCACCACGTACTTCTAATACTTTAGGGATATTCTTTCCGGTCAACTTGAGCGGAATAGTACGAATGGTTTTGATATTAGCTGTGACATCCTCACCACTGGCACCATCACCACGAGTTGCTGCCGTGATTAAAGAGCCGTTTTCATAACGCAGTGAGATCGCCAGGCCATCAAACTTCAGCTCGCCGGCATAATTAACATGATCTAAGTGCAAGCCTTCGCGACAACGACGATCAAAGGCGACAAGCTCAGCCTCTTCGAATGCGTTATTCAGGGAAAGCATCGGCACCTCATGAGTAACTGAATCAAACTCTTTTAAAGCGGAGCCCCCCACCCTTTGGGATAAAGACTCTGGAGTAATCCATTCAGGATGGGCCGCCTCAATCTCCAAGAGCTCGCGATAGAGTCGGTCATACTCGATATCAGGAAGAAGTGGGTTGTCAAGAACATAGTAAGCGTGCTCTAGGCGAGCAAGCTCAGATTGCAAGAATGCGTAACGCTCCGCTAAATTTGTCGGACTATTGGACGACAAGATGATTTCCTAGCTAAAGAGTCTATTAGCTGTTGAAGATCCGGCAGGAATACCAGACTTCTCAAGATTGGCATAAAGGACATCGAGATGCTGACGAATACTAACGACAGCGGCTTCACTCAAATTAATACCATTGTCATCAACCAAGCGACCGTGTGAAGCCTGAGCAAGCTCAACACCCTCACCCAGCATCCTTTCAAAAGCGCGCTCTCCTTGAGCAACCAATGGAACCTCAAGTAACAATGTCAATTGCGATACCGGTTTATTGGGATCTAAATCAGCGCTATTAAAAATGAGCGTTCCATTGCTATAGAATTCATATTGCCTGCCGTTGCGAGCCAGTTTGAAACCACGCTGACGCATCAGAGCATCAAAGTTACCCCATGGGCATGACTCATCGAATAAGACATTAATACTCAACTGAATATCGCTATCAGCGGCCATCACATCTAAGTCCTTTGCGCTTTCTAGCATAGTGTTCACGCTAGGCATATCAATTTGAGACCCAAGAGTATCGGCAAGCGCTTGTGCGCGTGAACAGAAATCAGATAACTCCAGTACGCCAATCGCCCCACGGCGACTCGCCAACTGAATCGCTAGCTGTAACTCTGAATAAGTAGACCCCGGCTGAAGTTCTTCCCAATCCTCTGCAGCATCCTGATCTGCATTTAAGCCTTCGCATATCCATCTTGCGGTAGCTTGCACTTGCGAATCCGTCCACTCGCTGATCTCTTCTAAAATCTCTGCTCCAGCAATCGCTTCGTCAAAGCGGAGTGTGATTACACAATCAATGCGGGGATCAATGGAAAATTTTCCTGGGGCAGTGGAGTTTGCGACCGAGGTGACTCTAAAGGTTGGCTCTATACGGCCCGAATCAGAATCGGCAAAACCAGGATCACGACCCAAGCGATCATCTGAAAATTCAAATTGCTCTTTAGCTTTACGACGTGCACGTGCGTATTTAAAATTGAGGATGGCAACTAGCACCAAAATCATTAGCCCAATTACAGCCAATGCGAATTGCAAATCAGACAGGCCCAACATCGTCATGATTTGTTCTACGTACACTTAAGCGGCCTCCACCATCGATACGGCAGATGAGATATCTACAGCCACAATTCTGGATACGCCCTGCTCTTGCATGGTCACACCAATCAATTGATGGGCAATTTCCATAGTGATCTTGTTATGTGAGATAAACAAAAACTGTGTCTTATCCGACATTTTCGCGACTAGCTGAGCATAGCGCAAGGTATTTGCATCATCCAATGGCGCATCCACCTCGTCGAGTAAGCAGAATGGGGCCGGATTCAAAAGGAATAGTGAGAATACAAGGGCAATCGCAGTCAAAGCTTTTTCGCCGCCTGACAAAAGGTAAATAGAGCTATTTTTCTTACCAGGAGGTTGAGCCATCACTTGAACGCCGGCATCTAAAATCTCTTCACCTGTCATTACTAACTCAGCGTGACCACCACCAAACAATTCTGGGAAGAGTTTGCCAAAGTGACCGTTAACTTGATCAAAAGTACCCTGTAATAAATCACGGGTTTCAGCATCAATCTTCGTAATCGCATCAGTCAGAGTCTGCATGGCCTCATTCAAGTCGGCAGATTGCGCATCCAAGAACTGCTTACGCTCTCTTGAGCTGGATAGCTCATCAAGAGCCGCCATGTTCACCGGGCCCAAGGATTGGATTTCAGCATTCAAACGGTTCACTTCGGTTTGAAGCGCGCCCACTTTTAAGTCTGGACTGAAATTTGCCTCGAGTGCAGTCAGGTCTGCCTCTGCATCTGATAACAAAGTTGCAAATTGTTCGAAGTTCAAGCGTGCGGCCTGTTCCCGCAACTGCAAATCAACCACCTTATCGCGCATTGGTTGCAAGCCACGCTCAACCTGCATGCGGGCCTCATCAGCCTCGCGCAGTTGATGCAATAAAGCATCCTGTTCTGTGCGAGCATTTGCTAAAGCAGCTTCACGTGCGCTACGCGCTAGCAGCAAACCTTGCAATTTATCTTGCGCCTCTTCATCGCTTAAGGTTGCTAATTCTTGGGAAGCCAAGTCATGTTTATCCTGAATCTCCATGATCTGAGTACGCGCTGTGCTTTGATCGCGTTGCAAATCAGCAATGCGCTGCTGTAATGAGCGAGTTGCAAATGCCGCTTCCTGCGCAGCCATCTCGGCAGCACGTAGAGATTCACGCAAGCGATCACGCTCTTGAGTAGAAAGCTCTAATTTCTCTTGAGCTGACTGAAGAGACTCTTGAAGCCCCTGTTTTGATTGCTCTGATTGCGCAAACTCTGCAGCAGACTGCTCTTGGTTTGTGCTGAGTTGCTCCATTTGCTGACGCAACTCTGACAGCTCACTCTGAATTTGTGCGGCACGCTGGCTATATTGTTCTTCAGCTTGAGTCAGCTGCATTCTTTCAACTTCAAAACCATGCGCCTCTTGAACAGCATGCTCAGCATGAATACGAGCCTGTTCTGCTGCTTGATGCGCTGCCTGATAATTCGCTACACATTGGTCTAGATCGCCCTGCAACTCGCTTTGCATTAGTTTTTGAGCGCGCAATTGCTTCTCGAGACTTTCCATTTCTTGCGCACGAGCCAACATGCCAGCTTGCTCAGAATCTGCGGCATAAAGCTGAACACTTACACGACTAACCAGATGGCCTTGCTGGGTGACGAAAGCGCCTCCAGCTGGTAATTTCTCACGACGATGCAAAGCATCCTCAAGACTGCTCGCAATGTAAATATTATCTAACCACTCTTGCAGTACTGAAGTCAGGCGTGCTGCACCAGAACTTTGAACACGAGTGAGTAATGGTGTGAAATCTGCAGGAACTACCGTATGAGCAGGCGTAATTTCTTCGGTTAGCAAAATTGCCAAACGACTTGGGGGTGCGTCATTAGCCAAGGCCAATGTTTCTTGAACACTCTTTGCGGTAACTGCAGCTAAACGCTCACGCAATACCGATTCCAAAGCAGCTTCCCAGCCACTTTCAACTTTCAACTCTTGCCAAAGGCGCTTACTCTCTTTTAGACCCTTGCTTTCTAACCAAGGGCCAATCTTGCCTTGGGCTTGTACGCTTGCTTGCAGCGCCGTGAGCGCCGTTAATTTCGCCTCAGTTTGTGCGAGATCCTGATTTGCAGACTGAATCTTTTGTTGAGCGGCATTCCGCGCCTCGTCAGCAGCTGGTACGCGTTGTTGAGTATCGGCTGCACGCTGCTTAGCCTCATCAACCTTGCGCTGAGCCATAGCTTGGCGATCAATTGCCATTTGCAAAGCCTCAGCATCAGGTCTACGCATACCATCTAACTCACTAGTGAGACGAGTCTCGCGCCCTTTTAATTCATCGGATTGTGCAGACATCGCACGAATACGCTCACCCAAACTTGCTAAGCGCTGCTCAATCGACGCCAAACTCTCACGCACATTGTTTAGCTCACGCGCAGATGTTTGATAAACCTCTTCACGGCTTGGCATTTGCTCTTGCAAACCATTTAGATTGGTCAATAAGGATTGTTCTTTTTCTTCTGCCTCACTTAATTCATGCTCGGTAGTACGTTGCGCTTGGGCAGCATCCGTCTCTTGAACGGTCCAACGCTGTAGCTGCGCTTGTAAATCTTGGGTTTGCTGTTGCAAACGCTGGCGCGCTTCTTGCACATAATGAATCTGTGATTCAACTTGACTAACATCAGAGTTAGTTTGATACAAATCACCTTGCGCCTCAGAAACCTTATCTTGCAAGGCGTACTGCTGGGTACGCATAGTCTCTAGTTCGGCTTCAGCATGACGCAGCTTGGCAGTCTGCTCCTCCAAGTTCACTTGGGTATCACGAATACCATTAGCATGACGCTCTTGCTCTTTACCAGCCTCGGTCTGACGAACAAACCAAAGTAACTGCTGTTGCGATTTCATTTGAGTGGAAAGCTCAGCATGACGTTCGGCAACAGTGGCCTGCTTCTCCAAGCGAGTTAATTGCTGATCGAGCTCACGCAAGATGTCTTCAACACGTGTTAAGTTTTCTACAGTGTCTTCTAAACGGGATGCAGTTTCTTTGCGACGCTCTTTATATTTAGAAACACCAGCAGCCTCTTCCAAGAAAACGCGCAATTCTTCTGGTTTTGCTTCCAAGATACGATTGATCGTACCCTGTCCAATAATGGCGTAACCTCTAGGGCCCATGCCAGTACCCAAGAAAATGTCTTGAATATCCTTACGACGCACCACCTGATTGTTGACGTAGTAACTAGAGTTACCATCACGCGTCAGAACCCGTTTCACACCCAACTCAGTAAATGCGCTCCATTGACCCTGAGCTCTTCCGTCTGAATTGTCAAAAAGGAGTTCCACGCTGGCACGACCAGAGGGCTTGCGCAAACCAGAACCATTAAAAATAACGTCCTGCATAGACTCGCCACGCAGTTCACTCGCGCGGGATTCACCCAAAACCCAACGGACGGCGTCAATAATGTTCGACTTTCCGCAACCGTTAGGACCTACAACGCCAATCAATTGGCCAGGCATTTCAAAATGGGTTGGGTCAACAAAAGACTTGAAGCCGGAAAGTTTGATCGATTTCAGTTGCACGGCGTACTTTGCAGGGAAAAAAGGGGTTTAAATAGGGGGTATTAATTAAAGCTGAAGTGGGAAGATGATAGCAAGCTTGGAGCCTCTTAGACGTGTTTTCTCCCCACCGATATAATGATCAATCTACCTCCAGGGGCAAAATCCCTTAACAATCTGATAGTTAACTAAAAAGCATGAGCCAATCACCACAAAGCATCATCGAACAAGCCTGGGAAAACCGCGCAAACCTCTCACCAGATAGAGTGCCGGGCGATGTCCGCGGCGCCGTCAATGCCGTCCTAGAGGGCCTGAATAACGGCACTATTCGCGTAGCTGAACGTCGTAGCGTTGGAAAATGGGAGGTAAATCAGTGGGTTAAGAAGGCTGTTTTGCTCTCCTTCCGACTTGAGGACAACGTCCCTATGGGCGCAGGTGGCTACACCCAGTTTTACGACAAGGTACCCAGCAAGTTCCAGAACTACACCGCGGCTGACTTTGCTGCCGGCGGCTTTCGGGTGGTACCCCCTGCTGTAGCCCGTCGTGGCTCATTTATTGGTAAAAATGCAGTTTTAATGCCTTCTTACGTCAATATTGGCGCTTATGTAGGGGAAGGCACCATGGTTGACACCTGGGCAACCGTAGGCTCTTGCGCACAAATCGGCAAAAACGTTCACCTTTCTGGTGGAGTAGGTATCGGCGGTGTTTTGGAGCCCATCCAGGCTGGTCCAGTAATTATTGAAGATAACTGCTTCATTGGAGCTCGCTCCGAAGTGGTTGAAGGCGTGGTCATAGAAGAGAATGCTGTTCTCTCTATGGGCGTCTATATTGGCCAAAGCACAAAAATTTATGACCGTGAAACTGGTGAAGTGCATTACGGCCGCGTTCCAGCAGGTTCTGTAGTAGTTCCAGGCTCCCTGCCCTCTGCTTGCGGTAAATACAGTTTGTATGCTGCAATCATCGTGAAAAAGGTTGATGCTCAAACAAGAGCGAAGACTGCCATCAACGAACTACTTCGCGACTAAACATTGATGAGCGCCACCCTTGAGCTCACAGAAGCTCTGATTGCCTGTCATTCGGTTACCCCGGCAGACGGCGGCTGCCAAGAATTAATCGCAAAACGCTTACAAGCCCTCGGCTTTCATACTGAGAGCGTTGTGAGTGGTCCCGATCACTTTCAGGTGACCAATCTGTGGGCTATTAAAAAAGGTAAAGCTGGTGACCAGGGCAAAGTACTCATGTTTGCAGGTCACACTGACGTTGTGCCAACTGGGCCATTAGAAAAGTGGACCAGCAACCCATTCTCACCAACAATCCGTGATGGCATGCTTTATGGCCGTGGCGCGGCAGACATGAAAACTTCTCTTGCTGGCTTTGTGGTTGCCGCTGAAGAGTTTGTCACGGCTCACCCAGATCATCAAGGCTCTATTGCCTTCTTAATCACAAGTGATGAAGAAGGCCCTGCGAATGATGGCACGGTCATTATGTGCGAGCGTTTACAAAAACACGGGCAACGTCTGGACTATTGTGTGATTGGCGAACCCACTTCTGTAGATCAAATCGGCGACATGATTAAGAACGGTCGTCGTGGCTCCTTATCTGGAAAGCTAAAAGTGAAAGGTATTCAGGCGCACATCGCCTATCCCCACTTGGGCAAGAACCCTATTCATCTCTCCGCCCCCGCAATTTCCGCGTTAGTAGAAACCGAATGGGATAAGGGCAATGAGTATTTTCAACCCACCAGCTTTCAAATCTCCAATATTCACGCTGGCACTGGTGCCAATAATGTGATTCCTGGTGAGCTGACGATTGACTTCAACTTCCGATTCTCTACCGAGAGTAAGCCAGAGCAATTGCGTGAGCGCCTTGAGAGAATTTTAAGTAACGCCGGTCTTGATTTTGAAATCGATTGGGTATTGGGTGGTAGTCCATTCATTACGAGTGATGGTGACCTAGCAGGCGCTTTACGCAAAGCGATTAAAGCGGAGACCAGTATTGATACAGAGCTATCAACCACTGGCGGCACCAGCGATGGTCGTTTTATTACAAAGATTTGCAAAGAAGTTGTCGAGTTTGGCCCCCTTAATGCTACTAGCCACAAAATCGACGAGTGCGTCATTGTTGATGATGTGGAGCCGCTCAAAAATATTTATCGCAAAACACTTGAGCAACTTATTGCTTAATTGCGAATAGATTCTTTTTAACCAACCCAATTCATTATGGACCCTGAGCCTCAGCAATCTCTTACAGTCAATCAGTGCATTGATCAAATTGCACAAAAACTTGAAGCAGCAAACTTGCATTATGGGCATGGCGCTATTGATGCACAAAGTGAAGCCTTGTGGCTTGTTAGCAAGCAACTGGGGTTAAGTCCAACTGAAACACTGGATCACTTAGAAGACTCCATCACAAACGAGCAACAGCAAAAAGCGATTGCTGTTGCTGACGAAAGAATCTCCACACGCAAACCACTTGCCTACATCTTGGGTGAAGCTTGGCTAATGGGTGTGCCTTTTTTTTGCAGCGAGCAAAGCATTGTTCCCCGATCATGGATTGCAGAACTGATTGTGGATGGCTCTTTGGAGCCTTGGTTACCTGCAGACGGCAAAGCGCTTGATTTATGTACGGGCAATGGCTCACTAGCGGTTCTATTGGCACTCTCTTGCCCCGATATTCATGTGAGTGCATGCGACATCAGCATGCCAGCCTTATCTGTTGCTGCGCGTAATGTAGATCGCCATGGCCTCAGCTCTCAAGTGGAATTAATGGATGGCGATTTATGGAACGCATTGCCTGAGCCCAATGAAGACAATTTGTTCGATCTGATCATTTGCAACCCACCGTATGTAAATGCCAACTCAATGAGTACGCTTCCTACTGAATATCATGCTGAGCCAGTCCTGGCGCTGGCAGGTGGAGATGATGGCATGGATTTAATCAGAAGAATAATTGCGCATGCGCCTGATTATCTATCTGAGCGTGGCGCTATTCTGATTGAGATTGGTAACGAATATGAGAACTTCAAAAAAGCTTTTCCCCAAATTCCAGCGATCTGGATGGAAGTTTCTGCTGGTGAAGAACAAGTCCTATTGATTCAGGCAGAAGACCTGCGTTAGAAAATAATCAGTTCAATTCTGCTGCGGCAGCAATAGCCTGATCAATACGCTCCACCGGAATGAGCTTTAATCCTGGAATCTTAGCCTTAGGCATATTCGCTTTTGGAATAATGGCCACTGTAAAACCCAGCTTGGCTGCTTCTTTTAAACGTTCTTGACCACGCGGACATGGACGAATCTCCCCTGCTAAGCCAACCTCACCAAACACAATCAACTCTTTAGGTAGAGCGCGATTTCGGATCGATGACTGAATAGCTAGCAATACCGCTAAGTCAGCTGCAGGCTCAGAGATTTTGACGCCGCCCACCGCATTCAGGAATACATCTTGATCAAAGCAAGCTATACCCGCATGACGATGCAAGACAGCTAAGAGCATTGCTAAGCGAGCTTGTTCTAAACCAACGGCCAAGCGCCTTGGATTAGGAACGTGAGCGGTATCTACTAGCGCCTGAATTTCTACAAGCAATGGTCTGCTACCTTCTTGCGTCACTAAAACGCATGCTCCTGGAACCATCTGCTCGTGCTGAGAGAGAAAAATTGCAGAAGGGTTGGTGACGCCGCGCAAACCTTTTTCGGTCATTGCAAATACACCCAACTCATTAACGGCACCAAAACGATTCTTAATCGAGCGCACCAGTCGAAACGAAGAATGGGTATCACCCTCAAAGTACAAAACAGTATCCACAATATGTTCTAGGACCCTTGGACCAGCTAGATGACCATCTTTGGTAACGTGACCCACCATCAGCACACAGATACCGCTGGATTTAGCGGCTCTGGTCAATTGCGCAGCACACTCACGCACTTGCGCTACAGATCCAGGGGCAGAGCTGAGCACTTCGGAGTACAAAGTTTGTATAGAATCCACCACCAATACTTGTGGCTTAACGGTATCCATAATCGAAATGAGTTTTTCTAACTGAATTTCTGCTAAGACTTCCAATTGCGGAGCATCTAATGCAATTCGTTTTGCACGCAAGGCAATCTGGGCAGCCGATTCTTCACCACTACTGTAGAGCACATTCATACCGGCAGAACTCATCTCTGCTAAGGCTTGCAATAACAAGGTTGATTTTCCAATACCAGGATCGCCGCCCAAAAGAACCACGCCGCCAGGAACTAAGCCGCCGCCCAAGACGCGATCAAACTCTTCAACGCCGGTACTGAATCTTGGCAAGTCCTCAGCAGTAATAGCAGAAAGTTTTTGCCTAGGCAAAGATTGCGCCAACCCCTGAAAACGAGAATTAGATGTTGTTTCAGGCAAGCCCTCTTCCATCGTGTTCCACGCCTGGCAAGATGGGCATTGTCCTTGCCACTTTGCAGAAGTGCCGCCACAAGACTGGCAGATATAAACCGTTTTGACTTTAGCCAAGAGTTGCCTAGTAATTAAATTGAAAGGTAATGAATCAGAAATTAATCGAGCTGTGTACCAGCTTTATTTTCTTGTGCACGCTTAGGTGCATCTTTACGACGTTGCTCTAAATCCGCCGCCCTTTGAGCTGCATCTTGTTGCTTCTCGGTAAACTCACGCTGATTATCTGCTCGCTCAGCCGCCTTCTCAGGAGAGGCACGCTCAGCAGCACGCTTAATGTCTTCTTGATCTTTTAAGTTCTTACGTAATTTTCTTTGCACTTCATGCAATGCAACTTCTTGCTGGGTAATGGGATCGATCTCTTTGCGATATTGAGTTCTAGCACTACCTAAGCAATAGTTGACCCAGTAGTTTTGATAGCACTCAGCGGATGCCTTACCCCAGCGGTACTTAGCCCACTCACGCTGCAATTCCAGTTCTTGCTCAATTTTGTCCAGCTGCTCAAGCTCTGCCTCTTCAGCCGGGGTCGCCAAGACTAAGCCACTGAAAGAGCAGACTATTAGAAAAATTCCGAGGAATATTTTTGAGCGCAGAACAAGACTTCTCAAATTTCCACCTTCGCGCCCAATTCAACCAAGCGATTCGCAGGAATCTTAAAGAAGTCTGATTGACGACCCGCATTTTGATACATCCAACAAAACAAACGCTCACGCCACATCGCCATACCTGGAATTTCTGTTGAAACAATAGTGTCACGAGACAAGAAGAATGAGGTACTCATTAAGTCAAACTTCAGACTGGAAGATTTTTCAATCAACCCGATAATCTGACCCATGTCTGGCGTTTCATTAAAACCATAAACTGCGCGCACTACATAGATGCCATTTCCAAGATCGCGCAAGGTAATGCGCTCCTCATCTTTTACGTATGGCACATCCCAAATGCTTACCTTCAAGAAGAAGACTCTTTCATGAAGTACATGGTTGTGCTTCAGGTTATGCATGAAGGAAACTGGGACGTAATCAACGTGCGCCGTTAGAAAAATTGCTGTACCCTCCACACGATGCGGTGGATGCATCATCAGGGCGTCAATAAAGCCTTTGAGTTCAATGCCATTGCTCATTGCATTCTGACGCAATATTTTGCGACCCTGATACCAAGTCATCAAGAACATAAAGCAAACGGCGCCTAAGAGTAATGGGAACCATCCACCCTCCATAATCTTCAGCAGATTTGCAGTCAAGAAAGCAAAGTCAACCACCAAGAAAGCGCTGATGACGAAAGTAACCAGGAAAGTATTCCAACGCCACACTACACGCATCACAATCGCAGCTAAGAAGGTAGTAATGATCATTGTGGTGGTCACAGCAATGCCATAAGCGGCCGCCAAGTTCTCGGATTTCTTGAATGCCAAAACGACAACAATCACCAAGACCAACAAGGCCCAGTTAACCAAGGGCATGTAAATCTGACCGATTTCTCGATCCGAAGTGTGACGCACTTTCATTCGCGGCACAAAGCCAAGCAAAATAGCTTGACTAGTCATTGAAAAAGCGCCTGAGATAACGGCTTGAGAGGCAATGACTGTTGCCAAGGTAGCCAAAATAACCAGTGGGAAAACAAATGCCTCTGGAACCATCAAGAAGAAGGGGTTGCCAATCGTTTCTGGATTACTCAAAAACATAGCGCCTTGGCCAAAGTAATTTAAGAGCAAACTCGGCATGACAATAAAGAACCAACCCATGCGAATGGGCTTCAGCCCAAAGTGACCCATGTCGGCATATAAGGCCTCAGCACCTGTCAATACTAGAAATACAGCACCCAAAACAATGAAGCCTTGCAATGAATGCTCAATCAAAAATCGAATAGCATAAATTGGGTTAACCGCAGCAAAAATAGCGGGATTCTCAATAATTTGATACGCACCCATTAGCCCGATAGTCAGAAACCAGACCATCATGATCGGGCCAAACAGTTTACCCACAACATCGGTGCCTGTTTTCTGAATCACAAAGAGTGCTACCAGAATAAAAATGGTGATTGGCATGACATAGCGGGCCAGATCGGGGGATATCACTTCCAAACCTTCAACTGCAGAAAGCACTGAGATGGCTGGGGTAATGATGGCGTCACCATAAAACATGCAGGCACCAAAGACACCCGCCATAACAATTAGATAAGAGCGCTTTGATCCAGAGGGCGCTGTTCGCAATGCAAGCGCCATCAGCGCCAAGATTCCGCCCTCACCATGATTATTTGCACGCATCACAAACAAAACATATTTTAAGGAAACCACAACGGCAAAAGCCCAGAAGACCATTGAAATAACGCCGTAAACAGCATCAGTGGAAAATGGAATGCCATGCTCCGCACTAAAGCATTCTTTAAGCGCATACAAAGGGCTGGTGCCGATATCGCCAAAGACCACACCAATCGCAGCAAACATCAAGGCTACTGAAGCGCCTTTTTTATGAGGGTGATCACCGCGAGAGATCTCAACGGGCCTTAGCAGGGATGATTCGGAAAACTCAGGATTACTAACCGACATTAATAGACCTTATTGCAATGTTGTGTCGCAATATGTTACTCCTTATGAACCCCTCTTAAATGACGAACTACATCCTCAAAAACCGCTTTTTTATATTCCTTTTGCAGGAATACCTCGACAGAGACCCCCAAAAAATGCTAGAATCTAAGACTCAGACGCGGGGTGGAGCAGTCTGGCAGCTCGTCGGGCTCATAACCCGAAGGTCGTAGGTTCAAATCCTGCCCCCGCAACCAGTAATTCAGTACTAAGCCCTTAATTTTTAAGGGCTTTTTGCTTTTTAGCAGTGCTTATTAGTTCTTAGGGCCGTCAACAGCCTGCAAATAACCCTTGATGTACTGGGCTGGTACAAATAAATCACTACTCACACCAGTTTTTGAAGAGATCGTGACCTGGAATCCCTTATCCAGGTGCTCGCGTAAGAAAATATCGGTCACTTGAATGGCCATCAACTCCTTATAAACACATCCCTGCTGCTCACAAACACCAGCCTCTCGGGACACCACTTTAAAAGTGCTCGCAGGTTTATTGAGCAAATTCGCCGATTCGTAATAACGCCATGGGGAGAAGTAAGTCAATAAAACCAATAGTTCGTATGTTTTTGCGCCCTGCTTAGTTTGCTCAGCTCTGAGACTAAACATTTCATAGGTATTAGCGGCATCCATTGTATTAATCGGAGGGCCTTGATAGATCTTTCCACCATCACTCGGATTAGTGCTAATGATGGTTGAGCGGTAAACATCATTCACTTCCCAAGCACCAACAACTTTGTCGTTGCCCCTACATGCTTGTAAACCAAAACTCACAACGAGTAAAAAAATGATTCTGTACATATCTAAATCCCCTTAAGTCTGGAAATCATACTATCGACCGACTAAAGAGGGATCTAATGTCGCTAGAAAGCCTGCGATAAGCATCTCCATTTTTAGCTTTACTCTATATTAAAGGTTTAATTTAAAACCTTATAACCCCTGCCTCCTAAACAGCGCTTAACAACCGCTTCTTGCGCTTGGTTACCAGTAAATGCCCCACCTGCACCACCAATCACTGCGCCAGCACCAGCAGCCTGAACGATGCCAGTCTTATTGCCGCCTGTAACCAGCCCTAATAAGCCACCAATAACCGCTCCCGCACCTGCGCCTTTTGCAGCAGTCTCACCCATTCCTGACTGCTCTTTGGCATACGTCTGACACTCTTGCAAATCCTTTTCATAAGCAGCTTCATTGACGCCCTTCATATCCACGATTGGACGAACATCAGCGCCCGCACAGCCGACTGCTGCAATAGCAACTAAAGAACATAATGCCAATAGCTTATTCATATTCATCACCTTTCTACTGAATTAACCAGGGGTTTAAGGATCACTCTCTAAACCCCTATGCCATAAACGATTTATATCATGTCGCCAAAATTGAGTTGAAAAATTAGACTTATTTTTAAACGTCCAAATTTGCGCCCCCGTTATAGGGGTTTGATAAAAAGGGATTCTTAAATCGCGATATCTTGCGCTAACCGTGGGATGTGGATGGCCATAGCGATTACGATATCCATTCTGTGCAAACGCTTGATCAGGCTCTAAATTGCTGAGTAAGTCGAGTGACGAAGAGGTTTTGCTTCCATGGTGTGGTGCCATCAAAATTAATTGCTTATCACCAAGCTCTCTCAGTCTTGTCTGATTTAGACGCTCCACTATCTCAGCCTCACCCTGCTTTTCTACATCGCCAGTTAACCAGAAAGAGGAGTTCTGGTTACGCACCTCAAGGACACAACTCATTTCATTTGGTTTTCTAGAATATTGCTTCTCAAAAAGCGTTTCTTCATGTGGATGCCACACCATGAACTCAACGCCATCCCAAATCCAATGCTGCCTAAACCGACAAGGAATGCTGGGAACTTTTCTATCTTGGAGATTTTGTAGTAAAGGATTGTTACGGGGTAATGAGCCCATCATTGAATCAAACTGAATATGCTTTATGAGCGAAGCAGCCCCACCAATATGGTCGCTATCGCTATGACTAATCACCATTCGATCAATTTGATCAATGCCCCTGCCCCGTAAATAAGGCAAGATCACGCGCTGGCCTGCATCATCCTTTTTTCCCTGTATAGGCCCAGTGTCATAGAGTAATTTTCTATTTGCTGTCTCAAGCAACACTGCGGTACCTTGACCAATATCTAAAACAGTTGCCCTGAATTCACCAAAAGCTAAAGAGTGCTTGTGAGCAAAACCAAATTGCGGTACAAATAAAAGAGTCGACAAGGACAACGCTAAAGTGCGTAAGCCCCAGTCGTGAACCACACTTCCGGGACGAATGGCGTAAATAATGCCAACACTAGATAACAGCACGATCCACCACTCGGGTTGCCGCGCCCAAACTACTGACCAGTTCCAGCTAGCCATCCAGCCCAAGGCAATCGCCAAATATTCCATTGCCAAATGAGCGGGCAATAACAGCCACCTACCAATAAATTCTGGTAACAATGCCCCCGCAATTGCTAGAGGAGTAACAACATAACTAACCAAGGGAATAGCAAAAGCATTGGCCAATGGCGAAACTACCGATACTTGATAAAACCAATATAAAGTAAATGGTAGCAAGGCAATAGTAACAACCGCCTGAACTCGGCAAGCTTCACGAAGGGCTTGTATTAAACGATGAGTCCAATGAACCTCGAACTCTTTGCCAGTGGGGATGCCTAACAAACCAGCTGAATCCCCCATGGCGTACAAGATTGCGGCGACTGCGCCAAACGATAACCAAAATCCTGGGGTGTATGGCGCCATTGGATCAACCAGCAAAATAAATGCTAAAGCCCACCACCATATATCGAATGATCTGGGATTTCTGCCAGACCACAGTGCAAATGCAACAACACCAACCATATACATCGTTCTTTGTGCTGGAATCTGAAAACCCGCCAACCAAGCGTAGATAAATGCAGTCACAAATCCAATGCTAGCAGCAACCTTACCAACTGGAATCAATAATGGCAAAGAACGACGCCTCCAAATGAATGCAGCTAAGGATGCCCCAACCCCGGCCAACATGGTGACGTGCAGTCCTGAGATTGAAATCAAATGACCAATACCCGTTGCATTAAATATTCGCCAGTCATCTTGATCAATCGCATTTTGATCACCCATTACCAAGGCAACAATTACCCCAGCATAGCGAGCATCTGTTGGCAACATTACTTGAATCTTGTTGCGTAGATGCCAGCGGGCAAGCTCCATGCGTAACTCAAATTCTGCTAATCCAATATCTTGAGACAGCAAAAGTTCGCCTGACCGCACTGAGCCGCTAGCACCAAAGTCTTGATGAAAGGACCATCGCTCAAAGTCAAATGTATAAGGATTAAGGGATCCGTAAGGTCGTTTGAGCTTTACCTTTAGCCTCCAACGTTGTCCTGGAAAGATCTCAGGGATTTCCTGTGGATCTCTCCAGGCAGGTTGCCAACTTAAATAAATTCGGCGAGGAAGCTGTGCTGCAGAATCATCCACTTCAAATGCAAACTTAGCGCCAAGAAAATTCCCTTGGGGTAATGCTGCTATACGGCCCTCTATGGTTAAGTCTTTACCTTCCATTTCTGACGGAAGGATATTTCCCAATCGATTCTCGGCATAACGTGCATTCCAGGCAAATCCAAGCGTGAGCATCAAAATGATGATTGCTAATTGACGAATTCGGCTCGATGGCAGACTGATATAAATAATGCAAGAGCAGATTGTGCCAAGAAAAAAACTTCCCAACATCCAGTGAGGCGGAATGTTTGGTAAAAAGAAAAGAAGTGACCCCCCGGCGATGAACGCCGTAATTGCAAAGCGCAAGGGTTTAAGAGGCTAGCTTAGAGTGAGGGAAGCCAGCGCAGAGTGCTGACCAACGCGGCAATGCTTGCATGGCATTGCGCCAAACTGCTGAAGCAAACTCAAGCTCATTTATCCCCCGAATAGATGCCAGCTCCCTCGCAATACGAGGCAAAAAAGCAGGTTCATTGAAGGCAATATGCTCTTCTCTCAACCATGCTGGAGGTATATCGGGCGCATCAGTTTCTGTAATGATGCTATCAAGCGGTAATTCAGCCAAGAGCCTTCGTATTTGCAAAGCCCGCCCATAAGTAGCGGCGCCACCAAATCCCAACTTAAAACCTAGCTCAATAAATTGCTCGGCCTGCTGAAAGCTGCCATTAAATGCATGCGCAATCCCACCCGGTATTTTACGACGACGCAGTGCTTTCAAAATAGCATCTTGCGAACGGCGCACATGCAGAATCACTGGTAGTTGAAACTGTTGCGCTAAATCCAATTGCGCATTCAAAAAATATTCTTGCTTATGGGGATCCAAGCCCTCTACAAAATAATCAAGGCCAATCTCACCAACACCAACAAAGCGAGGATCAGAAAGAGATCGGGTAATTGCTTGTTCAAGAATGGCGATATCGCTCTCTTGAGCCTGATTGGTATACAGGGGATGAATACCAAGCGTATAGGCCAACCCCGGAATTTGCTGGCCATATTGATTTGCAAGCTCACGCACTTGCTGGCAATCACCCGCTTTGACTGCAGGCAATAGGATTGCCTGCACATTTTTATCGACAGCAGCCTGAATGACTTCAGTCAAAGTCTTGGCAAACTCAGGCGCATCTAGATGGCAATGGGTGTCAATCCACATGGGATGCGTTACTCCCATGATCATTGCGAAAAAGTCTTTAGTACTCCGCGCTCTAAATGCAAAATACGATCGCAACGTTTAGCGCGCACCGGGTCATGCGTCACGATAACAAAGGCGGTACCCTGATCGCGCGCGATATCTAACATCAAGTCAAATACACCATCAGCAGTTTCAGTATCAAGATTACCCGTTGGCTCATCTGCTAAAACACATGCGGGGTTACCGACCAAAGCTCTGGCTACTGCCACGCGTTGGCGTTCGCCGCCAGACAATTCACCTGGTGTGTGCAACTCACGCGCAGTCAAACCAACCGCCTTCAATATTTTGCTGGCACGATCCATGGATTCATCATTACCCAAACCACGAATACGTAGGGGCAAGGCTACATTCTCAACAGCACTAAATTCATCCAAGAGATGATGGAACTGATAAATAAAACCAAGACTTTGATTACGCAGTTGATCTAACTTTTTGACAGATAACTGCTTTAAATTCGATCCGGCAAGGACTACTGAGCCAGCACTTGGGGTGTCTAAACCACCCAGCAAATGTAGCAAGGTGCTTTTGCCTGAGCCAGATGAGCCCACAATAGCTACCTTCTCTGAAGGTGCGACATCCAAGTCAATTGCCTTAAGAACTTCTACTGCGGTAAGGCCTTGACCATAGGTCTTAGCCAAATCTCTAGCCATGAGAACTACATTACTTTGATTCTTCATAAGCTCATTCATAGCGTAAGGCCTCCGCAGGTTGCACTTTGGCAGCACGACGACTTGGGTAGAGGGTGGCTAGTACGGATAAACCAAAAGCCATGAAGCCCACAGTTAACACGTCATTCAATCTGACATCCGAAGGCAGTTCACTAATAAAGTACACCTCACGCGGCAGAAAGCGCACGCGAAAGACTGCCTCAATGGCAGGGACGATGACATCAATATTCAGCGCGATCAATAAACCCAAGACAACACCAGCTAAAGAACCGAGTATGCCGATTGCCAGACCTTGAATTAAGAATATTCTCTGAATTAATCCGGGGCTCGCGCCCATTGTTCTCAAAATTGCAATATCCGCTTGCTTCTCATTCACAGTCATCACTAATGTAGAGACTAGATTGAATGCCGCCACTGCAATAATCAGAGTCAGAATGATGAACATCATCTTCTTTTCAGTTTGAACCGCAGCAAACCAATTGCGATTAGAGCGTGACCAGTCAGTGACCCATAAGGCTTGAGGTACTACAGCGGCTAGTTGGTTAGCGATCTCAGGTGCGCGCTGCATATCATCTACCTTAACGCGCAAGCCAGATGGATCGCGTAAGCGTAGTAAGGCAGCAGCATCTTTCCAATGCATAATCGCTAGGGAGCTGTCATATTCATAATGCCCGCTATCAACGATACCGACCACCTGTAGCGTGCGCATCCGCGGCATTGCACCAGCCGGCGTTAAGTCACTCTCGGGAACAATTAAATTAATACGGTCACCTACGTGAGCACCAACCAGCGCTGCAAGTTGAGCGCCTAAGGCAACACCAAATCCGCCTGGCTGGAGATCGTTAATACTGCCAGCAACAAATTGTTTTGGTAGATCAGAAACTTTTCCTTCTTCGCTAGGCAGGATGCCTCGAATAGCCACGCCACGCATCACGTTCTCGCGACTGAGTAAACCTTGAGAGCTCACCATTGGCGCAACACCAACGACATGCGACTGCGTAGCAACTTTAAGAGCAAGCGGCTCCCAATTGGCCAACCCTTCTGGCGCAGTAATTTCCACATGAGAGAGGACAGACAGCATACGGTCACGAACCTCCTTCTGGAAACCATTCATGACGGAGAGCACCACGATCAGAGAAGCAACCCCTAGAGCAATGCCGGCGGTTGAGATTCCGGAGATAAAGGATAGAAAACCATCGCGCTTACCCACCGTCTTGCGACGCTTGGATCGGGTGTAGCGCAGGCCAATTTCTAGCTCTATAGGAAGTCTCAACATAGCCACAGTTTAGTGAATTACCAAGGCAAACTGATGGAATACTGAAATGCCACCTAAAATCAGGGGAATGTCTGCAAATCCCACCTCCCCTCAAGGCGCCCAGAGAACCTTACGGCGCTTTACCCTGATGCTATCAGGCGAGGATGCCCTTGACTCCGAGGAAGAGCAGGCAATGGGTGATTGTCCAGTTAAGGGACTCCCGCATGAACGCTATTTATTAGGAAATCTAGTGCCACTGGCACCAGTCTTGCTGTTAGGCCAAACATCCCAAGTGGTAAATCCCTCTGAAGTCATCGCCTGCTTACAGCCCATTCATCTCCATGCTACGCGCGATCACCTTATTTTGATGGGGCAAAACCAGATCGATCTGACGCAAACTGAATCTGCCGAACTTCTAAAAACTGCTCTGCCATATATCGAAGAGGATTTTCAAAATCCGATCCTGTTTCAAGGACAGCACTACTGGTTCATTTCAGCAGGCCCATTTGCAAGTCTGGCAAGCTATAGCGTTGATCAAGCACATGGTCGTAATATTGATTGGTGGATGCCGCGTGATAGCAGCGAGGAGGGTATCGCAAAACGTTGGCGTAAATTACAGAATGAAATTCAGATGCTCTGGCATATCGGCTCTGTTAATGAAGAGCGCCAACAACGCGGCATGCCAAGCATTAACTCCTTGTGGATCAGTGGCATTGGTAAATTGAGTGATGCGCAAGTACCACTGGCAGTTCAACAGTCGCAGCACCTCTATGGATCACACCACCTGCTGGTTGGGTTGGCAAAACTACTCCATACCCCCCATTCAAAAGAATTCAACACCCCCGTAGCAGGATCTTTTGCTTGGTTAGACAACCCTGAGGTGGTATGGCCCACATTGAGTGCCGCACTGATGAAGAAAGAGTTAGATGAAGTCATGATCATTGACTTTCCCAAAGGGAAAACTCGTGAGCGCATCTTCAGAGCCAAACATTTACATAAAAAATCCTGGATGCTCTGGAAAAAAGCAGAGCCCCTCACCTGGAAAGAAATCATTTCCACATGAGTCTATTTTCTCAGCGCCCTTTTTCCGAACGCACTGCCACCTGGTTACAGCAAAGTGGCCTCCATCCGTTGCTTGCAAGACTATATGCAGCACGTGGTCTTCAGACACCCGATGAACTCTCACTCGATTTAAAGCAATTACTCTCGCCAACAGAGCTAAAAAATTGCATCAGCACGGCATCTTTATTAGCAGACATTCTTGAGCGTAAAGAGCCTATGCTCATCGTTGCAGACTATGACTGCGACGGCGCTACCGCTTGTGCTGTTGGATTGCGGGGCTTACGTATGCTGGGTGGCCCTGAGACACCCATTCAGTTTCTGGTTCCCAATCGATTCACTATGGGGTACGGCCTTACCCCTGAAGTGGTGGAGCTTGCTGCTCAACAAAACCCTAAACCCAAATATCTCATTACGGTTGATAACGGCATTGCGAGTGAGGCTGGTGTAGATCGCGCCCGTGAGCTTGGCATGGAAGTGATTGTTACAGATCACCATCTCCCTGGCGACCGAGTTCCCAAGGCAACTGCTATAGTCAATCCCAATCAAGCTGGCTGCAGCTTTCCTAGCAAAGCGCTTGCTGGTGTTGGTGTGATGTTCTACCTACTCGTTGCACTTCGGGCAGAGTTGCGCCAGCGTGGCAAGTTTACAAATGAGACCCAACCTAAAGTAGAAAACTTATTAGACCTCGTTGCTTTAGGAACTGTTGCAGACGTGGCGCAGTTGGATCGCAATAATCGCGTGCTTGTTTCGAATGGCTTAAAACGTATTCGAGCTGGAATTTCTCAGTCCGGTATACAGGCCTTATTTCAAGCGGCAGCACGAGATCCTCGTAAAGCAAACACTTTTGATTTAGGCTTTGCTATTGGCCCGCGCCTCAATGCTGCTGGGCGCCTGGCTGATATGACGCTCGGCATTCGTTTGCTATTAACTGATAGTACAGATGAGGCGATGACGCTTGCTCAAGAGCTCGACCGCATTAATCGTGAACGTCGCGTGATTGAAACAGGTATGCAAGAAGCAGCCCTTGCTCACCTGGCTGAAGATCAGCTGGCAGGAACAATGGCGCAGCGTACGAGCATCTGCCTCTGGAATCCAGAATGGCATCAAGGTGTCGTCGGAATTGTGGCATCTCGCCTGAAAGAACGTTTTAATCGCCCCGCCATTGTTTTTGCTCCTGACGGCAACACTGGCGAAGAGTTGCGCGGCTCCGGCAGATCATTGACGGGCTTTCATTTAAGAGATGCCTTAGATTTAGTTTCTAAGCGTGAGCCAGGACTCATCCTCAAATTTGGCGGCCACGCTATGGCAGCTGGCCTAACGATTCGTAAAAGTGATTTTGAAAAGTTTGATGCCTGCTTTCAGGAGGTCGCTAATAGTCTATTGACGGATGAATTATTGGAGCGTCGTCATACTCACGATGGCACTCTTGAAGTCTCTGAGCTCACCCCTGAAATTGGCGACCTACTTGCAGAAGAAATCTGGGGTCAAGGCTTTCCACAGCCAGTCTTTTATGGGGAATTTGAGATTGCCCAGCAAAGCCTTATGAAAGAAAAGCACTTGCGACTGATGCTCCTTCCGGTTGGGGCAGCCGCTGGTAATAAGCCTATCACTGGCGTTTGGTTCAATCGCACCCAAAGCCTGCCCGCCAAAGCCAAATTGGCTTATCGCCTAGTGACAGATCGCTATCAAGGGCAAGCTCGCGTCCAACTGATGATTGAGGCCCATGACGAGAGTGCCGAGACCTCAAGGTAAAGAGCAATAACCCCCTTATAATCAGGGGATGGAAGCTGAACAACTAAACACTATTTCTAATACCTTGTCCGATCTGCTCACCCGCGAGCAAGCTCTTCGGGGGTATCTTTGACTTCGAAGTAAAGTCGCGTCGCCTTACTGAAGTTAACTCAATCCTTGAGGATCCCACCATTTGGGATGATCAAAAGAAAGCGCAAGCGCTGGGCAAAGAGAAAAAATTGCTCGACGGCGTAGTTGCCACTCTCACAGATTTAAATACCAATATCACCAGTGCTCTTGAGCTATTCGATATGGCTAAAGAAGAAAGTGATTTTGAAACCATTTCTGCCATCGAACAAGACGTGGAAAGTTATAGCAAGGTCATCGGCGATCTAGAGTTCCGTCGCATGTTCCACAATGAGATGGATTCTTGCAATTGCTTTATCGATATTCAAGCAGGTGCCGGTGGTACCGAGGCTTGCGATTGGGCAAGCATGCTTTATCGTCAGTATCTCAAATACTGTGAACGAAAAGGCTATAAAACAGAAATCCTCGAAGAATCTGACGGTGATGTTGCTGGCATTAAGAGTGCAACTATCAAGGTCGACGGTGAGTATGCCTACGGACACCTTCGCTCTGAGACTGGTGTACATCGCTTAGTGCGCAAGTCACCTTTTGACTCCTCCAATGGTCGCCACACTTCGTTTGCATCTATTTATGTATACCCAGAGATTGATGACTCCATTGAGATTGATGTCAATCCTGCTGATATTCGGACAGACACCTACCGCGCCTCTGGTGCCGGCGGTCAGCATATTAATAAGACTGACTCTGCGGTTCGTTTAACCCACCTACCCACAGGTATTGTGGTCCAGTGCCAAAATGACCGTAGTCAACACCGCAACCGTGCGGAAGCCATGACCATGCTCAAGTCACGCCTCTACGAACATGAGATGCAAAAGCGTCGCGCAGAACAAGATAAATTAGAGGCGAGCAAAACGGATGTGGGCTGGGGTCATCAAATCCGTTCTTATGTTTTAGATCAAAGCCGCATTAAAGATTTACGTACTAACGTTGAGATCTCTAATACTCAAAAAGTATTAGACGGAGATCTTGATGCCTTTATTGAAGCCAGCCTGAAGCAAGGCGTTTAATTACTCACGAATATGAACGATAAAACCAACTCAGGCAATACGCCAGTGCCAGCCACCGAAGCGGTTGATGAAAACCACATTATTGCGGAGCGCCGCGAAAAACTCGCTAAGCTGCGCGAAGGCGGCATTGCTTTTCCAAATGACTTTGTTCCAACCCATTTAGCTGCTGATCTTCACGCCCACTTCGATAGCCTCACCAAAGAAGAGCTCGCCGCCAAGAAGGTACATGTCAAGGTTGCGGGCCGAATGGTTCTGAAACGCGTGATGGGTAAAGCGAGCTTTGCAACCATTCAGGATCGTAGCGGTCAGATTCAGTTCTACATTAGCGATGAACTCAGTGGTACTGATACCCATGGCGCCTTTAAGCACTGGGACATGGGCGACTTTATCTCTGCCGAGGGCAATCTGTTCAAGACCAACAAAGGTGAGCTCTCAGTAGAGAGTAGCAACTTACGTCTATTGAGCAAGTCTTTACGTCCTTTACCAGATAAGTTCCATGGCCTCTCAGATCTTGAGACTAAATATCGTCAGCGCTATGTAGACCTCATTGTTAACCCAGAAAGTCGCAATACTTTCAAAGCACGTAGCAATGCAATCGCCTCCTTGCGTCGTCACATGCTCGATGCTGACTTCATGGAGGTTGAAACACCAATGCTCCACCCGATTCCTGGTGGCGCAGCAGCTAAACCCTTTATTACCCATCACAACGCACTCGATATGCAGATGTTCTTGCGTATTGCGCCTGAGCTCTATCTCAAGCGCCTAGTAGTTGGTGGCTTTGAACGCGTCTTCGAAATTAACCGTAACTTCCGTAACGAAGGTGTCAGTCCACGCCACAATCCAGAATTTACGATGATGGAGTTTTATGCGGCCTATACGGATTACCGTTGGCTAATGGACTTCACTGAAGGCTTGATTCGTGCAGCAGCAATGGATGCGCAAGGCACGGCAGTATTGACTCATCAAGGTCGTGAATTGGATTTGAGCAAACCATTCCAACGCCTCACGATTACTGAAGCCATTCTGAAGTATTGTGGCCAATCCGGGAAAAACTATGAAGCAACACAATTAGACGATATCAATTTCATCCGCGCCGAATTGAAAAAAGGTGGCGAAAATCCAGATGCCCCAACACTCAAGAATGCTGGTATCGGTGCTTTGCAATTAGCTTTATTTGAATTGGTTGCTGAAGAACACCTCTGGGAGCCAACTTACATCATTGATTACCCAATCGAAGTAAGTCCACTCGCTAGAGAGTCTGATTCCCGCCCAGGCATTACTGAGCGCTTTGAACTTTTTATTACTGGTCGAGAGATCGCCAACGGTTTCTCAGAGCTCAATGATGCTGAAGACCAAGCTAATCGTTTCCGCAAACAAGTAGAGCAAAAAGAAGCTGGCGACGAAGAAGCAATGTACTTCGATCATGACTTTATCCGCGCACTCGAGTATGGTATGCCTCCAACCGGTGGTTGCGGTATTGGCATCGACCGTTTAGTGATGCTGCTCACAGATGCGCCAAACATTCGTGATGTGATCCTCTTTCCTCATTTGCGTCGAGAAGAAGAGCAATCATTTCCGAAATAAACAAAAGGCACCCTAGGGTGCCTTTTTTATTCGCCAAGATCAAGTGGGATCACTGTTGTTTTTTAAAGAAGGTAACAGTCAGAAGAAGAAATAAAACAGTAAACCAGAATAAAGACCACTCAGGTACTTGTAGCCCCAAAATTGCAGGTAACTTTGCTGAGCAAAGACCGTCTGCTTTAAATAACCAAGGCAATCCTTGCGCTAATTGAAATTGATTAATCCAAGTCTCTAGTGGGTCGATGCCGCAGGATGTTTCCGGGTGAGATAAAAGCCAAACCTGATGGGCAGCCACAGATACGCCATATGCCGCAGACAATGCTGCTAGACCATGAAACAACTTTCTTGAAGGGGCAATGCCAACCGCTAAAAAGCAGGAGATGGCAACTCCAAGATAGCCGACTCTTTGTAAAATACATAAAGGGCATGGCAAGAAACTGACTTCCTGGTACCCCACCTGCTGGAGGATCACTGCGAAAATAACCAGTCCAAGACTGAATAGGGAAATAAATAAGTAGCGTACTGAGCTCATAGGACATCATAGCCTTTTCAATAAACCTGAATTTAGAACGGTACTTATTACCAAAAATTTGATGCATATCACTACTTAGTCCTATTTATGAGGGATTTGCCCAGAAATTGGCCTCCAGGAATGGGATAATCAACGATTCCTTAAAACTGAGTTTTTTCATTACAAGCATTTATGGCCGCATACAACACCGAAACCGTTCTCACCGTTCACCACTGGAACGACACTCTCTTTAGCTTTACCACCACTCGCAATAAGGGTCTGCGCTTTCGTAGCGGTCACTTCTTGATGATTGGTCTTGAGGTTGAAGGCAAGCCTTTAGTCAGAGCGTACAGCGTTGCCAGCCCAAATTATGAAGAACATTTGGAATTCTTGAGTATTAAGGTTCAAGACGGTCCATTGACATCGCGCTTACAAAAAATTCAGGTTGGCGATCCCATTCTTGTCAGCGAGAAGTCTGTTGGCACCCTGGTCATCGACGACTTAAATCCTGGCAAACATCTTTACTTATTTAGCACTGGCACAGGCTTAGCGCCATTCATGAGCATCATTCGTGACCCAGATACTTATGAGAAGTTTGAGAAAGTGGTCTTGATTCATGGCGTACGTTTGGTGAGCGAACTCGCTTATGGTGATTACATTAAAGATGAACTCACTCAAGATGAATATATCGGCGAAATCATTCGTGAAAAACTCATCTACTACCCAACCGTAACGCGTGAGGCATTCAAACATACTGGCCGCCTTACGACTGCTATTGAATCTGGACAACTCTTCAAAGATATAGGCTTACCTCCATTAGATCCAGCTGTAGATAGAGCAATGATCTGCGGGAGCCCCTCTATGCTGAAAGAGACCGCTGAGATGCTGGATGCCAAGGGCTTCAAAGTATCTCCAAGTCTTGGCCAATTAGGCGACTACGTCTTCGAACGTGCTTTTGTTGAGAAATAAGTAGACAATCTCTTTATACCTAAAAGTAATTTAGATATCGCTATATATTCCTTGTAGATATATAGACCCCTTGGTACATTCTCTTTTAACGAGATATTTACCAAGGAAATTCGATGTCCCCCGTCCGCGAGCATTTCAACCCTGTTATCACTCAGCTATTGCGGGAACATGATCGCCTGCCACATGACAAGGTCGCAGAGCGCAAAAGTTTCCAACGTCAAATTCTTTTCCTCATGAACGCCATCAAGCTTGAAGAGTTTGAGCAATCCTTTGCTTAAACCAACCGGAGATAAGTAATGCTGCAATTTTTTCTAGATTCATCTCAATTCATTATTTCTGGAGCACTTGTTGGTCTCTTAGTTGGTATGACTGGTGTTGGTGGCGGCTCTCTGATGACGCCATTGCTCACCATTATTTTTGGTGTGGCTCCAACTACTGCAGTGGGTACTGATTTAGCATTTGCTGCCATTACCAAAGGCTTTGGTACTGTCGCTCATAGGCTCCATGGCAATGTTCGCTGGGATATTGTTCGTCTACTTTGCATTGGAAGTCTAACAACTGCAATTCTCTCCATCCTCACCTTGAAATATGTTGGCCCAGTTTCCAAAAATTTCAATCATTTAATTAGCGTTTCAATCGGGATCTCCGTGTTATTAACTGCCGCATCTTTACTCTTTAGAGTGAAGATTTTGAAGTGGGTACAAGAAAATCCAAACTTCTTACCCAGTGGGACAAATTTGAAGGCCGCAACCATTATTGTTGGAGCCATTATTGGCGTCTTAGTCACCGTATCCTCAATTGGTGCCGGCGCAATTGGTGCAACCTTGATATTAGTGCTCTACCCTCATCTCAAACCCGCGCAAGTTGCTGGCACTGATATTGCTTATGCAGTCCCACTTACAGCACTGGCTGGATTAGGTCATTGGTGGCTAGGCAATGTCCACTTTGACTTACTCTTTGGCTTATTGCTTGGCTCAGTACCAGCAATATGGTTGGGGGCAAAACTCTCAAGCACCCTTTCAGAAAAAGCTACTCGAACCACACTTGCTGGCACTCTATTTCTAGTTGGCATCAAATTAGTTTCATCATGATTGCTCAAGAATTGTGGTCCATCCCACCAAGCTCGCTCACACCAGTAGAGCTTGCTGCAAAGTCCAGCATTCTGAGGCAGCGTTTAGTCGACATCTCTAATCGTTTCTCTGATGTGCGCTTTGCAACTAGCTTGGCTGCAGAAGATATGGTGATCACTGATGCCATTTCTAAAGCCAAGGCGAATATCAAATTATTTACTTTAGCTACTGGCCGTCTTCACCAAGAAACTATTGATATGGTCAGGATTACGGAAGATCATTACGGTGTAGCGATTGAAAAGATCCATCCACAGGATTCCGATGTACAGGCTTTTGTAAGTCAATATGGCATGAATGGATTTTACGACGGCGAAGAGTCTAAGAAGGCTTGTTGTGGCGCCCGCAAGATCAAACCGCTCAATGCAGCATTAGTTGGCGCTGATGCCTGGATTACTGGTCAACGGCGTGAGCAATCAACTACGCGCACTGAACTTAATTTAGAAGAATTAGATGATGCGAGAGGTATTGCCAAGTTCAATCCTTTGTTTGATTGGAGTGAAGCAGATATCTGGGCTTACATTAAACAAGAAAACCTTCCGATTCATCCACTTCATCTCAAGGGCTACCCTAGTATTGGCTGCGAACCGTGTACCCGTCAGGTAAAGAAGGGTGAAGACATCCGCGCAGGTCGCTGGTGGTGGTTACAAAGCGATAGCAAAGAATGTGGCTTACACGTTAATCAATAATCAAATTCATCATTAAAACTTGGTAGAAATAACTTACAGAATGTCAGAACAAAAATTGCTTGATGATCACTTGGATTGGCTTGAGGCTGAATCGATCTACATCATTCGTGAAGTGGTAGCTCAGTGCGCCAACCCAGCCATGCTGTTCTCCGGTGGTAAAGACTCGATTGTGATGTTTCACTTAGCTCGCAAGGCTTTTCAATTTGGCAATCGCCCCGTGAAGCTGCCCTTCCCCATTTTGCATATCGATACTGGTCATAACTATCCTGAAGTCATTAGCTACCGTGACTCTGTAGTTGAAAAAACGGGTGTGAAATTGATTGTTGGGCATGTGGAAGACTCGATCAAAAAGGGTACCGTGCGTTTGCGTAAAGAAACCGACTCACGCAATGCCGCCCAAGCCGTGACTCTGCTAGAAACCATTGCCGAATATGAATTCGATGCCTTGATGGGTGGAGCACGCCGTGATGAAGAGAAGGCTCGCGCTAAAGAGCGCATCTTCTCTTTCAGAGACGAATTTGGCCAATGGGACCCAAAGGCTCAACGCCCAGAACTATGGAATCTATATAACGCCCGCATCGCTAAAGGCGAAAATATGCGCGTATTCCCAATCTCAAATTGGACAGAGCTTGATATCTGGCAATACATTGCTCGTGAAAACCTGGCTTTACCAAGTATTTACTACACACATCAACGCGAAGTAGTGAAGAAAAATAATTTACTAGTGCCTGTCACTAATGTGACACCTAAGGCAGCTAGTGATATTAGCGAGATTCTCAGCGTGCGTTTTCGTACCGTTGGCGATATTAGTTGTACCTGCCCCGTTCTGAGTACTGCCGCCACTCCTCTCGAAATCATTGCAGAAACTGCGATTACTGAAATCACTGAGCGTGGGGCTACCCGTATGGATGATCAAACCAATGAGGCCTCGATGGAGCGCCGCAAGAAAGAAGGTTACTTTTAATGTCATCTACTCATCAAAATGTTGTTCGCTTCATCACCGCAGGTAGCGTTGATGATGGCAAGAGCACCTTGATTGGTCGCCTGCTATATGACACCAAATCGATTTTGGTGGATCAACTCGAATCTTTATCTAAAACTAAGCATGCCCGCGTCACTTCTTCTGATGCTGGTGTTGATTTAGCCCTGCTAACTGATGGCTTAGAGGCTGAGCGTGAGCAAGGTATCACGATTGATGTGGCCTATCGTTATTTCTCGACCCCTCAGCGTAAGTTCATCGTAGCTGACGCGCCAGGCCACGAGCAATACACCCGTAACTTGGTTACTGGCGCATCCCAATCAGATGTAGCAGTGATCTTAGTGGATGCCACCCGCGTTGATCTCGATACAAGCCCGGCTACCTTGCTGGCACAAACCAAACGTCATGCAGCCATCGTACATTTATTGGGTTTACGTCATGTGGTGTTTGCGATTAACAAGCTGGACTTATTTGAGTTTGATGAAAAGATTTTCAACACCATCAAAGAATCTATTGAAGACTTAACCCAAAAGATCGGCTTACCTAAACCAACATCGATTCCAATCTCCGCCTTGCTTGGTGCTAACGTGGTTACCGCCAGTAAACATACGCCTTGGTACAAAGGCCCAACCCTACTGGAGTGGTTGGAGAGTTTGGACACCAGCCCCGAGTCTGAAAAACTCGCCCTACGCTTCCCCGTGCAATACGTAGCACGTCAGGATGGTAGCGTCTCTGATGACTTCCGTGGCTATCTCGGCCAAATTGAGTCTGGCAGTATTCGAAAGGGTCAAAAGATTCGAGTCTTACCAGGTAATGTTGAGGCGACAGTTGCTGAGATCTATTTAAGTAATCGATCTAAGGCAGGTAGCAATAATGCTGTTGAGTCTGCACAGACCGGGGAAGCTGTTGCTATTCAGTTAGCAGAAGACATTGATGTATCTCGTGGATCATTATTCGTTGGCGCCGATAATCTTGCTGTACCAACACTTAGCAAGCAAATTTCTGCTGATCTTTGCTGGTTAGATAGCGAGCCTCTCTCCCTAAGTCGTAAATATGCATTGCGTCATACTAGCAATACTGTTGGGGCTAAAGTAAAAGTGATTCAAACAGTGCTAGATGTTGAAACCCTCTCGCATGCCAGCCATGCTCATGCACTGACCGCCAATGAAATCGGTCGCGTGGATTTTGTGTTGCAAAAACCAATTGCAGCCGATCTGTTTAATCAATCCCAGCCTACTGGTGCATTCATCCTCATTGATGAAGCCACGAATCACACTGTTGCTGCTGGAATGATTCGCGAGGCAACAGCCCAATAAAGAAAAAGCCATCCCGAAGGATGGCTTAAAAGAGATTTTTGGAGGTACTGCTTAAAGAACAAACTACAGCTTCATATTAGCCCTCTCAAAATCTCACTTTTGTGGGGATTGCCTCTTTAAGAGCCATAATGCTCA
The DNA here is from genome assembly GCF_018687435.1 of Polynucleobacter sp. UB-Raua-W9. Taxonomy (NCBI): domain Bacteria; kingdom Pseudomonadati; phylum Pseudomonadota; class Betaproteobacteria; order Burkholderiales; family Burkholderiaceae; genus Polynucleobacter; species Polynucleobacter sp. UB-Raua-W9. The sequence continues at coordinate 471,599 of NZ_CP061290.1, read as the reverse complement.
ACTTTGGTGCATTAATGATTCTCTTTGGCGTGGTTAATAGAATATTTGGGTATTTCAATCACCAAATCTTGTTTGGCAACAATGGCTTGGCAAGATAACCGGGATTGAGGATTGAGTCCCCAAGCGCGATCCAGCATATCTTCTTCATTCTCATCGGGGGGGTTTAGGCTCTGAAAACCCTCTTTCACGATCACGTGACAAGTAGTGCAAGCGCAAACCATATCGCAGGCATGTTCAATCGGAATGTCATTTTCTAGCAGCGCTTCGCAAATCGATGTGCCTGGCGTCACTTCAACCACTGCGCCTTCGGGGCAATACTCACTATGCGGTAGGACAACGATTTGAGTCATGATTCTTTTCTATTGGTTTGATATTGATTATTTTAGATCTCTGCAACATTTTTACCAGACAATGCTTTCTGAATACTGGCATTCATGCGCATTTGTGCAAAGTCATCGGTAGCCTTCGCAGCATGATCAACTGCTTTGCGAACTATGTCGCTATCGACTTCTTCATTCAAAATCTTTTGTAGATCTGCCATCTCTTGGTCAATTGCAGCTTGCTCTTTCGCATCCAGGAGATTGCGATCACTTGCTAGAGCAGTTTGCACAGCATCTAATAAACGCCGTGCATTGACTTGTTCTTCGCGCAATGATCTCGAGAGCAAATCCTCTTTGGCAGAAGCAAAACCATCTTGCAACATGCGAGTAATTTCAGCATCCGTTAAACCATAAGAAGGCTTGATATCAATTGAGGCTTGGACACCAGAGCCCTGCTCCATAGCGCTTACAGACAATAGGCCATCTGCATCTACCTGGAAAGTGACCCGAATTCGTGCAGCACCTGCAGCCATTGCTGGGATACCGCGTAACTCAAACTTCCCTAAAGAGCGACAGTCTTGGGCAAGTTCACGCTCACCTTGCACCACTTGAATTGCCAATGCAGTTTGACCATCTTTAAAGGTGGTGAAGTCTTGCGCTCTTGCTACCGGAATCGGCGTATTGCGCGGAATAATCTTTTCAACCAGGCCGCCCATGGTTTCAATACCAAGCGAAAGTGGAATGACGTCTAACAAGAGCCACTCATCATCTTTACTTTGATTGCCAGCCAGCAAATCGGCTTGCATAGCAGCACCCAGAGCAACCACTTGGTCTGGATTTAAATTATTGAGTGGTTGTGTTCCAAATAGCTCACCGACGGCACGCTGAACATTTGGCATACGGGTAGAGCCGCCCACCATCACTACGCCTTTAATATCTTCGGCTTTTAAACCTGCATCGCGCAAAGCTTTTTTGCAGGCGGCGAGAGTCTTGGCAACCAAGTTCTGAGTAATCTCAAAGAATTGCGCCTGACTAACCCCAACATTGACTACGGTACCGTCTGCCAGAGTCTCGTGAACTCTAGCTAAAGGGTTATGGCTAAGCAATTCTTTTGCATGTTTGCAAGCTTGTAAAAGCGTGCGATGGTCATGAATAGAGAGTGGAGGTAATTTAGCCTGTTCAATGACCCAGCAATATAAACGGTGGTCAAAGTCATCGCCACCCAAAGCAGAATCACCGCCAGTAGAGAGCACTTCAAATACACCTCTACTCATTCGGAGAATAGAGATATCGAAAGTGCCGCCGCCTAGGTCATAAACTGCATAAACACCTTCGGAAGCATTATCCAAACCATAAGCAATCGCTGCAGCAGTAGGCTCATTGAGCAATCTCAGCACTTCAATGCCCGCTAACTTAGCCGCATCTTTAGTCGCTTGACGTTGAGCATCATCAAAATAAGCGGGTACTGTAATGACGGCACCTACAATCTCATCAGATACAGAGTCTTCTGCTAGCTGACGCAAACGCGCCAAGATTTCAGCAGAAACCTCAATCGGACTCTTGTCGCCAGCAACTGTTCTGAGTTTGAGCATCCCAGGCTGATCAACAAAATCATAAGGAGCGCTCTCAATATGCTCCACATCCTGAATTCCGCGGCCCATGAAACGCTTCACAGAAACAATCGTGTTCTTTGGGTCAATGACTATGCTCTCAAGTGCTTCAAAACCAGCTTGCGTTCTACCATTTGCTAAGTAGCGCACTACCGAAGGAAGCAGCTCTCTACCTTGAGCATCAGGCAACACTTTTGGCAAAGCATCGCGCACGATAGCAACGAGTGAGTTTGTGGTTCCCAAATCAATGCCAACAGCAATCCTGCGCTGATGGGGCGCTAGTGATTTACCGGGTTCGGAGATTTGTAATAAAGCCATAAGAGTTAGAGTTTAATTCGACGCAGACTAGACCAAGGCCGCGATAGCATCATCAAGCTCAATAGCGAACTTATCAATAAAAAGGAGGCCCCTGAGAAGTTCAGCGGCACGTTGATAATTATTGGCGCCATCGATTGCTTGAACAATTTCAGAAAGGGTATCTTGCTTAGAGGATTGCACCTCATCCATCAGCTCTTCCAAGGCCAGCAGATCTTCAGCCTGCTCATCGAGATTTTCACGCCATTCCATTTGCTTCATCAAAAAAGCAGCTGGCATTGCAGTATTAGTTTCTAGCTTGGCATCTACACCGTGAAGTTGACAAATATATAAACCTCGTTGCACGGGGTTCTTCAGTGTCTGAAAAGCAGTATTAGCCAATGTAGCCATCTGCATCGCAAGGCGCCGCTCAGAATCGCTACCACGCGCATGTCGGTCGGGATGCACTTCTTTTTGAATTGCAAGGTAAGCCTGATCTAAGGCAGGCAAATCGATCTTGAATTGCTGATTTAAACCAAAAAAGCGAAAGTAATCGTCAGACGCGGAAGGATTCGCCACAACCACACTCATCTTTTACGTTTGGATTTTGAAACTTAAACCCTTCGTTCAAACCCTCACGTACAAAGTCTAGCTCTGTTCCATCCAAATACGCCAAGCTCTTCGGATCAATAAATACTTTTACGCCATTAGATTCAAATACCTGATCTTCAGCGGCAGGCTCATCAACATATTCAAGCTGATACGCCAAGCCAGAACAACCTGTGGTACGAACGCCCAAACGCAAACCACACCCCTTGCCGCGCTTTTCTAAATTGCGGTTAACGTGTGCAGCTGCTTTGTCGGTTAAGGTAATGGCCATAGTTTTACTTTGTTTATTTGGCTAGATGCTTTTCTTTGTAATCAGCAACTGCTGCCTTAATAGCGTCTTCAGCCAAGATAGAGCAGTGAATCTTTACTGGCGGCAAAGCCAACTCTTCAGCGATCAGAGAGTTCTTGATCTCCAAAGCTTGATCTAAAGTCTTGCCTTTAACCCACTCAGTTACTAATGAGGAAGACGCAATTGCTGAGCCACAGCCATATGTCTTGAACTTAGCATCTTCAATCACACCTTGATCGTTTACACGAATCTGTAACTTCATTACGTCGCCGCAAGCTGGCGCACCAACCATGCCGGTACCTACGCTTTCGTCGCCCTTCTCAAAAGAACCTACGTTACGCGGGTTCTCATAATGGTCGATTACTTTTTCACTATATGCCATGATATTTCCTCTTTAATCCTTCAGATTCTTAATGTGCAGCCCACTGAATCGTACTTAAGTCGATTCCGTCTTTAAACATTTCCCACAATGGTGAAAGCTCACGCAATTTTGCGATCTTTTCTTTCACTAACTTAATTGTGAAATCCACTTCTTCTTCTGTCGTAAAGCGACCCAGAGTAAAACGAATCGAGCTATGAGCCAATTCATCATTGCGACCCAAGGCACGCAACACATAAGAAGGTTCTAGTGATGCTGATGTACAAGCAGAACCTGATGAGATAGCCAAATCCTTAAGGGCCATCAACATCGATTCGCCTTCAACGTAGTTAAAGCTGATGTTCAGGTTATGCGGCACACGATGCTCCATGTCGCCGTTGACATAAACCTCTTCAATGTCTTTTAAGCCATTGAGTAAGCGGTCACGCAATCCACGAATACGCTTATTTCCCTCGACCATCTCAATACGAGCGATGCGAAATGCCTCGCCCATTCCCACAATTTGGTGAACTGCTAAGGTACCTGAGCGCATACCGCGCTCATGGCCGCCACCATGAATTTGGGCTTCAATACGAATACGAGGCTTACGACGCACAAACAATGCGCCAATCCCTTTTGGACCATAAGTCTTGTGAGCAGAAAAACTCATCAAGTCGACCTTGATCTTTTCCAAATCAATCTCTACCTTGCCAGTAGCTTGCGCAGCATCGACATGAAAAATGACGCCACGGGAACGACACAGCTCGCCAATCGCGGGGATATCTTGTACAACACCGATTTCATTGTTGACATACATCACCGACGCCAAAATCGTGCCTGGCTTCATGGCAGCCTCTAACTGCTTAAAGTCAATCAAGCCACTGGGCAAAACATCCAAGTAAGTCACTTCAAAACCTTCACGCTCTAGCTCACGACAAGTGTCTAAAGTTGCTTTGTGCTCAGTTTTGACGGTAATGATGTGATTACCGCGATCTTTATAAAAATGCGCGGCACCCTTTAGTGCCAAATTAATACTTTCAGTAGCGCCGCTAGTAAACACAATCTCTCGTGGATCTGCATGTACCAGTTGCGCAACTTCTGAACGCGCCCACTCAACCGCCTCTTCGGCAGCCCAGCCATAGGCATGACTCCGCGATGCGGCATTACCAAATTGCTCGCGCAGGTAAGGCAGCATTTTGTCGACCACACGCGGATCAATTGGCGTGGTGGCCGAGTAGTCCATATATACCGGAAAGTGCTTAGGACTAAACATCGGAACCGGCTGCGTTGGAAGGTCTTGTGGTGCGTTCATGATTTACTTATTTTTGGATTACTTCAATTAACTTTGCCGCGCCAAATTAAAAACAGAATTTACTAATGGGGCTTTAGGGGCAACTTCTTTTTTCGCCGCAAGCGCTAGGGCTGGTTTTTCAACCTTAGTGCTTTCAACTTTAATTTTCTTTTGACGCATGTCTTGAATCACAACACCACGTCCTTCTTGCTGCTGCACCAAGTTACGCAAGCTTACTGAGCTGAGGTACTCAACCATTTTGAGATTAAGATTGCTCCACAGATCATGCGTCATACAATGACCATGCTCATCTTCGTCGCTATGACAGTTACCTTTACCGCCACATTGAGTTGCATCCAATGGCTCATCCACTGCGACGATGATGTCAGCAACACTAATTTCATCAGCCTTGCGTGCGAGGGTATATCCGCCTCCGGGTCCACGAGTGCTCTCAACAATATTGAAGCGGCGTAATTTGCCGAACAATTGCTCTAAATAAGAAAGGGAGATCTTTTGTCTTTGGCTAATTCCAGCCAAAGTTACAGGGCCATGCGCTTCGCGCAGGGCTAAATCAATCATTGCGGTTACTGCAAAACGGCCTTTAGTGGTAAGTCTCATATGTCACCTTGGTAATGGATTGTTATGGACAGCTAATGATCAGGCGGGTAATACCCGACCATTCCACTCAACTTTACCATATGACCCAGCAATCTGCTCGGGAATTATCCCAAAAAACCCTTTGGCAAGCCTGCCTATCTAGCCAATAGAGTCTCTAGAGCTGGCTCCAAAAGCCATTTCTTTGACCTTGGTAAGACGGTCCCGAGTGCCAGCAGCCTTCTCAAACTCCAAATTCTTGGCTTCGGCATTCATTTGCTTCTCTAGGAGTTTGATTTCGCTTGCCAGGTCTTTCTCGCTCATATCTTCATAGCGAGCCCGCTCCTGCTCCACCTGCATCTCCTGGCGCTTCTCCTTGACATCATAGACACCATCAATGATGTCCTTGATCCGCTTTTGAACACCCTTAGGCTCAATGCCATGGAGCTTATTAAAGGCAACTTGCTTGGTGCGACGTCTTTCGGTCTCCCCCATGGCGCGCTTCATTGAATCGGTCACCCTATCGGCGTACAGAATCGCCTTGCCTCGGACGTTGCGGGCTGCCCGGCCGATAGTCTGAATCAAACTTCTCTCAGAACGTAAGAAGCCTTCTTTATCCGCATCCAAAATTGCCACTAATGACACTTCAGGAATGTCCAAACCTTCGCGTAGCAAATTGATACCCACCAAGACGTCGAAGACGCCTAAGCGAAGATCACGCAAAATTTCGACACGCTCTACCGTATCAATATCAGAGTGCACATAACGCACCTTCACACCATTATCGGAAAGGTAATCAGTGAGTTGCTCCGCCATGCGTTTAGTTAGCACCGTTACTAAAACACGTTCACCCACTTTGACGCGTTCATGAATCTGATCAAGCAAGTTATCAACTTGAGTACTGGCTGGCAATACTTCGATTTCTGGGTCAACCAATCCAGTAGGTCTAGCTACCTGCTCAACCACTTTCCCCTGATGCGTGTTTTCATAATCGGCCGGGGTTGCAGAAACAAAAATGGTTTGACGCATCTTGGTTTCAAACTCAGTAAATTTGAGCGGGCGATTATCCATTGCAGAGGGTAAGCGAAAGCCAAACTCAACTAAGGTATGTTTGCGCGATTTATCGCCGTTATACATCGCATTGAGCTGCCCAATTAGGACGTGGCTTTCGTCTAAGAACATGAGTGCATCATTCGGCAGGTAGTCCACCAGGGTAGGAGGCGCCTCCCCTGGGGCCGCGCCCGATAGGTGGCGGGAGTAGTTCTCAATACCCTTACAAAATCCTAGCTCGTTCAGCATCTCTAGATCGAAACGGGTACGCTGCTCTAGGCGTTGTGCCTCAACGAGTTTTCCATCTTTTACAAATTCATCTAAACGAGTGCGTAACTCGATTTTGATGGTTTCAATTGCTTTAAGAACAGTTTCGCGCGGGGTCACATAGTGTGAACTTGGGTATACCGTAAAACGCGGAATCTTTTGACGAATCTTGCCTGTCAGTGGATCAAAGAATTGCAAACTCTCTACCACATCATCAAACAATTCAACGCGTACTGCCAACTCATTATGTTCAGCTGGGAAAATATCAATCGTGTCGCCGCGCACTCGAAATACACCGCGCTTAAAATCCGTTTCGTTGCGATCGTATTGCATGGCAATCAGTCGCATTAAGATATCGCGCTGACTCATCTTATCGCCAGGACGTAGCGTCATCACCATGCTGTGATAATCGCCAGGATTACCAATTCCATAAATTGCAGAAACAGTCGCTACGATGATGACATCGCGGCGCTCTAACAAGCTCTTCGTTGCAGATAAGCGCATCTGCTCGATGTGCTCATTAATCGAGGAGTCTTTTTCAATAAAGAGGTCACGCTGAGGAACATAAGCCTCAGGCTGGTAATAGTCGTAGTAACTGACAAAATACTCAACAGCATTTTTTGGGAAAAACTCCCTAAATTCACTATAGAGCTGAGCAGCCAAGGTCTTATTAGGGGCAAAAATGATTGCTGGACGCCCTGTTCTAGCAATCACATTAGCCATGGTGAAGGTTTTTCCAGATCCCGTAACCCCCAACAAGGTCTGAAAGCTCAATCCGTCCTCAATACCCTCAACCAAGGCCTCAATAGCCTGTGGCTGGTCCCCAGCCGGGGCAAATGGCTGATATAGCTCATATGGGGAGTCTGGAAAGCGAACAAATTTAGCTGGATCTAGATCGTGGCCAGCCTCACCTAATGGATCGGCAACAGGCTTTTTGATATCTTCTTTAGCTGCAGAATTGGAACCAGTTTTGGGGGGCTTAGGGGGCATCTCGGCTATCATTTCATCTGTGAGTTTTCTTCACAGCGAATTTTGTACAAACAATGATTTTGCCGTTTTTATTTAGAAATAGTTGGTTCTGGCTTCAAAAACCGACAATTAAACTCAATTTAACGTCAATGCAAAGTAAAACCATCCTTAAACCACCATTCTCGACCTCAAATGACCCTGTTTGCCTCAGTCCAGCTAGCCCCTAAAGATCCTATTTTTGGCCTCACAGAAGCCTATGTTGCAGATCAACGTTCTGACAAAGTAAACCTTGGTGTTGGCGTGTATTACACAGACGAAGGCAAGGTACCCCTCTTAAAAGCAGTGATCAAAGCAGAAGAGGCCATTGTTGCAAAGCACTCTCCACGCAGCTACATTCCAATCGAAGGCCCAAACCCATACAACAGCGCTGTGCAAAATTTATTATTCGGGGCTGACTCTGCACTCATTAAAGATGGCCGTGTTGTCACTGCCGAGTGCTTAGGTGGCACTGGTGCATTGCGTGTGGGCGCTGACTTTATTAAGCGTCTGAATTTAGATGCGCCTTGCGCTATTAGCAACCCAACCTGGGAAAACCATCGCGGTATTTTTGAATCTGCAGGTTTCGAAGTGGTTGAATACACCTACTTCGATGGCATGACACGTGGTGTTGATTTTGATGGCATGGTGAAGTCCTTGGAGTCTTTTCCAAAGAACACAACCGTTCTCTTGCACGCTTGCTGCCATAACCCAACAGGTGCAGACATCACCGAAGCCCAGTGGCATCAGGTGATTGAGATCTGCAAGAACAAGAGTTTGATTCCTTTCTTGGACATGGCCTATCAAGGCTTTGCGGCTGGCATTGAGCAGGATGGTATTGCAGTTCGCCTCTTCGCACAATCCGGTATGTCATTCTTTGTATCCAGCTCATTTTCTAAATCATTCTCGCTGTATGGTGAGCGTGTTGGCGCATTGTCGATCGTGACACAGAGCAAAGATGAGTCTACTCGTGTGCTCTCACAGCTCAAACGTGTAATTCGTACTAATTACTCAAATCCTCCTACTCACGGCGCTGCAATTGCTGCTGCTGTTTTGAACTCTCCAGAATTGCGTCAGCTCTGGGAGGATGAGTTGGCTGAAATGCGTGATCGCATTAAAGCAATGCGTCATAGTCTTGTTGAAAAACTCGCTGCTGCTGGCGTGAAGCAAGACTTTGCTTTTATCGAACAGCAACGTGGAATGTTTTCTTACTCAGGTTTAACAGCTGAGCAAGTTGAGCGCTTACAGAAAAAAGACGGCATTTATGCCCTTTCTACTGGACGCATTTGTGTGGCGGCTCTCAATACCAAAAATATTGATAAAGTAGCCAAAGCAATTGCCCGCGTATTGGCCTAAAAAGCACAATCAGCGGATTAACTGAATTACAGGGGGTAGCATGCTATATCAGTTACACGAATTTCAAAAAGCCTTACTTCAACCAATGAGCTCTTGGGCACGTGCAGCTTCGGAGGCATTTATTAATGCGTCTAACCCTGCATCAATGGTTCCAGGCTCTGAGCGTTTAGCTGCCAGCTACGAACTCCTTCACCGTTTAGGTAAAAACTATAAAAAACCAGAGTTTGGTATTCGCTCTGTTGTAGCGCATGGTCATGAGGTTGCTATTCATGAGATCACTAAAGTTTCTAAGCCATTTTGCAATTTAGTTCGCTTTAAGCGCTTTTCGGATGATGTAGAAACCATCAAGAAGCTTAAAGAAGATCCTGTTGTTTTGGTGGTGGCTCCTATGTCTGGGCACCATGCTACTTTGCTGCGTGACACTGTTCGCACCTTATTGCAAGATCACAAGGTTTACATTACCGACTGGATCGATGCGCGCAATGTCCCGTTGGAAGATGGTAACTTTGGTCTTGATGACTACGTTCACTACATTCAAGAATTCATCCGCGCAATTGGGGCAGAAGATTTGCATGTCATCTCTGTTTGCCAGCCTACCGTTCCGACTTTAGGTGCAATCTCACTCATGGCCTCGGCCGGTGAAGCGACTCCATCTTCCATGATCATGATGGGTGGCCCAATTGATGCGCGTAAGTCACCTACCGCTGTTAATAATTTGGCTGAGCAAAAGTCATTTGATTGGTTTGAAAGTCATGTGATTTATAAAGTGCCACCAACCTATCCCGGCGCTGGTCGTAAGGTTTATCCAGGCTTTTTGCAACACGCTGGATTTATGGCCATGAACCCACAAAATCATTTGCAATCTCATTGGGATTATTTCCAGAACCTGGTACGTGGTGATGAACAAGATACCGATGCACACATTCGCTTCTATGATGAGTACAACGCTGTTCTAGATTTAGACGCAAAGTTCTATCTAGATACTATTAAGACAGTTTTCCAAGACTACGCCCTACCGAATGGCACTTGGACAGTAGCCGGCGATCTGGTGAAACCACAAGATATTAAAGAAACTGCACTTCTTACGGTTGAAGGTGAGTTAGATGATATTTCTGGAAGCGGTCAAACCCGCTCAGCGCATGGTTTATGTGCAGGAATCCCTAAGGAAAATAAAGATCACTACGAAGTGACTGGTGCAGGTCACTATGGTATTTTTTCTGGTCGCCGTTGGCGCGACAAGGTCTATCCAAAGATCAAAAACTTCATTCGTGAACATCAAGGTGTACATAAAAGAAGTAAAGCAAGGCCCCCTAAATTAGAAGGCTCTAACTAGACATCAACGAGTGAGGGCTGAGGCCCTCACCTTTTTATGTAAGTACTTAGCAATGAACATTACACAAGCGAACGAACTGACTGATCGCTTGGAGGATTTACTTCCTCAAACCCAATGTACAAAATGTGGCTACCCTGATTGCCGAGGGTATGCAGAGTCGATGGCGAGTGGTGAGGCATTACCTAATCGTTGCCCGCCAGGCGGCATTGAAGGCATTGAACGGCTCAGCAAAATTCTCGCGCCGATTTACCCCCAAGATGCTTTCGAACTTCATAGCACCATTGATCCTGAATGTGGCATAGAGCGCCCTAGACCAGTGGCCTTCATCGATCCACAAAAATGTATTGGCTGTACGCTCTGCATTCAGGCATGCCCTGTAGATGCTATTGTGGGGGCATCAAAGCAAATGCACGTGGTTTTACCTGAGTGGTGTACCGGTTGCGATCTTTGCATTCCTCCCTGCCCTGTCGATTGCATCAGCATGATTGATGTGACTGAAGCCGAAACAGGCTGGAATGCCTGGTCGCCAGAACTGGCCAATATCTCACGTCAGCGCTATCACAATCGAGGACAACGCCTTGATAGAGAACAAAAAGATAATGATGAACGCTTGGCTCAAAAAGCCGCAGCCAAGTTAATAGCGGTTAATGCGGATAACCCGACATCAGATGAGCAGAAGAAAGAGCAAGAACGCAAACGCGCTATTATTGCTGCTGCGATTGCGCGCGCTCAGCAAAAGCAATGATGAACCCTGAAAAGCGGCGCGCTTTCTTTGAGCAACTCAAAGCTAATAACCCAAAACCGACAACTGAACTAGAGTACAACTCACCATTTGAGTTGCTCATTGCGGTACTATTATCGGCACAAGCAACTGATGTGTCAGTCAACAAAGGCACCCGTAATCTTTTTAAGATAGCCAATACCCCTCAAGCCTTATTAGATCTTGGTGAAGAAGGGGTTAGGCCATTCATTCAGCATATTGGTTTATTTAACTCTAAAGGTAGGCACGTACAGGAAACCTGTCGTTTGTTACTAGACAAACATGGTGGCATAGTTCCCCAAACACGCGAGGAATTAGAGGCCTTACCAGGCGTTGGCAGAAAAACCGCTAACGTGATTCTCAATACTGCTTTTGGGCAACCCACTATTGCTGTTGACACACATATCTTTAGAGTATCGAATCGCACTGGCTTAGCGCCTGGCAAGGATGTACTTAAGGTTGAAGAGCAACTACTCAAGCGCGTTCCCAAAGAGTATTTACTAGACGCGCATCATTGGCTTATATTGCACGGTAGATATACTTGTAAGGCGCGTAACCCAGAGTGCGCCCAATGCATTGTTGAGCCTTTGTGCGGCTTTAAACAGAAAACTGGCAAAGGAAAAGTTCGTGGCGATATTTAATCCAACCCGTGAAGAAGTGCGTCGCTTTTTCTGTGACGCCTGGAAGAAGAAAACTGAAGGTCATATCTTAGATTCCATGGAAATCCTTGCAGGTGATTGGATGGCAGAACATCCCGAGTACCACACGCTATTGGCAGACCCCGAAGGAGCGCTAGCCCAAGATTACACACCAGAGCGCGGAGAAACCAACCCCTTTCTTCATCTCTCAATGCATCTATCAATTAGCGAGCAGATCTCAATCAATCAGCCACCCGGCATTAAAGAAGTCGCTGAAAAACTAAGTCAGAAAATGGGTTCAGAGCACGAAGCTCAACACCTGATGATGGAATGCTTAGGACAAGTGATGTGGGAGGCGCAACGTGAAGGCGGCCAACTTAGCCCCGAAAAATATCTCGAGGCATTAAAAAAACTAGTTTAGTTTTGCAACGCGCATTACCTTGCGGTCAATGGTGAGTTTTTCAGCTTCTGGACAAATCAGTCCATCTTTATAGGGCAATGGGACATACTCAAATTGAGTACCGGCCAGAACCTTCCAGCGTGAACCATCGTATAAAGTGATTACATCTCCTGGATTGCCATAAAACGTCAATGGTTCTTTAATGACAATCTGGTAGCAGGCAACAGATTTTTCTTTGTTTGCTTGAGCATCAACTACCGGGCAATAGGTAAGCACCAATGAGATAGCAAATGTAGTCCTGAGGAGAGTAGAGAGATTCATTTCTTAGCGGCTGAACACAGTAAATCAGCAGAGTCTTGCAGCCATTCAAGGGCTAACTTTGTTGGAACGACATACTTTCGTCTGCGGTCCTCTTTTGATACTTCAGACTTAATCAACTTTTTTGTAATGAGGTGATTCATGACCGAATGCAAAGTAGCCTGAGATGCAATCTCATTAAGTAGGATTAAGTCCAGTACTGAGAAGTCCACCTTTTCAGAATGGGCCGCCAGGACGGCCTCTAAGACCATTACCTCTTTCTGGTCGGCAAGTTTGTAGCGCTTATTAATGCGCCGTCTAGAGGTGGAAAACTGTAGAAATTTGAAGCAAGATGGAGACATCTCGCGACTGTATTCGCCTCAGGGCTAATAAGCGAATACTTTCAAAAATAACTTTTATATCGAAAAAATATATTTATTTCAAAAAATAAACATTTATTTAAATGTGATTATTTGCCTTGGCTACGCCAGCCCTGCGATTGCAGCTTTAATGGCACTCGATAACTCAGTCATTTTTTGCTTGCGGAACACTAATACGGCTTCAGGGGTTTCTTGAGTTCTCTTAGACCAAGCAGTTCCTGGGAAAAAAGCATCATCCTTATACCTCGGAATAATATGCCAGTGAATGTGGGAAACCATGTTGCCTAAAGAAGCTACATTGATTTTGTCGGGATGCATAACGTGACGCATGGTTTCTTCGACAGCAAATACGAGAGTCATCAGGTGCTCACGCTCACTGTAAGTCAAATCAGTCATTTCGACGACATGCTGATTCCAAATGACTCTGCAAAAACCAGGTAGGTCAGAATCATTTACAAGCATGATTCTGCAGTCGTCTCCACGCCAAATTAACTGGCCCTCTTCGGGCTTAATATCGTCTTTACAAAGTGTGCAATTTGCCATGGGAACAATGTATACGAAAACGGCATCTAAGTCACCCTTGTGAGGTAATTTAGATGCCGTGGCAGCAATGAAAGCTACTGCTACTACGCACTACTTAGGGATCTACCAAAAATTAGTGGAACTGCTCTTCTTCAGTTGAACCAGTCAATGCGGTTACAGAAGACTTTCCACCTTGAATTACCGTAGTAACGTCATCGAAGTAACCAGTACCAACTTCTTGCTGATGTGAAACAAAAGTGTAGCCACGATCACGCGCAGCAAACTCTGGCTCTTGAACTTTCTCAACATATGCAGTCATGCCACGCTGAGAGTAGTCTTGCGCCAAGTCGAACATGTTGTACCACATAGAGTGAATACCAGCGAGGGTAATAAATTGATATTTGTAACCCATCGCACCCAATTCACGCTGGAACTTCGCAATCGTTGCATCATCCAAGTTTTTCTTCCAGTTGAAAGATGGTGAGCAGTTGTAAGCCAACATCTTGCCAGGGAATTTCGCACGAATTGCTTCAGCAAATTTACGAGCAAAGTCGAGATCAGGCGTACCTGTTTCGCACCAAACCATATCAGCGTAAGCTGCGTATGCCAAGCCACGCGAAATTGCCTGATCCAAGCCCTTACGGGTTTTGTAAAAGCCTTCTGGAGTTCGCTCGCCTGTCAAGAATGGCTTGTCATTTTCATCGTAGTCAGAAGTCAATAAGTCAGCAGCTTCAGCATCGGTACGAGCCAAGATGATGGTTGGAACGCCCATGACGTCAGCAGCTAAACGTGCAGAGATTAATTTTTGCACAGACTCAGTAGTCGGCAACAATACCTTGCCACCCAAGTGACCACACTTCTTCACTGAAGACAGCTGGTCTTCGAAGTGAACGCCTGCAGCACCCTGCTTAATCAATGCTTTACTTAATTCGAATGCGTTCAATACGCCACCGAAACCAGCTTCAGCATCAGCAACGATTGGAGCGAAGTATTCGATGTAACCCGCGTCACCCTTGTTAATACCCTTAGCAGTCTGAATTTCATCAGCGCGCTGGAAGGAGTTGTTGATACGCTCAACCATTTTTGGAACTGAATCCACAGGGTACAAAGATTGATCTGGATACATAGCTGCGTAAGAGTTGCCGTCTGCCGCCACTTGCCATCCAGACAAGTAGATTGCCTGAATGCCAGCCTTCACTTGCTGCATTGCCTGACCGCCGGTCAAGGCACCCAAGCAATTAACGTAAGCTTCATTGTTTACCAATTCCCAGAGACGCTCCGCACCATGCTTCGCTAGAGTGTGCTCAATCTTTAATGAGCCGCGCAAACGGACAACATCTTCTGCCGTGTATCCACGCGCAATACCTTTCCAACGTGGATTGCTATCCCAATCTTTTTGTAGTGCTGCGATTTCTGCTTTGCGGTCTGCCATGTTTTTCTCCCTAAGTTAAACAAGTACTTCAAATTTTTAGACTCTTAAGACTCGTAAAGTCTTATGTCTTATATAAGAGTGTAGACAATTAGGGAATGCAAGCAAGGCCAATTACAGGAATTTATAAAAATAATTATTCATTCAAAAACAATGACTTAAGTAATAATTTTTATAATGTGAAATATTGAATCATTAAATGGAATGAGGTCGAGCGAAGGGTACTGCACTGCATTTTACGCAGTGTAATGACTTTTCATATTATGAAAAGAATGTAGTTAATCTAACTTAATATTTGCGGTCTTAATCACTTCGCGCCAACGGACCACTTCCTGATTAACAAATTTTGCAAACTCAGCCCTAGACATACGAGGAGCTGTCGCAGCAAGAGAGTACCACTTCTCCTTTAATTCATCAGAAGTTAATGCCTTATCGACTTCAGCAGCCATTTTATTCAGCACCTCATTCGGCGTCCCCTTAACGCCCCAGAGGCCATACCAGCTTGACACCACATAGTTAGGCAAACCTGCTTCAGCAGCAGTGGGAACATCTGGAAAACTATCGACACGTTTATTAGAAGCAACCGCGATGGCGACTAACTGTCCACTCTTCACAAAGGGGCCTGAAGCTGCAAATGTATCAAACATAATATCAATTTGACCTGCAACCAAATCCTGCAAAGCAGGTCCAACACCTCGATAAGGCACGTGGGTGATTTGTGTTTTGGTTAGTTGCTTAAATAACTCCCCAGATAGATGCTGCGAAGTCCCACTACCAGCAGAACCATAGTTATAAGCACCAGGATTCTTTTTAATAATCGCAATAATCGTTTTAAGATCCGTGCTGCCAAACTTATTTGGATTCACTACGATAACCTGTGGAGTACTCCCCAAAATTGCAATTGGCTCAAAATCTTTTGTAATGTCATAACTTAAATTTGGGTAGAGTGATTGTGCAATCGTGTGATGAACTGCACCAGCAAACCAACCATAACCATCTGCAGGCATTTTCGCTGCATATGCAGCGCCAAGCGTGCCACCCGCACCGCTTTTGTTATCAACGATCACGGGAACACCCAATTGGGTGGTTAAGTTCTTGGCAACTGGTCTGCTAAAAGCATCAGAGGCACCACCAGGAGCAAATGGATTAATGAATACAATACTCCTGTTACTTGCAGGCCAAGGCTCAGCAGCAATTGATGGCAAAGACAAACTAACTATTGGGCAGATACAAGCGAATAATTTTGCGATAAAACGCATAGATACTCCTGCTAAATTTTTACAGCAAAAAATGGGGAATTTAGACGTACTCGGCTACTTCAACTAAGTTTCCGTCTGGGTCACGCAAATACACTGAACGTATTGGACCAAGCGCACCACGACGTGGCACCGGACCAACGTCAATTGGAATTTTATTTTTCTTAAGATGCTCAATAAATTCATCCAAAGGAACTGAAGCAATTAAACAAAAATCGCCAGATCCAATCGTTGGAACCCTTGCTTTGGTTGGGGTCTCTGTATCGCGATCTTGTAAATTAATCTTCAGTTGGCCAAAACGTAAGGCATAGCGTGGCTGCCCCTCGGGGCCTTTGAAAAATTCTCTTTCAAACCCAAATGCTTTCTCGTAGTACTGAGTTGTTACCTCAATATCAGTCACCGTTAAAACAATATGATCAATTCGATCGATTAACTGCCTCATGTACTATCTCCATTATTTTTTTATATATAAAACTAGAGACAGCCTAAAGGATTTTGAATCAATTATCCCTAGTGCAAACCCTAGGTTAATTTAAATTAAATGTCGATCTTTTCTGAGTCAGAGGAGACCTTAAATGCAGTCACAATAATCATGAGCTGCAGCATAGCAACGCCCACAAATAAAAGTTTTGGCAAGCCGATATCTAAGAAGATACCAAACACTAAAGGGCTCAGGGCGGCACCTAAATCAATACCTGAATACACAATGCCGTAGACCCTTCCTGATGAGCCTGAAGGAGTTGCAGTGCGAATCATCAAATCGCGTGATGGTGCGGCAATCCCCAAGCCCAATCCAATCACAATAAAGGCCAGCACAATAATCTCGACTGGCACTAAGCCCGTTGCCAAGAGAAGCCCCATCACAATATTGACGGTAAAGCAGATGGTAATGATGCGCTCCGGCACCTTCAGGCGCGTAGCAAGATAACCCCCGAGCAACATCCCGCCTGCTCCACCCATAGACATTAAAGTTAAATAGTAGTTACCTGAACTCACAGCAAGGTCATAAATTTTGAAGAGTGCAGTCGGTGCAAATGACTGCAACCCAGTAGTTGCCGCCATGCTGAAGAAAAAGAAAATCCAGCAAAGCCAAACTGCTGGTAATTTCATAAACCCAAAAGTACTCATCGGTGTGCCGCTTGGATTGTTGGCAGCATGATGGGTTTCTGTCTCTTCTCGTCTTGCTTGAACGTCATCCACCAAGCGTGCTCGACCAATCCAAAGCGTCAAGAGAATGAGGGCTTCGAGTATTGCTGCAGCCAAGAAAGCAATTCGCCAATTAAATAAGGTGGTGATGGCAACCATAAAGGCTGGCGCTGCTGCCCAACCTAAATAGCCTGTTACCCCATGAATGGAATAGGCATAAGGCAAATTAGCTGGAGAAATTTTGTGATTAATGAGCGTGTAATCTACTGGATGAAAAACTCCGTTGCCGCAACCGGCAATCATGGCACCCAAAACTAGCATGGCATACCCATTACTTTGAGAATAGGTCAGAGCTGCCAAGGCAAGCAAACCAACTCCAGCAAACAAAACAGGGCGAGCACCAATCCGATCAACCAAAAATCCAGAGCCTGCCTGCACAAGGCAAGAGACCACAAAGAAGATGGTCATGAGTAAACCGAGCTCAGCGTAATTAAAGCCAAACTCCGCCTTTAACCATGGAAACATGGGTGGCAGAATTAAGTGAAAGAAGTGGGAGCTACCGTGAGCTAGGCTAATGAGACCAATAACCCGGACATCACTGGCACGCCTACTAGTGAGCGCAACAGTCATGTTCCGAGTTTACTGGTGCAGGAATATTCCTGCTGAACTACCTTTTATTACTACTTAGTTGCTAACTAGTGAACCTGACGTGTGAAACTAAAGTCACCTTTTTTATCCACGTCAACAGGCACTACATCCTTAGGTCCGAACTTACCCTCCAAAATCATCTTGGAGACTGGGTTCTCGATGTGCTGCTGGATAGCGCGCTTGAGCGGCCTTGCCCCAAAAACAGGATCAAAGCCAACTTCAGCAATCTTACTCAAGGCTGCATCGCTTACCTCAAGCTGCATATCCACTTTTGCCAAACGATCGGAGAGGTTTTTCAGCAAGATCTTCGCAATATTGGCGATATTGCCTTTATCTAAGCCATGAAATACCACAATCTCATCGATACGATTTAAGAACTCTGGACGGAAGTGATTCTTCAACTCTTCAAATACAGCGTCTTTGATTTCAGACTGCTTCTTATCGGTCATCGACTGAATCAAATGCGAGCCAATATTACTAGTCATCACAATCACGGTGTTTTTAAAGTCCACAGTTCGACCTTGACCATCGGTTAAGCGACCATCATCCAACACTTGCAAGAGGACGTTAAAGACATCAGGGTGCGCCTTTTCGATTTCGTCAAAGAGAATCACGCTGTAAGGGTGGCGACGAACTTGCTCGGTTAAGTAACCGCCCTCTTCATAACCCACATAACCCGGAGGCGCACCAATCAAACGCGCAACGCTATGCTTTTCCATGAACTCACTCATATCAATGCGAATCAGATGGTCTTCACTATCAAACAAGAAACCAGCCAATGCTTTGCACAGCTCAGTTTTACCGACACCTGTAGGCCCCAGGAATAAGAAGGATCCATAAGGACGATTCTCTTCAGCCAAACCAGCACGGGAGCGACGGATGGCATCTGATACTGCACGAATAGCCTCTTCCTGACCAACCACACGCTTATGCAACAACTCTTCCATCTTGAGAAGTTTGTCGCGTTCGCCCTGCATCATCTTCGATACCGGAATACCAGTAGCGCGAGATACCACTTCAGCGATTTCCTCTGCGCCAACTTGGGTACGTAAAAGCTTATTCTTTACAACGCCATCTTTATTGCCTTTAGCTTCAGCTGCAGCAGCAGATTTGAGCTTAGCTTCAAGTTCTGGCAATTTTCCATACTGCAATTCAGCAACTTTCTCCAACTTACCCTCGCGTTGCAGCTTAGCGATATCAGCACGAACTTTTTCAATCTCTTCTTTCAGATTGGCAGCACCCAATACGGCACCCTTCTCAGCCTTCCAGATTTCCTCTAAGTCAGCATATTCGGCACCTAGACGCTTGATCTCATCTTCAATGAGGCCAAGCCGTTTTTGAGAAGCCTCGTCTTTTTCTTTCTTCACTGCTTCACGCTCAATCTTGAGCTGGATGAGGCGACGCTCTAATTTATCCATTACCTCTGGCTTGGAATCAATCTCCATCCGGATACGTGAACCAGCCTCGTCAATTAAGTCGATTG
The DNA here is from genome assembly GCF_018687435.1 of Polynucleobacter sp. UB-Raua-W9. Lineage (NCBI taxonomy): Bacteria > Pseudomonadati > Pseudomonadota > Betaproteobacteria > Burkholderiales > Burkholderiaceae > Polynucleobacter > Polynucleobacter sp. UB-Raua-W9. Next base: position 452,264 of record NZ_CP061290.1, on the reverse strand, counting down.
CCTTGTCTGGCAAGAAGCGGTCAGTAATGTAACGGTGTGATAGCTCCGCCGCAGCCACAATCGCTGGATCGGTAATCTCAATACCATGGTGAAGCTCATAGCGCTCTTGCAAACCGCGCAAGATAGCAATTGTTGCTTCAACGCTTGGCTCTTCGACCATCACTTTTTGGAAGCGGCGCTCTAGTGCAGCATCTTTTTCAATGTACTTGCGATATTCATCTAGAGTGGTTGCGCCGATACAATGCAATTCTCCGCGAGCCAAGGCTGGCTTTAGCATATTGCCAGCATCCATCGCGCCATCACCTTTGCCAGCACCCACCATAGTATGAATTTCATCGATAAAGATGATGGTTTGACCTTCATCTTTAGCAACATCACTCAGAACAGCTTTCAAGCGCTCTTCAAACTCGCCGCGATACTTGGCGCCAGCCAATAGCAATGCCATATCCAAGACCAGGACACGCTTGTTCTTGAGAGTCTCAGGGACTTCACCATTCACAATGCGCTGAGCTAAACCTTCAACAATAGCGGTCTTGCCGACGCCTGGCTCACCAATCAAGACAGGGTTATTCTTGCCGCGACGCTGCAAGATCTGAATGGTGCGACGAATCTCATCGTCACGACCAATCACCGGATCTAGCTTACCCATACGAGCGCGCTCAGTTAAATCGATGGTGTATTTCTTAAGGGCTTCACGTTGACCCTCGGCATCTGCAGTATTCACTGATTCCCCTCCGCGCACTAAATCAATAGCCGCTTCTAACGATTTACGATTTAAACCATTTTCACGAGCTAGCTTCCCAAGCTCGCCTTTGTCATCAGCCACCACCAGCAGAAATAACTCGCCAGCGATAAATTGATCGTTACGTTTGTTGGCTTCTTTTTCACATAGGTTAAGCCAGTTACTGAGATCACGGCCAACCTGAACCTCACCACTCGTGCCCTGCACTTCAGGAAAATTACCAATGATCTTCTCAAGACCTTTTTCGAGGCCCAAGACATTCACGCCGGCGCGGGTTAATAAACTCTTAGCAGCGCCGTCAGAATCACGCAACATCGCCAGCAATACATGGGCCGGCTCAATATACTGATTGTCTTTGGCTAAAGCGATACTTTGGGCCTCACTTAAGGCCTCTTGAAATTTAGTTGTTAACTTATCTATTCTCATTTTTGCACTCCATATATCTATCTATAGAATATAAGGGCAATATGACAGATTTCAAGGCTTTTACACCCTCTTTTTAAGCGAATTTACCCCCACTTTGTCCTGGCTTGTTTACCTCCTCGAATGCGCTGATGGCACTTACTATGCCGGCATTACTAACCGACTAGAACATCGCCTAGAAGCCCATAATTCAGGGCAAGGTGCTCGCTATACGAGATCTCGAAGACCAGTTGTCCTTTTAGCAAGCCAAGAGCACCCAGATCGATCAGAGGCATCCAAAGCAGAAGCAAAATTAAAGCAGCTACCCAGATCTGCGAAGTTGGGATTTTTTAAAAGTAGTTAAATTTACTTCTTTGCCCAACGCGCCATTGCAGCATCGTCAGTCACGCGGGCATCAACCCAGCGAGCGCCATCAGAGGTGTTTTCTTTTTTCCAGAATGGGGCTGCAGTTTTGAGATAGTCCATGATGAACTCACACGCTGCGAATGCTTCGCCTCTATGAGCGCTGGTTACCACCACTAAAACAATTTGATCTTCAGGCAGCAATGGGCCAACTCTATGAATCACCAAAGTCTGGTAGATATCCCAACGAGCCTTTGCTTGATCTAGGATTTCTTGCAAAGCTTTCTCAGTCATGCCGGGATAATGCTCGAGAGTCATCTCCTTTACATGACTACCGTCATTCATATCACGCACGGCGCCCAAAAAAGTTACCACTGCACCAACTCTTGGATCGCCTTTACGTAGCGCTGCTATTTCAGCGCTAACATCAAAATCTGCCTCTTGAATTCGGATTGGCATATTAGCCCCCAGTCACTGGCGGAAAGAACGCAACTTCTGCATTGTCTATGAGAGGCGTGCTTGCATCAACCATAACCTGATTCAGAGCACAGCGTAATACTTTGCTCTGTGCTAATACTTCAGCCCAAGGATTGCCACGCTCTATTAAGTGAACCCTGAGATCGGCAATCGTTTTGACGCTATCAGGCGTGACAATACTCTCTTGAGAAACTCCAAGAGCTTCACGCAAAGAGGCAAAGAATCGTAATTCGAGTTTCATGAGGCAATCGTAAACCGATTATTTAAGCAAAGCATCAAAAGGAATATATTTCACCTGATCGCCAGCTTTGATTGAATGGTTTGGCGGACAATCTACAAGACCATCACCCCAAGATGCACTTGTAAGCACCCCGGAACTTTGATTGGGGAATAAATCCAAGCCGCCATTACTATTGAGTTTGACGCGCAAGAATTCATTGCGTCGATCAGCTTTTAACCAATCAAAATCAGCGCGCATCGAATAAGACTGTGGTGGGCTACTACTTCTTCCCTGAAGCTTGAGAATGAATGGTCTTACAAATAACAGGAAAGTTACAAAGCTGGATACTGGATTGCCCGGCAAACCAATAAACCAGGCCTCACCATCTTCAGGCTTATCTGATTTGCGAACCGCACCAAATGCCAGTGGCTTTCCAGGCTTAATAGCAATCTGCCATAAATCCAATCGTCCTTCAGCGGTTACTGCTGGCTTGATGTGATCCTCTTCGCCAACCGATACACCACCGGACGTAATAATCAGATCATGATCTTTGCTGGCCTTACGTAATGCTGCTTTAGTTGCCTCAAGTCGATCCGGCACAATACCTAAATCAGTGGCATCACAACCCAGTGATTTAAGACAGGCTAATAGGGTGTCACGGTTGGAGTTATAAATTCCACCCGGCTTAAGTGGCTCGCCAGGAAGAGATAGCTCATCACCAGTAAAGAATGCTGCCACCTTAACGCGACGCTTAACACTTAAGTGAGTCAAGCCAGCAGATGCTGCAACGCCTAACTCTTGAGGGCGCAAGAAGGTTCCTGCAGTTAACGCCGTTTTACCTGCCGTTAAATCTTCACCTCTACGGCGAATCCATTGGCCTAACACTGGCGCAATATTGACTTGTACATGATCTGCCGAGCCTTCGGGAATAGCGCAATCCTCTTGCATCACCACTGCATCTGCCCCCAAGGGAACTGGTGCACCTGTAAAAATTCTGGCTGCGGTACCGGGTTCGAGTGTGGTTCCAACAGAGCCCGCTGGAATGCGTTGTGCAATTTTTAGAATGCTTCCAGGATTCTGGATGTCTGCTGCGCGGACTGCATAACCATCCATTGAGGTGTTATCCAGTGGGGGCACGTCGACTAGGCTGTTTACGTTCTCAGCAAGAACGCGACCTAAGGTGGCCTGCATTGGAATGCTCTCAGTCTCGGCAACTGGCTTGGCATGAGAAAGCAAGTGATCCAAGGCCTGCTGTGCAGTCAACATTGGAGGCTTATTCATGGTGATTAGCTTATGTTTTAACTAAGATGCGTTGTAATGAATGCTTTGACCTGATGGACATCAGCATCAATATTCTCTACACGCTGGGGCTTAGATTTAATGTCTTTGAATGCAGACGGGCACTCAGCAGGTCGCCCCAAAGCTTCTTGAATCGTTTCTTCAAACTTAATGGGAAGCGCAGTCTCGAGCACGAGCATTGGAATGCCAGCCTGCAAATGCTCACGCGCTACTTTGATGCCATCAGCAGTATGGGTATCGACCATGACACCATAACGTTTGTCGATATCGCGAATTGTTTCTAGGCGATTTTCATGAGTGCTGCGGCCAGACTGGAAGCCATACTGACCAAGCTCTTTGAAGACAGTGTCCTTAGAAATATCAAAGCCACCAGTCGTATCCACTTGCTTAAACATGGCGGCAGTAGCGTTGCCATCTTGACCCATGAAGTCAAATACAAAACGCTCAAAGTTACTTGCCTTGGAAATATCCATCGATGGGCTTGAGGTATGCAATGTCTCAGCAGATTTGCGCGCACGATATACACCAGTGCGGAAAAACTCATCGAGTACATCGTTTTCATTGGTTGCCACAACCAAGTGTGCAATTGGCAGGCCCATCATGCGGGCGATATGACCAGCACAGACGTTACCGAAATTACCAGATGGCACAGTAAATGACACCCTCTCATTGCTTGACTTGGTGGCCAAGAGATAGCCCTGAAAGTAATACACTACTTGTGCAACTACCCGACCCCAGTTAATGGAGTTCACAGTACCAATTTGGCTCTTAGCCTTAAAGGCATGATCATTGCTGACTGCTTTAACAATATCTTGACAATCATCAAACACACCAGCTACTGCTAAGTTGAAAATGTTGGGGTCTTGCAAGGAATACATCTGCGCAGACTGAAAGGAGCTCATCTTGCCACGCGGCGAAAGCATAAATACTTTTACGCCCTCTTTGCCACGCATCGCATATTCAGCAGCACTGCCCGTATCACCTGATGTGGCGCCCAAAATATTAAGCTGCTGACCTTTCTTCTTAAGAGCATACTCAAAAAGATTGCCCAGCAACTGCATTGCCATATCCTTGAAAGCCAAGGTTGGACCATTTGATAAGCTCAAGAGCCCAATGCGAGTACCCTGCTCTTCGCCTAACCAGTGTAAAGGTGTAATGTCTTTGGCATTGTCTTGAGGGCGGCCGTTGCAGTAAACCTGCTCGGTATATGTCTTGCGCAACAGCGCACGTAAATCAGCCTCAGGAACGTCATCGCAATACAGACTTAGAACCTCATAAGCCAGATCAGCATAAGACAAGCCACGCCATGAATCCAATTGTGCTGAGGTGACCAGTGGATACTGAGTCGGCAAATATAAACCGCCATCCGGCGCTAAACCGCCCAAGAGAATTTCTAAGAAGGATTGTTGCGGGCTATTGCCGCGAGTGGATTGGTAACGCATTGTTTTGCTTAAGACAGATTTTCTAAACGAATCTTCACCACTTCACCAGCGACGGTTTTGAGATTCTGGATCTCTGTGATTGCCGCAAGCATGTTCTTCTCTTTAGTTTCGTGCGTTAAGGCAACCAAATCAGTTTGACTTTCACCTTCGTCTGCCTCTTTTTGCAAGAGTGCATCAATCGAAACGCCGTGCGCGGCCAAGATCTTAGTAATGTCAGCCAACACACCAGCTTGGTCAGCTACACGCAAACGCAAGTAGTAACTAGTCGTAATCTCGCCAATCGGCAATACAGGGGTATTTTGCACAGCATCTGGCTGAAAGGCCAAGTAAGGAACGCGATGCTCAGGATCAGCGCTCAGCAAACGAGTGATATCTACCAAATCAGCAATCACAGCTGAGGCAGTTGGTTCAGATCCCGCACCTTTTCCGTAATACAAGGTAGTACCTACTGCATCACCAAATACCTGCACAGCATTCATAGCGCCCTCAACGTTTGCAATTAAACGTTTAGCAGGAATTAGGGTTGGATGTACGCGCAACTCAACACCCGTTGGCGTTTTCTTGGCAATACCTAGCAACTTGATGCGATAGCCCAATTGCTCTGCATATTTAATATCAATAGCATCCAATTTGGTGATGCCTTCGATGTGCGCTTTATCAAACTGCATTGGAATACCAAATGCAATCGCGCTCATGATGGTCGCCTTATGCGCAGCATCAACACCTTCAATATCAAACGTTGGATCTGCTTCTGCGTAACCTAAGCGTTGCGCCTCTTTGAGAACCGTTGCAAAGTCTAGGCCTTTATCACGCATCTCAGAGAGAATGAAATTGGTGGTCCCATTGATGATGCCGGCGATCCACTCAATGCGGTTAGCAGTTAAGCCCTCACGCAGAGCTTTAATAATAGGGATGCCGCCAGCAACTGCCGCTTCAAATACGACCATCACGCCCTTAGCGTGAGCTGCTTTAAAAATCTCGTTCCCATGTACGGCGATCAAGGCCTTATTTGCAGTCACCACATGCTTGCCGGCAGCAATTGCCTCTAAAACCAAGTCTTTAGCAATGCCATATCCACCAATGAGCTCAACCACGATGTCGATTTCGGGATTATTGATCACAGCACGAGCATCATTCACAATCTGTGCACGATCTTGAACAACTTCTTTAGCACGCTCTACATTAAGATCGGCAACGGTATTAATACGAATGCCGCGACCAGCACGACGGGTAATTTCATCTTGGTTGCGCTCGAGAACTGTGAATACGCCACCACCAACAGTGCCAATACCTAATAGACCTACTTGAATCGGTTTCATGATGCCTTTGCTGCGGTTGTAGAAGCCTTGCGGCTATGCTTATTACGATATCGCTCCAGAAAACGTGCAAGGCGGCCAATTGCTTCCTTGAGCACATCTTCATGAGGTAAGAACACGACACGGAAATGATCAGGCTTACCCCAGTTAAAACCAGAACCTTGGACCAACAATACTTTTTCCTCTTTTAAGAGATCAGCAACAAACTGTTGATCATCTTCAATTGGATAAACCTCGGGATCTAACTTTGGAAATAAATACAAGGCAGATTTTGGTTTAACGCAAGTGACACCAGGAATATCGGTAATCAGTTTCCAGGCGAGATCACGTTGCTTTGCTAAGCGGCCACCCTCAGCCACTAAGTCGTTAATACTTTGGTAACCACCAAGTGCAGTTTGAATTGCATATTGACCTGGCACGTTTGCGCACAAGCGCATCGAGGCCAACATATTCAGGCCCTCGATATAGTCACGCACCATCTCTTTATCCCCTGAAACCACCATCCAGCCAGCGCGGTAGCCGCATGAGCGGTAGTTCTTGGATAAGCCATTAAAAGTGATTGTGACTACATCAGTAGATAAAGATGCAAGAGAAATATGCTTCTCAGCGTCGTATAACATCTTGTCGTAAATCTCATCAGCAAACAAAATCAAACCATGCTCACGAGCAATTTTCACCATCTCGAGCAATACTTCTTGGGAATAAATTGCACCAGTTGGATTGTTAGGATTAATCACCACAATTGCTTTAGTACGTGGTGTGATTTTTTTGCGCAGATCATTTAAGTCTGGTGCCCAATCTTTAGACTCATCACATAAATAATGAACTGGGGTACCGCTCGACAAACTCACCGCAGCAGTCCACAGTGGATAGTCAGGCGCTGGAACCAATACTTCATCGCCATCATTGAGCAATGCATTCATTGAAAGTACGATCAGTTCAGAAACGCCGTTGCCGGTATAAACATCATCCAGCGTGACCCCTTGTATACCTTTTTCTTGGCAATACTGCATGATGGCTTTGCGAGCAGCAAAGATGCCCTTGGAATCAGAATAGGCAGAAGCATTACTCAAATTGCGGATCATGTCCAACTGAATCTCTTCAGGAGGATCAAAACCGAAAACCCCTACGTTTCCGATGTTTAATTTGATGATTTTGTGACCCTCTTCCTCCATGCGCTGAGCGAGCTCAAGCACTGGCCCACGAATGTCATAACAGACGTGATTGAGTTTTTGGGACTTTAGGATGGGTTTCACAATAAATTAAAGGGTAAGTTCTTGAAATCTTGGAAAAAACAGCTAGCTATAATCCACATAATTATGACAGAGAGTCCACTTGAAGCTTCAATCTGACCCCCATTCCGGAGCCAACACGATCACCGGCTATGGAGATGGCTACGTCGAGATCAACCAGACCCCATATGCCTATGCTGTCTTATTGAGCTCTGATGGGGCAATCTCTGAATGGCCAGTTAAATCATTCGACGGCCTAGATTCATCCCATTTTCTCCAAATGGTCGATCTCAAGCCTGAATTAATTCTGATTGGCACAGGCGCTAAACAGCGCTTTCCCAAGCCAGAGCTCCTCAAATCCCTCATTTTGGCAAAAATTGGCTTTGAAATCATGGATTCTCAAGCCGCCTGTCGCACCTACAACATTTTGGTAGGAGAGGGACGTCAAGTTCTTCTAGCGTTAATTGTGGAGCCAAGCTAATGCAATTTGGAAAAATTCGGCAATCCTCTGCGCTTCATCCCGGCAAAATTTTATTGCTTGCCATTATTTATAGCTTGATCTGGTTTGGCACGCTGAACTATCGCCATCTCATCCCATCTGATGAGGGACGTTATGCAGAAATAGCAAGGGAGATGTTGGTCACAGGCGATTGGGTTACGCCACGTTACAACGGCTACAAGTATTTTGAGAAACCACCATTACAAGCTTGGGCAACTGCTGCTGCATTTCAAGTTTTCGGTATCGGTGATTGGCAAGCACGTCTGTGGACTGGGCTTACTGGCTTTCTCACTATTTTACTCATTGGCTTTACTGGTGCTCGCATTTTCAGCGCTAGAGCGGGATGGTTAGCTGCTGTCGTACTCGCATCAAGTCCGATGTGGGTCATTAGCGGCCATTTCAATTCTTTAGACATGGGGCTGTCATCTTTTTTAGTGGCGGCGTTGTGTAGCCTATTGCTAGCCCAAACTTCGCGCAACAAAATCCCCTGCCGAAATTGGATGTGGGCTTGCTGGATCTTCATGGCGCTTGCAACACTTTCCAAAGGAGTGATTGGCGCTGCCATTCCAGCAATGGTCTTTGTTGCTTACTCCATCACTTCTTGGGATTGGAAAATCTGGACACGTTTACGCTTATTCAGCGGCACGATTTTATTTCTAGCAATTACAGCGCCATGGTTTTTCTTGGTTGCACAGCGTAATCCTGAGTTCTTGGAATTCTTCTTTATTCATGAGCATTTGCAACGCTTTACTCAAGATGCCCACAGCAGAACAGGTCCAATCTATTACTTCGTACCCTTGCTATTCATTGGCTTATTGCCCTGGGTGCTACAAATTCCTGGTTCGATTGTGCAAGCATGGGGCGAGCGTCGTCGGGATTTCTCAAGCGGCTGGTTATTAGTGTGCTGGTTCGCAGTAATCTTTATTTTCTTTAGCGTTTCGCGCTCCAAACTTCCGGGCTACATCATCCCTATTTTTCCTGCGCTCGCATTATTAATCGGTAATCGCCTGGACCAACTGTTAGCGCACACTAATTCGATGGAGCTTTCTTGGAAACTACAAACTATTGGATTTGCAGTCTTGGGATGCATTGGATTTTTCTTCTTATCCGACATTGGCAAACAAGCAAGGCCAGATGAGATCGCAGCCTACGCTCAATACACTTATTGGATTGTTGCCGCATTAATTGCACTTATCACCTTTAGCCTATTTGCAGCATGGCAAAGTAAACGAAACGGTATTCAAAGTATTGTGAGCTTTGCTGGCGGATTTTTTCTCTGCGCCATCATTGCCGGTACAGGCCATGAGACATTGGGTCGGGCCGTTTCTGGTATTGATCTTGTCAACCGAGTCAAAGTATCCATCCCAGAAAAAGTGAACTTCTACTCCATTCGACTCTTAGATCACACTGTGCCGTTTTATCTTGGCAGAACCATGATCATGGTTGAGTCTCCCGATGAACTAGAGTTTGGCGTTCATCAAGAACCTGAGCTCTGGATGCCCACTCTTGATGCCTTCATTGCTCGCTGGCAAGAGGATCAAGCCGCTTATGCCCTAATGGTTCCAGAGCAGTTCAGTGCGCTCCGAGAGCAAAAGCTACCAATGCAGGAAGTAGATCGCGACTCCCGTAGAGTGATTGTGAAGCATCCTGATACACCAAACGCGGCACGGTAAGGCAGTAAAGTAATATAAGACATCATGTCAAATAATCCTTCATTTATACCCTTCACGCGCCCAAGCTTTAATCAAGAAACCATTGATGCTGTTGCAGATGTCTTGCGTTCTGGTTGGGTGACCTCAGGACCGAAGTTGGCAGAGTTTGAAGCAACTCTCAGCGAATACTTTGGTGGTCGTCCTGTCCGTTGTTTTGCCAATGGCACAGCAACGATGAAGATTGCATTACAAGTTGCTGGTATTGGCCCAGGTGATGAAGTCATCACCACGCCGATTTCTTGGGTGGCAACATCCAATGTGATTTTGGGAGTTGGCGCTAAACCTGTCTTTGTGGATATTGATCCCGTTACACGCAATATAGATCTTCATAAAGTCACTGCTGCAATCACATCCAAGACTCGCGCCATCATGCCGGTCTATTTGGCTGGCTTACCCGTAGATATGGATCGACTCTATGCAATCGCGAAGCAACATCATCTGCGAGTGATTGAAGATGCAGCTCAAGCCTTCGGCTCTCAGTGGAAGGGTCAGAAGATTGGAAGCTTCGGCGACCTCGTAAGCTTTAGCTTTCAAGCCAATAAGAATCTCACGACTGTAGAGGGTGGCTGCCTAGTTTTAAATGATGACTCCGAAGCCAAACTTGCTGAAAAATTTCGCCTTCAAGGATTAACTCGCCAAGGCATGGATGGAATGGATGTTGATGTACTCGGTGGCAAAGATAATTTGACCGATGTGAATGCGGTCATTGGCTTGCAACAGCTAAAACAATTGCCTGCATATCAAACACGTCGCGCAGTACTCGCTCGTCAATATTTTGATGCCATTCGTGCGGAACTCAAATCTGCCGAATTGGAGGCGCTCAAATTAGAACTGCCGGTTGAAAACTTCACTGATAGCAATTGGCATATGTTTCAGGTAGTGCTGCCACTGGAGCAATTGGCTTGTGATCGCGCTCTAGTGATGACCGAATTAAAAGATCTTGGCATTGGTACAGGAGTGCACTACCCTGCTATTACCGGCTTTAGTCTTTACAAAAATCAAGGCTACAAAATAAGTGATACCCCAATTGCTGCGCGTATTGGTCGCTCTATTTTGACCCTCCCACTCTTCCCCAGCATGGCAGACGAAGATATTGGCCGCATAGCCAGTGGATTGGTCGGAATCCTCAAGAAACACTCCAAAAACTAGCCTTCTTGGGCTAAACCCCAAGAATCAGGCAAAATTGCAGCATGACTGCAAATTTAGTTGCCAACCCAAAGCTCAGCATTGTTATTCCCGTCTATAACGAGGAAGACGGTCTTCAAGCCCTCTTTGATCGCCTCTATCCATCCTTAGATGGGCTGGCGGCTAAACGCAATATTTCCTATGAAGTCGTTTTTGTAAATGACGGCAGCAAAGATCGTTCTGCTGGTATTTTGGCTAAACAAGTTGAGCAACGTCCTGACGTGACGCGCGCCGTTTTATTTCACAGCAACTTTGGTCAACATATGGCCATCATGGCTGGATTTGAATACGCCAAGGGTGAATTTGTTATTACTTTGGATGCAGATTTACAAAATCCCCCCGAAGAGATTGATGCCCTGACGGAGCAGTTATTAAAGGGCCATGATTACGTTGGCACCATTCGTGCGGATCGTCGTGACAGCTTCTTCAGAAAATTTGCTTCACGCGCTATGAACGGTTTACGCGAAAACATTACTCGAATCACGATGACTGATCAAGGTTGCATGTTACGGGGCTATAACCGCCGCATCGTTGACTTAGTACGCCAATGCGATGAGAACAACACCTTTATTCCCGCGCTGGCTTATACCTTTGCTGCCAACCCCATTGAAATCACCGTCAAACACGAAGAGCGTTTTGCTGGCGAGTCTAAATATAGCCTCTATCAACTGATTCGCTTGAACTTTGATTTAGTGACTGGATTCTCCATCATGCCTTTACAGATCTTCTCGATTCTAGGTATGTTGCTATCGCTCGCTGCAGGCAGTCTATTCATCTACTTACTGGTACGCCGCTTTGTACTGGGCGCCGAGGTTGAGGGAGTATTCACCCTCTTTGCGCTGACTTTCTTCCTGATTGGCGTTATGCTCTTTGGCCTTGGTCTCCTCGGTGAATACATCGGCCGCATCTATCAACAAATCCGCAATCGCCCACGTTACGTTGTGCAAACTGTTTTAGAGAAAAAATAATTGCACGCAGTCGTCTTCGCTTATCACGATGTTGGTGTCAATTGCCTTAAAGCCTTATTAGCTGCAGGCATCCAAGTTGATCTAGTTGTTACCCATCAAGATGATCCTCATGAGAATGTTTGGTTTGCTAGTGTTGCCAAACTGTGTGCTGATCAACATATTCCATACATTACGCCTAGTGCGAATGATTTAGACGCCCTGATTCCAAAATTACAAGCACTGGCCCCGGATTACATTTTTTCTTTTTACTATCGCCATATGATCCCCGCGCAAATTTTGGCTTGCGCGAAGATTACTGCGCTAAATATGCACGGCTCACTTCTACCAAAGTACCGTGGCCGCGCGCCAGTAAACTGGGCAATCTTGCATGGAGAAACTGAAACAGGCGCCACCTTGCACATCATGGAAACCAAACCAGATGCCGGCGATATTGTTGGGCAAGCTTCAGTTAGCATTGGCCCGGATGAGACGGCTACTGATGTATTTGGCAAGGTAAGTCAAGCAGCAGTAAAAGTCATCACCGAAGCGCTGCCGAAGCTCATTCAGGGCAAAGTACCCCGCAAGCCCAATGAGCTCCAAAAAGGCAGTTATTTTGGTGGCAGGAAGCCCTCTGACGGGCAAATTCATTGGCATCAGAAGGCAATTCAGGTCCACAATCTAGTGAGAGCCGTTGCACCCCCTTATCCAGGCGCCTTTACGTATCACCAGGGGCAGACAATGATTGTGGCCCGCACAAGCCTGAAGGGGCTATTCCCAAGCAATCTGGATCTTGGCGTTCAGGGCATCCAAGTGGTTGATAATCGGGTATTCGGCATTTGCGGTGACGGCCAGGCAGTTGAAATCCTGGAATGGTTCCCAGCCAACAAATAAGCACTGTATTTAGTATTCCCAAATTAGATTAAAACGAGGCAGTAAAGATGAAAAAAGTACTCATTCTTGGTGTTAACGGTTTTATTGGCCACCACCTTTCCAAGCGCATTCTTGAGACAACCGATTGGGATGTCTATGGCATGGATATGCAAAATGATCGCTTAGGTGATCTCATCAACCATCCACGTATGCACTTTTTTGAAGGTGATATCACCATCAATAAAGAATGGGTTGAATATCACATTCGTAAATGCGACGTTATCTTGCCTTTGGTTGCGATTGCCACTCCAGCAACTTATGTTCAGCAGCCATTAAAAGTATTTGAACTCGACTTTGAGGCTAATCTTCCCATCGTTCGCTCTGCCGTTAAATACAAAAAACATTTAGTATTCCCATCCACCTCTGAAGTCTATGGCATGTGTGAGGATGCTGAATTCGATCCTGCTAAATCAAATATGGTTTACGGTCCGATCAATAAGCCGCGTTGGATCTATGCCTGCTCTAAACAGCTTATGGATCGTGTGATCTGGGGTTATGGCATGGAAGGCTTGCGCTTCACCCTCTTCCGCCCGTTTAACTGGATCGGCCCTGGTCTTGACAGTATCTACACACCCAAAGAGGGCTCATCCCGCGTGGTAACCCAGTTCTTAGGCCACATTGTTCGTGGCGAACCAATCAATTTAGTCGATGGTGGCGCGCAGAAACGCGCCTTCACTTACGTAGATGATGGTATTGATGCATTGATGTGCATCATCGATAACAAAGATGGTGTTGCTAACGGCAAGATTTATAACATTGGTAACCCGAAAAACAATCACTCCGTTCGTGAACTAGCGAATCAAATGCTCGAGATTGCCCGTAGCATTCCTGAATATGCCAAGACTGCAAACGAAGTCAAGATTGTTGAAACTACTTCTGGCGCGTACTACGGAGAAGGCTACCAAGACGTACAAAACCGCGTGCCTGCAATCGATAACACTATGAGTGAATTAGATTGGAAACCAACGACTACGATGACTGATGCTCTCAAGAATATTTTCGAAGCCTATCGCCAGGATGTAGAAAAAGCACGCTCTTTAGTTGATAAAGAATAAGTTAACGGGCGCAGGGGTTCATGGCTAAGATCGCTCTCAAGGTAGATGTTGACACCCTACGCGGCACTAAAGAAGGCGTACCCAATCTCGCTCGCACCCTTGGGCGCTTTGGACTTCAGGCAACCTTCTTATTTAGCCTAGGCCCTGACCATACCGGCTGGGCTTTAAAGCGAGTTTTTCGTCCAGGCTTTCTAAAAAAAGTTAGTCGTACTTCTGTCGTAGAACACTACGGTATCAAAACTTTGCTCTATGGTGTACTCATCCCCGGACCAGACATTGGCAAAAAAGCTGCTGCAGAAATGCGTGCGATTGAGAAAGCCGGTCATGAAACCGGCATCCACACTTGGGACCATGTTGCGTGGCAAGACGCAGTTCGCACTCAAGACTCTAAATGGACTAAAGCGATGATGCAAAAAAGCTGGGATCGCTTTGTAGAAATCTTTGGTCATGCACCCGTGACTTATGGCGCAGCTGGTTGGCAAATGAATGAAGCTGCTTTTGAGCAACTCGATCAATGGGGCATTACCCATTCTTCCGATGGCAGAGCCAAACCTAATCTGATGCCTTATCGATTGGCCTTACCCAATGGCAAAGCAAAGCATGTGCAATACCCAACCACGCTGCCAACCTTTGATGAGCTCATTGGCATTGATGGCGCAGATGAGTTTGGCGCAGTCAAAAAACTCTTAGAAATCACCCAGAGCAATCCCAATGATCAAGTCTTCACTTTGCATGCCGAGCTTGAGGGTCAAAAGCTACTGCCTGCATTTGAACAACTATTGGCTGGATGGCTAAATCAAGGGCACGACCTTGTCACTATGGGTGAGTTACACCAATCCTGGAAAGCCACCAATCAACTCGATAAAATAGCTGTGTTGCCGCTGACCTGGGGCGAAATACCCAATCGTAGTGGCGAACTGATTATTCAGAATAATTAACACTAAGAGACATTAATAACAAAGGATCATCATGACAGTAGCAATCGGTCAAACTATGCCAGAGTGCGCCATCCCAGCAACATCGGGACTGACTTTTTCTCCAGCTTCGGCCAAAGGTAAAAAACTGGTTCTTTACTTTTATCCAAAAGATATGACTCCTGGCTGCACAGCAGAGTCTGGTGAATTTCGCGACAACATTGACGCCTTCACCAAAACCAACACGCTAGTAGTTGGAGTTTCCCGAGACAGCCTCAAGTCTCACGATAACTTTCGCAGTAAATTGGGCCTACCCTTTGAGCTTGTTGCTGATACCGAAGAAAAACTCTGCCAAATCTTTGGTGTCATGAAAATGAAGAATATGTACGGCAAGCAGGTCCGCGGCGTTGAGCGGAGCACCTTCCTCTTTGACTCCTCTGGCAAGCTGGTAAAAGAGTGGCGCGGCCTTAAGGTTCCAGGCCATGTGACAGAGGTATTACAAGCAGCCCAAGCTACTGAATAATTTTTACAATAATTTTCTCTGGGGCGCTTGCAAACCCCAAAATTTGGGGTAAAGTAAAGTCATATGCACCGTACACGGCGGGAAAGTCTGACAATCCGTTTGAATCAGAAACCTGAATATTTCAAAACAGGTTCGGGGAGCAACCCCCTCCGTTTTCTAGATCTTAATGCAACTAGTTTCGTAATAAACCGTCAACGCACATTGCTTGGCGGTTTTTTCTTTTAGGAGAGTCCATGCCACTGCCACCCATCCCAACTCAAATTGCTGATCAAGTGAGACTTAGTCGTAAAGACACTCCAGACTTAAAGAAACGTCCTGCGCCAGCAAAACCAGTAGTGATGGAAACCTCAGACTGGATCAATGATGCAGAGGAAGATTTATCTGCAGCAGAAGTCGCTCTCGAGAAAATTAAAGCAGACCGCACACCTACTCGCAATGAGAATAAGGTAACGACGCCTGCCAAACCGAAACGCGTTGTTCGTACAGGGCCTCCAAGCCTATTCGTTTTAGACACTAACGTCTTAATGCATGACCCTAGCTCATTGTTCCGCTTCTCAGAGCACGACCTATTCTTGCCTATGACCACTCTCGAAGAGTTGGATAACCATAAAAAAGGCATGACCGAAGTAGCCCGAAACGCTCGTACCGTCAGCCGCTCCCTAGATCAACTGGTTGCCGGCACCAGCGGCACATTGGACGAAGGGATTCCACTGAATAAGCTTGGCAACCAAGATGTTTCAGGTCGTCTCTTCTTCCAAACAAAACTATCTACTCAAGCATTGCCTGAAGGACTTCCTGAAGGCAAAGGCGACAACATGATCTTGGCGGTAGTGAGTGAGTTGCAAAAGACTCGTAATGGCCAAGAAGTGGTGCTGGTGTCCAAAGACATCAACATGCGCATTAAAGCGCGTGCACTTGGTCTACCTGCCGAAGATTATTTCAATGACCAGGTATTAGAAGATCGTGACTTGATGTACTCCGGAGTCATGGCTCTATCAGCAGACTTCTGGCCAAAGCATGGCAAAGATATGGAAAGTTGGTCAGACTCCAAGTCTGGCACGATGTTCTATAGGGTGACTGGTCCTGCTGTACCAAGTATGCTGGTAAATCAATTTGTGTACCAAGAGAATCCCGATGGCTCCACACCTTTCTATGCACACGTCAGGGAAATCAATGGCAAAACTGCCCTCTTGCAAACTCTCAGAGACTTCTCGCACCAGAAAAACAATGTCTGGGGGGTGACCGCTCGAAACCGCGAGCAAAACTTTGCAATGAACTTGCTCATGAATCCAGACGTAGATTTTGTGACCTTATTAGGTCAAGCGGGTACAGGAAAAACCTTGCTGGCATTGGCTGCAGGCCTTGAGCAGGTATTGGATAGTAAGCGCTATAACGAGATCATCATTACTCGCGCTACCGTTCCCGTTGGCGAAGACATTGGCTTCCTACCGGGAACCGAAGAAGAAAAAATGCAGCCATGGATGGGTGCATTTGACGACAATTTAGAAGTTCTCCAACGCAACGATGATGCCGGCGAATGGGGTCGGGCTGCAACTCAAGAATTGATCCGCTCACGCATCAAGGTAAAGAGCATGAACTTCATGCGCGGCAGAACCTTCGTTAGCAAGTTTGTCATCATTGATGAAGCGCAGAACTTAACGCCCAAGCAAATGAAAACCCTAGTCACCCGCGCGGGCCCAGGAACCAAGATTATTTGTCTAGGCAATATTGCGCAGATTGATACGCCCTACTTAACTGAAGGCTCATCCGGCCTAACCTATGTAGTCGATCGCTTTAAGGGTTGGCGTCATGGTGGCCATGTCACCCTTGCGCGCGGTGAGCGCTCACGTTTAGCGGATCATGCTGCAGACGCACTCTAAGCAAACTCTCTCGTGCCGCACTCTGATAGGGTGCGGCATTTTTATTTGCGTCCTCGCAATCAGTGGGTGCAGCACCTTTGGCCCCAAAGTAAGCTCCTCTAAGGTTTCGCAATTCAAGGAAGATACGAGCGTTGGCACAGAAGATATTTCAATTGCGGCAGTTGGCTTGGTAGACGTGCCCTATCGCTATGGTGGCAATACCCCCAAAGGTGGCTTTGATTGCAGCGGACTGATTGTCTACGTTTATAACAAAGCTGCTGGTATTAAGTTGCCTCGCACCATTCAGTTAATGAGCACTAAAGGTCAAAGCATTGAGGGTCAGCCACCCGCTCCAGGTGACCTAGTTTTCTTTAATACCACTGGCGAAAAGTATTCACACGCAGGAATCTATGTGGGGCAAGGTCGATTTGTACATGCGCCCAGCGCAGGTGGGACCGTACGCTTGGATAACATTACCTCCCCTTATTGGGCCGCTAAATTTACTGAAGCGCGTCGCGTCGCGCCCTGATGCCACTTGCCCCTTGGGCGCATAGCATTTGCCCTATATTCACAAATAAACTATTTTTTATTACAGTGTTTTATAAGCAGCCAATTTAATTCCGTGTTTTATGAAAAAAGGGGCAATATGAACAAAATCATCATCGCTTTAAGTGTTGTATTAAGTTTTGCACTTCCTAGTTTTGCATTCGCTGATCAAGCAGCCTGTGAAGCAAAAGCCATTAGCAAAGATGGTAAGCCGCTATATGGTGCAGCAAAGGATGCTTCAATCAAAAAGTGTATGGGTGATGCAAAACCGAACGATTGCGAAGCTAAAGCGGTTAGCAAGGACGGCAAACCTTTGTATGGTGCAGCTAAAGCTGCCTCTATCAAAAAGTGTGAGGGTGGAAAATAAATTTTTGAAGACATTGTTTGAGTAAAAAAGCCTCGCAATGCGAGGCTTTTTATTTATGCATCATCAATGATGTTATTTGAGCTGCCTTTAAAATGGCTCATAACCACCAGAAGAATATCCAACTGATCCCATCGCTAAGTTATCAAACTTAGTATACGGGCCCTGCCAGCTCAATCTGACTGTACCAATTGGCCCGTTACGCTGCTTGCCAATAATGATCTCGGCCATACCTTTATCGGTCGTAGTATCAGGGTGATACACCTCATCACGATAAATAAACATAATCAAGTCAGCATCTTGCTCGATCGCACCTGACTCACGCAGGTCAGACATGATTGGGCGCTTGTTAGGACGTTGCTCCAAACCACGATTTAACTGTGAGAGCGCCACTACTGGGCACTGCAATTCTTTTGCAAGCGATTTAAGGGAGCGTGAGATTTCTGAGATCTCAGTTGCGCGGTTCTCTGAACCTGAGCCACTCATCAACTGCAAGTAGTCAATCACCACTAAACCAAGAGTGCCACCAAAGTTTCTGGCAATTCGGCGCGCGCGCGTGCGCAACTCTAGACTTGATAAGGAGCCTGTCTCATCAATCAAAATTTGGGTATTACTTAACCGGGCAATCGCATCGGTAACACGTGGCCACTCATCATCTTGCAGCTTACCGGTACGCATACGACCTTGATCAACACGCCCTACTGAACCAAGGAGGCGTGATGCCAATTGTTCGCCTGACATCTCCATCGAGAACACGACAACAGGTAAACCTTCTGCGAGAGCAACGTTCTCAGCAATATTCAATGCAAAAGCCGTCTTGCCCATCGAAGGCCTTCCGGCAACAATGACTAAGTCCCCTTTTTGTAAACCACTAGTTTGCTTATCCAAATCAATAAAGCCTGTGGCAATACCAGTGATATC
This sequence comes from Polynucleobacter sp. UB-Raua-W9, assembly GCF_018687435.1. Lineage (NCBI taxonomy): Bacteria > Pseudomonadati > Pseudomonadota > Betaproteobacteria > Burkholderiales > Burkholderiaceae > Polynucleobacter > Polynucleobacter sp. UB-Raua-W9. Next base: position 433,316 of record NZ_CP061290.1, on the reverse strand, counting down.
GCTACCACCTTGGCGGTTGTATAACTCGTCAATACGTGCCACAACCGAGCGTAAGAGTGGTTCGATCTCGAGGTAGTCTGCCTTGCGACTACCTTCTTCACCGATTTGCAAAATACGAGCCTCTGCCTCATCCAACAGCGTCCTCACTGGACGGCCCTCTGTAACAAAAGCAGAGTTCACAATACTGTCCGAAACTTCAATTAAGCGACGCAGAATGCTGCGGTCACGAACGATGTCGCCGTAACCTTTGATATTTGCAGCACTAGGGGTGTTTTGTGCCAGAGAGTTGAGGTAATCAACACTGACTAAATCGCCACCTTGCTCAGATTTAATTGCATCATGAACGGTAATCACGTCAGCGGGATGATTGTCACCTACCAAACGCGCAATGACTTTGTAGATCAAGGCATGTTCAGGACGGTAGAAATCTTTATCAGTTAACACTCCACCTAGGCGATCCCAGGCAGTGTTATCGATCAGTAGACCGCCGAGCAATGATTGCTCGGCTTCTACAGAATGCGGCGGAACTTTTAAGGCCTGCACGACTGCATCCCCAGAACCCATCATGCTGGGATTCAGCGTCACGGAACGTGAACGGGATTCAGCCATGAGGCTAGCGAAGCTCCTAGAACCTAAGGTTTAAAACTTAAGCTTGCTCACCAACTACACGAATAGTGATGTCAGCCACCACATCGGTATGAACGGCAACCGCTACAGGGTGATCACCAACCATTTTCAATGGGCCAGTAGGCATACGAATCGAAGCCTTCTCGATCGTAAATCCTTTAGCTTTCAAAGCATCAGCGATATCGTGGTTGGTTACAGAACCAAACAAACGACCGTCAACACCCGCTTTTTGACCGATTTCGAGAACCAAGTCTTTCAGCTTTGTGCCCACCGCTTCAGCTGCAGCCAATTTCTCAGCAGCCAATTTTTCCAACTCAGCACGACGAACTGCAAAGTCAGCAATTGCTGCTTCAGTCGCACGACGCGCTTTACGTTGTGGAATTAAGAAATTACGAGCGAAACCGTCTTTAACGCGAACTACGTCGCCGAGATTGCCCAAGTTTGTTACTTTTTCTAAAAGAATAATTTGCATTGAGGGCTCCCAATTATTTCTTATGTTGATCGGAGAATGGCAATAAAGCCAAGAAACGAGCACGCTTAATAGCAGTGTCTAACTGACGCTGATATTTAGCTTTTGTGCCTGTCAAACGAGCAGGAGTGATCTTGGCGTTCTCGCCAATGAAGTCCTTCAATGTATCTACATCTTTGTAGTCGATTTGCTCAACGCCACCAACTGTAAAACGGCAATAACGTTTACGCTTGAACAATGGGTTCTGAGCTGGTTTCTTTTTGAAATCGGGTTTCTTTCCAAACGCCATGATGATTTCCTCTTTAATTTTTCAATTGAATATGGTTAATATGGAAAACAAGTCTTTGATTACGTAGAGTCTTGGGTGCTAAGAATCCCTCAAACACTGCCTCAGTTCCTAAATCCATTTGCTCTAGATCCTGTTGTATCGGACCAATTGCTATAGCTTCAACACTCATCTGAATTTTCCTAGCCACTCCTACCTCGTTTGCTTGGCCACTATGTTCTAGCTGGCAATGCATCACCGGTATTCCTGCTGGTGTAAATCGAATCGCGTCTTTAGATACCAAGATTGCAGTGAGGGTGAAATGATTCAACGCCACTCCGCTTCTCTCATACGTTTTCTAGTCTGTGTATTCCTCTTCAAATTTCAAACTTAGGCTAGCGCTACAGGAGCGTCAGCTTGGGCTGATTTGCGGGCTTCTTCACGTTGCACTTCTTTCATCATGATGGAAGGCTCTGTTTCAGCTTTCTTGGTCTTGATGATGAGGTGACGCAAAACAGCATCGTTAAATTTGAACGCATGCTCAAGCTCTTCCAGGGTTTTCTGGTCGCACTCAATGTTCATGCAAACGTAATGGGCTTTAGCAAGCTTGTCGATCATGTAAGCCATCTGACGACGACCCCAGTCTTCCATGCGATGGATTTTGCCGCCCGCAGCTGCTAATGTAGCTTTGTAGCGATCGATCATCGCAGGCACTTGCTCGCTTTGGTCCGGATGGACGATAAAAACGATTTCATAATGACGCATCTAACACTCCTTAAGGATAAAGTCACCTGGGCGTCTTGCTAACTTCCGATGGTTTTTGAAGTTAGCGCCAGTGTGACAAGGTAGTAACAAATTGTAAGTACTGCTACAACACTTTTAAATCACCTACCCAATTAAGGGCAAGACCGCTATTCTAGCAAAAAAATCCTGCCAAGTCAGGGATTTACCAACTAAGTTTGCCTGTTTTGCGGCATTTATTGCCAGCTGAAGCGCAATCCTAGCCCTAGGAGCAGAAAGCGAGCCAGAAGCCATGCATCCAGCAAGATCCTTTTCGGGAATATCAGGATAAGTTAGGCCGCCACCCGTCCTACTGGTCCTTACTAAGGCAATACCTTGTTTAGCTGCCTCACCCAAAGGGGTTAACCAGGCGTCATGAAAACCCCCAATACCAGAACCCGCTAATACTAGGCCCTCTACCCCACCCCCAAACCACCGAGCAATTGTTTCTGGGCGACTTCCCGCATGACTAGTCAAAATCTCAACCCAAGGCCACTCTTCCCCTTTCGGAATAGGTAAATCTTCGCTCCAAGCACCCTGAACCGCTTTCACGCCGAATAGCCAGGATGGATTAATTAAGCCGGCTGAACTACTGGGTGAGGCTTGCAATGGGGCATTGAGCGCAGTGGCATGACGCTTGGATAAATCCATTGCCAGGCAAGCTCTTCCTGCCATCACTCCATAGACACCTCCCGGGCAATTATCTAAGGGGGTAGAGGCCCATCGAATGGCATCCAATAAATTCGATGGACCATCAGCTTCTGGGGCATTGGCTGGCAGCATGGCGCCAGTGATGATGATTCTTTTGCCTAAATTTTGAGCATATTTTCCACAGGTCAACTGTAAAAACACACCTGTTTCTTCCATCGTATCGGTTCCGTGAGTAATCACTATCCCCCTCACCATGGTATTAGCTAGGGACTCCATGACAGTCTGACCCAATAAGCTCAATAAGGGCTCGGTTAAATTGCGGCTATTAATATTGGCAACTTGACGGGAGACGAGCTTTAATTCGCCTGGAATATCCTCTTGGATCTTCTCCAAAAGGGCCTCAATACCCAATTCGCCGGCCTTGTAAGAAAGTGGATCTTTCCCAGGATTTGAGGCTAAACCGGCAATAGTGCCACCCATTCCCAGAACCAAGATATGGGATGTTTTTTCAGGGGGCATTGGATTTGGGCTCATCTCCCCATTATCCCCCTTGCAAAAGTGCTTGAAATATCAAATAGTGCTGTATACAATCCCAGTATGGACATAAATACAGTCGATTTTCCAGAGGAGCTGACTGCCCTCCCCAAACTCACTTCCCGCCAGAATGAGATTTTGGAATTAATTACTAAGGCCATCGATGAGAGTGGCTCCCCGCCCACTCGCGCGGAAATCGCTACCCAACTAGGATTTGCATCTGCCAATGCTGCTGAAGAACATCTTCGCGCACTAGCAAAAAAAGGGTATATCGAATTAACGCCTGGCACTTCGCGCGGCATTCGCATTCCACAACGTTTCAATCAAATGCAGCACACCAATCAATATCGCCAGATGTCATTGCCATCCGGCGCATTACAACAACTCACTCTGCCATTAATCGGACGTGTTGCCGCTGGCTCACCAATCATGGCTGTAGAGCATATTGAAAAACACGTTCCAATTGATCCAAGCTTATTTAGCAAAGGTGCAGACTACCTTCTAAAAGTGGTTGGCATGAGTATGCGTGATGCTGGAATTTTGGATGGCGACTATTTAGCCGTGAGAAAAACTACCGAAGTTCGCAATGGAGATATTGTGGTTGCACGTCTTGATGATGAGGTGACTGTAAAACGCTGGCAACAAAAGAAAACAGCCAACGGCATGGTGATTGAATTACAAGCAGAAAACCCTGACTTCAAAAATATATTAGTAGATGGTCGTCAACCCAACTTTGCAATTGAGGGCCAAGCTGTTGGCCTGATTAGGGCTGAAGGTCTATAAGCCAATCACTCCAAAGCAAAAGGCCTCCAACGGAGGCCTTTTTTATTCATTAATCCGAATTACTTACGGCTTGGCGCGATTACGTTTGCATTCTTTGGTGACGAGGTAATAGTGATCATCGTTTTAGGTCCAGCTAAAGAACCCTCATTGAGCTCAACCGTAGCAGTGCGATCACCTTTAGTGAAAACCAAAATGCTTGTTTTTGATTTCACCGCACTAATGGTTGTCCAACCCGCTCTCGGATACTCAGACTGGAAGAACGCATAAATATCTGTTGGTGTTTGCACACCAGACAACACAACACGACCAACCCAACTATCGCCACGGCCAATAATCAAGGAATCTGAGCCAATAATTTTTGAGGCGGCTGGCAACGGCATATCGCCAAGAAGTTGAGTTTGCACCTCCTGGACCTCACTAGGAGTGCCAGTAGCTGAGTCTCCAGAAGAGGCGCAGCCACCCACTAAGGCAGACATAAACAATGCAAGCGCACTGATTTTAAGAGTATGGGTTTTGATCATTTTTCGCTCTAGGTAATGAAGGCTTCTTTACTTACATTGCACAAAAGTATTTTAGGGGATACCCCCATTTCGTCAAGCGAAATTACTGGAGGCGCGTGAGGGAATCGAACCCCCGTACGAAGCTTTGCAGGCTCCTGCCTAACCACTCGGCCAACGCGCCAAATACCGAAATCAAAAATGGGAAGCTTTTGAGGGCTTCCCATCGAACTTGGAGCGGGAAAGGAGGTTCGAACTCCCGACCTATACCTTGGCAAGGTATCGCTCTACCAGCTGAGCTATTCCCGCATAACAGGGCGATAGTTTAACAAACAATCAAAGAGAAAGCATTATTCCCATAGAAAGCTAAAAATTACCCGAATAAAAAAAGCCTTTGAACCCTATCTAGCTGGGGTTTATAAGATTTAATCGATTTTGCCAACCAACTGTGGCAACGCCTTTTTCATGTAATAGAACATGGACCAGAGCGTTAAAAATGAAGCTGCCCAAATTAACCAGGTGCCCACTCTGGCGCAATCTAACCATCCAAATAAAGTGTCATTCAGCAACAAAAACGGAATTGCCACCAATTGCACCGTTGTCTTTAGTTTTCCGACCATATGCACGGCCACACTTTTACCAGCCCCTAGCAAAGCCATCCACTCTCGTAAAGCAGAGATAGTAATTTCGCGACCAATAATGATGAGAGCGACCCACACTTGAACGCGATCCATATTCAGTAAAACCAATAATGCTGCAGCCACAATTAATTTATCTGCAACAGGATCTAAAAACTGTCCAAAGGCGGACTCTTGCTTCATCCGTCTCGCCAAAAATCCATCCAACCAATCTGTGAGCGCAGCAAATACAAAGATGATAGTTGCGATGACATTCTTTTCAAAAGGACTCAACCAAGCGCCAGGGAGATAAAAGATTGCTACCAGCAACGGAATTGCTGCGACACGCAACCAGGTTAGAGCAATGGGGAGATTAAATGGCATGCATTAAGCATAAACCAATTGAATGAATAATCTACTAGTGGAGCTGGCGATAAATTTGCTCGGCAAGAGTGAGTGAGACCCCCTCTACGCTGGCAATCTCTTCAATACTGGCATTGGCAACCCCTTTTAAACCACCAAAACGGGCCAATAGCTTTTGGCGTCTTTTAGCGCCAATACCCTCGATTTCTTCCAAACGGGAGACCGTTCTCGCCTTAGCTCGCTTGGCACGCATGCCAGTGATTGCAAAGCGGTGGGCCTCATCACGGATCTGAGCTACCAATAACAAAGCCGCACTATCAATACCAAGCTCTAAGGCCGGGCGTCCATCAGCAAAAATTAATGTTTCTAAGCCGACCTTACGCCCCTCCCCTTTGGCCACCCCAACAATCAAACCAACATCCATACCAAATTCAGAAAAGACTTGCCTTGCCATCTCAACCTGACCTTTACCGCCATCAATCAAAATGACTTGCGGGATTTTGTCTACTGGAAGTTCTTGAAAATTTGCGTAGCGCCTTTGGAGCACCTGACGCATAGCAGCGTAGTCGTCACCCGGGGTAATGTCAGCGATATTAAAACGGCGATATTCACTTGATTGCATCGCGTTCTTTGCATAAACCACACAAGAGGCTTGAGTTGCCTCACCAGAGGTGTGGCTAACATCAAAACACTCAATACGTAATTGCTCAAGACTCTCTAAATCCAGCGCCAGAATATCCGCCAACGCACGCGCCCTAGCTAATTGGCCGCCAGTCTCAACCAAGCGCTTAGTCAAAGCAATTTTGGCATTCCCTTCAGCCATTGCAAGCCAGTGACGTCTTTGTCCTTGTGGTTGATGCAAGAAGGTAATCTTTCTGCCAGCCTGTGCATTTAATAGCTCATGCAAATCTTCGGGAGGTATATCGCTGAGCTTGGATACATCATCACTAATAGATTGCAAAGCGTGATTCAAAACCAATACCGGCGGAATTAAATTGGTCGTTGCTCCCGAAGCCACCCCATCAATATTCTCCTCCAAATAATGTTGCGCAATGAAAGCTTCCAGAATTTCTGAGGGAGATGGCAACTCGCCAGAAGTCGTTCGCAAACCTTTGGGGAAATAAGCCCTATCACCGAGGTGACGACCGCCACGGACCATTGCCAAGTTCACACAAACCATTCCTTCCATTTGCGCAACAGCAATCACGTCCACATCACCCTCGCCTTCGGCGACAGTATCCATCGACTGTTGCTGCAGCACACTTGAAAGGTCGGCAATGCGATCACGCAATACTGCAGCCATTTCAAATTCCATAGCTTCGCTATGCGCATGCATTTCTTTTTCAAGCTCTGACAACACTCGACTGTGATCACCCTCCAGAAAGCGAGTTGCTTGGGCCACATCCTGACCATACTGTTCAACGCTCAATCTACCAACACAAGGAGCACTACAACGATGAATTTGATGAAGTAAACAAGGGCGGCTACGGTTCTTAAATACAGAGTCTTCACAGGTTCTCAGGCGAAATACTTTTTGCAATATCTGCACGCTATTACGTACCGCCCAAGAATTTGGGAATGGTCCAAAGTAGTGGTTACGCTTGTCGATCTTGCCACGATACGATGCCAATCTTGGAAACTGGTGACCCGTCAACATCACATAGGGATAAGACTTATCATCTCTAAATAGAATATTGAATGGTGGCGCCAACTCTTTGATGAGGTTGTTCTCTAGAATGAGGGCTTCAGTTTCGGTCCGTGTTACTGTTGTTTCGTAGCGGGAAATTTTGCCCACCATCAGCGCTATGCGCGGTGACAGTTGTTTACTTTGAAAATAACTAGAAACGCGTTTTTTAAGGTTGCGAGCTTTGCCCACATATAAAATCTGCCCCGCTTCATCAAAGAAGCGGTATACCCCCGGCAATCCGGGTAGCCGTTTAACGTCCTGCTGAAGGTTTTCAAAAGAAGAATTGCTCATGCGTTGGGATATTTTCTGCCAAATCGTAGATAACTATGGTGATGCCGGTATTTGCTGGCGTCTAGCCCGCAGCTTATCAAGTATTCATGGTCAGGAAGTACGCATATTCTGCGATGACCTGCCAACCCTTAATTTACTCGCTTCTGGAAGTGATGAAGCTTTGACCCATCAAATTGATATCCAACCATGGGAAGCCAGCCATAGCAACGCACGCCATACCGTACAAACCCCAGATGTGGTGATTGAAGCCTTTGGCTGTCATTTGCCAGAACGCTATCTTGCGGGACTCTTCATCGCTCCCGCAAAGCCAATCATCATCAATTTAGAGTATCTCAGTGCTGAACCATGGATTGCTGAATTTCATAGGAAGGCATCGCCACAATCTCACGGTATTCCGAAGTATTTTTTCTTCCCAGGGTTTCAAGATGATGTTGGCGGCCTACTTCTCGACCCTATCCCCACAGAAGGGGAGCAAGTTAGCCATCTCACTCCTATCAGGTTGAAATCCATTTGGTTAAAACTTCGACCTGGAGCAAAACGCATCAGTATTTTTTGCTACCCCGGAGCGCCCTTGCGCAAATGGCTTGAAGACTTGGCCACCCATGGAGAGAACATCGATGTACTGCTAACCTCTGGTCATGCCGAGCTGTTAAATCACTATGGTGGCAAAGCAATTGCTTTGCCTGAAAATATACAGCTACTATCAATGCCATTCGTATCGCAAGATGAATATGACTGGGTGCTTTCACAATGTGACTTCAACATTGTTCGGGGCGAGGATTCATTCATCCGTGCTCAATTGGCTGGCAAGCCATTTATTTGGCACATCTACCCTCAAGAAGATCGCGCTCATGAGGTGAAATTAGCCGCCTTCTTAGACTTGTACCTAGAAAATGCCAGTCAAGAACTAAGATTAGCCGCCATTGCTGCGATGACCTGGGCCATGCCCAGTGAGTGGCTTAAATCCTTAGACGCCTGGAGCGCCCACTCTAAAGCCTGGCGCACCCACTTACTCGAAAAGCAAGGGGATGGCGGTCTAGCAGCACGCCTAGTGCGCTTTATAGCCTAGGCCTGCAATAAAGACTTGCGGGCGGTTACAATCTTGTTTTTGATAAAAACCGCAGAAAATTAGCTCTGCACCCAGGAATAGCAAGATGAAAACAGCACAAGAACTCCGCGTTGGTAACGTAGTTATGATTGGCACTGATGCCCAGGTCGTTTTAAAGGCCGAATATAGCCGCTCCGGTCGCAACTCCTCAGTTGTGAAAATGAAATTTAAGAATTTATTAACTGGTGCACCAAATGAAGGTGTTTACAAAGCCGATGATAAGTTTGATGTTGTAATCCTCGACAAGAAAGAGTGCACTTACTCTTATTTCGCAGATCCAATGTATGTCTTTATGGACAGTGATTACAACCAATATGAAGTTGAAGCCGAATTCATGGGTGATGCATTGAACTACCTCGAAGAAAGCATGCCATGTGAAGTAGTGTTCTACGAAGGTAAGGCACTCTCCGTAGCAATGCCTAACTCACTTGTTCGCGAAATCATCTACACCGAGCCAGCTGTTAAAGGCGACACTAGTTCAGGCAAAGTATTGAAGAATGCAAAATTGGCTACTGGCTATGAATTGCAAGTACCTTTGTTCTGCAATACTGGTGACAAGATTGAGATCGATACTCGTACTGGTGAATACCGTAGCCGCGCTAACTAAGTAAAAAAAGTAGCAAACTACCGTTGTTCAAAAGCCCGGCTTGCCGGGCTTTTTCTTACCTCCAAAGTCAGTGAAGCCTTAAACAATCAACTTCATTTGCTTTAGCAAACCTTTAGCATGCTGATACTCCGCTTCTTTTTGCAACTCATCCCAGGATAAGGTAGTAGTTTTTGGCATAAGGCGATTAAGGCGAGTAGCAGATTCAGACTGCTTGGCTTTCTTGACTTTCAACTTTGCAAGCAATTGGTCAGCTAGGTCTGGTCGATTGCAGATTAAGACTGCATCACAACCTGCATCTAGCGCCATTTCAGCACCGTGCACCACCGAACCCGCAACACTCGCACCCTCCATTGATAGATCATCACTGAAGATCACTCCTTCAAAGCCTAATTCTTGACGCAAGATAGAGTGCAACCAAATCTTAGAAAATCCTGCTGGATGTTTATCAACTTTAGGATAAATCACATGCGCTGGCATTACTGCTGCCAAGCTTAGATCTAACCATTCGTAGGGCTTTGCATCGTCATTCAAAATCTCTGGCAAGGAACGCTCATCCACTGGAATAGCTACATGCGAATCCGCCTCTGCCCAACCATGCCCCGGAAAATGTTTGCCGCAGTTCGCCATGCCGCCTAAACGCAACCCTTCATTGAGGCTCTTTGCCAAGGCAAACACAATTTGTGGATCACGACTAAAGGAACGGTCCCCGATCACACCACTTCGACCAAAATCTAAATCCAGAACAGGTGTAAAGCTGAAGTCCACACCGCAAGCGCGTAACTCAGCAGCTAAAACATAGCCGCAAGCAGTAGCTGCTGCCATAGCAAGCACCGCTGACTCGGCAGTGTGGCTTGATTTACTTTGCGCGCCCCAAAGCTCACCAAGTTTCCGCATTGCTGGAAGATGGGTAAAACCATCCGTTTTGCAGCGCTGCACTCTGCCACCTTCGTGATCAATTGAAATTAATGCATCGGGGCGCAACTTTTTAATTTCGGAGGTGAGTTTAGTGAGCTGCTGACGGTTGGCAAAATTTCTACCAAATAAAATCACTCCACCGGTCAAGGGATGCAAGATACGGCGGCGGTCTTCGGCATTTAATTCCTGACCAACTACGTCTAAGGTCACTGGACCTGGGTTCATAGTGAATACACTCATCTCTTCCTCTTCCTATTTTTACTTCTGCGTAACAATGACATGGGCAATCGCCATATCTTGCTCATCACTCACAGTCACATGAGCTTCCCAATTCTTTTCTTCCATAAATTTAGCTAGCGCACCTAGATACGAAGTGACCGGCTTTCCGCTAGGCTCATTTAAGGTTTGTAATGAGCGCCATGTCATGGGCATTCGCATACCTAAACCAATGGCTTTAGAGAATGCTTCTTTAGCAGCAAAGCGAGTCGCCAAGAAGGCAATCCCTCGCTTGTGATTTCTAGCAAGGCGGTGCTTGAAGACCAACATCTCATCAGGACCCAAAATTCTCTCTGCCAAACGACCATTGGTGCGATCGTAAGCTGCTTGTAAGCGCTCGATCTGAAGGATGTCAGTGCCGATGCCGATGACCATTTGAATTACTTTTTTCTACCTTGAAGCATCAAGACCTTCATATCTTTGATCGCTTTTTGCCAACCTTTAAATAATGCTTCAGCCACAATCGCATGGCCAATATTGAGCTCGGAAAGCTCTGCAATGGCGGCTATCGATACGACATTGCCTTCATGGAGACCATGGCCAGCATTAACTCTCAAACCAATGCTTTTACCAAACTGTGCTGCTTTGCGAATACGCTCCAATTCCGTCGCTTGCCCTACACCTGATAAATCTGCGTAACGACCAGTATGCAATTCCACTACGGTGGCACCAAGATCTTTAGCGGCCTGGATTTGCCTTTCTTCTGGATCAATAAACAATGACACCCGAATACCTGCATCTTGTAATTGCTTGGTCGCTGCTTTCACTGATTCGAAATGGCCGAGAACATCTAAACCGCCTTCAGTCGTCACCTCTTCACGCTTCTCAGGCACTAAGCACACATCGTGTGGCTTTACTTTACAAGCAATGCTCAGCATTTCAGGGGTCACCGCACATTCAAGGTTCATACGCGTCTTGATGAGTGGGCGCAATGCCAGCAAATCAGCATCCTTAATGTGACGTCGATCTTCCCGTAAATGCAGGGTAATTAAATCTGCGCCAGCCTCTTCAGCCAGTTGCGCAGCCTGAATAGGGTCCGGATAAACTGTCCCTCGAGCATTACGTAGCGTAGCTACGTGATCGATATTGATGCCGAGTTCTAAGGCTTGAGTTGTCATGACTGTAGATTACTAGATTTTCTTTAAATCAATCAAAATCTGGCGAGTAGTCAATACCTGATCCTGTAGGTGCAAGCCAAGCAAGAAACGCATCAGCTGCTTACTTTCAGACAGAGTTTCTGGATCAGAGAAATCCCCAACTGCAATTGCCAGCAAGGACTTGCCAGTCAATACCGGCCAATGTCCAGGATCATCACCTTGAACTGGACGAACACCGCGCTCCGGCTGATAGACATACTGGGTCTTGGCATCTGGTAAGTCATTGGTTTCTACGCAGCGATCTAAGGCTGCTGCATAACCAGTCTCTTGCAAGAGTGACAACTCAAATGGGCGCAGAATTTCTTCTAGACCCTTAGACTCAAACTCGAGATTAGATAAAGCGTTAATGGTTTCTGTATAGCGATCGTAGAGTTTTTCATAGTCGTCTTCACGGGCCAAGAACTTGACGAGCAGCTCATTGAGATAGAAGCCGCAAAGCAGAGCATCACCGACCAATGAGGGCGTACCGCCCACCCACTCAGACTTGGTTAGGGTTCGAAGCTCCGACTTACCGCTCCAAGATACGAGTAGCGGTTGAAAGCGTTGCAATACAGGACGCAGCGTGGAGTGAGGACGCTTTGCCCCTTTGGCAATCAAAGCCATTCGGCCATACTGTCTTGTAAAGACATCAAGAATTAAGCTGGTTTCTTTATAGGGAATGCTATGCAATACAAAAGCAGGCTCGTCAGCAACGCGAATCGAGGCCATGTGGACTTATTCCAGGCCCTGTGCCCGTAATTCAGCGCGATCATCAGCCCAACCACGTTTCACTTTGACCCAAGTCTCCAAAAAAACCTTGCCATCAAAAAGTTTTTCCATATCGATGCGTGCGTCAGTTGAGATCTTTTTCAAACGTTCGCCCTTTTGCCCAATGATCATGGCTTTATGGCTATCGCGATCGACCAAAATGGTAGCAGCAATGCGACGCATCTTGCCATCCATCTTGAATTGATCGATCACTACTGTAGAGGTGTACGGCAACTCTTCGCCCGTAAAACGGAAGACTTTCTCACGCAGAATTTCAGCAGCTAGGAAGCGTTCGCTACGATCAGTAATGGTGTCGCCATCGTATACAGCTTCAGCCTCTGGAAGGTATCCCTCCAACACGTCTAAGAGTCTCTCAATATCACCGGGACTTTTAGCACTCATCGGCACAATTTCTGAAAACTCACACTTTTGATCTTCGTGACCACCCAATTCAGACCAAGGCTTAGACATCTCTTTCATAAAGTTCAACAAAGCTTGATCGCGTTCAGAAGGCGTCTGAAAACGACTATTGAAAAGATCAAGCTTATTCAGAACTAACACTACCGGCAAATCCTCCGGCAGAAGCTTTAAAACTTTCTTGTCATCTTCGCCAAAGTAACCCGCCTCAACTACAAAACAAGCAACGTTCACATCTTGCAGAGCAGTTGTTACGGTGCGGTTCAATGCCTTGTTGAGGGTATTCATCAGACGCGTCTGAAAGCCTGGTGTATCAATAAAGATAAACTGCGCCTCTTCTCTATTTTGAATGCCCAAAATACGATGACGCGTCGTTTGAGCCTTGCGCGAGGTAATACTGATCTTTTGACCAACCAATGCATTTAGGAGTGTTGATTTGCCCATATTGGGACGCCCAACAATGGCGATAGTGCCGCATCTAAACACGATTAGCCCTTCAGCTTAAGATTTAACTGCTCTTCGGCCACTTCTTTTTTGGCTGCTTTTTTCTTAGCCGACCGAGTTTTCTTGGGTTTTCGAGATTCCTGTGGCAATGCTTTGAGAACTGCTAACAACGCAGTCTTAGCGGCTGACTGTTCAGCGGCTCGGCGTGAAGCTCCATCACCTTTTACTGCTACCTTCAGGCTCGGAATTAAACATTCCACTTCAAATTGTTGGTTATGAGCAGCGCCAGTAGTGCCAGTCACGTTGTAGGCTGGTAACGGTAATTGATAGCTTTGTAAGCATTCTTGCAAAAGAGTTTTGTCATCCTTACCCAAGGTCTTAGGGTCCACCTGAGCCAGGATCACAGAATACAGTTTACGCAAGCACCCTTTAGCAGCATCAAAGCCGCCATCCAAGAAGATTGCGCCAGTAACCGCCTCTAAAGTATCGGCCAAAATTGAGGGACGACGAAATCCACCGCTCTTCAGCTCACCCTCACCCAAACGAAGATAGTCGGATAGGGATAAAGTTTGTGCAATCTCATACAAAGCCTGTTGCTTCACTAAATTCGCGCGTACACGTGAGAGATCGCCCTCATCCAAGTCTGAATAACGCTCATAAAGCAAATCGGCGACCACACAATTGAGAATAGAGTCACCTAAGAACTCTAAGCGCTCATTATTTTTCTTGCTATGACTGCGGTGAGTTAAAGCTTGATTTAAGAGCTCAGGCTTCTTAAAGACATAGCCAAGACGCTCTTGTAAGGGTCCAGTTTCGATAACAGCGCGCGCGTTCATGATCTATTACTCAAAGCCGCCAATGCGACCTAAATTACCCAGGTTTAGCCATACAAAGAAGGCTTTACCTACAATATTTTTATCGGGCACAAAGCCCCAATAACGAGAATCGGCACTGTTATCCCGGTTATCACCCATCGCAAAATAATGACCGGGTGGGACTTTACAGGTCAAGCCAGATTGCTGATATTGGCAAAATTCTGCCCCTGGGAAGCGCTCCGTTGGGAACATCGTTGCAGGACGATCCGGGTCGTTCAAGATCTCGTGGCGATTACCACCTAGGTCTGCAGGAAAGGTTTCAGCGTAGCGCTTGGCATAGCGCATATTTTCAGGATCAAGATAAGACTCGCCACCACTGTATTGCAACGGTTGGCCATTAATCGTCAGACGCTTATCTTGATAAGAAATAACATCACCAGGCAAGGCGACTATGCGCTTGATGTAATCAACCGACTCATCACGCGGATAACGAAACACCACTACATCCCCACGCTTTGGAGAGTTAAGATCAATTACTTTTTGATTGATCACTGGCAAACGAATTCCGTAGGTAAATTTATTTACCAAAATGAAATCACCGATTTGTAAGGTTGGGATCATGGAGCCAGAAGGAATCTTGAAGGGCTCAACAATGAAAGAACGCAAAACAAATACTGCGCAAATCACCGGGAAAAAGCCGGCAGTGTATTCCAGCCACAAAGGCATACGATCGCTACCAGCTAAACGCCTTTGGGGTGCAAAGTAAATCTTGTCAGCAACCCAGGCAATGCCTGTAAGAACCACCAAGATCAAAAGAATGAAAGCGAAGTTCATTAATCCTCCACCTGCAAAATGGCCAAGAAAGCTTCCTGTGGAATTTCCACATTCCCCACTTGTTTCATGCGTTTCTTACCTTCTTTTTGCTTTTCTAAAAGTTTACGCTTACGAGAGATATCACCGCCGTAACATTTAGCCAATACGTTTTTACGTAAAGCTTTGACGTTTTCACGCGCAACGATATTGCTACCGATTGCAGCCTGAATAGCTACATCAAACATTTGACGCGGAATAATCCCACGCATCTTAGAGACCACCTCACGGCCACGATGCTGACTATTACTTCTGTGGACAATAACCGACAGGGCATCAACCCGATCACCGTTGATCAAGATGTCTACTTTAACGACGTCTGCTGGGCGATATTCCTTAAATTCATAATCCATGGAGGCGTATCCACGAGAGATGGATTTCAGTCTGTCAAAGAAATCCAACACAATTTCAGCCATCGGCAATTCATAGGTGAGCTGTACTTGGCGACCCAAATAGTTCATCCCCGTCTGAATACCTCTCTTACCAACACATAATGTAATCACTGAGCCCACATACTCTTGCGGCATATAGAGATTGACCGTCACAATTGGCTCCATGATGGTATCGACCTTACTGGTCTCCGGCATCTTGGATGGGTTATCTACCATTAAGATCGTGCCATCTGATTGTTGCACTTGATACACTACTGTTGGAGCGGTGGTAATAAGATTCATGCCGTACTGGCGCTCTAAACGTTCCTGCACGATCTCCATATGGAGCAAGCCTAGGAAGCCACAGCGAAATCCAAAACCTAAAGCTTGAGATACCTCTGGCTCATATAATAGAGATGCGTCATTGAGCTTTAACTTCTCAAGTGACTCACGCAATTGATCGTACTCACTCGCTTCAACTGGATATAAACCAGCAAACACTTGAGGTTTCACCTCTTTAAAACCAGGCAAAGGTTCAGCAGCGGGAACTCGACCTTGCTGCCCTGGAGAATGCGTAACGGTATCTCCAACCTTGGCAGCTTTTAATTCTTTAATGCCGGCAATCACAAAACCCACCTGACCGGCAGATAACTCTGGGCGGTCTACTGACTTTGGACTAAAAACACCTACGTGCTCGACCAAATGGCTTGATCCATTGGCCATTAAGGTAATTTTTTCTTTTGGTTTTAAGGTGCCGTTCACAACACGCACCAACATGACAACACCTACGTAGTTATCAAACCAGGAATCAATAATCAAGGCCTGCAATGGATCTGCTGCGCTTCCTTTTGGCGAAGGTACCCTGGCAATCATTTCCTCGATGACATCCGCAACACCTAAGCCCGTTTTAGCTGAGCATGTGACAGCGTCGGAGGCATCAATGCCAATGACGTCTTCAATTTCTTTTTTGGCACGCTCAGGATCGGCTTGGGGTAAATCAATCTTATTGAGTACTGGTACAACTTCAACGCCCAACTCAAGAGCCATGTAACAGTTAGCAACCGTTTGAGCCTCAACCCCTTGGCTTGCATCCACCACCAACAATGCACCCTCACAAGCGGATAAAGAGCGACTGACCTCATAAGAGAAATCCACATGCCCCGGGGTATCGATCAGGTTAAGGTTATAAATCTTCCCATCTTTGGCTTTGTAATTGAGTGCAGCAGTTTGGGCTTTAATAGTGATGCCGCGCTCACGTTCGATATCCATCGAATCGAGAACTTGGGCTTCCATTTCGCGATCAGAAAGACCACCACACAGCTGAATAATGCGATCCGCGAGCGTGGATTTGCCGTGATCAATGTGGGCGATGATAGAAAAATTGCGGATTAAATCCATAGCGTCTTAATAGGTCATTCAAAAAACGCCTTGTCAGAACGCACCACAATGATGCGCTGCAAAAAGTC
Organism: Polynucleobacter sp. UB-Raua-W9; assembly: GCF_018687435.1. Classification (NCBI taxonomy): domain Bacteria; kingdom Pseudomonadati; phylum Pseudomonadota; class Betaproteobacteria; order Burkholderiales; family Burkholderiaceae; genus Polynucleobacter; species Polynucleobacter sp. UB-Raua-W9. The sequence continues at coordinate 416,559 of NZ_CP061290.1, read as the reverse complement.
GTCTTAAGGGGATTGTAATGGGTGGCGCCTAAAAGGCAGCAAACCCCATTTTCTAGCCTAAAAAGGGCTTATTTTGGCCTTACGGGGATAACCAAAGTGCTATCAGAACGGCGAATAAAGACCGGAACAGCCTTATTGACATCAAGGCTTTTAAGCAAGACTTCAAACTGTTTCACTCCGCTAACATCAGCATCAGCAATCCGAATAATCACATCGCCAGGGCGTACCCCCGCCCTTGCCAAGGGGCCATCACCTAGGCCGGTAACTTCAACCCCACCCTTGATATTCAAATCCTTCTTTTTGGCATCTGACAGATCTGTCACCGCCACTCCGAATGCATTCACGCTATTGCCATTGCTAGCGGGAGTATCCGGCTTTTTAGTAGCCGTTTGCGCAGAATCAGTATCCGCAACGGTGACACTTAAATCACGAGCGCTACCCTTACGCCAAACTTGCACAGTAGCTGAAGTTCCCGGCTTAGCTTCGCCAACGACGCGCGGCAAATCTGTCGACTTATTAATCTCACGTCCATTAAAAGTCAGGATCACATCCCCCGCTTCAATGCCACCCGCTGCTGCAGGGCCGTTAGGCTCTACATTACGAACATAAGCACCCCGAGGTTTACCCAAACCTAAACTCTCAGCCACTTCTTTTGTCATCTCACCCAAGGCAACACCAATGCGACCACGAGTCATCTTGCCATTAGTGCGCAATTGATCTGCTACACGCATCGCTTCATCAATTGGAATCGCAAATGAAATGCCCATGTAGCCGCCAGAGCGACTAAAGATTTGGGAGTTAATGCCGATGACCTGGCCAGCAGTGTTTAACAGTGGGCCGCCAGAGTTACCGGGGTTGACTGCAACATCAGTCTGAATAAAAGGTAAGTAGTCCCCAGTATCGCGGCTCTTTGCTGAAACGATACCCGCCGTGACCGTATTCTCAAGCCCAAAGGGTGAGCCAATCGCCAGAACCCACTCGCCCACTCTCACCTTTGAGGAATCCCCTAGTGGCAATCTCGGTAAGTCACGTGCTTCGATTTTCACAACCGCGACATCAGTACGTTTATCCATCCCTAATAACTTGGCTTTGAACTCACGTTTGTCAGTTAAGGTCACATAAATCGTTGTTGCGCCCTCAACAACATGCGCATTAGTCAAAATCAAACCATTAGATTCAATAATGAAACCTGAGCCAACTCCACGATCCGCTTCTTGAGGTTTGCTTGGATTTGGTTGCGCTTGTTTTGATCCATTCGGAATACCAGGAATAGGGACACCAAAGAAACGACGAAAGAACTCTGCCTGATCTTCTGGCATACCAGGAATGCCACCTGGAGTTTGCTGAGCTAGCACTTTTTCTGTGGTCCGAATATTCACAACTGCTGGACTTGCGCGCTCAACTAAATCTGCAAAATCCGGGATCGCTACTCGAGGGTTTTCTGCAGAGGCAATCGGAATGAATGCAGTTTGCCCAAGACTCAAAAAAGCCAAGAACGCAATTAAATACTTTTTCATAATGCTATGGACCTACTTGGTAAAAACCAAAAATGGAGATAAAAGGAATATTAGGTCAGCTTACCAAAAATCAAGGTGCCGTTAGTACCACCAAAGCCAAAGTTGTTTTTAACTGCGTGCTCAATCTTCACATCCCTGGCGGTATTAGCGCAGTAGTCCAAGTCGCACTCAGGGTCTTGATTAAAGATATTGATGGTGGGAGGGGATTTCTGGTGATGCAGCGCCAGAATGGTGAAAACAGACTCCAAACCACCTGCGCCGCCCAAAAGGTGGCCAGTCATCGATTTGGTTGAATTAATTAAAGTCTTTTTAGCGTGGTCGCCCAACGCGGCTTTGATTGCCTCAGTTTCATTCTTATCACCCAGCGGCGTAGAAGTACCGTGCGCATTAAGATACTGAATTTGATCCGGATTGAGTTTTGCATCACGCATGGCGTTCACCATACAACGACGTGGACCATCCATATTTGGCGCAGTCATGTGATATGCATCGCCACTCATACCAAAGCCAAGTAGTTCACAATAGATTTTGGCGCCGCGTGCTTTTGCATGCTCATATTCTTCCAGCACTATCACGCCAGCCCCTTCGCCAAGAACAAAACCATCACGGTCTTTATCCCAAGGACGTGAAGCAGTTGCTGGATCATCGTTGCGTGTTGAAAGCGCCCTTGCTGAAGCAAAGCCACCTACACCTAATGCAGAAATAGTGGACTCAGCACCACCGGCTACCATCACATCGGCATCACCATACTGAATTAAACGTGTAGCCAAACCGATACTGTGCAAACCAGTAGTACATGCAGTCACCGCAGCAACGTTTGGACCTTTGAGGCCAAACAAAATACTGAGGTGGCCAGAAATCATATTAATGATTGAGCCAGGAACAAAGAATGGTGAGATGCGACGAGGGCCGCGGGCTAACAACTCAGCCCCAGTTTCCTCAATCATTGGCAAACCACCAATACCCGAGCCCACCATGACGCCTACGCGCTCGGCGTTTTGCTCATTAATCTCTAGGCCGCTGTCGCGAATCGCTTGCGTACCCGCAGCAATGCCGTAATGGATAAAGGTATCCATGTGGCGCGCTTCTTTAGCGGAAACATATTCTTCGACATTAAAATCTTTTACCTCTCCAGCGAAATGAACACTAAGTGGAGCGTGGTCAAATTTGGTGATGGTAGCGATGCCTGATTTGCCCGCAAGCAAATTAGGCCAAGCTACATCAACTGAATTACCAACAGGTGAGATGAGGCCAAGGCCGGTAACTACTACCCGGCGTCGGCCATTTGATGCTGACACAGTAATACCTAGGCTCGGGAATTAACCCTGAGCTTTTGATTTAGCGAAGTCGATCGCGAGCTGAACTGTGGTGATTTTTTCGGCTTCCTCATCAGGAATTTCGATACCAAATTCATCTTCCAAAGCCATTACCAGCTCAACAGTGTCAAGAGAGTCAGCGCCCAGGTCATTCACAAAAGAAGATTCATTTTTGATGTCTCCTTCAGCGACGCCCAATTGCTCAGCGACGATTTTCTTAACGCGTTGTTCGATGTTGTCCATTAATTTCCCCAGGGGTTGTAAAAAACGATGAAAAGGATTTTATCAGTTTGGCGGACCGAATTAGCAAATTCGCCCAAAAATGACTAAATCCTTGATTTGCCCTTAGGCTAGATATAGGCCGCCATTGACGTGTAGGGTATTACCCGTAATGTACCCAGCCGCTGGAGAGGCTAAAAATGCCACTGCCTGAGCCACATCCTCGGGGCTACCTAAACGGGCCAAAGGAATGTTCACTTTTAGGGCATTTTGTTGTTCTTCGCTCAGGGCCCGGGTCATATCGGTATCGATAAATCCAGGGGCGACGCAATTGACAGTGATATTTCGACTGCCAATTTCACGGGCCAGGGCACGAGTCATACCAGAAACCCCTGCTTTTGCAGCGGCGTAATTTGCCTGGCCTGCATTACCCATGTGACCAACGATAGAGGTTATGTTAATAATGCGACCACCGCGCGCTTTCATCATCGGACGCAAAACGGCCTGAGATAAACGAAATACCGAACTTAAATTGGTATCGATCACATCAGTCCATTCCTCAGATTTCATACGCATTGCTAGGTTATCGCGTGTGATCCCAGCGTTATTCACCAAAATATTGATGCCCCCATGATCCTTGACAATTTGATCAATCATTTCTTCGCAGGCATTGGGTGCGGTGACATTCAATACCAAACCGCAACCGCCTGAGGGCTTTAAGCGCGCATCAATTGCTTTGGCGCCATCGCTCGATGTAGCGGTACCAATGACTTTAGCGCCACACCTAGCTAGCTCTTCTGCAATCGCTTGACCAATGCCACGCGATGCACCAGTTACTAAGGCAATTTGTCCACTGAGATCGAGATTCATATATGTCTTCCGCTATATTTTTTAATTTATCTATTGGCGTTTATTTTAGAGTGGCTAGCACTTCATTCAAGCTAGCTTCATCAAATACTGGCACACCAGTAAGCTGATCGTTAATTCGCTTGCTTAAACCTGCCAATACCTTGCCAGGACCACACTCCACTACTTGAGTAATTCCTTGTCCAGCCATTGCTTGGATAGTTTCCGCCCAACGAACTGGCTTAGCAGCTTGGCGCACTAGGGCATCTTTGATTGCTGCTGGATCACTCAGGATTTCAACATCGACGTTATTAATTACAGCAATTGTTGGCGCCTTGAATTCAATATTCGCAAGATAAGCTTTGAGCTTTTCAGAAGCAGGTTGTAATAAAGAAGAATGAAAGGGGGCAGAGACAGGCAAAGGTAATGCCCGTTTAGCGCCAGCGGCTTTTAATAACTCGCAAGCTTTAGTGACAGCATCACTTGCACCCGCGATGACTACTTGACCAGGCGCATTGAAATTGACGGCCTCAACTACACCCCCAGCTGCAGCACTTGCTTCAGCGCACACTTTAATTACGCTAGCATCGTCGAGACCAAGAATGGCAGCCATCCCACCCGTGCCAACTGGCACTGCAGTTTGCATAGCTTCTGCACGAAAGCGCACTAAGGGCACTGCATCCTTAAAGGAAATTACACCGGCAGCTACTAAAGCTGAATATTCGCCCAGACTATGACCAGCCATCACTCTAGGCACAGCCCCGCCAGCAGCTTGCCATGCGCTATAAAAAGCCACACCAGCAGTCAACATCACCGGTTGAGTATTGGTGGTTAAGGACAGGGCCTCCGCAGGGCCTTCAGCAATTAACTTTGCAATGTCTTCGCCCAAAGCTTCTGAAGCTTCTTGCAATATTGCCCGCACTTCAGGACGCTCAGAAATTGAATTTAGCATCCCAACTGATTGGGAGCCTTGGCCAGGGAATACAAATGCAAATGTCATTAGCTTAATTTATAAAATAATGAAAAGAGAGTGAATACGGATTAACGCGCATGAACATTGAATCACAGTGAATTAATACTTCAGGGCGACAGCGCCCCAAGCAAAACCACCCCCAACACCCTCTAACAAAAGATATTGGCCTCGTTGAATTTGACCAGAGCGCACACCACTATCTAATGCCAAAGGAATTGATGCAGCAGAAGTATTGCCGTGCTCATGCACGGTCACAATCACTTTATCCATGGACATACCCATCTTCTTAGCGGTACCCTCCATGATGCGGATATTGGCTTGGTGCGGCACTAGCCAGTCGATTTGTTCTGGTTTAAGGTTGGCTTTCTCAAGAGCCTCATGAGCAACTTGCTCCAAAACCTTCACTGCCAATTTAAATACTGCTGGACCATCCATCGTCATAAATGGAGAGCCCTGCACCTCGCCATTACCAGATCGGCCCGGCACACACAAAATATCGCGTTGGCTACCGTCAGCATGCAAAGCTGTTGAGAGAATGCCAGGCTCTTTGGAAGCCTCTAGCACAACTGCACCAGCGCCATCCCCAAACAAGACGCAAGTACCACGATCTTGGAAATTCAGAATACGAGAAAAAGTTTCAGCACCAATCACCAATACTTTCTTGTATGAACCAGAACGAATAAAGGCATCTGCAATTGCTAGGGCGTAAGTAAAGCCAGCACAGACAGCTTGTACATCAAAAGCAGCACAGGCTGTATGAGCGCCTAATTTATCTTGCACTACGCAAGCTGTACTTGGGAAACCTCCCAGATGATCCGGCGTTGAGGTAGCCAAGATGATGAGGTCCAAATCTTCTGAAGTCATGCCAGCACTTATTAATGCAGCTTGAGCAGCCTTTACTGCTAGGTCACTCGTTAACTCATTTTCAGCAGCAAAGTGGCGTGCAGAAATTCCGCTACGAGTCCTAATCCACTCATCACTAGTCTCTAGGCCCGTCTTTGCCAAGCGCTCCACCAAATCCTGATTGGTTAAACGTTGCTCAGGAAGGTAGCTTCCAGTTCCAGCCACTCTTGCAAAAATACTCATTCTTTTGTCTCCACTACAAAGGCAGCGGCAATGCGCTCAACCATGCGATTCTTGGCAGCTTCATAAGCGCGATCTAATGCAAAACCAAATGCAAAACGATCTGCCGAGCCATGACTCTTAATCACACAACCGCGCAAACCCAACAATACCGCACCGTTATAACGACGATGATCAACACGCTTACGTACACGAAGTAATGGCACCATGGCACAAAACGCCATTAACCTAGTCATGAGTGAGCGCTTAAATTCTTCACGAATCATGCCGCTCATCATTTTTGCTAAACCTTCGCTAGCCTTCAAAACCACATTACCCACAAATCCATCGCACACCACGATATCGGTAGTGCCTTTAAAAATGTCATTGCCTTCAACGTTCCCGTAAAAATTCAAATTGGTCTGACGTAGTAACTCACTGGTTTGCTTAACCACATCATTCCCTTTAATAACTTCCTCGCCAATATTTAGCAGGCCAACCGATGGGTTTTGCTTACCATCTACAACCTGAACCATGACGTTTGCCATTTGCGCGAACTGGACAAGATGCATAGGCTCACAGTCAGCATTTGCACCCAGATCAAGCATGGTTGTGCCGCCTCCTAGCTCATTAGGAATGGCAGTTGCAATAGCTGGGCGGTCAACGCCCTCAAGGGTTTTTAAAATATAGCGAGAAATCGCCATGAGTGCGCCAGTATTACCGGAAGAAATCACAGCATCCGCAGCACCTTCTTTTACCTGCTCGATGGCTACACGCATGGAGGAATCTTTTTTACGACGCAAAGCAACTTCGATAGGGTCATCCATCAATACCACTTCGCTTGCAGCAATAATTTGAATACGCTCCATCGGAACGTTTGGCGACCTACTCAGGACTTGTTTGATTAAATCAGGATCACCCACGAGGGTAATCTTCACATCAGCGTGTTTTTCTAGGAAATCGCAGGCGGCAGGAACCGTAACGACGACCCCATGATCTCCGCCCATGGCATCAATAGCTAGAGTAACGCTCATAAACTCATTGATTGCTGCAAGTGATTTATCTAAGAAAAAAGCGGCTTTTTAGGGAGCCGCTTCGATCTATTTAGACTAAAAAAAATTAGTCGTTTTTAGTTTTAACAACTTTACGGCCACGATAGTAGCCATTTGGTGAAATGTGGTGGCGCAAATGAGCCTCACCAGTTGTGGCTTCAACAGCCGTAGCAGGTGCGGTCAAAAAGTCGTGCGCACGGTGCATGCCACGTTTGGAAGGTGATTTTTTGTTTTGTTGAACGGCCATATTGAACTCCTAAGCAAGGCGACATTCTAGCATGGAAAAGCGTCTAAATGCTTGATTTATCAATAGAGACTACTGAAAACAACAGGGGGGCGTAAAAGCCCATTTATCAGTTTTTCTTGATATTTTTCAATATGTTAAAGGGATTTTCAAGCTCATCAACCCCCTCATCGCCCTCCTCCAGCCCAAAAACTGAGCTGTGGGGCTCACAAAAACCCTCTGGATGCTTTGGAATCAAGGGCAAAGATAGTAAAACCTCATCCTCAATTGTCTCCAAGAGGTTGAAATGCTGACTTGCCACTAAAGGGTCCTGCTCCTCGTCTTCCATGGGGTACTCATCAGCCTCAGCCTCCGATGCCAGGAGAACGAAGCGCCTTTTTTCATCCAAATCCAAGGCGCAGTCTTGCAAACAACGCTGGCAAATCAGGTGTAGACGGCCTTTTAAGGCTAATTCCAGGATTTGGCGGGGCTCACTACCCGGCGAATCTTCGAAGTGGGTCTTCATTTGCCATTCAAAGCCATCGCCGGGATTAATGCTTGAAGCCTCCTCAGCAAGCCTGGGCATATCAGAAATAGCCAAAAAACCAGCGCCCTGATAGGACTGAGGTGCACAAAAATCGACCCTTTTTAAGGCATGAGGTTCGGCCGATAACTGGACTTGAGGTAAAACTTGATTACGATTCATGGCATCAGTCTAAATCAAGGCATCCTCGAAAGTCAGCAGCAATGAGCAACTTAAGCAATCCACCCCTCATCTTGGCATCCACCTCGACCTATCGCCGCGAGCTTTTAGAACGCTTGCGCATTCCTTTTAAAGTTGTTTCTCCTGAAGTCGATGAAACACCGCTCACTGGCGAGAGCACTCTCGAATTGGCATTACGTCTTGCAGCTGCAAAAGCAGCGGCGGTTGCTAAAGAGCATCCCAATGCATGGGTGATTGGCTCTGATCAAGTGGCCGATTTATGTGGCGCCGCAATTGGCAAGCCTGGTAATTTTGAAAGGGCCTTAGCCCAACTCCAAGTCATGCGCGGCCAGACAGTGACTTTTCATACAGCACTTTGTTTAATGAATGGCAATAACCAAACGACATTAAACGTGCCGACTGAAGTTACTTTTCGTAAACTCTCTGATGATGTTTTAGAAAGCTATCTACTTGCAGAAGAGCCTTATGACTGCGCTGGTAGCGCCAAGTCTGAAGGCCTTGGCATTAGCCTTCTCGATTCCATTAGGAGCGACGACCCGACCGCCCTCATTGGTTTGCCACTGATTGCTCTAACGGGTTTATTGCGTGATGCTGGATTTAGCATTCCAACGAAAAATGAATCATGGCAAAGCTAGGCACACTCTTTTTAACCCCTAATACATTAGGCGATGATGCACGCACTGAGCAATTGCCATGGGTGCTCCCCAGTGAAACACTTTTGCAAACTGCCAAACTAAAGCATTGGATTGTTGAGGATGCCAAAACAGCACGCGCCTTATTAAAAGCAGTCGATAGCATTTCTCCATTGGCTTGCACTATTCAAGAAATGCACATGAGCGAATGGCGAGGCGCAGCTCGTAACGCCAAGTATGGTGATGCTGTGAAGCCTGCAGATTTACTCAAACCACTAGTTGCCGGCAATGATATGGGCTTAATGTCTGAAGCCGGCGTGCCAGGTGTTGCCGATCCTGGTGCCGAGCTGGTCTTAGCGGCACACCAACTCGGAGCACAAGTGAAGCCATTAGTCGGTCCTAGCTCAATCTTGCTAGGATTAATGGCCAGCGGTCTCAATGGCCAGCGTTTTGCCTTTCAGGGATACCTGCCTCACGATACGCATGAGCGTAGTGCCAAACTCAAGCTGTTGGAGGCGGAGTCTCGCAAATTACAGCAAACTCAGATTTGGATTGAGACACCCTATCGCAATACAGCGATGCTCATGGCTTGCTTAAGTTCTTTAGCCCCACAATCTTTACTTTGCTTGGGCGTAGATCTCAGCCTCACAACAGAAATGATTGCAACACTATCGATTGCAGATTGGCGCAAACGCTACCCAAATGAAGCTGCATGCGCTTCACTACAAAATAGGCCAACAGTATTTCTACTATTGGCCTGATCTTGAGAGCTTTGTTTTGCTGATTTGTTTTTATTTCAAGTCTGGCGTCTTCACCAAAACCTTGCCAGCAGCTGCGCCAGCCTCTGCACCAAAACGTTTCGCCACACGCTCCGCAAAATTTTCTTTCATGGTGTAGTCCAAAATATCCGGGGCTTTAAAGATGTCGCGTGCCACCGACTCTACTGTGCCGTAACCATCTACTAAACCAATCTTGACGGCCTGCTCACCATTCCAGATGCGTCCAGAAAATAAATCTGGTGCGTCTTTTAAACGCGTGCCACGACCTTCTTTCACCACTGCAATAAATTGCTGATGAATCTCATCGATCATGGTTTTCACCATTTCCACTTGCTTAGGGTTTTCTTTGCTGAATGGATCAAGCATGCCTTTATTGGATCCAGAGGTAATCATGCGACGAGTAACGCCTAACTTATCCATCAAACCGGTAAAGCCAAAACCTTCCATGATCACGCCGATTGAACCAACCAAGCTGGCCTTATCCACCAAGATCTGATCACCAGCAACTGCAACATAGTAACCACCGGAGGCGCAGATATCTTCGACTACAACGTAAAAGGGTTTGTTGGGATAAAGCTTACGCAAACGATGAATCTCATCATTAATCATCCCCGCTTGCACCGGTGAACCGCCAGGACTATTGATGCGCAGAACAACGCCAGCACTGTGCTCATTCTCAAAAGCAGAAACCAATGAAGAGTTAATGTCCAGAGCATTTGCCATGGAGCTTGATGAGATTTCACCTTCTAATGTAACCATAGCGGTGTGCTTTTCTACACCCATGCCGCGCCCTGGTAGATGAAAATCAAACACCGAAAGAATCACTCCAATCATTGCCACTAAAGTCAGTACGCGCAGTACAGCTTTCCAGCGACGGGCTTTACGACTCTCTTTCAAGTTCTCCAGGAGCAAATGCTCAAGAGCTTGACGTTCCCAGTTTGGGCTTGGATTATTTTCCATCTTAATTCCTTAGTATTGCGTATTTACAGATTATCTTTGAGCCATTGTGACAGTTGTGCCACATCATCTACATGCGCCAATGATGGGGATGTTTTTAGGGTATCGAGAGGATGCGCGCCATACGTCACTGCCACCGCATCTACTCCAGCATTCGCTGCCATATCCAAATCATGTGTAGTGTCACCGATCATCAACATCCGACGGGTGGGCACTTGGGTTACATCGGATAACTCAAGCAACATCCCTGGGTGCGGCTTTGAAAAAGATTCGTCGGCAGTCCGTGTTTCATGAAAGAGATGAGCAATTTGGTGGTGTTTTAAAGAGCGATCCAAGCCTACCCTGGATTTACCGGTGGCCACACCCAATAGATATTGATCGGCTCGAAGTTTTTCCAAGAGCTGACGAATGCCCACGAATAAATCGAGCTCATGATCTTTTGCTAAATAGTGATACCGAAAACGATCCGTCAATTTTGGAAAGTGCACCGGCTCAATCCAAGGAACTGCTCTGCGTAATGAATCCTGAATTCCCAAACCAATGACTGAGCTCGCTAATGCATCATCGGGCTCTTTAAAACCCAAGTCACGACAGGCCTGCTGAATGCAATGCACGATGGTTGGCGTTGAATCCATAATGGTTCCATCCCAATCCCACACAATCAGGTCATAGCGGCGATTGGATTTATCCACTTGTTATGACTCTTCTGTTTGTTGAAAATTCTTCATCATCGCCGCAAACTCTGCTGGCAACGGGGATTCAATCCGCATCTTCTCGCCAGTACGCGGATGTGTAAACCCAGCTAGGTGAGCATGCAAATAAAGACGCTTCGATTTAATGAATTTATCTTGATCTTCAAAGCCGTACTTGTCATCACCCAAGATCGCATGACCGAGCTTCAATAAATGCACACGGATCTGATGGGTTCGGCCTGTTTTCAATTGAGCTTCGGCCAGGGTAATAGCAGCATCTTCACGTTTCATTACCTTAGTAACGCGCAAAGCTGTATGACTTGGTAGTCCCTCGGGGTCTACTCGAACTCTGCGCTCACCATTGGCTAAAAGATATTTATGGAGCGGGTATTTGAGTTGCATCACTTGAGCACCCTGCTCAATTGCTCCATGGGCAAGCAAGTAGTAACGCTTATCCGTCTGACCTTCACGAATTTGGCGATGCAACTCCACTAAAGCACTGCGCTTTTTGGCAAGCAGCAATACGCCGGAGGTATCTCGGTCTAAACGGTGAACTAACTCCAGAAATTTCAATTCAGGGCGGGTGATGCGCAAAGTCTCAATCACCCCCAAAGCAATTCCAGATCCGCCATGCACTGCCAAACCGGGAGGCTTATCTACTATTAAGAGAGCCTCATCTTCAAACAGGATTGGCATTTTGTCTGAGTAACCGTGGGCCCGAGATTTAGTTTGAGCGCTATTGACTGCAGCCATTTGGGCGGGCTCAGCAATTCTGACGGGTGGCACTCGTACGATATCCCCTTCGACCAGGCGTGTAGTTGGTTCGGCCCGCTTCTTATTTACCCGCACTTCCCCCGAGCGAATAATCCGGTAGACATGGCTTTTGGGGACCCCTTTGGCCCAGCGGAGCAAATAGTTATCCAAGCGCTGTCCAGCCTCCTCCGGACCGATAGTCTGTAGATGCACTGTCGCTGGGGCTGAAGCTACTTTTGGCTTAAATATAGGGTCGAATTTCATGATTTATCTCTCTTGCGACCTCGGTAGAGGATGACAAGGGACTCAACAATACCCCATTGTCATTCAACTTGTGCCGTATAATCAACGCTCTAGCCAATTTATTGGCTTGATCCCAACCTGAAGTCAGGTTTGAATCGTGGAGCTTGGAGTCGCCCTTTAAATGACTCCCGGGGTTGCCCCTCCCCCGTTGTAATGAGGCGCAGGGTTGGTGTGCCGTATGCCGCGACCCGCGATTAGAAGACAGTTTTTAGGCGCGCGCCTGCATTGATGACCTAAAGGAGGTCTCTGCGGCGATCGTCAAGTGTGGCACCGAATTGACCAACAGTTAACTTGGTGAACTAGGCAAAAAGCGCCTAGATTTGCATGATCCACACTTAAATACCGCCATCGGCTTAGTCCTTTGCGGCATCAAACTTGTCCCCCTAACGCAGCGCGCAACGACATCCTCCCCCATAGGAGAGTGTTATGAAACGCATGTTATTTAATGCAACTCAACAAGAAGAGTTGCGAGTTGCCATCGTTGATGGTCAAAAACTCATTGATATTGATATTGAAGCTGCCGGTCGCGAACAACGCAAAGGCAATATTTATAAAGGTGTGATTACCCGCATTGAGCCTTCGCTAGAGGCTTGTTTTGTCAACTATGGTGAAGAGCGTCATGGCTTTTTACCCTTCAAGGAAGTTGCCAGAACTTATTTCAAAGAGGGTATAGACGTTCGCAATGCCTCCATTAAGGATGCCTTGCGCGAAGGTCAAGAAATCATTGTTCAAGTAGAAAAAGAGGAGCGTGGCCAAAAAGGCGCCGCTTTAACTTCCTTTATCTCCTTGGCTGGCCGTTATTTGGTATTAATGCCAAATAACCCACGCGGAGGTGGCGTTTCTCGTCGCATTGAGGGTGAAGACCGTCAAGAACTGCGTGAAGCAATGGCTCAACTAGAAGTACCTGATGGCATGAGCATCATTGCTCGTACCGCTGGCATTGGTCGTGACGCTACAGAACTGCAATGGGACTTAAGTTACCTCATGCAGTTATGGAAAGCGATTGATGAGGCCGCTAAAGGCAATTCAGCACCCCTACTGATTTATCTCGAATCCAGCTTAGTGATCCGCGCAATCCGCGATTACTTCCAGCCCGATATCGGCGAGATCCTCATTGATACCGATGACATCTATGAACAAGCTGCTGCATTTATGTCAGTAGTGATGCCAGACAATTTGCCACGAGTAAAGCGCTATCAAGATGATGTGCCTTTGTTCTCTCGTTTCCAAATTGAACACCAGATTGAAACTGCCTACTCACGAACCGTGCCATTACCATCTGGTGGCGCCATTGTGATCGACCACACGGAAGCTCTGGTTTCTGTGGACGTCAACTCTGCACGTGCAACCCGTGGTTCGGATATTGAAGAAACCGCTACTCGCACCAACCTGGAAGCTGCCGATGAAATCGCTCGTCAAGCACGTTTACGTGACTTGGGTGGTTTGATCGTGATTGACTTCATTGATATGGAATCGAGCAAGGCTCAAAAAGATGTTGAGAATCGCCTCCGCGATGCCCTGCGTCATGATCGCGCCCGCGTACAAATGGGCAAAATCTCTAAGTTTGGCTTGATGGAAATGTCACGCCAACGCTTGCGCCCTGCCCTTTCTGAAGGTAGCCATGTAACCTGCCCGCGTTGTAACGGCACAGGTCACATCCGCGATACCGAATCTTCTGCATTGCAAGTTCTGCGCATCATCCAAGAAGAAGCAATGAAAGAGAACACGGCAGCGATTCATACTCAGGTGCCAGTCGAAGTGGCTGCATTCCTCTTGAATGAAAAGCGTGCTGAAGTGATCAAGATTGAGACTCGCTTCAAAGTAAACGTCTTAATGGTTCCGAACAAGCATTTAGAAACCCCACATTACAAGCTAGAGCGTTTACGTCATGATGATCCACGTCTGGATGATCAAAAAGCTAGCTATGTGATGGCTGAAGAAGCTGCTCGCGAACTCGAAACTGACACTACAGTAAGTCGCAAAGACGCTGATGTGAAAGCTCGTCCTGAAGCAGCCGTTAAGGGCATCACCCCAACACAACCTGCGCCGATCAGCCAACCACGTCCTGCACGTACCGAGCAAGTACAAGCTGAAAGCTCTGGTGGTTTATTTGGATTTATCAAGAAGCTATTCTCCTCCTCGCCTGCAGTAGAAGAAAAACCAGCCCCAAGCAATGCCCGTGGTCGCAATCAAGGGCGCAATGGCAACAGTAATGGTGGCGATCGCAATCGTGGTCGCAACCGTCGTGGCGAACGCAATGGTGAGCGCGCAGAGCGTCCTACAGCGACTGCAGCCGAAGGCGCTTCTGAAAGCAATAACAACCGCAACGGCAACCGCAATAACCGTAACGGCAACCGTAACCAGAATGGTCCAAAGCCAGAGCGTCAAGCAAACCCAGCTGCAGTAACTCCTGCCACAGAAGCTACACCAGGTTCAGAAGCAGCACCGAGCACTGATGGTGAAGAGCGTCGTGGCCGTGGTCGTAATCGTCGTGGCCGTGGTCGTAACAGAAATGATCGTGGCGAGCGCGCAGAAAATGGTGATGCAAGTACTTTAGAAGTGGCAACTTCATCAGTGATTCCGTTTTCTGGTCCTCCAGTCGGCATGGCTGGTGCATCCGCATCTATGCCGATGCAGAATCTTTCTAATAGCTTTGGTAATGCAAAACCTGCTGCCGAAAAACAAGAAAGGGCCGAAAGAGCACCACGCCCTCCTCGTCAATCAAATCGTTCGGCGCAAGCTACTCTGAGCACCCCTCCTGTAACCCCAGTTGCAGTAGCAGCAGTTTCTACTGTTGAAGTTATTGCCAAGCCTGCGCCGGAGCTTCCTAAGGTTGCCTTTCAGGCGCTTGAAGAAACTCCATTGCACAGCGTGGTGGAATCTGCTGGCATGATCTGGGTCGCTACTGATGCCTCGAAACATGCAGAAGCACAAAGCCAGATTCAGCCTGAGGCAAGTAGCTTAGGTAGGGCGCCAAAACCTGCAGCAAGTCTGCCAGAAGGTCCAATGGTTCTAGTTGAAACCGGCGGACAAGAAAAAACGGTTTAACGCGTACTCCAGTTTTTCTCCAGACCGTCATTTATCCCATAAGGATATTTGGCGGTTTGGCAGAAACACCGTTTCACGGCCATAATTGTGCATATGGTTGAAAAAGTCATCCCCAAAGTGATCCCCATCCGTATCGATGAAGGCAAAGGTCTCGACCCGTCTATTGGGGCGCAACTCATTACGCCTCACGGCAACACCCAAGATACTCGTGGACGCATTTTGCGTGACTTACGTATTTCAGTCACCGATCGTTGTAACTTCCGCTGCACCTATTGCATGCCCAAGGAAGTCTTTGATCAGAGCTACCCCTACCTATCTCACAAAGAACTATTGAGCTTTGAGGAGATTGCTCGCTTAACTTCAATCTTTTCCACCTTGGGTGTCGAGAAGATTCGCTTAACTGGTGGCGAACCATTACTGCGCAAGAACTTAGAACTACTGATAGAAATGTTGGCGGAGGTGCGCACGCCAGAAGGAAGGCCACTCGATCTCACTCTAACTACAAATGGCAGCATCCTTCGCAAAAAAGCTGCTGCATTAAAAGCTGCCGGTTTACAAAGACTGACGATTAGCTTAGATGGTCTTGATGATGCCACCTTTAGAAAAATGAATGATGTGGACTTCCCGGTATCAGATGTTTTAGATGGCATTGCTGCCGCTAAGGAAGTTGGCTTTGGGAATATCAAAGTGAATATGGTAGTTAAAAAAGGTACGAATGATCACGAGATCGTATCTATGGCAAAACACTTTAAAGGCAGTGGCGTCATTCTGCGCTTTATCGAATTTATGGATGTAGGCAGTTCCAATGGTTGGAATATGGCAGAGGTACTGCCGTCTAAAGAAGTTATTGCCAGCATCAATGAAGTCTATCCCTTAGAGGCAATTGAAGCTAATTACACCGGTGAGGTTGCCCAGCGCTGGCGCTATGTCGATGGCTCGGGTGAAGTCGGTGTGATCTCCAGCGTTACCCAAACCTTCTGCCATGAATGCACTCGTGCTCGCATCTCCACAGATGGCCAGATGTATCTCTGCCTCTTTGCAAATGAAGGGTTTGATTTCAAGACTCTATTGCGCTCAGGAAAAAGCGATCTAGAGATTGCAAATGCGATTATGAATACTTGGGCAACACGCGATGATCATTACTCTGAGATTCGTGGTTCGAATACCATCAATCAATCGACCAGCAATCGCAAGGTCGAAATGTCTTATATCGGCGGCTAATGATTTCCCCTGAGCAAATTACTGGTCTCATCTTGGCTGGTGGTCGTGCCCAACGCATGGGGGGCGTTGATAAGGGGTTAATTTCTTTTCACAATAAACCACTGATTGAATCGACCATTGCACAACTCAAGAACCAGGTTGGTCCAATCCTCATTAATGCCAATCGCAACATTACAAAATACGCTGGCTATGGTCACCCCGTCATCATGGATGAAACTCCAGATTTTTCAGGGCCATTGGCAGGGTTCTCTGCAGGCCTCAAAGTCTGCAAAACTACCTACCTACTGACCACCCCTTGTGATTCACCTTTATTGCCAATAGATCTAGGTACAAAACTAGCTGCCGAAATGAACCGCGGTGACTTTCAGCTGGTATATGCCTCTAGTAGTGAGTCGGATGGCAAGGTTTGGGCGCAACCCGTTTTTTGTTTAATGCGTAGCAATCTTCAAGAGTCACTGAAAACTTTTCTACAAAAGGGTGATCTCAAAATCGATCGATGGTTTAAAGAAATTCGCAGTAGTACTGTGGTGTTTAATGATGCGCAAGCGTTTGCCAACGTCAATACTCCTGAAGAATTAAAAGCATTAGAAGAGGCCTCTGTATGAAGCACTCACCCAATAGTCCAATTCTGCTCACTTCATCGCTGCACGTGGATGAGGCTCGTAAAGCCATTTCTCAGTTAGTCAACGAACTCATTGAAGAGTCTAGGGCGCTTCATGATCCGAAAGATATCGAAACAGTTTCTCTAGATCAAGCCATCAACCGCATTCTTACTCAAGACTTACTTTCGCCAATTGATGTTCCTGCGGCCGATAACTCTGCAATGGATGGTTATGCCTTCAATGGCAAATGCCTAGGTACAGGCGATAACAATATCTCTCTGGAAATAGTAGGTACTGCTTTTGCAGGTAAGCCTTATAAAGGTAAGATCAATCAGGGTGAGTGTTTAAAGATCATGACTGGTGCTGTGATGCCGGCTGACTGCGACACAGTCATTCCGCAGGAATTAACCATTACACAAACTGAAACACAGATTGAGTTTAAGCAGAATCAATTAAAGCCTGGCGAGAATCGTCGCTTGCGTGGTGAGGATTTAAAACAAAGCAAACCTGCGATTCAGGCCGGTCGTTTATTGCGCCCCTCTGATTTAGGTTTAGCTGCATCATTGGGAATCTCCACGCTTCAAGTAAAGCGCAAACTGAAGGTAGCAATTCTGTCCTCCGGCGACGAGCTGCGATCACTAGAACAAACATTAGATGCTGGCAGCATCTATGACAGCAATCGCTATAGCCTCACTGGTTTACTCAATCGCCTCAATCTCGAAATCATTGACTGCGGTATCGTGCGTGATGATCCCGCAGCACTTAAGCAAGCATTTATTGATGCAGCCACAAAGTCGGATGTCTTAATTTCCTCTGGGGGAGTTTCTGTTGGAGAAGCTGACTTCACCAAGCAGATCATGCAAGAGTTAGGTGATGTTGGCTTTTGGAAAATTGCGATGCGTCCTGGACGCCCGATGGCCTTTGGCATCCTCAAAGCTACTGCAGGAGCCTCTGAACGCAAAACATTGTTCTTTGGCTTACCCGGCAACCCAGTAGCCGTAATGGTGACTTTCTACCAATTTGTTCGAGCTGCACTCCTGCAACTGAACGGCTCTAACCAGACTGAGCCCCCAATGACTCAAGCGATTTCTGAGGCCCCCATTCGAAAGAAACCTGGTCGTACAGAGTTTCAACGCGCCATCTTGGGGCGTAATGCCGAAGGACGTCCGACCGTGAGACTCACCGGCAGCCAGGGTGCTGGGATTTTGCGCTCAATGAGCGAAGCAAATTGCTTTGTCATCCTCGCTCACGACCAAGGAAATATTGCTGCTGGTGACTGGGTAGATGTGGCGCTTTTTGAAGGACTGCTTTAAGATTGCATCATTATGAAACTTAGCAAAAAAGAACTCGTCTTCCTAGACCCAATGCACACCGCCAAAACACTCGTTTTGGTTTATTTATGTTTTTCTGTTCCGATCGTCTTGTTGGCCTTATTTGTTGCCTTTGTTCGTGACGGTGCCATTCCAGGATTTACCGTGCTGTCTGCCCTCATTCTGAATGCCCTCCTTGGCTTTGGTTTACTGTGGATTGCTTGCAAGGTGTATAACTGGGTCGCTGGCAAATTTGGTGGAATTGAATTAGCCTTACGCGAGCTACCTGAAGAGATTGAAGCTGAGTAATTCGCAAGACATCAATAAAACCTAAGAAGATATAAAACAATAAAGCCGAGCATTGCTCGGCTTTATTGTTTCTTGCAATCAGCTTTAGCCTTTAAATACTTCTGTATTAATCAAGCTTTGCGGCTTCTTACCGGCAATTGCAGCACGTAAATTTTCTACCGCTAAATCAATCATTGCTCTACGAGTCTTTTCGGTTGCGCTAGCAATATGCGGAGCCAACACCACATTACTGAGTTTCAGTAATTCAGGATTGACTTTGGGCTCACCCTCAAATACATCTAAGCCTGCAGCAAAAATCTTTTTCTCTTTAAGTGCTTGCGCCAAAGCAGCATCATCCACAATGCCACCACGGGCAATATTTACCAGGGTCGCAGTAGGCTTCATGAGCGCAATTTCTTTGGCGCCAATAGTGTGATGATTTTCTGCTGTGTATGGCAATACCAAGACTACGTGATCAGCGGTGCGAAGTAATTCTTCTTTAGAGACATACTTTGCGCCGCAAGCTTTTTCATCAGCCTCAGGCAGACGACTGCGATTGTGATAAATCACATTCATTCCAAAGCCCAGGGCACGCTTTGCAATGCCTTGCCCAATACGGCCCATACCAATAATGCCCAAAGTACTGTGATGTAAATCCATGCCCAATGGGTTTGTCACAATGGACCATTTATCCCAGTGACCTTCTCTAATCCAGCGCTCAGACTCGGTAATGCGCCTTGCCGTGGCCATTAATAATGCGAAGCCAAAATCAGCTGTGGTATCTGTCAATACATCTGGCGTATTGCTCGCCATAACACCGGCTGCAGTGATTGAAGGCACATCGAAATTGTTGTAGCCCACTGAAATATTCGCTACGATTTTTAAGTTCTTGGCATTAGCCAAAGCAGTTGCGTCAATACGTTCGCTACCAGTGACCAATGCACCTGCCACGCCTGACAACTCCTTTTGTAATTCCTCGGGGGTAAAGACTTGATCAGCCTGATTAGAGCGGACCTCAAACGACTCCTCTAATTTGGCAAGCAGATCAGGGAATATTGCTCTAGCCACTAAAACTTTCGGTTTATTACTCATATCTGTCCTTGTGTTTATCTAATCACCTGCTCTTTGGCAATCCCGTATATTAAATTGATCTTGAAAATAATGAGGGCAATATATTGATGCAATGCACAATAAAAATACGCCCTGATCGAGGGGAAACCCTCAATCCCATTTGCCCCATTTTGGAATAACCTCTAGAAAGGATTTATTTCATCCAGTAGTGAACTTATAAAAAAACGATCATAGGAGATTTAGATGTCTGAGACCAAGAACACCAGCCCACGCCGTAAGTTTCTAAAGAATGCTGCTGCTGGCACTGCCGGCGCCGCTGCAATGGGCTTCCCAATGATTTCAAATGCGCAAACGATTAATTTGCGCTTCCAATCAACATGGCCAGCTAAAGATATTTTCCATGAGTACGCCAATGACTACGCAACAAAAGTAAATGCGATGTCTGGTGGTCGACTCAAGATTGAAGTGCTACCAGCTGGATCAGTTGTAAAAGCCTTTGATATGTTAGACGCTGTATCTAGCGGAACATTGGATGGCGGCCATGGCGTTTTAGCTTATTGGTACGGCAAGAGCCCTGCACTAGCGCTCTGGGGATCAGGTCCTGCTTTTGGTATGGATGCGAATACCCTCCTATCTTGGAACCAATATGGCGGTGGTCAACAGCTATTGAATGAGATATACAGCGATCTTAAGCTTGACGTGGTTTCATTCCCTTATGGCCCAATGCCAACCCAGCCACTGGGCTGGTTTAAAAAACCAATCGCTAAAGTCGATGACTTGAAGGGCTTAAAGTACCGTACGGTTGGTCTCTCTATTGAGATCTTCACAGATATGGGCGCATCAGTTCAAGCATTGCCTGGTGGCGAAATCATCCCAGCAATGGACCGTGGCGTTCTAGATGCTGCTGAGTTTAATAATGCAACTTCAGACCGCATCTTGGGCTTCCCAGACGTATCTAAAGTCAACATGCTCCAAAGCTTCCATCAACCTTCAGAGCAATTTGAAATTATCTTCAACAAGAAGAAATTCAACTCCTTGCCAGCAGACCTCCAAGCCATTCTTTCATACGGAACCCAGGCAGCATCTGCAGATATGTCATGGAAAGCAATTGATCGCTACTCTAAGGACTTTGCTGAGCTCCAAACAAAAGACAAGGTTAAGTTCTACGCCACTCCAAAATCTATCTTGGTAGCCCAATTAAATGCTTGGGACAAGATTATTGCGAAGAAGGCTTCCGAGCTCCCAATGTTTAAGAAAGTGCTTGATTCACAAAAGGCCTTTGCCCAACGTGCAGTTCGCTGGGACTTGCTAGTCAATGTTGACATGAAGATCGCTTACGACCATTACTTTAAAGGCTAAGCAGCTTCTTTAGTGATGGCTTGCATCATGACCGGACGGTAACCCCGTCCGGTTTTTCATAGTTAGATTGAGAAATACATAGTTGTTTTAGGAGAGTAGTTCATGGATAAATTCATGCTGAGAGTAGATGAAATCAGCACCTTCGTTGGCAAGGCTGCTGCTTGGCTTGTTGTTCTATTGATGCTGATGGTCTTTACAGATGTCGTGAGACGCTATGCATTTAATTCCCCATCGGCCTGGATTGGTGAGTTATCTGTGATGGCATATGGCACCCTGTTTATGATGTGTGGTGCATATACTTTGGCGCAAAACGGTCACGTTCGCGGTGACTTCCTTTATGGATCAATGAAGCCGCGCACACAGGCAACCCTGGATTTAATTTTGTACATCACCTTTTTCTTACCAGGAATCGCTGCTTTGGTTTATGCCGGCTATACCTATGCCGGAGAATCTTGGCGTATTGGTGAACACACCACCCAGATTGCTAATGGACCGCCGCTATATCCCTTCAAAACCATTATTCCAATTGCAGGAGCATTTGTGCTGTTGCAGGGTTTTGTAGAAATCTTGCGTTGCATTGTTTGCCTCAAAACAGGTGAATGGCCTGAACGCTTAAAAGATGCCGAAGAAATCGATGTAATTGAACAGCAATTAGCTTCCTCAGTTCACGTCGATGATGAAGCTCGTCAACTCGCCATCAAAAATGCCAAAACAATCGATGAAGCAGCGCATCATCGTATTGGCCAAACTAAAGAGATAAATCATGAGTGATCCAATTCTTGGCTTAGCCATGCTCGGCTTGATTATTGTTGTAATCATGCTGGGCTTCCCAACAGCCTTTACCCTCATGGGTTTAGGCATGATGTTTGGTTTTGCAGCCTTCTACGATCCATCGCAAAGCTGGGCTGCAAATAAAGTCTTTACCCTCATGGTGCAAAGAACTTTTGGCGGCATGACGAACGATGTCCTACTATCAATCCCCCTATTCGTATTAATGGGATATGTGATGGAACGAGGGGCGCTAGTAGATAAGATGTTCTACAGCATCCAACTGGCTTTCCGTCGTGTACCAGCTTCCTTAGCGGTAGCTACTCTGATTGTTTGTACCTTCTGGGGTATTGCAAGCGGCCTCGTTGGCGCTGTGGTTGTACTCATGGGCGTGATTGCCATGAAGCCGATGCTTAACGCAGGCTATGACACACGCCTTGCTGCTGGCGTCATTACCGCTGGTGGCACCCTGGGTATTTTGATTCCACCTTCAGTCATGATCATTGTGTACGCAGCTGTTGCAGGCCAATCAGTAGTGAAGCTTTATGCCGCTGCGATGGTGCCAGGATTCTTTCTCGCATTCTTGTATTTGGTCTACATCATTGGCTGGGCTTTAATTAATCCTAAGGTTGCGCCAAAGCTTCCAGCCGACCAATTGATCGTGCCAGTTCCTGCATCGATTCGCTTTTTAGGAGAGCACTATTCAAAGAATATGTTGCTAGCCTCATTCAAGGCTTTGTTCGCTCCAGCCAAATTACTGAAGGCGCCAACTGAAGCAAAACTCTCTTTCAAGAATATTGTTAAGAATGTATTGGCAGCATTAACCCCATTTATTTTGGTTGCAGTCACTATGTGGGGTGCGTGGTGGTATGTCATGATTCATCAGCAATCTGAAAAAGACGCACAGAATATTCCAGTAGCCGCCCAAGTTGCTAAACCAACGGCAACTAGCACTGCTGCGCCAGCAGATGATGCACTCGTAGCGATTGACGCCACATCGAACAATAACAAGTCTAAAGAAGTTGAAGAAGATGCGCCTCTGGTTGCCCTCGATGCTGCGTCTGGAGATGACCCAATTGAAGCTGGGGCTGTTGCAGAAGCTGATAATGGGCCGCCAGAAAACTTCGAGTTGTATTTTGGCTTGACTTGCGTACTCTTCGGCCTGCTATTGGTTTACTACTACCTCAAACTAGATGAGGAGCAGTTTGAAATTCTCAAACTATTAATTGAGTCGGTGATGCCTTTGGGTGTTCTCACCATCTTAGTGCTAGCTGTGATCCTCCTGGGCATCACTACTGCTACTGAGTCTGCAGCAGTGGGCGCACTGGGCGCTTTTATTCTGGCACTTCAAGCTGGAACCTTAGACTTTGAACGCACCAAGCAGGCGGTGTTCTTGACTGCAAAAACAACCTCAATGGTGTGCTGGTTGTTTGTGGGCTCAGCGCTCTTCTCGGCTGTGTTTACTATTTTGGGCGGTCAATCGATCATCGAAAAATGGGTGCTTATGCTAGACCTAACACCAATTCAGTTCATGCTGCTCTCTCAAGCGATCATCTTCTTCCTAGGATGGCCTTTAGAGTGGACTGAAATTATTGTTATTTTCGTCCCAATCTTCCTGCCTATTTTGGCTCACTTCAATATCGACCCACTCTTGTGGGGCACCTTGGTGTTTGTCAATCTGCAAGCGGCATTCTTGTCACCACCAGTTGCAATGTCTGCCTTCTATCTTAAGGGCGTATCACCACCAGGCGTCACGCTCAACCAGATTTTTGCAGGCATGATGCCTTACATGTTCATCGTGATCGCTTGTATGGTTTTCATGTATATTTGGCCAGGTATGACATTGTGGCTACCAAGATTCCTCTACGGAGGTTAATTTAGGTAACTCTAGTAAAAGAAAAAGCGCTCTCAACGGAGCGCTTTTTTTATACCTACTAATGAGATGAACTAAGCAGCCTGCTGAAGTAGCTCGCTATTTGTTTTCCCCAAGGCAACGGTAAATAAACCTTGCCAGTAGTTGAATGCCGCCAACTCATCTTCATCTAACTCCATCTCAATAAAGGCTGGATGACGAATCAAGGAAAGCCAGATACGGCAAAACATCTTGTCCTCAAGGCCAGAGGGCTTACTCACAAAAGGAATTTCTTCAAGATTAGGAATCATCTCGTAAACACCCTCTTTGTCATCCATTTCCTGCTTATCACGGCTCAAGCGCATCATTTCGAGCATGACCCTGCCCAGTTGATCGTAATGTCCCTGCCAGCAAATAGGGGTGGCTGCGATCTCCTTGGTGACCTCTAAATACTTACGCGCAAATTCACTCCATGCATGCGCTAAATCAAATTCTGTCTTGACCTTCGCGTTTTGTAAACTGGTAGGCAAGTTGGTGGATTTCATTAACTCAAGATTTCGATCGCCCCCAAAGGTGTAATCAATAATCAATAATGGTTTCGCTGTTTTATCGATCTGCAGCCGATACTCTTCCATGGTCCACTCTTTCGTAGTTGGGTTTATTGCTTTCAATTCTTAAAGTGTAATCAATTGGGATTTGACTTTAGAAAAGGAGTGCCCTAGGGAAAGCCCTTGTTAAGCGCTATTTTTACTCTCTACCGCCATATGGGTATAGGCGATTTGTAGCAACGGGCAATCGATCGACCCAGGGCTTGCAAAGCCAATCAAATCGCCCAAGATATGCTGATGCTCATTCCTTTTGCCTGCGAGCAAGTCCCTCAGCATTGAGGCGGTAAAGGGCGACCCTTCCTTGGTAAGAATTTCTTGAGAACTTACTTGGGTGCTCTGCGCTATTGCATACCCACAGCTTGCAGCGATAGCGCAGCATTCAGCAAACATGCGCTTACTGAGGTCTTTTCCATAAGGTGTAGCTGCAATCTCTCCAATCGAGCCGCGGCAGATTGTGGTCATACCTGCCAAGGTTGCCAAGAATACCCATTTATCCCACAGTGCTTGCTCGATATTGTCTTTATAAAAGGCATCGAAATCCGTCTTTTTACACAAGGTAAAAAGTTCCTGGCTCAACGCCTCCTGCCCTGGAGTGCGTGGACCCACCGTCAATGTACCCAATTCGGTTAGCTGCTTTACAGAGCCTGACTCGGAGATGGTTGCCGCAATATGCGCCACGCCACCCATCACACGCTCTTTGCCAAATTGACGATCTAAGGTATTGAGGTGGGTGAGCCCATTTAAAAATGGAAGAATGATGCCTTTTGAGCTTGCTTTGGCAATAGATTTTAGTGAGCCATCTAAATCAAAGGCTTTGCACGTCAGAATGATCAGGTCATACACGGGCTCCAGCTGATCAGCCAAGAGTGTCTTTGGGTGGATTGTGAAGTTACCTTTAGGGGTCTCCACTGTCAGACCTTGGTCTTGAATAAGCTGTTGGCGCTTCTCACGCAACAGATAGGTAATATCAGCCCCAGCCTGATGAAGTTTGGCCCCAAAGAAGCCCCCAATGCCACCCGCCCCAACAATCAGTATTTTCATAGTAGATGCTCTTTTTCCTTCATTTATAACCATGAGAATAGCTCTCATTTTACAAAGTCACCAAAAGGGTCTTTAAGCTTGGAAATCAGGCGCTTACCTGAAAAATTGGCTATTTCGGCTAAAATTGAGCTTTTATAACTTAGCAGACCCAGTTTTGGGGCTCTTTAGATTAAACACCATGACTTACGTTGTTACCGAATCCTGCATCCGCTGCAAATACACAGACTGCGTTGATGTTTGCCCAGTTGACTGCTTTCGTGAAGGTCCTAATTTTTTAGTGATCGATCCAGATGAGTGCATCGACTGCGCTGTCTGCGTTCCTGAGTGCCCTGTTAATGCGATTTATGCAGAAGATGATGTCCCCGGTGATCAACAGGCATTCATCAAACTGAATGCTGATCTATCTCCCTCTTGGACTTCTATTACGAAATCTAAAGCCGCCCTTCCTGATGCGGATGAGTGGAAAGACGTTAAAAATAAACTCGAGCAGTTGGTAAAGTAATTTCCTAACTCCCTTTTCGAGAATTTGTGTTGCACTCCCCCATACAAACCGACGCTGTCATTATTGGCGCCGGCCCTGTGGGTCTCTTTCAAGTCTTTGAACTTGGTCTTCTAGAAATTAAAGCACATGTGATTGACTCTCTGCCAGAGGCTGGAGGTCAATGCATTGAGCTTTATCCAGATAAACCGATTTACGATATCCCCGCGATCCCTGTTTGTACTGGACGTGAGTTAACCAACAATTTACTGAAACAAATCGAGCCATTTGATGCCCAGTTTCATTTGGAGCAAGAGGTTACTCAGCTTGAGAAACAAGCCGATGGGCGCTTTCTGATTGGCACCTCCCAGGGTAAACATTTTTTAAGTAAAACTGTTTTTATTGCTGCCGGCGTGGGCGCCTTTCAGCCCCGCACCCTTAAGCTTGATGGCATAGAGGCTTTTGAAGGTCAGCAGGTTTTCTATAGCGTTAAAAATCCGGAACAATTTACTGGCAAAAAGATTGTGATTTGCGGTGGCGGTGATGCCGCATTGGATTGGACATTACATTTCGTAGATAAAGCTGCGAGCGTAACCCTAATTCATCGACGCGATGACTTTAAAGCAGCACCAGCATCGGTTGCCAAAATACGCGAGCTTTGTAAAAACAAACAAATGCAATTCTTGATTGGGCAAATTAGCAGCTACGAAGTGGAGCGTGATCAGATCTCCAAAATAGTAGTGACTGAGATTGATGGTAAGGATCAAGAGATCGCAGTCGATGATCTCCTCATCTTTTTTGGTCTCTCACCTAAATTAGGCCCAATTGCTGATTGGGGTTTAGATATTGATCGTAAGCAAGTGAGTGTTGATACCGAAAAATTTCAGACTAGCATCCCCGGGATTTATGCCGTGGGAGATATCAATATTTATCCGGGCAAGAAAAAGCTTATTCTGTCGGGCTTTCATGAAGCCGCTCTGGCCGCATTTGCAGCGGCAGCCTATTTAAACCCTGAGAAACAAGTTCAACTCCAGTACACCACCACCTCACCCAAGCTCCATAGAGTTCTTGGGGTGAGTCCTCCCGTATTCGAGTAAGCTAACCCCACATAACCCATTTTTACCAAAATTTATATGCGCCAATATCACGATCTCATGAAAGAAGTGCTTGCTAAGGGAGTCCAAAAGTCCGATAGGACTGGTACAGGCACTATCTCGGTATTTGGGCACCAAATGCGCTTCAACTTGGCCGATGGCTTTCCGATGGTGACCACCAAGAAGCTTCACCTCAAATCCATCATCTATGAACTACTCTGGTTCCTCAAGGGCAGTACCAATAACAACTGGTTGAAAGAGCGCGGTGTATCCATTTGGAATGAGTGGGCAGCTCCAGATGGTGAGCTCGGCCCCATCTATGGTTACCAGTGGCGCTCTTGGCCGGCGCCGAATGGCAAGCACATTGATCAGATCTCTGAAGTAGTCGAAACCATCAAAAAGAATCCAGATTCGCGCCGCATTATTGTTTCCGCATGGAACGTAGCAGACATCCCGCGCATGGCTTTAGCACCCTGCCATGCCTTCTTTCAATTCTATGTTGCTGATGGCAAGTTATCCTGCCAGCTCTATCAACGGAGCGCTGATATTTTCTTAGGTGTACCATTCAACATTGCTAGCTATGCCCTACTCACGCACATGATGGCGCAACAATGCAATTTAGAAGTTGGTGACTTTATCTGGACTGGTGGTGATTGCCATTTATATAGCAATCACTTAGAGCAAGTTGAGCTTCAGTTATCGAGGGATTTCTTCCCATTGCCAAAACTCAATATTCTGCGTAAACCTGATTCTATTTTTGATTACGAGTTCGAAGACTTTGAAATTCTGGGTTACGAATCGCATCCCCATATAAAAGCTCCAGTAGCAATCTAAGAACAAGAAGGTAATTGATGACACAGCCTGCTATTTCCATGATTGTTGCGCGCTCGCGCAATCATGTCATCGGTCGCGATAACCAGATGCCCTGGAAGATCTCGGCTGATTTGCAATTCTTTAAGCGCGTTACCATGGGTCACCCAGTCATCATGGGGCGCAAGACTTGGGAATCGATTGGTCGCCCACTACCTGGCCGTCGCAATATCGTAGTGAGCCGCAATCCACAATTCCAAATTGAGGGGGCGGAGCTTGCAGGCTCATTAGACGAAGCTCTCGAACGCCTAAGCGATACGCCACGTGTATTTGTGATTGGTGGAGAGCAACTTTTTAAACAGGCCTTTGCTAAAGCGGATCGTCTGTTCATCACTGAAATTGATATCGATATCAATGATGGCGATACCTTCTTTGAGGTTCCAGATCTAGACTCTTGGCGGGAAGTGGAGCGTACTGCAGGAGCGGAAGGCGATATTACATTTAATTTTGTGACGCTTGAGCGCAAATAGGAATCAATTGGATGAATCAAAAAGAGCTCCGTGGAGCTCTTTTTTTATAGCTACAAAATCATTTACTGAATCACAATCTTCGATTCTTTGGCGATCTGAGATAAAAACTCAAATTGCTTTCTTTGTGCTATGCCGTTCCGAATCGAGGCTTTAGCTTGCTCAAATGTGGGCGGCTTACTAGTTCTTTTATCCTCGAGTTTTACCAAATACCAGCCTTGTTGCATTTGAATCGGGGCTTGAAATACCTGACCCTTGCCGAGATTTACCAATACCGCTGAGATCTGCGGTGCAACCTGCCCAGCTTGCACCCAGCCAACTGCACCGCCCTGCACTCTATTGGGCGCAAGAGAAACACTCTTAGCCACTTTATCAAATGACTCCCCTTTTTTAATGCGCCCAAGTGCCGCTTGCGCATCTGCTTCAGTAGCAATCGCAATATCACTCACCTTGTACTCAACCAGCATGCCTTGTGGGCCAAGTGAGGCAATTTCTCTGCTGTACTCAGCCTGAACATCGGCGTCAGTAATTGGGTTTTGCGCCATAAAGGTAGACAACTCAAGATCTGCCAAATAATTTTGACGGATCAATGTAAGTTGAGTATTTGCTTTTTCAGAGTTTGCTAACCCATCTTTTTCAGCACGTTGCGAAAGAAGTAATACCTCAATGTATTTCTGCACAACTGCTTGACGTAACTCAGGACTATCTTTCTGACCTTGTGAGGTCGCCATCCGAATGCCCTGCTCCACCATATCATTAGTAATGATGGCTCCATTCACAGAAGCGGCAGCATTGATCGGCAGGCCACTTTGTTGAGAATGTACGCTACCAATAAATGCGAGCGATAAAAATGCGGCTGCCAATAGAGGGCTTCGCACTGATATAAACAAACGGGTGAATGAATTCATTGGGCTTGATCTTTCTAAAAATTAGCCTTAATGGTAACAGCTGCTTATGGCTAGAACCGATAAACGGGGGTGCTTGGCGTATAGGGATCGGACGATTGGGTTTCAATAGCCTCAGCCTCTTCCTCACCCTCTGGCTGACTAAAATACTTCGAGTTTCCAGGCGGCTTTTTGGTCAGACTCTTTGTGGGGGGTGGTGTAGCCACAGGCCCAAAAGGCCCTTCACTGAGAGCGACGGGTTGATTATTAAATTCTCTTAATTGCTCTGGTGTATAGACAGGAGAAGTCTGCGACCCCTTGGGTGGCGGAGTTTGAGGTGTTACTGAGCAACTCACCAATATAAGACAGAGAGCAATGCTTAGGTAGGTATTCATCGAGCCATTGTATGGGAGAGACGGCTCCTTAGCCAAGGTAGGCGGCATAGCAGCAATAGCAAGACTACAGATCCGTAGATAGAAACAGTCTGCAAGTCATTCTTACCCGCTTTATGCCACCAATAATGAATGATTGCTGTGCAGGCAATGACATAAACCAACTTGTGAATTAAGCTCCAGCGCCTCCCTAAGGTACGCACAGCCCAGTTATTGGATGACACAGCTAAAGGGATTAGCAATGCAAAGCTTGTAAAGCCCATTGTGATGAAGGGGCGCTTCAGTACATCAGCCCACATTGCCTGAAAATCTAAATTTTGATCCAGCCAAAACCAAATCGAGAAATGAATGCAGGCATAGAAGAAGCAAAAGAGGCCAAACATTCGACGCCACCTAATCCATGTGACCCAACCAGTGAGAATGCGCAGTGGTGACATTGCTAAAGTGATGCATAAAAATACGAGCGCCCAGGTACCAGTAGAGCGAGTTGCAAACTCAATTGGGTTAGCGCCTAAATCATCAGAAAAGCCAAGCCATATCAAGCGCCCTAATGGCAATAGAGAAATAAAAAATAGCACGCTCTTGAGATAGCTCATAAGCGCATATTAAACGACCCACCATTTAAAGGATGGATCGTTTCATCATAAACTACACTAGCACCACTACTCTAGGCCAAGCTCAAGCCTTCTTTACTAAGGGGGAAGTTTCGAACTGGCCTGCCAATTGCTGCAGAAATAGCATTTGCAACTGCCGGACCAACGACGCAGATGGTTGGCTCACCTACACCACCCCAAAAGTCATAGCTGGGTACAAGAACACTTTCGATTCTGGGGGTTGAGGCTAGCTTCAGTAATGGATAAGTATCGAGGTTTTGTTGTTTGATGCGGCCATTCTCAACAGTGATCTCTGGATTAAAAATAGCGCCCAATGCCATAGCTACAGAGCCTTCAATCTGTTCACGTGTCAAATAAGGATTGACAACATGACCGCAATTTAATGCAAAGACGAGACGGCTAATGTTGACAATATTATTTTTTACCGAGACCTCGGCGACGCAAGCAGAATAACTAGCGTAGCCCATGAACTGCGCAACGCCACGATAGGTGCCTGCAGGCAGAGGCTTATCCCAATTGGCTTTTTTGGCAGCTGCATTTAAAACGCCTAAATGTTTTGGATGGCTTTGCATCAGCGCTTGCCTAAATTGCACCGGATCTTTACCGGCAGCCTTAGCGCACTCATCCATAAAGCATTCCATGAAGATACCGTTTTGATTGGTATTCACGCCACGCCATGGGCCCACAGGAACATGTGTGTTCTTCATCACATACTCTGTTAGCAAAGTTGGGAAGGTATAACCCAACTGTGCATCGGGACCCTTCTCATAAAATCCCTGCAACTGACGTTCATCTTTACCGTTCTTAATGGCAGCTGGCGCAAGAGTGGCGTTAATTGACTGACCGGATACTTTGATATGCATGCCCGTCAGATTGCCAGTATTATCCAAACCAGCGGTCATCTTCGCCATCGCAATCGGATGGTAATAATCGTGAGTCAAGTCCTCTTCACGACTCCAAACCGCTTTCACTGGGATGCCTGGATATTGTTGCGCTACCTTAGCAGCAAAGGTAGTGAAATCTTGCGTAGAGCCACGACGGCCCAAGCCGCATCCAGAATCTAGTTTATAGACTTCACAATTAGCCAGCGGTATACCTGTTGCTTCCGATAGGGCGGCATGCGATCCTTCACCATTTTGCGTTGGAACCCAAGCCTCTGCACGATTGCCCGTAATTTTTACAGTGGCATTCATGGGCTCCATCGTGACATGCGCCCTAAAGGGAGTGTAATAAATTGCCTCTACCTTTTTACTGGCGCTACTGATGGCCGCAGGTGCATCACCCTCCTTGCGCTGCCAAAAGTCTCCTTGTTCATCTAAGCCATCACGCAGCATCTTTTCAATGCCAGCCTGCGAAGTATTGGCGCCCTTACCCTCATCCCAAACAATTGGCAAAGCATTGAGCGCTGTATTGGCACGCCACCAGGTGTCTGCAACTACGGCAAGTGTACTGTCGTCAATTTTAACGACCCCCTTCACGCCACGCATGCCTTTGATTTTGGCTTCGTCATAACTTACTAACTTGCCACCAAAGACGGGGCAAGCTTTAATCGAGGCACACAGCATATTGGGTAACTGTAAATCAATACCGTATACCTTTGTGCCATTGACTTTGTTGACAGTATCGATACGGGCATAGGGCTGTCCAGCCACTTTCCACTCCCTAGGATCACGCAAAGTAATCGATTTAGGATCCGGCGGAGTCAAAGTAGATGCTAATTGGGCAACCTTGCCATAAGTTGTTTTGCGCCCTGTTGGAATATGGGTAATGACACCCTTATCCACTTTGAGCTGACCTACTGGAACATTCCATTGCTTCGCTGCAGCCTCGAGCAGCATAATGCGAGCCGCTGCCGCACCACGACGCACATAGTCTTCTGAAATTCGGATGCCACGACTACCACCGGTACCATGCTCTCCCCAGACGCGCTTGCGAGCTAGGCTCTGGCCAGGTGTGGCGGATTGCGTTTTTACTTTTTTCCAGTTGCACTCCAGCTCTTCGGTCACGAGTTGGGCCAAACCAGTACGAGTACCCTGCCCCATTTCTGAACGGGCAACTCTGATGTAAACAGTTTCATCAGGAGTAATGCTGACCCACGCATTCACTTCAGCATCACCATACATGGTTGGCGTGTTTGGATCATATTGAACGCCGGCAGCATAAGCCAAATCCGGGATAGCGCCGACTCCCAGCATCAAGCCGCCGCCAAGAAGCGTACCTTTGATAATGAAATCCCGCCGCGCAAGGTTTTCTAATGCAATATTTTTATTGTTAGATGTCATCTTGATCTCCTTAACCACGCGTTGCAGGGGTAGCATCATATTGCGCCAAAACATCTACTAATTTCTTCTGGCCAGAAGCAACATGAATACCATCGCGGATCTTTTGATAAGTACCACAACGACAAACATTAGCCATGGCACTATCAATATCTGCATCGCTCGGTTTCGGAATTCTTTTTAATAAAGCAGCGGCAGCCATCACCTGTCCAGATTGGCAATAGCCGCACTGTGGAACGTCTAGCGCAATCCAGGCTTTTTGAACTGGGTGTGAATTGTCTTTAGAAAGGGCTTCAATCGTCGTGATCTTGGCAGCGTCAACTGCAGAAACCGGTATTGAACAGGAGCGCACTGGCTCACCATTGAGGTAGACAGTGCAGGCACCACACTGGGCAACACCACATCCGTACTTGGTGCCAGTCAGGCCAACGGCTTCACGAATCGCCCATAACAAGGGCATATTGGGTTCGACATCAATATTATGAATTTGACCATTCACATTAAGCTGCATGCTGCCTCCTATTTTTTCATTCTGAAATCACTATAAATGATTATTTACTTGCTGCAGTCGCACAAGAATTTCACTAAATGAAAAGCTATAACACCTTAAGAGCCATGCTCAGCAGGGGGCCATCACCGGATCCACCAAAAACCACCGAATTTAACCTGAATTTGCTATCCTTAAAGCTCAATTAAGGATAACTATGACTGACAACGCTCAAACTGAAAATGATGAAGATTTTGACTATGGCTGCGAATGCGCAATGACTTTGCTCAATGAGCCAACGGAAGATTGTTTGAATGACTTAATTGACGAACTCGATGAAGATGGCATGATTTCCACCGAAGTAGTTTACGGCCTGCTCGCCACAATCTTAATGAGTATTAACGAAGAAGACCACGAAGGTGACGAACATTAATTAGCAGCGCTTGACTTAGACTTGTAGTGCAAATTGATCCATAGCTTGAGCCATCTGAATATCCAAGTCGGTCAGCCCTTTGCTCGAATGGGTAGTCAAGGCTACCGCTACCGTATTCCAGGAGTTTGACCAGTCTGGGTGATGATCGATCTGATCGGCATACTGTGCGCACAAGGTCATAAACGCAAATGCTTGCTTGAAGTCGATGAATCTAAATTCGCGATAGATAGTATTTTTAGATTCATCGAGTACCCACAATGGGATGCTTTTCTGATAGTCAAAGTCACTAGGCAATAAAGTCTGTTTCATAATGTGTGCTTCATTTAAGAATGAACGCTTTGCGAAAGTTTTTTTAAGTCATCCGGATACAACCAGAGCCATTCGCCCTCTGCAAGATCTACAGGCATTGTATAGGCACCGATTTCGACTCGATGTAGTTTAGTAACATGATTACCCACTGCAG
Organism: Polynucleobacter sp. UB-Raua-W9; assembly: GCF_018687435.1. NCBI lineage: Bacteria > Pseudomonadati > Pseudomonadota > Betaproteobacteria > Burkholderiales > Burkholderiaceae > Polynucleobacter > Polynucleobacter sp. UB-Raua-W9. The sequence goes on along the minus strand of NZ_CP061290.1, from coordinate 382,882 downwards.
CCATCATGCGTTTAACCTGGTGATAACGCCCCTCAACGATAGTCATGGCAAGTACATTTTCTGAAAGCTGCTTACATGCGGTTGCAAAACAAGGCTTTGGATCATCATCCAAGACAACGCCCTTTAAGAGGCGCTCTATTTGAGCCGATGTAATGGGATCAGGTGTAGTAATTTCATAGACCTTACCAATATTCTTTTTAGGCGTAGTCATTTTATGAATGAACTGACCATCATCCGAGATCAATAAGAGGCCGGTAGTATCAAAGTCTAGGCGACCGACACATTGCAAGCCACGCTCCACAAATGGGGAGGGTAGCAAACTATATATACTAGGATGATGCGTTGTTTTATGGGAGCACTCGTAATTGGGTGGCTTATTAAATGCAATATAAGCCTTTTCGTGATACTCCCAGTCTTGACCCTCGACATTTAGAACTAGTCCTTCGGTAGTAATGCGCTCTTCGGGATCCTCAGCCAAAACACCATTGATTTTCACTAGCTCGGCGTACACCAGATCACTACAGTAGCGACGCGTTCCGAAGCCTTGGCTAAAGAGGATTTTTTCTAAAGAGATGGGTTTTGCCATATGCCGTACAGAATACTATAGAGGGCCTTTATTTTAGTAGTCTCACCGCCTTCAGCCTCAATTGATTATGATTGAGCATCCCCACCGATCACACACTACTCCCATGCTTTCAGACCCAAAACCACGCTCACCACTCCATCAACGCGAAGTCACATTCTATGGCTATGCGAGAGAGGATGGTCTATGGGACATCGAGGGTCACTTGAAAGACACAAAGTCCCATCCCTTTGTGACGGGCTCAAGAACTTGGTCGCCCGGAGAAGCAATTCACGATATGTGGGTACGAGTTACATTAGACAACCATCTCACCATCAAAGCGATTGAAGTGGTAATGGACGGTCATCCTCACCCAGAATGTACTTTGGTCATCCCGCCTATGGATGCATTAATTGGAGAGCGCATTGGCAAAGGTTGGCGTAAAACGATTGAGATGCACCTAGGCGGAATTAAAGGCTGCACGCACTTACGCGAGCTACTAAACAATATTGCTACTGCAGCCTATCAATCCATTCCTGGTGCACTGTTTGACCCCGATGAAAACAAGCCGCCTTTATATTTGGGGGCTTGCAAGTCTTGGGATTTCGACGGCCCAGTGGTAATGCGCGTCTATCCCAAGTTTTATCAGTGGAAAAAGTAAGTTTAGAACTCTCCACGATGTACGTTGAAAGCATTAAAGCATTGCTGTACAGGCATCACCTCTAGAACATTGATGTTCATGTGACTAGGCAAATTTGCTGACCAGTAAATGGCTTCAGCAACATCATCTGCACTTAATGCCTTGACACCGGTGTAAACCTGTTCAGCTTTATTGTCATCGCCCTTAAAGCGCACATTTGAAAACTCTGTGCCAGCACACATACCCGGCTCAATACAAGAAACACGCACTGGAGTGCCAAATAAATCAGCCCTGAGATTTAAGCTAAATTGTTTTACAAATGCTTTAGTACCGCCATACACATTGCCACCTGGGTAAGGATAGTTGGCAGCAACAGACCCCAGATTAATGACATGCCCCACTTTGCGCTCTACCATACCAGGTAAAAAAGCACGACTCATATGCACCAAGCCTTTGATGTTGGTATCAATCATACGATCCCAGTCTTCGAGGAAGGCTTTATGCGCCGGTTCAAGACCTAATGCAAGCCCTGCGTTATTCACGAGAACGGTGACCTTGGCAAACTCTGCAGGCAAAGATGCTGCCAGAGAATCCACTTTGGCGCTATCACATACATCTACTGCCATCGTATGAAGCTTCTTCTGTTGATCTGCAGGTAGCGATGCCTTGAGGGCATCTAAGCGCTCCACTCGTCTACCCACAGCAATAACCTTGTGACCATGCGCTAAAAAGCGCCTCGCAGTTGCTTCACCAAATCCGGCAGTAGCGCCAGTTACTAAAACGGTATGTTCCATACTTCCTCTACGAATTTCAAATAAATGGGATTAGTCATTTAATATTAATGCTTATATGGCATTCTTGCGCACACTCACTTTTTTTCTATTGCTCATCCAGGGATACTGGGTCTGTGCCAATGAAACGTCCAGCGCCCTACCCTTTGGTCTTGTAAATATCTCACAAGAACGCTCCAAAGACCGTGTCCTAGAATTCTGGGGATATCACGACTACCAGGGCTCGCAAAACTATAGCGACACCCTCAAGCTGCGCTACTACAGCCCACTCAATATTGGTGACTGGCATGGAACAGCCAGGCTAGACACATCGTATCTTGCTAACTACGGTCCACAGCAGACCAATCAATCGACTGGAGCCTACACTCCTAACACCGCCATGCTCACCGTTTGGGGAGGCCTGCCGACTTGGTTTGGCAATGCAGGTGCGCGTGTAATTGCGCCGCTACAAAATCAAGGTCAATGGGCTGCTGGTCCGCAATTAAGCACTTCGTTTAGACCCAGCTATACGGAGACAAATATATTTTCTGATTTCTCACCTTTGACGCGTTACCTCTATGGCTTTAGTCCTAGAACCGCTCCCGGCTCAACAACGCCGGCTTTAATACGGCGCTTAGAGCTTTACCCCACACTGGGATTCAATCTTAGCGCCAATACTCAAATTCGGTTTTGGGATGAGAACAGCATTAATTACAACACAGCGGGCGGAGGTTGGTTTGTACCAATCGATGCTATGGTGACACATCGCGTCAATCCACATTTCTTATTTGCCATAGGCGCAGCTAAACAAGTAGTGCAAACCTATCAACAATATGATTGGTCGGTTTACAGCAAACTCTCTTTTACCTTCTAGAGCTTAGAGCCCTATTAAGCAACATCGACTAAAGAGTTCGCCTCTAACTTAGCAGCACCAGATTTGACTAAAGCATTCGGCAACCACTGCAGAAACTCTGGCATATCCATATTAAGCTGTTTCGCAGCGCTTCTTAGTGCTGGCGTATTCTCAATCCAATCAGCCACCAAATCAATATCTTTTGCTCGCCACTCGATGAGCTTGTATTTCAATAGAACTTTTGCGCCATGGCGGGCATTTCGCTCTGGACCAGAGGCTAAGTAATCTAATCTAGATCGCGCTATCGCAATAGATCCAGCCACATCGGTAAATGGCTTGCCATGCCCTGGTATCACCAGACTCACTGGTAGACTCTCAATCAAATCTAAGGTCTGTGCGACCTCTTCAAAACCAGGCTCACCCCAAAGCTCTGGAAAAATCACACCAAATCCCTCTTTCCAAAGTGCATCGGCTGAAATCAGAAGACGATGCTCTGCTTGGTAAAGCATCACGGAATGAGGATCATGACCAGGAGCTGCCAAGACCTGCCACAGAAAGCGTCCCAACAGAATTTCCTGCCCAGGAACTAGCAAACCGTGATGCGCAAAACGCGGGCACTCTTGCCCCAGATTTTGATAGCTCAATAAATCTTCATCCCAATCTATCACTGCTTGATCTTCAGAAGCTGGAATGAGGATTTCACAATCAAATGCTTTGACTAGAGCAGCATTGCCGCCACAGTGATCTGAATGCAGATGCGTGTTAACGACTGTATTTAAACCGGGCAGTGAATGCTTCACCAGGGCGTTGCGCACCAGCTCGAGAGTAAGCCCTTCATGCGCGCAATAGCCACTATCAACCAGGGAAACATTCTCATCGCCAAAATGAAAAATATTATTTGCAGATAGCCAGCCCCTTTCAAAGACTTCAATTCCTGGAGGCAATAAACGGATGGGCACTTTAATTCTTGGGGCTGGATTGCGCAGTCACTTCTAACTTCCGAATATCAAACTGCTGCATTTGCAATTTCTGCAAGAGATCTTCATAAACTTTTTTATCTAACTGCGGCGCTCTAGAAAGAATCCAGAGATACTCCCGCCGAGGATCACTGACTATGGCTAGCTGGTACTGGGGGTCTAGATCAATCACCCAATAATCTCCCCATACCATTGGCAAAAAGGAAAGCCATGCTGGAGCAAAGCGTACCTCTAGCCTCGGTGAATCTTTTCCGCCCACTTGTCGCGCTTCACCCTCGGCCTCAGAAATATCGCCATCAGCAGTTTTGCAGCTATTGAGAACTTTTAAATTACCGTCGGACCTCAGTGAATAGACCGCCTTAGTATTGCCAATGCATTTTTTCTGAAACCAGTTTGGGAATTTCGCAATCTCATACCAAGTACCTAAATACTTTGGAACATCTAAAGAGGCAATCGTTCTTACTGGGGTATCACTTTGACCATCAGCAGGCAAGCAAACCGCGAGTAGCAGGCTCACTAAAGCAACTTGTATTTTCATCATGACTAATAGTACTTCTTCAAATCCATACCAGCATACATACTGGCAACTTGCTCGCCATAGCCATTAAACATCTGGGTCTTTATTTTGGGTGCAAACACACCTTTTGCATCACCAATGCGACGCTCAGTTGACTGACTCCAGCGTGGATGATCTACCAGGGGATTCACATTGGAATAGAAGCCGTACTCGCGGGCATCAAACTGACTCCAGCTCGTCTTGGGCATTTCTTCTGTAAACCGAATCTTCACAATCGACTTGGCACTTTTAAATCCATACTTCCAAGGAACCACGATGCGCACCGGCGCCCCATTCTGCTTGGGTAACACTTCGCCATATAAACCAAAAGTCAGTAGCGTTAATGGATTCATGGCCTCATCCATTCTCAGGCCTTCGCGATAGGGCCAATCGATAATATTGCTTTTCACTCCTGGCATCTGTTTACGATCAGCCAGAGAGATAAATTCCACATACTTTGCAGAACCTAATGGCTCTACTTTATTAATGAGCTTGGATAAGGAGTAGCCATCCCATGGAATCACCATCGACCAACCCTCAACACAACGCATACGATAAATACGCTCTTCCATTGGTGCAAGCTTTAACAAAGCATCAATATCCAAACTCATTGGCCTTTTAACCAAGCCTTCAATGGCAATGGTCCATGGGCGAGTTTGCAAAGTATTCGCATACTCAGCTGGATCAGCCTTATCGGTGCCAAACTCATAAAAGTTGTTATAGCTGGTGACGTACTTATAGGGCGTGAGGTCATCCTTGGATGCATAAGCCTGATTGAGCAATGCACTCAGCTTTTCTGGGTTAGCCGCCAATGCCTCTCTTGAAAACCAAGGGGCCAATGCCATTCCGAAACTACCTGCGGCTGCAGCCTTTATCAGATTGCGCCGATTTTCAAAAACGGCTTGAGGGGTAATATCGCTAGGAAGGATAGTCTGATCGATAAACCGCATGGCGTACCCCAATCAATGTAATTATCTTATTTTGCTACTGATGAGAATTTATTGCTTGCCGCTCTTTATTGGCACCCACAAGCAAAAGGCAAACCCAAAGGTTTGCCTTTTTATTATCTAACCTCATCAATGCTGATTTAGCCATTAAGCATGAGCCGCTTTCAGGGTTGCATTGAAAGTAGCGCTAGGGCGCATCACTGCCTCACACTTCTCCTGGTCAGCCATAAAGTAACCACCAATATCGGCTGGCTTGCCTTGAACTGCTTTGAGCTCATTCACAATCTTCTGCTCATTTTCCTGCAAGGATTTAGCCAAAGGTGCGAAATACGCTTGCAGCTCTTTATCTTCAGTCTGAGCTGCTAAAGCTTCCGCCCAATACATCGCCAAATAAAACTGGCTGCCGCGATTATCCAACTCGCCGGTACGCGGAGATGGTGACTTATTGTTATCCAACAATTTACCCGTTGCCTCATCCAGAGTGCGAGCCAAAATCTTCACCTTAGAATTCTTTGTCTTATCGCTAATGTCTTCTAGTGAGACTGCTAAAGCCAAGAACTCACCCAGTGAATCCCAGCGCAAGTGATTCTCTTCAACTAACTGTTGTACGTGCTTAGGAGCAGAACCACCAGCGCCCGTTTCAAAGAGGCCGCCACCTGCCATCAAGGGCACAATAGACAACATCTTCGCGCTGGTACCCAATTCCATAATAGGGAACAAGTCGGTGAGGTAATCACGCAAAATATTGCCCGTTACAGAGATGGTATCTTTGCCACGAATCACACGCTCTAAGGTGTAACGCATTGCACGAGTCTGGGACATGATCTGAATATCTACACCTTTGAGATCATAGTCTTTGAGGTAGGTATTGACCTTCTTAATCAACTCGGCTTCGTGTGGGCGGTACTCATCTAGCCAAAATACTGCTGGCGTATTAGAGAGGCGGGCACGGTTTACCGCCAATTTCACCCAATCCCGAATTGGGGCATCTTTCGCTTGGCACATACGCCAAATGTCACCCTCTTCCACATTCTGCTCGAGCAATACAGTGCCGTCGTCAGCAACAATCCGGGCTACGCCAGCTTCTGGAATCTCAAAAGTCTTGTCATGTGAGCCATACTCTTCGGCCTGTTGCGCCATCAAGCCGACGTTAGGTACTGTACCCATTGTGGTTGGATCAAAGTTACCGTGCGTCTTACAGAAATTAATGATTTCTTGATAGATCCGGGCAAAGGTACTTTCTGGAATCACTGCTTTAGTGTCATGCAAACGGCCATCAGCACCCCACATCTTGCCGCCAACGCGAATCATGGCAGGCATAGAAGCATCCACGATCACATCACTTGGGGAATGTAAGTTAGTGATACCTTTGGCAGAGTCCACCATTGCCAATGCAGGGCGGTGCTCATGGCAGGCATGTAAATCCTGAATGATTTCTTCGCGCTTAGATTCAGGCAAAGTCTTGATCTTATCGTAGAGACTACTCATCCCGTTATTGGCATTCACACCCAACTCTTCAAACAACTTGGCATGCTTAGCAAAAGCATCTTTATAGAAAATCTTCACAGCATGCCCAAAGACGATCGGATGAGAGATCTTCATCATGGTTGCCTTCACATGCAAGGACAACATCATGCCAGTCTTGTAAGCATCTTCAATTTCTTTTTCGTAGAATTCGCAAAGCGCTTTTTTGCTCATGTACATGCTGTCGATAATCTCGCCAGCCAACAAAGAGACTTTTGGCTTAAGAACAATTGTCTTGCCACTTTGGGTCACTAAATCCATCTTCACATCACAGGCTTTAGTCATCGTCATTGACTTTTCACCGGCATAGAAGTCGCCACCATGCATATGCGATACGTGGGTCCGGGAAGCCTGACTCCATTCACCCATAGAGTGAGGATGTTTACGAGCAAACTGTTTCACCGCATTGGGTGCGCGACGATCTGAGTTACCTTCGCGCAAGACCGGGTTTACTGCACTACCCAAACATTTGGAGTAGCGTGCACGAATCGCTTTTTCTTCATCATTCTTAGGATCATCTGGAAAATGAGGGATTTTGTAACCCTTAGCCTGCAATTCTTTAATTGCTGCCAGCAACTGAGGTACAGAAGCGCTGATATTAGGCAACTTAATAATATTGGTATCAGGCATCAAAGTCATCTTGCCAAGTTCGGCTAAGTTATCAGGTACTTTTTGCTCAGCTGTTAGGCAATCAGAAAACTCAGCCAAAATACGGGCAGCAACAGAAATGTCACTAGTCACGATCTCTACACCAGCAGGCGCTGTAAAAGTACGAATGATCGGCAGAAATGCACAAGTCGCCAAGAATGGCGCTTCATCTGTCAGCGTGTAAATAATCTTTGATTTCTCTGAAGCCATTAACGTTTCCTCAATATTGAAAAATTTACAGGGTCAGGTTTTAACCCGCCGGTCTCACAGCTGCATTTTGCAAGCCGCTTTTAGCGCACCCATTGCCAATGCAGAGAGTCTTTCATTTTAAATCATTGGGCTTGGCAAAATTGGCACATTTGTGATCTAAAGGCCTTGAGGATGCCCAATTTAAGGGAATCCACCAAGTACCCTCAGCCGATTATTTGTTAGATCCCACTGCCGATGAATCAGCACATCTATATATAAAGCTTAAGAGGCTTTTGCGAGTGGCAAATTAAACAAGAGATTTTGGGGTTTTAGCTTTAGCTCTTGCTGTGCATTCATGGCAATTGCCATGTAGACCGGCTTACCAGTCTGAGCTTTAGCTACTGCTGCCTCATCCATAAAGTCTAGACGGAACAGGCAAATCACCTTTTCTAACTCATCAGCCTCAACGGATTCCTTGTTATAAAGCTTATTCAACACCTCTGTCGCTGCTGCATCCAAGCCAACATGCCAAGACCACTTGGGATCACTAATTTGTTGCATGGGGGTAATACGCACCCTTGCGCCCAAGAAATGCTCTATCCACTTCTCTAAGACACGGCAAAAGTGGTTGATAGGCTCATGCCCAAAGTTCAGCTGTACCGCGAAATCAAAGTCCTCATTTCGCGCCCAGTACTCGGCAGCATTTTCTTCATACAAGACATCTAAATCAGCTGACCTCATCGTCATCGATTTACCCTTGAGCAAATCCATGATGTTTCCGGTATCGCCGGCTTGGGCATTGCGAACAACGACTTCTTCATCCGCCCCCATCACAACCGCATCTTCAAGCACGGTAATCTTCTGAGTTCTAAAGAACAACTCACCCATTCGCGCCTCTAAGGGATGAGGCTGATCTCCCAATAGGTGTCTCACAAAGATCTGCGCTAGTTGGGCAACAAATAAGGGTGGCACATCAACGCCCTCACCATTAAACAGGCTCATATAAAAACTTTCTAAAGAGCTTGCAGCCAATAGGCGCTTTCGGTAGCGCAGCCAAACTCGGTAGTTTTCCTGAATATCCTCATCCGTCATGGCAGCAATTTCAGGTTCAGCGATTTCGGCACGGGGGTTTTCAAGCAAACGCTGATGCAAGGATTGTTCAATCGCACAGGACTCTGGCACCAAGCTGAGCTCAGGCCTTTGCAAATATGTACGCAAAAAGTCGTCTGTGACCAATAGCTGTCGGTCTGGGCTAACTAAAAGGGTGTTGTATGCGGAATTGGGCCAGTAATTTATCATGTCATCGAGCCAAATTAGGCTCACCATTTGAATCTGTAAGGCTCAGAATATACTAGCCAATCAATTTTCGTGAAATAGGAAAACATCATGAGTGAACTCAAAAAAATCGATACCGTCGTAGGCGACGGCAAAGAAGCGGTGGCTGGTAATCACGTTGACGTGCATTACACCGGCTGGCTATATGACGAAAAAGCGGCTGACCATAAAGGTCAGAAGTTTGATAGCTCATTAGATCGCGGCCAATTGTTCAGCTTCCCTTTGGGTGCTGGCCACGTGATTAAGGGCTGGGATGAAGGCGTTGCGGGCATGAAAATCGGTGGCAAACGCACTCTTATTATTCCCTCTGATATGGGCTACGGTCCTCGTGGTGCAGGCGGCGTTATTCCACCCAATGCAACCCTGGTATTCGAGGTAGAACTGCACGGGGTCAATTAATCCCCAGCAGTCCTATTCACTAGGCAGGATGCAAAAGGCCACCCTAGGGTGGCCTTTATTTCTTCTATGATCCAGGCGCTACTCAATTAAGAACGCAAATCCTTGCCATTTAGCGTCAAGCGATTAGTAGAGCGGGTTTGACAAAGGCTGATGAGGCGATTTCTTTCAGCCATCACCTTATCCGTATAACCACCATCATCTTCTGCATTAGCAGCACCCACGTAAAACTTCAAGCCGTTGCGCAATGAACCAGCGGTGGCGATGAGATACTTCAATATATAAGCACCGACGCGAATATTTACTTCAGGCTTAACAGCCTGCGTGGTACCGCCATACAACGCGTATTTATCTTTATGCACTGAAGTCATTACCTGCATCAAGCCTTCAGCACCAGCCTCACTCCGGGTGGTTGGATTGAAGTTTGATTCAACTGAAATCACGGCCAATAAAAGCACTGGATCAATCTTGACTTCTTTTGCAACCAAAATTGTGTTTGAGACGTATTCTTCGATCTTAGCGCGATCTAGCTTGTATTTCTTCTCGAAGAAATCAGCAACGGCACGTTGATTTTGAATCGAGCCCATTAAATTGCTATCAAGCGCTTGCGGGTCAATCTTCGATGTTGGGATGCGATCAGCCAAATGAGAAATCGACTTCACTTGCACCTGCGCTACAGAAGGCATCAGCAATGCAACTGTCTGCTGCTTAGGACCACCCAAGCCCGTTGAGATCGGGTTGGATTTGTTGTAGATCACCGCAGCAATTTCTGAATCGGCTGTCTGGGCGGCACTGTCATTTGAAGCCTTATATTGCTCCAGCATGCCAAAGCCATTACTCCAAACCATATTGCGAGCCTCGTCCGGCACTAAGATGCGGGCCAAGTCAAAGGCACCAGCATTCGTACCGTTACCCGAAAGCCAAAGGCTGACAACCACAAATACAGCCATCACGAGCACGCCATTGATGACTCGGTAGACTGGAGCCATGGCCTGTGACAGCAGATCTTTTGCAGCCAGAATCGCTGGTTGCCGATCTTGCGTATCATCTAAATTGTAGGTAATCCATTTATTCATCTAATTTTTTGCGCACCCCGAAAATCTGCATCACAGATTTTTGTTGCACTGCAATATTTATAAAACATGGGTCATCCTAAGAAGGTTCTTATATCAAGTCAAGCATAAAGAAAGTCATTTCCATAACTTTCCAGTCTCGAAATACCGGATCTCTCACATGCGTCTTCTGTTATTGATAATTTATTCATTTAAATCAATCAGTTATACAAGTTAGGAAATACTAATTTCATACTGTAAAAAAATGGTCAAAATCAGACTTTTTTACGATTTCATCAAAAAAAATTACCCCAAAAACCATACATCTAGTGTTTTGTGTAACCCAAATTTCTACCGGTAGTAGCACTTCCATAATTGCTGCAAGGCATTATTTTTAAAGTATTTTCGGATGAAATGAAGCGTTGACTTTCAAGCAAGCCACTTGGTGGGCTGAATTTCTGATTCGCTCTGCAGCTAGTTTGGATTAAAAAATGGGCAATGGCTTACGCCTCCCCCTACACTGAGATCCTATGAACATTCTTCGTCAGATTCTTGTCCTGGCATTAAGCCTATGCCTACTCAACCCCATTAGCGCCTTCGCCATATTCGAGGAATGCCAAGACCTTTTCCCGCAGCAGAAAGCCCCCAGCACCCAACAAACAGGACGAGATTTGTGCTTCGATAGCTATGCCATCTACTACTCGCCTATAGAGAAGAAGCCTATCTATACAGTCGAGAAGCTCAGTCGAGAACGCCTATCGACCCCTCACCCCAAAAGAAGCAATCGGTTTTATGAGGAAGCGAGGTTGCCATTTGCAGAGCGGGCCCTACTCTCAGACTACCGCGGAAGTGGGTATGACCGAGGCCACAACGCCCCAGCCGGGGATATGAGTAATGAAAGGTCAATGGCCCAGTCCTTTTCATTGGCAAACATGATGCCCCAGGCGAGACAAAATAATCAGGGTATTTGGGCTAAGAATGTAGAGGAGCCGACAAGACTCTATGTCAAAAGAGCTGCTGGTGAGGTTTATGTGTTTACTGGATCCACTGGTAATAGCGGCAGTATTGGCAGCAGCCGAGTCACTATTCCTACCCATCTATTTAAATTGGTTTATGACCCCAGTAAAAATTTGGCATGGGCCTATTGGATTGAAAATACCAATGAAGCCAATATGACTCCGCCAATCTCTTACCAAGACTTGGTTAAAAAAACTGGCATTGATTTTCATTTGCCGCTGAATGCTATGGCCACCACCCCTAAAGCAGCATCCTCAGAGCCCAAGGACGGCAGGATCATCGGTGGCTGGTATCCCATATTTTTTGATCATTACTCTCAGACTAAGCTTGATCAACTTATTCAAAACATCAAAGAAGGTCGGGTAGCCAGCATTCAGATTCAGTATGACCAAAATGGTGATCTAGCCAAGAAAATTGGAGGTCAGCTTGAAACTCAGACCTCATTCATTCCCACTCTTATTCAAAGTAGCCCTCCGAATACTGCAATAGTGACTTATGAGCGCAGTCGGGTTATTGCAATCGTTCGCACAAAATAAAGTTAGCGCTCTTCTTGACCATGCGCTCTTTGGATGGGCGCCAAAAGTCCACGTAATCCATTGTGGTCAAGCGTGTGCATCAACTCTAGCAACTGGCCCAGCTCTCCCTTAGGAAATCCCTCGCGCGCAAACCAAGCCAAGTAATTTCCTGGCAGGTCTGCCAATGCACGCCCAGCATGTTTACCAAAGGGCATTTTCATTAAGACCAGTTTTTCGAGGGCTTCTGCATTCATGTGAGAGAAATCTTACAAGCAAAAACGATAAGCCTCATAAATTCCACCATTTATTAGAAAGTGGTCATTTTTCTATTTGAGAATGATTCTCATTTGATGCTATATTGAGAACCATTCTTATTTAGATTTTTTAACCACCAACCTAATATGACTATGAAATTGACCATCAAAAGACTGATCGCCTTTAGTTTTATTCTTGCAACCGCCCTTCATTTCTCTTTTGCCCATGCAGGCGAAGGAGTGTTTGGTTGGATCTATACGCTTGATCTTCAACCTAAAGGCAAGTTGGAATTTGAACAACGCCTGCAGTTAAATCAACAGCAGGCAGCGGGCACATATGAAGCATGGACTGCTAGATCCGAATTGGAATATGGCCTTACGAATGATTTGCAAATTGCGGGCTATATCAATTCGTATTACACCAATGCCAATCAGAACTACACCAACCCTGAGGCATGCGGAGAAGAGCCCACTTGTACCGGTGGCTATGCGGTACCCTCCTCGCATGATCCTGCCACCCCATACCGAAAGAGTGGCATTGAAGGTGGCTCACTCGAAGCCATTTATCGACTCACCAATCCAGTGACATCTCCTGTTGGAGTTGGTTTCTATCTCGAACCTACCTGGGGCAGAAATAAAGATGAGCTTGAAGCAAGACTTTTATTGCAATCCAATTTCATTGACGATCGCTTAGTGCTTGCTGGCAACGTCGTAGTGGCAAATGAACGCTTGAAATTTATTGAGAATGGCAATGTCCCTGAGTCTATGCTCGATTTTTTAGTGGGCGCTAGTTATCGCTTTGCTCCAAAATGGTCTGCAGGAGTAGAGGCTCGCTTTCACAACGATTATTCAGAATTAAATCTACACAACCAAGTACAACGCGCCACCTTTGTTGGTCCCAATATGCACTATGCCGCTAAGGACTGGTGGGTAACTGGGGCCTGGCGCTATCAATTAGCAGGTGGCAACTGCATGGGTGGCGGTGAAGCTGAATGTTCGAACGCTCGTGTTTGGGATAGTCATACCATCAATGAATTCATTGTCAAAGTTGGCTTTCCACTGAACTAAGGAGCAAGAAATTAAATGAACTGGAAACCTAATCCCTTTGCGATTGTTGGGCTGGCAATGGTGAGTTCACCCATCATTGCTCACGCAAAAATATATGCTACTGCCGAGCAATCACAGAAAATTCTCTTTCCTAATAAGCAGCTCACAAGAGCACCCATCATCATTACTGACGATTTACAAGAAAAAATGCGGGCGGCATCTAGCATTCGTCACCCTTTTCAAGGAGACCGCATCTGGAAGACTACCGATGGTGGCTGGCTTGTCATCGATGAGGTAGTCGGCAAACACGAAATGATTACCTATGCTGTCGGGATTGCACCCAATGGCAGCATTTTAGGTATTGAGATTTTGGAATATGTCGAGTCTTATGGCTATGAAGTAGAAGACGCGCAGTGGCGTAAACAGTTTGTTGGCAAGACTGCAAAGGACCCCATCAAACTGAATCAAGATATTCAGAACATTGGTGGCGCCACGCTTTCTTGCAAGCACATTACTGATGGCGTGAAAAGAGTGGCAGTCTTATATGATTTAGCACTTAAAACAAAATGACGACGCGCTGCAAAGCTCTTCTGGGAACATTTATTGAAATCTCAATTGATCAAGATGATGACCGGGCGATAGATAGTGCATTTAGTACAGTAAAACAGGTTCAGAATCTGATGAGCTTTCACAACCCTTTAAGTGAGCTCACTCAAATGAATCGATGGGCGCATCTAGTGGCTATGGAAGTTCATCCCTGGACTGCGCAAATCCTCCAAATTGCCATCAATGTTTATGAGCAATCGAATGGTTTATTTAATTGCGGCATTGGCAATCGACTAGTGGCTGCTGGATTATTGCCCATTCATATTGACCTATCTCAATATGAGTTTGGTGGCATTCAAGACATCCAATTTCTGGAGCCACAGGTCATCACCTCCACTAAACCCATCTGCTTAGACCTTGGCGGAATTGCTAAAGGCTTCGCGGTGGATAAAGCGGTGGAAAGCTTAATGGTCAGCGGAGTCCAATCTGGCTGCGTAAATGCGGGAGGCGATCTTCGAGTATTTGGCGATAACCCCCGATCAGTCCAAATTCGGAATCCAAATAAACCCAGACAATTAATTGATATCGGCTCATTACAAAACGGGGCTATCGCGACAAGTGGCTTGTACTTTGCCAATAGAGATCAGCATCTCAGTCACATCATTAATCCTTTGGCGCAAGATGCCTCTGAAGCGCATGTGAATGTCCCGGACTCTTATTCCATTCTGGCCCATGAATGCGTCTACGCAGATGCTCTTACTAAGGTACTTGCGCTCTCAGGCAGGCATGATCACCCATGCTTTCGCCACTTCTCAGCACAAGCCATTCGGATTGCTGCATGAGTCGTTTGGGAAAGATGCCTAGCTGGCAAAAATTATTCGTACTTAGCGGCATGCTTGCTTGCTCCATTAGCGGGAGCTTGTATCTGCTTGGCCATGAGTTTCATATTCAACGAACAACCTTGGGAACTCATTCTATTTTGGCTGCTCACGGAGTTGCAGCAATCTTGGCCACTTTAGCCCTAGGGTCAATACTACCCTTTCATTTAAAAGCAGGTATTAAATCCAAAAAGAAATGGATTAGCGGGTTTAGCCAACTGAGCTTTCTAGCGATCTTATTAATTTCAGGAGCCCTACTGTATTACGGTCCAGAAGAAATGCGAGATCGTGTTGTGAGCACTCATTGGATGGTTGGACTGATATTCTTTGCAATCTTTTTATTACACGGACTAAGAAAAATAGAATATTCGAGCCCATGAGTTAGCCGAGGGGTACACTGACTGAATTCGGTACTTGCCCCATAAAATGGCTCCATGGACTACTCAATATTAATCAGCCCCTCCTTGGGGATTCTTGTTGGAATCCTCATGGGCTTAACTGGTGCCGGTGGCGGAATTCTATCTGTCCCCCTGTTAATTTTTGTGATGCACTTTAGTGTGGCCGAGGCAGCACCTATTTCACTCTTGGCGATTGCAATCGCCTCTTCAGTCGGAGCTATCTTAGGCTTAAAGAATAAAATTCTGCGCTACAAAGCATCTGGCTTTATGGCAATTTTTGGTTTGTTACTTTCACCCGTTGGACTCTGGCTAGCTCAACGAATCCCCAATGCACCGTTATTAATTCTCTTTAGCTGCACTCTGTTTTATGTCTCAATCACTCTGTTTATTCGAGCCAGAAGAGAAATCCTTGGAATGCCGTCAGTCGAAAGAAAGCCGCCGCCTTGCCTCATCAATCCAGATAAAGGCAAGTTAGACTGGAATATCCCCTGCGCAAGAGCATTGATGTTTTCAGGGGGCTTAGCAGGCTTTTTATCTGGGCTTCTAGGGGTTGGTGGTGGCTTTGTGATTGTGCCCTTTCTAAAGCGCTATACCGATCTATCCGCACAGTCGATCGTGGCAACCTCTCTAGGAGTACTTGCAATAATTGCTAGTGGGGGCGCCCTATTCTCAATTGCCTCAGGCAATATGAATGTATTGGTTGCTGCACCTTACTCTCTGGGAGCCTTAGTTGGCCTGCTTATTGGTAGGGAGTTTGGCAAGAAGCTCAGTGGGCCCAGATTGCAGCAGATTTTCTCTGTACTCGTATTTGTCGTCGCTATTGGCCTGATTATCAAAGGTCTGAGTACCATATGAAAAAAGCCCTTACTGCTAAGGGCTTTTTCTTTTTGCAGCAAGCTTGATAGTTAGTGCCCACCAGCACCGCCCAAGTAAGCAGCCTTCACGGCTGGATCATCTTTAAGCTTTGCAGCTGGTCCATGAGTAGCAATCTTGCCGTTCTCAAGCACGTAGCCATAGTCAGCGACATTCAAAGCTGCGGCTGCGAACTGCTCCACCAATAACATCGTGACGCCCTGTGACTTGAGATTGGAAATAATCTTAAAGACTTCTTCAACCAAGATCGGGGCCAAGCCCATTGATGGCTCATCTAAAAGAATGATTTCTGGATTTAACATCACTGCACGAGCCATTGCCAACATTTGCTGTTCGCCACCAGATAAAGTACCCGCCAATTGATTGCGGCGCTCTTTAAGGCGCGGGAACATTTCTAAAGACTTTTCAAGATCGCTCTTGATATCGCCCTTAGGGCGGCTACCTGTAAAACGAGGGAATGCGCCAAGCAATAAATTGTCAGTCACAGACATAGTCGTAAAAACGCGACGACCCTCGGGGCTGTGGGCCAAGCCAAGGCGGGCGATCTTATGAGAATCGTAGCCATCAATTTTTTCACCACCAAGCGTCACTTCACCAGCAGTTGGCTTAATCATGCCAGTGATAGCGCGCATCGTGGTCGTTTTACCTGCACCGTTAGAGCCAATCAAGGTGATCACTTGCCCTTTAGGAACATCAATATTGATGCCATGAAGGACTTTAACTTTGCCGTAACCGGCTTCAAGATTTTTAATAGATAACATGGTATTTACCGATTCAATATGTTCTAGTGATTAAGTACCCAAGTAGGCATGAATCACCTTCTCGTCTGCCTGAACTTCAGCCGGCTTACCTTCTGCAATCTTCTGACCAAAGTCCAATACAGAGACGGTATCGCAAACTGACATCACCACATCCATGTGATGCTCAATGAGAATGAAGGTAATGCCACTATCGCGGATCTTACGAATAATGCGCAAGAGTTCTTTAATATCAGGAGCTGTTAAACCCGCTGCCGGCTCATCCAACAAGAGCAACTCAGGGTCCAGCGCCAAGGCACGGGCGATTTCCAGGAGACGCTGCTTACCGTATGGCAAGTTACGCGCCTCTTCATTTGCTAAGTCATCCAAGCCAACAAATTTGAGAAGCGCCAAGGCACGAGCATGCGCTTCAGCCTCTTCCTTTTTGTAGCGCGGCAGATGCAAGGCAATCTCAACCATATTGGATTTAAAGGTGTGATGCAAACCAACCAAAATATTCTGGATGGCAGTCATCTCACCAAAAAGTTGCACGTTTTGGAATGTTCGCGCAATGCCTGACAAAGCAATGTCGGATGAAGTCTTGCCAACTACGCTCTCACCAGCATATAAAACATTACCAGCGGTAGGCACATAAATACCGGTTAACACGTTCATCATGGTGCTCTTACCGGAACCATTAGGACCAATCAAGCCATGAATGGTGCCGCGCTTGATGCTCAGATCAACATTGTTCAACGCTTTTAAGCCACCAAACTGCATCAATACAGAGTCAACTTTCAAAAGCTCAGTACCAGCATTTTGGTTGGCAACAGTGCTAATAAAGCTAATCGAGTCATCCACTACTTCAGCTTCTTCACCGCGAGTGGTTTTTGCTTTGCCAGCTATCGATTGATAAAAGCTCTTAGCAAATCCAACGATACCGTTTTGTAAGTAGTACACCACTAGCAAAATCATGAAGCCAAAAATACTCAAGCGCCAGTCAGAAATACTATCAAGCCAGAATGAGAACGCCGCTAAGCCCACTACACCAGCAACAGGAATAGCTACACGTTTTGGAGTAGTTACTTGCTTGGACAAAGCCAAGCCTGCACCCACCACCACTACGATGGCAATCAATGAAGCTACGATACGGAATAAATGAATATCGTCCAATAGTTTAGGCAACAACACAATAATTGCTGCACCAATCACAGCACCCAAGCGCGACTTGCGTCCACCCATAATGATGCCGAGCAAAAATAGAACCGCTAATTCGTTGTTATACGTGTTTGGTGAAATGTATTGCTCTGAATAAGCGTATAGGGCACCAGCTAAACCAGCAAAGCCTGCACTAATGACAAATGCGATCACCTTAAAGCGATACACAGAAACACCCATACAGTCACAAGCCACCGGGCTATCACGCAAAGCCTCAAAAGCACGACCCATTTGGGATTTAACAAAGCGGTCTACAACAATCAGGGCAAGGATAGTTATTGCAGAAACTAACCAGAAATACTCAGCCTTAGTCATTGGCACACCCATGAGTTCTGGGCGAGTTAACTTAATTCCCAATGGGCCTTCAGTTAACCAAGTCATTTCATTAATCAGAATCTGTGCAATGGTTCCAAACGCCAAGGTCACCATCGCCAAATATGGTCCGATCACTTTTAAAGCCGGCAAGGCCAAAATGCCGCCGAAAATTGCTGTCACCACAATAGCAGCTGGAATCGTTACCCAAATTGGCAAGCCGAGGTGGAAAAATAAAATACCTGCGGTGTAAGAGCCAATACCAAATAAAGCAGCATGACCCAAAGATACCTGTCCTACATAGCCAACTACGATATCCAAACCAAACAACAAGATGGTGTAGATCAGAATTGTTTCAGCTAAGTGAATGTAATAAGGGTTATGGATAAATAGGGGTAAACAAAATAACCCTAGGATTGCAATTAATAGAGGTAATAGAGACTTCAATTTCATCATTAAACTTTCTTAATTGCAGATTTGCCGAAGAGACCAGATGGCTTGTATGCCAATACCAGCAATAACAAGATCAGACCGGGGACATCTTTATATCCTGTAGAGATATAGAAACCCGTTGCTGTTTCTACGATGCCAAGGATCAAGCCGCCAACAATAATTCCGAGACCGCTCGATAAGCCGCCAATAATGGCCACCGCGAAAGCCTTCAAGCCTAAAGCGCCGCCCATCGTTGCGCCAGTTAATGTGAGAGGCGCAATCAATACACCAGCAAATGCAGCAGTCAATGATGACAAAGCATAAGAGAAGGTAATGACTACGCTGGTATTGATGCCCATTAAGCCAGCCGCGTCGCGATCGTTTGCAGTCGCTACAACTGCTTTACCGTAAATAGTTTTACGGTTAAAGAACTCCACTAACAACATCATGACAAGTGCGCCAACGACCACCAAGATTTCCATTGGCAGAATATTGGCACCTAAGAAGCTCATTGGCTCCATCGGCAAAGGGGATGGGAATGGTAATGCATCACGACCCCAGATATTTTCGGCAACGTTCTTAAAAATAATTCCAAGAGCGATAGTGGACATAATCCAACCAAACTCAGATTTGATTTTGATTGCTGGGCGCACACCGATGAGCTCAACGAAGCTACCTTGGATCATGCCAAAAATACAGACCACTGGAATCATCATCCAGTAGTTCATACCAAAGGTATCTACGCAGGTCAATCCGACGAGAGCGCCCAACATGAGGGCCTCGCCCTGACCAAAGTTTAGAGTGCCAGAAGTGGCAAAAGTAAGCTGAAATCCAAAGGCGATAACAGCATAGATCATCCCCACTGCTATACCGCTCGAGAGGATTTGTGCAAGCATTTCCATTGTGTTGACCTAAATATACTTAAAACTGTTTAATTGACGAATCCGCCATTGTAAGCAAAACGCCGCTTTGGGGGCGGCGTTTTGGGGATACCAATGTTGCAGTGCGGGATAATTCTAGAGCCCGCCCACCATTGAGGTAAATTACTTCTTCTTCGGAGTTGCATCCTCAGCGTTCAAGAACTGAACACGGCCACCCTCAACCACACCCATGACAACGTCTTTTGCTTTAACTGCCTCATGGTCAGTTGCTGTGTATGGCTTGTTATAAGTCATTACAACGCCATCTACTGGAGTTTTGAGGTCTTGCAATGCAGCCAAAATCTTTGGGCCATCAGTGCTATTTGCTTGCTTGAGCGCCGCAGCCAATAGGTACACAGAATCGTAGCCTTGAGCAGCAGAAACCGGGGAAGCGATGTTGTTATTTTTTGGCTTGAACTCTTTTAGGTAAGCTTCTTGGAAAGCCTTGCGCTTAGCAGTTGTAGATGGAGATTGAATATAAGTTTCAGGCATTGTTGCGCCATCACCGTTCTTGCCGGCGGTATCAATAAAGCTAGCCATAGACAATGTCCAGCTACCAATCATTGGCTTCTTCCAACCCAATTTACCCATGCCGTTAGCAATCTGCGCCAACTCTGGTCCGATGGCATAAGTCAAAATTACTTCAGCACCAGCATTCTTTGCTTTAAGCAATTGTGAAGTCATATCAACGTCGCCGAGATTGAACTTCTCAACCGCTACAGGGGTTACGCCATAAGACTTCAGAGCCTTTTCCAAGTCTTCGCGACCCAATTGACCGTAGTTTGTTGAGTCAGCCAAAATAGCCACTTTTTTCAAACCACGTTTTTCAACTGCCTCTTTAGCAATCATCGGGGCTTGAATATTGTCAGCAGCAGCAGTACGGAAAACATAGTTTTCTGCTGCATTTGGGAATTGATGAGTAATCAATGAACCGGTAGCAACGTTATTAATGACTGGAATCTTAGCTTCTTGATAGAAACGCTGTGAAGCCAATGCAACACCAGTGTTGATGTAACCGAGAGTAGCAACGACTTTCTCATTATTAATAAATTCTTGCGCAATTTGTACGCCGCGCTCGTTTTTAGCTTCATCATCACGCTCAATCAATACGAGCTTATTGCCATTAACACCGCCAGCAGCATTAATTTCTTTTGCAGCAAGACGCACGCCATCACGCATGCTGACACCCATTGAGGATGAGCCACCTGTGAATGGGCCAATAACGCCCACTTTAATATCGGCAGCGTAAGCACCGGTTGTAAGCATTGCAGCGGCAGCTACTGCAAAAATATGACGACGAATATTCATAAAGTCTCCATGACTAAAAATTACTAATGAAATAAATACTTTTTATAGGCACTACAGATAACGAAGCGTAATCTTACTATGATTGCAGTAGCAAAAAACACGCTCTCCTTAGGGTTTACATTAGCCCCTAGGCTAGCTTGTGAGACTAAAAAATGCTTATCCGCTTCCCCTTCTGAGCCACTTTTCTAGACTTGGCCAGAATAGGTTGACGATTAGACCGGCAATCACGAGGCCTGCTGCCAGAACTTTCCACAAAGGTAAAGACTCACTCAAGAAATAAGCCGAGGCCCCCATGCCAAAGATTGGGACTAATAATGGTGCAGGCGCTACAGCCGCAGCGGGATGCTTAGATAGCAACCAGGCCCAGGCGGCATAACCAAATAGTGTATTGCCCCAAGATTGCCAAAGCACTCCTGCCCACGCACCGAGAGGGGCGGAACTAAGAGAAGCACTGATATGCTCCCAGCCGCCTTCAAAAATCCAAGAAATTAGAAAGAGGGGTGGAAGTGAAAATACACTTGCCCAAACAACGTATGACAACATATTGATTGAGCCAGCGCGCCGGCTAACAGTGTTCGCCACACCCCATGACAGACCTGCAAAGACTACTAAAGCCAACCCCAAAAATGAGGTGTTTGCATCGGTATGGAGCGCAATGATTGCTAGACCAGTCATCGCTACTGAAACCGCAACCGCTTGGTAAAGTCTTAAGCGCTCTTTAGCAAAGAACATTGCAAAGCCGATTGTGAAGAAAACTTGCGTCTGAATGACTAAGGAAGCCAAACCCGGAGAGATGCGGCCATCAATAGCGAAATACAAGATGCCGAATTGCCCAACTCCAATTGCTACACCATAGGTGCAAAGATTGCTCCAGGGGACTTTAGGTCTTGGGATGAAAAATACCAAAGGTAAAAATGCAAAGGTGTAACGAAGTGCTGCAAATAAAAATGGTGGAAACGAAGCCAAACAAAGCTTGATCACCACAAAGTTGGTGCCCCACACCGCCACAATCGCTAAGGCCAGCAGAAGATGACTTGCAGGCAGTTGATTGCTTTTGTGGGGACTATGCACTAGTGATTAACTCCGCAACGCGCTCTGCAATCATCATCGTAGGCGCGGCAGTATTGCCTGAGGTGATCGCGGGCATAGCTGAAGCATCCACTACGCGCAAATAATGAATACCTCTCACCCGTAATTGTGAATCTAGCACTGCCATTGGATCATCAGCACGCCCCATCTTGCAGGTACCCACCGGATGAAAGATGGTTGTACCAATATCGCCTGCAGCTTTCACTAAGTCTTCCTCAGTTTGATACTGCGCGCCCGGTTTATATTCCTCGGGGGAATACGGCGCAAGCGCTGGGCTTTGCACAATCTGGCGCGTTAGTTTTAATGACTCGATGGCAATCTTGCGATCTTGCGCGGTCGATAAATAATTTGGGTGAATAACTGGTGGCGCTTCAGGATCGATAGAATGGATATGGATGCTGCCACGCGATGTTGGGCGGAGATTACAAACACTTGCAGTGAAGGCATTAAAAGAATGCAAGTCTTCGCCAAACTTTTCTAATGAAAGCGGTTGCACGTGATATTCCACATTCGCACTTTTCTGCTCTGGTGAGCTATAAGCAAATGCCCCCAACTGAGAAGGCGCCATGGACATAGGGCCGGAGCGCTTAAAGAGATACTCGAGGCCAATCATCATCTTGCCAAACCAAGAATTCGCTTTGGTATTTAGAGTCTTAATACCATTGACTTTATAGACCATCCGTAACTGTAGGTGGTCTTGGAGATTCTCACCAACGCCAGGTAAGTCAGCCATCACGGGAATACCTAATCGATTGAGATGGGCGGCAGCACCAATACCAGATCGCTCCAAAATTTGTACGCTACCAATAGCGCCGGCACAAAGTAAAACTTCGCCGCCTTGATCATGTGCACATAAAGCTTCATTAGCAAGGCCGTCTTTTAAATACTCCACCCCGTAGCAATTTTTGGTCGCAGGATCAATATTGAGTTTTGTCACTACTGCCTCAGTAATCACCGTGAGATTACTGCGCTTGACTGCATCTCTTAAAAATGCCTTAGAAGTATTTAATCTCCAACCGGCACGCTGACTGACATCAAAGTAGCCTACGCCAAAGTTATCGCCACGATTAAAGTCATCTGATGCCGGAATCCCTGCCTGCACAGCAGCCTCTCTAAACTTATCCATGATGGGCCAGCGTAAGCGTTGCCGAGAGACAGTCCACTCACCGCCTTTGCCATGCCATTCATTGGCGGGCCCGTGATAATCCTCAAACTTTTTGTAGCGAGCTAGGGCATTTTCCCAAGACCATGCATCGTCACCAGTTGCCTGCACCCAGGACTCATAATCTCCCGCTTGACCACGCATATAGATCATGCCGTTAATCGAAGAACAGCCACCCAAAACACGGCCGCGCGGATAAAGCAAAGAACGGCCATTCAGGCCTTTTTCTGCAACAGTCTTAAAACGCCAATCCGCCCTAGGGTTATCAATGCAGTACAGGTAACCCACCGGAATGTGAATCCAGATGTAGTGATCACTCTTACCAGCCTCGATTAGCAACACCTTTTTTGCAGGATTTTCTGTCAAACGCTTGGCCAACATACAACCGGCGCTGCCTGCCCCAATAATGATGTAGTCGTAGGTGTTTGCTTGTGTCATGTTTTTTGCTTCAGATAAGGCGGTATTCACCTGATTGTCTATTATTTACTAAAGCTAGAAAATCGGCATCTACTCAGAATAGCCTAATACCCGTCTAAAATGAGGACATGCACATTAATGAGAAGAATCGCACTCCTAAGCTAGTCGAGGTTGATGAAGGCCCCAGCAAGTCTGAGCTTAAGCGCCAAATGACAGAACGCCAGAAATTGGCAGAAGTCTTAGCAGCGTTGAGCAGCGATGCCCTCAAAACCATCCCTCTAGATGAAGCCATCAAAGTAGCGATTGCAGAAACCAACAAGATCAAAAGTTTTGAAGCAATTCGGCGCCATAAACAATATCTTGGCAAACTCATGCGCTTTTTAGATGAAGAAGAACTTGATGCCATTCAAAAGCGTTTAGATGCCATTCAGGGGGTAAGCAAAGCTGAAACAGCTAAGCTGCATTTTTTAGAAAGTTATCGCGATAGGCTAGTGAACAATGATGAGGCCTTCACCAAGATGATTGAACAATATCCTGATATGGATATTCAGAATATGCGCACCCTCATTCGCAATGCGCGTAGAGAGAAAGAGCAAAATAAACCACCGAAGGCTTATCGCGAGATCTTCCGTGTGTTAAAGGATATGGGGCTTTAAAGCTTTATTCTTCTAGAGGGCACTTCAACCCAGCGATACAGGTAGTTGGCAGCGCCCCAACTCGCAACAAAGGCCATCAACATAAGTGCTAGCGCCAGAGCGCCATCATGCAAGTGACTCATACCCCAGCCAACATAAAGACTGTTAGCCAACAAGATGCAAGAAAAATGCAATAAGAAGGCGCAATAAGATCTTCTACTGCTCCACAAAATAGCATTGACAAGTTTATGTGGCTGGATATGTTTGTGCACCCGTACCTGATCTTTATATGCCAAATCGCCAAAAAAGATGAGTGTGACAGCAACTACATAAGCCAAGAGATTGCGTGGCCAGAATTGATGAAAACTAGCAACAGCGATGGCTAGGCCAGCTAGTACGATACATATCACGGCAATACGATTTACCGATTGCTCTGGGTAATTTTTACAAAGCTGGGCAAGTGCGCCCAGGCCATATGCGCCAATAAAATAAATAAAATAATTTTCGTAAGCAGTCAGTCGATTGAAATACAGCAAAGATGCCACAGACAATATCGTCAATATCCAGACTAAGGATCTAAAGCCTGGAAACATGCCGAGTAATAAAGCCAAGATAGCGTACAACTGCCAATCAATAGCAACGTACCAAACTCCTGCAGAAATCGCATCCAAGCCCAAAAAGCCCTGGAAGAAAAACAGATGCGCCAAGAACTGACTCAGTGTTTCTGATTCACCCACAAATTCATCTTGGATCCAAAAGCGTGCTACCCAAGCGCATGCAATGGTTACTAGTAGCGCAACGACATAGGGAGCAAAAAGTCTTAAGTAGCGGTTAATAATTGTCTTTAGGACATCTCTGGAATTTTTTAGCTTTTCAGAGCGAGTCAAAGATTGGGCAGCTAAATATCCACCCATCACCAAAAAGATTTGCACAGCGTAGCGGCCATACTCAAACAAGAAATCCATGATGCCTGGTAGAAGTTGCCGAGCATCCTCAGCAATCTGACCATAATTTGATAGATGATGCAGAATGATCGCTACAGCAGCAAAGGTTTTTAAGAAATCGACAAGAAGAAAATGGTTTTTTGACTGCAAAGAGGCAACTTAATTAAAAATCAATTGAGGGATGCGGCATAAGCAGCTAAAGCTTCAATATCTTGATCGCTCAATCCACGTGCCGCACTCCCCATTGTGCCATCCATATCAATACGGGCGCCGGACCGGATATTTTTTAATTGAGTAATGATGTATTCAGGTGACTGTCCAGACAACCGAGCGATATGCTTTTGGCCCTGTAACTGCGATCCATGACAAGAATTGCAATATTGAGTGCTGGCAATTTGCTGCCCTTTGGCGATCTTATCTACATCACCTGGTTTAGCTGGTGGTGCAGGGAGCGCAGAGTAATAAGCAGCTATGTCACGCATGTCTTGATCGCTCAGAGAAGCTGCTAGAGCCTCCATCGCCCCACCCTTACGTTGTTGCCCTCTAAATTGAATTAATTGATAGGTGATGGATAGCGGTGGCTGAGCAGCTAAATTCGGAATATCCGATGAAATGGAAATACCATTTTCTCCATGACAAGCAAAGCAGGTTTGTGCTTTTAGTTTGCCAGCGGTAGCGTCAGGAGGTGCGGCGCTTACCAAGATCGGTGAAGTAAGGGCGGTAAAAAAGGCCACCCAAAGGATGGCCTTCGTATTGATGACTAATTTCATTTAATGTATGAAACGCGGAAGATGGCACCAGCCTCATCATCTGAGACTAGCATTGAGCCATCTTTTAACATTTGTACATCAACAGGGCGGCCCCAGAACTTATCGCCTTCTAACCAACCAGTTACAAATGGTTCAGCCTTCACTACTTTGTTATTGGAACCCACTACTACGCGCACTACTTGATAGCCAACGCGTTGTGTTTTATTCCAGGAGCCATGTTCAGCAATGAAGATATTGCCTTTGTATTCAGCTGGAAATTGTTTGCCATTATAAAAACGCATACCCAAGGCCGCCACGTGAGCGCCTAAGTTATATACGGGCTTATCAAACTCATCACATGAGCGACCTTTACCAAACTCAGGATCTAAGAAGTCGCCCTGGTGGCAATGAGGATAGCCAAAGTTCATCCCTTTGGGACGCACTAAGCGGTTCAGGGTATCCCCTGGTTTGTCTTCAGCCACCCAGTCACGTCCATTGTTGGTGAACCATAGCTCTTTGCTACCCGGCTGAAAGTCCATGCCAACGCTGTTACGTACACCTGTAGCAACAGTCTCCAAGATATTGGTCTTGAGATTGAGGCGGACGATAGTTGCATGTGTAGATGGTGGCACTACGATATTCGCTGGAGTACCAATCTGGAAATATAAATACTGTCCATCAGGACTGAGTTTCATAAATTTCCAACCATGCGGCTCATCTTTTGGAAGCGCATCAAATACAACTACTGGTGCTGGCGGGTTATCTAGGTTTTGCTCAATATTGTCGTAACGAATAATGCGTGAGAGTTCTGCAACGTACAGTGAGCCATTAGTAAATGCCACACCGTTGGGACGATGCAAGCCTTTAGCAATCGTTTTGACTTCACGTTTGCCATCTTTAGTTACAACCGCATAAACATTGCCAGTAAAACGTGTACCAACGTATATGGTCCCACTAGGAGATTCAGTCATTGAACGGCCATTAGGCATACCAGATGCCCACAACTCGATTTTAAATCCCGCTGGAACTTTTAACTTACTCACTGGAATCTCATCTGCAGGCAGCGCAGAAATTCCTGGGGGATTTGGAGACAAGGAAGGATTCATACCATCCGGTGTTCTACCCTGAGCCCAGGTAGGAGGAATGCCAGTTGCCGGTACGGGGGCTGCAGCAGGCGCTTGCGCACTTGCTAGTGTCACCATAGTCATTCCGGCGGTCAGTAGCAGAGCATGAATCGTTTTGGTCTTCATTGTTATTCTCCTATGTTTTTCTAATTTTCTATTAACTACTTCAGTCATTGCTGAGCTAATGCAATTGCATTTTTCGCATTCCATTTTATATGGATGAAAGTACTGCAGTGCACCAAATTAAATACTTAAAAGATAATGCGGGTTCCCACGGAAATAGCCTGTGGCATACCCGCCTGATAGGAGGATGCCTGAGATGCGATATTGAAGGTGACATACTGTCGATTCAATAAGTTCACAACAGAGGCAAATACTGAAGCCTGGGGTGTAACCTGATAATTCGCCTTAAGTCCCACCACTGCATAAGCTGGTACAGGTAATGTGCCCGTTGCCATCCAGGAGTTACCCACATAACGCACTGTGGTTGTCAGGCTTGCCTCAGGAACTGGGTAATAGGTGATGCCAGCATTCGCCATATTCATTGGAACCCCACCAACCTGTGAATTAATAGAATCAGTAGTTGCAGTCCATGTCAGCACTGTACGAGTGTATGAGTAGCCGCCATCTAAAGCCCAATGCGCATTCACATCATGGTGGTATTGCAATTCAATACCGCGACTGAGCAGATTTTGTTGATTGGTGTAATAACTTACATTAGTGTAACCAGAGCTTGAGCTAGTCGCAGAGCAACCCGAGAGTCCAGAAGAGCTGCAAAGGCTATTTGCATAAGCCCAATTTGCAGTCGTAATTTTATAACTGGCGATTGCATTCTGAATGTAATTATTAAAAGCGGTCAATTGTGCAAAACCACTTTTCCAGCGGTAATCCGTTCCCACTTCATAGCCCGTCATTGTCTCTGGGGTTAAATTCGGATTTGCCAAAGAATAGCCACTCACCGAGTTACCGTAACTTCGTAATGTGTTATTCATGCTGGGCGCATGAAAAGCTTGATACGCAGCACTACGTAAATCCCAATTTTGACTTGCTTTATATAACAAACCTAGGGTTGGGCTCAGCTGAGTCTTGCTCTGATTTGGAATGGCTTGATACACAGGATTTGAGCCGTTATTCCCAGCGTTATACGAAGTCGGCGTTTGGCTATTCCATGCATCAACTCGAGCACCCAAAGTAGCCTCCAACGGAATGGTGCTTGCACTAGATTTAAGTTGACCCAGCAGACCATAAAAATTTTGCTGACCCTGCGCATAACTAACCGAGCTAACAGCGCCAGCACTACTCAGATTATTAGTTTGATTTGACGCAGTGATGTTTCTAGCATCAACCCCAATGATGTACTGATCAATGCCTGCGACATTCAAATCGTGGGTGTATTGGGCTGATGCCCCGAGAGTTGAATAAGGGTCGGTGTAATTAGCATTGATATAGGGACTATACGGCGAAGATGAAAGGTTATTAGCGGTTTGCTTATAAAAGTTTGTGTTTTGATAGTAGACGTTCACCTGCATTTTTTTGTTTAGATCTAGACTTGTGGTTGAGCCACCCGCCAAATCAGCCGTCTGAATCAGATTAGGCGCTAAAGCGTAATTATTGCTGAGATCTGTCATCGTGCTATAGCCCAGCCTAAGAAATGCATTGGTGTCTGGAGTGGGCTTGAAATAATTTTGCAAACGAACATTGGAATTTTTCACCCCATCAGTACCCATGCCGTTTTTGATATTGCCGGGAGACCCGGGAGAAATGGTGGCGTAGTTCTGAAAACCATCACTAGAAAAATAATCCGCAGAAAAGCGCATTTGCATGGCATCAGACACAATCAGGTCTTTTGAGGCGGCGACATTGCCAGTGGCATAAGAGCCGTAGCTTGCAGAGACTTCTTGAGAACTATTTTTTGGTGTTTTGGTATTGATATTAATTACACCGCCCATGCCATAGTTTCCATACAAACTGGAAACACCGCCGCGCACAAACTCAACGGATTCGATTGAAGACATGGGAACCAGATTCCACTGCACCGTTCCATAGAAGGCGTCATTTGCAGGTAATCCGTCAATTAGCACTAAGGTGCGGCCATAACCCAGTCCGCGAACATTGATACTTTGACCGGTAGGATCCTTTTGGTAATACGGCACATCATTTAAAAATACGCCCGGTACATTCTTTAGCACTTGATCAATCGTTTGATCAGGGGAGGCCTCTAGCACCTCTTTGGTCAGAATAGTTGTATTCAGCGACATTTGATCTAAAGGGGTGCCTGAGCGAGTGGCATTAATTACTACGTCACCCAGTTTTTGATCGTAATCAGGAGGAGGCGCAATTTGAGCAATGACCATTGACCCCTGAAACAGCAGGCTCACTGATAGCACACAGGATGCAGGTAGACCCAATCTAAAATGCATCCCCATATCTATTAAGACAACTACTTCGCTTTTTTCTTACCCATTAAAGAAGCCAATAAAGGGTTTGCCTCTGCCAACTCTTTTTTAGATTTAGCCTTATCAGCTGCCGTTAACTTTGGGGTTTTGGTAGCATTTTTCATCCGTTGCGCAGTAGCCAAGGCTAAGTTTTTGTAGAGGTCGGTTTTTTTCATTGTCATCAGAAGAGCTTTCCGCGCTGAGTGCCTATGCGGCTGTTTACTTAGTTAGCGAACGTGCTGCTAAACCCAAGAAGAGCAAAGACCAACCCTGTAAGAGCAGTTCAATCGCAATCAATAAACCTGGTAACCACAAACTAGACTCTGGATAGCCATTCAGTATGAGGGCGCCCATTAAAATGGAGAGCGCAGAAGAAAGTACCATCCAAATCCACTCACTGAAATGACGATGCTGGAATGCAGAAATTAAACGCAATACACCAGTGACAAAAAAGATTGCTGCGAGCCATAAAGTAATTGCCTCAAGCGCTGGAATAGGGAATGCCCAAACATAAAGTGCTGCTGCTATGTACAAAATAGCAAAAACAATCTGAACGGCAAGGCTTTTCCAGCCGCTCGATTGAAATGCATGAACTCCTTGGAGTACACCACCAGCAAATAGAAAAATACCGAGTACATTTACTGAGACAAAAGAAAATAGTGTCTGGCCTGCAATGCCAATCATCCCCAATATGATCAATAAAATACCCAAACCAATGAGGGCGCCAGGAACTTTAGCTGCAGCCCCCAATACCTTGCTACGAATTTCATTGATTTGTGCGGCATCGAGTTCAGTCATATTGGGGCTCTCTAGAGGGTGAATTTGCTTAGAAGCCTCTACTGTATCAATAAACCCCCTATCAATGGCCGAATCCGGGTTTTAACAGACAAATCAGCCTTCATAGAAACTGCCAATGGGGATTACTAGAAAAAAGGGTATTCTTTATCCTTCACAAATGTGCAAATACACCAATAGCATTGGGTATTGAATTTAGAAAGCCATCCCTCATGGATAACACGCTTACCGTCATTCTTGGCATTGTTGCCATACTCCTACCCGTTGTTGTGGGTCGACTTGTCTGGAAACGCTTTGACCAATACTTTGGCAGGGGAGATGAAGCCTATATGGATACCCTTGAATACTTTCTCAAGAAAATTGGCATGACCATCCTAGTTGCTTTTGTGCTCCTGTGGATTGGGATGAGCTTAGTGTTTAATGGCAGCACTTCTTAATTAAGCCAAATGAGTAATATGAACGATCAACTCAAAGAAATCTTTGTTCAGGCAAAGTTCAACTTTGCCATTCTGACTGCCATTTTGCTCATTGCCATCTTAGGTAAGTTCACTAATCCAGAATTTACCAATACCGTTTTCGTTACAGCCGATCAACTCGTCTCAGATCTTTATATCGTCTTTATTGCAATTACCTTAGGTGCTTTCATTCCAAACTTTAAGCTAGTCGTATTTGGCTCTATTGCTACATTTATAGGGGCAGCAATCCTCATTCAATTGGGGGTCTTTACTTATCTGACGATCGATTACGTCTTTGCTATTCTAATTGTTGCCCTGGGCTTTGCCTCAATTGCCAATCTGTATAGGCACTATCGGGAATTTAGGCTTTAATCCACCCGTCACAAGCAGCTAAATGCAGAGCAATAGCAAGATGAAATTCTTTCTAAAGCAATTTATCCCTTATTTCATTATTGCTGGAGTACTAGCAACACTGTTTTACAGCACAGGATATCAGCGCAACTGGTCTTTCTGGGCCGATCAAGAATTAACCTTGGGCTATAACGGCCTGTTAGTTAATTCTGGGCTCAATCAAGAATATATCGATCATCCTGGCTTTTTCTCGATTCAACTGAGCGCCCTCCTGCTGAAGGTAGGAGGTTATCTAGGTTTGGGCGACATTCACAATATTACCCAATTCAATCAAGCGCCATCGATGTTTGATGCGATGCGTTACCTAGTCATTACTGCAAGACAAGTAGCGCTAGTGACCACTATTGCACTCATTTCTGGGATCTACTATGTCAGCAAAAAAATATTTAAGAGCTCCAGCGTTGCATTGCTAGTTGCATTTTTAGCTTTTGCAAGTAATGGTCTTTTTTATCACTTCACTGCCACACGCACTGAAGCAATAGCATTCTTATTTTTACTCTTATCGATTTATTACTTTATTGCCAGCTATCAAAATAGCTCATATAAGGCCTATTTATTCATTCAGTTGTGCCTGATAGCGTTTTTCTGCGGAGCGCTGAACAAGGCTCAAATCATTGCACTTGCCCCCTTCTATTTTTGCTGGGCCGCATTCTTTGTTTCCAATAAACCCATCAACTCCGATAAAAGAGCTCATCAACCCATCCTGCTCTTGGCTGGCATCTTGAGCTATATCGTCTTGCTCTATTTTTACTCAACTCAGTCAGCTGGAATTGGCCTTCTCTTTAATGTACTTTTAGTGAGCTTTTTCAATATCCTCATCGTAGGATTAGCCATTAAGACTAGATGCAATAGTTATAAATCATTGCTCATCTTTAACGCCTCTTATTTGCTAGCTTACCTTTTGGTGGACTATTCCAGCACTCTCATCAATCAAGGGGTGTCCATTTTCGGCAATATTGCCGATCCTACAAGCATGTCCAGATTTTTAAAGGCAGATCCTGCTCAAATCCTGCACCCTGAAAATGAGTTTGCAGTCAGCACATCATTTTCAGAAAAAGCACGCAGTGTGCTCACTTTTGCTGCCAGCCCACTAGTAGAGACCTTTGGGAAAGTGTCCTCTTCTACTGTACTAATCTTATTTAGCCTCATCTGGGTGGTGAAGCGCAAGAGTATGGCCAAGAGAGAATGGTGGCTTGGTGGCTTTAGTCTCATGAGTTTTTACATTGTCAATCTGGTTAACAAAGTGCGTTATCTAGATGCGCCACAATACCGACTCTTCTCAGAATTTTTCCTCTTCACATTTGCGCTCTTATTAATCTACAAAATGCCGCCGCGTGCCCAAAAAAGAACCTTGGGTATTTTGATCTTCTTGGTTGCGCTCGCTAATCTTGTTCCTTACACTCATTACTACAATTGGTTGATCCGTAAAGGCTCGCACCCCTTCTGTAAGTCGGGGCTGATTCCCGTTCACCCTCAAATGGATATCAAACGAATTGAGCTGGAATGCACATTGCCTTCTGCTGAACGCTAAAAGTTTGCTTTAGCAGCGGTAAAAGCTTAGATAAATTTAATACGGCGGGCAGCAAATGCCACCATCTTAAGCAATAGCCAGCCATGACTCCAGCGAGAGATATTGGTCTCACCATAACGTCTTGCGCGATACCGAATCGGCACTTCGACAATCTTGAGATTTAAGCGAGCAGCGCCAAAGAGCAAGTCAAAGTCGCCAAAGGGATCGAAGTCACCAAAGTATTTACGATTATGCGCAATCCGCTCGTAATCTTTTTTCCAAAGAACCTTGGTGCCACATAAAGTATCCCGAATCGGCTGACCAATCAGCCAGCTAAAGGCCCAGGAAAAAAACTTATTCCCTAGTAAATTTAAGAAGCGCATTGCCTCATCTTGCATGGGATAAACCAAACGCACGCCATTAACAAATTCTCCAAGACCGCCAGCAATAATGTTGTAGCAGCGGGTTAAATCTTCAGGCGGAACGGTGATATCAGCATCCAGAATCATCAAGATATCGCCAGTAGCCGCATCAAAACCATTGCGTACTGCATTACCCTTGCCTTTGCCGGTTTGCTTGAGCAGTTTGCAATTGCAATCAGGGCGCTTGGCGATTTCGCTAGCGATCATGTCATAGGTATCATCGGTAGAGTTCCCCTCTACAAAAATAATCTCGGTACCATAGCCCATTTGAGGAACCCGCTCAAAGAGTTCGGTAATATGACCAGACTCATTGCGCGCAGCAATAATGACCGAGACGCTAGGATTTTTCTTTTCTTGTAATCCTACTGGTCTTGCAATCATGAAATTGGTAATTGCTAATAATTCAAACGGCCAAATCTTGGCTAGGTAGCGATTGCAAAAATTTGAGATGAACGGAATATTGATCGGTGCAATAATTTCGCGCCACTGGCGTAAATTCTCATACTGAGAAATTTCCAATAGATTATTCATGTCATGGCGAGTAAGCCAGTTCTGCGGCAAATTTGGTGTTGCTAAACCAAAGGCGCGGGCAGCGCGCAAAGGCAAATGCCAGGTATGACTAAAAAAATTGAATACGATGCGGGTCTCAGCATGGCAATAAGGGCGGATGCTATCTAGCATTGTTTGTACATCCCATAAGTCATTCACTAAATCAGAGATCACGATGTAGTCAAAAACGTGATCACCGAGATTGAGCTCATGAGCATCGGCATGAATAAACTGTAAATGAGGGTAATGCTTGCGCGCTTTTACTAAGGCCTGCTCACTAAAATCAACACCCACTCCTAAGGAAGGCGTGAGTGCGTGCAATAATGCACCGCCACGACATCCTAGCTCCAAGACCTTACAGTCGCTCGGTACGATGTTTTGGTAAATGTGCGATAACTTCTTTTGGTAGTAAGCGCCCCAAGAGTGGGTTGAGGAGCCATTAATTTGGTCCCAAAATTGGCCTCGCACCTTCTGATAATCGGAAAACTCTAATTCGTAGGGGTTGGTATTGGGGCTCATATTCATAGTCAGAATATAACCTAGCTATGCAAAGCTCATAGGAACCTATATATCTAAATCAATATATAGAATCGACTTTTAAGTATTTGTAGCAATATCGATATCCCCTGATAATCAGTTGCTATGTACAAATATGATCACATTGACCAAACCCTAGTGGATGAACGGGTTGCCCAATTTAGGGACCAAGTTGCTAGGCGCCTCAATGGCACCCTGGCAGAAGAGGAGTTCCGCCCCCTCCGTCTTCAAAATGGTCTATACCACCAGCGCCATGCTTATATGCTGCGAGTTGCCATTCCTTATGGCCTATTAAGCGCAAACCAACTCAGAACGCTAGCAAATATCTCTGACAAATATGACCGTGGCTACGGGCACTTTACAACCCGTCAAAATATTCAATTTAACTGGATCACATTAGAAGACACTCCCAATATTTTGGCTGAGCTTGCCAAAGTAGAAATGCATGCTATTCAAACATCAGGCAACTGTATTCGCAATATTACGAGCGATGCTTTTGCTGGTGTAGCAGCAGATGAATATGTGGACTCTCGCCCAATTTGTGAACTCTTACGTCAGTGGTCAACACTTCATCCTGAATTTGCCCATTTGCCGCGTAAGTTTAAATTTGCAGTCAATGGTGCAAAAGAAGATCGCACTGTATTACTTTGTCATGATGTGGGTATTGAGCTTAAGAAAAATGCCGCAGGAGAATTAACTGCTGACATCTATGCAGGTGGTGGCATGGGACGTACACCTATTTTAGGCTCACTCATCAAACAAGACCTTCCTTGGAATGTATTGCCAAGCTATCTAACTGCCTTATTGCGTGTATACAACCGCTTTGGAAGAAGAGACAATCTTTATAAGGCTCGTATCAAGATTTTGGTAAAAGCTTTGGGTCCAGAAGAATTTGCTCGCCAGGTTGAAGGTGAATGGGTTCATATTAAACATGGTGATGACAACTTCACTCAAGCAGAGTGGGATCGCGTTGCTCAGCATTTCACGAAGCCGGCATATAAAACATTAGCAGCTTTAACAAATGAGCAGTTAATCAATACGGCTACTGAAGTAGAAAAGACTGCATTTGCACGTTGGTTAGAGCGTAACGTCAAACCACACCAGGTTCCTGGTTATGCGAGTGTGATTTTGTCACTCAAGCCCCACGGCACCGTTGCCCCTGGTGATGCCACTACAGCTCAAATGCTGGCCATTGCGGATTTAGCTGATCAATATAGTTTTGGCGAGCTGCGTGCCACCCACGAACAAAACTTGGTTCTGGCGGATGTTGAGCAAGCTAAGCTATATGCACTCTGGCAAGAAGCGAAAAAGCAAAAAGTAGCATTACCAAACATTGGATTGCTCACTGACATCATTGCTTGTCCTGGTGGTGATTTCTGCTCACTTGCCAATGCTAAATCTCTACCGATTGCTAAGGCAATTCAGGAGCGGTTTGATGATTTAGATTATTTATTTGATTTAGGTAACATTAGTCTTAATATCTCTGGCTGCATTAACTCTTGCGGCCACCACCACGTAGGCAATATCGGTGTACTTGGCGTGGATAAAGACGGTGAAGAGTGGTATCAGATTACTTTAGGTGGCGAGCAAGGAAACCATGCTGCCATTGGTAAAGTGATTGGCCCCTCCTTCTATGCTGATGAGATTCCGAATGTCATTACGAATGTGATCAATACGTATGTAGAGCAGCGCAACGACGATGAACTATTCATCGAAACTTATCGCCGCCTAGGCGTTAGCCTATTTAAAGAAGCGGCTTACAAAGATAAAAATGGAAATGACAAGAAAAGAGAGAAAATAGCTGAAGGAGACGTAGCATGAGTCAAATCAATCTCGCCTCCCATCAAGAAATTTTGCATTTTCCTAAAGGCGGAGAACCTGTACTAACTCCAAATGAATGGCAAGTTTGGAGTGATAGCCAAGATGAAGGTGCGAATTTTGAGTCCCCAGATCTTGATCATGACGCCCATAAGGTATTGGTTCCATTTGCATGGTGGATTACCCATCATCATGAAGCAGATATTCAGAGTAAAGCCAAGGCCGGTCAAATTGGGGTCTGGTTTGCAGCTGATGACGATATTCTCAAGCACGCTGATGTTATTGAGGCTGGTAAAAAAGTATGGCCATTAGTAGCTGCTCACTTTCCCATCTTTAGAGATGGTCGTAGCTTTAGCACGGCAGCGCTATTAAGAGATCGCTTCCAATGGCAGGGAGAAATTCGCGCTATTGGTGATGTGTTAATTGACCAACTTCTGCAAGGTGCTCGTGTAGGTTTTGATAGCTTTGCTCTGCGTCCTGATCAAAAACTCGATGTTGCCCTCAAACAGTTCGATTTATACAGCGTGACTACACAAAATAGCTGGCGCGATCAGCGCGCAACTCTTTGCATTTAAACGACTGCCCTCAACGTTGCCAGAAAACATCATGATCCAGTTAACTAAAGAACAACCAAATACACCAGGTAAGGTGTATTTGGTTGGCGCTGGTCCTGGTGCAGTTGACCTCATTACTGTTCGAGGTGCCAAGCTTTTAGAAAAAGCCGATATTGTTTTCTTTGACGCCTTGGTTGATCCAGCCATGTTAGAGCTCTGCCCACAAGCGATTCAGGTGGCTGTTGGTAAACGTTGCGGCAAAATTTCTTCTGCACAGCAATTTATTAATAAGCGTTTAGTCGATGCGGCTCAAAAATATCAAGTGATTGTGCGCCTTAAAGGCGGGGATCCAATGCTCTTTGGTCGCGCTGATGAAGAAATTCAGGCGCTTAAGGCAGCAGGTATTGAAGTTGCAGTAGTTCCCGGCATAACCGCTGCACTGGCGGGTGCGGCTAGCATTCAGCAATCCCTAACCCTCAGAGGTGTATCGAGAAGTGTTGCTTTTGTAACGCTGGCGCAAGGCACTGAAAATGTACCGGATGCAAACCCAATATCTCTAATGACTAATCCCAGTGCAGATACTTTGGTGTACTACATGGGCCGTAAGGATGCTGCACGAATTGCCAAGCAATTGATTGAGCAAAGTACTCAGGGCTTAAGCAAACATCATGCAGCAACACCAGTACAAATATTAGAAGCGGTCAGCACGCTCCGTGAGCGTCAATGGACCAGCACTTTAGCGGGATTGGCAGAAGGTAAGGCAGATGATTGGTTTGATAGTAGCTCACCTGCACTCATCATGATTGGTGAGGCCTTAAGAAATGCAAGTCTGCGAAACGAAAGCTTGCGAAGCGAAAACTTAGAGGGCTCTAGCCCCGAAATCGATAATGGCTTGCAAGACCGCCAAATCCTCACCAACAGCAGGCGTCGCGCTTAAAGTAATTTTAGGAAACTTGCCACGACATTCTTCCAGTAAAACGGGAAAGTCGTTTCTGAGGTGTCCGCCCTGACCAAAGAAGACTGGCACTATGGTCAAATCAGAGACTCCTCTAGCGCTAAGGGCCGCAACTGCGTCCTCTAGAGAAGGCTGCATCATTTCCAAAAAGGCGAGCTCCACAGGAGTTTGGGGATATTGTTCATGCCACAAACTTGCTAAACGATCAAATGGCTCACGCCAACGACTGTCTCGTGCTCCGTGCCCAAATAAGATAATGGCTTTCATGGATGGCTATAAACTCTCAGTAATGAATTGTTTTAGAGTGCATTAACTCACTAGCTTAACCTTATTTTCTAGATTGCATCCATGAGTGCCTTATTAAGCCAAACTTGGTTCATCGCTCTAATGAGCATCACCCTCATCGGTGCGGTTCTTTCTGCTGTCCACCACGCAGAGGTGATTGCCCATAAAACAGGCGAGCCCTATGGCACCTTGGTGCTATCTATTAGCGTAACTATCATCGAAGTGTCACTGATTATTTCCATGATGCTCACTGGCCATGAAGGCTCAGAATTTATCGCTAGAGATGCAGTATTTGCCACCGTCATGATTGTGATTAACGGTGTTATTGGCTTATGTATTTTTACAGGTGGCCTGACTCATCATGAAATGACCTTTCGTAATGAGGGAACTAATTCAGCGTTGGCAGTATTGACAGCGCTCGCTACCTTCATTTTGGTGATGCCAACCGTGACGATTAGCACACCTGGTCCAGACTTCACTAAGAGTCAACTCGCATTTGCGGGAATTGCCTCCTTTGCGCTTTACATTACTTTCTTATTCTTCCAAACAGTCAGTCATCGGGACTATTACCTCCCTAAGACAGAGGATAAAAAAACAGATATTAACTTTCATGCGCTTAAACCCACTAATGCCAAAACAGCAACTAGTGCAGTGCTATTAATACTCTCACTCATCACTGTGGTGGGTCTTGCTGAGTTATTAAGCCCAGCAATCGAAAGAGGCGTTGCTGCAGCTGGAGCTCCTAAAACGATTGTGGGTATTGCCATTGCCCTTTTGGTACTCCTTCCAGAGGGTTTTGCAGCCGTTAGAGCCGCGAGGGCCAATCGCTTGCAAAGTAGTTTGAACCTAGCGCTAGGCTCAGCCTTAGCCAGTATTGGCTTAACTATTCCGACGGTGGCAGCTATTGCCATCTTCTTTAACTTGCCTTTAAGTTTAGGAATTAGCGATCTCAATATGACACTGATGTATTTATCATTCTTTATTGGGGCGCTCACACTAGCAATTGGAAGAACCACCCTCCTACAAGGCATGGTTCATATCATCATCTTTTTGGAATACCTATTTTTAAGCCTGGTGCCTTAAAAAGTAATCAAGCAGAGGAGCGCTAATTACTTAGGGCTTGCCTAGCGCTACGCCATCCCTGACCACATAGCGCAAGTGGGAGCGGTAGATTTACATTCCGATCCTGCCTTGGCGATGGTTTAGGTTTTCCTCATAAAATTGCCCCACTTTACAAAGGACGGAAGCTAGGCATTAAGCCCAATAAAACCAAAGACAGTAGCAACAGTAAAAAGCGGCAAGGCCAATACTGATAATAAACAAAGTTAATTAAGATGAGCGGCACACGTTCATTTACTAAAATTGATGGGACCGGGCATACTATTCGCACACAAATAGATACTTCATTACAGCACTTTTTATACTCTCCATCTTGTATGGCCAAGCCAATGGAAGCGAATTAAATGATTTATTACAACTCATAGACCTCAAAGCCAAAAGCGAACTATAGATAAACCCAAGCATGGTGTCTTATCATTTTCAGCAGGATAAGAATTTCAATAACAGCAATTAGGATGACGATTTAGCGCATTGAATTAACGCTACTGCATATTTAATAATTAGTCATATTTATACCAGTGATCGCAATTATTTAAACTATAAAGGGGTTTATTACCCGTCTAAAGCAATTTGGTAAATGAAAGTCATCGCGGTCATTTTTAACCTTAATGGCAACCCCTCTACCAACAATAGCGGATGGTTTGTGGCAACACTACCGTCCATACCCAGGGAAGGTGATTGGGTTAGGGTCAATACCCTTTTGACTCCAATAATTTGGAATCGGGTTCGCGGGGCAATATCGCCCCAACTGAGACTAAAAGTTTTAGAGTAGAGCGAACAAAAATAAAACCCCAAGCTAGCAACTGAGCGCTTTATTTAAGCTGTTACTTTATATTGCTAGACACAAATTTATAATCGCTACTTAAATTTTGTTATTGATTTTTGTGCAGTTCAAGTCAAATAGCTGGCCGCATCGATAGCACCACAAACATTAACTTAGTTAGGTGCATCAGCAATCGATTGGTTGGGTTAAAAAGACTGGGGTTAATTTGCCAATTTATTCAATCCCGAGGCAAGCTTTTCAGCCTCACACTTCCACGATGTATTCTTGCAAAAATTTAGGCCATTAGACTTAATCCGGTCTGACAACTTTTTATCATTTAGAACAGATAACACCGCCCCAGCAAGAGCCTCAACGTTTGGCTCGGCCAACACTGAATTATCCTCATTTAATAACCATTCAGTATATGGAGCTTTGTTACTAACCACGGGAACCCCGCATGCCATCAACTCAAGAGGCAATAAAGAAAGATTTGAAAAGGATAACACTAACGCAACATCGCAGCTCCTATACAAGTTGCCAAGTTTATCCAACTCAACTAGCCCAGAATTCTCATATCTAAAAGGTATTTTATAGCCTCGCAAATCCCATCCAGCAAGAACAATAGTAATATTTGGTTTTTGCCTCTGTACTTCACGAAGAACAAGCACACCCAATTCAAATGCACGTCGAGCTGTCGGAGGACGGGCATAAAAAAATACACGCTGCGCTAGCCTCTCCCCCTCGGAATCTGGCTCGTTTACGGCTAAAGAGTACAGGTCACGATCATAAGAAAATCCAAGGGAGGCGGCATTCATTCCATAATCCCGAGTCAACTTATCCGCCAACCATGAGCCAGCAGTAAAACCATAAAATCCAAAGCGATAGGTATTTTCAGCAAGGATATAATTTGTTCCTGTCGGATAAAAATATGGTTCAAAATCCTGAACAAAATAGCATTTACAAACACAACTTAAATATCGCTTAACAAAGTATGCGGTACGCCATTCCGTTGCTATTGCAAAAAAAGCAGCAGGAATTTGAGACTCATTTCCAATATACACTTTTGCCTCAAGCGGGAAAAACCAATCATGAATATTTTTTCTGGCAATATCAACTGACTTAGGCTGCGGATTTCCAACAATCACGATATGATTCTCATACCCCAACTCTTCAAGATTACGTATAAAGCGAAAAATGTTTAGGTGTCCACCGGAACCCCTGGAAATTGGCGGAATAAACCAGTTTATTGTTTTTTTATCAACATTAATTGCGCTGACGCGTTCACCAAAATCAGGCCGAAGCAGGTCCTCATAATGATCAATTTGAGAAAGATTTGCATGCGGTGAAGCCAAAAGATGAAGCATTGAAACCCGAAGCATGGGTAAAAACCCATTTTCTTTATAGTATCGAAATGCTTTAGATAGTTTATTTAGCAAGGTGACCTTAGTTTCTTCTTAATCAGTTTTAGGCATTCATCAATTTTTTATCTCTCGATAAATAAATTCTTATTTTTATTGGAATTTTATTACCATGAGTCCCTAGGTATGCACCTAGCATTCTCATTAAATTATCTATTGGCATATGCATTAGACTTATCCAATCGGTCCTAGATCGCCTATTTGCTTTAATAAATAGCAATAAATCTCTGCGCGTAATTGCAACAAAACCTCTTAAAGCACCAATGAAGCTCGACACGCCACCGTAACCAAAAAGTCTTTGCAATGCATATGTTTCATCAAAACTACGCTGAAGTCGCTCAATATATCCATAATTATGGGAGTGGGCTACAACAGCCTTATGCGCGTAGGCCTTATGAAATCCTGCCTCTACAATTAAACGAGCCCAAGCTTGATCTTCCGCAAAATCAACCTCTGGATAGGGGATCTTATTCCATACAGACCGACGAATTAACGCATTATTATCAGAAAAAAAGTAAAGGTACTGCCTGTAGCCCTCATCAGCTAGATAACGCTTTGAGTCGTCCAATTTAACTATGGGCATTTTCAAAAAACTTAAAAAATGTTGATCCAGCTCATTTGCACAAAAAATTGAAGCGTCTGAATGCGCAATATGTCTGCCGAATACACCAGCTATATTGAGGTCCTGATCAGCAGCAGAAACCATCTCTGCAAGCCAGTCCCTATTAATTGGCAGCGCATCTTGCGTAATCATGACTATAAATTCACCAGTTGAGTTTTCTATAGCAAAATTTCGAGTCTTACCATGTCCAAATTCAGATGGTGCTATTTCAATTAAACGAACGGAAGGATTCTCCCTAACAACTGAGATCGTACTGTCAGACGAACCAGAATCAACCACTAAAACCTCAAAAGGCCATTTAGTTTTTTGCAGCAGAACTTGCTTCAATACAGCCTCAAAAAGGAGGCCTGCATTTTTGGTTGGTATTACTACCGATACTTTGCAATTACTCATTCATCATTTTGTTAGGTTACTAGACATCCAGGCAGCAGTTTTTTTTATTCCGTCATAAAAATTAGTTTTTGGAGTCCAGCCTAACTCCTTTAAAGCAAGTGAATTATTCAAAACGCTAACAGCAACATCAAACACTCTAGCTGGCTTATGGTTAACGGCAATATGAATGCCAAGAACACTTTCAAGAGCGCTAATTACCTCATTTAAACTTTTACCTATACCTGAACCGATATTAAACACAGAGTAAGGGCCAGAATAATCAATCGCCTTAGAAAAGGCATCGGCAACATCTTCAACATACACATAGTCCCTAATGACGCCTCCATCACCCCAAATCTCAATAGGCTCACCACAGAGCACTTTTCCCATAAAAACACCAATAGCGCCCTGAGCCGTCTCTATTCTTTGGCGCTCTCCATATGGATTTGCAACTCTTAAAATGGTAGCCTTTATACCGTACAACCCCTGAAACAAGTGAAGGTATTTTTCAATTGCTAACTTAGTGATTCCATAAGAAACAGTTGGATTGGTAGGATGGTTTTCATCCAAAGGAATATAGATAGGGTTGCCATAAACAGTTCCACCAGAGGAGATAAAAATAATTCTTTTAACCCCCTCTCTTACCATTGCATTCAATAGCTGCAAAGTTGATATGACATTTGTCTGAACATCAAAAATTACATCGTCATTGGACCCTCTTGGCAGTGTGCTGGAAACCAAATGAATGACAACATCCACCCCCTCGATGAATGCTTTAATATCGTGAGCGCTAGAGAAATCCCCAGTCACCCAGTCAACTGTCTCATCACCATTAAAAAATCTATACGGACTTATTCTTGGACGCTCAAAAACTTTGATTTGATGACCATCATTTAGCAGTCGATCGCAAATTGAAGACCCCAGAAATCCGCCTCCACCAAAAATTCCAATAATCATTCGATCTTAACCTCACCGGCATCTATAAACATAAAATTAAAAAATAGTTGTTAAATCTTTAATATTCATTTTGTAAAATTTTTATTTCTTTAGACATTTTTTCCCAAGTAGAAAAATTACGTCTTTCATAATAAAGATTACCTTCATGAGGTCTCTGATGAATTCGTACATCAGATATTTTTTGCAACTTCTGCTTTCCTGAAAATACGTAATTAAATAGCATGAAAGGGAAAAGCCCAATCCAAGTTTTTAACTGGGATGGGTACCAAAAGATATATCGCAAGAATCTCAGTCGATTTACGAAACTAATGCTTTGATTAACAACCTCTCCATTTAACTGAAGAGGTGAAAGAACACGAAAAAATGGGTTGGGACACTTATATGCGTTATACAGGGGATACTGCCAAATGAAATGCATAATTCCCAGTTTTTTTGCTACAACCACACCAATCGCATGAAGTGAATCATGATCATGATGCCCTCCCTCCCATGCTGGCAAATATATATTCACATCCTCATAAGTTTCAAGCCAAGAGAAAAGCCAATCCCTTCCTTTAATTAAATTGTCAATTAATCGACCATCAGGTATTGTCAGCATCTCGCCGACAAAAATAATATTTTCAAGACGCACCCCAAGGTCAGAGAGAACTCTTACAGATTCAAGGTTTCTTCTCTCGGCCACATCGCCCTCATATGCACCAGTAGTAAAGTAAGCACAATATACATTTCGCCCCTTTGCAATTTCATCAATAATTTTCTGAAATACGCCGAACTCGTCGTCCTGATGTGCAAATAAAAATAATGTGTATTGATTAATTATCTTTTGCATATTAAATTCAAATTAATATTAAACGAAGTCGTGATCAAACCAATTAATAAACCAATCACTAAATCTATCTTTAGACAAATTTATAGTGCCTTTTGGAGTATGCGTTACGAGCGTAAATTTCTCTGGACTCTTAATGAAACCAAGGCGCATAAATAATTTAGCAAAGGGGTGATGTGGGGGCATTGCAGTTGCAACAACATCAACTTTTATTTTTTTAGAAAAATTAAGGCACTCATTTATTAAAGCAGAAGCAGTTTCCTTGTCGCCATTCAACGCAAGTAAGTCAACTAAAGCAACGGCATAAAATTGCTTCATTTGCATAACTCTTAGAACCATATATCCAGTTATTTCACCATTTTTTTTGGCAGAGAATATTTGATATTGGCGGCTTTTGAAGGCGCAATATCTCCAATTCAATATTTCTACAGTTCTAAGCGATGAAATCTTTTGACTGCCATTCCATGTATCTAAAAATCGTGAAAAAGAATCGTCAAATGTAACAATTTTTTGTACCAAAACACTTCCACTATCGACTCTTGTGAGCAGATTAAATAATTTACCTGCCAATAAGGCAGGAATTTTGGCAAGAATTTGCAGTGCTTTATTTTTTATAAATTTATTAAACAACTGCACAAACTTTATTGGACGAACATAGATGGAGATATCACCAACCCTCTTCCAACCCATTCGCATATGTGGCTCTAAAACACCTTGACGAGTAATAACTCCATACGCAAATGAGTATCCATTAGCTTGATACTCCTTTGTAAATCGACTTTGCAAGGGAATGAAAGGGGATTTTTTCCGTGCATGCTTACTAATTACTAAGTTGGATGCTAAAACACCTAAAAATATTGAATTATCCATCTTTAGTTGGATGGGAACACCGCCATAATGAGCAACTAATTCCCCTTGATCCTCGCAAACAATTTGCAAGCGCTTACCAATAGGAGGCATTACATAAAGCCAACTCATCATTTTTTGGAATTCTACTGCACCGAGACCCTCCAAAAGAAGTTCATTATCTTTGGCGAGACAAGCAATACCATCAAAATCCTCGTCAATAGCTGACCTAAAGTTCACGCGAGAAACCTTCTAGATGAATGCTATTGATCACAACTACTTATCCAGGCCAATACGAATTTTTTT
Organism: Polynucleobacter sp. UB-Raua-W9; assembly: GCF_018687435.1. Taxonomy (NCBI): domain Bacteria; kingdom Pseudomonadati; phylum Pseudomonadota; class Betaproteobacteria; order Burkholderiales; family Burkholderiaceae; genus Polynucleobacter; species Polynucleobacter sp. UB-Raua-W9. The sequence continues at coordinate 337,903 of NZ_CP061290.1, read as the reverse complement.
AAATCGATCGCTACGCTGATCTTCATTATTAACTATAGAAAATTTTACAGGAATCTTATATTTAGCCAGCTTTGAAGAGCAGTGTAGACGCATGCGCTCCGTAAATTCTGCAACGGGCTCATCTGTATAAAGAGAGATATTTGCTTGAACCACATGACCCATCAACTGATGCTTAACCCCAAATACCGTTGCCTCTTTTACATTTACATCCTCCAGCAAAACAGTCTCAACCTCTGCTGGGAATACCTTCTGCCCCCCAACATTAATCATTTCTGATTTTCTACCTAAAATACGCATGTACTCCCCATTAACTTCTACCTCATCGCCGGTACACATCCACCCGTCTCCATCAAAAGGCGATGGTGCATTTAGATATCCCACCATGTTAGCCTCGGAACGAACCCAAAGCAGGCCATCGGCAACCTTCACTTCAAAACCATTGCCTCCAATCTTGACCCATAATGAGGCGTCATTTTCAGATTTTGATCTCAAAACGCCCACCTCAGACAATCCATAGGTCTGCTTCAATACTGCATTCGGAAATATACTAGCGACTTTTTTTAGTGTTTCTTCAGGCATAACTTCTGTACCATAAGTTATTAGCCTAATGGAACTCAGATTAAACGAGTGATAGACACGTGAAGCTATCAATAAATTAATGAAAGTGGGTGTTGTAGGAAGTAGTGTTGCCCCGGATGACTCTATTGCTTTACAAATCTCTGCTGGCTGACGATTATTAACGCATACCGCCATTCCGCCATAAGCAAACGCACCCAAAAAGGTATTAAATCCACCGAAGTGATCCATTAATAAAAATAATACTGAACGCCAACCTTCTCTCTCGGCCGTAAATTTCCTCATCACCCTTTCGCAGTCATGAAGAATACCTTTTGGCCTTCCAGTAGATCCCGATGAAAATACCACTAGTCCAGGGGTGTGCTTCTCTCGAAAATCTCTGATAAGGGGATTGATTTCCTTTGGAATCTCTTTAAGTACTGTAAAAGTATCATCCTCATTAAACTCTATATAGATCTCAACACCAGCAATTTCTTTAAATACCTCTATTTCATGCTTTATTGATTTTGTGAAGGGCACTATGATTGCGCCTCGTTTCATCAACGCAAAAAATAACGCGCACGTTTGAGGTGAAAACTCCCCCATAACTGCGCACACGGTTCCAGAATGAATCTCTAGGTCGGTAAGCTTTTCCGACCAGCCATCAAGCAAGCCAACAAATTCATCATATGAAAACTCCTTGCCATTCCAATAAATCGCCGACCTATCTCCATAAGAATAAATTCTCTGAAGTACAACCTCGATAGCATTCAAAATTTATTTACCTCAATGTAATTCATATATCAAAACTAACACCATGCTCAGCTAAAACTAGCTTAATTAGCGGATAGCTAATAATCTCCATAGTCTGCTCTTCGGTAAAAGTAATGGAGAAAGCATCTTCAAGGGCAAGCACAAGATTTAGATGCTTTACAGAGTCCCATGTACTAATTGTATCCATTGAGGAATCATCATCCAATGCGTCCGACCCTACCCCAAGAACATTAGAAAGAGTCTTTTTAAGTAAAATTTCATTTTGATTCATATTATTTTTCCTCTACGATTCGAATCCACTTAGGAGCTTCTATTTCATTCTTACTTAGATCAATAAACCAATAACTCTCTTGATCTGATTTGTCAATTATAGAAAATTGGTTTTTTTCATAAAAATCCATTACTTGGGAATTTTTTTCTGTTGCAATGTATTTCCCTTTTATTTTTTTACATGATGACTTTTTGCAGCCTTTTCTGCAATATGGGAAAGAAGTGCAGTCTCAACGCCACGACCTATCGCCCTACAGCTTAATAAAAAAGAGTCGATCTCCGCCTCATCTTTTTCATACCTCACAATTGCCACTCCTACCAAACCCATGTCGGCAATTTTATCCTTCACCCTAACGCAATAAACGTCCGAATCGTTACTTAAAGAGAACTCTTTAATTTGCCCTTCGCTATAACGTCTAGTAGTCAAATTAAATTGATTTGTTTTTTGCGTTAATTGTGAGCACCTAGGAATATCAATTAAATTTGGGTTGCCGACTTTTACCTCGATTCCTAATTTTTCAAGGTATTCTTCGATTGAACTAGATGATGACTCAAGTTGCTTACGAACCCTAGTTTCACCATACATTGCATTTTTACGGCGATCTTCAGCCGTAAAAGTTAAAGCATCAAAATACCCACCCCTAGATAAAACAGATCTATATTCAGAAGTATTCCCTTTGAGATGGAGCGTTGTGACCTGTGGGATCTGTTCGCGAATCAGATTAACCTCAAAATCACTATCATCTACAAATACAAAACTATCAAGCCCAATATTCAATTCTTCAGCTATTCTTCTAATATTAGTAGCCTTATCATCCCAATTTATTTGCCATGTTGCCAAGTGAGATTCCTTAATAAGCATCTCAGGATGCTCGCGCAATACCTTAAGTACATCAGCTTCATTATTTTTACTGCATAACGCTAAAATTACGCCCCTATCGTGAAGATTAAGGATCTCCTCTTGTAAGGCCAGGAAACCAGATCCGGGAAAGGTGGAGCCAATTTTTATCCCCTCAATCCCATCTTCTCCAACTATGCCACCCCACAATGTGTTGTCGCAGTCTAAAACCAGGCACTTCTTAGCTTTGCCGCGCAACGCCTTAAAAATTTTGGATATTTCCAGGCCAATATTTAATAGGGCCTTTTGAGTCAAGGGAGCTCGAGCCATATGCCAATGCCTTGAATCAATGCTGTTGTAAACGCCAATTGCAGAAAAAATTCTTGCAAAGTCTATTAAATAAACATCTGACGTTTCCTTAGAATCAACTATCAACTGCTGGTTCAAATGAATAATTGTGCTCGAATGTTGATCGGGTAGCTGACTATCCAAAACTCCTAAGGTCGTTTCAACAGGCGGTGGAAAATTATTCATCAAAACTGGTGCAGATGAATATTTTCGAATATTTTTACAAATATCTTGCAAGTATTGCCTAACCCTATCAACCTCATCTAATGCCACATCTTTAGTTTGCGACAAAAATCTAGTTGTCAAAATTGGACTAATTGTTTCAAGCCAATTCAGAACAATAATGAAATCCGGATTAAATTTATAGAGATTACTCTCGGGGTTTAAAGTCTCCGGAACTATGGAGTCAAAATCACAAATTAATATTTCAGGCAAAAATCCCATTGCATTGATTTCACACTCCAAGACGGACATCAATGGCTCAACTGTAAAATTACGCAGTATTGCGATTTTCAAAATTGGTTTTTTTGTAGTCTCAATGGGTAAATTTTTTAACGCGTTAGCAGCATTCACATAATCGCCATAACTGCGTTCGCCAGGCAACAATTCCATCAGATTTTTTAATTCAATATTTTCCATGCAACTACTCCTTACATTACAATGCCGCCGCACACGCGTATTGACTCACCTGTTATATGAGAACCTTTTGGTCCAATCAAGAATTCAGCGACGCCTGCAATATCTGCAGGCATTGCCAATTTTCTCAAGGGTGTATTCATTTTAGTTAACATTTTTGTCTTGTCAGGAATGCTAGAAATCATGTCTGTTTGCGTCATACCCGGCGCTATAACATTAGATCGCACACCTTTGGGTCCGTACTCAACAGCCAAGGATCTTGAAAAGGCCGTAAGGGCTGCTTTAGTGCTTACATAGTGTGATTGATGTATGGGGGGCACTCCGTCAGCAAAGATTGAGCCAATAAAGATTAAAGATCCATCTCTACTTTCGACCATTTTTGGAATGAAAATTTTTGCGCAATTAAATGCACCCTTTAGTTGAACATCTATTTGTGCTTGATAGTCGCCCCAAGTCAGGCTATCAAAAGGCATTGGTATTGGAGTTGGTGCGGCGCAGTGAATTACATCATTTACGCTAGCGCCAAATTGCTCCTCAATATATGTCTGTAGGATTCTCATATCCGATTCATCCGCAACATTTGCACACTTTTCAATCGCTTGAAATCCCTGATTATTTAAACTCATAACAAGCTCTTTAGCAGAAGGATTTGTTGAGCTATAGCTAATGGCTACCTTATGTCCAGCCTGCGCAAGATTAGTAGCAATCGCGGCACCAATTCCGCGACTAGCCCCTGTAACCAAAATTACTCGAGATTTATTTGAATTCATATCTAGACTCTCACCTTTAATTTCTAATGCTTTTACGGTAGATCTACCCGAAACAAGTACTTGATTATGCTGATTAACTACTTCAGTCCCTAAAACCAACATTCGAGTTGCTGTTGATTTTTGCAACACAACTGATTTAACTGTAATGGTATCGCCCACATATGTCGGAAGCAGAAAATCCAATGTTTGTGACGTCCAAAGCGCACCACAACCTGGCATTAATGTTCCTATCATTGTAGAAATAAAAGATGCGGAAAGCATTCCATGGACTACAGGTTTTCGAAATAAGGTTTTTTTGGCGAAATCCTCATCAACATGCAGCGGATTGAAATCTCCGGTTAAGGCTGCAAAAATATTGACATCGTCCTGCGTAATAACATGGACTATTTCTGCATAGTCTCCAACTTTAATTTTCTCAAAATCGAGAACGGAGACTTTTACTTCAGATCGCTTATATGTCATGGGCTCCACCACCGCATTACCGAAGCCCCAAAAGTAAATCCGGCGCCTACCCCAGATATCACTACTACATCACCATGTTTTATTTTCTTTAATTGCACAGCTTCACATAACGCTATTGCCATCGAAGCTTCTGCAGTATTACCAATCTCGGATACATTGGCATGAGTCTTCTCCATTGGCAATCTCATTTTTCCCATTAGATACTGAATTAAATTCATATTTGCCTGATGAAAGATAAAAAAATCCACATCGCTTACCGATAAGCCCGCCTTAGCTAGAGCATTCTTTATTACCAGCGGTTGATACTGCACAACTTGCTTCCAAACTTCCATACCGTTAATCTCATAGTAATTCGGAGAATCATTGATATTTTCAGGGCGCATAGGCATACTAGAGCCACCCCCTCGAATTCGGACTGACTCATATACTGAAGAGTTTGAAAAAATGTCATGCGCAAGAAATCCATAGCCAGAGGGCACATCACCCAAAACTGCAGCCCCAAAACCATCTCCAAAATACATACATGACTCTGGATCAGTCCAATTCACAAAGCGCGACTGCAAAGCCGCCCCTAAAACCAATCCATGGGACTGGGTAGCATCACAAGTTAACCTATCGGACATCACATTTAAACCAACCTGAAACCCCGTGCAATTGGCCATCAAATCGAAAGCTGCTGCATTTTTTGTACCGATAAGCTGGTGAACCTTGCATGCAAGAGCTGGCATTACATAATCGGCAGTAAAAGTACACGCCAAAAGACTTCCAATCTGCTCTGGCTTTACTTTTGCACTCTCTAATGCCTCGCGGCAGGCAATTGCCGATAATTCAGAGGCAGTTTCATCTTTTTGTGCAATATAACGTGCCTTTACACCCGTTTTCAGCTCAATCGTACCGGGGGCAAGACCACAACCACTCTCCACCTCATCATTGGATAGCAGCTTTGATGGAACATACTTTCCCACCCCTAAAATACCAATTGACCTTTTTTGACTCAACACGACTTTTCTCCGAATAGATAAAACTGAGGATGGTCATCCATTGTTGCTGCCCACCATTCACGAGCCTCCCTAATACTCCAAGACTTACCATGGCCAGGAAAAATTAAACAACTCTCCGGAAGTACATTAAGAATTAAGTTTACAGACGCCTCTATATGCTCCAAATTACTCTCGGGATAATTGGTTGGCCCTAAATAAGAATGGAATAGGGTGTCGCCTGTAAAAACGGCTTTGTCATTAAAAACGTAGGCTCGACCCCCAGATGTATGCCCTGGAGTTATCAGAGATCGTATTACGCCCCCACTCCAATAAAAATCTTCAGAATCGTCTACATAAGTCAAGCAAGAAGGTGGGAGCATCTTTTCTCGATTAAAGCGGTAAGCATAAATACCTGCTTGCCGAATCAAGCGTTTTTCTATCACACTCACTTCGCATATAACTCCATATTCTTTAACCAAGGTATCAACAGCACCCACGTGATCAAAATGTCCATGGGTCAAAAGAATCTTGATTACTTTAAGGTTTAATTTATTAATGGAAGCAATTAAAAAACTACCTTCAGAACCGGGATCAACAACAATGCATTCGTGAGTTTTATTAGACTCAATCAAATAACAGTTTTCTTTATGCGAACCATTACAAAGTGTATGAATCGTTAGGCGATCCATAGCCAACGGCGAGCGAGAAACCCCCATGTACCTAGTCCACCAAACAGGTATGTAAAACCTGACCAGTAACAATTGAGCTTTCGGGCGCAATAAAAAATTCAATCAAAGGACACAATTCTTCCGCTTCGATTGGTCTTTTAATTGTTTGCATATTTAGCATAGCCTCCCTCCAATCATTACCAAATACTTCGGTTGAATCAGTATTTACTAATGATGGCGACACTACATTACAGGTAACACCGTAAGCAACAACTTCTCTCGCCAATACCTTAGTAAATTCAACCACAGCCTTCTTAGCAGGAGCGTAGGCGCAAGTGCCTGGAGCATGGAGCTCAGACATAATCGAGGTAATATTTACTATTCGCCCAAATTTTTGGAGCACCATCAACTTGGAAAACTCTTTACACACCAAAAAAGTGCTAACTAAAATAGCGTCTACAAATGAGCGAAACATATCAAGCGAAGTCGCTCCGGTGACAGCGCCCAGTTTTACCAACCCCACATTACAAATTAATATATCTATTTTTCCAAAATCACTCTTTACTTTTCGCGCCCAAGCCCTTACCCCATGCTCATCACAAACATCAACTGAGTAATGTTTATAGTTGGGATGCTCGAAAGTATTTTCGCCACGACTACATCCAGCGACTAAAAATCCTTTTTCTAAAAAATAACCGGCAATCTTCCTGCCTATTCCTCGGCTAGATCCAGTAATAACAATAACCTGAGCAACCTGTGCGTTATTCACAAGAATTAATTAATTTGTAATGCTAACTAGATAACTGCCAAACATTGAGGCAGTTAAGACAGGTGCATTTGGATACATCTCTTCAATATCGGAGAGAACGATAAAAATATCTTTTTTAGATAAATCAATAATCCGCTCCTCTATATCGGTAATAAAGGTTACAAATCCCATAGAATCTAATTGGGAGCCTTCACCAAATAAAGGCATATCTGGTTTAACGATAATTTGAGCATCAATCATTCCGGACTTTTGAAGCCCATCCAAGCACTGTTGCATTAATGACAAAGACATCTCTTCTGTAAACATATTTATTCCAAATAAAAGGATTTACAGGCCACGCAAGCACTCATGCACTTCAATAGCCCAATCTTTCAATACTATGCGCTATTTTACAGGTATTTTTTTGGCATTCAGTGGGTAATTGGAACCATTAGAGAAGCGATACATACACCCCAAGGATAATTAAAGATGCGCCGGCAAAAGTAGTCCACTCGAGCGATTCGCCTAGAAATATTGCTGCAAAAGTAGGCACAATAAAAAAAGCTAAAGCTGTAAATGGATAGGCTGTCTTTAAAGGAACCGTCTTTAAAACCAGCATCCATAAGACTGTTGTAAAAGCATAAACAATTAATGCCACGATAAATGCAGGATTAAATAATAGTCCAAATAGAAATCCATTATTAGTAATATCAATTCGCCCTGATGCATACTTAAACAATACCTGTCCAGCAGATAGGAGAAATACGGTTAGTAGGGTCAATAGAATCTGGATAAAAGTCATATTAAAGATATTTTCGCATTAATAATGCCTAGCGGTCTTTTTTATATATTGAGAACTTTGGCACAGTAGAAATATCATACGCCAAAAAAGCCAACAATAACTGAAGCCCCATTAGAGTTGGCAAAGCAGATAACATTATTGTGCCAACGGGGGCCGATACCCCAAAATGAACGGAAAGCACCCAATTCCAACATCCAAATATCACGCCAAATGAAAATAAAATAATCCCTAAAGGTAGCTCTAATGAGGCAACTGACATATCGCGAAGATAATAATTATAAAAAATACGCTTGAAGAAATTTCGCATATGCTTAACTAAAAACTCACCCAAAATTTTTGAAATTTTTAGATTGCTAATTTCCTCCGAATACTTAGCATCCATAGGAACATCTACTACAACAGCCCTAAGCGTATTAAGTCTGAATAGCATATCTGTCTCAAAAAAATATCGATTGCTAATTTTTTTTAAAGGCAGCAACTTGGCAACGCTTGAGTGGATGGCAGTGTAACCATTGGTTGGATCAAATAAATCCCAATAGCCAGAGGAAAATTTTGTCATGAATGAAAGAATAGCATTACCAAATAATCTAATTTTTGGCATTGCCTGAATTTCTTCTAGATTGAAAAAACGATTACCTTTAGTGTAATCGGCGTGACCATCCAGAATGGGGCCTATAAAATCAGGGATTAAAGCAGGGTCCATTTGCCCATCACCATCAATCTTTACAATTACATCCATCTCATCATCTAACGCGGCCCTATAACCCGTCATAACGGCACCACCAACTCCCATATTTTGTTTGTGGAAGATCACCGAAACCCTTTTATCAACACAATTCGTCCTGACAAGCTCCCCACTCTTATCCGGGCAAGAATCATCCACCACATAGATTTTTGAAACCTCAGGGCCAATTAATGCTATCAACTCAAGGATATGTTGAGTAACCCGATAGCATGGAATGACAACTGCTATGGATGAACTAACGGAGTCTAAATTCTTCACAAAAAACCTTTTATGACGTTAATAGCGCATGGAAATCAAGTTTATTTCCATCACATCTTCGGTGTGGCTCGTTCCATAGATTACAGCCTTTTTGGCTCCTCTTGGGGCAATCACAATCATCTCATGCCTCCCCCATGCTGGGGTGGCCTCAAAGACTTGTATATTTGTGCCTATGATTTTTGATGAAGAATCCAGCCAGTTAATTTGCACTCTACCAAGACATTTGTCTACTATACATTTTGCAACCAACTGATTTTTATATTTCGCCCCACTAATTACATCGACAGTTTGATGCATTGGAGAAGAAACTCTAACTATCGCTGAACGAGTAACGGGGTTATATTTTGCATCTCCCTCGAAAACCCACCCCTCCAAACCTGAAAGATGTGTATTCAAAATAAGTTCTTTTTGATAGCGAAATGAATCGTCAAGGGTTCGCACCTCAACAGAGCCGTATTGCGCTATAAATTTTGTTGCTTCTTTTACATACCCCAATGGAACGTCAAAATCTTTTAGAGAGGAATCTATTATCACAAAATTTACATTTTTTAAGATGAGTAACTCGGCAGCGGAAGATGCTGAACTAATTTTACGAACTTCCGGGCCCCATGTAGGGTTATACCAATTAACATAAAGCGCATCAGAACTAATTCCTGCCGCTTGAGGCGTAGCAAATATTGCAACTGGTGTTTTATCAATATTTAACTCATTAATCAAACTCACGGCTCTTCTTAGGGGCAGCCTATTCAATAAATAACTCTCCTTATTGCCGCCCCCAACAATAGTTTGCAAAGGAAAATCTTCGTAAACACTGAGCCCAGCTGGAAAAAATAACGCGTTCAATAAAAGTGTTGCAAGACCAATAAAAGTAATGGTTAATCGCTGCCATCCACCCATGCTGGATATGAAATGAATTCCGACACCACAAATTCCACAAAGAAGTGCAAAAGCAGGAAAGATATATCTCAAATAAGCTGTAGAGTAAAAACAAATTCCGATAGAAACTAATGCAATAACAACGATATAAATAGCTCTTCTATTTTTAATGAAAAATACTGCTACTAGAGACGGCAAAAAAATTGACAGCCATTGAAACCCGGCCACCCCAGGCATTGCCTCTAAATAGTCTCCAGATCTAAATATCACCCTATATAACAAATCCCAAGAAAGCCCCTTATTCCAACGAGAGTCAATAAAATTTTCAGGGGGGTATAGCGGGGAGTTAAATACTTTATTATAAAAAGGGAAGACAGGATTTCCAGTTACATACCAAGCGTAAATATAGGCTGAGCAAGAGACCGCAACTAAAATCAAAACCGCCAATAAGAATAACTTAATATCTTTTATAGAATGAATCCAATTTTTATAACTTAATAAAAGAATAATAAATAGAATTGGGAAAAAAATTAAAGTTAAGACCTTGGTTGCTAAGGCTGTACCAAAAAATATTGCTCCAATAATTAGATATTGACTTTTGCTTTCCAGTGTTGGATGTGAAGGAATTACAGTTTTTGAAACAGCAAGTAGTCCAGCCAGAATATATGCCGACCAGATGGAGTCAATAAATAGGCTATTGCCTTCTGCAAAAACAAGTGGGGATGAAATAAAAAGAAGTGAGCCCCACTGAGCCCCTCTCTGTCCAGGAGTCCCAATCCAGCGTATAAATGCCTGTATCAGATACGTTATTAGAAATATGTACCAAACATTTATTAATCTTGCTGAACTCTCGCCGCCTAGTAAATACAAAATTGAATAAATCCAATCTCCAAAGGCTGGAATTACGGCCCATACATATGTAGTGACATCAAAGCCCCACTGCTGGCGATGAAGAAGGTGAGCGGGAATAAAAAGATGTGCTACCAAGGCATCATGCCCCACCTCAGGCATAAATGCTACAACTACGTAAACTAACCCAAATCCTGCAATCAGGACATTTATCCAATCCATGCCATTTTTGGTTTTGGACGTTAAAGGCCCCCAAAACAGATGACTAAACCATGCTTTCAAAAAACTCCATCTCAAAAGAATAGGCATAACCAGCATGAGTCCATAGAAACCAGGATAATTTATTGGGAAATGTGCAAAAATTCCAACAGCAAAACCATAAACAGCGGCACCGACTAAAAAATCAATCGCCCAAGAGTGATTCTCAATTTTGCCTTTTGTTAAGACCAAATTGCCAAGCAAACTTGAGGAGATTAAGAACCAAATCACTACGGCAAATGACCAGACCGCTCCTGAAATTAAACTGATAAAAAATGTCAATAAAACTGAAACAAAAAAAACAGTTTTATTGAAAAGTTTACCCAGAAAGGTAAGGAGAAAAATAGCACTAAGTAAAAAAAAGGTGAATTTATAGAGGCCATTTAATTGCCAAGGGATAGACTTAGGCCAGTCAAATCCATAGAGGCCAACTCCAGTAATGGAGATGCCCCCAAGAATGGCAAGCATGCAAGAAGATCCAGCAAACCAATTACCTTCAATGACTTCTCTTTTATAGTTCACTTATTTATCACCTCTTTAGCTAAACCCTGATATGAGCCTACAGACACCTCAATAAACTCCAAAAAAACATATCGAGTGTCTTTGGGTAACTCATTCACTAACTGGGGGATAGATACAGAATTCCAGTGTGCTCGATATACCTTTTGAAAATAAATGGGTAGACCCGCGCGTACCATGCCATCAAAAAAACTATCCCCCAAAACCACGATAGGTTGCAATAGATTTGCGTTGGTAGGCCTCTGCTCGTATACCCACTGAAATGGCTTAATATTTTCAGAATATATAGATGGGGGCTCTTGCCAAGTCTTGCGAACCATTAGAGATTTTTCTTTTGGCGGAAAAAAGAGTGGCATAAACATTGCCTCGCCCCCACTGGTCTCTAGAAGATCTATCGAAACATTTTGACTCCACAATAAATTCTTTTTTTCAAACTTAGATAGTTGATTAACTAGACTCTTAGCAACCTCATACGCAGCAGGATCATTCCAATGAAAATCAGTCTTATGGAATACTTGGCGCCGACTTGAAACGTCATTCAATATTCCCACACTATCAATAAATATAATGTTCTTCATACCCCTCAAGCCATCTTCTAGCTTAACAACCTGGCGATTCAAATCTAATGGTCTAACTATATTTGGAGTCTGATCTCCATAAAAGACATTTTTCATTGGCCCAATAGTAACGACTAACTGAATATGCCTTTTATTCAGCTCTTGAGCCAATATATTTAATCCATTAAGTACAGCTTTGGAATTTTCCTGTAGATAAGACTCAACTGCAGGCTGCTCCCTATCGATAACGCTTTTATAAAAAAGCCAGCCATTTTTACCAACATGCACTCTTTTTGATGTATTGAAAATGGAATAATCAAGCTGGTTTTTTGTCTTGATTAAGATATTTCTCAGACCGTAATTATCATTAAACCATTTAACTCCATCCCGAGCATATAAATCGATACCGCTAAATTCGGCAAAAATTGGAGCTGTAGCTAATACTCTATTTTCCTGAATCTGATTGCCAACATTAAAACTGAAAACCATTTGTAACAATGGTAGCCATATGATTAGACCAAAGATTCCAATAAATATTTTCATAAATCAGAATCGGAAATATATAAATGGATTAAATCCATTATCTGCAATCAAGAGAAGGCAGAATACAAAGAGAGGAAGGGCTATTAAAATTTTAACAATGACTTCGCTATGTTGATTTTTGTAACTAAATTTTTCAAATAATTCCATCGGAATTAGCGAAGCTGCCAAAGCTGCCAAGAAATAAACTGCTACATCAAATGTAAATAGATTAATTATCGGAGCCAAGGAGTTTGAGGCTGAGTCCATGCCAAACATAACGCCAATAAAATGAAGGGCCAAAGGTAGCGATGTTGCTCTAAATATCACCCATCCAATAATAACCAAAATTAAGGTGATGATTTGTCCCAATGCACCGCTTGGACTAAAATTGAAGTTGGCCTTAAGAATACGCTCAATAATCAGCAGTAAGCCATGGTAAAAGCCCCATGCGATAAATGTATAAGATGCACCATGCCAAAGACCACAAAGAAAAAAAACTATTAAAAGATTAGTGAGCGTGCGAGATTGGCCATTTTTATTACCTCCAAGCGGGATATATACATAGTCTCTAAACCACCTTGAAAGAGTCATGTGCCATCTACGCCAAAACTCTGTAATACTTTTCGATCTATATGGTTGATTAAAATTTTCAGGGAAATTAAAACCCATGATTTTTCCCAATCCTATTGCCATATCAGAATATCCAGAAAAATCGAAATAAATTTGCAGTGAATAAGCAATTGCCCCTACCCAAGCCATGGCTGTTGATAGGCTAGATGAAGACTCGTCAAATATACGATCAGCAATATTCCCGGCTGAGTCGGCAAATATTACCTTCTTGGATAGTCCAATAATAAATATAAATATCCCAAGAAATATATCCCTCTTATTTGGAAGTCTGTTATTAACCTGGCTAGCAATTTCAGAATATCGAACAATTGGTCCGGCAATCAACTGAGGAAAGTTGGTCATATACATTCCAAAATTGATGCAAGATGGCTCCGGTCTTACTTTTTCGTTGCTAACATCAATAATGTATGAAATCGCATGGAACGTAAAAAAGGAGACCCCTGAAAGAAGGACTATCTCAGGTATGACCACATGAATATCAGCCCCGATCACAGAGGCTGCATCATTAAATGACTGTAAGAAAAACATCCAATATTTATAAAAAAATAAAGGTACTAAATTAAGGGTAACCGCAAAAGCAACGATGAGAGTCTTTCGTAAACCATGCATTCTTGAAATGCCAATTGCGAGCCAGAAATTTATAAAGACTGATGCGAGTAGAATGCTTGTAAAAAAACCGCCATCAATAAAATAAAAACCAATACTAAATAGAAAAATTAATGCATTTCTATACTTTTCTTTAGTTAAAAAATATGTAACAAGAAAAATTGGCAAAAAACAAAAGAGAAAGGCTGGTGAACTAAAAAGCAATTTTTTCCTAGCGAATATAAAGGGGATATTTTCTTTTTTCTACTTCAAAACCCAGCTCACCCATCATGATTGATAACTGATTGTAGATTGCAGATGGCCCCCAAGAACTTTCAGAGAAATTAACTCCATTTGAACGCAATTTTTGCCACAAATCCTTATCACTATAAACACGAATGAGATCGGCAACATACTGCTCATCACTTTTAACAACCATACAATTTTCTAGATTAGTAATTCCCATCCCCTCAACAGCAATATCCGTAGCAACTACCGGCACTCCTGCACACATGGAGCTTACGATTTTTCCCTTAACGCCCGCACCATATCGTAAAGGGGCAATTGATACACGAATATCATTGAGAAGAGCTCCAAGATCATCCACAAAACCCATTATCTCAATAAAGTTAAATTCTTTCTCCAAATTAAGCACCTCTTCAGGAGCATTACTTCCTACAATACGCAACCTTACATTAGGCAGCAATGATGCAATTTTTGGCATCACATTTCTTGAGAAATGCACAATAGCATCTACATTTGGCTGATGATTAAACCCGCCAACAAATAAGATGTCTTTACGTTCTTCATATTCTTTCTCACCTACTGCAGACTTTCCAATCAATGGAATAAGACTTAGTTTTTGATGCTCAAAGTCTTTGATTAAAGTCTCATATTCAGCTGAGCTAACAACAATGGTTTTATCGACTGATTTAATAATTGCATACTCGATATTCTTCATCTTTTGAATCGAAGAGTCAGATTGATTCATGCCTTGAATTTCTTGAGCCCTCTTCATTCGAAGAAAATGAAGATCTATGGTGTGATAAATAAGTTTGGCTTTGGGGCAATGCTTTCTAATATGCCATAGCAAATCATCTGCTGTTTCGGGCCGTATTAGCATTACAGAGTCATATCGATCACCGTAATTCTCAATATGAACTTTCGAATTTTTAACATAGGGGTAATACAAAACCTCAACTCCTGCGGCTTGAAGATCGGCGCCATAATTGAAGTCATTGAGCATGTTGCTATGAGGAATGAACGTTATCTGAAAATTCATTTCACGCAACAACATCATAAGATTAAATACTAATAATGATCCAGCATCTCTGTCATGCGTTGGTAGGCATTGATCTATAACCAGCATCCTATATTTTGCGCTTCGATCTTTTGCACCATCAACATCTTCACCATTTCTTTGGTAAGTTGATAGCAGTGGCTTCCATCGATCAAACATTTTCTGCATATTAATTACTTGATATGCCTTGGCTCCCTGAGAGGTATCAGTCCCAGAGGTACCGCCTTCATGATGAATAACGACGGATAAGGGCTGATAAATCACTCGATAGCCCATCTGCCTAATTTTTAAAGCCAAGTCACAATCTTCGCAATATGCAGGCCTGTAATAATCATCAAAGCCGCCCGCCTCTTCAAATAGGTTTTTAGGGACCATGATAGATGCGCCCGAACAGTAGTCGACCTCTCTCGCATAGTTATATATTGGCTCCCACTGATCTTGGTTTTTTCCAAAATTCCAAGCGCTACCATCGGACCAGACAATTCCGCCAGCCTCCTGTAATACCCCATCTGGATAGATTAATTTTGAGCCGACTAAACCGGACCCGGGCATTTCTGCAAAAGTTTTTACCAATCTATCAAGGAAGCCTGTTGTCACCTCAGTATCATTATTTAAAAAATATAGATACTTCCCTCTCGCAACGCTTGCACCACGATTAGAGCTACCTATAAAGCCCATATTCATTTGATTCTTATGGTAATGAATTCCAGGGACGTGTGAGAATATATCTCCAGAATTATCAGGAGAGCAGTCATCTATTACGATTACTTCATAAGAACTTTTTTCAATTGACTCATATAAGGAAATTAAACAATTTCTTGTTAAGTCAGGCTTGCCATAGATCGGAATAATGATTGAGATTAATGGCGAATTTTCATGTTTAAATGAAATTTCTTCGAAACTAGTTTTTATAGCAGTCTTATTAACTAGATGTGAGTATTTATTGAGATAAAGTTTTAGCGATTCTGAGATATTTGGCAGATCTCTGCCTTCCTTATATCCATTTTTCAAGTAATGTAGAAGGGGGTTTACTCTTGCTTTTGCAATATCTGGGTTAGCCGCAAGATAAGCTCGGCTATCAAATAAACTACAAGGATTTCTGCCCTCGACTCCTCCAAATCTGAGAAAATGTAGCAGAGCATTTTTACCTAAATCTTTTACATCAGGATTGTGATTTAGATAATAATCTGAGTCAAATAAGAAAAAGGGACTCCTCCCCTCTTTAAATCCATGCAACAAAAAATGTAACAATGGATTGGCTTTTGAGTTAGCTATATCTTTATACTTATTTTTATAAAATACTACATCAAAAAGAAAAATTGTTAATATTAAATTTTTTAGATATTGATACATATAATCAATTGTAATAATTTCGATATTTATCGTTACTTACTATATATTTAGAAATCTCATAATCCCATTCATCATCTATATCTAAACTTTCGACTTTAGATTCTATAATTATAGACGAGTTAACTGCCCCAACGAATCCGCCACATCTTCTTAGAGCATCTGGAGTAATCAGATATAAATTTCCATTTGGTGTAAATGCACTATCTAAATCTTGTGACCTGACATTTAATCCATTCTTCTCAAAATAGGGGATAAATTTATTGTCTAATTCTTTTAAAGCCCAATCAGGATGAGTTATGGCTGGAGAAACTGTCAACAAAGGAAACTCAGGGCTAGACTGAAAAAGTTTAATTGCCTCACTCAGAGTTCTTGAACTCCTAAATGGCGAGGTTGGCTGGAGCAATAAAATGGCGTCAATCTTTCCGTTATTTTTCTCATACCACTCAATAGCGTGCTGTGCGACATCGAATGAACTCGCACAATCTGATGCCAATTCTATTGGGCGGAGCCAAGGGACTAAAGCCCCAGCATCTCTTGAAATTTGAGCAATTTCTTCACTATCTGTTGATACTAATATGTCGCAGAATAAATCTTGTTTTTTTGCAAACTCAATTGACCAAGAGATTAATGGCCGACCCCCCAACTCCCTTAAATTTTTACTCACAAGTCTCTTAGAGCCACCACGAGCCGGTATTAACGCGAGAATTTTCATAAACTAATTATCTTATTAAAATGATAATTACGACAAATTCCAATAAAAGATCAATTCAACTCCTCTTTTAAGCGCCAAATGCCGTTAGGTTTATGCCAGATATCTAGATTTCGCCATTTCTCTTGAATGGAAAAATATTGATCTCTACTTATATCGTGATATTCACAGAATTCATCTAGATATTCAATAGGAAACTCGTACTGCTTTTCCTTTACCAAGCCAACAGCTTCTGCTCGCGTCATCCTACCATTCCAAATTTGATAGCATGCCTCATCGGTTGGCCTCCAAAATCCAAGCTTAAGAAATTTAAGCCAATTATGAATCTCGCATAACTTCTCATCTATATTGTCATAGTTAATGATATTGCCTGATAGTGGTCCAGCCTTTCTCCCAGAAAAGCCATATTTCTTTGCAATTTCATAATTTTTATAGCCATCCCACCAGAGAAAAAACCCCAGATAAATACTCTTAACTCTATTTTTTTCTACCTCAGCCTTTTCAGGGTGATGATAGAAAAAAAGTTCATTTTCAGGAATTAAATTTTTGACGAAGTCATCAAAATCAGCTTCACGGAAAAGATCATTATTGATTAAATCTTCTGCCGATCCAGTCAAGCTAGATCCAGCAACCGTTCCCCCAAACTCCGTTCCAATATCCTCGCCCCACACCACAAGAGGGGCCCCATAGAAAATGGCCGCACGAGCAACAGCAGCAAAAACAACGCGATGCTCTGCGTAATTAGGATTTCCAATAGAAATTAGCGCTTTCTTGCGAATTTTTTGCAATGTACTGGGGCGAGGCGAAATCTTGATTAGATCAACGCCCAAATTTTCCACTAGTGCATTTAGGTTTTCAATTCCTTCAACAGTTTGAAGGTGGGGAACCACGATAACAGCCAATGTTTTTAATTTATAAACCTGGCTCATCATATAAACTTGAAACATACTATCTTTTCCGCCGCTGACTGGCACAATGCAGTCATAGCCACTGCCATTTTTACCGCGAACTTCATCGCATATCTCTTTAAGCTTACTGGCACGAGCATTCCAGTCAATCGTATGCTTTAACTCTACTGATCGGCAAGCACTACAAACCCCCTCAGCATCAAACCTAACGCCGGGCTTAGTATCAGGAAGTATGCAACATTTACAGTACTTCATAGCCTGGCCCAAGATCTATTTCTTCCTTCTTCCATTCCCGAGGGAGTAAGTTGCCACCCATCGGTATAGTTTCTATAGCTCCAAAATTATATTTATCGACATACCCACGCCCCATTAATATATATTTAGAGTCCTTTAATTCTGGCTCTTGAGACCCGGTATAAATAAAATCATGATCGCCACTTACGTCCAGTCGAGCCTTTTCTACTAAAGAATCACTTACACTATTTGCAATTGAGTCAAGCATTATCCATCCACTGGTGGTATTACTCCAAATACTTGGATCACGCCACTGATCGGCATGGCTCCAAAATTGCGCCTCATCCATTTCAAGCCATTCAAGAAAAATATTAATATCATCGGGATAGATATCTTGATAACGCTTTACAAGATCAATACCTTGCTCTCTCGAAATTCGTTTTAAGCGTATCTCGCGAGTGGCATGATCATGCACTTTGGAGTACCCATACCTTAAATACTTTAAATAGTCATGCAATCCGGCGGAGTGTGCACAGTGTACGTCTTCATAATTATTAAATGTTCTCTGTTGCAAAGCAGTTTCATACCCATAAAGCTTGATCATTAACTCGTGTTGCGTCTTAGAATCCCAGCGTAAATAGTTGTTTAGATAAATTCCGCGTACACCTACATGCTCAATTTCATGATCACTGGGATAAACCCAGTGCTGTAGGTCCCTATGAGTAAGGTCAGACTTAAGATCTAATAAATCTTCGGCTGAATACCCCATTAATGCATGCTCTTTTCGACACCTCTCAGTCATTTCAACCTCATCTAAATGAGAAAACATGCCTGTCTGCTCAGACCAACCATGCACCCCCCAAATAATGAGTGGAATTTTGAACTTAACTGCCATTTGGACTGGAAAAGTACTATTGCCAGCCAATACCTGCCAATACATACTTCCAAATTTCTTTAAAGTTTGACGGGTTACCTTTTTCATCAGAACTGGTGAGATCGTGGAGGTAACTTGATCGCAATCAAATACTGTATGTAGATTAGCTAAATTTCGAATGCCGACGTCAGTATTAAAATGCGAGTTGTAATGCACGACGAGCGGATTCATCCCAAGAATATTTTTGACTACATGCAACGTGAAATAACTATCTCCGCCTCCGGTAACTGGAACTATACAATCAAATCCTTTGCCCCCCATTCTTTGGGTATTTCTATGTATGATTTCCTTTAGCTTTTCAAAACGTGTATGCCAATTTAAGCTATCTTTTTCTTCGTGAATACGACACCCCATACATACACCATGGTCATCAAATACCATGCCATATGGATGATTTGATGGATAGAGACATCTTCTGCAATAAATCATAAAACTTTCCTAGATACCGAATCTAGCCCATCCAAAACAAAAGAATCATGCATTAAAAGTCGCCCACAATCATCAAAAGCTCGATTTTCATAATTTACTTTACTATCCATTCTTACATCAACACCATCTCGAAGGAGGTGAGCTTTTGCCAGAATGGTGCTGTGCTCTACATGATGGAAAATATTAGATGCAGCAACCGCATCTGCTCCTCCCTCCAAGATTCCGGGAGTAAAGTGCGTAAATGACCCAACTCCTCCGCAAGCTATTACTGGGATATTCACTGCCGAAGTTATAGACTTTATCAACTCAATGTCGTAGCCAACTCTAGAGCCATCTCGATCAATTGAGTTGACAAGAATTTCGCCGGCGCCCTCCTGCTGAGAACGAGCCGCCCACTCGATAGCTTCAATGCCCGATTCATAACGGCCAGAATCGCCATAAACCCAGTAACGCCCATCTAGTCCTCGACGGCAATCCATGGATACGACTACGCATTGACTACCAAACTCCGCAGCAACTTCAGAAATAATTTGCGGCCTTTTAAGCGCATATGTATTGATACTTACTTTATCCGCCCCAGCCCTAATCAACTTACGAACATCAGCAACGGATTCAATACCTCCACCAACTGTAAGCGGTACAAAACAAAAGTGTGAAAGTAGTTTAATTATTTCAGAATTAGGGCCAGAGCCATTTTTACGTGCACTTATATCTAGAAGAATTATTTCATCTACATCCCACTTAACTACAAACTCAATCGGAAATCTTGGGTGCCCAATTGGCAAATATTGACTAAAGCCCAAACTTTGCACCATCAGGCCGTCCCTCATTAAGAGACTTGCGATTAATCTCTTTTTAACCATTATTTAGCACGCAATTACTTTCAACATATTTCTTAAAATTACTGAGCAATTTCAACCCATTCGTTTGACTCTTTTCTGGATGAAATTGGGTTGCAAAAATATTCTTATATTGTATGGAGGCCGTTATCTCTGAACCATGGTGGGTAACGCCAGATATATATTTTGGGTCACAACCAAGGGCAAAAGAATGCACAAAGTAAAAACAATCTGCATTCTCAATGCCTTCAAATAAAACATTATTCTCAAGGGCAGTGAGTTTCACTTCATTCCAACCAATATGCGGCACCCGGTAACCGGCATTCTCGGGAATACGAGAAACGTTGCCGGGCATCAAACCTAAACCCTCATGATAGCCAAACTCCTCTGATGACTCAGCCAATAGCTGAAGGCCTAAGCATATGCCGAGTAATGGCACCCCAGATTCAACACTTTTCTGGATCTGACTGACCAAATTTTGCTTTGATAAATTTTCCATTGCCTGATTAAAAGCCCCAACCCCAGGCAAAATTATTCCATCAGACTCTGCAATTTGACCAGCGGTAGTTACCACCCCAACATCAGCACCAATACGCTGAAAGGCATTAACAACCGACTGTATATTTCCCATTCCATAATCGATAATCCCAATCATGATCAAAACCCTTCATTAAATCATTTGAAACGCATCCCTGCAAAGGGGGTATATGAAGCTATTGTGGAAAATCATTTGTATCAAAACGGCTTAGTTCTAAAAATTTAGAACGCTCAAGACTAGCAAAATCAACATTTGTAGTTAATCCCACTGCGCAATGATTAGCCACTAACAGATCTAAAGTATCCACATTATAAGATCCATATGGATAGCACATTATCCAATCCTCCGTTGGAGAACCAATTTTTTCTAGAAATTTTAGTGAATTAGATATTTCCAATGCTTGCACGGATTTATCTACCTTTCCAAGCCATAAGTGCTTACAGCCATGGCTACCGACATACATGCCACTGTCAACTAGCCCCTTGACATCGGAAAGGGACATATAAAGCTCATCCGCAAAATCCGCCTGATGCGCTCCAACATATTTTTTGAATAATTTGGAGATTATTTCCTTCCGCACCTCTTTTGGCAGTGCATGCTGCAACATACTCTTTAGGTATGCAACCTCAGCACCATCATATCTAGCTTTAACTGCCCATTTTTTTTTAAAATCCATCAAATCAGAGTCTGTATAACCAGCATCCTTGCACGCATTATTTAATTCAGAAAATAATCCAGATGAATCAACAGACGAAGATAAGATGAAGTGAATAGCATTAACATCCAACATCTCCCGATTTTCAACGGCATCAACCGGCGCGAAAAATGAACCCTGGATTCCCCGAGTAAGCAGCTCTGGAAGTACAAATTCGATATGATCCTTGTAGCCATCATCAAAGGTCAAGTAACAAGCATTACTCGGCAGATCACCCGAACCACTTGCATAGGATATCAATTGCTCCGCTGTAATTAGCGTATATTTTTCTGAAAGAAAATCGAGCTGACGCTTAAATCCCTCAAGCTCAAGCCCCTTTATTCTAGGGTGCCTAGACCCCCTGATTGGCCTAACATAGTGATACATAACTATTGAAAACTTATTCATCAACCGCCCCTAGAGATTTAGGGGAATAAAAACTAGCTCTATCTTGGTCGCCGTCAGCCTTAAATACTCTCAAATTTTCGTAATCAATGGTATGGGCGCAGTAATGAATTTGAATATTCTCCTTAACAAAAGGCTCAAAGTAATTGGGGACTATAAGCCCATCAAAATCCCTAACCTTAGCAAATCCAGCATCATCAATTAATTCTTCCTTAAGCCCGGCACATAACATATCAATATATTCATAACCAGAAGATTCCATAATTTTGGAAAGATAACTTGTAAAAAGCGGCAGAAATAATTCTTCTCCATAAAAATCCACAATCCTAATGCATTTTCTACCATCATGAAAAACAACTTTACAAACTAAGATTGACAATAATTTATCATCTGCATAAACCCCATAGATATCATACGTATAGATAGGGTTGTCGTAAAACCTCTTTTTAAAATAATTAGAATCCTTGCTCGGAACCCTGGATGCTTGTTTATTGAAATCAAATAGTAGATTTAAATCTATCCAAGGCACCTTTCTGATGGAAAATTTGCCCCCCGATATAGAATCCTGAGCTCTAAAATTAACTTTAAATTTATTAGAAAGTTGGGATGGAATGGTCGCAATTTTGTAATCGCATAAATTCAAATTAGGTATAAAGTAATGCCCCAACAAACCAATTTTGAAGTTAAGGTTTTTAGAAATATCAATAGTGTTTTGATTGATCCCAGAGCACAAAATTGATCTAAATCCCTGCTTTCTTAAAAAGTTTAGTAATTTAAGTCCTAGTAACGGAGTTTTACTGGACTTAACCACCTTCCAAAGAGCCAGCCACACGTCTAAATGTTGATCTGATGAGGGTCTAATAAAGCCTAAAATTCCATCAATCTTATTATTACTTTTTGAGATGACAAAGTTTAGTCCTTCACCACTACCGTACTCGTACAAAAAATAATCCTTATGGATACCAAGAATGTGCCCATTAGCCCAGTTATGGTTAATGAAATCCATTATTTCGTCAGCATCCTCCATCTTGGCAAGTGAAATGCCATCGCTTAAACGGTAATTGTCAATTGACATATTTTATAGAGCAACCCAAGGAGTGATTCCAAATCAAGTAAAGATCTAGTCTAACTAATATTTTTTTAATGATTAGAAATTAGTCTATTTACCTATATTAATCAAATCTAAATTAAAAAATTCAGAAACTAAATATTCAGATCCATCTGCATTTAAGTGCCCATAATCATAGCTTAAGGGTGTAATTTTTTTACCAGGGATTGAAATTAAACAGCCAGTGGGGTCGCAAAGAATATCCAATGGACTAATGTAACTGACCCCCCCATTAGCGGCAATTTTTTTTATAAGTACATCACTTATTTTTGCAGATGATTTGAAATTTTTATAAGTTCTGTTGTTAATGGGGTCCCAAAAAAAGTTTCTCTTCAACATCTCTACTTGATTCACCGCAAAAACCGGCAGCTGACCAATTAAAATTATTTGCTTTAGCTCAAGAGCTTTTAGCCTCTTTAATGTTTCCAAAAGCTTAGATTGCTCAATATCTTCCCACTTATAATTTTCCCACTTATGATCCTCGCTACCACTATACATTTCCCAATTTGCTGCCATAACTAATACATCAGGCCTAATTCTTTTGATCTCAGAAAAAACCTTATTGTTTAAGTTTTCACATTCTTTTCTGTTCTTTATATAAAAATCAAGGACTGGAGGGCACCCGCTTGTTGTAAATTGTAAGACCGAGTACTTTTCAATACTTCCATATTTCTCAAAGCCTGCATATAAACTAGCAGCATGTGAGTCACCCCATATCATTACGGTTTTAGAGTGTCTATTTTGACCCACACTACACGATGCTGAGAAGTTTGAATTTTTATCATTTGAATTATTGATAAAGCACTCGCCGTATCTAAAACCATTTTTCCAGTCATATTGCAAAGCCTCATTAGCTGTCTCATTAGTTTTATTAAACGCCCTAAAACCCAATCCATTTCGCTCATAGGTGTTGTAACCAATATACCCAACAATGGCCATCAATAGAATGAGTGTGATAGTTTTTACTTTGGAGTGTTTACCAAAGCGTAGCGGGCGCTCTACCAATATATAAGTAAGCCATGCCAGCACTATAGCCAACATCACTGCAGCAATACGAATATTACGGCTAGGAAGCTCGCCTTCAATAATTCTCGCAAAAGATATTAGTGGCCAATGCCATAAATACAAGGGATAGCTAATAAGTCCAATCCAAACAGTAACTTTATTGGCAAGTATGTTCCGATTTATCCATGCATTAGGACCAGCCAAAAGGATAAGCACTGCCCCCAATACTGGCACTAACGCCCACTTACCCGGGAAGCTAAGCTCGCGATTAATTCTCCAAAATCCATAAACCAAAGCTATCAAGCCAATCCAAGAAAGTGCATTTAACAAAGTGCTGCCATCCGCAGCTTTCTTAGGGCTATAGATAATAGATGTTAACAGTGCATCTAATTTCGTTGTAATGCCCGCAAACAGACTTTTTTTGTATAGAGTAAGCCAAGCTAAAGTGCTGCCGCACAGTAACTCCCAAAAACGGGTTTGCGGTAAATAAAAGGTAGCAACAGCATCTTCCTTAATTCCTCTCATATTGAGAGCAAATGAGATAAGGGCAAGTAATATGGTTATCGTAAGGAGATTAAGC
Source organism: Polynucleobacter sp. UB-Raua-W9 (assembly GCF_018687435.1). NCBI lineage: Bacteria > Pseudomonadati > Pseudomonadota > Betaproteobacteria > Burkholderiales > Burkholderiaceae > Polynucleobacter > Polynucleobacter sp. UB-Raua-W9. Next base: position 313,217 of record NZ_CP061290.1, on the reverse strand, counting down.
TTGCGCTTGTAAAAAACCCAAAGCAATAAAGGCCACGCAATATAAAATTGTTCTTCAATTCCCAGGCTCCATAAATGGAGTAGTGGTTTAGTATCGGCTGCTGCATCAAAGTATCCAGCCTCATTCCACAAAACAAGATTTGACACAAATCCTGCTCCAGCTGCAATATGTTTCCCAAGTTGCTTATATTCCTCGGCAAGGAGGGTAAACCATCCCAGTGTGAAACAAAAACTCAATACTAAAATAAGTGCCGGGAATATGCGACGAATACGGCGTGCGTAAAATTGGGTAAAGCTAAATGTCTCTTGATCTAGGTTCGCAAAAATAATCGTAGATATCAAATACCCCGAAATTACAAAGAAGATATCAACCCCAATAAAGCCACCTCGAACCCAGCTTGGGAATGCATGAAAAGCAACAACCGCCAAAACGGCTAGCGCTCTTAGGCCATCAATATCAGGGCGGTACTTGGGGTGATTAAAAGAGATAGGGCCAGGGGACATGTGGAGCTATTTTCTGCGCAAAACCAAATGCCATCGACCAGACCAGCCCCCATTTAATGCATTTTCAATGCAGTGCATTTCCAAAGAAACAAAGTCAAAATTATTTGAAAACAAATTATCAATCTTATTTTTATCAAAATAAGATTGAACTGTACCTTTCTCATGCTGAGTATTGACAATTTTTTCTCCACCAAAAAAGTCTCCGGCAGAATTTTTTTCGGCAATAAGATTGCAATAAAAGAGGCCTCCTGGCTTTAATACACGCACTACTTCTGAAATTCCATCGCTGGCAATATCAATGTTCATGCTATCTAAAACACTATCACTTAAAACATGATCAAAAAAATTATCCCTCCATGGCAACTCTTGGACGCTACCCAAATAAATCTTGTCTTCTTTTTTGCCCACTCCAAGACTACTCAGCCACTGACGAGCAACCTTCACAGCAGCAGCGGATAATTCAACTCCATACATATCCAAGCCCATAGTCTCGCCGAAATACAGATGACGGCCAATGCCGCATCCCAAATCAAGGACTTTACTCATTGCTGCTTCAGACTGCATGTCGATCACATCACTTAATCCAACTCTTTTACGCAAATATCTTGATATAAATCTCACAACCTCATCCGATGGAGAAAATACAAAATTTTCCCTTCGCTCGTAAGACTCCTCCCATTGATTTGTTTTTAAAGCTTGATTCATACTTTTGCCATCCATGTCATCTGTTTTTTTAGTTGCTTAATTTTCTTGATATGTCTGCTGGCATCAAGAATCTAAATCTACGAAATATTTTTGTTTTGCCATCGACCAAATCTCATCTCCAGATACGATCTCATAAAACCTTAATGCAGAGTCTCCATCCCCAAAAAAAGATTCGGGAATCCTGGGTATAGCCTCAATACGCATAATGGAGTCAAGCATTTCACGTTCATCAAAATCTGCATTTATAACCAAGTTGGTTTTAACTCGATTATGTTGTCTAGTTCCTATATTTATGGCAGGAACACCATAATGTGGCGCCTCGCGCACTCCGGCGCTTGAATTTCCGATTACAAAATCTGCATTTTTGAGTAAAACTAAAAAGTACTCAAAACGCATTGATGGAAATAACTTGAATTGACTAAGCCCATCAAGCCTACTGTACTCATTGAGTATGATTTCCGATCCAGTGTCATTGTTTGGATAAATAACAACATAACTTTTTCCAGAATTAATTAAGCAATCTACAAATAGACTGACCTGTTTTTTTAAGAGCTTGATCTCTGTAGTTACAGGATGAAACATTGCAATCGAGTATTTTTCATATGCAATTTGATATCGCTCACGCACCATATCAATTGATGGTAAAGAAGCGGAATTCATAACATCAATATCTGGTGATCCAATCATATGAATGGAATTATTAGACTCGCCCAACTGCATCAATCTTGTTCTGGCCGATGAATTTGCCACAAAATGAACATGAGATAACTTAGTGACTGCATGCCTGATTAATTCATCAACCGTACCAGACACCTCACCACCCTCTATGTGTCCAGTGAGAATATTATTTAAAGAGCCAACGGTTGCACCAGCAAGAGCTTCAACACGGTCTCCATGAATAATAATAAGATCTGGTTGTATTTCCTGAACATAGTCTGATAGGCCCGCTATCGTTTTCGAGAGCACCTGATCCATACGATCTGTAGAGCTTTGATTTATAAATTTATAAATTTTTTTAAAGCCGTTCCTCTCTACCTCTTCACAGGTATATCCATATTTAGCAAGCATATGCATGCCTGTTATAAAAATATGGGTATCAAACTTTCCACCCTCGGAGAGCCTCAACATCAATGGCTTTAACTTACCAAAGTCTGCTCGAGTACCCGTGACGAATAATATCTTACGAAGATTTGTCATGTTTTTCTTCATTAATATGTGACAGGGACAGGCGCTCACCCTTAGATATTTTTTTAATTAATTTCTTACCAAGAAGATTGTCAAAATCAGTGGCGCCGTAATCTCCGCCACCAGGTCGGCGTAACCAAAGGTTTTCTTCCGAAAGAATATCGCCCACTTTTAGATCGGAAGTCACAACAACAGATGCAAAAGCAAAGGCAATCGTTGGTGCCTCTTCGGCTACGGGAAACTTCCCTTCCCCAAGTGCCTCATATATATTCTTTGCCCCCGCTATTAATTCCTTCGTTGCTAAAGGATCCATTGAGCAGACAATGTCCGGGCCAATGCGTTTCATGTTATCAGTAAAGTGACGTTCAAGAATGCTGGCGCCCAAAGCTACAGCGCCAAAACATGCATGATTAGTAACGGTATGATCAGATAAACCAATAACGGCATCGGGAAATGCATCTCTAAGACTGTTAATCGCTCCCAAGCGAACAAGATTTAATGGGGTTGGGTATACATTTGTGCAATGAAGCAGTGCAAATGGAATTTTTGCTTTTCTTAAAATATCTACTGAAGGACGAATAGTTTCTATGGAGTTCATTCCTGTACTCAAAATTACAGGCTTTTTCGCTCGAGCCACTAACTTAATCAGCGGATAGTTGTTGCACTCTCCCGATCCAATTTTGTATGCCGGCACATCAAACTGAATTAAGCGCTCCAATGCAGCTCTTGAAAAGGGCGTACTAATAAATATTCCACCCTTTGATTGAATGTACTGCATCAACAATCTTTCGTCTATTTCAGATAAGGCGCAACGCTCCATAATTGTGTAAATTGATTCGTCAGCATTTCCAGGAATTACTGAACGCGCCTCATCAGACATTTCATCTTCAACTATGTGGGTTTGATGCTTAATTATCTCTGCCCCTGCATTTATTGCTGAATCTGCCATGGCAATAGCAACATCAATAGAGCCGCCATGATTAATACCGATCTCAGCAATAACAACAGGGGGGAATTCATCCCCTATATCTCTTCCACAAATCCTAAAGCTAGGCATTTTTATCTCTATCTAATTTAACAGTTGGAATAATTTTTTTGAAACCACGCACTTTAAACTTAATCTGCAATTAAATTTAAGACTTACGTACAAATGCTGGGATATAGTTCAGGCCTACCTTTTCTATCCGCAATCCTTTGCTAGCCAAAAACTCATCTACGGCTTCCGTCTCACCCGCTACCGTGTTGTAATCATCAAACACTATCAATCCGCCAGGTACCACCCTATCAAACAATAAATCCAATGCAAAGGAAGTGGGCTCTTTAACGTCCATATCCAAATGAAGAATAGCTATTCTTGTGGCAGGAAACCGCTTTAAATATGCCGGCAGAGTTTCAAAAACATTCCCTGATTCAAGAAAAATATTTTGAAATGACTTTTTTGTAAAAATCTCTTTCACTTCTTCTAGACTAAGACCCTCCCCCGCTTCAGCCTCAAAATCATCAATAAAATCAATATCCTCTTGCTGCCCAATGTTCTCCCTGGGGAAAACTCCAAAAGTATCAAACCCGGTTATTTTTCGAGAAAATTCACTCTCTAAACAAGCTCGAAATGTAGCGAACCTAATTAATGAAGTGGCCTTAAAAACCCCAAGCTCGATGACATCCCCAGGAATATTTAATATGCTTTTGTATAAGTCAAAATGCGCCAATAACTTGGCCATTCGAGTGGGATGCCTAAACCAATAAAATGCATTTTCATAATTCCATATATCGGCTTGACTAAGCCCCCGCAAACTAAAGTGTGGATTATTCACTTCTATATTTCCCATTATATAAAGACTGTTTATGAAAAAAATTCATATTTTTTAACTTTATTTTCTGTACAAAACACTAAAGTCGCCTATTTTTTTTCTTAAAGTGCCGCTACCACTACGCAATGAGATTTCATAAATACCAGCATTAGAAAATACTTCTGATGGAAAAGTTGCCGATATGAATCCGCCCTGCACTTCAGTTCGACCTGCCCTAATATCCCCCATAAAGAGATGTGCAGCAATAGGTTTTTGAGGGCCAGAGAACCTCACCCAAAATGCACCATGACCATTAGGCTGAATATTTGGAACATTTCCCGCCTCTATACATCTAGATCCCCAATCCTCAATTTTCAAATCAGATACTTTTATAGATTGCTCAACCTGATTAAGGAATAATTTTTTATGGATTAATAACTTTAAAATCCATAGATTTCTCATCGAAACAACTCCGATAAGGCAAAAAAGAATGAAGGGGGATAGCATATTTTTACCACCCAAAAATTCAAAGGCATATTTTCTTTGAATGTCAAAAGGGGGGTTTCGATTAAACACTCTATATACCTCATCTTCAATAGGCTTATCTGCAAACCAAAGATCTTTATCAAGAACCATTTGAGGTGCAATAAATTGCACCTGATGACTTTCGTCTAGAATAACTTTAAGGCCGGCAGTAGCGCCATAAAAGATATGTGAACCGATTATGCTGGTGAAGAGGTATTCGTGTTTACTAAAAATTTTATATAGTCGATCTGAGAAATTATCATCATTCATATGGCCAGCAGAAGAAACAGGGAAGCCATTGTTAATATAAATATGGTGTCTCCCAAGCTGTATATCTTTCCAATAAAGACATATACTTATTGGATGCATCTCAGGAGGCAGCTTTTTTAAAGCTTCAATAAATTCTAGCTCTTTTTCAAACTTGCAATCTATATCAGATGTTGAGTGAGGGGGGAAAACAATTGTTCCAGCTTTACAAGTATTTGCAATATTTTTGTTTTTTATAAAATAAAGCCAAGGTGAACACCCATTAATTACCCAAAATTTATTGCGCCTCTCAAAAACGGATCTTCTAAAACTTTGATAGCAATATACCGCAGGTAATTCTGCCGCCATTTCAGTCTCACAAACATTGTTGGTACCTAAATCAACACCATGAGGAACAACAAAAGGCAATGGAAATGGCCATTTAGAATAATCTTTTATTGCTTTTGCAAATCCGTACCAAGAGTTTGGAATAAAAATTTCATTCGTGTTTGGGACCCTATCCTCCGCGAGTAATAAGAGATCCTCGCTAGAATAATGGTGATCTCGGCCTTGACTATGATTCAATTTCATAAAAATTTATAAGTTTTATAAACTCCAAAATCCTGGACTATAGTTTTTCGTGTATTAATTTCTATCACCAATAACTCTTCTGATGTATCTCAGCGGTTTAGTTATTCTCCATGAAAGAGAGTTATAAACATCACTTAATGTATTTGCCTTAGATGTTAAGTCCAAATTTAATGTATTTACCTTAGTTGTTAAGTCTAAATTTTCAAGATAAAAGTTATGGCACTTAGCTTCAAGGCCGACCACCTTATCCTCGTAATTAAATATTCGCTCACGAAGAGAGGATATTTCTTGGTTCTGACGAACTACCTCATCAGCAGAAATTCTTTCATTCAGTTTAGCGGTTAGAGCCTCAACTAAAACATTGCCCAACCCAGAAAAATAGCTGCTAAGCACTGCCCTATTAACATCACTTTCAGGAATTGGATTTTCCAGTAGATTGCCTTCGTACTTGCCAGGCATCCTCAGTACACCCAACCCATGGGAATGGCTAAACTCCATATGGTCTGAATATTGCTCAATCAATTCTGACCAAAATTTCCACACCCCAAAATTACGATCTTTAACTTGAGTGTCGTGAAACAATACGGCGGCACCAGGAGCGAGCTTAGGCAGCCACGTTTCAAAATCGTGCTTTACAGCCTCATAGGTATGAAGCCCATCAATATGTAAAAGATCTACTGATTGCTCTTCAAAAAGACTAGTTGCATCATCAAAAGGCATTCTTAGTAATTTTGAAAAGCCACTGTAATTTTCTTGATTATGTTGATTAACAGCTATAAAAACATCATCCGCATATTGCCCTGCATGCTCATCACCTGCCCACGTATCTACTGCATAACACTTTGTCTTTAGATGATTAATCTCAACGGATTGACAGCATGCAAAATATGAGTTGCCTGTATGCGTTCCAAGCTCAACAAAAATCCGGGGGCCAAGGGAATGCATTAGCCATGCTGCATAGGGGACATGGCCGGCCCATGCGAATGGGGGCTGAAGAGATTTAGCAACAAATCCAGAAATATCTAGCAAACGTTCTTGATTCATATAGGTCCAATATTCAAACTAATTAAAGTAAGCGCTAATAATTTCTTCAGGCGATCCATCCATCTTCACCCCACCATGCTCCAGCCAAATAACTCTATTACAAACATCAAGTATTAGCTCTTTTGAATGACTAGCAAGAACCAAGATATTAGTTGACTCAACCATCTCCTTCATGCGTACCTCGGCTTTTAATCTAAAATTTTCATCGCCTACTGATAGCCACTCATCCAAAAGAAGAATTTGAGGTCTGACAATAGTAGACACCGAAAAAGCGAGTCTGAGATGCATGCCAGAGGAGTACGTCCTTACAGGCATATCGATGAAATCTCCAAGCTCAGAAAAATCTATTATTTCTTCCAACTTTTTAGCAATAGTTGATTTATCAATTCCTAATAACGCCGCTCGAATAAATATGTTTTGCCTTCCAGTAGCTTCAGAATCAATCCCCAGAGACAAATCAATCAAAGAGGCAACAGAACCATCAACCCTTAATTTCCCTTTAGTGGGCTCATAGACACCATTTAGCACACGAAGAAGCGTACTTTTACCCGAACCATTATGACCAATAAGGCCAACCCTATCTCCATCACTTAATTTAAAGGTTAAATTATTAAGCGACCTCACTATTGTTCGACCATTTGAATCTGACGATAGCTGCCCACCTGTAGCAACCTTCATTAATGTATTTTTTAACGAGCGGCTGCCTGCACTAAATATGGGAAACTCAACACTCAATTTATCTAAAGCGATAATGGCCACCAAAGCCTCCTGTATTTATAACCAATAGGCAATACGGGCTCGGTAGCGCGTAAAAACCAAAATTGCAAGCAGCCAGCCAATTATCGCCATTGCGATTACTACTTGCCAGCTTACTAAGCTAGATGCCCCCCCAAGAAGCGGAGAGCGCACAACATCCATTAAATGAAACATGGGGTTTAAGTCCAAAAAATAAGCTGATGCCCTGCCCTTCATAAGATTTGGAAGCCACACTATTGGTGTAATATAAAAAAGTACTTGCAAAATGCTGTTAATGATTTGCGGCAAATCTCTGTACCTTGTACATAAAATTCCTAATATCAAAGAAATCCATAATAGATTTAAGATGAGAATAATAAACCCAGGAAAAAATAAAAAGGTAGATTTTGTTATAAAAATATTAGGAGTAAAAATCAGAATAACTAAAAAGATAATCATGTTATGAAAAAATATAGCGATATTTCTCCAAATCATTCTTAATACATGCATAAAAATTGGTAAAGGTAATTGCTTTATTAAACTATCCGCAGAAATAAATACGGTACATCCCTCGGAAATTACGGTAGATATAAAAGTCCAAAGAATAAGACCAACAGCTAAAAATGGGAAATATTCAGAAATAGGGGCATTCAAAATATTACCAAATACTAACCCCATGGTTCCAATCATTACACCCATACTCAGCGTAAGCCATAATGGACCTAAAACAGATCTTCTATAGCGCTGAAGAATATCTTGCCAGCCTAACATCATATAAAGTTTATAAGATTTATTTGACTCAATAATATCTTTGAGGGCTCGTTGGTTGATGTATTTATTTTTTTTCATTTATAATTTTTCTATAATCTAATAAAATTATTTTCAATTCCAATGCAATTGAAATATCTTATTGGTGATTTTTAAAAAATATTAACCCGCATATTTTATTTAAATACCTTTGGCTTCGGTTAGCAGTAATTTAATCAATTGCTGAAAATTTATTTTTGCCTTCCACCCCAATATTTCCTCTGCTTTTCTGGGATTAGCCAAAATTTGTATCCCCTCATTTGGCCTAAAAAGTGTCTTATCAATTAGTACATACTCCTTCCAGTCTAAACCTAACTGTGAAAAGGTTATGTTAATAAACTCTTCTAGAGTGTGCCCCACTCCAGTAGCAATTACAAAATCAAGAGGGGCCTTGTTTTGCAACATCAGCCACATCGCCTCAACATAATCTGGGGACCAACCCCAGTCTCGCTCGATAGCCAAATTACCAAGGCTTAATTTTTTAGAAGAACCACCCGAGATATCAATGGCTGTACTAATGATTTTCTGCGTAACAAATCGACTGGGTCGTAGAGGTGACTCGTGGTTAAATAAAATACCGGTGCATGCGAATAATTGGCAAGAATCTCGGTATTTTTTTACTAAATTAAATGCCGCCACCTTTGACTCTGCATAAGGACTCTTAGGATTGAATGCCGTAAGCTCATTGGCTGGCACCCCTTCAGTCTCGCCAAAACACTCGCCTGAGCCTGCAGAAAATAACTTTGCAGCAGGGTAATAATTTCTAACCTCCTCCAAGAGATTAAAAGTTGCGTCCACAATACTTTGTCTTGTTTCCTCGGGTTTTTCAAAAGATAGGCCTACAGAACTCTGGCCGGATAAGTTATAAATCTCATCCGGCAAGCTCAAACTAAAAGCATTATGAATGCTCGCTGGATCACTAAGATCTATCTTCAATAGAATCACCTTGTCAAGAATTTTTAATTTGACAAGGTTTCTAAAATCAGTTTTCACTAGATCCCGAGAGCCTCCAAATACTTGATAGCCTTTTGAGAGAAGTAGCTGCGCCAAATAAGCACCATCTTGGCCAGATACCCCACAGATTAAAGCTCGCTTCATCATCATAGGCGCTCAAGAATCAAGAAATTCAAAGCAATCTCACCATTAGCGAATAGGGTGACCTAGGACTCTTTGCCCTTTTGAACTGCATGGCCATGCCTAGTGAGTAAGTCATACTGCTTTGCCTCATCTAAGTCATTAGCCACCATTTCTTCGATCATTTGATCAAGAGTGATTTCAGGGACCCAACCTAATTTTTTCTTGGCATTACTTGGGTCTCCCAATAAAGTCTCGACTTCAGCAGGTCTGTAGTACCTGGGGTCAATCCTGACAATAACATCACCAATGTTCACGGCAGGAGCTTTATCACCAGATATCGCAGCCACAACAGCCTTCTCAGAAATGCCCGATCCTTCAAAACTTAAAGCAATTCCTAATTGATTAGCACTGCGAGTAATAAATTCTCGCACAGAGTATTGAATACCAGTAGCTATAACAAAATCCTCTGGTTTCTCTTGTTGAAGCATCATCCATTGCATACGCACATAATCCTTGGCATGTCCCCAATCTCTTAGGGCATCTAAGTTACCCATGTGAAGACAATTATCAATACCTATAGCAATATGAGCAAGACCACGCGTGATTTTACGAGTTACAAAAGTCTCTCCTCGACGCTCAGACTCGTGGTTAAAAAGAATGCCATTACATGCATAAATTCCATAGGCCTCACGATAATTAACGGTGATCCAATAGGCATACAACTTAGCCACCCCATAAGGACTTCTCGGATAAAAAGGGGTTGATTCTTTTTGCGGGATCTCTTGCACTAGACCGTACAACTCAGACGTAGATGCCTGGTAAAAACGTGTCTTTTTTTCTAAGCCCAGGATGCGTATCGCCTCTAGAATACGCAACGGCCCGATCGCATCAACATCAGCAGTATATTCTGGGACCTCAAATGAAACTGCAACATGACTTTGGGCACCTAGGTTATAAATTTCATCCGGTTGAGTCTGTTGGATTATTCGCGTTAAATTACTAGAATCTGTTAAATCTCCATAATGCAAGACAAAGTTACGATTATGAAGATGCTGGTCTTGATATAAGTGATCAACACGCTCAGTATTAAACAAAGAAGATCTTCGCCTGATTCCATGAACTATGTAGCCTTTTTCCAGCAAAAATTCAGCAAGATAGGAGCCATCTTGACCGGTTATACCTGTAATCAAGGCTACTTTTTGTGATTTACTCATTTTTAACAGTTTTCAAATATAAGAATATCATTCGTTAATACTTTTAAATCTTAAAGGTTCTTTCATTTTACACTTAAAAAAATCAATATCTTAATAGTTATCTCTACTTTTTAATATGTATAAATCTACCGTTTAATCCATGTCAAATTCAAACTTAGTGACTGCGGTTGTAATTACATTTTATCCAACCCATAAAACTTTAACTCGACTCTTAGATAACCTGATTGCTCAAGTTGGAAAAGTAATCGTTGTGAATAACTCACCAAGCGTTGAGCTAAATTATCTAAATAATGAGTTCAAGTATGCCAATCAAATTGAACTCTTAACCCTAGAAAAGAACTTTGGGATTGCCTACGCTCAAAATATTGGTATGCAAGCAGCAATCGAGAGTGGCGCAAATTATGTTTTACTCATGGATCAAGATAGCATCCCTGAAGACGGTATGGTTCCAAAGCTCCTGTCCGTATTTCAGGAAGAGGGCAATTCAAACATAATTGCCACTGGACCATCTTATGTTGATCCCAGGACAAATGTGCGGTCTTATTTCATTGTCAGCAGATTTGGATTGCCTCATCGCTACAAGCCAGACAAAGAAGTCAATCCGCTAAGCATTGTCCAGGCAGCTTTTCTAATTAGTTCAGGAACACTTATTTCAATTCCTAAATTACTCAAAGTTGGCGGAATGCGCAGTAACTACTTCATCGATCACGTTGATACCGAATGGTGCTTAAGAGCTAGAAATCAAGGCTATACCCTCATTGGGGCTCACTCAGCTAGCATGGAGCACTCTCTAGGAGATAAAGTAAAACGTGTATGGCTGTTCTATCTTAGATCTGTAGCTCATCATTCACCATTACGTGATTACTATATGTATCGCAATACCGTTCTGATGCTACGTGACGTCAAAATACCGTTCCTATGGAAGTGTTTTGTAGCATTTCGTTTAATTCCATTTGCAACTTATTTCATTCTTTTTACAAAAGAGCGTGCCTTGAGAATCAAGTGTATGTCGCTCGGTCTGAAACATGGCTTTGCTAGTATAGATGGTGAAGTCAATTTAGAAACGGGTCTTTGCACCCCCATCCCAAAAACTTCTTTAGACCCTACCTAAAGAAGAGAATTAGATGAGCTCAGTCAAAAAGAATATTGTCTGGAGTCTATCCTCCAACATTCTTCCACTGCTTGTTGGTCTAATTTTATTCCCCAAAATTATTGCGGCCTATGGCCTAGAGCAGTTTGGTATTTTGACTTTAGTCTGGGCCCTCATTGGCTACTTTAGTCTTTTTGATCTAGGGCTGTCACGGGCACTGACACAGCAAGTATCTAACTACATTGCCAAAGACAAATCTAATTCTGACATCGCTCAACTCATTCGGACGGGCTTTATCTCCATGTGGTTATTGGGGATTGTTGGGGGTTTAGCGCTATGGCTATGCTCCCCCAGTATCATTCATACCTTCTTAAAAATTCCCGAATCACTACAAGATGATAGTTTGCAAGCTTTTGCCCTGCTTTCTCTTTCCATACCTTTAGTTGTACATACCGCCGCATTACGTGCAGTTCTAGAAGCGCTTCACCTGTTTAAATCAGCTAGCATCATTAGAACAATATTGGGTATTGGCTCATTTTTAGCGCCTTATCTAGCAGGCCTTTTATCCCCCACGCTAACCAATGCTGTGATTTCACTCATCGCGACCCGGGCCTTTGTGTGGGCGCTACATCTCTATGCAGTGCATCATTCCAAAATTTTGTCTGCAAAAACTAGCCTATTCAATCTAGGGCAATTAAAACCAATGCTTCATTTTGGCAGCTGGATGACAATTAGCAACATCATCAGTCCACTCATGGTCTACATGGATCGCTTTGTAGTAGCCGGCCTATTGGGTGTCGCAGCCACTAGTTACTATGTTGCCCCCTATGAAGTGATTACCAAGCTTTTAGTGATTCCGGCTGCATTTTCAGGGGTGCTCTTTCCTATTTTTTCTAAGCAGTGGCAAAAGGATCCCGTTCATTCAGCCCACTTACTAAAACAAGGCTTTTCATATACCTTACTTTTGCTGTTTCCAATATCAGTATTAGCTGTCTTCTTTTCCAAAGAATGGCTTAGCATTTGGCTGAACCCTGAATTTGCACTGCAAGCTAGACTGGTAGTTTCATGGCTAACAATTGGCGTTTTAATTAACAGTACTGCCCAAATTATTTTTGCAAAGGTCCAAGGTGCGGGACGCTCAGACTGGACTGCTAAGCTACATTTAGCGGAAGTTTTGCCATACCTGGCATTTCTATATATCAGTCTGTATTTTTTTGGTATTGCGGGAGCTGCATTTGCTTGGTGCCTTCGGGTCACAATTGATCTTGTGGGACTGCTGATCTTTTCGAAGAAAATTAATCCAGCAAGTCTGCGTACCTTACGTCCCACTTTATGGACCTTAATGATTGCAGTATGTTTTCTGCTACCTTCAATTTTTGATGCATCGCTCACGATACGTATTATTGAGGTTATTCTTATCTTATTAGCTTACTCATGGGTGCTACACAGAGAACTTCGGTCAAGTGGCCTATTAGATAAAATTAAGCATGCGATGCAATCCCAAATAAGGAAGCACACATGAAAATGCCACCCCCTCCCTTAAAGGCGATTGCCAACCCTTCTGTTGCCGTTTTACTAGCCGCATTTAATGGTTCGCTCTGGCTCAAAGAGCAGATCGATAGCATTCTACTTCAGCAAGATATTGATATAACCCTGTATATAAGCGTAGATAAATCAAGTGATGGTACTGAGGCCTTGGTAGATAGGATGTCATCTGACGATAAACGCATTCAGGCACTACCTCATGGCGAGTATTTTGGTGGCGCGGGAGCGAATTTCTTTCGCCTACTCAAGTCAATCGATTTAGCTCAATATGATTTTGTCGCGCTATCCGACCAAGATGATATTTGGAGCCTCAATAAAGTTACTAATGCCGTCGCAGCTTTAAAAGCCAATCACGCTGAAGGATATTCAAGCAATATCACTGCGCTTTGGCCAAACGGAAAAAATCTTTTAATTAATAAAGCGCAGAAGCAAGTTAAGTGGGACTTTTTGTTCGAAGCGGCGGGCCCTGGCTGCACATATGTGCTTACGAAAAAATTTGCGATTGAGTTGCAAAAATTTATCGCTACTAATTGGGATGCTGTTAACCGCATCAGCCTTCATGATTGGCTGATTTATGCTTATGCTCGAGCTAATGGCTATCGCTGGTTTATTGACCCTTACTCGAGCTTGTTATATCGCCAGCATGCAAATAACCAGGTGGGCGCAAACGTAGGCTTATCTGCATTTCTGGTGCGAGCCAAAAAAGTCTTAAATGGTTGGGGGCTAAATCAATCTCTTCTTATTGCAAATGCTGTTGGCTTAGGAACTAGTCCATTTGTGTCAAGCTGGTCCAAAGGTAATCGCCTCGGCTACCTCTCTCTAACAAGCCATTTCTGGCAATGTCGCAGAAGGCTAAAAGATAAATTTCTCTTTTTAATGGCCTGCATTAGCCTTGCTTTAGTCCCACCCCAAAAGAAAGACAATAAAGTGCTTAAAAGTTGATCTGCCTAGAATAAAATATTGTTATGTACGCCTTAATTAGCGCATTTTTGTGCTCTCTCATCACTTCGCTGTTCATTATTCGCTATCAAAGCGTTCATCAACATATCACTGGGGATATCGATCTTTCGGGTCCACAAAAATTTCACCTGTCTAGCGTACCCCGTATTGGTGGGCTGAGTATCTATCTAGCACTATGGGCGGCCAGTTTCGTACGGTACATTCAAGATGTTGAAAGTGGATTCTTATTAATGTCCATTACTGCCTGTGGCAGCTTCGCCTTTTTAATCGGTTTTGCTGAGGATTTAAGTAAGCGCATTGGAGTACTTACCAGATTAATTGGCACTACAATTTCAGGCGGCCTAGTAGGCTACTTTTTAAATGCCTGGATCTCCCATATCTCTTTATGGGGTGTTGATGCACTGCTTGCCATCCCCGTGATTTCTATTCTATTTACCTGCATAGCCATTGCTGGACTGTCTAATGCCTACAACATCATTGATGGTTTTAATGGCCTAGCCAGCATGGTTGGCATCATTACCTTATTGGCCATTGCATCGGTTGCCTTTAGGGTTGGAGATATTGCGATATTAATTGCGGCCCTCATGATGGTTGGTGCCATTGGTGGCTTCTTTGTTTGGAACTATCCAAGAGGCCTCATCTTCCTTGGGGATGGTGGCGCCTACCTCATTGGGTTTTGGATTGGCGTACTTTCGATATTGATTGTTTCGCGCAATGAACAAGTATCCCCATGGTTTGCCTTATTAGTAAATGCATACCCCATCTTTGAAACACTATTCTCAATCTGGCGTAGAAAAGTGCATCAAGGTAAAAATCCTGGAATGCCTGATGGCGCCCATTTTCATACCTTGATCTACAGAAGAATCATGCGCTGGGCGCTAGCGAGAAATGCGGAGGCTGAGTCAAATACTCAAAGTGTTGTTAGCGAAAATGCTAACGCTAAAACATCCCCTTACCTTTGGGTGCTATCGAGTTTTGCTGTTTTGCCATCAGTACTTTTTTGGCAGCAGACAATTGTTTTGCAAAGCTTTGCTTTATTGTTTTGCATTACCTACGTATGGATCTATCGATCAATCGTTAAATTCCAAACGCCACGCTGGCTCAAGTAAAAAAATCAGCCCTACTACTTTTTAGCAGGCCAAATTAAGATAAGCATCAATGCTCCTAAGAACCATAGTGCGGACACAGGGTAAGATACCCAATTCAATCGCGAGATGGCATCCTCAATAAAATCTACATTTATCAATCCAAACCACTGCATGCCCTTATTCTCTGATTTGATGATAAAACCGCTATAGATTAAAGTATTAGTAACAAATGTCCCCATGGTGATTACCAACCCAATACTTCGGATAATTTGTAGGGTAAATCTTTGCATCACATCGACAGATAGGCTGATAGCTAAAAGCAGCCAAGGGCTTAAAACATAGAAATACCAACCGCCACTAGTACCTAAACCCGAGAGCGCCATACTAATGATGACATGTAAGGCCAAACCCAGATACAAAAAAAAGAATAAAGCGAGAGGCATCAACTTCGAAGATTTATGCTGCGCCAGAATGACTACCCTTACATACATCCCTCCTATATAGATATAGATAGTAGCTAACAAGAAATATAGGACGTCTGGGGCTCTAACAAGAGACCAAGAACCTGCATAGATGAAGGTGGCTAGAGGAACCAATAGACCACGCAATAGTTTTAAAATATTAAAGTTTTGCGACAGGCCTTGAACTAAACCTTCAGAATGAGTTAAATCCTGCACCTCAGATCCAATTCCTAGATCTCCAAAATAGATGTAGACAAAAACATACCATGTCAACCCCAAACTAATTGGTAGTAAAAAACTTTGAAAAAAGTCTTTTACCCATTTTTTGACAACTAGATCATCTCCTCGAGACCACATGATCGCTGGACACGCTTTCCCAATATCATTAGATCTACTAGCCCATAAACAATATCCTACATAAAATGCGAAGACCGGTATTAAAGGCAATACGATAGCTTTAGTCAACAGTGCTAACGCTAAAAAGAACATCATGGCTTGTAAAGGTTTTTGGGGGGCCGTAGCTTGATAAGCTTTCGCTGAATAATAAAAGACAAAGCTTAAAAAAAGAAAGGCCAAAGCATCATTACCTATGCGAGCAAATTCAAAATAGAACATGGGAAAGCACAGAGCAAAAATACCAAAAACTACTGGCAAGTTTTCTGCATTAATAAAAGACTTTTTACCAAAAGCTAACATGCCCTTAAAGGTTATCAAAAGGCCTAAGCAAACTAGACTTACCGAAAATAGTCGAAGTACCACTACATTAAGCACCATGCGCTCACTCGGTAGCAATTGATTTATTACGCCAGCGATAAGGTAATACAAGGGTGGATGTTGGTATTGCCAATTGAGCTTGGAATTTACAGCATCACCGGACTTAAGTTTTGGTTTTACCGTTGGCTGAGCCGAAGATCTAACTGGGTATTGCTTAATAGCACTTAAAGCTTCCAGAGGTTGCAAATAGAATCGATCATAGGTATTGCTATTACTAAAAGGAGGTTCGCCAGAACCATATGCCTGTGGGCCAGGATAATTTAATACATCCTCTCGCATTAAAGCATGTCCGCGAAATTGACTTGACATATCTTGAGTGGCATCCAATATCCGAGAATAATGGGCATTTTCGTCAAACCCTTCAAAGGGCGGCTCAAGCAAAGCATAAGCTACTAATAGTAGACTCATGAATACCAGCCATTTAGGTAATGGCTTTATTTTTGCTAAGCGCACAGCGTCCTCAATCGATCAAAGATATCTATCTCACTATCCTCAAAATCCATGCAAAAGGCGCGATCACTGCATGGGGTTGTAAAGTATTTATGCACGCATGGTGAGCACATAGGGGCCTGACTGATCGGATAGATATTCTTATCGTAATTTACGCCATAGGGAGAGCTAGGGCCAAAGAAAGCGATGACTGGGATATTAAACTGAGTTGCAATATGCAAGGTTTGCGAATCAATACACACCACTAAATCAGTATTTTTAACTTGCTCTAGATACTCTGAATAATTACCAATTTGAACTGTTATAGACTTACAACCCCTGAGGAGCGATGTAAGTTCACGATATTGCCAGTCACAATCATTCGGGAAGATCAGTTGAATGGAAGCATTGGGAAAGTTACTTAAAATACGCTCTACAATCTTTTCCCACACTGATGCATTAAGTCTTCTTAAGGTATTGGTATCGCTACCGCTAGGTGCCAATAAGATCGTGGATATCCCATTGGGAAATCTGACGCTGTCTAAAAAGAGTTTCTGACTGGATTGTATCACCCCTAATATGTGGGGATTTGACATTAGTTGAAAATTGCTTAAGAGCTTGATCGAATCGGGCTTACTGACCATTACTGGATTTACCAAATAACGATCATAAGTAATTTGATCAAGAAAAGACTTGTTGATATTAGTAATGCCGAGCGTAAGATCAGACCTTGCAATACAGACTAATAATTTTGAAAAGTTTGATTCTGTTTCTAAATTGATTGCCTCGTGATAGCCGCCCTTCAAGGTAAAAAGGAGTGCACGAAAAGAAGTGAATGCCAAGGCAACTAGATTAGAGTCATCGATATAAAAAACCTTTTTTGGATGCAAAAATGTCTCTATGGTGACTTTATTGCTTAAAACAGAAATGAGTGCCGTGTTGGCATCGATCACATCAGCCATTGCGACATAATTACCGGCACCCAAAAACTTAATAATGAGGCGCCCCTGCCTTGCTGACTCATTGAATCTAGGCATGCAATATTTAAGCAGTTTTACCAAAAGAATTAACGGGGAAATTATTAGCCCAGCAATCCAATCTATGATGACTAAGGTGTTATTCCTCATTTGCGATCTTTTTCAAAGCATCTGACAAAATATCATTAGAAATGGGTCCAGGGGTCTTTTGGTCTACAAAAGCCATGCCTAGGCCAATGATACTAGGGGAGATATTTTTTAGAAATTGATTAGCATCAAGTCCATTGATTCTGAGATTACAATAGTGTACTGAATCACCAAATTGAGAAATAACATCCTGTTTGCCAACTGAAGTACTCAAGGCTCCTTCATCGACGAAGAAAGAGCGACTCACCTTTTCATTCCAAAAAATTTGATCAAGGGCAAATGGTATCAATCGATCACACCAGGAAAAAAAATTTGGATAATGCTGAATTCCGAAAAAATGTAAGAGTCCACGTAATATATTAACTCTGATGACAATAGCATTTTCCTGCATCTTCGCACCCTTAAAAGTGGGCCTTAACTGATATCGATACTCGCTCAATTCTAGAGCGTCACCGTTACTCAAATAGCCAGATCGATATAGCAAATCAATTAGCTGAACAACTCCGACAGCCAAGACCAAAGACTCGCAAGCTTGCTCTTGAATATGAGGAGATTTTAAGCCTCTCCATTGCAGCAACACTTGCCCATCCGGCAAAACTTGAATTGTTTGTAAATAGGCTTCTTGTATCTGGGTAATAAGATCGGCGGGATTCAAGACCCTACCCAGCGGAAGCTGAAGTTGGTAAATCTGAGTCTTTGAATCAATAGAACCAGTTTGATGATATCGAAGAGGAATTAAATATATTCCAGCACTTTTGAGCAGTGCACGCGCAGTATCTGAAATCGCGGAGGCATTCACAAACCCCCCCCAAATGCTACCATTACCACCAGCAATCAAACGATCATGTAGCTGCATTTTCTGCAGATGGTTTTTTAACACAGTTGATGAATTTGCTTTAGCGCCAAGCAGCTTGTTAAGCAAGAATTGTCGGTGAGCGCCCTGAATCTCTATAGTATTCGTAGCTCCAAATACAGTTGCGCCGTCACCTAAAATCAGATGGGCGAGCATACCAGAAAATCCAGTCCCGACAATAATATTTTTAGCCAATGATTAACCTCAATAATCTATCTATCATTAATGACCTTGGGATTTCTAAAAAACGTGGGCTAGGTAAAGATGGTTGCCGCTTCAGAGCATCAAACAGCGATCTATTCTCAGACTGACTATTATTAATCATTACTGTTGATAAAAAACCAAAAAACCGTAGCACTCTAAAAGCTAATACTGACAACATGCCGCCTGAAATCGAAGGCTGCCCAGAATCACAATCTTCTATCGTTGGAAACTCTAATAAATCTACATTAGGAAAAGTTGTAACTAGCTTTAGTCCAAGCAGCATCTTGGCATAGAGATACCTTGAATAAGTAGCCTGCTTTTTAGGGCTCAGTGTATTAATGTAAATTACCCTTGAATCTTGAGAAATGCTTGATTGAACAATGTCCATTACTCGATCCACATTTTTAGCAAGATATTGCTCATATCGATAGCCAGCGCTCGCATAATCGTAGCCTGCGATTAATATGATGTCCCAGCGAACTTCATGTACAGCCTTTGTTTGACAAGAATCTATTGGTAATGAGCGCCAAGCTATGATTTGAGTACGCTCAACAGGAAAGATAGATTGAACAAACTGAATCAATTTCGGAGAGTTACCAATAGCAAGTAAATTCATAGCGTTACTAGTTACTATGTACTGGTTTTCTGATGGAGGTCGCCAGAAACCCTAGACCTATTGCGAAACCGATGAAGAAAATCAACTCCTCTAAAAAGACTTTTTGGCTAATTTCAGTGGTACACCAAATAAGTAAAAAACCAATTAAAGAGCAAATAGACATGCTAATCCACACTGCGATACCGCTAAGCTCACTCACTTTTATTGAGATCAGAGTCCTTAAGCTAAATATAAATGTACCGGCTAACAACAACATGCCAGGAAGACCAATGCCCAGCGCAAGATCTAACCAACCGCTATGACTCTGGCTTAGACATGATCCAGGCCAGAGCACATTACCCCTTTGTCGGAAAGATCTTTCAACCAATCCGTATCCTAGCGGGTATTGCGCTACTAATTTAGCTGCGTTAAGAGCCCAAGCGATACGCTCATAATTTGTGGCAGAAACGACTTTTCCCAAATCGTTGTTGGGATATCCCAAACGGGGTCCGCACTGCCAATTAGGATAGCGTTCAGTTTGTACTGCAATTCTTGCATCAGCAAAGAGTGTTTTCCAAGAAGGATTTTCTTGAATGTTTTTAAATACAAATGCACTAGCAATCGTTGCTAGCAATAAAATTAATATGCAATTTTTCAGCGGAGCCACTTTAAAACTTTTTAGGGCAACTAAAATTACAAAGAGCAAAATAAAAATTAGGGAATAAAGAATGCCATTTTTAACATTCTCTACGTAGAAAACAAATAAGATGGCTGGGATCGTGGCCAAATACACCAAATTAGCTAAATTCAACCAGCGCCCGGTTTGCAATTGTCGATATAACTGTCCCAAGGCAATCGCTACTACAGGCGCACAAAAACCCATATAGGCCGTTTTTGCAACATAAAATGGGGTTGGAGATCCCACCGCATAAATACGCCAATACTCAGAAACCTCAGTTCCTGTCTTGCGTCCATAAATGAGCAAAGCAAACTTTACTAAATAAATAATAGTGGGCGCCATGAGCCCCAAGTAAAAAATTATCCATGCATAATGCCGTGATTTGGTGGATAGATTGATTAATCCCAACCCAAAACCTATGCCAAAAAGGGCTGCCAAAAAACTGCGTTTCCAAACACTAAAAAACTCTTCTTGCTGAATAATGTAATTGTTACTTAGAAACAATAGATGAAAAATAATCCATAAAAATAAGCCGCCAAGCAATAAAAGGGATATCGAGCGTGAAAGCTGAATTTGGGATCGATAAATATAAATTTCATAAACTCCAATACAAGCCCCCAAGCTAAGGCATAGATTTCTTATCAAAATCGTATTGGGCAAAATCCATATTGCAAAAAGAACACTAAAGAGAACGACCTGAAATAGAACCAATAGACTCTTGGTTTGATTATTAGAAAATATCATTCGAAAAGATAATATATTGGGTTTCAATTAAAGATCCAACGATATTTAGAGATAGTATTTTTTTGACAGATTGCGGAGCTTACGAGAGAACCGATAGCCCTCAATCGCCAGCTTATCTATTGCACCAATGCTTTTGGGGTCAAAATTTGCCCCTTCAATAAAAATTTCTTTAAATTTTGGCATGACAACCTGGGGAGAAAAGTCTTTACTATAAGCATCCCAATCTTTCTCATACTGGAGTTTGCGATCAAATTCCAGTATGAGCGCTTCTAGATCGGCTCCTCCCCTATAGAGCAAGGCCTTATCTCCCAGTATTTCAATATGACTTCTCTGTGGAGACATCGCATAAGTCATGACCGGCTTATTCTTAATCGAAAACTCGCCGCAAGCCAAGCCAAAGCTTTCACCAATACCCCGCGCATGAATCATGCCATCGGCAGTATTGATAAATTGCATCTTGTAGTTGATATCAGAATTACCAGGTAAGAAAATCAGGCGCTCATGCTGAGCAAAAGGGAGAAAGTTCATAAAGATAAAATATAGGTCTTTACGTTTATTCAAAACTTTGAGAATCGTTTCATGCACAAACGGCAGATTAAAACTGTCTTGACCACCATAACTGGCCAACACTGTCGCATTGGCAGGGATACTTAGTTCAACCCTAAGATCTCCCTCAACGATTGGCAAATCAATCATATGCGGCACAAATGGTATTTTTCCATTGGAATACTCTTTAGCTAGCCACTGAGAGACAAAAGCGAGTTTGTCACCATGAAACTGCTCTACCTTGGTTGGAAATACCGCATGGACTGCGCAAGGCACATTAGCAATGAGGTCTCCATCACGCTCGCCTGATTTAATGAAGTACAGCAAATCGAGTTTTTCTTGTTCGGCCAGGCGCGCTAGATGCTGGGTATCTTGGTAAGCAAAGATTTTGAAGTGTTTCTCAAACTTGCTAACGACTGTTGGCTCGCTCGGCAATTTACTTTTATAAAAAATAAGGGATTCATTTTGCAAAAGCGATTGGTTATGCAAGGCGTAGTCAAATACCGCAATCTCAGCACCCCGAAAGGAAAGATTATTGGTATGAAAGCCAATTCTCAAGATGCAGATCCCGCTTTGTTAGCTAAGTTAACTGCGTTAGCTGCGGTCTTTAAAAAATCGTCGTATGCCTGCTTAAGACCATTCTTAAGATCCACCTTCGCCTGCCAACCTAGGCGGTTTAAGCGCGAAGAATCCATCCACTTTCTTGGGGTGCCATCGGGCTTAGTCGAATCAAAATCAATGCGCCCCTGATAGCCAACTGCAGCACCCACTGCTTTTGCTAATTCTGCAATAGTGACATCACTACCGAATCCAACATTAATATGGCTTTGCATTGGTGACGTATGTTGGTCATAAATCTCTTTCGCCAAATCCATCACAAAGACCGATGCAGCTGCCATGTCATCTACATACAGAAACTCCCGCTTAGGAGTGCCTGTACCCCAGATTAATACTTCTGGTGCATTAGCAACTTTTGCCTCATGAAATCTTCTAATCAGCGCCGGAATCACATGACTATTCTCAGGATGATAGTTATCACCTGGACCATACAAATTAGTAGGCATTACAGAGCGGTAGTCAATTCCATGGCTCTGACCGTACTGACGGTTATAACTTTCACACAGCTTAATGCCAGCAATTTTCGCAATCGCATATGGCTCGTTGGTTGCCTCTAACTTCCCCATAAGCAAGGCATCTTCACTCATAGGCTGAGGTGCTAATTTTGGGTAAATACAACTTGACCCAAGAAACAATAGTTTTTTTACACCACTTTTGAACGCCTGATGGATAACATTATTTTGAACCATCAGGTTTTCATAAATAAACTCTGCTGGAAATGTATTGTTTGCATGAATACCGCCTACCTTTGCTGCCGCTAAATACACCTGATCAGGTTTTTCTTGCTCAAAGAATGCTTTCACTGCTGCTTGATTACATAAATCTAACTCAGCATGAGTTCTCGTAACAATATTGGTGTATCCCTGCGCCACTAAATTTCTAACGATGGCAGAGCCCACCATGCCGCGGTGACCGGCAACATAAATCTTTTGATTTAAATTATTCGACACTCTATTGGCTCTATTCTAAAAATTGGGGATTAATTCTCTTTACCTACCGACACGCTATGGCCATGCTTTAGCAATAAAGCATGCTGCTTAGCTTGATCCAAGTCATTTGCCACCATTTCTACAATCATTTGATCCAGAGTAATTTCTGGAACCCAGCCTAATTTAGCTTTAGCTTTAGATGGATCACCCAAGAGAGTCTCTACTTCAGTAGGACGGTAGTAGCGTGGATCAATTTGCACAATCACATCACCTACTTTTAAGGCTGGAGCTTTATCACCTTCAATTGCAGCAACAATTGCTTTTTCATTTTCAGAGGTACCTTCAAATTTGAGAGTAATGCCCAACTGTTTTGCGCTGCGGATAATAAATTCACGGACAGTGAACTGAACGCCTGTTGCAATCACAAAATCATCCGGCACTTCTTGTTGCAACATCAACCATTGCATGCGCACATAGTCTTTGGCATGGCCCCAGTCACGCAGAGCATCAATATTACCCATGTATAAACACTTCTCTAAGCCTTGAGCAATATTTGCCAAACCACGGGTTACCTTGCGCGTAACAAAGGTTTCGCCACGGCGCTTGGACTCATGATTAAAGAGAATGCCGTTACAAGCATAAATACCATAAGCCTCACGGTAGTTCACAGTAATCCAGTAGGCATACATCTTGGCTACTGCATATGGGCTTCTTGGATAAAACGGCGTCGTCTCTTTTTGAGGGATTTCTTGCACTAAGCC
Source organism: Polynucleobacter sp. UB-Raua-W9 (assembly GCF_018687435.1). Lineage (NCBI taxonomy): Bacteria > Pseudomonadati > Pseudomonadota > Betaproteobacteria > Burkholderiales > Burkholderiaceae > Polynucleobacter > Polynucleobacter sp. UB-Raua-W9. The sequence continues at coordinate 289,395 of NZ_CP061290.1, read as the reverse complement.
ATAGAGTTCAGAGGTAGAGGCCTGATAGAAACGGGTTTTCTTCTCCAAACCCAAAATACGGATGGCCTCTAACATGCGTAGTGGGCCCATGGCATCGACATCTGCTGTGTATTCAGGAGATTCAAAAGATACGGCCACATGGGACTGTGCGCCCAAGTTATAAATCTCATCTGGCTGACATTCTTGAATAATCCGTACCAAATTACTCGTATCCGTTAAGTCGCCATAATGCAAAATCAGATCTTGATGATCGATGTGCGGATCTTGATAAATATGATCAATACGATCAGTATTAAAAGAGGATGCGCGGCGCTTAATACCGTGCACAACATAGCCTTTTTCTAATAAAAATTCAGCCAAGTAAGAGCCGTCTTGGCCAGTAATACCGGTAATGAGGGCTACTTTTTGCGTGTTCGTTTTTGTATTCGTCATATTGTTAGTTATCTTTTAATTTCTTCCGTATGTATCTTCAAAACGCACGATGTCATCCTCGCCCAAATAACTGCCTGACTGCACTTCAATAATCTCTAATGGTTCGCTACCGCGATTAGCTAAGCGATGGGTTTGTCCTTGGGGAATATAAGTACTTTGATTTTCTTTTAGGGTAATCACTTGATCGCCATTGGTAATTTCTGCAACGCCTTTGACCACAATCCAATGCTCTGCACGATGATGATGCATTTGCAATGACAGGCTTGCGCCAGGCTTCACTTGAATGCGCTTCACTTTAAAGCGCTCGCCTTCATCCACACTGTCGTACCAGCCCCATGGCCTTGCAACTTTGCGATGCAGGTTCTTTTCTTCACGCCCTTGCGCTTCTAACTGCGTGACAATATTCTTAACATCTTGGCTATTGGAGCGATCTGCTACAAGGACTGCATCAGCGGTTTCTATGATGACCAAATTCTCAACACCAACTGCGCTGACTAAGCGACTGCTTGCATGCACCAAGGAATTCTTAGAATTGGTGAGCAGCGCATCGCCACTAATGACGTTGCCATCTTGATCCTGTCTACCAACTTGCCATACTGCATCCCAAGCACCTAAGTCATTCCAACCGGCATCTAGTTCCACCATTTTGATGGGGAATTTAGAGCCAGGGCACTTCTCAATCACCGCATAGTCAATCGACTCGCTAGGAATGGATTTAAATTCTTCTTTGCCAGGACGTACAAAACTGACGCCATCTGCACTATCTTCAGATTTAATCAGCCACGCTTTTTGAGAAGCCTCAAAAATATCAGCCCTAAATTCTTTGAGGGCACTCAGCCAAGTGCTTGCCCTTAAAACAAACATGCCACTATTCCAGAGATAGCTTCCGCTTGCCAAATACTCTTGGGCTTTTTTAAGATCTGGCTTTTCAACAAAGCTATCGACGATATAGGCATTGTTTTGATCTTGCCTACCCGAGCGCGCAATATAGCCGTAGCCTGTTTCCGGGGCTCTAGGCGTGATCCCCAAAATACAAATAGCTTGATCACCCGCTTCAACTGTTGCAATACAGTCTTGCAATGCTTTGGTAAAGGCTGCTTGATTTTGAATCGTTTGATCTGCTGGAGTAATCACTAGGATTGGATCTTGGTCATCGCCAGACAACTGCTGTGCGCAAAATGCCGCCATACTCAACGCAGGGGCAGTATTGCGACCTGCAGGCTCAAGCAATAAAGTGGCATGAACCGATTTGATTTCACGCAATTGATCTAGAACTAAAAAGCGATGGTCTTCATTGGTGACAACTAAGGTATTACCTAAGGTAATTGTAGAATTTGCTACTGAATTAATTCTAGTAACTGCTTGCTGAAAAAGACTTTGCGATGAACCATCGCCAGATAGCACCAAAAATTGCTTTGGAAAGCCCGAACGAGACAAAGGCCAAAGCCTGGTACCCGAGCCGCCGCAGAGAATAACTGGAATTACTAAAGCCATAAAGGATTTAAAGCAATTAATCTGCTTTTTAGTAAGAAAACCTGATTTTATAGGTTTTCTAACCGCTCTTTAAAAAACTTGCAGAATTTATTAAGATCCTCTCAGATGCACTAAGAGCGCACAATAGCGCTAGGTTAAAACCGAAAAACTAAAACGATTTTCAAGGAGCTTCTAAATGAGCAATATTCCCCTAATCAAGCTACGCAACTCATTAACCGAATGCGGTCAATCCATTCGCAAAGAAAATACTGGTAAGTACCAAAACTACACCATTAAGGACTGCATTGCTTCTATTGCAGCGAGCAAGATCAAATAAGCCTAGATTGATAAGCAAAATGGCAGGGCAAATAAAAAGCCACCCTGAGGTGGCTTTTTATTGATTTCAGATCAGTTACTTCATTACGCCTTCTTAGCGTAAGCAGAACACCAGCCTTTAGCAGCCACTTGCTTGCCAGCAAACAAAGCGCAACCACCGGCAGCAGAGCCTGCCTTGCCTTGGTATAAAGCACAGTTATCGCATTCTTGACCAGCCCCGTATTTAGGGTACTTTGCTTTATCTACCTTGGAAGCGTCGGCTTTGTAACCCAATGCCGAAGCCTGTGGGTCTGTTTCAGCAACCATTGCTTGGGCTTGAACTTTACCGTTCAATGCCAAGGTGCAAGCACCAGCAGCGGACAAAATCATAAATTGGCGACGACTATTTTTCATGGATTCTCCAAAGAATAAAACTGTAAAAGGCGTGCAATGGATATGCACCTCTAAATCTAGGGGTGATCATAGTGGAGAAGGTTTATAGCTGCCACTCGCATTGCAAGCCCATGATTTATATAGCTTATTTGTTGAGAACAATTCTCAAGAAAATATTCTGAATCTTGGGGGACAAAAAGACTTACTCCCAACCCTTGAGTTTCAGACAGGCAATCCGCTGCTTGAGATAAACCCCATCAGGCGTTTCAGGATATGCCAGCTTGCAATCCTGTAGATCCACCTTATAAGTAGCTGCATTATTTTTAGCAGCATTGGGATGAGTCGATGGAAACCCACCACAAGCGACAAGGCCAAAAGTGAGCACTGCTAAAAGATATTTTCCAGGAGATGCCAGCATTAGACTAGCGCTTTTCTAGCAATGATAAAAATTCGCGACGCAAATTGGGGTCTTTTAAGAATGCGCCGCGCATCACACTATTTACCATTTTTGAGTCACGATCTTTTACGCCCCGCCACTGCATACAAAAATGATCGGCATCCATCACAATAGCCACTCCTACAGGCTTAATTTTTCTCTCCAGCATATCTGCCAACTCCACCACTGCCTCTTCCTGAATCTGTGGTCTACACATCACCCACTCGGTAAGTCTGGAATATTTAGATAATCCAATTAAAGCGGATTCTTTGCTCGGTAGAACACCAATCCAAATACGGCCCATGATGGGGCAAAGGTGATGAGAGCAAGCACTGCGTACGGTGATAGGCCCAATGATCATGAGCTCATTTAAACGACTTACATTGGGAAACTTGGTTAAGGTCGGCTGCTCTACATAGCGGCCATTAAAGACTTCTTGAACAAACATCTTGGCAACACGCCGGCTAGTATTTTTGGTGTTGTGGTCACTTTGCGTGTCAATCACCAAACTCTCAAGCACAGCCTGCATCTTCTCTGCGACCTCATCAACCAAACCCTCAAGATCGCCAGGTCGAATGAATGCAGCAATATTATCGTTCGCATGAAAGCGCGCTTTTTGCGCTTCGATGCGACGACGTATAACTACTGATAAAGGTAGGCCAGCACTCTCTCTCTTTACTGCAATTTTTTTAGTCGGCGGCTTCTTTCTAGTCGCGCTGTTCAGGGCTACTTTCTTGACAGGTACTTTTTTTGTTGGTGTGGATGGCATCTTGTCTCGGTGTTTTATTGGTTATTTTTAAATTCAAATCTGGAAGAAAATGGTTACTACACAAGCCAACCCAGCCAACCAAACAATCGATCGGGTCGTTGGCCAATTGGCAATGTAGCAAACCAGATAGACAATACGAGCCATTACAAAAACTATCGCCAAAAGATCAATTCTGGCTTGAGGTGCATCGTTCATGCTGGCAATAATTACTGCAGCAAAAAAGAGTGGTAGTGATTCAAAAAGGTTGGCTTGCGCTGCATTAGCTCTGGCTCTAAATCCCGTTTGCTTGGCAAGCCACTGTCTCGGCATGCTGTTGTCGTAATGGTCAAAACCTTTTTTTGCAATGCCCGCAGCAACGTACGGAAATAATCCCATAAAGAGTACACAGGCATAAGCAATAGTCATATTTTTACTGCGCTTTCTGTAAGTCTTTTTTAGAGCCAATACGACTCTCGGTACCATTCATTAAATTACGAATATTGCTGCGGTGGCGCCAAATGAGTAAAAGGCACACCAGTGTGAGTGCAATACCCATCGGCTGAAAACCAAACAAAAAAACAAAATAAATGGGGCCGAAGATGGCTGCGGCTAAAGCCGCCAAAGAGGAGTAACGCAAAAACACAGCAACAATGATCCAAGTGCTCAGTGTTGCGACTCCTAAAATAGCATTAACGCCAAATAAAATTCCGCAGGCTGTTGCCACACCCTTGCCACCCTTAAAACCATGAAAAATCGGAAAGAGGTGCCCTAAAAATACGGCGAGCACAACGCCGCATAGAACCCAAGAGCTCAAAGTGGAAGTTAAGGATTGCTCCCCAAGAAGCACTCTCGCCAGCATCACAGCCAGGTAACCCTTAAGCGCATCACCAATGAAGGTAAGTGCTGCAGCTAATTTATTGCCAGTACGCAAGACATTGGTTGCGCCAGGATTACCAGATCCATAAGTATGGGGATCTGGTAGTTGCATACATTTACTGACCACCACTGCAAACGAGATTGAGCCGATCAAATAAGCAATGGGGATCAGCAAGATATCTGAATCAAAAGTCATATCGCTATCTTAATCATTTATTGAGTTACTGATTTGTGTTTCTAATTTGCGCTTGTTGCGCACTTTAACTGCCACGCGGATGATGCTGCTGATGGATTGATTTAAGGCGCTCTCTAGCGACGTGGGTATAGATCTGGGTAGTGGAGATATCGGCATGCCCCAAAAGTAGCTGTACTACCCGCAAATCTGCCCCATGATTGAGTAAATGGGTCGCAAAAGCATGGCGCAAAGTGTGGGGTGATAAAGCGACCGGGATATTGGCCAGCGTAGCGTAACGCTTGATCAAGGCCCAAAAAGCTTGTCTCGTTAAGCCCGTGCCAGTATGACGCCCTACAAATACCGCATCTGTCGTTTTTCCTTCAAGCAAGGGCGTTCTTGCATCCGCGAGATATCTACGTAACCACTGCCCTGCCTCACCACCAAAGGGTACAAGACGCTCCTTGCCGCCTTTGCCGTTCACTACACGTACTACACCCTCATTTAATCCTAATGCTACGGTTTTAAGGGAAACTATTTCTGAAACGCGTAGTCCACTGGCATACATCAACTCCAACATGGTGCGATCACGCAGTCCCAGCGGCGTCTCAATATCAGGGGCATTTAGAAGTGCGTTGACTTGATCTTCACTTAAAGTTTTTGGAAAGCGCAGTGCTTGCTTAGCAGCACGCAAGCCAATACACGGATCATTTTTGACTAAATTGATTCGGAGAGCATGCCGATAAAAACGCTTGAAGACTGTTAAGCGTCGATTAGCAGTAGTGGCTTTATCAGATCTTCGATGAGCAATGTAAGCTGTGAGATCTTTTTCTGTCACAGCATATAAATCAGATTGGTGATTTTTGAAGAGCCACTGCGCTAGCAGCAATAAGTCCCTACGGTATGCGGCCAGGCTATTTTGCGCCAGGCCATCCTCCAACCAGCAAGCATCACAAAAACGTTCAATAGCCTCCTGGCTTACTGGGGCTATTGGAAATTCGGCGCCTTTAAAAGCAGACATAGTGAGCTAGAGGCCTAGGTATTCCCCAACTTACTTGGTAACCTCTTCTAACTTTTCGGCCAGCCAAATTTTCATCAATGATTGATAAGGGACATCTAACTTATTAGCCTGCAACTTAATATTCTCCAAGAAACTCTGTGAGAGACGCAGGGAAATAGAGGCAGTTGTCGGCTTAAGATTTGGCATTGTGACGCGTACCGCCTTTGATAGGTCAAAGTAATCGGCAGCATCATTCTTATCCCAAAAGGAACGCTCTTCCTTTTCATCCTTAAACTTTGGAATCACTTTAGTAGGCTTTTTCATAAAATGCCCTTTCTTTTCTACTCATTGGTCTTGCAGAAACCACTTGAATAAGAGTCGCTTGCTTGCGCAAAGTAAACACCACAGACAAGAGTCTGCCAAGCGATGTAATACCTAGCGCGAGGTAACGCCTCTCTTCCAGGCTATGCTTTTCATCCCCAGCAATTAATAAAGGTTGATTAAAAAAAATCTCTTCAGCCTCCCCTTGAGATACGGCATGCTTTTCATTACTTTTATAAGCATTGCCTGTGTCCCACTGAAATCCAACAATGCAATCAAAGTCTATCATTCATGTATATTATCATAATATACATGAACCTAGGGCGCAAGTGGTTATTGCAACCCTCGCTAGAACATTAGTCACGGAAGTTGTTAAAGCCCAATGGCGCTTCAGTGACTTCTTTTTTCAACAGGGCCATGGTTTCTTGTAAATCATCGCGCTTGCCACCAGTCACACGCACGGCATCACCCTGAATACTCGCCTGCACTTTGATCTTGCTGTCTTTGATAATGCGTACGACTTTTTTAGAGAGCTCTGAAGTAATACCTTTTTGTATCTTCATGGTTTGCTTACGCTTATCACTACCGATAGTCTCTTTTTTATCGTCTTTGAGGTAACGCACGTCCACGTTACGCTTAGCCATCTTGCCAAAAAGTACATCGCGCACTTGACCCAATTTAAAGTCATCGTCACCGTACAAAATGAGTGCTTCATCTTTTTGCTCTACACGGCTATCAGAGCCCTTAAAGTCAAAACGATTACTGATTTCTTTATTGGACTGCTCAATTGCATTTTTGAGCTCAACCATATCGGGTTCGCAAACTACGTCAAATGAGGGCATTTCTTACTCCTTCTCTATTTCTTTGAGTGATCTCATTAGTATTACGCCAATTATCTGCGGATTTGGCAGACATTCGAATAAGATTGTGTCATGAACTCCGCCCCATATGCGCCTGGACCAACCAAATCGACGCCCCATTTGGGCTTAAAGGACCGAAATACCTTTGGCCTGGATGCTACGGCCGATATTGCTTATGAAATTACTGCCCCAGGGGACATTGCGGGAGTCATGACAGAGGTTAATACGCAGAATTTGCCATGGCGAGTATTGGGCGGTGGCAGTAATGTGATTTTGCCCAAGGTTTTGCCAGGCGCTACCTTGCTTATGAATATCACTGGCCAAGAAATTCTTCCTTCTGACCAAAATGCGACTTTGATTGCGGTTGGGGGCGGGGTCAACTGGCATGAGTTTGTTGCCTGGACCCTAGAAAATAATTTACCTGGCTTAGAAAATTTGGCGCTCATTCCTGGCACCGTTGGCGCTGCGCCCATCCAGAACATTGGCGCTTATGGCATTGAGATCGCCGATTACATTGATAGCATCGAAGCGTTTGATGTCAAGATCCACGCCTTTGTCACTCTGAGTAAAGATGATTGTCAGTTTGCTTATCGTAATAGCTACTTCAAACAACATCCCCAGCGCTTTATCGTGGCAAAGGTCGTCTTTAAAATACCCAAAGTTTGGCAGGCCAAGATTCATTACGCCGATCTAGCAAAACAGTTTGAGGAAAATCCCAATCCAACTGCAGAAGAAATCTTTTTAGCGGTGTGTAAAATTCGGACTCATAAATTACCCGACCCTAAAGTAATTGGTAATGCGGGTAGCTTTTTCCATAACCCAGTCATTCCGAATGAACAATACGAAACACTGCTCAAAAAATATGTCGACTTGGCGTCTTATCCAGATGCTCCTGGAAAACGAAAACTGGCTGCAGGCTGGCTGATTGACCAATGTGGCTTTAAAGGTCAGCGGATGGGTGAAGTAGGTGTTTATGAAAACCAAGCCCTAGTTCTAGTGAATTATGGCAATGGTACTGCGCAAGATATTCTGGGCCTTGCTAAATGCATTCAAGACAAAGTGCGCAACGAGTTTGGTGTGAGCTTAGAGATTGAACCTAACATTCTCTAAATAACTTTTTGCATTAGCAAGGAGATTGCCGAAAATTACTCGAGGCCATGAGTCCAGCCGACAACACTGATGTAATAGCGCAAAGCCTTACCGTGCCCCACCGAAAACAACATCTTACTTTTCAGTAGATCCGATAAATCCCTTGAAGCCGTTGCTTTTGAGCTTCCAGTAATTTTCATATACTTTTCCGCATTTAATCCACCCAAAAATCCACCATCGCCATCATCTAACAGCCTCTGAATAATTTTCTTTTGTCTATTATTTAATTGCACATGAAGGTGCTGAGCCCAAAAATTTGACTTTTTAATGGCGCTTTTCATCACCTCGCACGAAGCCTCGCAAGCAAGCTCACAACTATTTGCAAACCATATTACCCATTCGGAAACATCTAGATTCCCATGCTGTGCAGCATTCAGAGCATCGTAATAACTTGAACGATTAGCCATCATCTGCTCAGAGAGGCTGTATAGCTTTTCTCCAGATCGCGCATCTTGAGCCATTGCCATCTCTACTATCGCTCTGCCCAACCTTCCATTTCCATCTTCAAATGGATGAATTGTTTCAAACCATAAATGAGCTATAGCTGCCCGCGTAAGGCCATCCATTTGAGTCTCGAAAATTTTCGAATTTGTAGCCGCTTGAATATTAGGTCGAGTTTTGTTGAACCAATCTAAAAATTCCTTGATTTCGGCCTCAACCCTTGATGAAGGTGGTGCAGTGAAATGAACAGTTTCTTTGCCCTGTCTTCCGCTAATAATTTGCATAGGATCTTCATGATCCCGAAAACTGCCAACTCTGATGCGCGCCAAGGAGTTGATTGCTCCAGGAAATAATGCTTGATGCCATTGAAAAAGTTTTTCCTTGTCTAAGTCGTTCTCACGGCTCTCGAGTGCATCCTGTAATATATTTACAAGTCCATCAACTTTCTTATCTAACGGCGAAATATCGTCCACCAAGAAAAGCCCCAATTTGCGAAACACTGAAGACCTTACTGAATCCAGATTTAACTTTTCTCCTTCAATCGCAGAAGTCGCAATAACTTCTTGAATGTATCTACTCTGAATTAACTCCTGAGCACCCTTGAGCCCCAATGCATTTGCCTGACCAATTACCTCCCCTTGCTTCTTTCTGGCACGCAAAAGGGCGCCTTGGACCCCAAGGCTATCCGCCTTGAAATTAGGCCAATGAAGCTGCTGCCAGATAGCTTTTAAGGTAGGTTTTTGGTTAAATTTAGTGCTCATGAGCCGTATTTTATCATATACGACTCAAATACTGAGCCGTATTTTAGAAATTACGGCTCATGCAATACTTTTAAAAACTGCACTTCCGCCTGACCTTCAGCCAGCCTTACCTGAAAACCTTGCTCTGTATTAAGCTCTCTAGGATTGCGCACCGCATGCAATTGATCTTTATTTTTACTTAAGATAACTGCATAACCCCGCTCAAGTGTTCTTTGGGGATTAAGTATCTCTAGCTGGGATTGGTAATGTGATTGGTTACGCTTCATGTTTTCTATGCGCACTGACCAGGCTTGATTTAAGCGTAGCTGCCAACTCATGATTTGCTCGCGCATCCGATCTGGGTTTGGCAATGCATGACTTAATCGCAAAGCCAATTGATCCAGGGTTTGCGCTTCACGTTCTATACGCTGATCCACGCGCTGCAATAATGCTTGCTTCATGGCATCTAGCTCTTGCAGGAGCTGATCTTTGCGCGGGGCTGCTAATTCGGCTGCGCCCGTTGGAGTTGGTGCTCTCAGATCCGCTACAAAATCAGCGATCGTGAAATCGGTCTCATGTCCTACGCCACTCACCACCGGAATATTTGAACTGGCAATCGCATAAGCAAGTTGCTCGTCATTAAATGCCCATAAATCTTCAATGCTGCCACCACCGCGTACTAACAAAATGATGTCGACTGTATTTTCTTTTTCAGCAGCTTTGAGCGCTGCAATAATTCCGGCAGGAGCATCAGGCCCTTGCACTAGGGTTGGATAAATCACAATCGGAATATGAGGCGCTCGTCTTGCTAAAGTAGAAAGAACATCTTTTAGAGCGGCTGCTTGAGGCGAAGTGATAATGCCAATCGATCTAGGGTGCGTCGGTATTTCTCGTTTGCGTTCTTCATCAAACAAACCTTCTTTAGCCAATTTAGCTTTGAGCTTTAAAAAGGCCTCGTATAAACCACCCATGCCTGCCCGGCGTAAAGTTTGAATGGTCAGCTGGATGTCGCCCCTAGGAACATACATCCCCAAGCTGGCACTCACCTCTACCAAGTCACCTGACTGGGGCATAAACCCAACTTGGCCATTACGACCCCGAAACATCACACAGCGAATCTGACCTTCCTCATCCTTTAATGAGAAGTACCAATGTCCGCTGTCATAAGCCTTAAAGTTGGAAATCTCCCCGCAAACCCAAACGGTATCGAAACGATCCTCTAAAGAGGCTGCAATGGCACGGTTTAGATCGCCAACACTCAGAATTTCCCTTGATATTTCCGACATTTTTTCTCTTTATCCACAAGGCCATCTGACTTAGACGGCAATAAATATCCACAGAAGCTCATTCACCCTTGGCCTACGGGCAAAAGTAAGTAATTACTGACCCAAAACGTCTCATAAATCCAATAGATAAATATTAAGTCATTGATTTATATAGTTAATTTTTCAATTTAATCATAGAACATTTAGGTCAATTCCTACCGGCTTTACCACCAATCAAGGACTTAGCGCACAATCCCGAAAAAGTTTTGCACAGAGTTATCCACAGGCTAGCTTTTCAAAACAGGTTTCTTAATTCAGCTAAAGTACTGAGCTTATGTACTCAATCTTACTATCCGCTGGCTGGCCAATTTGGCCTTTATTGATCATTTCCGTCATTGGCTTGGCTATTGTCCTGGAGCGTAGCTGGTATCTACGCCAAACCCACATCTTTCCAAAAAATTGTCTAGAAACTGCTTTTAGCCTTTGTAGCCAAATACTAAAAAAAAATCAGCCTGCAGATGCGCAAATTAGCGCCTTAGCGCAGATCTCTCCAGCCTGCCCTCTGCTCGCTTGCGTTTTAAAAGAAAAGCTTAATGGCAGCAGTTCTGAAGCGGCACTAGAAGAGCTCCAAGCGGCAGCACAAACGACTTGGATCAAATTGGATCGCTACCTTGGCGTTTTGGCAACAATCGCCACCATTGCCCCCTTGTTAGGTTTATTTGGCACTGTGGTGGGGATGATTGAAATTTTTGGTAGCCAAGGCGCCATTAATGGTGCTGGTAGTCCACAACAATTGGCCCATGGAATTTCGGTTGCGCTTTACAACACGGCTTTCGGCTTGATGATCGCTATTCCAGCGCTCGGAGCATGGCGAGGACTAAAAGCGATTGCCACCCAACGTCAGCGTGAGTGCGAAGAATTCACACGCCAGTTATTCAAAAAACTGTACCCCACTAATTTTTGATGAGCTGGCTCAGTCTGCACTCACCCTCTAAGAGAGGCTTTTCTCTTGGGACCGCTCCCGTTTCTGTTGAACCAGAAATTAATCTCATTCCCTTTATTGATGTCTTGTTGGTTGTGTTGATCTTTTTAATGATCTCCACCACCTTTACCCGTTATCAAGAATTAGCCATCACGCTGCCAACCGCTAACGGCAGCGAGAGTCAGGCGGACAATAAACAAGTACACATTGCTGTGAGTCGTGATGGACGCTTTGCAATCAACGGTAAGGTAACGGATCGGACCCAGCTGAGTAGTGCACTCATTCAGCTTAGCAATCAAGGTAGCAGCACAAAAGAGGGTGTGAGCAATTTACAAGTAAATATTGATGCCGACGCGAAAGCGCCGCATCAGGCGGTCATGAGTGCTCTAGAAGCCGCACGGGATGCGAATCTTTCCAATATTGTATTTAGTAGCCAAACCAAAAAGTAAACCTAGAGAACAACACTTTCATCATGGCGATCTCTTTGTTCCGTAAAGCACCTCAGTTTTGGGAAAGGCGCGGGCCTACTGCTCTCTTGCTATGGCCTCTATCTTGGCTATATGGCTTAGTTCTGCGTGCCCGCAAATTTATGCAGGATTTAGGCCTGATCAACCGCCAAGCCTCACCGATTCCGACGATCATCGTAGGTAATATTCGGGTGGGTGGGACGGGCAAAACTCCGATTGTGATTGCGTTAGCGCAACGCCTATCCCAACTAGGATGGAAGCCGGGCATCATCAGTAGAGGGTACGGATCTACGCCCATCTCACCCATTCAAGTGCACGGCAACTCTGATCCAATGCAAGTAGGAGATGAACCAGTCTTGATTGCCCAGCGTACGCATGATCAATTTCCGATTTGGGTTTTTCCAAAGCGACAGAAAAGTATCAAAGCACTTTTAAAGAACTCCCCCGAAGTGAATGTCATCATTAGTGATGATGGTTTACAACATAGCGGCCTAGCACGTTGGCCTGCACGTGAAGGTGGCCGCGATATTGAGTTTGTAGTGCGCGATGGCCGGGGTGAGGGCAATCGCTTTTTGTTACCCGCTGGGCCACTTCGTGAGCCAGCAAGTCGCGGACGAGATGCCACTTTACTAACAGAGTCTACTGGCGGCAATAAAAGCGGCTCGCCCGAAGAGTACTTTGAAGGTCGCCGCGCATTTACTTTGTTGGGAACTATGGGCTGCCCATACCAACTCTTCAATCACAGCAACACCAAAACGCTAACTCAGATTGCTGAGCAACTACTACCAAGCAAAATTACTGCCGTTGCCGCGCTTGGCAACCCACAGCGTTTTTTTAACGCCCTTCGAAAACAGGGTATCGCCGGCAATTGCATCGCAATGCCAGATCATGCTACCTACACCCCAGAGTTTTTTAGTGCAATTCAGGCTGATTGCATTCTCATTACTGAAAAAGATGCAGTTAAATGCGCTGCGATTACAGATGAGCGAATCTGGGTGGTGCCATTGAGCCTAAATCTGCCTGATAACTTGGTAGACTGGATGCAATCGATTTTGCAAAGACCAGATCCCTATTGTTATAACTTATAAATCTACTCTTAAGGCGCTAAACTTAACTCATCATGGATAAACGTTTGCTAGAAATTTTAGTTTGCCCCTTATGCAAAAGCGCTTTGCATTTAGATGCTGCCAAAGATGAGCTTATTTGTAAAGCCGATCGTCTGGCATACCCCATTCGCGATGACGTACCAGTGATGCTGGTAGATGAAGCGCGCAATTTAAGTGCCGATGAAATTCTCTAAGCTATCTAACCTCTTCTTGTATGAGTGAGAAAATAACCCCGGATTTCTTCGTGGTAATACCAGCAAGACTGGGTTCAACCCGCTTACCACGCAAACCGCTCGCGGATATTGCCGGCAAGCCGATGGTGATTCGAGTGGCTGAACGCGCCAAGCAATCACTTGCACACAGTGTTGTTGTTGCAACAGACTCTCCAGAAATCGAGGCAGCCTGCAATGAGTACCGCATTGAATGTTTATTAACCAGCCCCGATCACCCAACTGGTACTGATCGCTTAGCTGAAGTTGCACAATTGCTAAAGCTGCCAGCCGATGCTTTAGTCGTCAATGTTCAAGGTGATGAGCCACTCATTCCACCAGAACTCATTAATCAAGTGGCGCAAACTTTGGCAGAAAATACGCAATGCGCGATCTCGACCGTTGCAGTGCCCATCGCCGATCATGCGGAAATTGATAACCCCAATGTTGTCAAAGTAGTACTCAATCGTGCCGGTGAAGCTCTGTATTTTTCAAGAGCGCCGATTCCATTTGTGCGCGATACCCAGAGCGTCCATAAAACAGAACATCTGCGCCATTTAGGCATATATGCATACAGAGCAGACTTTTTACAGGCCTACAGCAGGCTAGAGCCTGCACCGCCAGAGCAGGCAGAGGCACTAGAGCAACTGCGCGCCCTGTGGAATGGCTACCGAATTGCCGTTCACATTGCGTCAGAAACACCGCCGGCAGGTATCGATACCCCTGAAGACCTGGAACGGGTCAGACGCCTACTTGAAGTCAAGTAAGGCAACTAAGGCTCAATTGCTAGCCTCCTAGGGTTTCTCGGGGATAATCCTAGTCATTAGATACAAAGGATCCCGAAAAAATACGGGACAATTAAAGCTCTTCTAAGGGGAAAACAATGCGGTTAATTCTGCTCGGTGCACCAGGTGCTGGAAAAGGCACACAAGCTCAGTTTATTTGCGAAAAATTTGCTATTCCACAAATCTCCACTGGCGATATGTTGCGCGCCGCCGTAAAAGCAGGAACTGAACTGGGTATTGCAGCCAAAAAAATTATGGATTCCGGCGGCCTAGTGTCTGACGACATCATCATTGGCCTTGTGAAAGATCGCTTAACTCAACCTGATTGCAGTAAAGGTTATTTATTTGACGGCTTTCCAAGAACCATTCCGCAGGCACAAGCAATGAAAGATGCTGGCGTGCCCATCGATTATGTTTTAGAAATCGATGTTCCATTTGATGCCATCATTGATCGCATGAGCGGTCGACGCGTTCACCCGGCATCGGGCCGCACTTATCACGTGAAGTTCAATCCACCAAAGGTGGCAGGCAAGGATGATGTGACTGGCGATGATTTGATACAGCGCGATGACGATAAAGAAGAAACTGTTCGCAAGCGCTTGCAAGTGTATGACGATCAAACTCGCCCACTGATTCACTACTACTCATCATGGGCAGCGCAAGCTAATCCCGCTGATAAAGTAAAGGCTCCCGCTTATCGCAAAGTAAGCGGTACCGGCAGCGTTGATGACATCACCGCTTCCATCTTTGCTGAATTGAAGTAAATCCTCAAACTTTACTTTTAAAGGGGCTGCAATTTGCAGCCCCTTTTACATTATCAAGATATCAGGTAATATATGTCTATACCACTAAGTGGTATAGTTTTTGCATGGCCAAAAAACGTGTTCTAAAGACCAAAACCTTTACAAAATGGATGAACAAGAATGATCTGCAAGACAATTATTTATTACGTGCAGTAAGAGAAATGGAAGATGGCTTAATAGATGCCGACCTTGGAAATCACGTGTATAAGAAAAGAATTGCTCTTACAGGCGGAGGAAAAAGATCAGGTGCCAGAGTCATGGTTGCAAGCAGGCTTTTAAGGCGCTGGTTTTTTATTTTTGGCTATGCAAAAAATGAAAAGTCAAACATTAGTAATGATGAATTACTGTATTTACAAGAGGCAGCAAAAAGACTACTCAATTTGGCTGATCGTGAAATAGATATAGCAATTAGCGATGGAGAATTAAAGGAGTTGAAGCTTTATGATCAATAAACAAAAGAGTCGAATTATTCAGGAAATGCAGCAGACCGTGTTTGGCCTGCATAAATCGGGGCTAATTACCAAAAAGAGCTTGGAGGAATTTGAGGCACTGCGCAATCTTGATGTAAAGCCAATGACGGCAAGCCGTATCAAAAGGTTGCGCGTCAAAACAAGGCTTAGTCAAGCCGTCTTTGCAGTAGCGATCAACACCAGCCTATCAACCATTCAGAAGTGGGAAGCGGGAGACAAAAAGCCTAGTGGACCCTCTTTAAAACTGCTCTCGTTAATCGAGAGGAAGGGCCTAGAAATTGTTTTGTAAGAGCGCCGTCTATTTCAGTTCTTTGAGAGCGCTCTCAAAAGACTCAATATCGGCAAAGCTTCTGTAGACAGAGGCAAAGCGGATGTAGGCTACTTTATCTAAGCGTTTCAGTTCACGCATCACCAATTCGCCAACGCGTTCGCTAGGGATTTCTTTTTCACCTAGGCTCAGAAGCTTCTCCTCAATACGTGCAATCGATTCGTCTACAGAATCTGAAGATACGGGACGCTTCCTGAGGGCTAGCTTAATTGAACTTACAAGCTTGTCATGGCTGTACTCTACCCGGCTGCCATTCTTCTTGACGATTGCCGGTAAGGCCAGCTCCACCCGCTCATAAGTCGTAAAGCGCTTGTCGCATTTAGCACAACGCCGCCGCCGCCGAATGGTATCGCCTTCATCCGATACCCGGGTATCTAGAACCTGGGTATCGTCGTTATGGCAAAAAGGGCAGCGCAATGTGGGCTCTTTTCTTAAGTGTTTTAGGTTTAACCGTAAACCGGGAAACGTTTGGTGAGCTCAGCTACTTGCGCGCGCACTTTAGCAATATTTTGTTCATCATTGGGGTTGTCCAATACATCCGCAATAAAATTACCCACTTGCCTTGCTTCTGCTTCTTTAAAACCACGGGTTGTCATAGCAGGCGAACCCAAACGAATACCGCTGGTGACCATTGGTTTTTCTGGATCATTCGGAATGCCATTCTTATTGCAAGTAATATGCGCTTCGCCTAATACGCGCTCAGCCTCTTTACCAGTCATTTTCTTGGCACGCAAATCCACCAACATCACATGTGAATCTGTACCACCAGAAACAATGCGTAGGCCTCGAGAGATTAATGTCTCTGCTAATGATTTGGCATTAGCAATCACCTGCTTTTGGTAATCTTTAAAACCAGGTTCCTGCGCTTCTTTGAAGGCCACTGCTTTTGCAGCGATCACATGCATCAAAGGGCCGCCCTGCAGGCCTGGAAATACTGCAGAGTTAATCGCCTTCTCATGCTCAGCCTTCATCAAGATGATGCCGCCACGTGGGCCACGCAAGCTCTTATGGGTAGTAGATGTGACGATGTCCGCATGCGGTACTGGATTTGGATAAACACCAGCAGCCACCAAGCCTGCATAGTGCGCCATATCAACCATAAAAATCGCGCCCACTTCTTTGGCTAATTTACCAATGCGCTCAAAATCAATTTTCCTAGAGTAAGCAGATGCACCAGCAATAATCAATTTTGGTTTGTGCTCACGAGCTAAATGCTCCATTTGCTCGTAATCGATTTCTTCATTTTTATCGAGGCCATAAGCGATTGGGTTGAACCACTTACCACTCATGTTGAGTGCCATGCCGTGAGTCAAGTGGCCACCTTCAGCCAGACTCATACCCATGAATGTGTCACCTGGTTTTAAGAAAGCCAAGAACACCGCTTGGTTTGCAGAAGCGCCACAATGTGGCTGCACATTTGCTGCTTCAGACCCAAACAAAGCTTTGACGCGATCAATCGCCAATTGCTCAGCAACGTCCACAAATTCACAGCCGCCGTAATACCTTTTACCCGGATAGCCTTCAGCGTACTTATTAGTTAACTGAGAGCCTTGGGCTGCCATCACTGCTGGTGAGGTGTAGTTCTCAGAGGCAATGAGCTCAATATGGTCTTCTTGACGCTTATTTTCGTTCTGAATGGCTGCCCATAACTCTGGGTCAACTTTTGCAAGGGTGTTCTGACGGTCAAACATGGTAATAATCCTGAAGAAGTTGGATTACTAAGTGAATTAACTTAGTAAAATCAACCTACATCATACAAAATCCACCATGACCACTACACAAGACCTCTCCTTTCTCTCTCTAGTCCTCAATGCCAGCCTATTAGTCCAGTTGGTAATGTTGTTATTACTAGGGATGTCTATTGCCTCTTGGACCATTATTTTCAAGAAAACGGCTGTTTTACGAGGGGTTAGACGTGACACCGAGCGGTTTGAGCGTGATTTTTGGTCTGGCGGAGACTTGGCTACCCTTTTAGCGTCCGCTCAACGCAACACCCGCAGTGATGCTGTCTTGGAGCACATCTTTGAAGCTGGCATGCAAGAGTTCAAGAAGGTTCGTGAAATCGACGCTGCTCGCCGAGCCATGAAGGCAACTTATCAGCGCGAAATGGATATTCTGGAAGCTAACTTACCCTTCTTGGCTTCTGTGGGCTCAGTATCACCTTACATCGGTCTCTTTGGCACGGTATGGGGAATCATGCATGCCTTCCGCGGCTTAGCCAACGTGCAAAATGCAACACTTTCTGCTGTAGCTCCCGGTATTGCAGAGGCTTTGGTCGCAACGGCAATTGGCTTGTTCGCAGCCATCCCTGCAGTGGTTGCTTATAACCGCGCCGCTACCGATGTCGATCGCCTAGCAATTCGCTTTGAAACATTCATTGAAGAGTTCACCAACATTTTGCAGCGTCAAACTGCGGGACGTTAAGCGAAAAAGTGATGGCTGGATCTTCTTTGCGTAAATCAAAACGTCGGGCCATGTCCGACATCAACGTCGTTCCGTATATCGATGTGATGTTGGTATTGCTCGTGATTTTTATGGTCACCGCACCCATGGTGAATCCAGGGGTCGTGAACTTACCAACTGTTGGTGGCGCTAAGGTACAAGCCCTGCCACCAGTCTTTCTGACCATTGATGCCAATGAGAATGTCATTGTCCGAAAAGATGGTGAACCAGTTCAAACTCTCAATCAATTTGAGTTAGGTGCATTTGCAAGATCCCAGGCAGAAAAATCTGCTGATCAACCTATAGTGCTAGCTGCGGATAAGTCCATCAAATATGAAACTGTCATGAACGTCATGTCTAAACTCAAAGAGAATGGTGTCAAACGCGTTGGCTTAGCAGTCAAGAGCCAATAAGGTCTAGCTCAGGCGACTTTATCCATGAACGGCTCACAAACCTTTCAATTCAATCACGCGCCATTTAAGCGGGCACGTCTAACAAAAAAAGAGAGTACTAAACGCGCTTTTGGTTTTTCTTTAATTGCGCACTTAGGTCTACTGGCTTTTTTAATGATTGGCATTAGCTGGAATAACAGTACTCCTTCTGGGGTCGAGGTAGAGTTGTGGGATTCGGTGCCACAAGTACAAACCTCGCCAGAACCAGAAATGAAAACCGTGGTTAAAGAAGAGGCTGCTGAGATTGCAGTTCAGAAAAAGCAAGTTGAAAAAGAGCCTCCTAAAAAAGAAGTGGTGAAGGAGTCTCCGAAGACAGTCAAACCGCCTCCAGCAAAGGAGAAAGAAAAGGAGCCACCAAAAAAAGTGGAGACTCTGAAAGCGCTATCTCCTGCTGAAACTAAAGCCAATGCAGCAGCTGAAAAGGTGCGCGCCGATCAATTGGCTCGCCTTCGTGCAGCCGCAGGGGCTGAGGGCGGCAGTGGCGGCACGGTAGGTAGCGGTGTTGGTGGCGGTGGCAATGCCCCTCCTGGCTGGACTGACAAAGTCATCAAGAAGGTAAAACCTCTCATTGTGTTTAATGCGGAATCTGTTAGTGGCAACCCCGCAGCAGTCATCCAGGTCAACCTGGCTCCAGATGGCGGCATCTTGAGTACGAGTGTTTTAAGCTCAAGCGGCAATCCCAGCTGGGATCGCGCAGTCTTACTAGCACTTTCTCGTGCAGAAAGTTTGCCAAAAGATGACAATGGCAAAATTCCACAACGTGAAGTAAAGCTGACCTTTAAACCTAAGGACTAATGCATGTTGCAGTTGATGAAAAGAATCGTTTTGAAATTGCAGTTACTCAGCACAGTAGTTATTGCGCTATTCATTGGCACAACAACCCCCGCATTCGCTCAAATGAATATCGAAATCACAGGCGTTGGTCAATCGCTCTACCCGATTGCCGTGATGCGCTTTAAAGATGAAAATAAATTGCCGACTAGCGTTACTGAAATCATTCGCCAGGACTTAGCGCGTAGCGGTTACTTTAAAAATACTGAGAATGGCAATGCCGCTGAAAGCGATGAGGGCACACCAAACTACAAATCGTGGTCTGCACGTGGCGCCGATGCTTTAGTGGTCGGCTCCGTCATTCAAACAGGCAATGCTCAGTTTGAGATTCATTACAAGCTCTTTGATGTTCGAAAATCCCAAAGCCTAGGCGGCCTAAAGCTTGACTCTAGTGCGGATAATCTCCGCGCAGCAGCCCATAAAATTGCTGATGACATCATCTTCAAATTACTCGGTGAGCGCGGTGTCTTCTCCACCCGCCTGTCGTATGTCATCAAGGATGGCAAGCGCTATCGTCTGGTGATTTCGGATGCGGATGGTCAGAATATTCGTAATGCCATGAATAGTGGCGAGCCCATTATTTCTCCATCATGGTCGCCCGATGGCAAGAAAGTGGCCTACGTTTCATTCGAAGATCGTAAACCCGTGATTTATGTTCATGAGCTAGCAACTGGTCGTCGCATTTCTCTTTCTAATCAAAAGGGAAACAACAGTGCACCGGCATGGTCACCTGATGGCAAAAGATTAGCAATCTCTCTTTCTAAAGATGGCAACACTCAGATCTATGGCATTAATGCTGATGGCACAGGTTTGCATCGCTTAACTCGCGGCTACACCATTGATACTGAGCCCCAATACTCCGCTGATGGTCGTTATATTTATTTCACGAGCGATCGTGGTGGCAACCCACAAATCTATCGCATGAGTGCCGAAGGCGAGCAAGCTGAGGGCGTGAAAAGGGTAAGCTACAAACAAGGCTTCGTCACTTCACCCCGAATTTCTCCGGATGGAAAATATTTGGCATACATTGCCAATGTTGGCGGGGCTTATCGACTCTATATTCTGAATTTGGCAACTGGCGATGCACAAGCTTTAACGGATGGCACTAGCGATGAGTCGCCTTCTTTTGCTGCTAATGGCCGCTATGTGCTCTACTCCACCAAAGTCAATGGTAAGCGGGTATTGGCCGCCGTTTCTGTAGATGGCAACTCAAAACAGATTTTGAGCATTCCAGGCTCTGACGTGCGTCAGCCATCCTGGGGCCCATTTATGGATTAAGGCTGACTAAGTCTTCATCCATAAACCCTTTCCGCCACACCCTCTTTTAAGGCGAAATCGCTTCTTATTATAGTCTTAGAGGCATAATGTTGGCTATAAGCTCAGATATTTACTGAGTTAGTTTGTAAGAAAAAGGAAAGACCATGAAGATTTCTCTCGCACGCCGTGCCGCCACATTTACCCTGATCGGAGCAACTGCATTTTTGCTAGCCGCCTGTTCGAGCGTGAAATTAGACGATGTTGACGGTACGAATGGTAGCGGAAGCGGTAGTGGCAAATTTGGCTCACAGCCATGGAATGACCCTAGTAGCCCATTGTTTGAGAAGAGTGTTTATTTTGGTTTTGACGAATACACTGTGCAAACTAAATACCAAAAAATGCTATCTGCCCACGCAAGTTATTTAAAAGCCAATCCAAAACAGAAGATCATCATTCAAGGCAATACCGATGAGCGCGGCACTGCTGAATACAACTTGGCACTTGGTCAACGTCGTTCGGACGCAGTTCGCAAATCATTGAGCTTGATGGGCGTATCCGATGATCAGATGGAAGCCGTCAGCTTTGGTAAAGAAAAACCCAAAGCAGAGGGTGATACTGAAGCAGCTTGGGCTGAGAACCGCCGTGCTGACATTGTTTACATCACAAACTAAGTGAAGATGCTGTTAACTTCTGCAAAACAAACGCTCTCACGAGCGTTTTGTTTAGGTGCCACCTTGATTTGCTTGGGCACCCCTAACAGTGCCTGGGCCCTCTTCTCAGATGATGAAGCGCGCAAAGCGATTCTTGACTTACGCAAAACTTTAGCAACTACCCAGCTTGAATTACAGGGTGAGATTGAAAAACTCAAAGCAGATAATGCTGAGTTGCGCGGCAAGATTGAAAATCTAGAAAAACAAGGCGAAGATATTTCATCTAGTCAAAAGACGTATTACCAAGATCTAGATACTCGCTTAGGTAATTTTGAGCCGCGTAGTGTGACGATCGAGGGCGTTAGCGGAACGGTGCAGCCTGGCGAAAAAAAGGCTTATGACGATGCACTAAAAGCCTTCCAGACAGGCAGTCTTAAGAAGGCAGACGAAGGATTTTCTGCATTCGCAGCCAAATACCCAAAAAGCCCTTACTTGCCTCTCACACTGTACTGGGGTGGCAACAGTAAATACGCCAACAAGGCTTATGCTGGCGCAATAAGTCAACTGCAAAGCCTCATTAAAAATTATCCAGCTCACCCACGCGTCCCAGCTGCAATGGTCACCCTAGGGAACTCACAGTTAGAGAGCGGCAATAAGGTGGCTGCTAAAAAGACTTTTAGCGAGATCGTTGCTAAGTATCCCG
Source organism: Polynucleobacter sp. UB-Raua-W9 (assembly GCF_018687435.1). NCBI lineage: Bacteria > Pseudomonadati > Pseudomonadota > Betaproteobacteria > Burkholderiales > Burkholderiaceae > Polynucleobacter > Polynucleobacter sp. UB-Raua-W9. Next base: position 267,289 of record NZ_CP061290.1, on the reverse strand, counting down.
ATACTGAGGCAGCTAAAGATGCGCAGCAGCTTCTGGCCGCCACCAAGTAATTCATGTCCAAACTGTCTGCCGCGTTTCAGAATCTGGCGCCACGTAAGCCTGGCGCTCCTGCGGTCATTTTATTTTCTGGCGGTCTAGACTCAACAACAGTTCTCGCTTTAGCCAAAGACTTAGGCTATTCACCCTATGCACTCTCAGTAGGCTATGGACAACGTCACTCCTCTGAACTAGCTGCAGCCAAACATATTGCCAAGCAAGTTGGCGTCATTCGTCATGAGGTGGTCAATTTAGACCTTACTCGTTTTGGTGGTTCAGCTTTAACAGACTCTTCCATTGCAGTCCCAACCACCCCCGGTAAAGATCAAGAAATTCCGGTTACTTATGTACCGGCACGCAACACAATTTTGCTATCCCTTGCCTTGGGTTGGGCCGAATCATTGGGTGGCTTAGATGTTTTCTATGGCGCTAATGCGGTCGATTATTCTGGCTACCCTGATTGCCGGCCTGAATATGTAGCCTCTTTTGAACATATGGCTAATTTGGCCACTAAAGCAGGCGTAGAGGCACTCAATGATGAGAATCGCTTTCGAGTTCATGCACCGATTATCAATTTAACGAAGGCAGAAATCATTCAGCTTGGCAGCACAATGGGCGTAGATTACTCACAGACCGTATCTTGCTACCAAGCCAATGATTTAGGTGAAGCCTGTGGAGAATGTGAATCTTGCCGCTTGCGTCAAGCAGGCTTTAAACAAGGTAATGTGAGCGATCCAACTCGCTACCGCAAAAACATATAAGTAATTTATTGAGATTTGAAAATTATTTTGCTTGAGTTTCAAGCATACGCGCCACATAACGCGCAATCAAATCCACTTCAAGATTGACAGCATCACCCTGTTGCAAATTGCCTAGGGTAGTACTTTGCAGAGTATGCGGAATCAGATTAATGTCAACTACACAAGCATTTGAACTATCTTCTGTTTTATTGACTGTGAGCGAAACGCCGTTCACCACAATCGACCCCTTATAAGCCAAGTATGGAGCTAAGTCTTTGGGAGCCTCAATGCGTAACAGCCAAGAACCATAGGCATCGTTTGCCACTTGCGAGAAGTGCGCTACCTTACCAGCACCATCTACGTGCCCACTGACCAAGTGGCCACCCAAACGATCATTGAGGCGCATTGCCTTCTCAAGATTCACAGGACCGACCCTATCAAGGCCAACTGTTTTATTCAGTGACTCACGAGAAATATCCAGAGAGAATGTATTACCCTGAAGTTGCGTTGCAGTCATGCAAGCCCCCTGAATCGCAATACTGTCACCTAAGGCAACATCGTCCAAGTAGCCAGCCGGCACCTCAACCAGCAAATGCAAACCATCGCCTTTAACTTGAGCGCTTGTAATTTGACCAACAGCAGTAATGATTCCAGTAAACATGATGAGATTTTAGTGCTTAATTAACCTGAGCCTTAAATCAGATTCAAAGAGACTTTGATCAATTACCTTCCATCTCTTTGGCGCATCTAATGTGGCTAAACCCGGTATATTTGCCATGCCAATTCCTTCGCCCATGAAAAATGGTGCGTAATAGAGCAACAACTCATCTACGCAGTTTTCTCGGAGCATTGATCCATTGAGCTTAAAACCGGCCTCAACATGAATCTCATTCATCTCACGCTCTTTGGCTAGATAAGAAAAGAGTTTTGGTAGATCTACCTTACCAGAGGCGCTGGCCATAACAACTACCTCAATGCCACGCTCTGTAAAGGTCCTTGCTTTCTCACGTCTTTCTGGAGAGTCGAGGTCAGCACAGATAATCAGTACTGGTGACCGATCAAGATGTTTGAGTATCTTAGCGCTTGATGGCATCTCCAGCCTGGAGTCAATAATGATTCTGCAAGGTTGGCGTTGCGTTACGACATCTCTTACATTGAGAGAGGGGTCATCTTCTTTAACAGTACCAACACCTGTCACGATTGCGCAAGCTTGTGCACGCCAGTGGTGGCCGTCTGCCCTGGCAAGAGGGCCAGTAATCCACTGACTCTTGCCATCTGGCAGTGCAGTATTTCCATCTAAGCTGGCAGCGATTTTCATCCGCACCCAAGGAAGACCTTTTGCCATTCTCGAAATGAATCCACGATTCAGCGCTTGGGCTTCTGCCTCCAACAAACCACACTGCACATCAATACCTGCTACTTTTATTCTTTCTAAACCCTTGCCGCCAACCAATGGGTTGGGGTCACTCATAGCAACAATGACTTTGGCTGGCTTTGCAGCAATCAAAGCATCAACGCACGGAGGTGTTTTACCGGTGTGATTGCAAGGCTCTAGTGTGACGTAGACAGTGGAGCCTATTGGATCCTTGCCCTTCAATTGAGCGTCGGCCAATGCTTGTACTTCCGCATGTGCTTCACCTACCTTTTGAGTAAAGCCGCGCCCAATGACTTTCCCACCCTTTACGATGACACAGCCTACCCGCGGGTTTGGGTTCGACAAATAGATTGCTTTTTGAGCCTCGGCCAAAGCTTCGCTCATAAACTGGTGGTCAACTGCGCTATACATACATCTATTAAACCATTCAATGACAGCGCTTGGCATCCCTAGTTGGGTCACAGATTCTCCAGCGGCCTCCACTACCCAAAATAAGCTGCCGTTCAAGACCTGGGGCTCTATCGTGACCCAAGATCAGCCGATTAGCCACAAAACCTCCTTGTCCGGTCCTAGCAGCCCCAGCCGCATTGAACAAAATGCCTCTTTTGCCCGAATGGGGGTCTACAAATTGCTTGCCACCCCCCTTAAAATAAATGGGATCTATAGCTCCCTGAGAAAACCAATACTTTGGTACGCAATTCGATTGAGTCGCTTTAACAAGGCAGCCGCTCTGAACCACCCAGCCATCATCCCAGCCAATCTCAGTAATGGGCTTCAGTAATACCTGCTCACCTAAATGCAATGCTTGCTGCCGAGTAAAAAGAGCATGCGTAATAAATCGCCTTGCAACGGAATCTATTTCTCGAGCAGCGATTTGGTTTTGTAAAAGCGGCATGGTGATCATCGCCATGATCGCAACGATCAACATCACCACCATTAACTCGAGCAAGCTAACACCTTGAGAGGGGTGATATTTATTCAAATACTTGTCGCCAATTGATGCGTGTAGCTTTACCAGACTTTTCATCGAAGGCAATGTGAACCTGAATCGCTGGTTTTTGTTTACTAGTGATTAACCAGATAGTTTTCGAAATTGGCTGAATAAAACAGGGGTTATCACTTAATAAAGAAAGTGTAGTGAAATGATTCTCACAATCTGATACTGCTTTTTCTGCTGCAATAAAGTTTTGTTGCGTTATTTCAAGTGTTTTGAACTCAACTATTCTTAGTGCAGTCAAGCGCTCGAGATGCACGACTAAAGAGGCACAGAGCAACAATAATGAAATCACCCAAGCAAGAATCATGGTAGATTTCTTGTGCTAAAGGTACGTTCCAAGTCTATATTTAATAGGGCTCCGTCGGTCATCTGCAGACTTACTTTAAATAGTTTTTGTGCTTGTGCTTTTTCTGAAGCGGCAAGCTCTTCAATCCATAAGTGGTTCACACTATTCATCAATGTCGTATTTTGCAAACGGCCCTGGCGATCGAGCGATTGACAAATCAAGGATCCGCCATTTACCTTGATGCCTTTAGCAATCCCAGCCTGCCTATCTACTAAAAATCCTTGGCGAGCAAACCCATTCTTAGTCCGCTCTTTATTTAGTACATTACCAATGCAATCAAAGTCGATCCCAGTAGATAACTCATGTTGCACCATTAAAGAGTCAGACCCTTGATAACCTGAGCTTTTGTGGACTTGAATGAATTGATCTACTTGTTTGTAATTTTGAGTTGTATTGATATTGCGATAGCCCGCCGCTCGAATCGCGCGGCCAATGAGCTCGAAGGCACGCTCTGCTTCAGAAGTCAGCGCTTGTCTTTTTTCATACTCGATTTGCTTAGCCACTAAATCAGCGCTTGTTTTTAACAGTGGATTGAGAAGTAGCATGCTTAGTGCGATTGCGACTAGACACTCGAGAAGATTCATGAATTAGGCCTTTACTATTTGCTTTGGCATTTGCCCTAGCCCGCTCACTTGTCTCAACCTTATCGAACTCCACTCTAAGCTGAGCTCTTTTACTTTCGGTTTGGGTGGTTCGTAAGGCTAAGTTTTGATAAGTTCCGACGAGAGCCATCCAAACACCCAAAATAAGACTCATCGCTAGCAATACCTCCAATAAGACAAAGCCTTTAAATGAGTCAATTCGAGGATCCTTTGGATCTTTTTGGGCAACTTGGCATGACTTGTACATAGAAGCATTTTCAGGGGGTCTATAAGCCCTTAAAAGATCTCACTGATGCTCTTGCTGTCAGAAAGTCAGCATATTCCTGTAAGACCTCACGGTAATTGCCTCCTCAGCTTAAAATAGAGGGCTATGCCAAATATGCTTGCATCCACAGAAGAAATCATTGCCGAACTACGCGCCGGCAAGATGGTCGTGCTCGTTGACGAAGAAGATCGTGAAAACGAGGGAGATCTTGTTCTGGCGGCTGATCACGTCACTGCTGAAGCGGTGAACTTCATGGCAAAGCATGGTCGCGGCCTTATCTGCCTCACCCTGACCCGCGAGCGCTGTCAGCAATTAAACCTTCCTTTGATGGTCCGTGATAACGGCACCTCAATGGGAACGAATTTCACAGTCTCGATTGAAGCTGCCACTGGAGTGACTACTGGCATCTCCGCTGCAGACCGCGCCTTAACGATTAAAACTGCTGTCGCCCTTAATGCCAAACCAAGCGACTTAGTCCAACCAGGTCACATCTTCCCGCTCATGGCTCAGCCAGGTGGCGTGCTCATTCGCTCAGGCCACACTGAAGCAGGTTGCGACCTTGCTGCAATGGCGGGCTGCTCACCGACGTCAGTCATCTGTGAAATTATGAAAGATGATGGCAGCATGGCACGTCTGCCAGATCTCCTGGAGTTTGCTAAAGAGCATCAATTGAAGATTGGCAGCATTGCTGATTTGATTAAATATCGTAGCCAACACGAAAGCATCGTGGTCCGCGAAGGTGAGCGTGAATTTATTACCCCTTGGGGGAAGTTCAAAGGCATCATTTATCGCGATACTCCAAGCTCATGCATACACATTGCCTTAGTGCATGGCAAACCTGCTGAGACCCAAGAAACATTAGTGCGCGTACACGAACCAGTAACCGCATTGGATTTCCTAGACTCACAGGTCAGTAATCACTCCTGGCCACTCGCACAAGCTTTACAGCAGATTGCTACTGCCCCAGCAGGCGTTGCAGTACTTCTGAATGCTTCAGGCATTGCAGCACCAAATGATCAAGATTGGTTAGCGGAATTTCAGAAGCTTAACCAATCAAAAGATGAGGTCAAAAAACCATTAGCACGCAAAACGGATTTCAGAAGCTATGGTATTGGCGCCCAGATCTTAAAAGACATTGGTGTTGGCAAAATGCGCTTGCTTGCGAACCCAAGCCCGGTACCAAGCCTATCTGGTTATAAGCTTGAAGTGACAGCTTACCAACCTTACAAACCCGCTACACCGTAAGCTCTTCTGAACTCATCTAGAAAATTTTAATCATGACTAGCTCCAACAATGACTTTGTAGGTGTACTAGAAGCAGACCTGAATGGTCAAGATCTTCGCATTGGCATTGTGCAAGCCCGCTTCAATGAAGAACATTGCCTTGCGCTCACGAATGCCTGCATTAAAGAATTAATTTCTTTAGGTGTTGCACAATCTGATATCAAACTCGTTACCGTTCCTGGCGCCCTTGAAATTCCGTTTGCTCTACAAAAGCTCGCTGAGACTGGTGAGTTCGATGGTTTAGTAGCATTAGGCGCCGTGATCCGTGGTGAAACTTACCACTTTGAACTTGTCTCAAATGAATCAGCCGCTGGCATTACTCGCATCTCGATCGAATCAGGACTGCCAATCGCAAATGGTGTATTGACTTGCGATACTGATGAGCAAGCGCAAGTACGGGTAGAGGTCAAAGGCGCAGATTGTGCCAGAGCCGCAGTAGAAATGGCCAATCTTGCCCTGGCACTCACTCCCGATATTGATATCGAAATCAACTCAAGCGAAGAATAATTATTCTCATGCCTAAATCTAGCCTTAACTCTTCCGCCCCTGCAACAACAAAAGACGTGAAGTCAGCCGCCCCCAAGCGCTCCCTGACTCCACGTCGACGTGCCCGCGAATACGCTCTTCAGGGTGTATATCAAAGCCTAGTAGTGCGACGTGCAGGCAGCCTACCAAATAGCGGTGCCATCGCAAAACAACTGGCTGAAGACCCAGCATTTCGCCGCTGTCAATTAGAGCTATTTCAGGGTATCTTTGAAGGCGTCCTAGATCGGGCAGATGAATTAGAGGCTCTCATCACTCCGGCATTGGATCGTCCGATTAATGAACTTTCTCCCGTTGAACACGCTGCGCTACTAATCGGTACCTACGAGTTAGCAGCAGATCTTTCTGTGCCGTACAAAGTAGCCATCAATGAAGCAGTTGAGCTTGCTAAGACTTTTGGTGGAACTGACGGCCATAAATATGTGAATGGCGTTCTGGACTTGCTGGCTCAAACATTACGTAGCGCTGAGACGCAAGCAGGTTAACCCTCGCTGCGCAATTTACTCCCAGCGCATTACTTTTTCTTGTAAACCAAATCCCAAACGCCATGACCTAGTTTGATGCCACGGGTTTCGAACTTCGTGATCGGTCGATAAGATGGTCTTTCAACGTAGCCCAGATGCTCAGAATTAAGTTGCTCTAAGGTAGGTTGAAATTCATTAGAGATTTCATCCGACTTAGCAGCATCTTGGTTGGTAAATGTTTCTACTTTCACCAAATCGGTCGAGGTATTTTGCAAATCAGGTTCAGCGTTCAAGACCAAGAGCATTTGCTCAGCATAGTTATGCCAATCCGTTGCCAGGTGAAGATAAGCGCGTGATTTGAGTTTTGAGACTAATAAACGCACAAACTCAGCTTGAATGAGGCGACGTTTGTGATGACGTTTCTTGTGCCAAGGGTCGGCAAAATAAATGTGGATGCCATCCAAAGAATGAGGGGCAATCATTTGCTCAAGTACCTCAACAGCATCATGGCGAATGATCCGTAAATTAGTAAGATTATTTTCGCCAATTAGCTTCAGCAGAGCCCCGACTCCAGGCGTATGAACTTCAATCGCCAAAAAATCATCTTGATTTCGAGTGGCGGCAATCTTGGCAGTGGTCTCACCCATGCCAAAGCCAATTTCTAAAATCTTAGGCTTAGTTGAGCCTACAAAGGTAGTATTGAGATCAAGCAGCTTGTCTTGAAAGGGCAATAGATACTTGGGGCCCAACTCATCTATGGCTCGCTGCTGGCCAGCGGTAGTTCTACCGGCCCTCAATACAAAAGAGCGAATACGCTCAAAGTGCTTTTTTGATGATTGTGAGTCTTGCTGCGTCAACTTATGCTACAACTTTCCTAAAGTAAGCAATCGTCTCTTTTAGCCCGTCTTCTAAATTCACTTTTGGCTGCCAGCCAAGCTTCGCTTTCGCTAGGTCGATATTCGGTTGGCGCTGCTTAGGATCATCTGATGGTAAGGCTTGATGAATGATCTTGGATTTGCTGCCGGAGAGCTTAAGCACTGTCTCAGCCAATTGCAACATGGTGAACTCACCAGGATTACCAATATTGACTGGTCCAGTAAAACCCTCTTCGGAGTTCATCATTTTGACCATGGCATCGATCAAATCATCCACATAGCAAAAGCTTCTGGTTTGCTGGCCATCACCATAAATGGTAATGTCTTTACCTTGCAATGCCTGGACAATGAAGTTACTCACTACACGGCCATCATTGGGGTGCATACGCGGGCCATAGGTATTAAAGATACGCACTACTTTGATATCTAAGCCATGCTGACGGTTGTAATCGAAAAAGAGGGTTTCAGCGCAGCGCTTGCCTTCGTCATAACAAGAACGAATACCGATGGGATTGACCTTGCCCCAATACTCCTCCGGCTGAGGGTGCACCTCTGGGTCTCCATAGACCTCGCTAGTAGAAGCCTGCAAAATACGAGCTCTCGTTCTTTTAGCAAGGCCAAGCATATTGATGGCACCATGCACACTTGTTTTAGTGGTCTGCACGGGATCGTATTGATAGTGGACTGGTGAAGCTGGGCAAGCCAAGTTATAAATCTGGTCCGTTTCTACATATAGTGGAAAGGTCACATCATGACGCATCAGCTCTAATTTAGGATTAGGCAACAAGTGAGCTAAGTTTTCTTTGGTACCCGTAAAGTAGTTATCTACTACCAGAACATCGTTGCCCTCTTTAAGAAGTTTCTCGGTCAGGTGTGAACCCAAAAAGCCTGCGCCACCGGTAATGAGGATTTTGTTCATAACTTTTTTTATCTTTAAAAGAATATTCTAATTTAACGGCGGTATAGATGCCAGCCAGCAGACCAGTAGGCATAGATAACCTCCCCCAGAACAATCGATAAGGAGGTCATAAATGACATTAGGCCAAGTACAAAAGTCCAGATAACATAATCTGTTTTAAAAGAACGTGCCGCGCCTGCCTGAAAAAAGAAAAGCTCAAGGACGGTGAGAGAAATAAATACTCCGCTTAAGACAACAAAAAAGATTGCCAACGTGCACAAGCGCCCTCGAACCTTAGCTTCATTCGCTTCAATTCGCATATGACTGAGTATGTTCTCATCAGTTACCAAGCCATCCTGAATTTTTTGCTGAATCGCTCGCATACGATCAACCGTTCTAGCGAGACGTGCAGAAATAGCGTTGATCAGAGTAGCTACTGCAGTCAATAAGAAAACCGGTGCCAGTGCCAATTGAATATTATTCGTGATCGCGTCTATTGATGCATCCATCTTCAGTTCCGTATTCTTTTAATTATAAATATTGTTAGTGAGACCAAGCAATCAAACCGCTGTAAGCGGTAATGAATACCAAAAGCCCGAAAGCAATGCGGTACCAAGCGAATGGGATGAAATTATGGTGCGCCACATAATGAATTAACCAGCGCACACAAATAAATGCAGAAATAAAAGCGGCAATAAAACCGATGACTGTTGCGAGTGCAAATTCTCCAGAAAATGCAACTGGAGACTTCCAAAGCTTTAATAATTCATAAGCGGTTGCGCCACCGATCACTGGAATCGCCAAGAAAAAAGAAAATTCTGTTGCTACAGCACGTGGCAAACCAAACAACATGCCGCCAATAATCGTTGCTCCAGAACGTGAGGTCCCCGGTATTAAAGCAGCACATTGGGCCAAACCAACCTTGAGTGCGTCTAAGGGAGATAGATCATCTACCGATTGAATTTGACGCTTCGCTGTGGTGATTTTTTCTTGACGGCGCTCCGCCCAAAAGATAACGAAGGCGCCAATAATGAAGGCGCTAGCTACTGGTATAGGCGCAAAGAGAATAGCTTTAATGTATTTTCCAAACAAGAACGCCAAGCCCATGGCAGGAATGGATGCGATGAGTAAATTTAGAACAAAGCGGCGAGAGTGAGCGCTACTGGTCATTGAGAGTACAACTTTGAGAAGTTTTTCGCGAAACTCCCAGCAGACCGCCAAAATTGCACCGAACTGAATAATGACCTCAAAGGCCTTGCCACGGTCATCATTGAAATCGAGCAAATCACCGACCAAAATAAGATGCCCAGTACTAGAGATCGGCAAAAACTCCGTGAAGCCCTCTACCACTCCCAAAATGACTGCTTTTAGTAACAAAATTAGATCCATGAGCAAATTTTATAGGCTTACAAGAATTCAGAGAGAATTTGGCAAAATAGTTGCTAAATAGGCACTTTGAATGAATTAGCCTTAAACTTCATGGCACATTGAAAAGTATCCGAATGAGATGACCCAAGCCCGTTTTCGTCGCTCCCAGTTAAGCACTATTGGTTTAATCCTGAGCCAGGCGTTTGGCCTTCATTTCTTACCATTGAATGCTTTTGCCCAAAGCCCAAATGATGCGGCGAGGCCGGCCTTACCAACCCCTATGAGCGCCTCGACGCTGATAGGTCTGGAGCGGCCCCCGCAGTTCGTGGTGCCGGCAAAAGCTGCACTCCCTTCTGCTGCGGCGCCCTCAAATGTAACAGGCAACAAATCAGGCAATTCTCAAGGTCAATTGTTTGATTTGATACAGCTATACCAAGAGGCCGCTTTTAGTGACCCCGTATTAAACGCAGCTCGCTTTAATTATGTAGCTAGCAAAGAGTTATATTGGCAAGGTCTATCCCTCTTATTGCCCCAGGCAAATGCAACGCCCACTGGCACACGCTACTACCAGCATGGAGCAAATAGCACCGTAGTTTCCAGTGCTCCAGGTAATTCAAGGGTGTTTGACCAAAAAAGCTATACCGTTACCTTAACGCAACCAGTATTCAACGTTGCTGCATTAGAAGCATTCAAACAAGGTGACCTTAATACCAAGATTGCAGATATGCGTTTTTATCTGGCGCAACAAGATCTGATTATTCGCGTGTCACAGGCTTACTTTGATGCGCTCACCAGTCAAGATAACGTTGAACTCTTTCGCAATAAAAAAGCTTTGATCAAACAGCAACTCGATATTGCTCAAGCTAAATTTGATGCTGGTCTTGCCACCATTGTCGATGTCAATACAGCGCAAGCTGCACTTGATTTAGCCAACTCACAAGAAATTGCAGCACAAGCTGATCTCATTGTTAAGCGTGGAGTATTGGAACAATTGGTTGGGCATGCCGTTGGGCCTCTTAAGCCCTTAGTGAAGGAGGCAAAAATAGATGGAGTTTTGAAGGACCCACGCTCCAAGAGCAAAGACAGTAAAGGTAACCCAATTGCCGAGTCAGTGAATCCTCAACTGCCGCCAGGGCAAACAATGGATGATTGGATCAACCAAGCTGAAGCAGCAAACTTTAATGTCTTAGCGAATCAACTCTCGGTCAGTCTTGCTGAAAGTACCTATCGATCTGCGCAAGCCCTAAATTATCCTTCAGTGAACTTTGTAGGCACCACCGGCTATAACACTTCCAATGGGACGCCCAATAGCTACACGCCATCGAATACCAACGTCTATAACAATACGATTGCCCTGCAGATGACAATCCCCTTGGTATCAGGAGGATTTAATAGTTCTGTGATTCGTCAAAATGCTGCATTAGTAGATCAAGCTAAAGCAAACTATGACAACGCACGTCGCACTGCTGCACAAAGCACTAGAACAGCATTCACAGGTTTTTATGGTGGATTGGCAAGCGTTAAAGCTTTCGAAGCTGCTGAACGCTCATCAAACTCTGCCCTGGAATCAAGCAAACTCGGGTTTCAAGTAGGGACCTTAATCAACATTGATGTGTTAATTGCTCTCGATACTTTAATTACCACTCGCTCACAGCTTCAACAAGCACGCTATAACACCATCCTCAATGCAATCAAATTAAAGGCACATGCTGCCGCATTAACAGATGAGGATTTAATTTCTATCAATACCTTACTTCGCTAATTTAAGGCAGCAAACTCAGAGAGGCGTTAATTACCTCTGGAGTGCTTGGAGGACTACCAATATCTCCAACGTTGCAAATATTCTTTGCCCAATAGCCCTCGGTCTTCCAGCGCGGCGAATCACAATAAATTTCGACGGTAGGTTTGCCCAATACGGCAGCTAAATGCGTGAGGCCAGTATCAACACCTATAGTTAGCGCAGCTCCAGAGATGACTGCGAAAGCATCTTCAATAGAAAACGCCGGGGGTACAAGCGAGCCAGGCACTTGCCTGGCAATCTCATCGCTAATGACCTTCTCAGCAAGATTGCCCCAAGGAAAAACCACTTGATAGCCGCGACTTGCGAGCTCTTGCCCCAATGCAACCCAGCCTTGATTGGACCAACGCTTAGCCTCTCTAGCGGTTGAATGAAAACACAATACATAAGGCTTTTTGATGTCTGCTATTTTCTTTTTAACAAGCGCTTGGGAAAAAGATTCTGAATAGAACAAAGGTGTATTTGAGCGCTCTATTAAAGGCCAATCTAGCGCAGAGCACATCACCCAGCGAGAACGATCGACTGCGTGGCAGTCGACTGGCACATGAACGCACTGGTTGTAAAACAGTCTTGCAATCGGTTCATATCCAGAAAATTGGGTCGCATTAGCAAGCCCAGCCACCACCGCATGATTTGATTTATTAGCAAGAGCACAAACTAATGCCGACTTTAAGAGGCCTTGAGTTTCAATCAGGTAGTCATATTGAGTCTCTTGTAATTGTTTCTTAAAAGCAAAAAATTGCTGCCAAGTAGCAAGCTTAAAAAGATTCTTTTTCCAGCGACGTAATCCAAACGGAATGATGTGATCAATTCCCTTAAATCCGTCTTTACTTAAGAGTGGCTCAAGAAGATGTACATAGCCCTCCTCGACTACCCAATCAATTTGTGCGTCTGGCAAACGCGCACGTAAATCCCAAACGATCGGCAAGTTATGCAACACATCTCCGAGCGAGGAGAGCTTCACCAATAAAATTTTTGGGACGGAGGTAGGATTGCTAGCAGCCAGATTGCTCATAGAAGCTTAAAACTTGGGTGCGGCATCCCAAAGCAAGCCAGCGGCATCCTTGGCATTCATATTCGGCAACATTCCTGCTGGTAAGGGCCACTGAATATCTATCATTGGATCATTCCAAGCCAAGCATGCTTCACTTTGAGGGTGATAGTAGTCAGTTGTCTTGTAGAGAAACTCGGCAGTTTCTGACAGCACCAAAAACCCATGGGCTAATTTTGGAGGAATCCATAACTGTTTATGGTTTTGGGCGCTAAGCTCAACCCCCACCCACTTGCCATAACTTGGCGAATCCTTGCGAATGTCTACTACGACATCAAATACGCTACCAGCAACGACGCGAACTAATTTACCTTGCGTTTGTTCTAGCTGATAGTGCAGACCACGCAAAGTCCATTGACGGGAAAAAGAGTGGTTGTCCTGCACAAACTCAAGCTCTAAGCCGGTTGCATTTGTAAAATCAATGGCATTAAAGGACTCCGTAAACCAGCCACGCTCATCACCAAATACTTTTGGCTCAATGACTAATACATCATGAATTGCAGTCGGGGTAACCTGCACCTTAGAGGGCGCGCTCATTTACCAACCTTTTTTGCAGATAATGAAATCGACTGAGCTGAACTATTGAGTTCCTTCAAAATCTTATGAAGGTATTGACCATAGCTATTTTTGCTAAGCTGAGCGGCAACCTTTTGGACTGCATCTGCACTAATCCAACCCTGACGATAGGCTATCTCCTCTGGGCAAGCCACCATTAAGCCTTGGCGCTTTTGTAAGGTAGCGATAAAGCCTGCAGCATCTAACAAGGAGTCGTGGGTACCAGTATCTAACCAAGCAAAGCCACGGCCCATAATTTCAACACTAAGTTCATTGTTATCAAGATACACACGATTTACATCAGTAATCTCTAACTCGCCACGAGCGCTGGGCTTGATAGAGGCGGCGATATCGCAAACTTGATTGTCATAAAAATAGAGGCCTGTTACGGCATAGTTACTTTTGGGGCTTTCAGGCTTCTCTTCGATTGAAAGTGCCTTATAGTCTTTATCAAAATCCACAACACCGTAACGCTCAGGATCGTTCACGTGATATGCAAACACAGTAGCTCCAACAGCTCTATCGTCTGCACTAGTCAGCTGATCAACTAATTCATGGCCATAAAATATATTGTCTCCAAGAACTAAAGCACTTGGATCATTGCTAACAAAGTTTTTGCCAAGAGTAAATGCTTGAGCAAGCCCATCTGGAGATGGCTGCACGCAATACTGAATATTAAGTCCCCACTGCGAACCATCGCCGAGAAGTTCAGAAAAGCGTGGTGTGTCATGCGGAGTGGAGATCAATAAGATGTCACGAATACCAGCCAACATTAAAGTGCTCAATGGGTAGTACACCATTGGCTTATCGTAGACCGGCATTAACTGCTTAGAAACTGCCTGAGTAACCGGGTACAAGCGCGTTCCAGATCCACCAGCCAAAATGATACCTTTACGATTCACCGCCATACTTTTAACCTTTAAATGAGTCCGTCTTGGGCAAGCTGCGCAACATAAGCCTGAACCTCATCACCCCAAAGACGCTTACAGTGCTCTAATTTTGACATATCGCCGATGCTTTCTATGGCTTTGCGCAATTTAGCCGTATCCATCCGCGAATTTGTGGGTCTAGGGGCTGGAAGTGGATATTCGACTGCGGGTATGGGTCTGATCGCCTCAGACCCTGCCATGAGAGCTATGCCTGCATCAATCGCAGCTTGAGCGGCCAGCCTCGCTAAACCATGCCAGGTAGTTTCACCAGCAGGTACCGCATGATAAATACCGGAAGAAAATTTTCTAAGATTAAAGTGCTGATCTAAGGCTAAATTAAAACTGACTTGCGCTAACCATTCTGCGTTGGTTGGCACTCCATATTGATCAGCAATGACCTTCAACTCTTCGCGCTCTTTTGCCAAGCGCAAAATGGTTCGTATAAAGTTGCTACCATCGCCGTAGACCCAGCTTGTACGTAAAATCGCATACTGTCCTTGGTTAGGGATAGAAAATACTTTTTCTATCGCCTCTTCTCCAGCAGCCTTAGTCTTGCCGTAAATACCCAATGGATTGCGCGGATCAGCCTCAACATAAAACCCCTCTTTATTGCCATCAAAAACATAATCTGTTGAGTAATGCAATAGAGTGGCGCCATGCTCCGCCGCATAAAGAGCCATGAGTTCGGGCGCTTTAGCGTTAATAGCAAAGGCCACCCCTACTTCTGTCTCAGCCTTATCTACCGCCGTATAGGCAGCGGCATTAATGATGAGATCTGGTTTGGATTGCCGCAGAAAATCCAATAGGACAGCAGAATGACTCAAATCACATTGTTCGCGACCTACATATTGAATATGCACTTCTGTTAAGTGCATTGAGTCAAATAGTTTTTGAAATGCTTTTCCTAATTGGCCATCCTTACCAAATACGAGGATATTCATTTACGCTTACTTTAATTAGTTATATTGCTTTAGCAACCAGTCGCGATAAGAGCCACTAACAACGCCCTCTATCCACACAGGATTGTCCAAATACCACTGCACTGTTTTACGAATGCCCGTATCAAAAGTCTCAGCTGGACGCCAGCCAAGTTCACGCTCAACCTTACTAGCATCTATTGCATAGCGGCGATCGTGGCCAGGGCGATCCTTTACAAAAGTGATTTGCTCGGCATATGACTTCCCATCATCGCGAGGCTTCAATTCATCCAAGATGCGACAAATCGTTTTTACGACGTCAATATTGGCTTTTTCATTCCAGCCGCCAATGTTATAGGTCTCGCCTAATTTGCCACTTGCCAATACTTCACGAATGGCAGAGCAATGATCGCCAACATAAAGCCAATCCCTCACCTGCTGACCATCGCCATAGATTGGTAGGGACTTACTATTAAGGGCATTCAAAATCACTAAGGGAATTAACTTCTCAGGAAAATGGTACGGGCCATAGTTATTTGAACAATTGGTTGTCACTACCGGGAATCCATAGGTATGAAACCAGGCGCGCACCAAATGGTCAGACGCAGCCTTGGAAGCCGAGTAAGGACTATTAGGCTCATAAGGGTTGGCTTCTGTGAAAGCGGGATCAGTTGCCGACAATGAGCCATAAACCTCATCTGTAGATACATGATGGAAACGAAATGCATTCTTGGCGGCTTCATCCAAGCCGCTCCAATATTCTCTGGCGCACTCCAATAAATTAAAGGTGCCTACGATATTGGTTTGTACAAACTCTGCAGGACCATGAATTGAACGATCTACATGGCTTTCAGCTGCAAAGTTAACGATAGCGCGTGGCGCAAACTCATTTAACAATTTAGCAACCAATTCTTTATCGCTAATGTCACCATGAATGAATATATGGCGAGAATCCACTTTCAAAGGATCAAGGGTGGCCAAATTACCTGCGTAAGTAAGCTTATCGAGATTAATGACACCCTCGGCACTGGGATTGGATAGCCAATCCAATACAAAATTAGCGCCGATAAAGCCAGCCCCACCGGTTACCAAGATCATTGTCTGTAGCCCAATTTATTAAGGTTTATCATGTAATTATGCCTGAAATTCCTATGCAAATTTCTGAAATTATCTCCGTTTGCTGCCTTAAGGATATTGAGGCTTGGAAGATTACCTCTAGTTTCATGGTTCGCAATATTGCATCAAAAGAATATCGAGTCATTGTCCCAGATGGAGAAATAGAAGCGTTTATAAAAGAATCCCCCCCGCAGTTCAAGGTAGTGGGAGAATCCCGCTACACAGAGCAATTCAAAGGTCAACTTTTACAGCTCTTGCCTCAAGATAAGAAAAGTCAATATGGCTGGTATCTTCAACAATTTATTAAGTTACTGGCCATTAATGACAATGAAGAGAACGCAATCGTTTTAATTTGGGATGCAGATACCGCTCCAATTAACAAGCTAAGCTTCATAAGCCCCGATGGCAAATTAATTTATTACAAGGGCACAGAAAATCATGCCCCCTATTTTGAAACTATTCAAAAGCTTACTGGGTTGAAAAAGATTGTCTCCTTTTCATTCATTGCCCAATGCTTTCCGGTAAAAGTCTCTTGGCTTAATGAATTATGCAAAGGGATTGAAGGCAAATTCAAAATGCCATGGGTAGAAGCTGTTTTAAGCCAAATCGATTTTGCTGCCCCGAATAGCTTCAGCGAATATGAAACCCTAGGCACCTTTATCTCGCATCATCATGCCAACGAAGTTACCTATAGCGATAGGCCTTGGTGGCGTCTTGGCAATACATTGCTAAACCATGTAGCATTCTTAAATCAAAAGAAAGCTGCGGAGCTTTCAAAACAATATGACTTTATTAGCTTCGAGAAGTGGGAGAGGGCAAAACCTTACTTTATTAAGGTCAGCATTCCATACTTCTTTAAAATATACCTTCCTTCTCTATTTAATAAAACGCCAAATAGACATGTTTAATGCATTCCACCAATCGAACTTTAAACGCGCCATAAAGCATTTATTCACTAGGCGCAATAAGAATGTTGTCCTAATCGAAGCTCACTTTGGATTAGGAGATAACCTCATCTGCTTGGGTCTAATACGCACTCTTGCTGAGAACAATCCAGATGTACGATATCACCTCGCTTGCTTACCACAGTACTTTCATTCAATTGCATGGATGCTCCAAAGCTCAAAAAATGTTTTTCCTACCGTAGTCATCAGCGGTCGAGAGGCAAGGCAATTAGCCAATTTTTTGAATGCGACTTATCAGACGATCGGCATCCATAATATTGACATTAAACGTTTTGATGAATCCTTTTACGATGAATATGGGATTTCATTTGACTATCGCTGGAGTAAGGCATCAGTTCCACCGGGACCTCAATCTGAAGAGCTTTACAAGCAACTTAACCCACAAAATCAGCCCTTCATGCTGGTTTGTCGCACTGAATCCGGAAACAACACTTACCCGTTGCAGATTGAAAATTCATCCAATCTCAAAGTCATTGAAATTTATCCTGCAACGCATAATATCTACGATTGGAGCAAACTAGTTGAGAGTGCCGCAGAAATTCACTCTATAGATACCTCTTTTTTGCATTTTGTAGAAAATGTTCTGCATGGGAAATCTAGCGGTAAGCTCTATTACCATCTTGCCAAAAAGAAACTCAAAAGTGCATTCACTCGAAGACTGCCATGGGTCCTGGTGGAATATGATGATTAAGCTCACAATATTTACTCAACAACCCACATGAACTTTATCAAGATAGCCACTGAAGGTGTGCCACATGATTATCGGTCTAGTCTCCTACCTATCGTTATCCAAAGTATGGGCTATCGGATTGACTGGGTAAATTCTGATGAGGCTGACTTACTCATTCTTGGGCCTTTTTATAAGAAAAACCAAAAGCCCTATAGATGGTGCCCAAAGCCTCTAAGACCAATACTAAGTAATTCAATAGAAACTCTTAGCGGGAAAAGAAAACAAGCTCCTGTAACCCTTTTCCATACCCAGGAAAATGCGCGGCATGATTATGTAGATGCTGACTATTCGATTTCATTTGATCTTGGCGTGCAATCAGAGAGGCACTTTAGATTTCCCTATTGGATGGAAATGCTTGATTGGTCACATGAGGGTTTAGTAGGCAATATCAACCCAAGATATGGTGAGCTATTAAACATATCTACCTTAATGACCCCTCTTGGCAGTCAATATCTCAATAGAGGTGGGTCCTGTGCACTACTCTCTTCGCACCTAAGAGAGCCCAGAGGATCGCTATTCAAGGCGCTAGAAAAGGTAGTTTCCACCCAAGGGTTTGGCGCCTTTTTCAACAAAAAAATTAAGGATCACCATTCCAGCGGATTTCTCAAGAAAGACATATTAAAAGATTTTTCTTACAACCTATGTCCTGAGAATGGACTTTATCCCGGCTACTACACAGAGAAAATCCCGGAGGCGTTCTATTCTGGCTGCCTACCCATTACTTGGGCTGATGAAAATATCTCTGTTGATTTCAATCCAAGTTCACTCATAAATCTTCAGCCATTATTCAAAAATGACTTCCGCGAGCTGGCTGAGATCTTGCTAAGCAAAAAAAGGCTTGAAACTTATCAATCTGAACCCTTAATATTCGTCAGGCCGTCGCTTGAGCCACTGAAACAATTCCTATCGAAGCTATTAAGAGTCTCCACGAGCAATTGACATTGCATTATTAAATGCAAGCCAATCAAACCCTGGGGCAAGCGCAGTATCTACATGAGTTGTTAAACCCGGCACTGGAGTCCAGAGGCGGATCTTTTTCTTATAAAGCTTTCTAAACAGCATCCGATCATGCAACATAAACTTTTTAGCTAATGGCTCTACTTTCTGTCGCATTGATTCACTTATTGCAAAGGTACAGGTAGTGGATTCAGCTGTGCGCCAATGGCGATTGCTAGGCTTATCAAAAATAATGAGTTCTTTGCCATAGCTCAAATCATCATCCCTAACATAACGATCTTCATGATCGTAACCAGTTACCAATCCAAGGCTAGGTAATGCAAGGGCTATTAATTTAATCGATTCTGGTAAGTGCAGATAATCATCCTCTACAAAATAAATATCTCCAGAAATCTCATTGGCAGCGTCGTAAGTTGCAATGAGGCTACCCTCATTACTGCAGGCACTTACCTTAATCACTTTAAAATGCGCAGGTATGGCCTTTAGGAGGTCTCCCTCTGGACCATCATGAATAAAGGTTACACTCGCTATATAGTTTTTAGAAAACTCAACTGAATCCAGAAATGACTTCAAACAATTCAATTTGGAGAACCAAGGTAAGCGCTTAGACCTAAATGGTGGGGCCATTTCAGCTTCGCACAGTCTATAGACGATATTAATCATTTGCGTTTATCCGGATACTGTTCAGAATAGTGACATTCTACATTCCATGCCTTAGTTGACTAGAATATGCCATCCCCATACCAAATATTAAAAAATCTCCATCGCAAGTTCAGAATAGGTCTAAGGGAGCGGTTTAGGCCAGAGATTTCACAAAGAAGGGTTAGATCTTTTATTAAAAGTAAGAATGGGATAGAAAAGCCAAAATTTTTATCAAGAGGCAATCCTTCTATAGCAATCGTTATTCCCTGCTATGGCCATGCTCCGTTCTTGCAAGAAATGTTTGAGAGCATTCGCCAGCAAACCATAGCTCCAAATCAGGTCATCTTTGTGGTCGACCGATCACCAGACAACACCCTTGAAATTCTGCAGGGTCTGATTTCAAAATATCAACCTGCAACGACGTGTGAATTCATTCTCCTGCAAAATGAATCAAACTTAGGTCAAGCAGCCAGCCTAAACAAAGGTATTGAGTACTCAAATGCTGAAATCATCATGATTCTCAATGACGACGACTATCTCATGCATGACAGCATTGAGGTTACCTATAAGATCCTCAAAAAGTATCCTGATGCAGCACTACTTGGTGGACATTCCTTACATTTTGGAGCAAATGAACTAAAACACACCGCCAAGCTGATCGAGTCGATTTGTCCGGCCGAAAGTATTGACATTGATTTACGAAATCCCGGTCAGACTCTAAGCTACCGCAAATACAACGATATCAATATGACTCACTCTGGTAGTAGCTTTTACAAATCTGCGTGGAAATGTATTGGCGGCTACTACCCCGATAAATCACAAAGACTAGTCCACTTTTCAGATAGGGATTTTCAATTAAGAATGAATGCTCTATTCCCAGTAGCTCTGAGCAATATCACGCCTCTGAGCTGCTGGAGAAATGACAGCAGTGTTGACCAAGGGATTAACTCATAAAGATCTATTTAGGAAACCAAGGGCGTTTACTAAACGCTCGATCTAGGGCTCTAGCAACAGAGCGAAACCGTTTTCTAATACCCTTTACCGGGGCTCGCTCCTGCCTATCATCAATCGTCGACTTAGCGCGAGTGATATCAACTGGATAAGGACGTACAGCCAAAAATTCCATGCCATGCTTTTTTTGATGCTCTAAAAAATGATCCACTGGTTCATAAATATCAGATGATTCATTAATTAAAGTGCGGGCTATCTCAGGCTTTAATAGATATGCTGTTGCCCCAACCGCATCACCAATATTTTTTACTAAATGAACGCCATCAATTAATGAGAGCTCCTGATAAGGAACCTCATAAAGCCCTTGCAAGCGGACAAAATTCCAATCGTTCGGTCTATTTATTAGAGACAAAATAGTTTGTTCAAATTCTGGAGCTAAAACAAAGTCATCCTCAAAGATTAATGTGGGAATATTTTTCTCAACGCAGCGCTTCCACGCTTCCTTATGCGAAAGATAGCAACCAATTTCATTGGGCGTTAGCTCGTATCCTTGGAGGCACTTCACTTTTAAGGGTTTATATTCATCGGGGGAATTTTTTAGCGCAGAGCCATCAACCGCATCTAAAAAAGACCATGGCAGCAAAACTGTATGCAACTCACTTTCAGCCTTAGCCCTGCGATCAAGCGATCTCTGCAAGGAAATGACCAGGACTTGGAAAGGCAACGCTCTAGCTGTCATAAATTCAATTAGCCTAAAGGTAGCTTTGCAAGTAGCGAAGAAATCTTTTAAATCTTCTATTTGTTCTTGAAATAAATGATTTCTGAGGGGCTCCAAGATCCAAATCTAAATCCCAGTTCGATTGATAAATCACCCCTAGATAATTTTTGCTAAGCTTATTCACAGACTCCCCCAATCTTCGGAGCAAATAAAACTGCCAATCGTAGTAATAAATCCGGAATAACTGCTCAACTGGATGCAGGGGTATGGCCTGAAACTTTAATAGCGCCTCTAAATACAAGAGTGTCTCAGGATGCTCTGGAGCCGAAAGGTCCCAGAAGGTCAACCCCCGAGGAATCAGAAATTGCTCATCCAATGAACGCCAAACTTTAGCGGACCAAATAAAGGGTGGGCAGGGGCAATAATAATTAGGCCCTTCTCTATCAAATAAAGCCTTAACTCGATCACCCTCAAGACGCAGGTTTTCTTCAACCTTAGGATTTTTTCGGTCAATTGCTAGCTGAAAAAATTCTTTATTTTGGTAAATAACAGTATAAGGATTGCCGTCCGAAGCAATAAAGTCCGTATGACTAAACTCCTTCAGAAAGATGCAATCAGAATCGAGGCAAACATAATTTTCTGAAATACCTAATCGCCAGAATTCAGACTTGATTGCCTGCTGTGCTAATGAGCCAGATCTCGTTTTTTCTATTCCCGGCGTTGTCCTTGGATTGGCTGCAACGATTGACTCATCAGAAACCCACAGATATCCTTCGCTTGAGCCAAGAATATTCTTTAATTCTTCAAATTGATCTTCAGGAGTGGAAATATAAAACGGAATTTGATTAACGTTATATTTCTGAATTGATTCTAATAAACGCTTTAGCCGCAGGAAATCCCTGTGGTAGGACTTACAGTAAAGAACAAGATCTTTCAATTGACTTCCCATTAATTCCAATGAATTTCTCTAAGAATTTGCTGAACAGCTTGATCAACCCCCATGGGCAACCATTTTGGCTCAATCAGCCTGCGTTGCTGCCAGTCTAACCAAATTCTCTCCAAGGCCATAGCAATTCCAGCCTTATCGCCCTCTAAGCTAAGGTAAGCGCCGCGCTCTTGCAGCATCTGATCGAGCTGTGGATTGCGATGTGTAACCCCCCAAATTGGGCGGCCAGTCCATAGATATTCGTAAAACTTGGAGGGAATATATTCAGCACACCACTCATCATTCCCATGAAGCAATATCAATACATCTGCCCCTTGCATCTTCTCCACTACGCGCTCACGTCCAGACTTACCCGTGACTAGATCTTTTTCAAGTCGCCCATGAGCCAACAACACATCGTCCAAACCTAAACTCTGAATAGCGGCAACAGTTAAGGAGTCTAAGGGGGCGCCGTAAGCATGTACTCGGATCAAATCTCTTGCCTCTGGATACTTTTGAGTCAAAGGAACTAAGGCATTCAAAATAGTAGATAGAGAACGATCATTAGCCAAAGAACCAAAATGGCAAAGATTTAACTTATCTGAGTAAGTATGTGTTTTTGCAGCAGATAGTCCACCTGGTGGCTCAGCGCCCGGCAACACCATAAATCCGTGAGCATTATTTGGCGTATTTAAGTTGGCGTTACGTACTTTTGCATAATGCAGTGCGCCATCAGTAAACCACCAAATATGATCTGCATATTTTGCTAATTGACTTTCTAAGTAATGCCTAAACCGCGCATCGCGATTTTTAGGCCTCTCAAAGCCTTGATCATTGGGGTCTTTGCGGATCACCAGGGGATCATGAATCTCAGCAATCCAAGTTGCACCAGTCACCTTCTTTAACCAAAGACCAGCCAAGTGGGCAGACCAAGCACCCCCAGTACTAAAAACTAAATCCACTTTGCCTGACTTGACTAGGCGCAGACCATGCATAAATGCAGGCATGGCCCAAGACCATTGACTCGAAAAGCCTAAGCAGAGTTTTTCGAGTCCAATAAAGGGAGCCAGTAATACTGAAACTGTTCTAGTCAACAACTTATAAATGAAACCGCGACCATATTGATTGGCAATCCAGTGACGGAAATCAAATCGAAATGCTGCAGGACCCCAAGCCAAATACTGATGATGAGGAAAGCGTTGATCCTTGATGCCGGTAATCGCACTAAAAACAATCGGCCGAATCCCTGCATCTAAAAGATAGGGGATTTTGTCAGTAATGGTCTGGCTGGCAGCCCGGCCATCCATATTAAAACCATGCGACAAAATCAACCAAGATTTTTTCGCAGGCATAGCACTCAGATCCACCGTATTATTTGTCACGCGCTAACTTAATTAGCCGCAACAATTGACATCACAGCCATGCGTACAGCAATGCCAAAAGTCACCTGATTTAAGATGACGGATTGAGGGCCATCCGCCACAACAGTATCAATTTCAACACCACGATTCATTGGTCCAGGATGCATCACGATGGCGTCTGATTTTGCTAAGGCTAGGCGCCCAGGATTTAAGCCGTATTGTTTAAAAAATGCATCACCCTCCGGAACCTGGCCAGCTTCCATGCGTTCTTTCTGAATACGCAGAGTCATCACGACATCTACATCCTTAAGCCCTTCTTCCATACTATGAAAGACCTTGACTCCCAGCATATCTATATCGCTTGGCAATAGACTCTCCGGACCAATCGCACGGATATCCTCGCAACCAAGCGTAGTTAATGCATGAATATTGGATTTAGCAACACGGCTATGAACGATGTCACCAACTATAGCAACCTTCAAGCCTTTAAAGTTCTGCTTAAAGTGACGCATCGTATACATATCTAATAAGCCTTGGGTTGGATGCTGATTGCCGCCATCGCCCGCGTTGACAACGTGCACATGCGGCGGCACATGGTTTGCAATTTCAATTGGCGCCTTAGAAACGCTGTGTCGCACTACAAAGATATCTGCCTGCATCGCTACCAAGTTATCAATCGTATCTAAAAGACTCTCACCCTTAGTGGTTGAAGAGGTCGAGATATCTAAATTAATAACATCAGCAGACAAGCGCTTTGCAGCAATCTCAAAAGTAGTTCGGGTGCGGGTTGAATTTTCAAAAAAGAGATTGAATACACTCTTGCCGCGCAATAAAGGAACCTTCCTCACCTCTCTCGCTGGATCGGTAACGCTGACAAACTGTTTGGCAGTATCCAAAATATGCAGAATTTGCTCTTTGGGTAGACCCTCTAGGGTCAGAAGATGGGTTAATTCACCATCCGAATTAAATTGATTCACTAAGTTCACTATTCGCGCTCCTCAAGCAGAAAGCTGAACTTGCCAGCCGCATCTTTTTCCAAAACTAAGATTTTTTGATCGGGCACTTCAATCATTTCACCTATAAAATTTGCGGAGATTGGTAATTCACGCTTACCTCGATCAGCCAAGACCATTAACTCCACTTGTGCAGGGCGGCCAAAATCAAATAACTCATTGAGGGCCGCCCGTACAGTTCTGCCAGTGAGCAGAACATCATCAATCAAGATAATATTTGCGCCATTCACCTCAAAAGGTAGCCGAGTAGGCATAGTGCTCGACGTCCTCAAAGCTGTCATACCCTTTTCTGCATAATCATCTCGGTGAAAGGCTACATTAATTACACCGAAGTGAGGCAGATCTAAATCTTGCGCTAAACGCTCGGCAATCCATGCACCCCCCATAGCTAGACCGGCAAGCTCAACAGGACCACGCCCCAACCTGCTACGCAAGTTTTCGAGTAATTTTTGATATATGAATTCAGCGTTCATTCTTTAGTTCCGGTGCTTATTTATATTCTGCAAAATATTGATCCAAAATGAGTGCAGCAGAATGTGCATCTAGATTGTCGCGCATCTGAAGATCAGTTTCCAAAACTGCAGATGTATAGCGCTCATCTACCCAACTCACTGGCAAATTGAAGCGCCCGTGCAGTTGATTGCCAAAACGCTTTGCTTTAGCTGTCATTTCATGGTCAGCGCCGTCTGGGTGGGTTGGGAGCCCCACTACTATTTGATCTGGCTGCCACTCTTTTAGAAGGTTTTCTACCTCCCAAAACAACCCGTCTGCATTCGCAGCAGCAATAGTCTTTAACGCCTGACTTGCCCTCGTCTCTGTATTGCCTACTGCCACACCAACCCGACGCGTTCCATAATCAAAAGCCAGTATTGTCATCGGCTTCTTGATTGGATCACGCATGCCCTGCCTCCCCGGACAAATGCGCAGGATCAA
Source organism: Polynucleobacter sp. UB-Raua-W9 (assembly GCF_018687435.1). Classification (NCBI taxonomy): domain Bacteria; kingdom Pseudomonadati; phylum Pseudomonadota; class Betaproteobacteria; order Burkholderiales; family Burkholderiaceae; genus Polynucleobacter; species Polynucleobacter sp. UB-Raua-W9. The sequence continues at coordinate 241,936 of NZ_CP061290.1, read as the reverse complement.
AACCCAAGTGACTCATTGCCTTTTCATAACGCTGACTCGAAGGGGTATCAAAAATAATATCAACCATTTGCTGGCGTGAAAGAGGTACGTTCATCCAACCATTTAATGTAATCTCTTCCTCAAGCTGGCCAGCACTCCAGCCGGCATAACCTAAAGTCATCAGAAACTTGCGGGGACCGTTACCAATAGCTACAGCTTCCAAAACATCTTTAGAGGTCGTCATGGTTAAGCCGCCAGGAATAATTAACGAGGAGCTATAGGATGGACTGGGAATGGGTTCATGCAAAACAAACCCTCGCTCCACCTGCACTGGACCACCAAAATACACTGGCTGCTCTAACAAAGGTGAAATTTCTAATTTAAGTTCAATCCTGTCAAACAGGGTTCCTAGATCTAATTCGGTTGGACGATTGACAACCAAGCCCATTGCACCTCTATCGGTATGCTCAAAGAGGTAGATAACAGACCCTGCAAAGTTTGGATCGACCATGCCAGGCATGGCCACTAGAAATTGATTTGCTAAATGATTGGCCGAAAAAGAAATTGAAGCCTCTGGCACAGACGCTGGTTCTGAAGCAGGAGGCGCTTTTTTAGCCGAAGTCATATAAGCCTATTTTACAGAATATCTAGATTTTTCCCGTAACCCAATAAGCAAAAAGTCCAATTATTTCGTGAACCAGTCTATTCCAGTTTTGAGCCCCTTCAACCAAATCAAATGCAGTCCACTGAAGGCGATTGGCGGTTTGGTAATCCACCGGCAAAGGGATGACTTCCATGCTCTGCTTTTGGAAAATCTTCACCGATCGATACATATGACTTGCTGAGGTAATTAAAAGCCATGGTTTTTCAGGTTTACCTTTTTCAATCTCTGCGATCATGGGCTTTATAAAGACTACATTCTCATAGGTATTGCGCGACTGATTTTCATAGTACCCAGCCCTATCTGCTAAACCCTGTTCTTGAATGAGCTGTTTAAATGCGTCTGCTTCAGATACCCCTTTTGGAGCAATTCGCCCAGAAAACCCACTAAAGATGAACGGTAAATCAGGATACTTCCTAATAAACTCGAAGGCCTTCGTCACTCGCTCAGCGGATGAGTAGATAGAGATCTCACCGCGGTCTATTGCAATTTCCCCGCCCTCAATTGCGCTACCCAAAATAATGATCCCGCCAAAGTTCTCTTTGGACAATTTTCCAATTTCTATTTTTGGAACCGAATCCTCAAGGACCCTCAGAAAAACCTCAGATGCAGGCAACCACCCAACGATTAACAAATCTAGAAGGGCAAAAACTAAAAATCGTTTAGAAAGATGGGGTTTTCTCAAGCTCAAAAAGAGCAATCCCAGCACAATGAAAATCATCACCCAATTCAGGGGTTCAATGCAAAATTGCACTACCTTCGAGAGAATAAAAAAGATCGTATCCATTATTGTTATAGATATTAACCTCCCCAGAAGTCATGTCTCCTGCACTCCCCCTAAATTAGCCCTAATATAGGGGCTATGCAAAAAGCTCTGGTTTGGCTCCGTCGCGATCTTCGTCTTTATGACAATGCTGCCCTATCCCACGCCCTTAAGGAGGCTAAGCAGGTTTGGTTAAGCTTTATTTTTGATGAAGGCATTCTGAAGCCCCTCATCCAAGGTGAGCTAAATGCCCAAGGTTTAAAACACGAGCGCCGTGTTGATTTTATTTGGCAAGGTCTAAAGCAAATAGATGAGGAGTTGCGCGCTTTAGGCGGGGGCCTGATTGTTCGATTTGGCAAGCCGATTGAATGCATCCCTCAGATTGCCAAAGAGCTTGGGGTTGATAGCGTGTTTGCCAATCATGACTATGAGCCATCTGCTATCGCTAGAGATAATGCTGTTAAGACTGCATTAGAAAAACTTAGTATTCAGTTTGAAGACTTTAAAGATCAAGTGATTTTTGAGAAGAAAGAAATTCTTACCAACTCGAATACGGTCTTTTCCATCTTCACGCCTTATAAAAATAATTGGCTCAAAACGCTGCAAGAAAAAGATTTGGCCGCACATGAATGTAAACCTAAGCCAAGTCAATTTGCCGCTATCCCCAAAAATCTAGACACCCCATTCCCCCCCTTAGAATCTATGGGATTTTGCGCTACTGGCATTGAAGCCTATTTACCACCGGGCTCTGAAGGTGGTCAAGTATTTCTGGAAGACTTTCTTTCCCGCATTGATCAATACCAAATCGGCAGAGACTTCCCTGCCATTAAAGGCGTCAGTTATTTATCAACGCATTTACGCTTTGGTATGCTCTCCATTAGAGGCCTGGTGCGCGAAGCCCATAGGCGTATGCTTGCTGGCAGTATGGGTGCGACGATTTGGTTAAGCGAGCTTATTTGGCGTGACTTTTATTTCATGATTTTGGCCAATCATCCGAGGCTAGCTGAAGGCGACTCTTTCAAACCAGACTACAACAACATCGCTTGGGAGAGCGGTGCTCATGCCAAAAAACTCTTTACAGCTTGGTGCGAAGGCAAGACAGGCTACCCACTAGTCGATGCAGCGATGCACCAACTCAATCAGAGCGGTTACATGCACAATCGCTTACGCATGGTAGTAGCCAGCTTTCTGACCAAAGATCTTGGCATTGACTGGCGCTGGGGTGAGGCCTACTTTGCTGAACATCTCAATGACTTTGAACTCTCTTCTAATAATGGCGGCTGGCAGTGGGCGTCTTCATCAGGCTGCGATGCCCAGCCCTATTTCCGGATCTTTAATCCCATTACTCAATCAGAGAAATTTGATTCTGAGGGCAAATTTATTAAGCGCTATTTACCGCAACTCGAAAAACTCTCTAAGAAATCGATTCACGCTCCTTGGCAAGCTGGGCATATTGAACTCGAGGCTGCCGGCTTAGTGCTGGGCAGAGACTACCCCCTTCCTGTGGTTGATCACGATGAGGCACGCAAAAAAACTTTGCTGCGCTATAGCGTAGTCAAGAAAGTGAGTCAGTAAGGTCTAAAGCTTGCTTTTCCGCTAAGATAGTGTATGAGCAAAATCTATGCTGTCGGCGACATTCAAGGATGTGCGCCCTCACTGAAAGCCCTAGTAAAGAAGCTTCCTAAAAAATCAAATATGATTTTTTTGGGGGATTTAGTGAATCGCGGTCCAAACTCCCTTGCGGCACTGCGACAACTTAAATCTCTGCAAGAATCAGGTCGTGCAGAGTGCATTTTAGGAAACCATGATCTTCATCTACTCGCTATTGATGCTGGTGTGCGCAAGACTAAGGGTTTAGATACCGTTGACACCATCCTAAAGGCCCCAGATCGCAAAGAACTGATTGACTGGGTACGCAATAGGCCTATGGCGCTTAGTAATGGCAGGGTACTTACAGTTCACGCTGGAGTACTTCCACAATGGGACTTACAGCAAACACTTGAATGCGCTCAAGAGGTTGAGAGGGCTTTGCGCGGCAAATCCTATAAACAATTTCTAGCAAATATGTATGGCAATACCCCCAATAAATGGAGTAACTCATTAAAAGGTTATGAGCGTTTACGCGTTATCACTAATGCACTTACTCGTATGCGCTTTTGCACACCCAGCGGACAAATGGAATTCGAAAGTAAAGAGGGTTTGGGAAATGGCCCTAAGGGTTATATCCCCTGGTTTAAGGCACCCAAACGTAAAACTGCCAACACTCTTATTTACTTTGGCCACTGGTCCACACTGGGTCTGCTAAGACGTAATAATGTCATTGGCCTAGACACTGGCTGTGTATGGGGTGGCAAATTGACCGCACTGGAAATTGCCAACTCCAACAAGGATTCAAAAAGTCTTGAGATCATCCAAGTAGACGGCTACGATCATCCACTCAAAATGTAATTACTACATTTCCTAGAGCTTTCTAAATGCACTCTCAGCGGCAGTAATAATGGCATTGACTACTTCATTGTCATGCGCAATCGAAGTAAATCCAGCCTCATAAGCTGATGGCGCAAGATAAACTCCCTCATCTAGCATGAGATGAAAGAATTTCTTGAACGCTTCAATATCAGACTTTGTAACTGCTTCATAAGACGTAGGGACCTGGCTAGCAAAGTAAAAACCAAACATGCCCCCAACGCTATCGACTGCAAACGGAATACTTGCTTTATCAGCTGCTTGCTTTAAGCCAGCCATCAACTTTTCAGTTTGAAGAGTAAGGCATTCATAAAAACCTTCTCGAGCAATAATCTCCAAAGTCTTGAGGCCTGCCGCTACTGCCACCGGATTACCAGACAGCGTGCCCGCTTGGTAGACATTACCTAAAGGAGCAAGCTTCGACATGATTTCTTTTTTTCCACCAAAGGCTGCCATCGGCATACCACCGCCCATGACTTTACCTAAGCAAGTGAGGTCTGGGGTAATGCCTTGCAGGGATTGAGCACCACCTAAAGCAACCCTAAATCCCGTCATCACTTCATCGTAAATCAGAACGCTGCCATGCTTGCTGGTGAGATTACGAATTGCTGATAAAAATTCTTTTGAGGGCTGAATCAAATTCATATTGCCTGCAATTGGCTCTAGAATGACAGCCGCAATCTGATTACCTTGTTTTTTGAAAACCTCTTCAATTGCAGCCACATCGTTATATGGCAGCACTAGAGTGTGTTTCACTAAATCCTGAGGAACCCCGCCAGAAGAGGGTGCATTGTGAGTGGAGTCCGCAAAGGTCAATAAACCAGAGCCAGCCTTCACCAAAAGGCTGTCTGCATGACCGTGATAGCAACCCTCAAACTTAATAATTAAGTCACGACCGGTATAGCCACGCGCAAGTCGTAAAGCGCTCATCGTCGCTTCGGTGCCACTGGATACCATACGTACTTGCTCAATGCTAGGCATCAATCCACAGATACGTTCAGCCAGCTCGATCTCGCCCTCAGTTGGCGCGCCGTAGCTAAAACTGGTTTCTGCCGCTTTTTGTACCGCCTCAACTACTTCTGGGTTTGCATGACCCACAATCATGGGACCCCAAGACATAATCAAATCGATATAACGCTTATTTTCCGCATCCCAAAAGTAAGGCCCTTTGGCTTTAGTAACAAAACGAGGTGTACCACCTACCTGACGAAACGCCCGCACAGGAGAATTCACGCCACCGGGAATAGTTTTTTGTGCGCGCTCGAATAAAGCCTCGTTCCGATCTACTTTTGCCACAGTCAATTCCTCGTCGTGCTTTCCCAACTAAATTGCCATCATTTCAAAGTCTTCTTTACGAGCACCACATTCTGGACAGGTCCAATTCATTGGCACGTCTTTCCAGAGGGTGCCTGGAGCAATACCTTCGTCAGGCAAACCTACCGCTTCATCGTAGACCCAACCACAGATCAGACACATATACGTTTTAAATTCCATTTGCTTACTCTCCGCTTTATTTCTTTGGTATTGAATCAGTGATAACTTTATTTTAAGTGCTTAGCCTTCACTTGAAGAGGAGCGCTTGGCATGCATCTCAAACTTAAATAAACGGCACTCCAAAGGACCATTAAATAATGGGGTACGCTTTGATTCCTTAATGCGAAGCTGTCCTGGCAAGGCCATATCAGCAGTCAATACAAAGACATTCCAGCCACCAAAAGCATCTTTTAAGTGCTGACCAAATTGGCGCAAAAACTCCACAAACTTGGGATCTTGCTCGTCCTGAGCTTGCAGTTTCTTCAAAGACTCACGGCTGGAGCGTTTGGCGCTCTGACGACCAGTTTCTAAATTCATCTCAAAGCGATTTTCTGGCTCAACATCATACTCAGTATTACCCTCACCTCGGGAGTCGTGGTCCTGCGCGACTCCGCCTCTACCGCCCTTAATGGCAAGACGCTCGCCATACGGTGGATTTAATAACATCACACCGTCTTTCGAATTCACTGGGGGCTTGCTAGCGAGAGCATCGACTTGGCGCACAAGCGGTTGATCAGGTAACTGCGCTCTCTGCCAATTGCCTTTATACATAGAGACTAATTTTTCATTAATATCACCACCACTGATTTTTAATGAATCCGCATTCGGATATTGCTTACGCTTTTCTAGCATTTGTGTAAGGACGGCTTCTTTTAAAGTACCCCAACGCTTTTGCTCTGCTGCCTCATTAAATGGCTTGAGTCTCTGAAAGCCAAAGCCTTCCGCAGAGCTAACTAAGGAACGATAGGCCAATCTGCTAGGCTTCGCATCGTCACCATATATCCCTGCCCGAATTGCCCCAGGCGGAATAGACAGCGTTATCTGAGCGGCCTCGATCAAAAAGGTTCCGCTACCACACATCGGGTCAAACAACGACTGTCCAGGTTTCCAGCCAGTAATTGACAAAATCCCTGCAGCTAAATTCTCTTTCAAAGGAGCATCGCCTTTTTCATCACGCCAACCTCGCTTGAAAAGAGCCTCACCAGAGGTATCCAAGTAAATCGTAATTTGGGTTGCAGTTAAATGCGCCTGCACTCGTACATCCGGAAACGCAGTATCAATACTGGGGCGATCGCCCGTGACGTCACGCAAGCGATCTACGATGGCATCTTTAATCTTGAGGGTTGCAAAGTTCAAACTTTTTAATGGAGATCGATGCGCAGTCACATCAACGCGCAATGTTTGTTTAGAGGTAAACCAATCTTCCCAAGCTAAGCCACTTGCTAACTTATAGAGATCTTCTTCTTGCCGATAAGGCGCTTGCGCCATCTGTAACAACACGCGACTAGCAATTCTGGAATGTAAATTCAAAGCCATCGCCGCAGAAATCGGTGCGGCAAGACCAATGCCACCAGTTGGGCTAGTTGGAATTGGATCGATCACCCAAGCCCCCAGGGCCTTGGAATCAGGGCGCTGCGCAATCTCTGCAAGCTCCTGAGCAAGCGGTGCTTCTAAACCGCCTGGACAAACAACAAAAAATCTCATGGGGCTAACAGTCTAAAAAGAGTGAAAAAATGGGGCGCTGATACTGGACTGAACTCAAGGCTTAAAAAGAACCAGAGCAACAATGACAACCAGCAGAATGACTGGTACTTCATTAAACCAGCGATACCAAACACCAGACTTAGTATTCGCACCCGCACGAAACTTTTTTAATAAGCTATAACAGGCGTGGTGGTAGCCAATCACTAAGAGAACAAAAAATAACTTGGCGTGCATCCAGATATCACCCGCACCAATACCAAAGTAAAGCCAAAGTATTAGGCCCAGCAAGATAGCCGGTACTGCCAAGATAGTCATAAATCGGAAGAGGCGATCGGCCATCCCTAGCAGGCGGGTATAGGAATCTGAATTTTTTTCTTCAGCTAAGTTCACAAAAATTCGGGGAAGATAAAACAGCCCCGCAAACCAGGAAGTAATAAAAACAATATGGAAAGTTTTAACCCAAAGGTAAGAGTTCGTCATATTTTTAAGCGCGAATCTCGCCATGACCCATGACGATATATTTCAGCGAGGTTAAGCCATCTAGACCAACCGGACCTCGGGCATGTAGTTTGTCATTAGAAATGCCAATCTCTGCGCCTAAGCCATATTCGAAGCCATCTGCAAAGCGTGTACTGGCATTTACCATCACGCTTGCACTATCTACTTCGCGCAAGAAACGATCCGCCTGGGCCTCATTATTAGTAATAATCGCATCGGTATGCTTGCTCCCATAACGCTCAATATGATTCATAGCTTCATCAATGTCAGCCACAGTCTTAATGGAAAGAATGGGGGCTAAATATTCTGTATGCCAATCCTCTTCTGTCGCATCCACTAAACCTTTAAAGCCATTTGCCTCAAGCGTATTGCGAGTCAAGCTATCAACCCGCAACTCCACACCTTTGTCTTGATAAATCTTACAAAGCGTAGGCAGTACTTTTTGCGCAACCCCTTTATTTACCAATAGGGTCTCCATCGCATTGCATGGCGCATAACGCTGCGTTTTAGCGTTATCGCAAACCTTTACCGCCATCGCGATATCTGCATCCGCATCAATATAGGTATGGCAGATACCATCCAAATGCTTAATCATTGGCACACGTGCTTCGGCCATCAGGCGAGCAATCAAGCTCTTGCCGCCCCGTGGCACGATCACATCAATATATTGAGTCATCGTAATCATTTCGCCAACAGCGCTACGGTCTGTTGTAGTGACAACCTGCACAGCATCCTCAGGAAGATTTGCTGCAGCCAATCCTTTTTGAATAATTTGAGCCAACAAAGTATTGGAATCGATTGCCTCTGAACCACCCCGCAAAATCACAGCATTGCCTGATTTCAGACAAAGTGCTGCCGCATCAATCGTGACATTAGGGCGTGACTCGTAAATGATTCCAATGACGCCCAGTGGAACACGCATTTGAGCAATTTCAATACCAGATGCCTGCTTTTGAAAGGAGGAAATTTTTCCAATCGGGTCATCCAAGGAAACGATTTGCTCAAGACCTAGGGCCATTGTTTCGATTGTCTTTGGAGTCATTGTTAAGCGGTCTATAAAAGCAGCATCTTGGCCATTCCCTTTTGCGCGCTCAACATCTTGTAAATTGACTTTCTGAATTTCATCTACTTTTTGACGTACAAGCTTAGCAATATGCAAGAGCGCTTGATTCTTTTGCTCAGCAGATGCCCGAGCCATTGCACGCGATGCGCCACGGGCCCGCTTACCAATGTCTTGCATCATCTCTTGAATACTTGAACTCATCTTCCTAACTTTCTAAACCATTACCGCAATAAATTTCCAACTAAACGTAAACCATCCCATGGATCTGCCGGCAGCTCTACCGCATGCAATCCTTTAGACTGCCGGTCCAAACCTGCAGCAAGCTGCATTGCTTTGCGTAGCTTGATGGGTTGGACCCTTCTAATAGCAGCTGGGTATAAACGCTCTTTATTACCCCAAATCCGATTGACCCGCATGAGCTGTTGAACAGATTCACCAGCATCGCTTGCAGCCTTTAATTTAGATAGTAGCCGAAGCTCTTCGGTTACGCTCCACAAAATTAATACCAAAGGCTCACCCTCGCCTTTTAAACCATCTAACATGCGATTTAGCCTAGGTAAATCACCAGCAAGCATGGCCTCAGTTAGTTCAAAAACGTTATAGCGCGCTACCTTCAGGATTGAAGAACGAATTTGCTCTTCACTTACCTTACCCTCAGGGTATAGCAAACCCAATTTCAATATTTCTTGATGGGCGGCAATTAAATTACCCTCCACCTGATCAGCAATAAATTCCAAAGCGCGCTGACCCTCAGGCCCAGCCTCGACTTCTTGACCTTGCTTTTTAAGCCGGCCAGCAATCCATTGTGGCAAAAGACCACGGTCCAAGGTGTCCACCTGAATAGCCATACCAACATCATCTAAAGCGCTAAACCAAGCGGATGTCTTGGTCTTTCCATCCAATCTTGGTAGCACAATACAAACAACTGTATCAGGCCCATTTGCGCCATCTTGCTGAGAGGCTATTTGTGTAGCAAATTGCTTTAAGGCATCAGCCCCATCACGACCGGGCTTTCCAGTTGGTATGCGTAGCTCGACCCAGCGCTTATCACCAAACAAAGACATGGTTTGACCTGCATTCATCAAAGCACTCCAATCAAAGCCGCGCTCTTGCACCATGACTTCACGATCGGTAAAACCTAACTTCTTCGCAGTTGATCGCAGTTGATCCATCGCTTCCATCATTAAAAGAGGCTCATCACCACTAAAAACATAAAGCGGCAGCATGGCAACACCAGAGCTCAGCGATTTGAGATGTGCCTGCAAGACATCAACTTTAACCATGCAAGTTCTCTATCCGCCCCTAGAAAGATCTTGCTTGAGGATTTTTTGCAGCAGCAGCAGCAATGCGACGCAAAATTTGCACAGCCAAGTCTTTACGCATTAATGTTAAGAATTGCATCTGCTGACTATCGGTTGCTAAAACAGTACTATTCGAGAAATCCATATCCCTTGTGATGTAAATTTCACTATCGGGAATGATCTCTGCTCCAGCTAAGTCATATGCTCTAAACGTTACGCGAATGGTTAAGCGATAAGCAGAAACTTGACCCGTTGAGCTATAAGCCAAAATTTCTCGACCATTGATTTCGTTGCTGATATCTAAAATTAAATCGGCATCCTTAGGATTGATGGCCACCTTAACATCGGTACCAGTCAAAATGGCAGCCTGCAAATCATTACGCAATGGGGGTGATGGGCTGCCTGTAATCGCAATCGCTTTGAAAGGCAAATCAACCATGCCACGCATGCGATAACCACAAGCGATTAAGCCGCCGATGGGCGCAGTGGCAATTAAACCCAACAAGGTCCGTCGAATGTGATTTGCGCTCATATGTCCAGCTTCCTTTAGGCCACGATATTGACTAAGCGGCCCGGAACAACAATCACCTTCTTTGGCGCGCCACCATTAAGAGCCTTGGTTGCAGACTCGCTTTGCAATGCTAAAGCTTCGATTTGCTCCTTGTCGGCATCTGCTGGTACGCGAATATCCCCGCGTAACTTGCCATTAATCTGCAACATGAGGGTAATTTCAGTTTGAACCAAAGCAGCTTCGTCTACCGCCGGCCAAGGAGCATCTAAGATTAGACCAAAGGTCTTCGTATAGCCCATATCTTTCCAAAGCACATGGGTTAAGTGAGGAACTACGGGATACAGGATGCGCAACAAAATACTTAAACACTCCCGCAGCACTGGGGCACTAATCGCAGTGTTTTGATCTAACTTAACGGGTTCAAGTACATTCAGCATCTTCATTGCTGCAGAAACTACCGTGTTGTATTGACGACGTTGATAGTCAAAATTTGCTTGCTTCAAGATGGTATGCACTTCACGGCGCAATTCTTTTTCGGCATCACTCAAGTTGCTTGGCACAGAATCTTGCGCATCACGAATGCTGCTAGCCTGACTACTCGAATACATCCAAACACGACGCAAGAAGCGTGAGGCGCCATCAACACCAGCACCAGACCATTCCAGCTGTTGTTCTGGTGGAGCTGCAAACATCACAAATAAACGGGCAGTATCAGCGCCATACTCATCAATCAGAGCCTGGGGATCAACCCCGTTATTCTTACTCTTGGACATCTTCTCAACGCCGCCAACAATCACAGGTGCGTTTGATGCATCACCTTTTAGCTTGGCGCCTTTAGGCCGACCTTTGTCATCGAGAGCTAATTCAACATCTAAAGGGTTGAGCCAAGTCTTCTTACCAGACACATCTTCAGAGTAATACGTCTCGTTGAGCACCATGCCTTGAGTTAATAAATTCTGAAATGGCTCATCAAAAGTAATGAGGTTGAGGTCACGCATGACCTTAGTCCAAAAGCGCGCATAGAGTAAATGCAAAATGGCATGCTCGATACCGCCAATGTATTGATCCATTGGCATCCAGTACTCATTGCGCTCATCGACCATGCTGTATGCATTGGGGCCGGTGTAGCGCATGAAATACCAGGAAGAGTCCACAAAGGTATCCATGGTGTCGGTCTCACGTCTAGCGGGCTTGCCGCACTGAGGGCACTTCACATTCAGAAAATCTGCGCGCTTATTCAATGGATTACCACTACCATCTGGAACGCAATCCTCTGGCAAGATCACTGGTAAATCAGACTCAGGAACGGGCACGGCACCGCAACCTGGATTTGCATCATCCCCACAATGAATAATCGGAATTGGAGTACCCCAATAGCGCTGACGAGAAATGCCCCAATCACGCAAACGATAGGTAGTCTTGATTTCACCAATTCCCATTTGCGACAACTCTTTTGCTACAGCGCTGACAGCCTCTTCATGAGATAAACCATCGAACTGATCGCTGTTAAAGCAAACTACGCCCTCTTTTTGGGCATACCAATCTTCCCAGCGACTTGCATTAAATATTGGCGACTCGCTCTTCAGAGCAATGACTTGTTTGATCGGTAAATCGTATTTGAGTGCAAAAGCAAAATCACGCTCATCATGTGCGGGCACACCCATCACTGCGCCATCGCCATAAGACATCAGTACATAATTACCAACCCAAACTGGAATAGGCTCTTTAGTCAAAGGATGGGTGACATACAAACCAGTAAACATCCCTTCTTTTTCTTGAGTCGCTAAGTCCGCCTCAATCACACTACCCGTTTTGCACTTCTCGATAAAGGCAGCGAGGGCTGGATTATTGGCAGCAGCTTTAGTTGCCAGAGGATGCTCTGCGGCAACAGCGCAAAAGGTAACACCCATAATGGTGTCAGCGCGCGTTGTGAAAACATACAAGAGACCATCTTGAATGAAGTTTCCATGATCATCAGCAATCTCATGCTTGAAAGCAAAACGCACGCCACGACTTTTGCCAATCCAATTCTGCTGCATGGTCTTAACGCGCTCAGGCCAACCCAAACCATCTAAACTAGAAAGTAATTGCTCTGCATAGGCAGTGATATTAAAGTAGTAACCAGGGATCTCACGCTTTTCAACTAAAGCTCCAGAACGCCAACCTCGCCCATCAATTACTTGCTCATTTGCCAGAACTGTTTGATCGATAGGATCCCAATTCACGACTTGGGTTTTGCGATAAGCAATACCCTTTTCGAGCATCTTTAAAAAAAGCCATTGATTCCAACGATAGTAATCAGGACTACAGGTAGCAACCTCACGAGACCAATCAATCGCCAAGCCCATCGCAGCCATTTGCTTTTTCATATAAGCAATATTCTCGTAGGTCCATTTTGCTGGCGGCACTTTATTCTGAATCGCAGCATTTTCTGCGGGCATCCCGAAAGCATCCCAGCCCATCGGCATTAAAACGTTAAAACCCTGCATACGGAGCTGACGCGCCATTACATCATTGATGGTGTAGTTACGTACATGCCCCATATGCAACTTACCAGACGGGTAAGGCAACATAGAGCAAGCGTAGTACTTTGGCTTTTTCTTACCAAAGGAATCTACCGCATTCTCAGTAACTGTATAGACTTGCGCACTTTCCCAATCAGCCTGCGCTGCCGCTTCAATTATGCGGTAGTCGTAATCCTTACTCATTCAAGACAACTCTTTTCTTCTATTTTTAATGATTGGCTAATTGCTTAAGCTGACTCTTATTTACGCAGACCCAAAACATCTTGCATGTCATACAAACCAAAAGTTTGTGTTTGCAAAAAGCGTGCGGCCCTCAATGAACCCTGTGCGTAAGATTGACGGCTGGAGGACTTGTGACTAATTTCAATACGTTCACCATCACCGGCAAATAGAACGGTGTGATCGCCAACAATGTCGCCGCCACGGATAGTGGCAAATCCGATTGAGCCTTCCTTGCGCTCGCCCGTATGACCTTCGCGTGCATACACAGCGACGTCGTCTAACTTTTCGCCCAGGGCGTCTGCAATCACTTCTCCCATCTTCAGCGCCGTACCTGAAGGCGCATCTACTTTGTGGCGATGGTGAGCTTCAATAATTTCAATGTCGTAACCTTGATTGAGCATCTTGGCTGCAATCTCTAGCAGCTTGAATGTGGCATTGACGCCAACACTCATATTGGGAGCAAAGACAATTGCTAATTTTGCCGATGCTTTCTGAAGATGAGTAATTTGCTCTGCACTTAACCCCGTTGTACCAATAATCATTTTGGTTCCGGTTTTCTCTGCAACAGCTAAATGAGTCATCGTGCCTTCAGGTCTAGTAAAGTCAACTAAAAACTCAGCGCCTGCCAAAACCTGCTCAACATCGGAAGAAATTACCACGCCTGTTTTCTTACCCAAGAATGCTCCAGCATCCTCGCCCAGTTGCGGGCAAGAAGCATGCTCAAGCGCACCAACCAATTGGGCATCGGGCGTATTGAGTACCGCCTCAATCAACATCTTCCCCATGCGGCCAGTTGCTCCAGCAATTGCAATCTTCATCATTTATTTCATCGCTTAAGTTATAGGTAATTCTTACTTCTTGGTCTCAGTGGCCTGCGGAATATTCATAGCACCAGGCCCTAAAGTTTCTGACGCTGGTACAGCTTGCCCATCTGGCTGTTTTGAGAAACTGAAGTAATCCCAAAATGAACCTTTACTTGCAGCAGGCACTGCTGGCACAGCCGCACCCTTAGGTAAGTTATCTGTTGGGCTTGCTACTAATAACTCTGGTTGTTGTAAGGGCGGAGTAACAGGCCCCTTACCTGTGCCAGTAATCATCTGCCAAAATGAGCGCTTCGTTTTAGCATAGCCATCAATTTCAGCAACCAGCTCGACATCAGTCGGCAAAGCGTCGCCCTCAAACTTCACAACCTTATCTCCATCAAAAAATACCGTGACTCGACGCTCTTTACCGATGACCTGATTCTGTCGCTTAAATTCAAAAATATAGTCCCAACGATTGGCATGGAAATAGCTTGCCAATAAAGGTGTGCCTAAAATTTGACGCACTTGCTCACGGCTCATGCCTAATTCCAACTTTGCATATTGCTCGCTAGAAATAAAGTTGCCTTGCACTATATCTGGGACATAGGGTCTGAATACTTTATTCATCCAAGCGCGTTGGGTTTCATCAACAGCGGAAGTGCAACCCGTAACCCCCAATAAAGCGCTCATGGCAATAGCGGCGAACCCGAGGCGGGCAGGACTGAAAATACCCTTTAAAAGGGTCTTCAAAAAACGACTAAAAAGTTCAAGGCAATTTTGCATGGCTGGCCGTATCATTAAGACATTGATTTTAGCTCCCAAAGCCATGAATATGAACCAAAACCCTACGCCCGCAGATTTGCGAGACATTGGCCTAAAGGCCACCGGTCCGCGCATGAAAATTCTGGATTTTTTTCATCAAAATGGCGGTACCCACTTTAGCGCTGAGGATGTTTTCATGGCCTTAGCCAAGGAAGACCAAGAAATTGGTTTGGCCACGGTCTATCGTGTACTTACTCAGTTTGAACAAGCGGGGCTCCTACTCCGCAGTCATTTTGAGTCTAGTAAGGGGGATGGCAGAGCGATCTACGAACTCAATGAGGGTCAGCACCATGACCACCTGGTTTGCCTTGATTGCGGCCACGTTGAGGAATTTGTTGACGAAGCTATTGAGAAAAGACAGCGGGATATCGCAAAGAGCTTAGGATTTAAGCTCCAGGAACATTCCCTGGCTATGTACGGACATTGCCAGAAGAAAAACTGTCGAAATAAGCAAAAATAGGCACTTTTAAGGGCTTTTTACTGCCCCCAAAATGAAAAAAGACCTCAAATTGAGGTCTTTTATATTTTTTAGCTACTTTTAAAAGATTTTAAATACTTTTAATCACTTTACAGCCATTAATGCTTCAGCAGCATTGAGCATTTGGACCGAGTAACCCCACTCATTGTCATACCAGGCCAATACCTTGACCAACTTGCCATCAGCAGAAACACGAGTTTGGGAAGCATCATAAATACTCGGGCGAGGATCATGATTGAAATCAATCGAAACCAAGGGCAAAGTGTTAAAGCCCAAAATACCCTTGAGCTCACCCTCGCTCGCAGCCTTCAGAATGGAATTCACTTCGTCTACGCTAGTAGCGCGGCTAGCCGCAAAAGTGAGATCGACCACAGAAACATTAATGACAGGAACGCGCATTGCAAAACCATCGAAGCGCCCTGCTAATGCTGGCAAAACCAAGCCAACTGCTTTTGCAGCGCCGGTTTTCGTTGGAATCATGCTGGTTACAGCAGAGCGTGCACGACGCATATCCTTATGATAGACATCAGTTAATACCTGGTCATTCGTAAATGCGTGAATAGTTGTCATCAAACCAGACTCAATGCCAATTTTTTCTAGTAATGGTTTTACCAAGGGCGCCAAACAATTGGTTGTGCAACTTGCATTAGAAACCACGACATCAGTTGGTTTTAATACATTTTGATTAACGCCATACACAATTGTTGCATCGACGTCTTTTCCACCAGGAGCAGAAATCAATACTTTCTTCGCGCCCTGTTGAAGATGAATCAGGGCTTTTTCTTTGGAAGTAAATTTTCCGGTGCACTCCAAAACTAAATCAACACCCAACTCACCCCATGGGGTTTCAGCTGGATTACGTGTACAGAACATTTTGATGCGATCGCCATTGACTACCATGCAATCGCCATCTACTGAAACCTCTGCAGGAAAACGGCCGTGTGCTGAGTCATACTGGGTCAGATGGGCATTAATGGCAATATCCCCCATGGCATTGATGGCAACGATCTTGATATCTCGACGTGGCTTACCATTAACCTGATCTTCGTATAAAGCGCGTAAGACCATGCGCCCGATACGTCCATAACCATTGATTGCGACACGAATTGTCATTTATTTTCCCTCGCTAATTTTAAATTCTTGCTGATTATTTCTTCGCGATACATTGCTTAACAGTATTGGCAATTTGATCCACTGTTAAACCAAAATATTCATACAGCTGACCCGCAGGAGCAGATTCACCAAAAGTGTCTACACCATGCACTGCTGCGCATCCATACTTCCACCAGAAATCAGTCACGCCAGCTTCAACAGCAATGCGTGGAATCTTGGCCGGCAATACTTTAGATTTGTAGTCAGTATCCTGCTGATCGAATACTGTAGTCGAAGGCATCGAAACTACCCGAACGCCAATTTTTCCTGGGCTTTGTTTTTCTAGATGCTCAGCAGTTTGTAATGCAAGCGCAATTTCAGAGCCGGTAGCGATAATGACTGCATTAATTTTTCCAACTTGAGGATCGCGCAACACATAGCCACCACGCGCAATATCTTTAACTTGCTGAACACTACGCGAAACAAATGGGCAGTTCTGACGGCTGAAGATCAGGACGCTAGGGCCATTTTTGCGCTCAAGGGCTGAACCCCAAGCGACAGCACTCTCAGTAGTGTCGCAAGGACGCCAAACCATGAGATTTGGGATCAAGCGCAAGCTAGCAACATGCTCTACTGATTGGTGTGTTGGGCCATCTTCTCCAAGGCCAATAGAGTCATGGGTGAATACAAAAATACTGCGTAATTTCATCAAAGCTGCCATGCGCAAAGCATTGCGGCTGTAGTCTGAGAACGTTAAGAAGGTACCACCAAAAGGAATGTAACCACCGTGCAAAGCGATGCCATTCATGATGGCACTCATACCAAATTCACGCACACCGTAGTTGATGTGATTACCCCATTGATCGCCACGCACCGGTTTGCATGAAGACCAATTAGTTAAGTTCGAACCCGTTAAGTCAGCAGAGCCACCCATAAATTCTGGCAGGGCTGGTGCTAATGCTTCAATCGCATTTTGACTCGCCTTACGGGTGGCAATAGTTTCCGCTTTTGCTTGGCAGGTCTTTAAATAAGCATCGAGTGTGGCCGAAAAGTCTTTTGACAAATCGCCTTGCATACGACGTTGCAATTCTGAAGCAAGTTCTGGAAATTTGTTTTTATATTTCTGAAATTCTTTATTCCACTCATGTTCAGCTGCTTGACCACGCTTCTTAAAATCCCAGGCAGCGTAAATATCTTCTGGAACTTCAAAAGGAGCATATGGCCAATTCAATGCCACACGAGTTGCAGCAATTTCTGCTGCGCCCAATGGTGAACCATGTACCTTGTCGCTGCCAGTCATATTGGGCGAGCCCTGGCCAATCGCCGTCTTGCAGCAAATCAGCGTTGGTTTATCACTCTTTTTAGCCTTAGCAATGGCAGCAGATACAGCTTCAGCATCATGGCCATTTACATTACGAATGACATTCCAGTTGTACGCCTCAAAACGTTTCGGAGTATCTTCGTTAAACCAAGAAACGACTTTGCCATCAATCGAGATGCCGTTGTCATCCCAAAGTGCAATCAACTTGTTCAACTTTAAAGTACCAGCCAATGAACACACTTCATGACTAATACCTTCCATCAAACAGCCATCACCTAAAAATACATAGGTATAGTGATCGATGATATTAAGACCGGGACGATTAAATTCTTCTGCTAATAATTTTTCAGCAAGAGCCATACCAACTGCATTGGAAATTCCTTGTCCAAGTGGACCAGTTGTTGTCTCAACACCAGGCGTAATTCCATACTCTGGATGACCTGGAGTTTTACTATGCAACTGGCGGAAATTCTTTAACTCTTCAATTGGTAAGTCGTAACCAGAAAGATGTAAGAGGGAATACAACAGCATCGAACCATGACCGTTAGATAAAACAAAACGGTCGCGATCCATCCAATGTGGATCGGTTGGATTATGTTTTAAATGATCGTTCCAAAGTCCAACGGCGATATCTGCCATCCCCATTGGCATACCAGGGTGGCCTGAGTTTGCCTGTTGAACTGCATCCATGGATAAAGCACGAATGGCATTGGCCATGCGGATTTGAAGGTTTGACATCGTAAAAGTGGTCTCGAGGAAAATAAATTGGCTATATTTCAGTAATGCCTCAATTTTATCTTCCCGAACCATGGGAATCCCAAAAGCCAACTACCCTCACCCCTGAGGTTGCCCACCATTTGCGCGTTCGGCGTATCCAGACCGGGGAATCCTTTCCAGTATTTGATGGAAAAGGTCAGGTAGCCAAGGCCGAGCTACTCTCTTTGAGCGGAAAAACAGGGCAAGTTCAGCTCAAGGAGATCCACACTGACACCCGCCGTGAAGCCCCTTATGCCATTACTTTGGCCCAAGGTCTTGCCGGTGGCGACAAAATGGATTGGATTGTCGAGAAAGCGGTTGAAACCGGCGCCCAAATTATTACCCCCTTGCAATGCGAACGCTCGATCTTAAAGTTGACCCGTTCAAGCGATCTTGATCGCGCCCAAAAACGCCTTGCCCATTGGAATGGCATTGTTCAAGCAGCATGCGAACAATGTGACCGAACGGTGCTTGCCACCCTAGAACCCATTCAAACTTTTGAGGCCTACTTAAAGGTGCCTTCAAAGCCAACCCTAAAACTTCTTTTAAGCCCCGAGGCCACTAAAAGCATGCATTCAGTTCTGTTAGAAAGTGCCCCACAAGATATTATTCTCATGATCGGCCCGGAAGGTGGTCACTCACCAGAAGAAGAGGCGCAAGCCCAAGCAGCTGGCTACCAAATTGTTTCACTCGGAGAGCGTGTGCTGAGAACGGAAACCGCTGGCACTGTCGCCATCACAACTGTCCACAGCATATGGAACCCTGAAATGCAAAATCGCCTCAAGTAGAGGCGATTCCAGGGGGCTTGAGCAGCCTAAGCGATTAAGCGAAAGAGTAAAAGACCCTGTAAGGCGTGCGGCGCTCGGCCCAAAAATCAACGGCATCGCGGAAAACGTCTAAGAGAGTTTCACGCGCTTCTTTGTCAAACTTCTGAGTGCAAGGCAGACCTTCGAGAACCACAACAAATCCAGGCTGTTGGCCAGCTTTATCTGTCAATGTTGTCAATGCATCCAATAAAGGATCGAAGTTTTTTGCTTGTTGCTTAGTAAAGGAATATGCAATTGCAATTGCTTCGAGCACTTCACCTTTAGTCATTGCATTTGTGCAATTGGCGTAGATGAAATGCTGACCGAGTTCAGTCGCTGCTTCCTGCAAATCTGGTGTACGAAAAGCACGAATGGATTGAACGATATTTGTACGCACACTGCGCAACATTGCCGGCGGTCCGGCATCACGAACGGCCAAAGCGGCACGCCAAGAAGCTGTCACTTTTTTTCCCGACACTTGATTTGCTGCATAGGTTTGTAAACGAGATAAACCACCCTGGGCATAAACATTGGCGGCAGATGATTCTGTTTCTAGTCGATCATTACTGTCCCAACTTTCGGCGCGGCTATGTTCTTCGAAGCTAGCTAAATCGGTGTTTTCAGTGCGATTATTCATGATGGGTGCTAGGTTACCCGTAACACGCCATCAAATCAAGCCCAAATACAGTGCATTTTATATAAACCATTGATTTATATAGGATAAATATATGTAAGTTATTACTAACTTACATATATAAAAATGCCTTAGGAGATGCCTCTCGTGTTGCTAGCCGCCTCTACGACTGCCAAAGTTGTCACATTCACGATCCTGCGTACAGTAGCTGCTGGAGTCAGAATGTGGATTGGTTTAGCCACACCCAACAACAATGGCCCGATAGCAATACCGTTACCCGCTGCAGTTTTTAACAAATTGTAAGAAATATTAGCGGCGTCAATATTGGGCAGAACTAAAAGATTTGC
Source organism: Polynucleobacter sp. UB-Raua-W9 (assembly GCF_018687435.1). Lineage (NCBI taxonomy): Bacteria > Pseudomonadati > Pseudomonadota > Betaproteobacteria > Burkholderiales > Burkholderiaceae > Polynucleobacter > Polynucleobacter sp. UB-Raua-W9. The sequence continues at coordinate 221,870 of NZ_CP061290.1, read as the reverse complement.
ATCGCCCTTCAAGGGGGAAGAAGTTACTGCACCAGCACGAATGGTTGCATCTAAAGCGCTATCACCGTGCATTTCACCATCAACCTCTAATGTAGGGTCTGCTTTCTGCACCAAGGACAGTACTTCGCGCATTTTCACTGCCGAAGGCGCGTTGCTTGAACCAAAATTAGAATGAGAAAGGAGGGCAACTTTTGGTACTAAGCCTAACTTCCGCATTTCACTAGCGGCCATCAAGGTCAGCTCCGCCAACTCTTCTGCATTTGGATCAATATTGATATGCGTATCTACCAGGAATACTTGGCGACCCGGCAGAATCAAACCAGACATCGCTCCATAAACATTCGCGCCAGCCTCGTGACCAACCACCTCATCAATATATTTAAGATGAGTAGCGGGATTACCAATCGTGCCGCAAATCATCCCATCGGCCATCCCTTTGTTAATCATGATGGAGCCAATTAAGCTGTTACGACGACGGGTTTCCAATTTGGCGTAAGACTCAGACACCCCCTTGCGCTCAGTCAAGCTCAAATAGGTTTGCCAGAAGTCCCGGAAACGAGGGTCATTCTCTGGGTTAACAACCTCAAAGTCGTCACCCGTCTTCATGCGCAGACCAAACTTATCAATGCGGTGCTCAATCACTGCCGGGCGGCCAATCAAGATTGGAGTAGCCAGGTTTTCATCAATAATGATTTGGACTGCACGCAATACGCGCTCATCTTCACCCTCGGCAAACACAATCCGTTTTTGATTTGCTGGTACACGCTTCGCAATGCTAAAGAGCGGCTTCATCAAAGTACCAGAGTGGTACACAAACTGTTGAAGCTGATTACGATAAGCATCGAAATCTTTAATAGGGCGAGAAGCCACCCCATCATCCATGGCAGCTTTCGCTACAGCAGGGGCAATCACCGTGATCAAACGCGGATCAAACGGTTTTGGAATCAAGTACTCCGGGCCAAAAGAGAGGTTCTCAATGCCGTATACAGAGGCAACCACTTCGCTCTGTTCCGCTTGCGCTAACTCTGCAACCGCCTTCACCGCAGCGACTTCCATGCCGCGTGTAATGGTTGTGGCGCCTACATCTAATGCTCCACGGAAGATAAACGGAAAGCACAACACATTATTTACTTGGTTTGGATAATCGGTGCGGCCTGTAGCCATCACTGCATCAGGACGAACCGCCTTTACCTCTTCGGGAAGAATTTCTGGGGTTGGATTTGCTAGGGCATAGACCAATGGATTAGGTGCCATCTTCTTCACCATGTCTTGTTTTAATACACCACCAGCAGAAAGACCCAAGAAAATATCCGCGCCCTCAATTGCTTGGTCCAGAGTGCGCAATTCTGTCTCTTGACAAAATGGCTCCTTCTCGGGATCCATTAATTCCTTACGACCCTTATATGCGACACCAGCTAAATCCGTTACCCAAATATTTTTGCGAGGAATACCCAAATCAACCAATAAATCCAAACAGGCTAGAGCAGCAGCGCCAGCCCCAGATGTCACTAACTTCACGTTGCCAACATCCTTACCAACCACCTTTAGGCCGTTTAGAATCGCGGCGGCTACCACAATCGCAGTGCCATGTTGATCATCGTGAAAGACTGGAATCTTCATACGAGCTTGTAATTTGCGCTCAACCACAAAGCAATCAGGCGCTTTAATATCTTCTAGATTAATACCGCCAAATGTTGGCTCCAATGCGGCGATGATTTCAACCAACTTATCAGGATCGTTTTCATTTACTTCGATATCAAAAACATCAATACCGGCAAACTTTTTGAAGAGAACAGCTTTTCCTTCCATCACTGGCTTGCTTGCCAGCGGCCCAATATTTCCCAAGCCAAGAACAGCAGTACCGTTGGTAATTACACCAACTAAATTTCCGCGAGCAGTGTATTTAAAAGCATTAGCGGGATCTTTAACAATCTCTTCGCACGGTGCAGCAACGCCTGGCGTATAAGCAAGCGCTAAATCGCGTTGATTGGTCAACTGCTTAGTTGGCGCGATCTCAATCTTCCCCGGGGTCGGAAACTCGTGATACTGGAGAGCAGCCTCTCTTAGGGCTGCAATTTGTTGCTCTTTATTGTTTTCTTTGCTCATCAGCGTACTCTTTGGTAAGACACATAGAAGAGTCTAATTCTATTCCTCTCGAGCGCACCTCTCCCAAGAGCCATAAAATAAGATATGCATCCTGAATCCAGCCCTCTCGGCGAATTTGATCTCATTGAGCGTTTTTTTAAAACGGGGTCAGATGCCATGGGCTCAAATAAAGAGCAAGCTATCGCCCTGGGAATGGGGGATGATTGCGCCCTTCTCAAATCCAGACCTAACGAAGAAATTGCCATTACTTCCGATATGCTGGTTGAGGGGAGGCATTTTTTTGCCGATGCCGATCCAGAGTTACTCGGCCGCAAAGCTCTAGCAGTCAACCTTTCAGACCTGGCGGCTATGGGAGCAAAGCCTATCGGATTCACCTTGGCAATCGCTTTACCGATGGTCAATACCGCTTGGCTTGCAGCCTTTTCCAAAGGCCTCTTTGCTATTGCAAATGAATATTCTTGCTCACTCATTGGCGGCGACACCACTGCTGGCCCCCTCACAATTTCCATTACAGCATTTGGCAGCATCCCCTTCGGAAAAGCCATTCGAAGATCAGGGGCAAAAGTTGGGGATGATATTTGGATTTCAGGAACGATTGGTGATGCGAGACTCGCTCTTGCTGCGCTGCGTCATGAAATCATTCTTTCCGAGCAAGATTTAAAGCAAATAGAACATCGTATGCATGACCCCGCTCCCCGAATAGAGCTTGGTATCAAACTTCGCGATATCGCAAGCGCAGCCTTGGATGTATCGGATGGATTGCTTGGCGACCTTCAGCACATTCTCAAACAGTCTGAAGTGGGGGCGGAAATATTTTTAGCGCTTCTGCCAAAATCTGCAACCTTACAAAAACAGAATGAGGCCATCCAAAATCAATTTGCCGCCAGCGGTGGTGACGATTATGAAATTTGTTTCACTGCTCCGATTGAGAAGAGGGCTGCTATTGATGGGATCAGCAAAGATCTTAATTTATCCCTCGCTAGAATCGGCAGCATTAGGAAAGCAGCAGGCGAAGCCGGAAAATTACATTTACTCAATCAGCATGGCGACCTACTAAACGCTACCCAAACAGCAACGCTGCTTGCATCCTTTGACCACTTTGCAAAATGAGTATCCCCAAAGATCCCGATCCAGTAATACCCACTTTTAAATGGGTAAGACAAACTGCAAGTCGCACTATTGCGTTTGGCTTTGGCAGCGGCCTAAGCCCTGTGGCACCTGGTACTGCAGGCACTCTTTGGGCTTGGGCAGCGTTCTTAGTAGGGGAGTATTTTCTATCTACAGAGGACTTTCTCTGGATTATTGGTGGCGGCATTATTTTGGGATGCTGGATCTGCGGTCACGTCAGCGAAGAGTTGGGTAAAAAAGATTTTGGTGGAATTGTTTGGGATGAAATCATCGCCTTTTGGATTGTGCTGCTGTTGATCATGCCAAGCAGCATTTGGATGCAGACAATCGCTTTTGGACTCTTCCGTTTTTTTGATGCCCTCAAGCCAGGACCCATTGGAATGATTGATTGTCACTTTAAAAATCTAGAGAATAATCACAACCCATCAACCATATTACAAATTATCTGGCGCGGGTTTGGCATCATGGTGGATGACCTTGCTGCAGCCTTTTTCACGCTTCTAGTGATTGCTTTGATACAAAAGATGATGCCACTATGAACTCTATTAATCACGCTAAAGAACTAGCTCAACTATTAACTACCAAAAGCTGGAAACTGGCGCTGGCTGAATCTTGTACAGGTGGCCTCGTCTGCGCCACCCTAACGGAACTATCAGGATCAAGCGCATGGTTTGAGCGTGGCTACATCACCTATAGCAACCAAGCCAAAACTGAGTGCCTAGGGGTTCCGGCAGAACTCATAGAGTCCCACGGTGCGGTCAGTGAACCGGTGGCTAAAGCCATGGCACAGGGAGCTCAAATCAACGCAGGCGTTGATCTTGCCATTGCCATTACTGGAATTGCCGGCCCCACCGGAGGGTCAAAAGATAAGCCTGTGGGAACTGTTTGTTTTGGGTGGGTCATCAGAAATGTTGCCGGCACAAATATCACCACTTGTGAAACCAAACTATTTGATGGAGATCGGCAAGCGATACGCCAACAGGCAACTGATCATGCTTTAGCAGGTCTAATTCAATTGCTAAAGAACTAATTACTTCATCCAACCCTTACTATGGAAGTAAACCAACGGAATAATGGCTGAAACAATCATTGCGCCAATTGCCATTGGATAACCCCAAGTGGCATCTAACTCAGGCATGTGTTTGTAGTTCATGCCCCAAATGCTGGCCAAGAGAGTAGGCGGCATTAAGGCAACAGATACCACCGAGAAGATCTTGATAATCTTAGATTGGTTCAAGTTAATGAAGCCGACTGTTGCATCCATCAAGAAGTTGATCTTGTCGAACAAGAATGCAGTATGGTTCTCGAGCGAGTCAATATCTCGCAAAATTTGACGCGCTTCCTCTTGCTGTTCATCTGATAACAACTTACTTCGCATCAGAAAAGATAAGGCTCTGCGCGTATCCATCACATTACGACGGATACGTCCGTTGGTATCTTCTTCCTTAGCAATCGTCTCTAAAACCTCTGCAGCATCAGCATCGTTAATGCTGTCAGAAAGAACTCGCTTACCGGCTTGCTCGAGATTTTCGTAAACCTCTTCTAGCGCATCGGCAGAGTACTCAGCATCGGTGGAATACAGATCCAGCAAAACATCTTTTGCATTGCTCACTGAACCAGGTCGCAAGCGTGCGCGCAAACGCACCAAGCGGAACACTGGTAAATCTTCATCATGAATCGAGAACAGGACTTGCTTGGTCAGGACAAACGCAACTCGCACGTTGCGAGAGGTTTCTTCTTCATCCAATAAAAAATCAGTGCGGATATGAAGATGACCATCGTCGGCCTCAAAATAGCGCGCGGAAGCTTCCAAATCGCCCAAATCATCCAATTCAGGTAAGAGCACGCCAAACGCCTCTTTAATCCAAATCAGCTCTTCTTCTTCTGGATCAACTACGTCAATCCAGATAGGATTAGCGTATTGCAACAATTCATTGCGATCTTCCACTTGCTCTTGAGAGAGGCGGCCATTTTGCAGGACGAACAAGTTGATCATGGTGAACTCCTAAGGAATGTGCGCTAGTTTATCCTATACACCATGACAGTTTCACTAAAATAAGCCAAATCCAATGAACTCTCGCTCAAATACCTTTAACCAGCAACTCCAGTCTGCATGGGCTTCCCAAGGCAGTATGCTGTGTGTTGGTTTTGACCCTGATCCTAAGCGCTTGCCCTCATCCCTCCAGGGCAAACCTGAGGGAATATTTGAGTTCTGTCGCGAAATCGCTGATGCGACTGCCGATTTAGTGTGCGCATTTAAACCCCAGTTTGCTTACTTTGCCTCTCAAAGAGCCGAGGCGCAACTAGAAAAACTCATTCAGCACCTCAAGGATAAGTACCCCCATATTCCTGTAATCTTAGATTCCAAGCGCGGAGATATTGGGAGCACTGCAGATCACTATGCTCTCGAAGCCTTTGAACGGTATGGAGCAGATGCAGTCACAGTAAACCCCTATATGGGCTTTGACACAATCGAGCCGTATCTGAAGCATGCTGGCAAAGGTGTCATTGTGCTTTGTCGCACATCAAATCCCGGTGGATCAGATTTGCAATTTATCAATACCGCTTCTGGTGAACCCCTTTATTTGCATGTTGCTAAACTGGCCGCACAAAAGTGGAATAGCTCTGGCCAAATTAGCCTGGTAGTAGGCGCCACATTTCCTGAAGAGATTGCTAAGGTGCGTGCGATTATTGGCGATATGCCTTTACTCATTCCAGGCATTGGCGCCCAGGGCGGTGATATTGATGCTACCGTTGCAGCAGGTCGCATTACCCATGCTCCGGGCACTGGAATGATCATTAATTCATCTAGAGCCATTTTGTATGCCAGCGTTGGTAGTGATTTTGCCCAGGCAGCAAGAGCGGTAGCGCAAAGCACGCGTGATGCCCTCAGGGTTGCTAGTGCCAAGTAGACTGAGAGGCAATAAATTATTGCTTGATTGATTTACTGCTTTTAGCTGACGAATAAGGCGCTAAGGCAACCCGATCCATATTTTCCAAGATGAACTCTTGGCGAGTTGGAAAATGAATATTAGCCTTACGACAATATTGCGGCTTATCAAAACACTTTGGTGCGGGCAAGGCAGAGGCCAATGCGGCGGCATGGTCTCGATCCAATGCGGCTGGAGTGCTTGCGTAATAGTAGTGAGCAGCAGATCCTATACCAAAGATACCCTCACCCCACTCAACTGAATTGAGATAGATCTCAAATAAACGTTGTTTTGAGAGGGTTAGCTCCAAAAGTTCAGTAATGATGAGCTCTTGCCCCTTACGCAAATAATTTTGCTCAGAAGAAAGAAAGAGATTTTTTGCTAACTGCTGAGTAATTGTTGAGCCACCACGCAAAGCGGTCCTAGAGCTACCCACCTGAGTTCTTTGTTGATTTTTTTCCCAAGCTTTTTTCATATCTTCAAACCGAAAACCGTTGTGCTGAAAAAAAATATCATCCTCACTGACCAATACCGCACGCTTAAGATTGTTGGAAATCTTGTCATAAGGAGTCCACTCAGAATAGACTGGGCACGACCAATGCCATGAACACAAACGCCAACGTTCAGCCCTCTGAAACGCAGTACTAGCAGGATTGAGTCCGATCCAGAGGGCGATTTGAATCACAAAGTAAATCTGCATTGCGACAAAACCACAGAGCAAACACTTGACCAGGTAAGTAAGCCAACGCATTAGAAAGTCAGTCGAATAGTAGAACTAACTGCGAAGCTTAGCTAAGACTGCACGTGAATCAATTGCTGTCGCCAAGTCTTCACCGCGCCACAATAAAAATGCATCAGCGGCTTGCTCAACTAACATCCCTAAGCCATCACTTACCCGTGCACCTTTTTGCAAAGCTTGTTGCATAAAGGCCGTAGATTTGCCGTAGACCATCTCGTATGCAAAGGAACTTGGCACAAAAATATTGATGGCTGCCGCAGGAGTCAAAGGTGATTCATCCACTAATCCTGCGGCTGTAGCATTGATTACCAAATCAAATGGGTAAGGGGTAGTTGAAGAATCCTCTAATTCCAATAAGGATCTAGATTCCAGAGCAACTTCTTTAGAAGCCGCTAGATCAGCAAACAACTTCACGAGTTCATCCGCTTTTGCAGTAGATCGATTAGCAATCACCAAACACTTTGGTGATTGCTCTAGCAATGGTCCAATCACACCGCGTGCGGCACCACCAGCACCTAGAAGCAATATCCTAGATTGATGAATCGCAAGGCCCTGTGCTGACAAGTCGCGCACCAGTCCAGCACCATCGGTATTGTCGCCAAAGACTTTGCCCTCTTTTATCCATAAGGTGTTGACCGCTCCTGCTAACTTGGCGCGCGAACTTAATACATCCGCAAAAGCTTGCGCGTCCAATTTAAATGGCACTGTGATATTCATGCCTTTTCCACCTGCGGCGAAGAAAGATTTGGCTGCGGCAGCAAATGAATAAATTTCAGGCTGCAAGCGACCATAGTGCATTTTTTGGCTCGCCTGCTCTGCAAAGTGTTGATGAATTACGGGAGATTTGCTATGGGCAATTGGATTGCCAGCAACAGCATAAACATCCAGCCCCGAAAATAGACCGGGATCAGTATGTAGATCGACAGATTTAGGTGAACTCATGATGACTACAGAATAAGCGAATTTAGAAACTATCTTTAAAAAAGTTAACGCTTAAGCTCTAAGTAGTCAGAGCCATCTCGAGTGAACTCAAAGGTAGAAACCCAATCGAGCACATCGATCTGATTACGCATTTCTGAAGGAAATGGTCCGAAGGGGGCGGAGGCACGCACGATGGCAAGAGCCTGCCTATCCAACTCAGGATTGCCTGAGCTGCGACCTATTGATAGGCCATCTTTACCCTGGGCGTTTGTAGTAATGCGTCCTTGGGCATCCACACTGACCACAATCACTAAGCTGCCATACAAAGGGTGGCCATTAGCGCGTGGGAAAAATGCACTTCCATAAGCTTCTATCTTCTGACGCATAGCGTCGTAGTAGTGCGCAAAAGTCACTGCTTTGGCATTGGCGCCAGTCAACACTTTACGTCGAGGCTCGCGCCCATCAGTCTGCAAACGCTTGGCTAATTCAGCCTCTAGCGAATTGAGTTGTGGGGTCATTTTTTGATCATCACCACTCTTACGTCCGCCCGAACGAGTAAATTGCTCATCCAGTTTTGCCAACATTTGCTTCTGTTGTTTCTCTAAAACCTCTAGTCGAGCCTCTGCCCCTAAACGCGCACGGTGCAAAGCAGTTGCATCTTGGTTCATTGTTTTGCCGCCGCCTTGTAAATCAGCTTGGGCTAATTTATTGGCCTCCTTCGGCGGCGTTTTATTGCTGGCATTTACCAACACAACGCTCAGGGGGGTGTTAAGGCGACGATTCTCAACTTCTCCAATTCCCCAGCGTATCGAGAGAAAAATAATATGAATGAGAAGCGATACACAAAGGGCTAGACGAAATGGGTGGCGTCGCCAAGCAGTTTGAAAATAAAGTATTCCCTTATTTAATGTTTTAGGCATCACGAATCCTGCAGATTTAATCTGGGCTACCATCTTCTGCAGCGCTAACTTCAGGCACCTCGACTTTAGCTTCAATTTCCAATACCCTGACGGCGGCACTTAACTGCAATAGATCGATATCTTCCAAGACTACCTCAGCACGGGTCATCCGCGGATGACTTGCCAACTCCGGTATAGGCAAATGGAGCGGCACCAGCTCGAGTCGAGACATTCCTTCCTTTAAATGACGAACGTGTACATTTTTTGATTCACCATCTTGAATAGCCCAACGCAAACACCAATACTTCTCCAATCTATCTTGATACTCACCGTAAGTTTGATAACAAGACTCAAAATCTGCCGCAATCCCCATCAAAGTGGCATCTCGAGGCGGAAAAGGTGCGACCATCTTTGCAGTCACACCATGTTTAGCCAGGGCAATCAATTGCCATTGGTTTACCAAATCAGAGTAACGACGTAGAGGTGATGTACACCATGCGTAGTAATCCAAGCCTAAGCCTTCATGAGGACCCGGGGTGGTTTGCATACGGGTGCGTAGAGGCCCCCAACCCTTTTGGGTTCTGAATAAGCCAGGCAAACCATGATCAGCTAACAGCTGCCCTGAGGCGCTATTACAGAAAATCATCCATTCCGCAACGATCGTATCGAGAATCGATCCGCGCTGACGGGGCTCAATCTCGACGCGCTGGACCCCATTCACATCCTGAATCTGGAAATGAAAATCTCTTGCTAAAGCGTTGGGATCAATGAGACCTAACTGCTCTGGGCGAAGGCCATTAGCCACTCGCTTTTCTTGACGTCCAGCATGCAGATGTTTAGCCGCTTTCCATAAAATGGCGAGCTCTTTACGATATGGATAAGCCGCACCCTCATCCAGCAAGCTATCTTCGCTAACAAGGTGTTCAATATTCTCTAAACGCAAATTAGCTGCCATTGGCACCATCTCAGCACGCATTTGCAGGGAATCCCTGTTCGCAACCCCTTCTGGATCGACATCAACATAAATCGATAAGGCCGGCCTCGAAGCACCTGCATCCAAAGAGAATTGCTCAATGACCGAGTCAGGCAACATCGTGATTTTGTCACCTGGGAAATATACGGTAGACATACGAGTACGCGCTACCTGATCAAGTGAGTCATCTTTGGTAATCGCTAAGCCGGGGGCAGCAATATGAACACCAATGCGATGAACTCCTTCTCCCAAATCAGTTACTGATAAAGCATCATCAATCTCTGTTGTACCCGAGTCATCAATTGAGAAAGCTTTCACGTCTGCGAGTGGCAGATCTGCAATGGCAGCAGCGTAAGCAGATTGATCAACCCCAATGCCCTGACTATGCGCAGCGCCATTGGGGAAGTGTGCTTTCAGAAACATGCCTTGGTGATAAGCCAGGGGCGAAAGAATTGCACCGCACCGAATCATCAACTGCGCCGGAGATTCACCAGTCTCAGCGCATGCGGCTAACAATGCTTTATACGCAGTGGTATTTTTATCCGGTGAAAACAATAATTGCTGAGAAGAAGATTTGAGCACTTCCGGGAAAGTGCCGGCAACCAATTCTTGTTGCCATGCAGACTGCTGCTCCAATTCTTTTTGTTTGCGCTCAAGCGCAGCTAAGCCGGCCTGCAGTTGCTCTAGGGGCGCCCTCTGAAAGCGGCCACGCCCCTTGCGACGAAAAAATACTGGGGCTCCTTGCAAAGCAATTGCTAAAGAGACTTGCTGCGGGATAGTTGCTTGTGCGCCAAAATATTCATGAGAAACATCGACCAAACCAAACTCTTCATCTGGAGCGCAATCCCACAGTAACTGCAAATCGATATTCTGAGATAAAGCAGTGGCCTCGTCCATCACGGCTTGAGGCTCAGGCTTTTCAAAGCGGAGCCAAACTTCCTTTGCTTTGAGTTTGATCTTCTTTCCAGAAAGACTAGTGGCCTGCCAAGACTCGGCATCACCTGTGCCCGATGCAGACTGCACTGCGGCAATCTTAATATCGCCACCTTCTTCGTATAAAAGATTCATACTCAGAGGGAAATTCCGCCGCTAGCCTCTAATGCAACTCCATTGACATAGCTAGCTTCATCGCTGGCTAAGAATAAATAGACATTGGCCATTTCTTCTGGAGTGCCAAGGCGGCCAAGCCAACTTCGCCTCTCAATATCTTGCAGAATATTTTCAGGCATTGCTTTAACCATTTCGGTAGCAATAAAGCCGGGGCAGACTGCATTCACTCGAATACCTTTGGGGCCCAACTCTCGAGCCCAAGTCTTGGTAAAGCCAATCACCCCAAATTTGGTGGCTGAATAATTGGTTTGACCAAAGTTACCGTAAATACCAACTACACTAGATGCATTCACAATCGCACCTGATTTAGCCTCTAGCATATGCGGAACAATTATCTGCGTGCAATTGAAAACACCCTTCAAATTGACATCAATTACAGAGTCAAATTGCGCCTCTGTCATCTTCACCAGACGGGCATCTTGCGTAATACCAGCGTTATTAATCAAGATATCTATACGACCGTGTTTTTGCATCACCTGATCCACAACCGCCTGAATACTGGCACGATCAGTCACGTTCATGGCATAAGCTTCTGCCTTCGGAATTTGTGCGGCAGCGCCTTTTACAGACTCTAAATTCATATCCGCAACGATTGTGATTGCGCCTTCTCCCGCAAAGCGCTGAGCAGTAGCGAAGCCAATCCCTTTAGCGCCACCCGTGATAATTGCTACTTTGTCTTTTAATCTGTCACCCATTTTTTACTTTCTTTTTCTATTGGCCTGCAATAGCTTTTAATAGTTTTTGATGTACGCCACCAAATCCGCCATTACTCATCACCAAGACATGATCCCCAGGCCTTGCTTCTTTTGCAAGCACACCTACTAAAACATCAAGGTCATCAAAAGCAAATGCTTTGCCCTGCTCTTTCATATTGAGCGGAGATAAGACCTCTGCCAAGTCCCAACCTAGAGACTCCTTACCAGTATTGGCACCATAGGCAAAAACTTTATCCACCTGCTCCAAGCTGCCAGGTAACTGAGCCTTCATCACCCCAAGCTTCATCGTATTAGAGCGAGGCTCCAAGACAGCCAAGATGCGGCTCTTACCAACGCGACGACGTAAACCATCCACAGTTGTCGTAATGGCAGTTGGATGATGCGCAAAATCGTCATAGATAGTGATGTCATTTACAACACCGACGGTCTCGAGGCGTCGTTTGACATTCTTAAATTCTGCCAGGGCGCGAGCAGAATCTGCCGGGGGAATACCAACGTGGCTTGCCGATGCAATTGCTGCAAGAGCATTTAATTGGTTATGACGACCCATTATTCCGGAGTCTACAGCCCAATGCACTTTTGCGACTTCTTTACCGGATCTGTGGACAATAAACCCATCGCCCTCTTGAGAAATAAATGACCATTCGTTACTAGTAGCATGACCAAAACACTCTACTGGCGCCCAGGCACCCTTTGTAATCACACTCGCTAGGGCAGGCTCTTCACCATTCACCACCAACAAACCTTCGCTCGGGACCGTGCGAACTAAATGATGAAACTGGGTTTCAATGGCTGCTAGATCAGCAAAAATATCGGCGTGATCAAACTCCAAGTTATTTAGCAAGGCAGTGCGCGGTCTGTAGTGGACAAACTTACTGCGCTTATCAAAGAATGCGGTGTCATATTCATCGGCCTCGATCACAAAATATTTGCTCTCACCTAAACGTGCAGATACCGGGAAATTCAGCGGCACTCCGCCAATCAAATAGCCAGGCTTATAGCCATTAAATTCAAGTATCCAGGTGAGCATGGCTGATGTTGTTGTCTTACCGTGTGTGCCAGCAACCGCCAAAACATGTCGGCCATATAAAACTTGCTCGCCCAACCACTGCGGCCCAGAAATATAAGGGAGTCCTTGATTGAGAATGGCCTCCATTAGTGGATTGCCACGAGAGACCACGTTGCCGATAACAAATAAATCAGGCATCGTCTCAAACTGTAATAATTGATCCGGTGAAAATCCTTCAATCAATTCGATGCCTTGAGCCTCAAGTTGAGTACTCATTGGTGGATACACATTAGCATCACAACCAGTTACACGGTGACCGGCTTGCCGAGCGATTGCGGCAATCCCGCCCATGAAAGTACCGCAGATGCCTAAGATATGTATATGCATCTACGAATTTTAGCGAAGGAGTTGCAATGAACCGAAGACAATTACTGATCATCTGCGGAATCAGTCTCATAGCCTTACTTGGCGGCGTCTTCACTTCCCAATGGATTTCGCAAACTGGCTTAGCCAGTGAACCATCCGTTAAGGCCTTTTTTGCGAACCCTTGGCAAAGTCCAGATGGAAAAACAGCCAATACTGCGCAATGGCGAGGGAAAGTCTTAGTAGTTAACTTTTGGGCCTCCTGGTGCCCTCCCTGTGTTGAAGAAATGCCGGCCTTAGACCAGCTTCAGCGGGAATATATGCAGCAAAATGTAGTATTTGTCGGCATCGGCATCGATTCACCCTCTAATATTCTAGAATTTCTGGAAAAGACCCCTGTAAGCTACCCTATTCTCATTGGCGGCCTGGAAGGCAGCAGTCTCTCCAAGCAAATGGGAAATACTCAAGGTGCACTCCCTTACACCGTAATCATTAATAGCAAAGGTAAATCTACTTTTACTAAATTAGGAAAGATAAACGAAGAAGAGCTCAGAAAAGCAATTAAGTCTGCTTTATAGGCCATCTTATTGATTTTCTGTACTGATACCCCTTCTCTTTATTGCATAGAAAATAGGCAATAAATCGAATTTGTTTCAGTAACTTCATCTAAAAACCCCAAAAATTCGCTTTTTTAGACGCCTAGGAAGGTATACTTCGGGCATAACATGTGAAGCAATTAACATCTAACTGCCTCTAAAAACAGGGATCTATGTCGAAAAAAGCTTCAATTCTCGTAATTCAGGGCCCAAATCTCAACCTATTAGGCACTCGTGAACCAGAGGTTTATGGAAAAACTACGCTTGAAGACATTCACCAAAAGCTGGAAGATTTAGCCAAAGCTGAATCTGTAAACCTCAGCACCTACCAAAGCAACCATGAAGGCGAGCTAATTGACCGCATTCAAAAAGCCAAACTAGATGGGGTTGATTTCATCATCATTAACCCAGGCGCCTTTACCCACACTAGCGTTGCCCTGCGGGATGTTTTAGCTGGGGTAGCCATTCCCTTTGTGGAAATTCATTTATCTAATATTCATCAGCGCGAAGAGTTTCGTAAGCACTCCTATTTATCTGACATTGCTACGGGAGTAATTTGTGGTTTAGGCGCTATTGGTTATGAATTAGCGCTCAAAGCAGCCATTACCCATTTACAAAAATAATTCTATTCAAAGTATTAGAAGAGAGGAAGCACTCGTATGGATCTGAGAAAACTAAAAACCTTGATCGACCTAGTTTCTGAATCAGGCATTTCTGAGTTAGAGGTGAACGAAGGTGAAGACCGTGTCCGCATCGTAAATGCTGGCTCTTCAGCCCCTGCTGGACAAACAGTTTATGCAAACCCGGCGCCCATTCATGCTGCTCAAACTGCCCCTACAGCAGTTGCGGGAGTAGGAGCGGTAGCTGAAGCGCCTGCCACTGAAACTGGCTCTGTTGCGCGCTCACCAATGGTGGGTACTTTCTATCGTGCCCCAAATCCAGAATCCCCAAATTTTGTAAGCATTGGTGACACTGTAAAAGTAGGCCAAACCCTTTGCATTATTGAAGCCATGAAATTGCTCAATGAAATTGAGTCAGAGTATGCCGGTGTCGTGAGAGAAATTCTTTGCGAAAACGGTCAAGGCGTTGAATTTGATCAACCACTTTTCATCATTGCTTAATTCTTTAAGCCCTCTAGTCCATCTTTACCTAACTTAGAGCCTACATGTTCGATAAGATTCTGATCGCCAATCGGGGGGAAATTGCTCTCCGAATCCAACGTGCTTGCCGCGAATTGGGAATTAAAACTGTAGTGGTGTATTCCACTGCAGATAAAGAAGCTAAATATGTGAAGCTTGCTGATGAAGCGGTGTGTATTGGTCCAGCGCCTTCCCCACTCAGTTATCTCAACATGCCGGCCATTATTTCTGCAGCTGAGGTGACTGATGCCGAAGCAATTCACCCTGGCTATGGTTTTCTTTCCGAGAATGCTGACTTTGCTGAACGGGTTGAGAAATCAGGCTTCGCCTTCATAGGTCCGACTGCAGCATCGATTCGGCTCATGGGTGACAAAGTTTCTGCGAAACGCGCCATGATTAAAGCAGGCGTCCCTTGCGTTCCTGGCTCTGAGGGTGCACTGCCGGATGATCCAAAAGAAATTATTGCTGCCGCAAAAAAAGTTGGCTATCCGGTCATCATTAAAGCTGCCGGTGGTGGTGGTGGTCGCGGCATGCGAGTTGTGCATACCGAAGCAGCTCTGATCAACGCAGTAAACATGACTCGTGAAGAAGCAGGCCGCGCTTTTGGTAATCCAGAAGTCTATATGGAGAAGTTTCTAGAAAAACCCCGGCACGTAGAGATTCAAATTCTGGCCGATACCCATGGCAATGCGATTTGGTTAGGCGAACGTGATTGCTCGATGCAACGTCGCCATCAAAAAGTCATTGAAGAAGCTCCAGCGCCTGGCATTGATCGCCGCTTGATTGCAAAAATTGGTGAGCGCTGCGCAGAAGCCTGCCGAAAAATTGCTTATCGTGGCGCAGGAACCTTCGAATTCCTCTATGAGAATGGTGAATTCTTCTTCATTGAGATGAATACCCGAGTTCAAGTTGAACATCCAGTGACTGAAATGATTACCGGCGTAGACATTGTTCAAGAACAGATTCGGATTGCAGCTGGCCTCAAATTAAATTATCGCCAGAAGGATATTGTGTTCCGTGGTCATGCAATCGAATGTCGCCTAAATGCTGAGGATCCATTTAAATTCACGCCAAGCCCAGGCAAAATTGGCTCATTCCATATGCCAGGCGGCCCCGGAATTCGTGTCGACTCTCATGCCTATAGCGGTTATGTAGTTCCTTCGAACTATGACTCCATGATTGGTAAATTGATTTCTTATGGCAACACTCGCGAACAAGCGATCCGCCGCATGCAAATAGCCCTTTCAGAAATGGTCATTGACGGCATCACTACCAATGTGCCCCTCCATCGCGAATTGATGTTGGACCCTAATTTCATCGAAGGCGGTACCAGTATCCATTACCTTGAGCATCGCTTGGAAGAGCAAGCTGCAAGTCGCGGAAAATCTTAATTCATGCGAGCACCTCATGTCTTACCGTGAACTGGTCTTCACGGTAGCTGCTGAAACTGCTGAATCCTTAGGTGATGTTCTGCTTGAGCTGGGGGCACTTTCTGTCACGGTAGAAGATGATGCAGCTGGTGGACATGATGAAAACCCGCTTTATGGAGAACCTGGTCTATCGCCAGAAATTCAGGCTTGGGATAGATCTGCTGTTACAGCCCTTTTCAATCCAGACATCGACGCCTCAGCTAGCGCAGAATTTATTCCTGAGTTACTTGATTCCCTGAAAGAAGCTGGCTTTAATCTTACAGCCCCTCAAGAAAAAATCGTTGAAGAACAAGATTGGGTAAGGCTCACTCAAAGCCAATTTGCACCTATTCAGATTGGTAAGCGCATTTGGGTTGTGCCATCTTGGCATGAAGCTCCCTCCGATCCGGATGCGATTTGCTTAGCTGTAGATCCAGGCCTTGCCTTTGGCACGGGCAGTCACCCCACCACCCATCTATGCTTACTGTGGCTTGAAGAACATCAGGGCCTACAACAACAAAGTCTTTTGGATTACGGTTGTGGGTCTGGCATTCTCGCGATTGCAGCTGCAAAACTCGGTTGCAATCCAGTCGTAGGCACTGATATTGATCCTCAAGCAATGATTGCCGCCCGCAGTAATGCGCAAATTAATCACACCGTAATTCAGTTTGTTTTGCCAAACGAAAACGCCCCTCAGCTTGCTGCAGAAACAAAATATGACATCGTGATGGCCAATATCTTAGCCAACCCACTACAAGTTCTGGCGCCAGCATTGGTAAACAAAATGCGCCCAGGCGGACAGATTGTTTTATCCGGCGTACTTGCGCGCCAAGCTGATGAAGTAATCTCCACCTACAGTCAATGGCTGACCCTTACCGTTTGGAAAGAGAGTGATGGCTGGGTTTGCTTGCATGGGGCCCTGAGTCAAGACAAGCAGAATGTCAGCAAAACTGATATTGCTGCACCTGCTGAAAAAAAAAGAACTAAGTTAGCCCTACAGCTCTGCTTTTTTGCCCTGCTACTTGTATTTGGTGAGCATCTTTCTAGAAATTCTTTACTGCCTACATTAGCACCACGTGTTGATGGCACATCACATTCGTTTGCTGTCAGTGCATTTTCTGTTTTGCAGCGTGTTGATCAAAAATTATGTCACGCACTAGGCTGCGTAAATCGCCCTGTAAGCGATTTTGCAGCTTGGAAAATAATCTCAGCCACGCTATCACCTGAAAGTGCAGGAGAGGGCCTTAAAAGCGGCGTAAATCAATCATTACTGCAGGTTGAAATACAAAATCGTCTCGCAATAGCTGTTTTACCCCCAAATTTAGAAATTTCTCTCACTGATGCAGAAGAATCTGAGATCCAATCAATTCAAATAAGCCCAAAAGAATGGTTGCCTATTGCTTGGCAAGAATCTCATTCTGATTTTTTGCGGACAGGCATCCCCTCAGGCGAGCAGATTCAGTCCGAGTTACCAATTTCCTTGCCACAGAATGCTGCTGGCTATCGCGTCAGAGTCTTTTACCCCTAAGCAACTCACTGATTTCACTTTTTCTTTATTCTCATCCTTAATTCCTATTCATTTTTTACAGAAAGCAATTTATGGCTAGCTTGATCTGCGGCTCTATCGCCTATGACACCATCATGAACTTTGAAGGCAAATTTGCCGACCAAATCCTGCCTGAGCAGATTCATATTCTGAATGTGGCCTTCTTAGTACCAACCATGCGCCGAGAATTCGGTGGCTGCGCAGGTAATATCGCCTACAACCTCAAGATCTTAGGTGGTGACCCGATCATCATGGCAACGGTTGGCGGTGATGCCTCTCCCTATATGAGCCGTCTTGAGCAGCTGAAGATTGATGCTAGCCACATACGTCAAATTGACCAAGCCTTCACGGCGCAGGCGATGATTACAACCGATCAAGCCAATAATCAGATTACTGCCTTTCATCCAGGTGCAATGGGTGAATCCCATCTCAACCAAGTTTCTGCAGTACTTGCAGAGCGCAGTAAAAACTCTAAGGGCGCAGCCAAATTTGGCATCGTCGCTCCAGATGGTCGTCAAGGCATGTGGGAGCACTGCCATCAATTAGCAGAAGCCAACATTCCATTTATTTTTGATCCAGGCCAAGGTCTGCCGATGTTTAACGGTCCAGAACTACTGGAGTTGGTTGATATTGCAAGTTATCTGGCTGTAAATGACTATGAAGGCGAAATGCTTTCACAAAGAACCGGGCTGAGCCTAGCCAAGGTAGCTGAGCGAGTAAGGGCCTTGATTGTTACCAAAGGAGCCGAGGGTGCTGACATCTATTCTGATGGTAAGTGCATCTCCATTCCATCCGTACCAGCGACAAAGGTAGTTGACCCAACCGGATGTGGTGATGCTTTTCGTGGTGGCTTACTTTTTGGACTCGAAAATGGCATGGACTGGGAAACAACCGGTCGCCTAGCCAGTTTGATGGGCTCAATCAAAATTACCCATCAGGGACCACAAAATCATCAATTAAGCCAGGCTCAGATTGCTGAGCAATTTAAAACTGCTTTTGGCTTTAGTTACTAAGCGCAATCTAAAATCGCTCAGCAATAAAAAAGGGGTCTCGTTAGAGACCCCTTCTGGTAACACCCGTCTGATTAAGGACGTGTGCCAGTTGGGAAGGGCCAAGCAGCAGCAGATGTTGCTAGAGCAGCTTTCTTAGCCACGGGCTTTTTTACAGCAGAGCCCGCTTTCTTCGCAGCAGGCTTACTTACTTTTTTTTTGCTACGCGTTTTTTAGCAGCTGGACGCTTCTTAGCGGCTGGCTTTTTAGCGGCAGCTTTTTTAGCAGCTGGGCGCTTCTTAGCAGCAGGACGCTTCTTAGCAGCTACTTTTTTCTTCGCAGCAGGACGCTTCTTAGCAGCTACTTTTTTAGCAGCAGGCTTCTTAGCAGCTACTTTTTTCTTCGCAGCTGGTTTCTTTGCAGCAGGTTTTTTCTTGGCGATTGCCATAGTCATACTCCTTCACGTGAGGATTGATACAAACTACCGATTAAGAAGACCCGACCACTCATTTCCGCCTGGTTTTGCAACCAATTAGATCTGACGAGCGAGCCATTCATCGGCGCGCGGCTTGATGCTAAGTGCTGCACGCTAATGAATCCTGGAAAAAAAGCCGCAGCCCCAAAGGGCAACGGCTTCTTAAATGTGGTGGAAAAAATAGAGAGAATAGCTCTGGCACCCTTGAGTAAGGGTTTTCGGATTTGAGTCTGTTTCTGCTGACTTCTTAAACTATCCAACCGTCTAATCTCCTATTTAGCCAGTTGTGCGCTTACTAATTACTTTACTACTCCCAACTTAGCGCACCACCGGTCTGATACTCAATAACGCGTGTCTCAAAAAAGTTTCGTTCTTTTTTCAGATCAATCATTTCTGACATCCATGGAAATGGATTCTCTTCATTTGGGAACATCGCGTCAAGTCCTATTTGCAAACATCTGCGATTACAAATGTATCTTAGGTAACCTTTGAACATTGGAGCGTTCAATCCGAGCACTCCTCGAGGCATCGTATCTTCGGCATAACGGTACTCTAATTCGACTGCTTTTTCAAAGATAGATTTAATCTCGTCTTTGAACGCGGAAGTCCATAACTGCGGGTTCTCCAGCTTGATTTGGTTAATCAAATCGATGCCAAAATTGCAGTGCATTGACTCGTCACGAAGGATGTATTGATACTGCTCAGCAGCACCCGTCATTTTGTTTTGACGACCCATTGCAAGTATTTGCGTAAAACCAACATAAAAGAACAAACCTTCCATCACACAAGCAAAAACGATGAGTGAACGAAGCAACATTTGGTCAGCTTCTAGCGTGCCAGTCTTGAAATTTGGGTCTGTCAACACGTTAATAAACGGAATTAAGAATTGGTCTTTGGCGCGAATAGACTCAATTTCGTTGTACGCATTGAAGATTTCGCTCTGATCTAAACCTAAAGATTCGACAATATATTGGTACGCATGAGTATGAATCGCCTCTTCAAAAGCCTGACGCAATAGGTATTGACGGCACTCTGGAGCAGTAATGTGGCGATAAGTACCCAAAACAATATTATTTGCCGCCAAAGAATCAGCAGTGGTAAAGAAACCCAGATTGCGTTTGATGATGCGACGCTCATCTTCAGTCAAACCATTAGGATCCTTCCAAAGCGCGATATCGCGGTTCATATTGATCTCTTGTGGCATCCAATGGTTTGCACATCCAGCCAAATATTTTTCCCAAGCCCACTTATATTTAAATGGCACCAGTTGATTTACATCAGTCTTGGCATTAATCACGCGCTTATCAGCCGCGTTTACACGCAATGCCGCGCCACCAGCTAAGTTAGCGGCTTCTACCGGTGCCGACGCGACAGTTTGCGGTGCCATTGCCACTTGATCTGGCCGTGGACGTTGTGGCTCCACTGCAACCGGCTGCGGTGGAACACCAGCTTTCGCTAACGCTGGAGCAACTTCCTCATCCCAATTCAACATAACTTTCTCCTAAATTCTTTTATTTCTGACCAATAAGCAAATTGCTTATTGGCATGCTTCACATTCTTCAAAGCCGGCGTCGCCAGGGCGCATAGTACAAACTGGACCGTCTGCCTCAACCGCACCACCAGCACCTGCTGCCGCAGCTGCATCTGTACCGTTTACGCCGCCGCCACTTGAAACTGAGTTTAATTGACCGCTAGCAACAGTTGATTTCTCAACGTGAGTTGCAGCCATAGTGCGGAGGTAATACGTTGTCTTCAGGCCGCGCAACCATGCCAACTTGTAGGTGTCATCCAATTTCTTACCAGATGCGCCGCCCATATAGATATTCAATGACTGAGCCTGGTCAATCCACTTCTGACGACGAGAGGCAGCTTCAACCAACCAGCTTGGCTCCACTTCAAAGGCGGTCGCATATAAATCACGCAAGTCTTGTGGAATACGATCAATCTTAGATAGAGTACCGTCAAAGTACTTCAAATCAGCAATCATGACTTCATCCCAAAGGCCGCGATCCTTCAAATCACGCACCAAGTACTCGTTTACCACGGTGAACTCACCAGAAAGATTCGATTTCACGAACAAATTCTGGAAAGTAGGTTCGATACAGGCGGAAACGCCAATGATGTTTGAAATCGTTGCTGTTGGTGCAATCGCTACGCAATTAGAGTTGCGCATTCCGTGCTGTTTGATGCGTGCACGCAAACCGCTCCAATCCATGGTTGAGGAGTTATCTACCTCAACATAGCCGCCACGCTCTTGCGCTAATAGCGCTACTGAGTCTTGCGGAAGGATGCCACGATCCCACAAGGAACCTTTATAGGTACTATAAACGCCACGCTCTTCAGCCAATTCGCATGAAGCCTGATATGCGTAGTAGCAAACCGCTTCCATAGAGGAGTCGGCGAACTTTACCGCCTCATCGCTAGCGTAAGGAATTCGCTGCATATGCAAGCAATCCTGGAAGCCCATAATGCCCATGCCAACGGGACGATGCTTCAAATTGGAATTACGGGCCTTAGCAACTGCGTAATAGTTAATATCAATCACGTTGTCCAGCATGCGCATAGCAGTACGAACAGTCTTCTGAAGCTTCTCATGGTCCAAAATCATCTTGCCGTTAGCGTCAGTCGTCATGTGTGCTGTCAAGTTCACGGAACCCAAGTTACAAACAGCAATCTCTTCCTCATTAGTGTTGAGGGTAATTTCAGTACACAGGTTGGACGAGTGAACCACGCCAACGTGCTGCTGTGGGCTACGAATATTGCAAGGATCTTTGAAAGTAATCCATGGGTGGCCTGTTTCAAACAGCATACCCAGCATCTTGCGCCATAACTGTTGCGCCGGAATTCTGCGGAATGGTTTTAACTCGCCACGGTCAGCTTTTTGTTCATAGGCAACATAAGCCTCTTCAAATGCTTTGCCGTACTTGTCATGCAAGTCAGGAGTGTTGGATGGGGAGAACAGAGTCCAATCGCCGTTTTCCATAACACGCTTCATGAACAAGTCAGGAATCCAGTTGGAGGTATTCATATCATGCGTACGGCGACGGTCGTCACCAGTGTTCTTGCGCAACTCTAAGAACTCTTCAACATCTAGATGCCATGTTTCCAAGTAGGCACAAACTGCACCCTTGCGCTTTCCGCCTTGGTTAACAGCTACCGCAGTGTCATTAACTACCTTCAAGAATGGCACAACGCCTTGTGATTTACCGTTAGTACCTTTGATATGGCTACCTAGGGCGCGGACGTTAGTCCAGTCATTGCCCAAGCCACCAGCGAACTTGGATAACAGAGCATTTTCTTTCAAGGCTTCGTAAATGCCATCGAGATCATCTTCGACCGTTGTCAAGTAGCAGCTAGAAAGCTGTGGGCGAGTTGTTGCTGAATTAAATAGAGTTGGTGTGCTAGACATGAAATCAAATGTAGAGAGGATTTCATAGAACTCAATCGCACGGCGCTCACGGTCCATCTCATTTAAAGCCAAGCCCATCGCCACCCGCATAAAGAAAGCCTGCGGCATTTCAATGCGACGCTCTTCAATATGCAAGAAATAACGGTCATACAACGTTTGCAAACCGAGGTAGTTGAACTGCAAGTCGCGGCTCGCGTTTAAGGCTGCAGCCAAGCGCGGTAAGTCAAACTCACGCATACGTGGGTCTAACAACTCCGCAGAAATACCTTCATTGATGTACTTGGCAAAGTAAGTGCCGTATTCAGTCTGTGTATCGCCTTGCAATACCTCTTTACCAAAAATCTCTTTACGGATCACGTGCATCAAGATACGAGCTGTCACCTGACTATATGCAGGATCCTTCTCGATCAAGGTACGGGATGCCAAGATGGCAGAGTCATACACTTGCGCCATTGGTACGCCGTCGTACAAATTCTTAATGGTTTCAGTAATGATTGGTGTAGCATCAATCTGATTACCCAAACCTTCGCAAGCTGCCTCAATCACAGTGCGCAAAGCAGCCATGTCAAGCCACTTCTCGACGCCGTTATCGGTAACCTTGATGCCAGACTCACCGGCTTGATTGGCCACTTGAGTATCTTGCGAGGCTACTTGCTGAGCAGCACGCTCTTGGTTGCGCTTTTCGCGGTAAAGAACATAGGCACGAGCAACGTTGTGCTCACCACTGCGCATTAAAGCCAATTCAACCTGGTCTTGAATATCTTCAATGTGGAAAGTGCCACCATTTGGGCGACTACGCAATAAAGCACGCACCACTGAATGTGTTAGTTGCTCGACTTGCTCGCGCACACGTGCAGATGCCGCTCCTTGGCCACCATTCACCGCTAAAAATGCCTTAGTTACAGCAATCGCAATCTTAGATGGCTCAAATGCAACAACAGAACCATTGCGGCGAATAATCTTATAGTCAGACAACTGGGTTGCCTGGCTGCCGCCAACACCACCCGCCACAAAACCGGCAGAAGGGGTCTGATTAATTGCCCCCGCAGGACTGATTCCTGGGTTATTTGCTCCAGGTGTTTGGCCTGCTGTCTGTGGATTTGCGTATGTCATGTTATTCCTGCGTCTATATATAGTGATTTGGACAAAATACCGTTAAAAAACAATGGGGTATTGCTACATTCAAACACTACATCTAGTGTCTCGAAGTGCATTTGATACTAAGTATAGGGAAATATTTAGTCTTTGGTAAGCTTTTTCTGACTATTGCTTATTAGTATTTTTACTAAGTTTTACAATAATTTAGGGGTCATTTTGGTGCGGAATTTTTAGCCCTTTTTAGCTAAAGGCTAAAAAAGTGAGCGTATGCTCACATACAAAGATTTGAACTAACGAGAAACTACGCCGTACGGTATTTTTTCTTCCGAAATACCTGTCTCTTTTTGGAACTTTCCCCAATCAAAATATTTTCCAGGATCTGTTTTTCGCCCCGGGGAAATGTCGCTATGTCCTGCAAATTGCAAATTTGGATAAGTCCGTAGCAATTTCTGCACAAGTCCTGCTAATGCTGTGTATTGAGCATCTTCAAATGGCGTCTCTCCATCACCCTCCAACTCAACGCCAATCGAAAAATCATTACATCTTTCTCTACCCATGAAGGAGGATGCGCCAGCGTGCCACGCCCTCTCCCCAGCAGAAACAAACTGAATCAGCTCGCCAGATCGCGTAATTAGAAAATGACTTGAGACTTTTTGTTCGGCAATCTCTGCAAAATAGGGATGTGCGTTTGGATCTAATGTGTTTTGGAAAAAGTTGATGATGTGTTGATTAGATGCACGACTTTGAAATTCGCCAGGCGGCAGACTAATGTGATGAATTACCAGTAACTCAGGAGCCACTCCTTCTGGCCTTGGGTCCTTATTTGGCGAAACATGTCTACTGGCGACGCCAAGCCAGCCATGAGGATCCAATACATCAAGATGCTGTTTTGAACAATAAAACCGGCCATCATGAAGAATTGCATCAGATTGCGGTAGATGTACTTTGCAATGCTGGCATTGAATCATTGTCTTGGGCTCAGTGAGCGTCTGATCATTACCAGTCCTGGGGCTGCTTGATTGCTCCCGATCAAATTTGGCTTGCTTTTTTCCCTTAAGCCACAAATAGAAGAGGCCCGCTCCGGCAAGTAGTAAAAGCCACTTAATCAAAGGTCATACTCTCTGAAGAATCACTTCCAACACAAAACGGCTACCGACATAAGCGAGAAGCAAAGCGGTGTATGCGCTCAATACCCAACGAATCGCAGCCCTGCCGCGCAATCCAACCCTCCAACGCGCAATGAGTAAACCTGCAAACAAGAACCAAGAAATCAGCGCAAAAATAGTTTTGTGATCAAAAACAAAAGGCTTGCCAAATAAGGCTTGAGAAAATAGCAGGCCTGAAAACACTGTCAGGCTTAACAGGGCAAAGCCAACGTAGAGCAAATTAAATAATAGGCTTTCCATTGTCATCAATGGAGGTAACTCCTCCAACCAATGCGCAAGACGGCTATTGGGAACAATAGCTAACTGGCGATGTAGTGCTCGGTCCTGAACACTCATTAACATGGCATGCATCGCAGCCAAACTGAGCAAGCCTACAGAAATCGTTGCCACTATGAAGTGGCCTTTGAACCAAGGGTCCGATACTGCTTTAGGTGAAATTAATGTCCCAGGGAATAAATTGGGCAACATAGTACAAACAAGGGCAAATAACAAAGCCATCCAGCGCAAACTGGAGATTGGCAAAAACCAAGACTGGAACCAGTAAAAAGCAAGGCCAACCCAGGCAATCAGTGATAAGTCCTGGGCAAACCCAAAAACAAATCCTTGGGAAGTAAAGACTGAGTCATGAAGTTCAATGGCATGAACCAGCAAAACCAAGAAAATACCCGCCTGCACAAGCCCAGAAAATAAAGGCGACTCTATGCTGCCTCTAGCTCCCGAGCCCAAAATCAGCAAAAGGAGCAAGTAAAGCACAGATGGGAGCCATCCCGAACTTGAGTAACCTAAAATATCCATCTAGAAAGTCTAATCCATAAATGCTAGAGAACCTTACCGACCGCTTATCCCGCGTTGTTAAAACAATGCGGGGGCAAGCCCGCCTAACTGAAGCCAACACCGCAGAAATGCTGCGGGAGATCCGCCTGGCCCTATTGGAGGCTGACGTAGCGCTCCCAGTAGTCAAGTCTTTGCTCGAGCAAATTAAATTTAAAGCCCTTGGCGAAGAAGTGGTTGGCAGCCTTAGTCCAGGACAAGCTTTAGTTGGCGTAGTACAGCATGAACTCGCCCAAGTCATGATGGGCGACACCAATCAAAGTGGCGAACTCAATTTAGCCACCCAGCCTCCAGCAGTGATTTTGATGGCGGGGTTGCAGGGCGCAGGCAAAACAACCTCTGTTGGCAAGCTAGCTAAGTGGCTCCAAGAAAAGAAAAAGAAGAAAGTTCTTACAGTTTCTTGCGACGTCTATCGGCCAGCCGCCATCGAACAACTTGAAACGGTTACCAAGCAGGTTGGTGCGGAATTTTTCCCAAGCAATGTTAATCAAAAACCAAACGACATTGCTCTCGCAGCTTTAGATTGGGCACGCCGTCATTATTTTGATGTGGTCTTAGTCGATACCGCAGGTCGCTTAGGCATTGACGAAGCACTCATGCAAGAAATTAAAACGTTGCATGCAAGCCTGAATCCAATTGAAACCTTGTTTGTAGTGGACGCCATGCTCGGTCAAGATGCTGTTAATACTGCTAAAGCCTTCCATGAAGCGCTACCACTGACTGGCGTGATTCTTACCAAGCTAGACGGCGACTCACGCGGTGGTGCCGCCCTTTCAGTGCGTCAAGTGACTGGCGTGCCACTCAAATTTATTGGCGTAGCTGAAAAAATGGATGGTCTTGAGGCCTTTGATGCCGAGCGCATGGCCAATCGTATTTTGGGTATGGGCGACATTCTGGCTTTGGTGGAACAAGCGCAGCAGCATGTTGATGTTGCTAAAGCTGAAAAGTTAGCAAGCAAGATCTCTAAAGGTGGATTTGATCTAGGAGACTTTCGCGATCAACTCATGCAAATGCAAAAAATGGGTGGCATGGCAAGCTTGATGGATAAATTACCCAGCCAGGTTACTCAAGCAGCTTCCAAAACAAATCTTAGTAATGCCGACAAACAAACAACCCGTATGCGCGGCATTATCGACAGTATGACGCCACGTGAACGTAGCAAACCAGAGCTACTCAAAGCCAGTCGCAAGCGACGTATTGCGGCAGGTGCCGGTGTAGAAGTACAAGAAGTGAATCGCCTACTTGCTCAGTTTGAGCAAATGCAAACCATGATGAAACAATTTAAGGGTGGGAAGATGGCTCGCACCATGGCAAGTATGGCCGCAAAGGGAGCCGCCAAAGGTATTGGCGGGCTCTTTAAAAAATAAACTAATTAAGTGCTACGAAAAAATTATTGAATTAAGTTCTTCGCAGTTTGAACGGCAGCGATGACTACTGCTTTGATATCCGCTAGCGGAATATTTTGAGACTCAGCATCAATGCGCCCTTTAAATTCCACTTCAGCATTGGCTAAGCCGCGATCACCAACCACAACGCGGAATGGTGCACCAATGAGCTCCCAATCTGCAAACATCGCACCTGGACGCTCATTGCGATCATCCAGAATCACATCGACACCAGCAGCGCGCAATTCATCATGCAGTTGATCACATACAGCCTTCACTGCTTCTGACTTGTCATAACCCATTGGGCAAATCACTACTTCAAATGGTGCCATGGAAATTGGCCAAATAATGCCCTTCTCATCGTGCCCCTGTTCAATTGCTGCGCCAAGCAGGCGAGTTACACCAATGCCATAACAACCCATCACCATTGGCTGTGCCTTGCCTTGTTGATCGAGATAGGTGCAGCCCATTGCTTCTGAGTAACGTGTGCCCAATTGGAATACGTGACCAACCTCGATACCACGGCAAATATCCACTACACCTTTGCCGTCTGGAGAAGGATCGCCAATCACTGCATTACGAATATCCAACACTAAAGGCTCTGGTAAATCACGCCCCCAATTCACACCAGTTAAATGGTAGCCAGCATCATTGGCGCCACAAACAAAATCAGACATATTGGCAACCGTACGATCTGCCACTACGGTGACATCAGCACTCACGCCAACAGGGCCTAAATAGCCTGCAGGCGCATTGCATGCTTGTTTGATTTCTACTTCAGTAGCAAAACGTGACTCAGCCATGCCAGGAATCTTGCTGGCTTTGACTTCATTGAGTTCGTGGTCGCCGCGCACCAAAAGCATAAAGAGTTTGACAGGGCCTTTTTCTTGATCTGCTGCAAACAATAAAGTCTTTACCGTCTTTTCTAATGGCAGATTGAGAAACTGGGCGACATCAGCACAAGTACTCTTATTAGGCGTAGAAACTTTAGCTATTGCGGCACTTGCTGCATCTCTTATTGCTGTCAATGCTAGAGATTCGGCAGCCTCTAAATTTGCTGCGTAGTCAGAGTTAGGGCAATACACAATGGCATCTTCACCCGTATCAGCAATCACATGAAACTCTTGGCTACCAGATCCACCAATTGCGCCATTATCGGCGGTGACCGCGCGGAACTTCAAACCCATACGCTGAAAGATACGGGTGTAAGCATCAAACATAATTTGATAAGACTTTTTCAATCCTTCGGTATCGCGATCAAATGAGTAAGCATCTTTCATGCTGAACTCACGACCACGCATAATGCCAAAACGCGGGCGGCGCTCATCGCGGAATTTTGTTTGGATCTGATAGAAATTAATTGGCAACTGTTTGTAACTCTTAATCTCATTGCGAGCTAAATCAGTAATCACCTCTTCAGAGGTTGGCTGAATTAAGAAATCTCTATCATGACGATCTTTAATGCGCAGTAATTCAGGGCCCATTTTTTCCCAACGACCCGTCTCTTGCCATAATTCTGCGGGCTGGATCATTGGCATGAGTAATTCAATCGCGCCAGCACGATTCATTTCTTCGCGAATGATGTTTTCGACCTTGCGAATCACCTTCAAACCGAGCGGCAAATAGTTATAAATGCCTGCGCTGAGCTTGCGAATTAAACCTGCTCGCACCATCAGCTTGTGCGAAACCACCTCAGCGTCAGAGGGCGCTTCTTTTAGGGTGGCGAGAAATGATTGCGATGCTTTCATGTATAGATATAATCAAATCATTGATTTTAAAGGATTTGAGGCACGATCATGCTTGACCGTGAAGGGTATCGCCCCAATGTCGGCATTGTCCTCCTTAATAGCCGTAACGAGGTTTTCTGGGGAAAACGCGTTGGGCAGCATTCGTGGCAGTTCCCACAGGGTGGGATTCAGCATGGTGAAAGCCCTGAACAGGCAATGTACCGCGAATTGCATGAGGAAGTTGGCTTGCTACCAGAACATGTCCAAATTATTGGACGGACTAGGGATTGGCTTCGTTATGACGTCCCCGAGGAATACTTGCGCCGTCAACATGCCACGCGCGTTCACCGTAACGCTTACCGCGGTCAAAAACAGATTTGGTTTCTCTTGCGCTTAGTAGGCTTAGATAGCGATATTCAGCTACGCGCCTCAGATCACCCAGAGTTTGATGCCTGGCGATGG
The DNA here is from genome assembly GCF_018687435.1 of Polynucleobacter sp. UB-Raua-W9. Lineage (NCBI taxonomy): Bacteria > Pseudomonadati > Pseudomonadota > Betaproteobacteria > Burkholderiales > Burkholderiaceae > Polynucleobacter > Polynucleobacter sp. UB-Raua-W9. Next base: position 192,744 of record NZ_CP061290.1, on the reverse strand, counting down.
GTTCCCTTCTGGATTCAGTTAGATGCTGTCATTGACTTCAAACGCGAGGTTTATGAGTTAGCCCTTTCAGAACTCGCCCGCTATCTTTCCAGAGGGTTGCGCCTGCAACAACTAGCCTGGGGGACCCCGCTAGATCTAATTCAATCTTTTTACGCCGGCGACGACGATCAAAACAATACCTCTACTAAATCGGATAATGAAAAATGAATGCTACATTACGCAAAATAAGCGCCTATGCGATTAGCATTACTATCAGCGCAAGCTTGCTAGCTTGCGCAGGTGACCCACTAGAAAGTGGTTTAGATCCATTTGCGCCCATGGTATTTAAGGAGGGCACAACCACAATGCCTTTGAACCCTCCGAATAAATCTACTCTACAGTCCTTTTATGTTTCTGAACGCTCAGTATTTAAATTCGCCATAGATACTGACTCCATCTTGATCGGTAAAGATGGGGTTACACGCTATATCGTAGTAGTGAGCAATCCAAGCGGTGAGCAGCAGGCCCAATACGAAGGTATTCGCTGTGACTCATTTCAGTGGCGCCTATACGGAACGCTTGAGAATGGAATCTGGAAAGAAAATCCCTTATCCACTTGGCAAACAATTCAAAGCAAAGTGCCGAATCGCTATCAGGCAGCTCTGGCACAAGGTGCTTTTTGTAACTTCACCACCCAAGAGAAGAGCATGAATGCGATTCTGAAGGCCTTAAATCCAAGCAATTTTACCGGCGGGACTCAGCCCAGCAACTCATTTGGAGTGATAGCGAACTAGCTATTTTCAGTGGAAGATAAATGCGTGCCAATTTTCTCGCCGGCTAAGAGGCGAGTAAGTACATTGGGCTCACGACCAGACGCAATCACAGTCGATGTATCAGTTTGAGCGGCAATTTTTGCAGCCAGTACTTTAGTTAACATGCCGCCCTTGCTCAATTCACTTGCGGCGCCACCAGCCATTTTCTCCAAAGCAGGATCACCTGCAATAGCATGTGTTAGCAAGGTAGCGTCAGCGTTCTGACGAGGATCAGCAGTATATAAACCACCTTGATCAGTCAAGATCACTAGCAAATCGGCATGAATTAAATTACTGACTAAGGCAGCGAGACTATCGTTATCGCCGAACTTAATTTCATCAGTAACTACAGTATCGTTTTCATTGATGATCGGAACGACACCCAGCTTTAACAAGGTGTCTAAGGTTGCCTTAGCATTCGCATGACGCTCTGGATCTGCCAAGTCAGCATTAGTCAACAAAATCTGTGCGCTGCGTAAGTTAAAACGCGCAAAACAACTTTCATAAACCTGGACTAAGCCCATTTGGCCAACTGCAGCAGCAGCCTGAAGTTGATGAATTTCCCGTGGGCGCTTGGTCCATCCCAAACGCTGCATTCCCTCAGCGATAGCCCCTGAGCTCACCATCAACACTTCATGGCCAGTCTTTAATAAAGCAGCCATTTGCTCAGCCCACATCCCAATCGCAGCATGATCCAAACCCTCACCATTATTGGTGACAAGGCTAGAGCCTACTTTAACAACGATACGTTTAGTTTCTTTGGCGTTCATAACAAATAAGAATCTGAATGAATACTTTAATCGGGTTTTTTATCTTCTAACTGATCTTTGTAGCGAGGATCTTGGGCGCGCTCGTCTTGCTCATCACGATCACGACGCACAGAATCCAAATAATCTTGCAGGGCATAACAAAGCTTATCGCAGCCAAGTCCAGTTAAAGCGGAGATCTCAAACATGGGACCTTTCCACTTAAACTTTTTCACAAAGTCTGCAACAACCTTTTTACGATCCTCTTCAGGAATCATATCCACTTTATTGAGCACCAGCCAACGTGGCTTCTCAACTAAAGCCTCATCGTACTTGCGCAGCTCATTCACAATCGCGTTTGCATCCGCCACAGGGTCGACATTCTCATCAAAAGGTGCAATATCAACCAAATGCAACAGCACGCCTGTACGTTGTAGATGTCGCAAGAAACGATGGCCTAAGCCAGCACCTTCAGCGGCACCCTCAATCAAACCCGGAATATCCGCAATCACAAAGCTGCGCTCATTACCCACACGAACCACACCTAAATTAGGATGCAGAGTTGTAAATGGATAGTCGGCAATCTTTGGTCGCGCATTTGAAACAGCTGTAATCAAAGTAGATTTACCAGCGTTAGGCATGCCGAGCAAACCAACATCAGCCAACACTTTGAGTTCCAATTTCAATTTACGACGCTCACCTGGCTTGCCATTCGTTTTCTGACGTGGCGCTCTATTGGTACTGCTCTTAAAGTGAATATTTCCCCAACCGCCTACGCCCCCTTGCGCAAGACATAGGCGCTCACCATGGGTTGTTAAGTCAGCAATCGGCTCACCCGTTTCGTAATCAGCAATGATCGTACCAACCGGCATACGTAATTCGATATCGTCGCCTGCGCGACCATAGCAATCAGCACCACGACCAGGTTCACCATTTTTTGCGGTGTGTGTTTTAGCGTAACGGTAATCAATTAGAGTATTGATATTGCGATCAGCAACAGCCCATACACTTCCACCTTTGCCGCCATCACCGCCGTCAGGCCCGCCAAATTCAATGAACTTTTCACGGCGCATAGAGGCACTCCCGGCGCCACCTTGGCCGGCTATGACTTCAATACGCGCTTCGTCTATAAATTTCATGAATAAAAAAGGCCTCGCTTAGCGAGGCCTGTTCCTAAGAGTTAAATTCGGAATAAATCTGAATCAAACGAGTCTCAGTCAGGCACCTTATGAACGAGGCAAGACTGAAACTTGGGCCTTCTTCAAAGCACCCTTAACGCCGAATTCCACTTGGCCGTCAATTAAGGCAAACAAAGTGTGATCTTTACCAATACCAACGTTTACACCAGGATGAACCTTAGTGCCACGTTGACGAATGATGATGCTGCCAGCATTAATCTGCTCGCCGCCAAATACCTTAACGCCTAAGCGTTTCGATTCTGAGTCGCGGCCATTTCGTGTTGAGCCGCCGCCTTTTTTCTGTGCCATATCTTTCTCCTACCCTGAATTAGGCTTTAATCGTGTTGATCAAAATTTCAGTGAAATTCTGACGATGGCCTTGGTGCTTTTGGTAATGCTTGCGACGGCGCATCTTAAAGATTGTCACTTTATCGTGACGTCCCTGGGAGACGACAGTGGCCATCACAGCTGCACCATTAACCAATGGATCACCTAATTTCAGTGAAGCGCCTTCGCCAACGGCGAGGACTTGGTCAAGAGTGATTTCGCTGCCGATTTCCGCTGGTATCTGTTCTATTTTCAATTTTTCGCCTGCAGCAACTTTATACTGTTTGCCACCGGTTTTTATGACCGCGTACATGGTTTGAAACCTCAATTAATATTTACATTTAAGCCAATCCACCCTGGATAAGCTAAGCCCATTATTATATCTTGCATGTCGAGCACTGTCAAAATCAATGACTTAAGCCAAATCCTGGCCCCAATTGCCTTAGATTTCAAGGCCTTAGATGGAGTGATTCGCCATCGTTTAGCCTCAAAAGTAGCCTTAATTGACCAAATCTCCACATACATCATCCAAGCTGGTGGAAAACGGGTCAGACCAGCCCTATTAATGCTAGTAGCTAAAGCTCTAGCTGACGGGAAAGAAACCGCGCACACCCTAGAAATGGCCGCTGTAGTGGAATTTATCCATACCGCCACCCTCCTCCACGACGATGTGGTCGATGAATCCACCCTCAGAAGAGGCCGAGAAACCGCAAATGCGGCTTTTGGGAATGCAGCCAGCGTTTTAGTGGGTGATTTTCTGTATTCCCGGGCATTTCAAATGATGGTTGCTCCAAATGACCTGCGAGTCATGCAAATTCTGTCAGACGCCACCAATACGATTGCCGAAGGCGAAGTGCTGCAGCTCTTAAATATGAACGATCCTGAAGTGGATGAAGCAAGCTATTTGCAAGTTATTCGCTACAAGACTGCCAAACTATTTGAAGCGTCAACCGAGCTGGGCGCAATTTTGGCAAACGGATCTGACGTTCGGCGCGAGCAAGCTGCCGCGTTTGGTCGTCACATTGGCACCGCATTTCAACTCATGGATGATTTATTGGATTACACGGCCAATGCTGCGCAGATGGGCAAGAACGCTGGCGATGATTTACGTGAAGGTAAACCGACGCTACCGCTCATCTACTTATTAGAAAATGGCAGCAATGAAGAACGTCTTCTAGTTCGTGCCGCCATTGAACAAAATCAAGATTTACCAGATGACGTATTCGCACAAATCTTAAGAGCCGTACAAACTTCTGGCGCATTGGATTACACCCAGGCTGCCGCCAAACGTGAAGCAGATTTAGCTCTGGCCTGCATTCAAGACTTTCCAGCTAACGAGGCTTCATCAGCATTGCATGCCTTGTGCGAATACTCTCTGTCGCGCCAAACTTAAAACCTATTAAGCTCCCACGCTGTTCACTCTGAGTTCACGCGCAGTAATGCGCGCCTGTTCCGCCTCTGCACTTAAGCGCGCAATCTCTCCAGGAGATAGCTTTTCTAGATTCGAGTAATCGAACTTCCAAGAGGGGTTAGAAGACCAAATTAGTGGTGACTGTAATGTCGTGCGTGGCGCAGGAACGTTTTCTAAAAGGCTTAGCGCTAATTCAAAATTGAGCGCACGAGAACTTGGATCATTTGGCTTTGCTGCTGCATTTCCCAATGGAAAATCGCTAAATAAAAATCTCGGCACACCGCAATACTCAACAATATCTTTTGCAGCTCCCATGATGACTGTAGAAATACCGTTTATCTCTAAATATCGCGCCAACAAACTTTGGCTCTGATGACATATCGGGCAATTTGGAATTAATACCGCAACATCAACTTTGTCAATACGCAGCATTTCCAAAATAAGAGGCGCATCTATTTCCAAAGTATGACGCTGACTTCGATTGGTTGGCAAACCATACAAGTTCGACGATAGAGTCTTCACCCTTCCGGACTGAGCTGCTTGCTTAGCGACCTCTAAGGGAAGCCAACAATTGCTATCTTCCATATTGGCATTTTTACGATCAATGCCTACGTGAGCAATTCTTAAATCGATATCAGGGTTGATTGGTTTTTGATATGGCTGATAGAACTTTGCAGCAGCATTATAAGAAGCGCCCTGACCCTGCGGACCTTTATCAGCATCAAAGGGCACCGCCGTCGTAATCAGCCCCAAGACTGATTGATTGAGTGGTTTCTTGAGCGGGGAAAATGGCACATCGATGTAATGCGCCCAAACATAAGGGTTCTCATAACCTAAACCGAGGTAATAGCTTCGAGTCCGCTCGATATAGCGAATGGGCTGATCCATTTCTGGAGCAAATGCGAGTTCAGAAGTCTTCGACATCAATACGTCCCTGTAAGATATTGCTTATCAAATATTTACTTCTCAGGAACTCATTATGGCTCAGTGGCTTAGATTTCAGCACCAAGGTAAAAGTGGCTTAGGACAAGTGCAAGGCGACCAAATCGCGGTGTACTCAGGAGACTTATTTCAGAATCCAAAACCTACTGGCGAAACACTTCAATTAGCAGATGTCGTCATTGACATACCATGCACCCCATCCAAGATGGTTGCAATGGTCGACAACTTTCACGCTCTCGTTGCCAAGCTAGAACACGCTATACCTGCTGAGCCTTTGTACTTTCTAAAGGGGAACAATTCTTTCCTGGCAACGAACCAAGTCATTCGCACACCCAAGTCCTATTCAGGAAAAGTTGTTTATGAGGGGGAACTTGGCATCGTGATTGGCCAACGAATCCATGAAGCAGATGAATCTGAAGCAGCGAAAGCCATCTTTGGATATACCTGCATTAACGATGTCACTGCCATTGAAATTCTCAATCGTGACCCTGGCTACGCACAGTGGACTCGCTCCAAGAGCTTTAATACCTTCGGCGTCTTTGGCCCCTACATCACCACTGATGTTGACCCAAGTAAATTGACCATTAAAACCATTCTCAATGATCAAGAGCGCCAAAACTATCCAGTAGCGGATATGATTTTCCCGCCAGCAAAATTGGTAAGCCTCATTTCACAAGATATCCCTTTAGAGCCGGGCAACATCATTGCCTGTGGAACTTCAGTGGGCGTTGGCTCAATGAAACCTGGCAGCAATGTCAGCATCATGATTGATGGCGTTGGCCAATTAGATAATCGCTTCGAATAAATTGGCTGCTACACAACAAAAATCCTTGCTATGCTGAGTAGCAAGGATTTTTTAATACTAAAAAACTGGTTTAGTTTTAAGCCTAGTAGCCAGATACCGATGGCAATGCCAAGCTCCCTTTAGAAGCCTGCACGTTTTCATCTAAATACTTTGTCAAAGCAAAGACGGTATTCAAACAAGGTGTAGGTGTTTGAGTAATCTTGCCAAGCTCAATTACTGAGCCCAAGAGCGCATCGATCTCTAAGCTACGACCAGCCTCCAAGTCCTGCAACATTGAAGTCTTGTGCTTGCCGACTTTTTCAGCGCCAGCAATGCGACGCTCAATATCAACCCGAAAAGTAACGCCAAGCTTTTCTGCAATGGTTTGCGCTTCTGCCATCATGTTGCGCGCTAACTCTTTAGTCAATGGGTATTGGCAAATGCCTTCCAAGGTTCCATGAGTTAAAGAGCTGATTGGGTTGAAAGTCATGTTGCCCCAAAGCTTGAGCCAGATCTCAGAGCGAATGTCATCAAGGATTGGTGATTTAAACCCAGCCGCACCCATCATCTCTGACACCTTCAGGATGCGCTCGGTAGATTTGCCATCTAACTCACCCAATGGAAAACGATTGCCCTCAACGTGACGAATCACTCCAGGGGCTTGGGTAAAGGTTGCTGGATATACAACGCAACCAATAATGTTATTTGGATTAATTGCCTTCTTCGCAACGCCGCCAGCATCAACAGTTTCAACTGAATGATCTTGATACTCCCCGCCAAGCTTTTGGAAATACCACCATGGAATACCATTTTGCATTGGAATCAAAATAGTCTCTGGCCCCATAATGGCAGCTAAGTCATCAATGATTGGTTCAACTTGATGTGCTTTTACTGCCAAAATGACTACATCCGGTGTTTCAGCATCTGTAATTTTTTCGACTGCTTTGACTTCAGCAACTAAAGGTTCTGGCTGGTCATTCATAATCAACGCCAAACCACGTTCTTTAATAGCAGCTAGAGTTGCACCACGCGCCACGACCGTTACTTCATTACCCGCTCGCGCCAACATGACAGCGAGATAGCCACCAATGGCGCCACCTCCACCAATTACACAGATTTTCATAGAAACTCCATAAGAACAATAATTTTTGAATTAATGTCATATTAGAGGAGAATATTTTGCAGTGCAACAATTTATATTGCCTAATTTTTAGGCGAAATAAGCCTTAAACTGCTTTAAGTAGATCTTTGGGCACTAAGCTACCCAAGATCATGCCTGCAAGACTGGCAAATAAACCTGCCAACTGAGGCGGCAAAATACTATTTGGAGCCAGAATTTCGCAACTAATCCAAATCGTCAGGCCGCAGATCACTGCCAGTAAGCCGCCCAAAGAGTTAGCTCTGGGCCAATACACCCCAAACGCCAGCGGGACAAATGCTGCCACCAAAGTTACCTTGTAGGCGCTCTCAACCATCTTAAAAATAGAGAGCTCAGAATTTACAGCAAAGAAAGTGACCACCACTGCAAAACATAAAACGGTGATGCGCATGATTTTTAGCAAATCATGATCCGATAGGTGCTTAAAAAATCCTCGAACGATATTCTCCGCAAAAGTTACGGAAGGTGCGAGTAAGGTTGCACTCGCACAGCTCTTAATCGCTGAGAGTAAAGCGCCGAAGAACATCACCTGCGCAATGATCGGCGCATGATTCAGAATCAGCTTTGGCAAAATCATCTGCGGATCAGTATCCAAATACTCCTTAACCAAGTCCGGATTAATGAGGGTTGCTGAATAAGCCAAATACATTGGTACGAAAGCAAAAATAAAGTAAAGAACGCCGCCCAAGATTGCAGCCTGCACAGCAATATTCACATTCTTGGAAGAGGTAATGCGCTGAAAAACGTCTTGCTGGGGAATGGATCCAAGCATCATGGTGCACAGAGCGGCAACAAACCCCAGGATGGAAGCAAGGTTCATATCGGGCCAGAAGTTGCTAAATTGACCAGCAGCTGCCGCATGCTCAATCACAACCCCGATACCACCGGTTTGCATGGTCATTTCTCCGCCGATATACAGCATACCAATCACAATAATGATCATCTGAATGAAATCCGTAATCGCTACAGACCACATACCGCCAAATAAGGTGTAGATCAACACACTAGCGGCACCGATCATCATGCCGCCCGTTTGAGAAATCGCTCCTTCAGACACCACATTGAATACTAGGCCCAAGGCTTTAATTTGAGCAGCCACCCAGCCCAAATAAGAAACCACAATACAAAGGGTTACCAGGACTTCAACAGTACGTCCGTATTTCTCGCGAAAGAAATCGCCAATCGTCAGCATCCGACGGTTATAAAGATGGCGTGCAAAAAAGAGGCCCACCAAAATGAGACAGAGGGAGGATCCAAAGGGATCAGAAACCACTCCGCCCAAACCTTCTTTAAGAAAAGTAGCTGGAATACCTAGAACAGTCTCAGAGCCAAACCAGGTAGCAAATACAGTGGCTGTAACAATTGGAAGCGGAAGGCTATGGCCAGCAGCAGCAAAGTCGGCCGTATTTTTTACACGTAGAGCAGCCCACAAGCCAATGCCGACAGATATAACCCAGTAAATGATGACGAACCAAATCAGCACGCCCGATTTCTCCCTGAAGAATTTGGTGAAATTATATGGCCTTGTCACTTTTGTTAGTAAGGGAATAAGTACCAATTTAGAGCATGCCACTCTGACATAATTCAAGGGTGAATTCACCCCAAATGAGCCTGAGCGAAAACCCAAGCACTGACCTGGCTTATCAAAAAGCCATTTTGGGCTCAGTCTCTCGCACCTTTGCCTTAACCATTCCACTTTTAACTCCCATCATTGAAAAAGTAGTGGGCAACACTTATCTGCTCTGCCGCATTGTTGACACCATTGAAGATGCAGCCGATTTAAACCCAGAGATCAAGCAAAGACTTTCTCAATTATTTTTAGATGCTGTCCTTGAGAAAGGGTCAGTAGAATCTTTTGTAAAGCCCTGCCTTGAAGCGCTCCACCATTACGGTAACCAAGATGAGTTAGACCTCATTGCCCATACCCCAACTGTTTTACGAATTTTGCATACCTGCTCGAAGGATGATCAAGCAGCAGTGAGTCGCTGCGTCTCCATCATGTCAGAGGGGATGTCCCATTTCCACGGGAAACAAACTCAAGCGGGCCTAAAAGATTTGCCGGAGTTTGAGAAATATTGCTATGTGGTTGCGGGTGTAGTGGGAGAGCTCTTGACGACTATTTTTAGCAATCACTCGTCTGCATTTACAAAGAGTATCAAGGGCCACGAGGACCTCGCTATTGCCTTCGGTCAAGCCTTGCAGATGACCAACATTCTTAAAGACTCCCCTGAAGATCACGCCCGTGGTGTATCTTGGAAGCCAGCCGATATGAGTCAAAAAGCACTTTTAAAGATCTCCTATGAAAAGCTGCAAGACTCCTTAAGGTACATTTTCTTGATTCCAAAAGAGGAGCTTGGAATGCGGCGTTTTTGTTTCTTAGCCTTTGGCTTAGCTGTCATGACACTCTCAAAGATTGCAAAGCAGAAAGAATTTAGCAACAAAGAGGAAGTAAAGCTCTCCAGAAATACCGTGATGGCTTTTTATGCCTTTACTCAATTCGCAGTGAAAAGTGATGCCCTAATGAGTACTTTCTTTGACATCTCGTCTAGCGCTTTAAGAAAAATTATCTGAACTTACAGCGCACCTTCATGCTTTAAAAGCCACAGCTTGATTTGACGATAAAGTCCCGGCGAATTTTCTTTCATGAAACCACCAATTCCTTGTGCAGAAACCACCCGGTGACAGGGCGCTATTAATGGGTAGGGATTTGCACCACACGCTGTCCCCACTGCACGCGGGCCACTCTTAATCTTGCTAGCAATCTCACCGTAGGTTTTTGTTTTGCCAACGGGTATTGTCTGAATATTTCTCCAGACCTTTTGCTGATGCTCGGTACCTGAGGACTTAATGGGCAAATCAAACTCATGATGTGGATTCTGAAAGTAGGCCTTGAGCTGCTTTTCAGCCTCTTTTGCCAGTTGATTTTGGGGGCTTACTAAGGTCGCAGAAGCCGGTAGATACTCAATCCCCGACAACATCAAACTTCCCTCAACCATTTCAGTCCAAATGCCTAAGCGCCCAAAAGGGGCTGCAATCACGCAGTATTGCGCGCTATCTGAGGAAACTTGTTTTTTAACTGGGGCCATAGAAAGCAATTCTCACATAATTAAACGCCAAAGACGACGCGGGTTTCTTCCGTATCTATAGCTTGTGAAATGCCACTTTGCTATATTGATTCATCCTTACTTTTTGCAGGCAGACCTCATGGACACTTTTTTTGACGATTGGCCCTTTTATGGCCAAGTTGCTCTGGTCCTATTTTTACTCGCACTTTCTGGCTTTTTCTCAATGGCAGAAACCAGTATGCTTTCCGCTAATCGCCATCGCCTACGCGCCATGGCAACGAGTGGTAATGCGGGGGCAGCCTTAGCAGAGCGACTCCTTAAACGCATTGATTCGCTTTTGTCGGTGCTTTTAATTTCCAACAATCTCATTAATACCATCCTGCCCATTTTGGTGACGGGAATTGCTTTACATATCTTCGGAGATAGTGGCCTCGTACTATCTATTGCAACTTTAGTCGTTGCTTTGCTCATCATTATTTTTAGTGAAATCACCCCGAAAGTCATCGGGGCAGCTTTTCCAGAAAAAATTGCATCTCGAGTGGGCTGGTTTATTCTGCCGCTGACTTTTTTCCTAAAGCCACTGCTCTGGTTTATCAATAGCTTTGTATCCGGCCTGATGAAGGTCTCTGGGCTGCAATCCTCCTCTGATAGCAGAACCATGAGTAAAGAGGAGCTTCGCAGCTTAGTTTTAGAGTCCAATCGCTTTGTTTCAAACCATCATCGCAATATCTTGCTCAATTTATTCAACCTAGAAAATATTACGGTTGACGATGTGATGACCCCCCGATCGAAAATTGAAGTTCTTGACCTCTCACGACCAATTGAAGAGGTAATTCAACAATTAGAAACCTGCTATCACAATAAGCTTCCAGTTTGTGACGGCGATTCTGAGCGCATCGTAGGCATCCTGTCTGTCAAAAAAACTTTATCTCTGCTGGGTGATACAGACCTGAAGCATGAGGACTTTCAATCCTTATTAAATGAGCCTTATTTCATTCCAAGCGGCACCCCTGTCTTACAGCAGATGCAATTCTTCCAGGACAACCAGCAGCGCCTAAGCCTAGTTGTCAACGAGTATGGCGAAGTCCTTGGTCTAGTCACCTTCGAAGATATTGTGGAGGAGCTCATTGGTGAGTTCACCACTTCTTTTTCCAATTTATCAACTGACCCTCATTGGCTAGCTGATGGTACTTATCTGGCGAGTGGCACTGCATCGCTAAGAGATCTTAATCGCCTTCTCAACCTCAACTTGCCTTTGGATGGTCCTCGCACTTTAAATGGCCTCATCCTTGAAAAGCTCGAAGCAATTCCCGATCATGACGTCAGTTTAAAAATTGCAGGAATTGTGATGGAGATCGTGCAATTTGATGAGCAGGGAGTAAAGACTGTAAAACTGTATCAACCTGCCCTCACTCAAGAGCAAGATTGAGTAACACCCATGATGACTCACTCATTATTCGCACCTGGCATGAAATCGCAGTTAATGCGCTTGAATCTAGGGCGAGTGATGTTCATATTGAAGCCGCTTCCCAGGGTACTTTAGTCCGCATTCGAGTAGACGGCCTGCTACAAATCCAGGCCCAATTTGGGATTGAACTTCACGAACGCTTAATCACTCGCATCAAAATATTGGCACGGCTCGATATTGCAGAGAAACGCCTTCCCCAAGATGGACGACTCTTAATTGGCTATGATTTTTCCAAGCCAAATATTGACTGCCGAGTATCGATACTCCCCACTCTCTATGGTGAAAAGGCTGTTGTGCGGATTTTGCCTAGTTGCATCAATGATCTGGCTATCGATCAAATTGGCTTGCATCCAGAGCAACTAACCATTTTCCAAGATGCTCTCAATCAAACAAATGGCTTGATATTGGTTACGGGACCAACTGGTAGCGGTAAAACCAGAACTCTGTATAGCTGCTTACGCGCCCTAAATCAAAGTCACCGAAACCTGTGCTCCATAGAGGATCCCATTGAGATTCGTCTACCTGGAGTAAATCAAGTCGCCTATCACCCTCGCTCAGGTTTAGATTTCTCCACGATTATTCGCGCGCTCTTACGACAGGATCCGGATGTCATCATGATTGGTGAAATTCGGGATAGCGCTACCGCCCAGATCGCCATACAGGCCGCGCAAACTGGTCATCTTGTCCTGAGCACATTACATACTCGCAATGCTAGAGGCGCTTTAATCAGACTGAAAAGTTTAGGGCTTGACCAAGAATCACTGGAATCTTGTTTGCGCACAATCAGCTCGCAACGCTTGATTCGAAAAATATGTCGGCAATGCCAGGGTCAAGCTAAACATAAAGTGACCCCGTGTGCCGCTTGCAAAGGTAGCGGACGTCATGGTCGTATCGGAGTGCATGAAGTATTAGGTGTGCAACACTTATTTGACTCATCCTTAAAGCCCCTCACCATGCATGAGGCTGGGCTTCGATATGTAAAAGAGGGCTTGATTAGAGAGTCTGACCTAGAGAGCGAGGTCGGCACATGGCACTAAGCAAATCAGATCAACTGACATTCGCTCAGCAGCTCTTATCGCTTTTAAGCGCTGGTCTTGCACTCTTAAATGCGATGGAACTTATTCTAGCGTCTGCCCCCAAGCACTGGCAGATCTGCTTGGCTAATTTATGCGCCCAGCTCAGGCGGGGAGAGGGCTTTTCTCAAGCATTGGTGGCGCAGAGAAACCAATTTTCTGCGGAATTTATTAATCTTATTCGGGTCAGTGAGCGCACCGGTAATATTGAATTGGCACTAGAAACGATTTGTCGACAACTGGAAGCGCAAATTGAATTACGCCGCAAAATCCAGCAAGCGCTTAGCTATCCCATCATCACCCTTGCCAGCTCTGTTCTGCTGATTCTGGTCATGATGATTTGGGTTGTGCCGGTATTTAAGGACGTCTTCGCCCACTTTCAGGCTGAATTACCAGCGCCCACAAAAGTGCTCATACAGATATCGACTGTCATTGAACACTTCTACCTGGAAATGACTGGCCTCTTCATTGTTAGCGTTGGATTATTTTTATTCGCTTGGCTAAAAATACCTCGCCTACAGAAAACATGTGATGAACTGAGTTTTCAGATTCCCGTTTTGGGTAAATTATTTCGCCTGGCAACGCTGACCCACTGGTGCAGGACTTTCGGGCATTTATTAGACTCAGGCTTAGCACTTCCAGACGCGCTCCGGGTGACGGCGCAATCCTCTAACCATTGGCTTAGCCACGATTTAAGCGCAGAAATCTTTAAACACCTCACTAGAGGCTGGCCACTAGGTGATGCACTAATTCGTGCTGACCCTAAACATGTCTTATTTGATATTGAAACTTTGCAATTACTCCGAATCGCCTCAGAAAGCGGCTCTCTTCCAATAATGCTGAGCAAACGAGCCCATACCTTAGGCTCCCAACTGAGCAACCGCCTGAATACTTTGAGTCAAAGCTTAGAGCCCTTGCTCATTATCTTTGTTGGGGTTGTAATCGGCAGTTTTGTCATAATCCTATATCTCCCAATCTTTAATCTAGGACAGATTGTCTAATGGGCTCTCCAGAAGTTGTCGACCTTATTCGGGTTTTGCTGATCCTGATATTGGCTTACTTGGCCTATATCGATCTACGAACTTTCCGGCTACCCGACTTCATCACTCTTCCGCTGATCTTCACTGGTCTTTGCTTCAATAGCTTACCGGGCCTGCAGTTTGTAAGTCTTCAAGAATCGATCTTTGGCAGCCTACTTGGCTACCTACTGTTATGGCTATTGAATCGCCTATATCGATATATCAAGAAACAAGATGGGATTGGCATGGGTGATGCCAAGCTTCTCGCTGCGCTCAGTGCTTGGCTGGGATGGGCAAGCCTGCCAAGCACCCTGCTCATAGCTTCTATAACCGGAATCATTGGCGGCATAGTATGGCTACGATTTAATCAGAAGAATCATGAGACGCCCTTTCCTTTTGGCCCATTTCTGATCTTTGCTGGCATCATTGAGTTGTTATGGCCACAGTTCCTCCAAAACCTACTGCTGAGCAATCTGACTTAAGCGCACTCAAGGGGCATATACCCCTTATTGGCCTAACCGGTGGCATTGGATCCGGGAAAACCACTGTAAGCGACTTACTGGCCAAACTAGGCGCAGGCATTGTGGACAGCGACCTCATTGCCCATCAAGTTACCGCATCCAATGGACCAGCCATTGCACTAATCGAGGAACAATTTGGCCCAGGCTTTATTACAGTCAATGGGGCGCTGAACAGAGACAAGATGCGTGCTCTCGTTTTTGCAAAGCCTGAGGCCAGAAAATCCCTGGAGGCGATTACTCACCCGCTCATTCGCCAAGAGACCATCAGACAGGCCTTGCAGCTCAGCAAAGATGGTGCGCCCTACCTAGTCTTTGTCGCACCTCTACTCATTGAGTCCGGCTCCTGGTTAAGTTTGATAGATCGCTTGGTAGTGGTGGACACCCCGGAAGAGATTCAGATTAAAAGAGTGATGCAGCGCAGCAATTTAGCCAGAGAGGAGCTACAAGGAATTCTCGCGGCCCAAGCCAGTCGCCACGAACGTCTCAAGCATGCCGATATGGTGATTGAAAACCAGGGAACTCTTAGGGACTTAGAATCAGAAGTAGCAAGCTTGCACCAAGAAATCTTGCAGATTCAGAAAGATCAGCTCAGTTCGTCATAGAATATGGGCTTGTGATTGTCTACGAATACCCATTTAACGAATTAGTTCGAAGCATGCTTCGACTGGAGTATTTGTTCGCCCGCTTCAATCACTTTCTTCGCTCAGACGATCCAGAGCTTCACCATAATGCAATCTCTATTTTGTTTGATCTAGGAGACATTGGCGCCAGGGGTGACATCAAATCACTATTGCTCAAAGAATTCGAGCGCCAAAAATATGCTCTCAATGATCTCAAATCATCACAAAAAGTAGATCAAGAAGCGCTATCCCAAACTCTTACTGAAATTGACTCTGTTGCTAGCGGAATTAATCACTCCACCGGTAGACCTAACTCCGCTATTGCCGAGAGTGAATGGTTAAATGCGATTCGCACACGCCTCAATATTCCTGGTGGAACTAGTCCAATTGATTTACCTAGTTATCACGCTTGGAAAAATAGTCCCTCAATTGAGCGGCGCAAACTTTTAGAAAATTACGTAAACCCGCTTTTGCCATGGCAAGAGGCATGCCAATTATTTTTGCGTCTATTGCGTCAATCTGGCGAAGCAAAAGATGTGCTTGCTCACAATGGTTCATTTCAGCAAGCGCCCTCCGGCAAGGTATACCAATTAATGCGAATTACATTAGAAGATGACACCTTCTTCTCAGAAATCAGCGCCAATAAATATCTGCTTTCAGTACGCTTCTTAAAGGCTGATCGGGATAAAAAAGCGCAAGCTGTTAATGCGGATGTGCCATTTAAACTGACACTCTGTCAGCTCTAAGCCAAAGACCTTCTAAGGCACTCCAGCATTGGCCAAGCAGCCGGCAGCAGAGGCTCAACACTCGGTGCCTCAGCACCAATGAACTCCCAAGATAAGGCTTGTCCCTCGCACCCCATTGGAGTGCCTATCCAATTGCGGATGATGCTGACATATAAGCGAACATAAGCATGCGGATAGTCGTGCTCTAGAATAGTTAATTCTTCGCTAGCCTCAATATCAATACCCAGCTCTTCCTGTAGCTCACGTCTCAGGGCCTGAAAAACAGTTTCACCTTTTTCGACTTTTCCACCCGGCACTTCCCAGTAGCCAGCATATGGTTTTCCTGCGGGTCTTTGACCTAAAAGATAGCGATTCTCAGAATCAATCAATATTCCCGCAGCAACAACAGTGACAGGGCGATTTATTTCATTCATAGAAATAAATCAGATTAGGCATGAGTGCCCGCCCAATGCTTTGCAAATTGCCAAGCAACCCGGCCGGAACGTGAACCACGCTCTAGCGCCCAAACTAATGCCTCTGCACGAGCAGCTTCAATTTGCACCGTACTTAAACCAAAATGGTTTAACCAATGTGCAACGATAGCCAGGTACTCATCTTGCTTGGGTGGATAAAACGAAAGCCACAACCCAAAGCGCTCAGATAAGGAAATTTTTTCCTCCACCACTTCGCCCGGATGAATTTCCCCATCATCACCATGAACATAACCTTCGTTATCTTTCATGTACTCAGGTAATAAATGACGTCGATTTGAGGTGGCATAAATCAAAATATTATCTACCTGAGCAGAAACTGAACCGTCTAGGGCGGATTTCATGGCTTTATAGCCAGATTCCCCATCCTCAAAAGAAAGATCATCGCAAAAGATGATGAAACGCTCAGGACGCTCGGCCAAAAGGTCAGTGATATCTGCCAAGTCAGCCAAATGCTCTTTTTCAACCTCCACCAAACGCAGGCCTTTACTGGCAAACTCGTGAAGGCTAGCCTTGATCAATGATGATTTACCAGTTCCCCTAGCACCAGTCAGCAAAATATTATTTGCTGGTTTTTTTTGGATGAAATTTTGGGTGTTGTCCCGGATGGCATCGCGTTGACGGTCAATATTCTTTAGATCTTCGAAGGTAATGTCTGAGACATGCTTCACAGGCTGCAAGAAGCCAATGCTGCCAAAAATACTATCGCGGCGGCGCCATCTAAATGCAGTCGACGATTTCCACTGCTCATCACTTAAAGGCTTCGGTAAAAAGGTTTCAAGATGACTTAAGAGTCGGTCTAATTTTTCATTCATCTATCCAAAAACCTTTATGAGCGATAGTCCGCATTAATTGAAACGTAATCATGGGATAGATCGCAAGTCCACATAGTTTGAACTGCATTACCACGGCCCAAATCAATCTTGACAGTAATTTCTGAAGCCTGCATCACTCTCTGACCATCGGCCTCTTGATAGCTGGGATTTCGACCCCCATCCTTAGCAACCCAAACATCTCCAAGCCACATCTGCACACGACCTACGTCTAAATCCGCAATGCCTGCATAACCAATCGCTGCCAAAATACGGCCCAAGTTTGGATCGCTAGCAAAGAAAGCGGTTTTCACTAAAGGTGAGTGAGCGACGGCCTTAGCAACTAAACGGCACTCTTCCTGAGTCTTACCGCCAACAACTTCAATGGTCATAAACTTGGTAGCGCCTTCACCATCACGCACAATCATTTGCGCTAACTTTCTGGCAAGCGCAATTAAAGCATCGCGCACCAATACGTAATTGGGCTCAGCTGCCGACTTGATCTGCACTGCAGACTGGCCAGTCGCCATGATGATGAAAGAATCATTGGTTGAGGTATCGCCATCAATCGTGATTGCATTAAAAGACAGGTCAGCAATCTCACGAGTGAGATTGCCCAATAAGCCTGGAGCAAAACCAGCATCAGTGGCAATGAAACCCAACATGGTTGCCATATTTGGATGAATCATGCCTGCGCCTTTACAGATACCAGTAATCACAACTGGTCCCGCTGGCGTTGGTACTGTGATTGAAGTTGCCTTAGGCTGGGTATCGGTGGTCATGATTGCTTCTGCAGCATCAAACCAGTTATCCCCTCCTAAATTGGAGACCGCCTTAGGTAAAGCAGTAATAATTTTTTCTACCGGCAATGGCTCCAAAATTACCCCAGTTGAAAACGGCAGAATTTGTTCTGGATGAATCTTGAGTTCTTTCGCTAATGCAGCACATGTCTCTAAGGCATGCTTCATGCCTGGTTCACCGGTACCAGCATTGGCATTGCCAGTATTAACAACTAAAGCCCGAATTTCTCCATTGCGACCCTCTTGCGCCAAATGCTCACGACAAACCTGAACAGGTGCAGCGCAAAAGCGATTTAAAGTAAATACGCCGGCAACCTGAGATCCAGGAGCCAATGTCATGACCAATAAATCTTTGCGATTTTTTTTCTTGATGCCAGCTTCAGCGATGCCCATCTCAAAACCTTTAACCGGCTTAAGATCTGCTTTCTGGGGGAGAGGTAGATTAACTGTCATAGTTTGACAATTGTAGATGAGGGTTTAAGGGGTTGCTCACTCGCGCCCCCTTTAAATAACTACTAACTTAAGGCGCCGCAGCAATTTTTATATTTTTTACCGCTGCCACAGGTGCAAGGATCATTGCGACCAACCTTAGGACCAGTTCGCATCGGCGCTGGAATAACCTCAATCGGAGCGCCACGATCACCTGTTGAGCCAGCCACCTCTTTATCAGGATCCGCATGTTGATATTGGACATCCGCCAATTTAGCCAAGTCATCATTCATGGATTCAGCTGCTTCGTCCAACTCGCTAGCGCTTCTGATCTTGACAGTCATGATGCTTTTCACAACATCATTCTTAATAATGCTCAGCAACTCGCCATACAACTCAAAAGCTTCACGGCGGTACTCTTGCTTTGGATCTTTTTGGGCATAGCCACGTAGATGAATACCTTGACGTAAATGATCTAAGGCTGCCAAATGCTCACGCCAATGGGTATCAAGGCTGTAAAGCAGAACAGAACGCTCAAATCCTGCAAAAGACTCGCGGCCTGATAGCCCCACCTTAGCATCGTAAGCATCTTTAGCTGCTTGCAGTACTCGATCAACAATCTCTGTATCGTCAACCGTCTCGGCACCTTCAACCCAAGCACGCAAATCGACAGTCAAACCCCAGTCACTTGCCAAGACATTCTCGAGTCCAGCCAAGTCCCATTGCTCTTCCATGGACTCAAGAGGAACATAAAGAGAACAAACAGAACGCAAAACATCTTCACGTAAATTGGCAATTAAATCGCCAATATCTTTGCTTTCAAGAACTTCATTTCTTAAGCGATATGTTTCCTTACGTTGATCGTTGGCAACGTCGTCATACTCCAATAACTGTTTACGAATATCAAAGTTACGGCCTTCAACCTTACGCTGAGCCGACTCAATCGATCGAGTCACCATACCAGCCTCAATTGGCTCGCCATCAGGCATCTTTAAGCGCTCCATGACGGCGCGCAAACGATCGCCAGCAAAAATACGCAAGAGTGAATCATCTAAAGAAAGATAGAAACGAGATGAACCTGGATCACCCTGACGGCCTGAGCGGCCTCTTAACTGGTTATCAATACGGCGACTCTCATGACGCTCGGTACCAATAATGTGCAAACCACCCGCAGCTAAAACATGGTCATGAAGACCTTGCCATTCGTCTTGCAACGCTCTAATCTTGCTGGATTTTTCTGCATCAGAAAGCGCGAAGTCCGCCTCAATCAAGGCGGATTGTTTGGCTACATTACCGCCAAGCACAATGTCTGTTCCACGGCCAGCCATATTGGTGGCAATGGTGATCATTTTTGGACGACCGGCTTGCGCAATAATTTCAGCCTCACGTGCATGCTGTTTTGCATTAAGTACTTGGTGAGGTAATTTGCGCTTATCCAATAAACCAGCAATCAACTCAGAGTTTTCAATTGAGGTAGTGCCTACCAGAACTGGCTGACCGCGCTCGTAACAATCTTCAATATCTTTAACAACGGCGTCATAACGCTCGCGAGATGACTTAAAGATTTGATCTTGACGATCTTTGCGCTGGCTAATTCTGTTGGGAGGCATCACCACCGTTTCAAGGTTGTAGATTTCCTTGAACTCATATGCTTCAGTATCAGCGGTACCTGTCATGCCAGACAATTTGCCATACATGCGGAAGTAGTTTTGGAAAGTAATTGTGGCTAGAGTTTGATTCTCATTCTGAATCGGCACACCTTCTTTAGCCTCTACTGCTTGATGCAAGCCATCAGACCAGCGACGACCTTGCATTAATCGTCCCGTGAATTCATCAACAATGATGACTTCTTTATTTTGCACAACGTAGTGCTGGTCACGGTTATAGAGACAATGCGCACGTAATGCCGCATAAACGTGATGCATCAAAGTAATATTTTGTGGAGCATACAAAGAAGCGCCATCATTTAAGGCACCCAACTGCACCAGGATTTCCTCGGCTTTGTCGTGACCCTGCTCCGTTAAATAAACCTGTTGCGACTTTTCATCCACCCAATAATCGCCAGGCTTCTCAACGCCAGTACCATCCGTTTTTTCTTCACCGATTTGACGCTCTAAGTAAGACGGGAGTGCATTGATTTTGATATACAGATCAGTGTGATCCTCAGCTTGACCAGAAATAATCAGTGGTGTGCGCGCCTCATCAATCAGAATTGAGTCGACCTCATCAACAATCGCATAGGCTAAGCCGCGTTGCACACGTTGATCCAAGTCTTGGACCATGTTGTCACGCAGATAATCAAAACCAAACTCATTATTAGTGCCGTAAGTAATATCTGCAGCATAAGCCTCTTGTTTTGTCTTGTGATCCATCTGAGATAGATTCACGCCGACTTGCATACCTAAGAAGTTATATAAGGTTGACATCCACTCAGCATCGCGCTGAGCCAAATAATCATTTACTGTAACGACATGAACGCCTTTACCAGTCAAGGCATTTAAATAGACTGGCAAGGTTGCTGTTAAGGTTTTTCCTTCACCAGTTCCCATCTCGGCAATCTTTCCTTGATGTAAAGCCAAGCCGCCCATGATCTGCGCATCAAAGTGACGCATCTTCATCACTCGAACGCTAGCTTCCCGGACTACGGCAAATGCTTCTGCAGCCATATCCTCCAGAGACTCCCCTGCAGCAAGGCGAGATTTAAACTCAGCCGTTTTGGCAGCAAGAGCGGCATCATCCAAAGATTGCAGGCTGGCCTCAAAGGCGCCAACCTTGGCAACGACTTTGCGATACTGTTTTAAGAGGCGGTCGTTACGACTGCCGACCAGGGTTTTAAGAAGACCGATTACCATGGGATATTGAAGAAAATGAAGTCCTTGAGTTTATCACCCGCAACCCCATTTTTTATGAACTTTGCCCGCAAACCTTCTCGCAATCAAACAGCCCATGACTGGCTTGAATACCTGCGGGAGTCAAATGGTCTTGGGGGCATTTTGGCCAAGACAGAAGATCTGGCCAAAATAAAGGCGAAGCTCCATACGGCCTTGGAATGCCTGGATTTAGGTCACTTGAGTCCAAAAATTGAGGCGGGATGGCGCTCGGGAGCCCAAGATGAGCTTTTTTTACTAGTCAGTAGCGCCAGTATTGCTACCCGCTTACAGCAAACTTTACCTAGTTTAATCAATGAGTTAGGAAATATTGGGCTTCATTGCAAGGTGATTAAAGTCAAAGTTAAACCTGCCAGCCCCGACTGGGAAGTTAAACCAAGACAAAATCCCAAAAATGCAGCTCCTAAAGGTTTAAATGCAGTGGCACAAAAGTCTTGGCAAGACCTCTCAGAAAAACTTCCGCCAGACTCTGAACTGCGTAAGGCGGTTGAACGCCTCCTGCAAAATAAAACCAAATAAGCTGCTGGATTTTTTATGCCGCCCTAGAAAAAGAGGGGTTGGCTTTCTTGAGAATAAGCCCCAGGGGCTTTAGTTTCTGCAAAAGATTCTATTGCATAAGCACTTGGGTCTTCCAGTAGTTTGCGTAAAAGTGCGTTATTAAGAGCGTGGCCAGATTTTTCAGCCACATATGCACCCACAATAGGATGACCCACTAAATATAAATCACCGATGGCATCCAAAATTTTGTGGCGCACAAACTCATCTTCGTAGCGCAACTCTTCATTATTCAAGATGCGGTGCTCATCCAAAACAATTGCATTATCTAAACTACCGCCACGAGCTAGGCCCATTTCACGCAAAGCCTCTACTTCATGCGCAAAACCAAAGGTACGCGCGCGACCAATTTCGCTGCGGTAAGCATGCTCTGCAAAATCCACAATGAAACGTTGTCCAGTCTTATCAACCGCAGGATGTTTAAAGTCGATTGTAAAATCTAACTTGAACCCGAAGAAAGGTTCTAAGCGTGCGAGCTTATCGCCCTCACGCACTTCAACTACCTTCTTAATCACAACAAACTGACGTGGCGCAGCTTGTTCGATAATCCCAGCAGATTCAATTAAAAATAAAAAAGAGGCAGCGCTACCATCCATGATGGGCACTTCTTCGCCATCAAGCTCTATTAATAGGTTATCTAAACCCAAGCCTGCGCAAGCCGATAGTAAATGCTCAACCGTGGAAACTCGCACGCCGTCCTTTTGGATAACGGATGCAAGCCTGGTATCACATACAGCCAAAGCAGTTGCAGGAACAACAGACTGCTCTGGCGTATCAACTCGCACAAACTGAACCCCTGAATTTACTGGCGCCGGCTTAATAGAAATCGTCACCTTACGACCAGAATGCAACCCAATGCCAACAGTTTTCACTGGAGTGGCAATGGTTCTTTGTTTCATCATGGTGATATCTCTAAATTCAGGGGGTATTCGTTGCTTGATTAACTCAAATTACAGTTTTTTCAGAATTGAGGCCGCGTCACTCACCTCAAATTTACCAGGAGCCTCGCGATCCAAAGATTTCACTACACCATCCTCAACAATCATGGCATAGCGGTCTGAGCGCACACCAAAACCACGAGCAGTTAGATCCAACTCTATTCCCATCTTCTTGGTAAATTCTGCACTACCATCACCCATCATACGAATCTTTTTCCCAACTTTTTGATCGCGTCCCCAAGCACCCATTACAAATGGATCATTTACGGATATACACCAAATTTCATCAATGCCTTTTGCTTTAATTGCATCGTAGTGCTCAACATATCCTGGCACGTGCTTTGCAGAACAAGTTGGCGTAAATGCACCAGGCAATGCAAAGATAACAATTTTTTTGCCAGCTACAAGTTTCTCAACTTCAAAGGCATTTGGCCCCAAGGAGCAGCCTTCGCTCTCTTCATCAAAAAATTCATAAAGAGTAGCGTTAGGTAATTTTTGTCCTACAGAAATCATGACATCTCCAATAAGTAATTGTTAGTAAGCATGCCAACGCAAGCGCGGGATTCGTCGTCCGGAGGGGCGCCGCGCTGGCATTTTGCAATTACCTATTGTATTGAGCTTTACTTAGTCTGCTTGCTTACGTAAAAAGGCTGGAATTTCATAGTAATCAGCCCCTTTATCCAACATGGATTTAGCCTGAGGAGAGCTATCTGCACCTAAAGTAGGTGCAGGAGTCGCCTCACGGGAGCTACGAAATACCCGTGGCAAATCATATTGGCTGTAATCAACACTGCTGCTAGCTGCTGGTTGAGCTGCAATCGATGGAGTACTGCCAGATCCAGTCAAGGCCATACCTGAACTAGTGCTGAGAGCAGAATCCAGGCCTACTTTGCTCATGGCAGCAGATGCGCTAGCAGGGGCAAAAGTATTGAGATCTGCCATGGTTGGCATTGCATCACTAGTACCAGTAGCCTGTCTCCAAACCACTTCCGGCTGATTTGCTTTACGGGCTAGAGGATTATTCAAGCCAGTAGCAACCACAGTTACACGCAACGCATCACCTAAGCTCTCGTCATACACGGTACCGAAGATCACGGTTGCATCATCAGCAGCATAGCCACGGATCGCAGCCATTACTTCACGTGTTTCAGATAACTTTAAGGAGCGGCTAGCAGTAATATTTACCAACACGCCACGTGCTCCTGATAAATCAACGCCCTCTAGCAGCGGAGATGCAACTGCAGCTTCAGCAGCTAAACGTGCGCGATCCATGCCGGAAACAGTGGCCGTTCCCATCATGGCTTTACCTTGCTCACCCATAACGGTCTTTACATCCTCAAAGTCAACGTTGATCAAACCTTGAACATTGATAATTTCTGCAATACCAGAGACTGCGTTATGCAATACATCATCTGCACAAGCAAAAGCCTTATCAAACTCGGCATCCTCACCCATCACCTCAAAGAGTTTTTCATTGAGAACCACAATCAATGAATCTACGTAGGACTCGAGTTCGGCCGCTCCATTCTCGGCCACTTTCAAACGCTTCACACCTTCAAAATCAAATGGCTTGCTAATGACGCCTACGGTCAAAATGCCCATTTCTTTTGCTACTTGAGCAATGATGGGGGCTGCCCCCGTGCCAGTACCACCACCCATACCCGCAGTGATGAATACCATATGCGCACCTTGTAATGTATCTGCAATGCGTGCACGCGCTTGCTCAGCAGAGGCTGCGCCGATTTCTGGTTTGGCACCAGCACCTAATCCGCTAGAACCCAGTTGCAAATTCACAGATGCCTCAGAGCGCTGTAAAGCGCCAGCATCGGTGTTCATGCAAATGAACTCTACACCGTTAACGCCACGACGGATCATATGCTGGACAGCATTACCGCCAGCGCCACCGACTCCAACCACTTTAATAATGGTCTTGCCAGCTGTTTCTTGATCTAACATTTCAAATTCCATATACCCTCCTAGGTAAATTACTTACTACATTGACGACGACGAAAAAACTCAAAAATTTCCTGCAAACCATTCCTTCATGCGCGACATGACTCCTTGCAACGCGCCTGATTGAGAAACACGACGACCACGCAAGAACTGTGCTTGACCTTCCATAAGTAAACCAATGCTGGTTGCATACCTGGGGCTACGCAATACTTCATGTAAGTGGCCACGATATTCTGGAGTGCCAATTCGGGCCGGCCTTAAGAAAACCTGCTCGGCTAACTCAACCATCCCTGGCATTAAGGCTGTGCCACCAGTCAGAACAATTCCAGAAGAAACCATATCTTCATAGCCAGAATCACGCACAACCCCTCTAACTAAAGTAAAGAGTTCCTCAACCCTGGGCTCGATCACCGCAGCTAAAGCCTGCTTAGACATTGGACGTGGGTCACGATCACCCATGCCAGGGACGTCTATCATGGCGGTTGGATCGGCCATTTCTTGACGCGCAATTCCATGAGCAATCTTTAAATCTTCGGCATCAATGGTTGGCGTTCGCAATGCCATTGCAATATCGTTAGTAATTTGGTCGCCCGCAATTGGAATCACTGCTGTATGGCGAATCGATCCTTGGCAATAGATAGCAATATCTGTAGTGCCTCCACCAATATCGACCAAGACAACCCCGAGCTCTTTTTCATCATCAGTAAGTACAGCTAAACTTGATGCTAAAGGTTGCAGAATTAAGTCATTCACCTCGAGACCGCAACGGCGCACACACTTCACAATATTTTGCGCCGCACTTACGGCACCAGTCACAATGTGAACCTTTACCTCCAAGCGCAAACCACTCATTCCAATAGGCTCACGCACATCTTCCTGGCCATCGATGATGAATTCTTGAATAAGAATGTGCAAAATTTGTTGGTCTGTTGGAATATTGATCGCTTTAGCAGTCTCCAGCACACGCTCAACGTCACCAGCGCTCACCTCTTTATCGCGGATGGCAACCATACCGCTCGAGTTGAAACTCACAATGTGATTTCCAGCAATCCCTGTAAAAACCTGAACAATCTGACGGTCAGCCATCACTTCAGCCTCTTCCAAAGCCTTTTGAATTGACTGGACAGTTGCCTCAATGTTAACGACGACACCCTTCTTTAGCCCCTTAGATGCCGTTTGGCCAACGCCAACCACATTGAATTGCCCGTCAGGACCTAGCTCTGCAACCAAGGCTACTACCTTGGATGTGCCAATGTCTAAACCTACCAGTAGGTCGCGATTATCTTTACTCATTCACATTCCTCATTGCTTCAGCTCACTTTTTTTGCCGTCTACATCACTCTTCTTCAAACTTGCAGATGCAAGATGAACTGCAAAACCATTTGCATAACGTAGATCGACTGCATCGACTCGGTTAGCCCATTTCTCTTGCACTTGCGGCCAATACTTAAATAGACGTGCCACACGTTCTTCCGTTAAATTCCTATCAGAGCTCTCTTCATCGCGTCCAAATTCCACCTTCATGCCGTTCGACAGCTTGACATGCCATGCATAGCGCTCAGTCAAGGCCAAACTCACCACCTCAGTATTCCAGGGCTTAAACCAGTTATTTGCTTTTTCGTAAAGACTCATCACCTCTTTACTAGCATCATCAGGGCCCGAAAAATCTAACAAGCGCTTGTCGTCAACCAACTCCGAAACGCGACCAGCAAATAGCTCACCATGTGTATTCACCAAGGTATTACTACCATCGCCGCCCCAAGTAGCAAATGGCTTTTGCTCTTCAATATTTACAACCAAACCATTAGGCCAAACTCGACGAACATTAGCGTGGCGTACCCACGGCATACTCTCAAAGCCACGTTTTACATCCTCTAAACGCACACTAAAGAAATTGCCTTGCACGGTTTCTATTACCTGACGCTTCACGAGAGACTTATTAATATGATTTAGCGTTTGACCAGCAACGGGCTCAACCTGAATTTGCTTCAAAGTGAAGACAGGTCTCTGACTTAACCAGACCAAAACCCCAATTACCATCATCACAGTGAAGCAGCGGATTAAGAAGCGGCTAAGCTTTTGCATCCGCTCTGGATAGTTCCACAGTGGTGACATGATGACGGAGAAAATATCTCCAAACCGGTCTAAAAGAGTGTTCATGCAGCAGCACTCTCTTTTTGTTGCATAGTTTGGATCAGTAGCCACAACACTAAATCTGCATAAGCCACTCCAGCAGCCTTAGCTGCCATCGGCACTAATGAATGGGAGGTCATCCCTGGAGAAGTATTCATCTCTAGTAAGTAAGGCTTACCAGTTTTTTGATCAAGCATCACATCAGCACGACCCCACGTGCGACAACCTAATGCTTTATAAGCAGCTAAAGCCAACTCTTGAACGCGCTCATTGACTTCAGAGGCAAGTCCAGTTGGACATAAGTACTGGGTTTCATCTGAAAAGTACTTGTTATGGAAGTCGTAATTCGCCTGTGGCGGAATAATTTTGATTACAGGTAATGCTTCAGCTGTATCGCCCTGGCCAACCAATGGGCAAGTTAACTCATCACCCACAATGCAGGTCTCAGCGATTACTTTTTTATCCATTCCTGCGGCGAGTTGGTAAGCAGCAGGTAATTCATCTACAGACTTCACTTTGGTTAAGCCAAGCGAAGAACCTTCGTGCGCTGGCTTCACAATCAAAGGTAAGCCCAACTTCTTCACCACTGCATTCCAATCACTTCCTGCAGTAAGTTCTTCAAAATCTGGGGTAGATAAGCCATTGCTTAACCAAATTTGTTTAGTCGCAATCTTGTCAATTGCTAAAGCAGAAGCTAATACACCGCTACCGGTATATGGCAGATTTAACAACTCCAACAAACCTTGGATAGTGCCATCCTCACCATAGCGACCATGTAGAGAGATGAATACGCGATCAAATTTTTCTTTTACTAGCTCTGTTGGGCAACGTAAACCTGGATCAAAACTATGCGCATCCACACCCTTGGAAAGTAAAGCTTCCAAAACACCATTGCCTGACATTAGGGAAATCTCACGCTCACCAGAGCGTCCACCCAATAAAATGCCAACACGCCCAAGTGATTTCACATCCAGCCTAGATAACTGGTACTTCACGCGATCACCCCACATGCCGAGGTTTGCATTTACCTTAGACACTCTTTGCCTCCGCTAAGGTATGAGGTAGCGCAGAGATTGATCCCGCACCCATCGTGATTAGGACGTCACCATCTTTTAATACTTGAGATAACTTCTCTGGCATTTCGGCAACGTTTACTGCAAAGACCACCGCAGCAGAATTGAGAGTGCCTTTTATATACCTGTCTTCTGCAAGTGTAGCTTTCATTAAACTCTTACCATCCGCACCAGGAATCTTTGCCTCTCCAGCGGGATAAACCTCAGTTAATACCAAGGCATCAAAGTTTCTGAGGACTTGCACAAACTCTCCAAAACAATCACGCGTTCTAGTAAACCGATGTGGTTGAAAGGCTAGTACCAGACGGCGGTCTGGGAATGCGCCCCGAGCAGCAGACAAAGTTGCGGCCATCTCTACTGGGTGGTGCCCATAATCATCAATCAGCGTGAAGCTTCCCCCGGAAGCCAGGGAAATCTCACCATGTCGCTGGAAACGACGACCCACACCGCTAAATTCAGAGAGTGCTTTTGTAATTGCTTCATCACCAACTCCCAACTCTGTAGCAATACCAATTGCAGCCAAGGCATTTTGCACATTGTGCAAACCTGGTAAATTTAGCGTCACATTTAGTGGGCCCGGCTTAGCACCGTGTCTACGAACGGTACGGCGATCCACCGTAAAGTGCATACGAGTACCGTCGGCACGCACATTACTCGCCCGAATATCCGCATCATCAGAAAGTCCGTAACGCAAGATGGGTTGAGATACAAATGGAATAATGTCACGTACATTAGTATCGTCAATACATAACACTGCTACACCATAAAACGGCATGCGCTGAATAAATTGTACAAAGGCTTGTTTCAATCTCGCCATATCGTGTTGATAGGTATCCATATGATCAGCATCAATATTGGTGACCACTTCCATTGCTGGAAAAAGTTGCAAGAAAGAGGCATCAGATTCGTCGGCTTCAACGACGATGAAATCACCACGGCCCAAACGGGCATTAGCGCCAGCAGAATTCAGCTTTCCACCAATGACAAAAGTAGGATCTAAACCACCCTCAGCAAGTACTGACGCAACCAAACTGGTTGTAGTGGTCTTACCATGTGTGCCAGCAATAGCGATGCCTTGTTTTAAGCGCATCAACTCACCTAACATCACCGCCCGCTGAATCACCGGAATCTTTGCAGCACGTGCCGCCAGCACTTCGGGATTGTTTCCAGCGACAGCAGTGGAAATAACCACCGCTTCTGCAGTGCCAATATTTTTAGGATCATGCCCAATATGAATCGCTGCACCCAATTCCCGCAGACGCTTTGTTACTGGGCCTTCGGCTAAATCAGAACCAGATACTTGATAGCCCAAGTTCAATAAGACCTCAGCGATACCGCTCATACCGGCACCGCCAATACCGATGAAATGGATTTGTTGAACGATATGCTTCATACGCCTACCCCCGCACAATCTGCGCAAACCTCAGCTACTCGTTGAGTCGCATGTGGTTTAGCCAAAGCATGTGCACGCAAAGCCATATCTCTTAGGTCCGCACGGTTAAAGTTTTGAATCATTGATGCTAAATCCTGAGGGTTAAGGTATTGCTGGGGCAATAAAATCGCAGCATCTGCATCAGCTAAAAATTTTGCATTAGCAGTTTGATGATCGTCAATTGCGTATGGAAAAGGAATTAAGCAAGAAGCAACGCCGCAGGCTGCTAACTCTGAAACCGTCATAGCGCCAGCGCGACAAATCACGAGATCTGCCTGTGCATATGCAGATGGCATATCGTCAATAAAGGGAAGCACATCAGCTTCAACGCCCAAGTCGGTATAGCGCTTCTGCAAATCGGCTAAATGCTTATCGCCCGCTTGATGAATCACCCTAGGGCGTGCATCTTTAGAAATCAATGCCAAAGCCGCAGGCATACTTTCATTTAAAGCGGCTGCACCCAGACTACCGCCTACCACCAATATAGACAAAGGCCCTTGACGCTGTTCGTAGCGCAAAGTGGGCGCTGGAATGCGCTCAAACTCTTCACGAATAGGATTGCCTACCCACTCAGCATGCACCATCGTATTCGGAAAGCCAGTCAATGTGCGCATTGCAATTTTAGTAAGCGCGCGATTTGCGCTACCCGCTACAGAATTTGATTCATGCAGCACTAAGGGGCGCTTTAATAACTTACTTACCAAGCCACCTGGAAAAGTAATGTAACCACCCATACCCAAGACCACAGAAGGTTTTATGCGACGCATGATCTTCCAGCTTTGAAAGCAAGCACGCATTAAATTGATGGGCAACATCAACTTGGCCCTAAGACCCTTGCCGCGCAAACCACCAAACTCAACGGCTTCAAATGGAAAATCGCAAGACTTCACTAGTCGGTATTCCATGCCACTTTGGTTACCCAACCATGACACATTCCAACCGCAGATACGCAAATATTCAGCAACAGCAAGTCCTGGGAAAATATGCCCACCAGTACCACCAGCCATCACCAAAATAGAAGGTCTTGTCACAACTTCCCTCCGCGCATCAAAATACGATTCTCATAATCAATCCGCAGCAACATTGCAATCGCCACAACGTTCATCAAAATTCCGGAGCCACCGTAACTCACTAATGGCAATGTCAACCCCTTGGTTGGCAATAAACCGAGATTCACGCCCATATTGATAAAGGCTTGCCAGCCGATCCAAATTGCCACACCCTTAGCAGCAAGACCGGCAAAACTGCGATCTAATTGCAGTGCAGTACGGCCAATTAAGAACGCGCGTCGTACGATCCAATAAAACAAGAAGATCATCACAACTACACCAACGAAGCCTAGCTCCTCACCAATTACTGCCATGATGAAGTCGGTATGCGCCTCAGGTAAGTAATGCAATTTCTCTACGCTGCCACCCAGTCCAGTACCAAACCATTCCCCACGACCAAAAGCCATTAAGGAATGAGTTAACTGATAACCCTTATTTGCAGCGTTATCTACCTGCCATGGGTCCATGAAGGCGAGCATGCGGCCACGACGGAATGGTGAAAGTGCAATCATCGTTGCACCACTCATCAAACCCACGGCAATCAAGCCCCCAAAGAGCTTGGCATTAATACCACCCAAGAACAGGATGCCAAATGCAATAAATGCCACCACTACAAATGCGCCCATGTCTGGCTCAGCCATCAGAAGACAGCCAACCAATGCAACGGCTACACCCATTGGCAACATGCCCTTAACAAAGGAGTGCAAATACTCTTGACGTTGCACGGTGTAGCTTGCAGCAAAAATGACAGCTGCAAATTTCATTAACTCAGATGGTTGAAAATTCATTAAGCCGAGCGGAATCCAACGCTTTGCCCCATTCACACCCTTACCGATACCAGGAATCAGAACTGCGATCAATAGCAAGACGGTAAATCCAAAAATCAATGGAGAATAGCGATCCCATATCTTGGTTGGAATCTTGAAAGTCCAAATACCCACCCCTGCAGCAATCGCCAAAGAAATCAGGTGACGAATTAAGAAAAAATTACTACTGTAATTCGCGTACTTAGGTCCATCAGCCAGAGTAATTGAAGCGGAATACACCATTACCAAGCCAATCAACATTAAAGAAAGAACTGCCCATACGAGCAATTGATCGTATTCCATCATGCGTGAGCGAGTTTGCTCTACTCCAGATACAGCATCTCTCAAGCCAGTTCGGAAGTTATCAATACCCCCCCTTGAAAAATTCCAGAAGCGATCTAAGCCTAAGCGATTTTGAGGGAAAAATTTGTCTTTTAGATTCACGCTTTAGCCTCCTCAAAACGCATTCCCAACTCTTCAACCTCACCAATAAATACTTGGGCACGGACAATATAATCTTGAAACTGGTCAAAGCTCGCGCAAGCGGGAGAGAGTATTACCAAATCTCCAGACTGAGCTTGTTGTGCCGCAGCCTTAACAGCGGTTTCCAAGTTACCACTGATCGTGCATGGAATGTCCTTACCTATGGCCTCACCAATGGCAGCACCATCTTTGCCAATCAAGAAAACGCCTTTAACAAATCGTAAAGCAGGTTCGCGCAAGGGACTAAAGTCCTGCCCCTTACCATCGCCGCCCGCGATTAACCAAATTCTCTTACCGGATTCATTGCTACCTAAGCCATTAAGAGCGGCTACAGTAGCCCCCACATTAGTCCCTTTGCTGTCATCGACATATTCAACATCATTCACAATCGCAATACTCTGAACACGATGAGGCTCACCATGGTAATCACGCAAACCATGCAGAAGAACATTCATTGGTAAATTGGCAGCTCTCGCCAATGCCAGCGCAGCCAGTGCATTCAATGCATTGTGACGACCACGAATTCTCAACGCATCAGCAGGAATTAAACGCTTCAAGCGGAGCGGCTCGCTGTCTTCAATCACCGCAGATTTACGACGACGTTTTGGTTTAGGCTCAACATCCTCGTCTACCTCAGCCCATACCAGCCAGTCAATTCCGCCAGCACGCAAGTCATGCTCAATACCAAAGGCACCCTGCTCATCTGGACTATTAGAGCCAAAAGTCACAATCGATTTTTCTATTTTTTGATCATCAGAAATTAAATTCATCACTAAAGAGTCATCACGATTCAAAATACAAATTGTGTCGGGGCCAAATATCCTGGCCTTTGCATCTCCATATGCCTGCATATCACCATGCCAGTCCAAATGATCTTGGGTGATATTGAGTACGGTAGCTGCAGTTGCATTAAGGGTATGCGTATAAACCAATTGGAAGCTAGACAACTCAAGGACCCAGATATCCGGCATATCTTCAATTTGGTCTGCAGCGCTCAAGCAACTCATTAACTTATCTAATGCAGCAGGACTAATATTTCCAGCTACGGCAACCTTTTTCCCGGCACGCTCACAGAGTTGTCCTGTTAATGCAGTGGTAGTTGTTTTTCCATTCGTGCCGGTAATCGCCAACACTGCTGCTTCATGGTTTGATTCAGCTGCCTGCGCCATGCGAGTTAATGCCGCAATTGCGCGAGCAAAGAACTCGATTTCGCTCCAAACATCAATTCTGGCTTTTCTAGCCTTCACTAAAAATGATTGAGTGGGCTCCTGTAGCGGGGATAAACCAGGACTAACGCCGATAACATCAATATCTACTAACAATTCATCGACTAATGGTCCGAATTGAATATCTTTCAGTCCGGCCATTTTTAATTCATCAAGCCAAGCATTTTGGCGTTCAGAAAATTTAGACTGCTCACGGGTGTCTATTAGACGAACAGCCGCGCCATTACCCAGGCACCACTTCGCCATAGCAACTCCAGACTCGCCCAGACCCATAATCAAAAAACGATGTGGCGCTTGGTAGCCCGCATCTTCTATGAAGGCTGGATTAGCAAAAGTGTTTTCTATATTCAACATATTTATTCTTGGGCTCACCGCAATTTCAGGCTAGATAAGCCAATCAATACCAATAGGATGGTGATGATCCAGAAACGAACAACCACCTGTGTCTCTTTCCAACCGCCTAATTCAAAATGGTG
Organism: Polynucleobacter sp. UB-Raua-W9; assembly: GCF_018687435.1. NCBI lineage: Bacteria > Pseudomonadati > Pseudomonadota > Betaproteobacteria > Burkholderiales > Burkholderiaceae > Polynucleobacter > Polynucleobacter sp. UB-Raua-W9. Next base: position 159,371 of record NZ_CP061290.1, on the reverse strand, counting down.
ATGGAGTGGCGCCATACGAAAAATACGGCGACCCTCACCATAATATTTTTTCGTCAATTTGAACCAAAACACCTGCAGCATTACTGAGACAGTTTCTGCAACAAAGATTCCACCCATCACAAAAAGCACAATTTCTTGACGCACAATAACCGCGATCGTCCCAAGTGCGCCCCCTAGAGCAAGTGCACCAACGTCACCCATAAATACTTGCGCTGGATGTGTGTTGTACCAAAGGAAGGCTAAACCTGCTCCACCCATGGCACCACAAAAAATCATCAATTCCCCAGCGCCTGGGATATAGGGAAACAATAAATATTTGGCATAGATTGCATTACCCATTACATAAGCGAATGCGCCTAACGCAGCTCCTACCAAAATGACAGGCATGATCACCAAGCCATCTAGTCCATCAGTGAGATTTACAGCATTACTGCTGCCAACAATGACTAAATAACTTAAGATGATGAAGCCCATCATGCCAAGGGGATAGCTAACCTCTTTAATGAAGGGTAAGAGTAAATTTGTTTTTGCTGGAAGATCTAAAGCAAAGCCACCTTTCAGCCATTCGTAAAAAAGTTGTAGGACTTTAAGATTATTCACCTCTGAGACTGAGAATGCCAAATAGATCGCTGCAAATAATCCAATCAAAGTTTGCCAAAAGAATTTTTCTCTGGAAGCCATTCCTTTAGGATCTTTGCGAGCCACCTTGCGATAGTCATCTACCCAGCCTATTGCACCAAATCCGAAAGTGACGATCATCACAATCCAGATAAAGCGATTGCTGAGATCTGCCCACAAGATACAAGAGACGAAAATACCAATCAAAATCAGCACGCCGCCCATAGTTGGTGTGCCAGATTTAACTAAATGGGTTTGTGGTCCATCAGTACGAACGGCTTGACCCATCTTCAAAGCAGTCAATTTACGAATCACCCAAGGACCGGCGGCTAAACCAATCAACAAGGCAGTTACCGTTGCCATGACCGCCCTAAATGTGATGTAGTTAAAGACTCGGAAGAAGCCAAAATCATCTTGCAGCCATTGCGCCAAAATTAAGAGCATGTTTTAGCCTCCTCTAACAAGGCTTGCACTACCCGCTCCATATGCATAAAACGTGAACCCTTAACCAAAATATTTAAATGCTCATCGCTACCAGTCGACTGGGCATGTAATGCATCTCTCAACTGCTCGATAAGACCACCCATTTCAGAAAAATGTTTTGCGCTAGCGGCAGGTAAGCCATTTTTCCGAACCTCATCAAAACCTTTAATGGCAAATTGACATTGCTCGCCCAAAGCAAATAATTGATTAACTCCTTGCTCGGCAGCGTAGGCACCAACCTCGCGATGAAATTGAGGGCCTTGATTACCGACCTCGCCCATATCGCCTAAAACTAACCATGACATATTGCCTGACTGCTTTAGAGTATCAATTGCTGCTCTTACTGAGTCTGGATTAGCGTTATAGCTGTCATCAATTAAAGTGTGCTTGGGATTAATCTTCTTGGCCTGCATACGGCCATCAACAGGTGAGAATGATTCAAGACCCTGTTTAATTTTCTCTAAACTCACACCTGCTGCTATGGCAACAGCACTAGCAGCCAATGCGTTACGTGCATTGTGACTGCCCAATGTATTGAGCTGGACCTCTATAGAGCCGAGTTCAGTTTGTACCTGTACGTGACCATTGCTTAATAAATGTCCCATCACTGCAGCCTGTGATTTTGAGTGGCCTGACATTAAAATAAAATCGATTACCTTGCGGCCAGCAGCTGCTTCGTGCCAGACACTTGTAAACTCTGAATCCGCTGGGAAAACTGCAATGCCGTCTTTAGGTAATGCACGAATTGCATCAGAGTGCTCTTGCGCAACTGCAGCTACAGTAGTCATAAACTCTTGATGCTCACGCTGTGCGTTATTAATCAATGCAATATTGGGCTTCGCAATATCGGCCAGGTGAGCAGTTTCACCAGGGTGATTCATGCCAAGCTCAACCACAGCAAGCAGATCTGCTGAACGCAGCTTTAATAGGGTCAGGGGCAAGCCAATATCATTATTCAGATTACCTATAGTCACCAAGGTATGTTCTTGACCAACTGCTGCTTTAAAAATAGAGGCAATCATCTCTTTTACGGTGGTCTTACCATTACTGCCAGTCACCAGTGCTAATGGAATTGGATGATTGCTACGCCAGGCTTTTGCTAATAAACCCAGCCCAATGCGAGTATCGGCAACGCAAACAGCAGGCAGATCCTTAGGGCACTTATCTTGATCACTAATAAGCGCTCCCGTTGCGCCTGCCCTAGCAACATCAGACAAAAAATCATGTGCATCAAAGCGCTCACCCGCCAGGGCAACGAATAACTCTTCGGGATCAATCTGGCGGCTATCTGTGCCAATTCTTGAAATATTTGATAACCGAGCATCTTGTGCGGAAATATTGATCAAAGCACTTCCAGGCAACATTGCATGGACTTGGGCAAGTGTTGTCATAACAGACATCAGACTATGCCTCCAGCAGCCAAGCGAATATGTTCCTGGTCAGAGAAATCAAATTTCTTGCCATTAATTTCTTGGGTATTTTCATGACCCTTTCCCGCTACTAATACGACATCTTGAGATGCGGCATTGCGCACAGCGGCCATGATCGCTGCGGCACGGTCAACAACCATTTGCACATTTGAATTTTCCCGGCTGATTCCGCCACGGATCATTTCCATGATTGCTAGCGGCTCTTCAGATCTTGGGTTATCACTAGTAATAATGACTTGATCAGCGTATTGCTGAGCTACCGCACCCATTTGAGGGCGTTTACCAATATCACGCTCGCCACCACAACCAAATACACACCATACTTTTCCGCCGCGCTGGCCTGCAATGGGACGCAAAGCCTGCAATGTCTTTTGAAGTGCATCAGGGGTATGGGCGTAATCAACCACAACCAGCAAACCCTCTGATTTTTGCTGTTTACCTACTTGAATGAATTCCATACGTCCAAGTACCGGACGCAATTGACTGACTTGCTTGCTTGCTTCATCACAAGTCAAACCTTGGGTTAGCAATACCGCCCATACCGCAAGCGCATTACTTAAATTGAATTCACCTAATAAAGGAATATATAAGCCATTACTTCCAATCCCCTCATACGTGAACACGGAGTCGTATCCCGCACCATTTAACGCACTATCTTTTGCATAAACGCGATGCAGACGATCGCCAAATTTTTCAAAGCCCTCAAGGACGTTTTGGTTGATTGTGTATGCCCAAACGCTAACGTCGCCTTTGGCTAAAAGCTTACTTGCAATCTCCCGCCCAAATGGATCATCTAAATTAATGACGGCATGCTCAAGCCCCGCGAGTTGAAATAGTTTCGCCTTGGCTTCTGCATAATCAGCCATACTGCCGTGATAGTCCAAATGATCTTGCGTTAGATTTGTAAGCACAGCGCAATTCAGTCGAGTGCCAGCTAGTCGATTCTGATCCAAGGCATGTGATGACACTTCCATTGCCACTTGCTTGGCACCAGCATTGAGCAATTCTTTAAGTTGGGTTTGTAACTTTGGCGCATCTGGAGTGGTATATCCGGTTTGCACCAAAGAACCTGGGAAGCCGGTGCCTAAGGTACCCAAGACTGCTGTTCGATGATTTGGCTCATCCAAAGCCTGAGTAAGCCACTGTGTAATGCTGGTTTTGCCATTGGTGCCCGTTACACCAATTAACTTTAATTGTTTACTTGGGTAGCCGTACCATTGCGCAGATAACTCACCAACTTTTGCCGCGAGGTTTTCAACCGCAATGCATTGTGGGTGATCTGCATATTGATTATCAAGACCTGCGGGGTCGAATACGACCGCTGCTGCACCGTTCCCTAGTGCGGCATGGATAAATTGACGGCCATCCCTTAATGCATTGCCATGGCCGACTGGGTAGGCAAAAAAGATATCGCCAGACTGGATCTGGCGACTATCCGCACTTACCTTAGCAGTGCTATTTGCTAAGGTGTGCAAATGGTCAATCAGATGATTGGGTTCTATATTCAACGCCGCCCTCATCTTTTCAGAACCACCTGCTGCGTCTGTACATTTGCAGTATGAATCTCTTCGGGACTCTTATCTTGCAAAACCATTTGCTTCGCTTTACTGTCGGGTGAAACATTAAGAGTGTTTAATGTTTCACTAACAATCGTTGAAAACACTGGTGCAGCAACATCACCGCCATAGTGACTTCCACTAGTTGGCTCATCAATCATCACTGCAACCACAATGCGAGGCGCGCTAATGGGTGCTAAGCCAGCAAAGTAAGCGCGATACTTATTGCCATAACTCTTACCCACTAATTTATGTGCAGTACCAGTCTTGCCGCCAACCCGAAAACCATCAGCCTGCGCTTTAATTGCCGTACCCCCTGGCTCGGTAACAGTTTCAAGCATGGTGCGCATTTCAATTGCAGTTTTAGCAGAGAGCACTCTTGTGCCCGGCTTGAATTCAGGACTGCGCTCAATAGTGAGCGGCACCAACTCACCATCACGCGCAAAAATTGTGTAAGCCCGCGCCACCTGGAAGAGTGAAGCTGAAATTCCATAACCGAATGCAATTCGTGCTTGATCAGTTGGAGTCCACTTCTTAAATGGATGCACAGTCCCAGCTACAGCTCCCGGAAATCCAATTTTTGGCACTTGCCCAAGACCGACGGCACTATAAAAATCCCACATCTCTTCTGCGGTGAGATTATTCATTGCAATTTTTGCGGTACCGATATTGCTTGATTTTTGAATTACCTCGGTTACAGATAAATTTGTACTAGGGTGAGTGTCTGTAATTGGCTTTGGTCCAACAAGATACTTAGCGCCAATTACCATATTGGTATTGGGCTTAATCGCACCTTTTTCTAAAGCAATTGCAATGGTTAATGGTTTGATTGTTGAGCCAGGCTCAAAGGTATCGGTCAATACCCGATTTCGTAACTGCTCGCCATTGAGATATTTGCGCTGATTGGGGTTATAGCTAGGGTAATTAGCTAATGCCAAAATTTCGCCAGTTTGAGTATCTAGAACTACGGCACCGCCTGCTTTTGCATGATGCTCCTCAACAGCACTTTTAACGGCGTTATAAGCCAAATACTGTATTTTGCTATCGATAGAAAGATTTAAATCTTTGCCATTTTGAGGCAACTGCAAGATGGCCATCTCTTCAACTACACGTCCTAATCGGTCAACCACCACACGTCTTTGCCCGGGATGGCCCGCAAGCTCTTTCTCTCTAGAAAGCTCCATTCCTTCTTGGCCGCGATCTTCGACGTTTGTAAAACCAACTACGTGAGCCATCGCCTCGCCTTCAGGATAAAAGCGACGATATTCATTATTCAATCCAATGCCTGGAATTTCTAATAGCTTAATTTGTTGCGCAACTGCCGGCTCGACCTGTCGCTTTAAGAAGATTTGCTTGCGATCTTCTTTCAACTTCTTTCGCAAATCCGATTCGCTCATTTGCAATAAGCTGGCAAGCTTGCGCACCTTGTCTGCTGACAAATCATCGGGGACTGTATCGTTATAGGCAATCACAGACTTTGCCTCCAAACTAGTAGCAATCACCTGGCCATTACGATCCAAGATTTTTCCACGACTTGCTGGCAACTCCAATTCACGCTGAGTTCCCCGCACTCCCTTAGCTTCATAAAAGGCATTTCCCGGACCTTGAATCCAAAAAGCACGCAATAGGAGAAGCATAAAAACAAAGAACAAAAGGAAGAGCATCAAGCGTGACCGCCACATGGGCAGACGCAACACTAAATTTGGTGTCGTAGAAAAACCAACCGACCTCATTTAGCCTCCTTTAAATACAAAGTACGTTCAGGAGAAATTGGGGACATGCGCAATTGATTACGCGCAACATCACGTATACGGGCAGACTTCGAAAGATTGCGTTGCTCGTACTCCAAGCGCAACCAATCTTGATTTAATTTACGCTCTTCAATGAGCGCGCGCTCCTGGGCAACAAATAATATACGCGTGCGTTGCTGCGCTGCCACTAGCGATAAGGCACAAATTAATAACAAAGCAAGCAAAGTCAGAGTAGCGCGATTCATGCTAAGGCCCCTACTCGTTTTTCTGCAACGCGCATGATGGCAGAGCGAGCACGTGGGTTTTCTAATATTTCTGCGTCACTTGGTTTCACGCGTCCAATAATTTCTAGAGCACTTTGTGGTAAGTCTTTTTCACGCACTGGCAAGCCACGAGGCACCTCAACTTTTGCATGTGCCTGCAGAAACTGTTTCACAATACGATCTTCTAGCGAATGAAAACTAATCACCGCAAGTCTTGCGCCCGGCTTCAATAAGTTCAACGCGGCTTTTAAGCCAAGTTCTAAATCTTCTAATTCGCGATTAATAAAAATACGCAATGCCTGAAAAGTTCTTGTAGCAGGATCTTGCCCAGCTTCGCGTGTGCGCACTATGCTAGCAACTAAACTTGCTAATTGAGTCGTAGTTTTTGGGGACAATCCTTCTTCTCGCTTTGCCACAATGGCTTTAGCGATCTGAAATGCAAAACGTTCTTCTCCGTAAGTCTTAATCACGTGCGTGATTTCCTCCTGCGGCGCCTGCTCCAGCCACTCTGCTGCCGTCATTCCCTGATCCGTATTCATCCGCATATCTAGCGGACCTTCGCGACGAAAGGAGAAGCCTCGGTGTGCCTCGTCCACCTGGGGTGAACTGATTCCTAAGTCCAATAAAATTCCATCGACTGTTTCCGCTGATGCATACTGATCCATGCACGCAAAGCTGTCGTGCACGATGGTTAAACGTGGGTCGCTGATGCTCTGCGCGACAGCAATCGCGTCTAAATCCTTGTCGAAAGAAATCATGCGAGCCGATGGAGGCAGCTGTTTGAGCAAAGCTTGCGTATGACCACCGCGCCCAAAAGTCCCATCGATTAGCAGAATATTGTTTGCTATGTTTTGTTTTTGAATGAGCGGCCCACTGATCAGCGCTGTCACCGCCTCGGCCAGCAACACTGGGCGATGAGTTATGTTCATAGCACCCTGTCATTAAAAATTAAATTGCTTGAGCGCTTCAGGCATACCTAATGCAATCGCCGCCTGTTCTTTCGCAGCATATGTTGCTGCATCCCACAACTCCAAGTGACTGCCCATGCCGAGCAAGATCACCTCTTTTTCAATTCCTGCTGCCGCACGCAATTCCGGACTCACCAAAACTCGACCGGCATTATCCAAATCGATCTCTGCAGCATTGCCGAGAAAAATTCTGCGCCACCAATGCGCATCCATAGGAAGTTGTGCAACCCTTGCTCTAAAGCCTTCCCATTCCGGCCTTGGAAATAGCAAAAGACAACCATCTGGATGTTTTGTGAGCGTAAGGCGGCCGTCGCCTTGAACCATCAAGGCGTCACGATGCTTGGCCGGAACTGACATTCGGCCTTTTGCATCTAAATTGAGAGCTGACGCACCTTGAAACACCATTTACCCCACTTTTTCACACTTCCTCCCACTTTAGAGGATCGCAATAGGGGGGTCAAGTGTTTTAAGGGATTTTTTTGGGAAATTCTCTAATGTTTACAAACACTTAGCGTCATGTGTTCAGAAGATAGTGATAATAAAATAGCTACTTGAAACAATGGCTTGGAAAATATACTTAAGAATAGGTCTTAGCTATATGACTAGATAATTCCTCAATATACTGTATTTAAAAACAGTAGTAATAAGAAAATATGTCAAAAGTTAATACAAACTTAAATTCTGGGATTAGCTTAAGCCAACTCCCTAATATCAATGTCAAATTTTGTAAGCAGTTGTTGTCATCGCCTGGGATATTGCTTGCATGATTTTTTGAATTGGCTCAGGTAAAGCCACCCCACCAGCATGCAGAGCTGCTTGCCCATGCTCAATTTCATCAATCCGCATTTGATCAACAATTGCACGTGAACGATGATCATCTTCGGGTAATTTTTTGAGATGACTTTCTAAATGATTCTCAACTTGTTTTTCAGTTTCAGCAACAAAGCCTAAACTCCACTGATCACCTGCTAAGCCTGCTATCATGCCGATCAAAAAGGATCCTGCATACCAAAATGGATTGAGATAGCTGGTGTGCGAACCAAGCTCTTTAAGACGAGTTTCACACCACGCCAAGTGATCCATTTCTTCTTGACCAGAGCGCTCAAGCATGTCTTGAATATCTGAATTTCTTGCAACTAATTTTTGCGATTGATACAAAGCTTGCGCACAAACTTCGCCAACATGATTAACGCGCATTAAACCCGCTGCATGTTTTCGTTGCTCAGAATCTAATGCACTATTTGCACCAGATTCTGAACCGGGAGTGGGTCTTTGAGCACTCGCTCCACCCACGACTGAACGAAGCGCGGTATCAAACTCAATAATGAAGCGGTCGATTAGCGCCATAGGCCGGAAAATTAGACTAAAACCTCAGCTTTACGGCTTTGCTTAGTCTTTAATCCCAGCTCTGCCAATAGCTCACGGTCCTCTTCCGCCTCTGGATTGCCGGTAGTGAGTAATTGCTCGCCATAGAAAATAGAATTCGCGCCAGCCAAGAAGCACATTGCCTGAACGGCCCGTCCAAGCGCTTGACGACCAGCAGATAAGCGCACACGGGCCTTAGGCATGGTGATGCGCGCAACTGCAATGGTTTTCACAAATTCAAGCGGGTCTAAAGGCTTCTGGTCTGCCAAGGGTGTACCTGCAATAGGTACCAGATGGTTGATAGGTACGGACTCAGGATAAGGACTTAAATTAGCCAAGCGGGCAAGGAAAGCCGCCCTTTGCTCACGCGACTCACCCATTCCGACAATCCCACCACAGCAAACAGACATACCGGCAGCACGCACATTGGAAATCGTATCAAGCCGATCTTGATAGCCGCGCGTAGAAATCACTGAGCGATAAAAATCTTCGCTGGTATCAAGGTTATGGTTGTAAAAATCCAGGCCGGCCTCTTGTAATGCCTGGGCTTGATCAGCCTCCAACATGCCTAAGGTGGCACAAGTTTCAAGCCCTAGAGCCTTTACACCCTTAATCATCGCTGCCACCTTTTCAATGTCGCGATCTTTGGGCTCGCGCCATGCAGCGCCCATACAGAAACGATTTGAACCGGCTGCTTTTGCAGCCCTAGCAGCTTCCAAAACCTCTGCCAAGCCCATCAGTTTCTCGGCCTTAACGTCGGTGTCATAGCGAGCAGCTTGCGGACAGTAGCCGCAATCCTCAGGGCAGCCACCGGTCTTAATGGACAACAAAGTAGCCAACTCCACATCACCCTCAGGGAAATTGACCTTATGAGTCTCTTGAGCTTGTAGCATTAATTCATTGAAAGGCATCGCAAAGAGTGCCTCGATCTGGGTAACAGTCCAATCGCCAGAGGCATCAACCTCTTTACGTAAATTAGCCTTAGATTTAACTAAGGTAAGCGGTTTTTCAGCAGTTTGGGCGTCCAACATAGGCAAATTCCAGAAAATAGATCAATTCAAGGCATAAACATAACAGATACATGCCGGAAATTGGAAAAACTAGTGGTCAAATATCAAACATGAAGGTTATTACTGATTTAAATCAACCCACTCTCGTTGATCGTAGCCTCACTGCCGTTTGGCACCCCTGCACTCAGATGAAACATCATGAGTCTTTTCCGCTGATTGCCATCACAAAAGGGCGGGGTCCATGGCTATATGACGAAAAAGGCAATGCTCTACTTGATTGCATTAGCTCCTGGTGGACCAATTTATTTGGCCACTCCAACCCACAGATTAATCAAGCAATAACGAATCAGTTAGAAAAAATTGAGCATGTCATGCTGGCTGGGTTTACGCATCCACCGGTTGTAGAGCTTTCTGAAAAACTCTCCACGCTCACGGGTGGAAATTTAGGTCATGTCTTTTATGCCTCCGATGGTGCGTCTGCAGTCGAGATTGCCTTAAAAATGAGTCATCATTTTTGGCAACTTAATGGCAAACCTAAAAAGAAAAAGTTTGTTTGCCTAGAGAATGGCTATCACGGAGAAACACTTGGCGCATTAGCCGTAACCGATGTTGCTATTTTTCGTGAAGCATATGGCTCACTCTTGCAAGATGTGTATACCGTCACATCACCCGATGCGCGCAAAGCAAAATCTGGTGAGAGCGCAATAGATGTTGCAAAACATGCTGCGGCAGAACTAGAAAAATTATTCAAAGAAGAACATCAACATATTGCTGCAATCATCATCGAGCCACTAGTGCAATGTGCAGGGCAAATGGCAATGTATTCACCAGAATATCTTCGCTTAGTAAGAGACTTATGCAATCGCTATGAGGTGCATTTCATAGCTGACGAGATAGCAGTAGGATGTGGGCGCAGTGGCAAGTTTTTTGCCTGTGAGCATGCCAGTATTTGGCCTGACTTTTTAACCTTATCCAAAGGCATCAGTGGTGGCTATCTTCCCCTCTCGCTATGCATGACCACCGATACGATTTACTGTACTTTTTATAGTGATAAAACACAACAGGGCTTCTTGCATTCGCATTCATACACCGGAAACCCACTAGCATGCGCAGCAGCACTAGCCTGCTTAAAGATTTTCGAAGTTGAACATGTTTTAGAAAAAAATATTGCTCGCTCGCAAGATTTAGAGAATGCATTTAGATGGGCAAAAACCGATTCTCGAACAGAGCATTGGCGCCAACAAGGAATGATTTTAGCCTTCGATATTAAAAATGAATACCTCAAGAATGCAAGCATCTTCCCTCGCGAATTATTTGCCAAAGGCATGGAAGAGGGCGTTCTCATCAGGCCCATTGGCAATACGATTTATGTAATGCCCCCATACATCCTATCTACCGAAGAAACCATGCAAATGGGTCAAGCTATCAGACGTGCAATCGAAAAGATACTCACATGACCAGTGCATTTAATGCCCTAAAACTTGCGCAAGAGCAAATTGCAGATTTAGATTTGCAATTACTAAAACGAAAATTGCGCATTACCGAATCCCCCTGCGATACCGATGTAACCATTAGCAATAGGCAGCTTAAGGCCTTTTGTAGCAATGACTATCTTGGGCTTGCCAATCACCCAGACCTCATTAAAGCGCTAGCGCAGGGTGGTGAAAAATATGGGGTAGGTAGCGGCGCTTCGCATTTAATCAGTGGTCATAGCGCTGCGCATGAGTTTCTTGAAAAGCAGCTGGCTTCTTTTCAAGAAAAACACATTCCCAATGCTCGCGCCTTATTCTTTAGTACTGGCTACCTTGCTAACCTAACAGCCATAACAGGCCTTGCTAGACTTGCCCAGCGTGGCGATCTGAGTATTTATTCGGCGAAGCTGAATCACGCATCACTGATTGATGGCGTTCGCTTGGCTAGCACACAAACCAATGCCGTAGTTCACTTGTTTGATCACACTCAGCTTACTTCTTTAACTGATACTCTTAAAAAAGATACTAAGTCTCTCAAGCTGATTGTGGCAGATGGAGTCTTTAGTATGGATGGTGATCTGGCGCCTGTTAAAGAGTTACTTCATATAGCAGAGCAATATGATGCCTTATTGATGGTAGATGACGCACATGGTTTTGGGGTACTTGGCAAACAGGGTCATGGCATCCTGGAGCAAGAGGGCATTCAATCTGATCGCATTATTTATATTGGGACTTTAGGTAAAGCTGCCGGAGTAAGCGGTGCTTTTATTTGTGCACAAGATTCTTTTATTGAATGGCTGATTCAAAAGGGTAGGCCTTATATCTACAGCACTGCAACCCCGCCCGCTATTGCGCATACCTTACTTAAAAGTCTTGAAATCATCGAAAGCGATGAGGGTGCAAAGCGTCGCGCGCAACTATGTGACCTCATTACCATTTGGCAAGATGAAATGACCTTCTCAGATTGGAAAAAAGTTTCTTCTTGTACACCAATTCAGCCGGTCATTTTGGGCGGCAACGCTACTGCACTCTTGGCGGCAAAGTTATTGGATGAAGCGGGTTACTGGATTCCGGCAATTCGTCCGCCAACAGTACCTCTTGGCAGTGCTCGTTTACGGATTACCTTTTCAGCAAACCATAGCGTTAATGAATTACGCAAACTCATCATGACTCTGAAAAGGATCGAGCAGCAAGTGAGTGAGAAAGTAAGTCATGACTAAACTAACCGGCTACTTTGTAGTAGGTACTGACACTGAGGTTGGAAAAACGCTTATTAGTGGTGCACTCATTCTCAAGCTACGCAAGCAAGGTAAGCAAGCTATCGGTTTTAAACCTGTAGCTGCTGGCACATATCAAAGTGCCAATGGCGATCTTCTCAACGAGGATCTAGAAACTTTACGCATTGTTTCCCAACTTGCGCCTGGCCAATTAAATTTATGCCCTTATGTTTTAGACATGCCAGTTGCACCCCATCTGGCCGCGGCAAATACGGGCACTACTCTTGACCTTGATACGATTATTCGAGCACTTAGTGAGGTTCAAAAACACAGCGATTGCATTATTGTGGAAGGGGCCGGTGGATTCTTAATTCCCTTGAATGAGCATGAAGATCTAGGCAATTTTGCGCAACAAATTGACCTACCAATCATCTTGGTAGTTGGTATGAAATTAGGTTGCATTAATCACGCCCTTCTTACCCAAGAGGCGATCAAAGCTCGTGGCTTGAAAATTGCAGGATGGGTTGCCAATTCCTTATCGAGCGAGATGCCTCTTCTAAAAGAAAATATCGCTACTTTGCAAAAAAAAATGGATGTGCCTTTTTTAGGATTGATTCCCTCTTTGCCAAAAGCGCTTCTAAAATTAAATAACAACCCTTATTCAATAGAAGCGCTTGATTTTGCTGCACAGCACATCCAAATAATGAGCAATTAAAGTCCCTATGGCAAGCCCTAGAGTGCAACTAATGGGACTTTCAGATAAGATGAAGGAATGCATTTACCCTCTGAAATCCTTGATTCTGCAGAAGCTATTCAAGACATTCGTCGCAATATTCATGCTCATCCTGAATTACGCTTCGAAGAGAATCGCACAGCCGATTTAGTTGCAGAAGCACTTTCTAGCTGGGGGATTACTGTTTATCGAGGCATGGGCAAAACAGGTGTTGTCGGTCGCCTAGACGGTGAATTGGGTTCTGGAAAAATGATTGGCTTGCGTGCCGACATGGATGCACTGCCATTACAAGAACATAATCATTTTGAGCATACCTCACGCAACGCCGGAAAAATGCATGCCTGCGGTCATGATGGTCACACTGCCATGCTTTTAGGAGCAGCGCAGTATTTATCAAATCATCGCTATTTCAAAGGCAGCGTTATTTTTATATTCCAGCCTGCTGAAGAAGGTGGCGCTGGTGCTAATGAAATGATTAAAGATGGACTCTTTAAACAATTTCCCTGCAATGCTGTTTTCGGTTTACACAATTGGCCAGGCTTAGCCGAAGGACACTTTGGCGTGACCTCGGGCCCGATGATGGCCTCTAGCAATACTTTTGAAATTACCATTACAGGCAAAGGTGGTCACGCCGCGCTTCCTCACAATAGCGCTGATCCGCTACTCACTGGAGCGCAAGTGGTGTTGGCACTGCAAAGCATCATTACTCGCAATAAGCGCCCTGTTGATGCGGCTGTGTTATCGGTCACACAGTTTCATGCAGGGGAAACTAGTAATGTAATTCCTGACAGCGCTTTTATCGGCGGGACCATCAGAACATTTACCTTAGAAGTACTCAATTTAATGGAGCAACGCCTGCGGGAGATTACCCAAAATATTGCAAGTGCATTTGATTGCCAAGTAGACATTACTTTCTCCAGAAACTATCCACCATTAATCAATCATGATGCCGAGGTTCAATTTGCTAGTGAGGTGATGGGCGAATTGGTGGGCAAACAAAACGTCAATGCCCATATTGATCCGACAATGGGCGCAGAAGACTTTGCTTTTATGTTGCTCGAGAAACCGGGTTGCTATGTGTTTCTGGGCAATGGGGACGGTGATCATCGGGCCGTTGGCCATGGCATGGGCCCATGCCATCTTCACAACCCTTCTTACGACTTTAATGATGCCTTGATTCCAATAGGCGTGAGCTATTGGGTAAAACTAGCGCAACGCTACCTCGAGAAAACCTAGATCTCTCGCGAAATCTTTACATTTAAGAGTTGGTAAATTTAGCTGGGCGTTTTTCTATAAATGCAGCCATACCTTCTTTTTGATCATTCGTTCCAAAACAAGCATGGAACAAGCGACGCTCAAAATGAATACCTTCTGAGAGCGTGGTTTCGTAAGCAGTATTCACCGCTTCTTTCACCATCATCGATGTTAGTAGCGGCATATCAGCAATCTCTTTAGCGATGGCTTTCACTTCCTTCATTAAATCTGCTTTTGGAAAAATACGTGACACCAAGCCAGAGCGCTCAGCCTCTGCGGCATCCATCATGCGCCCGGTCAAGGCCAAATCCATCGCTTTGGCTTTCGATACCGCGCGAGGCAAGCGTTGTGTGCCACCAGCGCCAGGAATGATTCCTAACTTCACTTCGGGTTGTGCAAACTTGGCGTTATCGGCAGCCATAATGGTGTCGCACATCATCGCCAGCTCACAGCCACCGCCAAGCGCATAGCCAGAGACTGCCGCAATTACCGGCTTACGAACTTTTCTAATCTCTTCCCAGTTGCGAGTAATAAAGTCACCGCGATAGACTTCCTGCAAACCATACTTAGCCATAGATGCAATATCAGCACCAGCAGCAAACGCTTTCTCACTACCAGTAATGATGATGCAGCCAACATTGTCATCAGCATCAAAACTAAGCAAAGCAGCACCTAGCTCATCCATTAATTGATCATTTAATGCATTGAGAACCTCAGGACGATTTAAGGTAATGATGGCAACTTTGCCATCCACTTCAGTCAAAATTGTTTTGTAGCTCATCAATTTCTTTCTCTTCAATATCCGTCAATTAACGTGGTAACAATAACCACATCTTGCCATTTTGTTTCATACGCCCTGCGGTTTCTCCTGCGGCCTCACCCGAACCCCAATAATAATCAGCCCTGACGCCACCTACAATCGCTTTACCAGTATCTTGTGCCATCACGAGCTTTTGCAAGGATTGATTACTTAAAGGCTTAGTAGTAGCCAAAAATACAGGTGCGCCCAATGGCAGAGCTTGTAAATCAACTGCAATGCTGCGTTCACCTGTTAATGGAACACCAAGTGCGCCATTAGGGCCTAGATCAGCATCAACATTGCTAGGCAACTCTTTAAAGAAAACAAAACGTGGATTAGCATTGAGCATTTCATTCACTCGATCTGGATTACGCTTAGCCCACTGAGAAATGCCCTGCATGGTGGCCTCACTGCGAGTAATCTCTTTGCGATCTAATAACCATTGTGCAAATGATTTAAAAGGCTGCTCATTAGTACCAGCAAAACCTAAACGCAATACGCGACCATCTTGCAGGCGAATTTTTCCTGAGCCCTGAATCTGCATAGATGCAGCAGCAACAGGATCTTGTACCCACGCGATTTCAGACCCTTGCAAAATCCCTGAGCTCATGAGTTCAGCTCGTGTTGGCCCTGGATTCGGTTTTGATTTTTTCCAAGCATTCGGATAGGCATAGAGCGGCACGCTGTAAGTGCTAGTGCGGGTTTGCGACCCATTCATTACTGGCTCGTAGTAACCCGTAATTAAACCTGTTTCGCTTCCAGCGCTATTGCGAATTTCATAAGCCTGGAAATTGCTTTCAAAATATGAGCGAATCGCTTGAGTATCACGAGCTGATACGTTAGCAGTTTGCGCACACACCTGGCGCCAATTCACCTCTCCGCTTCGCTTACGTAATGCATCACAACTTTTTAACCACGCCGGCCAAGCTTGTGACAAGTCATCATCTTGCCAACCGGGTAAAGCTTGCCAAGAAACTACATTAAAGCTAGCTATTGATGAGCTATAAGACGAGGGAGCTGCTCCAGAGCTGCTAGATCGATAGCCGGCGCTTCTGGTGGGTGGTGTCGAGCATCCAGCAACTAGGCTCGTAATCAGAATAGCGAATACACTTACTTCAAATAATTTAAATTTAGAAATCATGATCGCCAATTTACTCGATGAATACCCAATGCTGCTCTTTGTCATTGAAGGGGCTATTGCTTTGGGGCTATTGCTATTTATTGTCCTATGGACGGGCAAAGGGAAAAAATAGTTTTTCCAAGCCCCCCCTAATGGAGGGTTCGGGGCATCACCAGAGCAAATTCAGGGATTGGCGCCTGAAAAATCTGTGCTTCCTCGGTAACGCAAAAATATTCGCCTCGCATGGTTCCTGCTGGAGTGGGTAAAGTGGCCCAGCTGGTGTACTCAAATTGCTCCCCAGCGCGCAATAACGGTTGTTGCCCAACTACCCCTAAGCCACGGACCTCTTGGACATCATTATCCCCATCCGTGATGAACCAATGGCGGGCAATCAACTGAATACTGGCCGGACCAGTATTGCGAATGGTAACCGTATAAGCAAAGGCAAATTGGCGGTTATCGGGGTCAGATTGCTCTGGAAGGTACTGGGCTTTGACCGTAATGCTCATTTCATGGGGATTCATCCTCGAATTCTGCTCCATCCCAAGGCCAACTGCAAGCTAGAATCTAGGGATGGAAAGCCAAAAATCATCCTCAAATCGTGAATTCTTCATTGCCCCCTCCATTCTGTCGGCTGACTTTGCCTGCTTAGGCAAAGAAGTTCAGGATGTTCTTGCGGCTGGTGCTGATTGGGTTCACTTTGACGTGATGGATAACCACTACGTTCCTAACCTCACTATTGGTCCATTAGTTTGTGAGGCGATTCGTCCGCACGCCTTAAAAAATGGCAAGCCTGCAGTGATTGATATTCACCTCATGATTGAGCCCGTAGATCGCATCGTGCCTGATTTTGCAAAAGCTGGCGCTAATTTAATTAGCTTTCATCCCGAGGCTAGCCCGCACGTGAACCGCACGCTGAATTTAATTCGTGATCAAGGCTGTCAAGCAGGTCTCGCACTTAACCCTGCAACGCCACTAGATCATTTAGATCACACCTTGGAATTGCTCGACTTAGTTCTGCTCATGTCTGTCAATCCAGGCTTTGGTGGTCAATCCTTTATTCCAAGCACTCTTCATAAGATTGAACAAGTTCGCGTACGTTTAGATCGCTATGAAGCAGAAACAGGTCGCCATATTCGCCTTGAAGTTGATGGTGGAATCAAAGTGGATAACATTGCGCAAGTTGCCCAAGCAGGTGCCGATACTTTTGTTGCTGGGTCAGCTATTTTTGGAAAAGAAAATTACGCTCAAGTGATTGAGGCAATGCGCGCTGAGTTAGGAAAGACTGGAAAATCCTAATGCAGCGCGAAGAATTTAATGCCCTAGCAAAGCAGGGTTTCAATCGCATTCCCCTTGTGAAAGAGGTTCTTGCTGACTTAGAAACACCACTCTCGCTTTACGTCAAAATAAGTCAAGCGTTTGGCAAGAAAAACACTTACCTTTTGGAATCAGTTTTGGGAGGCGAGCGCTTTGGCCGCTTCTCGTTTATTGGCTTACCTGCCAAGACTATTGTCAGAGCGGTTGGCACTCCAACTTCACCGTTAAATGAAGTGCTTACTGATGGCAAAGCAGTTGAGACCAATACTGATAATCCACTAGATTTTGTAGATGCTTATTTCAAACGTTTTAAGGTTGCAGTTCAACCAGGTCTACCTCGTTTTTGTGGTGGTCTTGCTGGTTACTTTGGTTATGACACCGTTCGCTATATCGAAGCGCGTCTAGCGAAACATGATTTACCGGATGAACTCGGCGTGCCGGACATTCAACTCATGCTAACCGAAGAGTTAGCTGTGATTGATAACGTCGCTGGAAAGATTTACTTCATTGTTTATGCCGATCCAAGCATTCCTGATGGCTTTGAAAAAGCACAAGATCGCTTAAAAGAATTACTCACTTGTCTTAGTAAACCGGCGAATATGCCTGCATCATTGCCAAGTGCAAAAACTGATCTAATTCGTAAATTTAAGGCTGCGGATTTTGAAGATGCAGTTCGTAAAACCAAAGAATATATTTTGGCTGGTGACTGCATGCAGGTTGTGATTGGCCAACGAATTAGCAAACCATTTACTGACTCACCATTAGCTCTCTACAGAGCGCTCCGCTCACTGAATCCTTCGCCCTATATGTATTTCTATGATTTTGGTGATATGCAAATTGTGGGCTCATCTCCAGAAATTCTGGTTCGTCAAGAAAAACGTGCCGCAGAAAAAATTGTGACGATTCGCCCACTTGCTGGCACCCGTCCACGAGGTGCTAACCCAGAAGAAGATGAGCGCTTAGCCAAAGAATTGCTTGCAGACCCCAAGGAAATTGCCGAACACGTCATGCTAATTGATCTTGCTCGCAATGATGTTGGCAGAATTGCCAAAACGGGATCTGTCAAAGTCACTGATTCCATGTCGATTGAAAAATATTCTCATGTGCAGCACATTGTGAGTTCAGTAGAAGGCGATCTTTTAGAGAACATGAGCAATATGGATGTCTTACGAGCCACCTTCCCAGCAGGAACGCTTTCTGGTGCACCTAAAATTCGTGCCATGGAAATTATTGACGAAATGGAAATTGTGAAACGTGGCGTTTACGGCGGCGCAGTAGGTTATCTATCCTTCTCAGGGGACATGGATGTGGCAATCGCCATTCGTACTGGAGTGATTCGTGAGGGCATGCTGCATTCCCAAGCAGGTGCCGGTGTTGTGGCCGACTCAGATCCTACTGCCGAATGGAAAGAAACTGAAGCCAAGGCACGCGCAGTTCTGAGCGCCGCAGAATTGGTACAAGGAGGACTCGATGCTCCTAATGATTGATAACTACGATTCTTTTACTTATAACCTCGTGCAGTATTTTGCTGAGTTAGGTGAAGAGGTCAAAGTACTTCGCAATGATGAAATCGCGGTAGAAGACATTGCGAAGCTCAACCCGGCGCGTATTTGCATCTCTCCTGGGCCATGCAGCCCAGCTGAAGCTGGCATATCAGTGGCGACCATCAAATGCTACGCAGGACAGATTCCGATTCTCGGTGTATGTCTTGGACATCAAGCGATTGGTGAAGCTTTTGGCGGAAAGGTCATTCGTGCGCAGAAAGTCATGCACGGTAAGACTGACTCAATTCACCACACGGGTGTGGGTGTCTTCAAAAACTTACCGTATCCGTTCAAAGTTACTCGCTATCACTCACTCGCTATTGAAAAGAGTTCCTTACCAGCGATGCTAGAGGTAACTGCCACATCTTCTGATGGAGAGATCATGGGTGTGCGCCATCGCGAACTCGCTGTTCAAGGCGTGCAATTCCATCCTGAGTCCATTCTTTCTGAGCATGGTCATGCACTGCTCAAGAATTTCTTACTGAATAAGTAAACAGCACTATGCCAATTACTCCACAAGAAGCACTGCAACGCTGCATCGAACATCGCGAACTCTTTCATGATGAAATGACTGCAATGATGCGACTCATCATGAGTGGCGAAATGTCGCCTGAATTAGTTGCCGGGCTATTAGTAGCTCTGCGTACTAAAAAAGAGACTGTTGGAGAAATTGCTGCTGCTGCACAAGTCATGCGTGAATTTGCAACCTCAGTTAAGGTGGAAGATCGCACACATCTAGTTGACGTTGTGGGTACAGGGGGCGATGGCGCACATACCTTCAATATTTCCACTGCAGCGATGTTTGTTGCTGCAGCCGCTGGAGCCAAAATTGCTAAGCACGGTAATCGTAGCGTGAGCAGTAAATCTGGTAGCGCTGATGTACTTGAAGCTCTGGGTGTAAATCTAGGACTTTCCCCAGATCAAGTTGCCAAATGTATTGCTACTGTAGGTGCCGGCTTTATGTTTGCGCCCAACCATCACCCCGCCATGAAAAACGTGGTGCCCATTCGTAAGCAATTGGGTGTACGGACGATTTTTAATATCTTGGGGCCACTTACCAATCCTGCTGATGCAAAACGAATCTTGATGGGCGTATTTCATCCTGATCTTGTTGGCATTCAAGCCCATGTGCTGCAAGCCTTAGGCATGGAACACGCCCTGGTGGTTTATGGTTGCGATGGCCTCGATGAGATCTCCCTAGAGGGTTCTACTCTTGTGGGTGAACTTAAGAATGGTGTTGTCCGCGAATATGAAATCCACCCTAAAGACTTTGGATTGAATACCGCCCTCACGAATAGCTTCAAAGTAGCCAATGCGGAAGAATCAAAACAAATCGTATTGGATGTAATCGATAACAAACCAGGCGCGGCGAGTGATATTGTGTGCCTCAATGCAGGCGCAACTCTTTATGTTGCCGGTGTCGCTAAAGATATCGCTTCTGGGGTAGAAATGGCCAAAGCCGCAATTTCATCTGGGGCCGCACGCAAGAAGCTAGACGCATTTGTTGCAGCAAGCCAATCTAAATGAAACCCATGAGCGACATTCTCGGCAAAATTGTTGCAACCAAGAAGATTGAGATTGCAAACAACCTTAGGCAGGTCTCACTTGGGAACCAACGTGATATTGCCGAATTCAATAACAAAGATGCTCAGCTAAAGCCGCGTGGCTTTATTGCCTCAATTGAACAAAAAATCGCTGCCGGCAAAGCTGGCGTGATTACCGAAATTAAAAAAGCGAGTCCCAGCAAAGGAATTCTTCGAGAAAATTTTAAACCCGCAGAAATTGCTCAGTCTTATGAAAAGCATGGCGCCGCCTGTTTATCAGTGCTTACTGATATTGAATACTTTCAGGGCTGCAATGCCTATCTCCAAGAGGCCAGATCTGCTTGCAGCATTCCAGTACTTCGTAAAGATTTCACCATAGATCCATATCAAGTTTATGAGGCGCGTGCAATTGGTGCAGATGCAATTCTCTTAATCGCCGCCTGCTTAGAGATGAATCAAATGAAGGAGCTTGAGGCTTGCGCTCACGAGCTCGGCCTAGATGTTTTAGTTGAAGTCCACAATGCGCCAGAACTAGAGCAAGCACTTGAGCTTAGAACGCCTTTACTTGGTATCAATAACCGAAATCTCAAGACATTCGAGGTAACACTACAAACCACGCTCTCACTTCTAGCCATGGTTCCAAAAAATAAGACTTTGGTAACTGAATCAGGGATATTGGGCCGTACTGATGTGCAACTGATGCGCAACAATCAAATCAATGCATTCTTAGTTGGTGAAGCATTTATGCGAGCAGCCGATCCAGGAGCAGCTCTTCGCGAGTTATTTTTCTAAGCTACTTTAAGCAAGCTAGAGAATGCATCGATTATGAATGCTTTTTATAACTAATTTCGTTTGAAAAAGTGATGCTTAGGGAATACACTAGCCCTATAGCTAATAGCCCTTAAACTGGATTAAATACTAATAAATTATGGCCATACCGAAGCCCTCATCTTATCTTCGCTTTCTCAGTTTAATCGATGCTTTAGATCGAATTAACCCCGGCAAGAAACTCGATGCCATTGAAGAAAACTTATTAGATAAGATTGTTAACTGCGCACATTCAAAAACCCCTCTATTAGTGGGTGATTTAATTTCACTTTCAGATCTGGGTTCTCAAGCAACATTACATGGCCGCTTGAAAAACCTGAGTGCTATGGGCTACATCAAAATGGCATCAAATGCTGATGGGCGCAAGAAGGAGGTAGTGCCAACAAAGTTGGCCCTCAAGCGCTACGAAGAAATTTCGAAATGTCTTGAGAAGGCAGTGAAGTCGGCTTAAGTTTGTTTAAGTTCTAATAAAAAAGCCCTTATTGAAAGGGCTTTTTTATTAGTCAAAGATATATCGACTGCTTAAACATTGAACAAGAAGTTCAATACATCCCCATCCTTAACAACATATTCCTTGCCTTCAGCGCGCATCTTGCCAGCCTCTTTAGCTCCAGCCTCACCCTTAAATTGAATGAAGTCATCATAAGCAATAGTTTGCGCACGAATGAAGCCGCGCTCAAAGTCTGTATGAATAACGCCAGCAGCCTGCGGCGCAGTATCGCCTTGATGAATAGTCCAGGCGCGCACTTCTTTAACCCCGGCTGTAAAGTAAGTTTGCAAACCAAGCAATGAGTAGCCAGCACGAATAACGCGATCTAAGCCAGGCTCCTCCATGCCCAGGTCAGCCAAGAATTCTGTTTTATCGACATCATCCAAATCAGCAATCTCTGCCTCAATTGCTGCACAAACAGCAACCACTGGAGCCTTTTCTTTTGCGGCGTGTTGCTTTACTGCTTCAAGATGTGGATTATTAGTAAAGCCATCTTCCTTGACGTTTGCAACATACATTGCTGGTTTAGCAGTGATTAAACACAATGGCTTAATCAATAGAAGCTCTTCCTCGCTCAAATTCAGACTCCGCACTGGTAGCGCTAAATCAAGGTGAGCCTGGACTTTAGTAAGGACTGCAACCAAGGCTGCTGCCTCTTTGTCGTTACCAGACTTGGCAGCCTTACTAGAACGATTGAGTGTTTTCTCAACTGTTGCTAAATCTGATAGTGCCAATTCCGTATCGATCACACCAATATCGGCGATAGGGTCAATCTTGCCTGCGACGTGAATCACATTCGGATCCTCAAAGCAACGAACCACATGGGTAATTGCATCCGTTTCTCGAATATTGGCTAAAAATTGATTTCCGAGACCCTCACCTTTGGAGGCACCAGCTACCAAACCTGCAATATCGACAAACTCGACTGCGGCAGGCAGGATGCGCTCAGGCTTCACAATCTCAGCCAAGGAGGCTAGACGGGGGTCAGGAACCTCAACCACGCCTACATTGGGCTCAATCGTGCAGAAAGGATAGTTTTCCGCTGCGATTCCAGCTTTGGTAAGCGCGTTAAAGAGGGTAGATTTGCCGACGTTAGGCAGGCCGACGATGCCACATTTCAAAGACATAGCTTTATTGTAAAGGGCCTGGTTTCGATATCATCGAGTTATGTCAGAAGTTTACGCAAATAGCCCACCAAATTCCCCTACGCATTCGGCTAAAACCCGTTCTGTAGACGTTGTCGTAGTTGGCGGAGGTATTGCTGGCAAGGCCTGCGCGCTAGGCTTAGCCCAACTTGGCCTCAAAACCATTGAAATCGCACCTGATCTTGGTCAGGCCACGCCAAGCCCTCAGGGCCATCAATGGGGTAAACGTATCTATGCTTTTTCGCCCAGCAGCCAAAAACTGTTAGCTCATTTACAAATTTGGGATGCGCTAGATCACAGTCGCATGCAGTCAGTGCGCGATATGCGTATCTACGGTGACCGTGGTGAAAAAGATGATCAGCTTCACCTGTCTGCCTTCGAAGCAGGCACTCCGCAATTAGCCTGGATTGGCGAATCTAACCTCATTGAACACACGCTCGATCAAGCATCCCGTTTTCAAAATAAGTTGGAACGCATTAGTGATGCTATTGAAAGACTAGAAGTTGATGCTGATGGCGGTACGCTACATCTAAAAAATGGTGAGGCCATTCGTGCACAACTCATTATTGCTGCTGATGGCGCCAACTCTCCTATTCGCGCATCACTTGGCATCACTACCAGCGAAGAGAGCTACTCCCAAAGCGCTGTAGTTGCCAACTGGAATTGCACTTACCCTCATCTTGAAACAGCCTTTCAGTGGTTCTTACCCGGCGGCGATATTGTGGCGATGCTCCCCTTGCCCGGCAAACAACTATCAATGGTGTGGTCAACCTCCCCTGAGCATGCGATAGATTTATTAAAACTAGATCAAATCCAATGGCAAGAGCGATTTAGCTCGATTGCGAACGGTGCCATTGGCAAACAATTAGGTAAGCTCACCCTCAACTCGACCCCGGCGGCCTATCCACTAAGGAAGATTCAGGCTAAACGGTTTATTGGTCCAGAAGTAACGCCTAAAGTTATCCTTATTGGCGATGCGGCTCATGTGATGCACCCCCTGGCAGGGCAAGGCCTCAACTTGGGCTTGCGCGATGTTGCTGTCTTACTCAACATTCTTGGTAAACGCGAATCTTTCCGCTCACCAAGCGATGTAGTATTACTGCGTCGCTACGAGCGTCAACGCCAAGGTGATACAAGCGCACTCTTGTGGGTCACCGACAAACTCAAGAAACTATTTTCTGCAAGCAGCAATACTGAACAACAACTACGTAACTGGGGCCTTGGCTTAGTTAATAAAAGCCATTTTATTAAACAGCGCCTCATTGAACGCGCTCTAGGAGACATTGATTTTGATTAACTTGTTATCAGCACTAGCTTTTATCTCCTCCATCCTCCTCTTCACTGGTTCTGCGAATGCACAAGTTGAACAGCAAATCAAAATGGAGATACAAAAAAAGCTGGGTACAAATGTAAAAGTGAGAGGCGTGTCAGCAGCGCCAGTTCCAGGCTTGTATGAGGTATTGGTTGGTAATGAAGTTTTTTATACGGATGCCTCTGGGAAATATTTAATTCAGGGTGAAATCATTGAATTAGCGACTGGCAAAAATATTACTGAGCAAAGGCAGGCTGATATAAATCGCATTAAGTGGACTGACTTAAATCAAGCTAACGCTATCAAAACTGTGCGCGGTAATGGCAGCCGTCAGCTAGC
This sequence comes from Polynucleobacter sp. UB-Raua-W9, assembly GCF_018687435.1. NCBI lineage: Bacteria > Pseudomonadati > Pseudomonadota > Betaproteobacteria > Burkholderiales > Burkholderiaceae > Polynucleobacter > Polynucleobacter sp. UB-Raua-W9. The sequence goes on along the minus strand of NZ_CP061290.1, from coordinate 134,813 downwards.
TGTATTTTCGGATCCTAATTGTGGCTACTGCAAGCGTTTAGAAAAATCCCTGCAACAATTGGATAACGTTACCGTATATACCTACCTCGTTCCCATCCTGTCGCCCGACTCAGCCCAAAAATCAAAACAAATTTGGTGCTCATCAGATCCATACAAGGCATACATCGACTGGATGATTAACGGCATCAGCCCAAGTGGTAAAACTGATTGCGCTACTCCACTTGATAAGAATGTCGTTTTTGCAAAAACCTATGGCATCACAGGAACACCCACTCTTTTCTTTACTGACGGCAGCCGCTTCCCTGGCGCAGTTCAGATTGGTGATATTGAAAAGAAATTGAGTTCACTGAAATAAACATCATGAATACAGCAGATCTTCCAGAAATTCAATACACCGTATGGCCGGCAGACCTTCATGGTCATCGCTACCAAGTGAAGCTGCACATTGTAAATCCTGACCCAGAAGGGCAGATATTGCAGATGCCAACATGGATTCCGGGAAGCTATTTGATTCGAGACTTTAGTAAGCAGATTGAATCGATTGAGGCCTATTCAGTGAGTACAAAGAAAAAGCTTCCTTTAGAGAGACTCAATAACGATCAGTGGCGCTTACCAAAGGAAAATAGTGCAATTGAAGTGATCACGACGGTATATGCCTATGATTCCTCCGTACGCGCTGCTTATCTTGATACTGAACGCGGGTTCTTCAACGCAAGCAGCCTATGTCTTGAGGTCATAGGTCAAAATAATACGCCTTGCTCGCTTGCTATTGCGCCACCAGACGCCAGCTTTGCAGAGCATTGGTCAGTGCAAACAGGTTTAAGGGAAGCGAAAACCGACGAGCGTGGATTTGGTTTTTATCTTGCACAGAATTATGATGACCTTCTTGATCACCCCGTTGCCATGGGTGAATTTCAGATGGTTCGCTGGGAATCAAATGGCATTCCACACAGTATGGCGATTCAGGGATGCATTAATACAATTGACGCAAGGCGCCTTGCACAAGACTTGCAAGCTATTTGTTCTTGCACGATTAATTTATTTGACCCTAAAACTAATCAAGCTCCATTTGCAAACTATCTCTTTCTAGTCAATGCGGTACTGAATGGCTATGGTGGACTTGAACATCGCAACAGCACAGCACTACTATGCCGCCGCGACCAGATTCCGCAACAAGATGCACCGCTTGATGAAACTGTCTATCGTGAGTTTTTAGGTTTATGTAGTCATGAATATTTTCATGCCTGGTTAGTCAAGCGCATTCAGCCAAGAGCATTTCAGCCTTATGATTTAAGCAAGCGCAATCACACTGGCTTGCTTTGGCTGTTTGAGGGCTTTACTAGTTACTATGATGATCTCCAGCTGTTACGCAGTAAACGCATTGATCTCAAAACTTATTTAGGGCTAGTTTCTAATAATTGGAATAGCATCCTTCGCGGTCCAGGAAGACATAAACAGAGTCTGACAGATAGCTCGTTTGACGCCTGGACCAAGTATTACCAAGCAGATGAAAACACCCCTAATGCAGTAGTGAGTTACTACAGTAAGGGCGCCCTATTTGCGCTAGGTCTGGACCTACAAATTCGGACCTTCTCAAAAAATAAGAAATCACTAGATGACCTCATGCGTTTAATTTGGCAAAGACATGGCGTCACACTCGACGGTATTGCCGAGGATGGCTTAGATAGTTTGGTTGATGAATTACTTGGGGTTGGTTTTTTGAAAACCTGGACCGACATGAAAGCACGCTATATTTTTGGCACAGAAGATATTCCAATTCAGAAATGGATCACCTCTAAGTTAATTTCAGTAAAACAAAAAACGCACTCCAAATTAGAGAAGATCAAGCTGCAGCTTGGAATGCGACATTCCGATACCAATGGATGGCTAAAAGTAACGCATGTCTTGGATGGCGGAGCCGGACAGTTAGCGGGCCTGGCACCTGGTGATCTTCTTGCTAGTATCAATGGTCAACGCGTCACCAATACACGCCTAGATAAGATTCTTGCTGGCCTTACTGAAACGCAAAATATTCACTTTTGCTTCTATCGCGATGATTTAGAACATGAGCGCATCGCAAGCTTGCACGCAAGTCAACTACCTACGCAATATGAGCTCATCGCCAATAGCGCGAACTCTTAATTTCATAGATGTCCACTTTTTCTAAAGACGACATTCCGGGAGATTGGCGCAAATTACTGGGTGATTATTTTGACTCTACCGCCTGGCAAGAATTAGAAACCAATTTACAATCCGCCCTTGATGTAGATCCAAAAATCATCCGGCCAGAGCCGAGTCATTTTTTTCGAGCATTTGAATTAACTCCCGTTGAATCTGTTAAGGCTGTGATTCTGGGGCAAGACCCTTATCACTCACCGGGCCTTGCTCAGGGCTTGGCGTTCTCAATTCCCGCGAGTATCCCCATTCACTCTCGAGAATTTCCAAGCTCCTTACGCAACATTAGCAAAGCACTTGCTCTTGAGGGATTTGGTCACCTACCCAATGGTGATCTCCATGCCTGGGCAAAGCAAGGAGTGCTGCTTCTCAATACAGCCTTAAGTGTGAGATTAGGTGAGGCAGGTAGCCACGCTAACCTTGGCTGGAAGAGTTTGATCGATCGACTCATTTCTGCTTTGGCTGCACAGAGGCCGCAATTAGTTTGGATGCTCTGGGGCGGACACGCACAATCTAAATTACCGTTGATTGAATCTGGTATCGATCAATTCATTTTGCAGTCTTCCCACCCCTCTGGTTTAGGTGTTTACAAAACAGACAAGCCTTTTTTAGAGCCAGGGGCAAGAGCTAGCTGCGGGCATTTCAGCAAAACCAATAAATGGCTTAGGGAGCTGGGTAAAAAAGAAATTATTTGGGTTGGTGGAGCACCCCAGACAGACCTATTTGGCAAAAGCTGAGTAGATGCACCCCACCAGGCAAGAGGCAAAAATGGCACTTAGCCACTCCAACATCTGGCCAGGCTGAAAAAATCCCAAGTACTGGCCTAGGTATGAGCTCAGCAAGGCAGATATAAAGCCCATAAGCACCGCCAACAGAAGCTTTACCAGATTTGGCCCACTGGCTTGGCCTGGGTAAAAGATCCAGGCAGAAGCCCCAGAAACACCTCCAATTAGCAGAAAAGCTAAAAACCCCATTGATACCTCCATTAATGCCGTCATCAAATCTATAATCGCCATTATGAAGTTGTTGACACTCGGCATCAATCATCACACAGCGCCGGTCGCCATTCGGGAAAAGGTCGCCTTCGACCCTGAATTTCTTCAAGAAGCGTTGCATGATTTACGCCAACATTTGCTTGGCGCGAATCAGGCCGGGCTGCCTGAAGCTACGATTTTATCAACCTGTAACCGCACTGAGGTGTACTGCGCGGCAAATGATGCCAGCGCTGCCGACCTCCTTCATGAAGCCACTTTTGATTGGCTTTCTAAAACTCAACAGCTAGCTCCAAGTAGCCTTCAACCCCATATTTATTCCTTGCCACAATCTGATGCGGTTCGCCATGCTTTTAGAGTTGCTTGTGGATTAGATTCTATGGTGATTGGCGAAACTCAGATTTTGGGTCAAATGAAAGATGCGGTTCGCACTGCAAATGATGCAGGCGTGTTGGGAACCTATCTCAATCAACTTTTTCAGAAAACATTTGCTGTTGCTAAAGAGGTTCGTGGCTCTACTGAAATTGGCACGCATTCAATTTCAATGGCCGCTGCATCTGTTCGCCTTGCGGAGCGCATTTTTGAAAAGATCGCTGATCAGCGCATTTTATTTATTGGTGCTGGGGACATGATCAGCTTATGTGCTACACACTTTGTAGCACATAAGCCCAAAAATGTTGCAATTGCTAACCGGACTATTGAACGAGGCCAAGAATTGGCAGACTCCATCTCTGCGCAAGCTATAGAAGCCGAATCATTCAAACTCTCTGAGCTTCCAGGGCGTCTTCATGAATTCGACATTATTGTTTCCAGTACTGCCTCATCTTTACCTATCATTGGTTTAGGCATGGTGGAGAGCGCTCTTAAACAGCGCCGCCATAAACCGATGGTGATGATAGATCTTGCGGTTCCCCGTGACTTTGAGCCAGAAATCTCACGACTAGATGATGTGTATCTCTACACTGTAGATGACCTCGGCGTCATGATTCAGACTGGCGCTAATTTACGTCAAGCTGCGGTAAGTCAAGCTGAAGCCATCATTGAAGATCGCGTTGGCAACTTTATGCATTGGATGCAAGGACGCAATGCCGTGCCCATCATTCAGGATATTCAGCTGCAGGGTGAACGCTTAAGACAGCTTGAATTAGAACGTGCCATGAAACGCTTAATGCGTGGCGATGATCCACAAGAAGTACTGAATGCAATGGCTCAGGGATTAACCAACAAATTCTTGCATGGTTCTCTTCATGCATTACAACACTCCAATGGCGCTGAGCGTGATGCTCTGATTAAGCTCTTACCCAAACTATTTGCCTCACATACTAAGCCAGAAGATCATTAGATGAAGCCCAGCATGCGGGCTAAGCTAGATCATCTAGACACGCGCTTAGCCGAACTTAACTCCCTTTTAACCTCCGAAGAAGCCACCAAGGATATGGATGCTTATAGGAAGCTCACGCGCGAACATTCTGATATTGCTTCGGTTGTTGAGCAATTTGGTCTATACAAGCAAGCCGAGGCAGACGCACAAGCAGCAGAGGAAATGCGCAAGGATCCCGAAATGAAGGATTTTGCTGACGAAGAACAAAAGCAGGCTTTAGCCACCATGGAAGATCTTGCGGGAGCCCTACAAAAGCTCTTATTACCAAAAGACGTGAACGATGAGCGAAATGTCTTCCTAGAAATTAGAGCAGGCACTGGTGGCGATGAAAGTGCGCTGTTTGCAGGTGACTTATTGCGCATGTATACCCGCTTTGCAGAACGTCAAGGCTGGAAAGTAGAAGTGGTTAGTGCCGCTGAATCTGATTTCGGTGGTTATAAAGAGGTTGTGCTTCGCTTAGTTGGCCAAGCAGTGTACTCACGGCTGAAATTTGAGTCAGGCGGCCACCGCGTGCAACGCGTTCCCCAGACAGAAACTCAAGGACGCATTCACACATCAGCTTGTACTGTGGCGGTGATGCCAGAAGCAGATGAATTGGAAGCAGTAAAAATTAATCCCGCAGAGTTACGTATCGACACTTTCCGCGCCTCTGGTGCGGGTGGTCAGCACATCAACAAAACCGATTCTGCAGTTCGTATCACCCACTTACCGACTGGTACTGTAGTGGAGTGTCAAGATGACCGTAGCCAACATCGTAATCGTGAGCAGGCAATGAAGGTACTTGTGTCACGAATTATGGATGCACGCGAACGAGAGAAGCATCAGCTAGAGGCGCAAACCAGGAAATCCTTAATTGGCTCGGGCGATCGCAGTGATCGCATTCGCACCTATAACTTCCCACAAGGAAGAATTACCGATCACCGCATCAATCTGACGCTCTATAAGATAGATGCCATGATGGATGGGGATATTGATGATCTCTGCAATGCATTGGCATCTGAACACCAAGCAGAATTGCTTGCAGCACTGGGTGACAACTAAATCTGTGAGTGAAGATTTAAGCCTACGCTCCTTGCTGAGGGCCTCAGCACTTGCCCCTAATGAAGCCAAAATTTTGATGGCCTACATTCTTGAAAAGCACTACCAACTTCCACGCTCTGCCTTACTATCGCACGATGATTTAGGGCTTAATAGCCAGGCACTGGATGAGTGGAAGAGATTTGAGTCTAAGAGACTTCAGGGTGAACCGATTGCCTACCTTGTTGGCAAAAAAGGTTTTTACAATATCGAGTTATCTGTTGCTCCAGGTGTTCTAATACCGCGCCCTGAAACCGAGCTTCTGGTTGAAATTGGTCTGCGAGAAATTAAACGCTTGCAGGGTTCAGCATCAGTATTAGATTTAGGAACGGGGTCTGGAGCCATTGCTCTAGCAGTTGCACATTCAGCCCCTCATGTATTAGTAACAGCCGCCGATCATTCAGCCGAAGCTTTAGCTATTGCAAAAACCAATACCATACTTTTAGGTCTTGAAACTCAAGTTCAATTAATTGAGGGTAACTGGTATGAGGCTTTAAGTGATGAGAATCGCTTTGACATCATTCTGAGCAACCCGCCCTATATCAACAGCCAAGATCCCCACTTAAAACAAGGTGACTTGCGCTTTGAGCCCATCTCAGCGCTTACCGATCATGCTGGTGGACTGAGCTGCCTAAAAACAATTATTGATGGCGCTAAAGATCATCTCAATCTCAATGGCTTAATCGCTGTTGAACATGGCTTTGATCAATCGGATGCTGTCCTTGATCTGATGAAATCCGTTGGTCTATGTGATATTCAAACGCATTTAGATTTAGCGGGACATCGCCGAGTCGCCTCCGGTAGAAATTCAGGCGGGTAATGAGGCTTTAAATAACCTTTTTCCGCATATAGTCTTAAAATCTACCCAAGAGAATTGCAAACCCTTTTTACAGAATTACTGCTCGTTAAGAAAGAATTTATGGATACACAAGCCCAAATCAAAGAAATCGTTACCAGCCACCCAGTTGTACTCTTTATGAAGGGAACGGCGCAGTTTCCTCAGTGCGGCTTCTCTGGTAATGCTATCAATATCTTACGCGCTAGCGGTGTTGAAAAACTCCATACCGTGAACGTATTAGAAGATGCCGAAATCCGCCAAGGTATTAAGGAATATGCTAATTGGCCAACGATTCCTCAGCTCTATATCAATGGTGAGTTCATTGGCGGCTCAGATATCCTGACTGAAATGTTCCAGTCTGGTGAGCTGCAAAAATTAGTCAAGGCTTAAGTCTCTTCCATTTGCCCGTGACTTTTGATCTAAGCTCACTTCTGCTGTTTGGCCTGCCATTTGCTTTATGTGCAGGCCTTTTGGTTTATGCGCTGAACTTACGCTCTGCTCTAGCACGAACAGAGCAGCAAGCCCAAACAGAAGCAGCTCTTGCGATTGGTCTGCGGACAGAACGTGACCAAGCCCTACAGAATGCTATTGGACTTGAAGCAGAGTTAGACTCTGAGCGCAAACAGGGACTCGGAAGAATCGAGTCTCTCAATGAGGCCAAAGAGGCCCTCACAAACCAGTTTAAGAATCTAGCTAATGAGATTTTAGAAGATAAATCGAAGCGCTTTACCGAGCAAAATGCAGCAAGCCTAGATGCGCTACTAAAGCCACTACAAACTAAGCTTACTGAGTTTAAAGAGCAGGTAAGCACCTCTTATGGCAACGAGGCTCGCGAACGCTTTGCCCTTAAGAGCGAGATCGAGCGCTTAGCCAATCTCAATCTACGCATGTCTGATGAAACACGTTCTTTAACTCAAGCCCTTAAAGGCGATTCAAAAGTGCAGGGCAATTGGGGCGAGCTTGTTCTGGAGTCAATCCTCGAATCTTCTGGCCTACGCAAGGGTGAAGAGTATGTGGTGCAAGATAGTCATACTCAATCCGATGGATCTCGTCTTCAGCCTGACGTTGTCATTAAACTTCCTGAAGGCAGAAGTCTCGTGGTTGATAGCAAGGTATCCATTACTGCTTATGCAAGACATGCTGAGACTACTGATCCAGCTGTGGCAGAGCAAGAATTGGCAGCACACATCCAATCATTACGCCAACATATTCAAGGCCTTTCTGGAAAGAACTACAGCTCGCTATATGGCACTGGCTCAGTCGATTTTGTCTTGATGTTTGTGCCAATTGAGCCGGCATTTTTATTGGCACTAAAGACTGCGCCCAATCTCTATCAAGAAGCTTTAGCCAAAAATATCGTTTTGGTTTGCCCAAGCACTTTAATGGCAACCTTACGGACTGTGGCTCATTTATGGAGACAGGATCAACAAAACCGTAATGCACTTGAAATTGCAAAACAATGTGGCAATCTGTACGACAAGTTTGTGGGTTTTGTAGAGGATTTAGAGAAGCTTGGGCAACGTTTAGATCAAGCCCAAACCAGTTATCACGACGCCTTTAATAAACTGAAGTCTGGTAAAGGCAATCTCATTCGCTCTGCTGAGAAGGTTCGCGAGCTAGGCGTCAAGCCTAGCAAAAATTTATCCATGCCATTGATTGAATCTTCTGCAGATTCTGAATAAATCGCTATAAAGCAAAGCCCCGCCTAGTTCTGACCAAGCGGGGCCTTATTGAAAACCTACCTCTAAATCTGGACTTAATTAAGCAGATTTACGTGCACGTGATGCGGGTGTGGCAGATTTCTTAACCTGAGAGATTTGACCTTGCACGGCGTCGATTGCTTGATCAGCAGTTTTTTCTGCAGTAGCAAAAGCTTCTTTGCTAGCAGCGCGGAACTGTTCAAAGCCTTGCAACGCGCTACCGTAGACAGTCTTGAAGGAAGATAGAAATACGTCTGAGCCAGCAGGTGCATTAGCGGCAACAGTATTAATCCAATCCTGGAAACCATCCTGCAAATGGTCGATGCTTGCATCAACTACGTTTGCAAATTCTTTATTGCCGTCACGCAATACTTTAGTTACCTTCTTTTGATAGGCAACCGCTTGATCGCCGGCAGCTTGCAATGTTTCAGCATTGAGAAGTTCGGTCACTTCTTTTGGATCTTTAGCTGTCAAAACTTGTTGAATACCGTCTTGAGCATTTATCAAAACATCTTTAGAGGCTGCATAGTTCAATTCAGCCAATTTTTGAGCGTTTTCCAAAGCAGCTTCGCTTAAAGAAAATGAAGCCTCGAGGCCTTTGCTATTAATTTGGGACAATTTAGCGGCGATTTGGTCTTGGTTCATGTATTTCTCCATAAATTAAGTGGTACAACTAGTTCATTGGGTGCGCGATTTAGGGATCAGAAAAGTTTCGATACCCTAAATACTGCACTGCACCATCAAACTGTAACTGAACGAAAATGACAAATCAAGAACTTTTTGCTGCTTTGCAACAAATATTTTATAAAAAGAACTAAATTGAATAAAATCAATAACTTAGAAAAATTACAAGATTCTCATTCTTACCGAAAAATAGCGATTGCCGCCTGTTTTGGAACTTTTTTAGAGTGGTATGACTTTCTGACTTTTGCTACATTAGCGGTTGTTTTTGCCCCTCTCTTCTTCCCTTCCAGCGACCCAAGCGCAGGCCTATTAGCAAGCCTCGCCACTTTTGGCGTTGGGATGATAGTTCGCCCCATCGGTGCCGCCATTTTTGGCTCTATGGGCGATCGTATTGGTCGCAAACCAGTATTTATGATCACGATTGCCTTGATGGGATTTACAACTTTTTGCGTCGGTTTCCTGCCTACCTATGCCCAAGTTGGAATCTGGGCGCCAATATTGCTGGTTTGTTTGCGATTACTACAAGGATTCTCTGCCGGTGGTGAAATTGGTGGCAGCGCCGTATACCTAACCGAACATGCCGGCAACGAACACAGGGGATTCAAGACTAGCTTTCTACAACTAATGGGCCCACTTGGAATTCTGTTTTCTACTTTGCAAATCGCATTTCTGCGAAGTTATCTCTCACCAGAAGCATTCCAGGAATGGGGGTGGCGAGTGCCCTTTTGGATTTCTATTTTATTGTTGCTCATTGCATGTAAAGCGCGCATGGCGCTGGAGGAAACACCTGTATTTTTGGAGCTCAGTAAATGCAATCAAAAAACGGAGAATCCATTACTTAGTAATTTTCGAGATCCGGAAACGCGCAAGCGAATGTTTTTACTTTTCTTCTGCATCTCTGCTGGTGGAGCCGTACTATTTTTCTGCGTACAGGTTTACACAGCAATCTTTTTAAAGACTTCAGCAAAGCTTCCGCCAGAAGTTGTCGATGAGATAAGTATTTTTACAACACTAGCACTTTTTCCTTTGACGCTTTTTGCCGGCTGGCTTTCAGACAAAGCTGGGAGAAAGCCGGTTGTGATTGGTGGGCTTTTATTAGGCGCAGTCTTAATTCAGCCAGCGTTCCAAATGCTGCAATCTTTAAGTGGCCAATATCTCAAATCACCAGGCGCTAATACTCCCCTGATTTTGATTGGGCTGATTTTAACTCTTCTATCACTGGCTCTTGCATTGGTCATTGGCCCCCAAACGGCTTTATTAGCAGAGCTATTCCCAGCTAATACTCGCAATAGCGCTGCAACCCTTCCTCACAACCTTGCAGCCGGCTGGATAGGGGGATTGCTACCTCTAATCGTGACATGGCTAAATCAACAATGGGGGAGCGATTTGGCCGGCCTTTGGTATCCAACAATATTTTTGATAGTTGGGGCAATCGTTGCGCTAATTCATTTACCGGAAACCAAAAATCAATCTTTACTGGATTGAAGACAGCAGCACATCGTAAAAGGGTTTCAATCTAACTACTTACTCCTAAGAGTGTCCTACAAGCTTAGTTGATTCAAGAAGTATGTTTCTGTAATGCGCTAATCAAAACCTTCATTTACCCTCGAGTAACTATCATGCCAAGCTTTAGCCATAGACTGATTCGCATAATCTTTAAAACATGGCGTACCCAATGTGTAGTGAATCAATTGAGCGTTTGGGTTTTCTGGATACTCAATTGCAAGCCAGTTCCATTCTGGAGGGAGTTCGCCAATAGCAGCATCTTCTAGCCAAGAAAATCGATGAAGATAAGATCCTGGCTGGTTTTGTATAAATTCTGGGGTCAGGACTTTATTGGCAGGATGGGAGCAATTCCATAGAATTAGACTGGACCAATTTTTTCTTGGGTAATTTTCGTTCTTATTCCCAAGGTACTTTTTGTGGGCCTTGGTTTGATAATGATGCTTTACCACTTGAACCGCCATCTTTTCATCACGTAATGCCCACAACTCTGCAATATCGACTTCGCAAACCATATCTCCATCGGCAAAAATTGCCCAACCTGAAAAATCCATTAGATATGGTGTTAAAAAACGGGAATAAATGAACTTATTGCTTCCGTCGGTATGAACCTCTTTATATTCATTTAACGTGTTTTCAGCTAACGGCAAAAACTGAACTGGAATAGACGCCTTCTCAATAATGCTCTGACAGAACACATGGTATGCAATCGACTCTCTTTGATCAAAGCCCACTGCCAACACAATTTTTTTACTCAACGCATATCTCCCCCATAAATTCAGTCACCTCACTCATTACGCCTCCCCAATGACCTTGAGTTTTTTGATTAAAGATGCGTATAGATGGGTACCAGAGGCTATGATTATCGATTTCGTGCCAATACCAAAACCTCCCCGTTTCAAACGGAAGAATCAGAATTGTGCGCTTTCCAATTGCCCCTGCTAGGTGAGCAATTGAGTTACTTGACGTTACCACCAGATCACATGCATTTACAAGCGATATGGTCGAATCCAGATCCTCAAACAAATCAATATTTGAAAAATGATGAATTTGTGTATTGTTCGAGCGAGCCAACTCTTGCAACTGACTTCCGGCATCGCCATGCTGCAAATTTACAAATGTAAATTGATTCAGTTGTAGCAATGGTAAAAGTGCCGTAAGAGGGAAATTTTTGTCATTACCAAGCATTCGATTGGTGCTGTTACAAGCCACCCCGCATATTATTTTTTTTGGATTTTGTAATTGACTTCTTAATTCATTGCTCAATTGAGCATTACAAATTAAATAGGGAAACTTTGTCTTTTTAAAGTCATCAACATTACGCCTGAAATTTTTTGCTAAACTCCCAATCGGGATATACTTATCTACAGCATCACTGGTAATTGATTTTTCGACATCAATGAATTCAAACTCGGGAAAGGATCTTTCGTAAATAGGAATTAACTTCTTTTCTAAGGAGATAGTTATTTTTTGGTTTAATCCATCCAACTCATTAAAAACAGAACTAAAAAGTACCTGGTCGCCTATTCCCTGCTCCGCAGCAATTAAAAGTCTGCCGTCAGAGCTAACCCCGTTCCAAAACGGTTTATCAGGGAGCCGGGATAGTGGTTGGCTACTTAACTTCCACCGCCACTCGTACTTTTCCCAGCCCAAATCAAAAGACATTTGCTTGAGCGCTATTGCACCCATTTCATAATGAGCTTCTGCACACATTGGGTCAATTTTCACCGCCCTCTCTAAGAGAGCAAACGATGCATCAATATTGCCCATGGCTTTAATCACACGACTATTATTAAGATAGGCCCCAATATTTTTGGGGTCGAGATCGATTGCTTTTTCAAAACTTTCTGATGCCTCTTTGAATCGATTTAATTTTTCTAGTGCAACGCCCTTATTGCTATGAATCTTAGAGTCATCGGGGCTTATCGATATCACCTTTTCGTATTCGACTAAAGCTTTTCCATGCTCCTGAAGTTGCATAAAAATATTGCCCCTACCAATGAACGCATCAGTGTAATCAGGCTGCATTTCTATTGCCTTGGAATACGCGTGTAGCGATAACTCTGTCTTATTTAATGCCTGAAAAGCAAATGCTTTTTGAATCAAAATCTCAGCGGAATCCGGTTGGATGTTTAGCGCTTGGTCAAAAAAATAAAGCGCCTCGTCAAATCTATTTAGCGCAAATAAATTTTTTCCTTTATGAAGCAGCATTTTAAAATCACTGGGATCAAGATTTAAAGCTTTTTCACAGCTAAATAAAGCCTCTTCATAACGATTCAACTCTGTATAAATCAATGCTTTATTTGCCCACACTTCTATTAGATTCTCGTTAGCAGCTAGAGCTTCATCGTAAACAGCAAAGGCTTTATCAAATTTTTCAAGTCGCGCAAGGCTTGTCGCATAACCCAATAAACAGGAAATGTTATTCCTATTTAGTTGCATTGCCTTTTCATAAATTGGTATTGATTCGGCGTGGTTATTATTATCAGACAGTGCTTTTGCAAGGTTGTAGAGAGTGGCTGGATTTTGTGAATTTATCTTGACGGCCTTTTTGAGATGCTTAATTGCCTCGGCGTAATCATTATTACTGGCCTTGATAAGGCCAAGAATTTCTAGCGCCGGCAAATTATTTGGCTCTATCTTTAATACCCGCATCAGCAAATTTTCTGCCTGGCTATGGGATCCACCCTGAAGATGTTGAATTGCCTGCTGAATGTTTTGTTGTATTAAAGGTGTCATTTGTATTTTGATATCACACTCAGTTATTGCTTCCAAAAAACCATGGGCAGTAAACGGGTCAATGAAATTGCAAAGACCTTAAGGAGGAACAGAGTGATTTTAGGTGAATACATTAGAAAGTGTATTTTCGAGCTTCAACTCGACCACTAATCCAAGCGTAATACACGATTCTGACAAGGCACATCTTGGCCTGAGATTGAAAGTTATGGTGCCCCTTGTCCGACTCGAACAGACCACCTACTGATTACAAATCAGTTGCTCTACCAGATGAGCTAAAGGGGCAACGGAGATATTTTAGCCTATTTCACAATCTTCAAGGAAGGCCGGGTGGTTTTAGGCTTTTCAGGGGGTCCATCTGATAAATCAGCGATATGCAAGTCACGCGCCTGCTTCGGATCAAATGGAAAAGACATTCCCTGTCCATTTTCTCGAGCGTAAATAGCCAAAACATGGCTCACCGGAACCATAATCTTTCTTAGAATACCCCCAAAACGCGCCTGAAAGCTAATCCAATCGTTCTCCATCTGCAATTGATGGCATGCCTCCAAGGCGAGGTTTAAAACGATTTCATCATTCTTGACAAACTCCATCGGTACTTCAACCCTGGCATCCACAAACACCGCTATAAACGGCGTAAAACCAAAATCCGTGCACCACTGATGTAGAGCACGGATTAGATAGGGTTTATTACTTGGAACGTCAGGCATGCCGACTGAAATGAACCGCTAGGATTGCTTAGCGGCGCATTACCTTTTCTGAAGGGGTCAAAGCTTCGATATAAGCCGGTCTGCTGAAAATACGCTCAGCGTATTTCAACAGAGCTGCAGCATTGCGAGAAAGATCAATGCCGTAGTGCTCAAGACGCCATAACAATGGAGCAATCGCGACATCCAGCATGGAGAATTCATCGCCAAGCATGTACTTATTCTTAACAAAAATTGGAGCTAATTGAGTCAAACGATCACGAATCGCTAAACGCGCCTTCTCATGAGTCTTTTCAGCAGCTTTACCTTTTTCATTTTCCAATGCGGCAACATGAACAAACAACTCTTTCTCGAAATTAAACAAGAATAGGCGTGCACGTGCGCGAGCTACAGGATCAGGCGGCATTAATTGTGGATGAGGAAAACGCTCATCAATGTACTCATTGATGATGTTAGATTCATACAAAATTAGATCGCGTTCAACCAAGATCGGAACTTGGCCATAGGGATTCATTACCGAAATGTCTTCTGGCTTGTTGAACAAGTCAACATCGCGGATTTCAAAATCCATGCCTTTTTCAAAAAGCACCAAACGGCAGCGTTGCGAGAATGGGCAATTAGTACCCGAGTACAACACCATCATAAATTTATTTCCTTAAATTTCTACTTCATACAACAAACGCACAACAGCGTTAAATCTTTCACTTACGAGCCCCAGCTACAGGGCCCATCAAATTCAATTAGTGAATATCTTTCCAGTAAGCCTTATTTAAGCGCCACGCTAAGAGTGTAAAGATCGCTAAAAACAAAAGCACTACAACACCAAGACGCTTACGCTCAAGCTGAACTGGCTCGGCCATCCAAGACATGAAGGCAACTAAATCAGCGATATTGTCGTCATACTCTTGCGACTTCATAGTACCTGGGGTCAACTGCTCAAAGCCCACGAATACCTTTTCCATTCTGCCTTCATCATGCGGGTCTTTATGCTCTTCAAACTTTGCCGCACGCTCACCCTGTAACTGCCATAGTACATGTGGCATCCCTACGTTTGGATAGACCATATTATTCCAACCGGTTTGAGTAGAGTCGTCTTTATAGAAAGTGCGGAAGTAGGTGTAGAGCCAATCCGTTCCACGGGCACGAGCCTCAACAGAGAGGTCTGGCGGCGTCTTACCAAAGAAAGCCTTGCCTTCTTTTGGCGTCATTGCGATAGTCATCAAATCGCCAACCTTAGCATCAGTAAGAATTAGGTTGTCTTTAATTTGCTGGTCGGTCAAGCCAATATCGCGCAAGCGGTTGTAACGCATGCTAGAAGCTGCATGGCAGTTTAAGCAGTAGTTCACAAAAATCTTTGCGCCATTTTGCAAAGAAGCATTACTGCTGACGCGGTCTGGAGCCTTATCCAAAGGAAAGCCGCCTTCATTTGCATCGGCAGCAACCGCAAAGCCAAGGGCGGCAACGAATACTGTTGCCTGGCAGACGCCCATCAATGTTTGAAGAATTCGTTTCATACTAGTTCCTAATGTCTTTTTACCAATATCAGAGGCGTGAATTAATGAGCCTCAAAAGTAACGCGGGTTGGAACTGGCTTGAAAGTACCAAGTTTGCTCCAGAATGGCATTGCTAAGAAGAAACCCAGGTAGTAGATAGTACAAATCTGAGAAATCTTTTCAAATACCGGTGATGGCGGCTGAATTCCCAAGTAACCCAAGATCACAAAACTGACCACAAACACGCCATAAATATATTTATGGAACTGTGGGCGATAGCGGATGGATTTAACAGGAGAATGATCAAGCCAAGGCAAGAAGAACATGATCACGACCGAACCGCCCATGATCACTACGCCCCAGAACTTCGCATCAAACAAATAGAAGCCGCCAGCCAATACCACTGCAATGGCAGCACAAACACCTTTGATCTTGATGTCTTTGCTGCTCTTAGCAAACATTCCAAGAATGACTGCTAAGAAAATCCAAAGTGGTAACAAGAAGTTTGAAGTGGTCGCACGCAACATTGAGTAGAACGGCGTGAAATACCAAACAGGTGCTATGTGCGATGGTGTTACAAATGGGTTTGCTGGTATGAAGTTATTGGCTTCTAGGAAATATCCACCCATTTCCGGGGCAAAAAATACAACACAAGCAAATACCATCAAGAAGCCGCCCAGATACATCACATCATGAACGCTGTAATAGGGATGGAATGGAATGCCGTCAACAGGATGCCCGTTAGCATCGAGTGTATTTTTAATTTCAACACCGTCTGGATTATTTGAACCAACTTCATGCAAAGCAAGAATATGAGCCGCAACCAAACCAATCAATACCAATGGAATTGCAATCACGTGGAATGCAAAGAAGCGGTTCAGAGTTGCATCACCCACGACATAATCACCGCGCAACCAAAGGGATAGGTCTGGGCCAATGAATGGGATTGCGGAGAATAAGTTCACAATTACCTGAGCGCCCCAGTAGGACATTTGACCCCATGGGAGCAAGTAACCGAAAAATGCTTCACCCATTAAGCACAAGAAGATTGCGCAACCAAAGATCCAAATGAGCTCACGTGGCTTGCGATAAGAACCGTATATCAAGCCGCGGAACATATGCATGTAAACAACTACGAAAAACATCGAAGCGCCAGTGGAATGCATGTAACGAATCAACCAGCCAAAAGGAACTTCGCGCATGATGTACTCAACGGACTCAAACGCCTTGGCGGCATCAGGCTTGTAGTTCATGGTTAAGAAAATACCGGTAAGTATTTGGTTTACCAACACCACGATAGCTAATGCACCAAAAATGTAGAAAAAATTTAGATTTTTTGGGGCATAGTACTCACTCATATGCCGTTTGAATGCTTCTGTTACCGGGAGACGTGAGTCAACCCATGCCATCAGCTTTTGAGTCGCAGAGGCGTCCGCTGGGACTTGTTTTTCTTGAAATGCCATTTATCTCTCCTTAGGCCTTCTTATCATCGCCAACGAGAATCTTGGTATCGCTCAAATACATATGTGGCGGAACTTCAAGATTATCTGGGGCTGGTTTATTTTTATAGACACGACCTGCCATATCAAAGGTAGAGCCGTGGCAAGGGCACAGGAAACCTCCTGGCCAGGTATTTGGCAAAGAGGGTTGTGCACCCGCTTCAAATTTAGGCGTTGGAGAGCAGCCCAAGTGAGTGCAGATACCAACCACTACCAAGTACTCAGGCTTGATTGAGCGCCATTGGTTTTGGGCATAAGGAGGCGTGAATTGAGATGGATCACGCAATGAATCTGGGTCAGCCAATTCGCTATCAATTTTTGACAATTCGGCGACCTGCTCTGGGGTGCGACGAACAACCCACACTGGCTTGCCGCGCCATTCAACCATGCGCATTTCATCTGGCTTCATGCCAGTAATATCAATCTCTACAGCGGCACCAGCGGCTTTAGCACGCTCAGAAGGCTCAAAACTGTCAACAAAAGGGTAAAGGGCTGCGGCTGCACCTACGCCTCCAACTGCCGAAGTGGCGATCAGCCAATTACGGCGATCCTTATCCATACTGGGCTTGTCACTCATTTACAAAATTCCTAGAAAGGGTATTTATGGGTGGAAATTGCTTAAAGGTAGGATTTTAAAGTAAAAAGTGGGGTAAGCAAGAAAGTTATGGGGTTAATCAGGTTCTAAACAAAAAGTGGGGGTTAAATGAGCGTTTTAAAGGAATTTCGGGACTTTGCCGTAAAGGGCAATGTCATTGATTTGGCAGTGGGCGTGATTATCGGCGGAGCCTTCGGGAAAATTGTCGATTCGCTGGTAAATGACATTGTTATGCCGGTTATTTCGACCCTTTTGGGGGGACATATCGACTTTACAAACCTATTTGTTGTCCTGGGCCATATTCCAGATGGGGTGCCCAGAACCTTCGATGCCCTCAAAAAGGCTGGGGTGCCCATTTTTGCTTATGGCAATTTCATCACCATTTCAATTAATTTTATTTTGTTAGCCTTTGTGATTTTTCAAATGGTGAAGATCGTCAACAAGATTCGCATAATGGATACACCGCCGCCGCCAACCCCAGAAGATGTTGTATTACTACGCGAGATTCGCGACAGCCTCAAAAAATAACCTCGCAAAGAAAACCAAAAAATGTTTAATCGCCTATGGTTGCTTTTTGCACAAACGGTAACTATCCTTCTTGCTGCATGGTTTATCGTTATTACCCTAAAACCAAGTTGGATATCTGATGAAGGCTTCGAGGCGATAGTCGACAGGGTTACCTTAAAAGAGGGCTCATATGACAGCAGCACTCTAAGTCCTGGCTCGTATCACGATGCAGTCAAAAAATCGATGCCAGCTGTTGTCAATATCTTTACTAGCAAAACTTCTGTAAAGACAAAAGCGCGAAAAGGCAATAAACAAAATCCTGCCGATCCTTTATTTAAATTCTTTTTTGGTGATCAGCCACCAGATGAGGAGCCTAGCTCCAGCCTGGGCTCGGGGGTTCTAGTCAGCCCAGAAGGAATCATCCTCACCAACCATCACGTCATTCATGATGCGGATGATATTGATGTAGCTCTTTCTGATGGCCGCAAAGTTAAAGCAAAAATAATTGGTAGCGATCCAGAAACAGATATTGCCGTTTTGAAAATTGATACCAAACAGTTACCGACTCCAATTACCCTCGGAAAAATTGAGTCTGTCCATGTAGGTGATGTTGTACTAGCCATTGGGAATCCATTTGGCGTTGGTCAAACAGTTACCTCTGGTATCGTTTCTGCGATGGGGCGTGACCATGTCGGTATTAATACATTCGAAAATTTTATACAAACAGATGCTGCAATTAATCCAGGAAATTCTGGTGGCGCACTCATTGATACACGCGGCAATCTGATAGGAATTAATACTGCAATTTTCTCTAACAATGGTGGATCCATGGGCATTGGCTTTGCAATTCCAGTAAATCTTGTCAAACAGATCATGGAGTCCATTATTGGCAATGGCAGTGTTACAAGAGGTTGGATTGGCGTAGAACCGCAAAATCTTTCTATAGAACTTACGGAGTCTTTGGGACTTCCTGGCAACACTCAGGGAGTGCTTTTATCTGGAGTACTGGAAGGTGGTCCTGCAGCCCGGGGTGGTGTAAAACCTGGAGATGTGCTAACTGCTGTAAATGGGTATAAAACTAAGGACGTTACACAACTTTTGAATCAAATTGCGCAAATTGGCCCCGGCAATGAGGCTAATCTGAAAATCTTGCGCAAAGATAAAGAATTGGTGCTAAAAATTCAAACTGGGAAGCGCCCAAAGCCAAAAATACCTAATTAGTCAATCACAAGTCTTAGCTAGCCAATATCTTGGATAAGAAATCTTTAGCCCTTGGTGAGCGAGTTTCAGGATTGCCAAAAAATTCATCTTTACTGCAATCCTCAATGATGCGACCTTGATCCATAAAAATGACACGATTACTAACCTTACGAGCGAAGCCCATCTCGTGAGTAACGCAACACATTGTCATACCCTCGTTAGCAAGCTTCACCATCACATCCAATACCTCACCAACCATCTCTGGATCTAGAGCCGAAGTAGGCTCGTCAAATAGCATCAATATCGGATCCATACTTAGGGCGCGAGCAATCGCAACTCTCTGCTGCTGCCCTCCAGATAATTGGCCAGGAAATTTATCCTTTTGTGCCATGAGCCCAACACGCTCGAGATACCTAAAGCCTTGCTTTTTAGCTTCATCGTTTGAGCGGCCCAAGACTTTCATTTGAGCTAAAGTCAGATTATCGGTAATGCTTAAGTGCGGAAAGAGCTCAAAGTTTTGAAATACCATGCCAACCCGAGCCCGCAACTTCGAAAGATTTGTTTTGGGGTCATGCAAGTTAACACCATCAACTGTGATTTCACCTTTCTGAAACGGTTCAAGGGCATTGATCGTTTTAATCAAGGTGGACTTGCCTGAACCCGAAGGGCCACAAATAACAACCACCTCGCCCTTATTGATTGAAGTGCTGCAATCAGTCAAGACCTGAAAGGAGTCATACCATTTGGAAACATTTTGAAGTTCAATCATGATGGTCTATGTAATTTACGGCGTTGAATAAAATGTTTAACGAATGATGGCAACTTTGGCCTGAATCGCACGAACCGCCTTGGAAAGCGAGAAGCAAATCAGAAAATAGGTTGCCGCAGCCAATATATAAGTTTCGATTGGGCGACCGTAATTCTTACCAGCAATCTCAAAACCTTTTAACAAATCATATGCGCCAATGGCATAAACCAAAGAAGTATCTTGAAACAAAATGATCGTCTGGGTCATAAAAACAGGAACCATGTTCCTAAATGCTTGAGGCAAAACAATTAAACGCATGTTCTGTCCATAGGTCATTCCTAAGGCTTCACCAGCAAACATCTGACCTCTGGGAACCGACTGAATTCCAGCCCTAACAATTTCCGAGAAGAAGGCTGCTTCAAAGGCAATAAAAGTAATCGTTGCTGACAAATCAGCGCCTATCGATCTGCCAATTAACATCGGAATCAACAAGAAAAACCAAAGAATGACCATGACCAGGGGTATAGAGCGCATCGTATTGACATAAAACGTTGCCGGATAAACTAAAGCAGGCTTTCCAGACAGTCTCATAAGAGCTAAAAACGTTCCAACTACGATTCCGCCTATCGTTGCAATGACAGTAAGCTGCACACTAAATACCAGCCCCTTGAAAATGTAATGAGAAAATAAGTCCCAGTTATAGAAACTTAAGTCTAGGCTCAGCATATGATTTCCATTTAGTGAGCCAAACTAGCGCCACTAGATGCAGTAATGAATCCAGGAATACGGCTACGCTTTTCTATCAGTGCCATGACGCGGTTTACCGTAAAAGCAGAAAGAGCATAAAGCCCAGTAACTGCCAAATAAATTTCAACGCCATGAGAGGTTTCCTCTTGAGCCTGCATAGCAAATAAAGTGAGCTCTGGAACCGATACCGCAAAAGCTACTGAAGAATTTTTAATTACATTCATACTCTCAGATGTAAGTGGTGGCATCACAATGCGCAAAGCCATCGGCAAAATGATGTAGCGATAAGTTTGCGGCGTTGTTAGCCCTAGCGCAGTTGCTGCAGCACGTTGCCCACTTGGCAAAGACAGAATGCCCGCCCTTACCTGCTCTGCAATACGAGCTGAAGTAAAAAATCCCAATGCAATGCTGACCAACCAATACGATGGCAGCGCCTTTAAGGGCAAGAAAAATGCAGGGATGACGTGATACCAAAGAAAGACTTGCACGAGCACTGGGATATTTCTGAATAACTCCACCCAATCTGTTGATAAATGAACTAGGACTCTATTCAGCCTACAACTGTTTGGAAGTGTGCGCAGCGTACCTATAACCGCACCAACAACCAGAGCAATCATTAGGCCCAAGCCCGCCACCGCCAAGGTCCAACCCCATGCCTTCATCAACCAATCTAAATAACTAGGGTCGGCATTATGGCCGAGCCCAAAGAGGGCGGAAAAGCAGTATTCAACTACCTCTCCGTCGAGGGTGCTTTTACAAAAAACACCCATATCTAAAGCCATCCGCTTACTCGCCTTAAAGAATGAATGAAGTAAAAATTATGCGAGTGATAACTTAATTGCTTATTTCTTTTGCTGATAATCTTCAGCAGGTTTATTATTTGGATTAGCCCAAGCATTTTTAGTGGCTGGCGACAACTCCAAACCTACAATAATATTTTTTGGCGGGATTGGTGCAAGGAACCACTTACTCCACAATCCAGTCATTTTTCCACTAGCGACAATTTTTGCAATCGCTGCATTTACATCCGCCAAGAACTCAGGATCATCTTTACGAACCATAATTGCAATTGGTTCGGTACTCAGTACTTCACCAACAATTTTGTAATCTTTTGGATTTTTAGAGTTGGCGATATTGCCGGCCAAGATTGAACCGTCCATTACGAAGGCATCAGCGCGTCCAGACTCCAAGAGCAAGAAGCTATCTGCATGGTCTTTGCCATACACTTCATCAAAATTCACGCCATTGGCTTTTTCATGTTTACGCAAAAGCTGCACAGAAGTTGTACCAGTAGTGGTAGCCACCTTTTTGCCTGCCAATTGAGAAATAGAGGTAATTCCAGAATTGGCTTTAACCGCAATACGAACTTCTTCTACATACAGAGTATTGGCAAAGCTGACATCTTTTGCTCTACTAGCATTATTGGTAGTAGTGCCGCACTCAATATCGACTGTACCGTTTTGTACCAATGGCACTCGATTTTGTGAGGTTACTGGCTGATAGTTAATGCGCAGCGTGCTCATGCCAAGCTTAGCTTTAATATCATTCAGTATCATTCGACAAACTTCAACGTGATAGCCATCAAAACGGCTATCACCAGTGGTGTATGACATTGGAATAGATGATTCGCGAACCCCCATTGTCACTGCCCCAGTAGATTTAATCTTATCCAAAGTAGCGCTAGAAGCAAATGCGGGTGTAGCGCAAATAAATACTGCTGATAAGGCAACTACTACCGAAGAAAGTAATGCTGATTTGCTCATTTTCATGTGGGTCCTTTTTTCAAACCAATTATTTACATAAAACAGCTTTTAAATCTGACGCTCTTTTTTAGCAGATTTTTAGGTTTTAATCTAGTAACTCGGGGTAAACGAGCGCCTACCACCACATTTCATAGGGTGTTGCGCTAGATGGTTATGTAAATAAAACTACACAAAAATATGCCCCGGAGCCAAATCTGCCTGATAGCGTTCATACATCTTCAAATAAGCTGTCTCAAGATGCTTGGTATAGAGCTCGGTATTAAATAGGGGCTTTGTCAAACGATTAAGCTTAAGCCGCTCCTTGAATTCCTGCAGCTTTTCAGGATGGGTTGCCAATTTCACCGCTAATGCCTCATATTCTTCTGAAGTACTAGTAATCAGCTCAGGTAAATCAATCGCATTTAATAGACTTGCGGCTACCCTACTAGCAAATGTTTGCCCCATGCGAGTTAAAACTGGCAGTCCAGCCCATAGGGCATCACTAGCTGTCGTGTGCGCGTTGTAGGGCCAAGTGTCCAAGAAAAGGTCTGCTGCTGCATGCCGAGCTAGATGCTCGGAGGTCTGCAGTCGACCAGCAAATATCAAGCGATCTGAAGCGATATCCCTTTTTTCCAACTCTGCCATTAAATTATTTTTTGCACTTGGATTGTCTTCTAGCAGCCATAAAACACTTCCTGGAACCTGGGATAGTATTCTGGCCCAACTATCCAATACCTCTGGATTAATCTTAAAGTTATTATTAAAGCAGCAAAAAATAAATCCTTGATCAGGCAGACCAAGCTCTGACTTAGAAAATACTTTAGTTGCCACTTGGCGCTTACGATCATTGGGTTGGTAGGTATCAGGTAAATACACCACTTTTTCCGAAAAGAACTTTTGACTTGATTCTGGAATTACGGTCGGATCAGCCACAATGTAATCCATATAGGAGGCCCCCATCGTCCCGGGGTAGCCCAAGTAATTGACCTGAATCGGAGCTGCTCGGCAAGCGAAGATGCCTGTGCGAGCAAATTGCGTATATCCACCCAAGTCGATCGCAATATCAATCTCTAAGTCTCTAGCTAATTGAGCAATTTCCTGATCTGTTTTATTTTCAACTTCATAAAAATTCTCGAAAGAATTTTTAATACGAGTGCGATATTTACTATCTTGCGCCGAATCATAAAAGGAAAAAGCGAATAATTCAAAACGAGAGCGGTCATGGAGTTCAAATAACTCGGCAGTCAATTGTGCGGTTGGATGCTCTCTATAATCTGCAGAAAAATAAGCAATTCTGATTTTTGGATGTTTGTATTTTTTTGAAATTTTTCCAAAAGTATGAGCTTGTGGAAAACTATCGAGGGAATAAATTTCAGCGCACTTTTTCTGAATTCGGGCGTCATCCTGTAATGCCAATAATTTAAAGGGATTGATAATTTTTTGAAGTTTATTGACTTTTTCAACCAACATCTTAATGCTGCTTTGATAGCCATCCCAAAAGCACACTTTCATTCTTGAGTCTATCAGATCCCCTAATGCCCATTCGATATTCGGATCAATACTTAAGATTTTTTCATATTGAATAATCGCCTCTGGATAAAGCTTCAACATGTTCAGTATTGCCCCTTTATTTGACCAGGCCTCTGCATAGCCGGGATTCAGGCATAGTGACTTGTCATAACAGGCGATGGCTTCTGCATATCGTTTCAGTTCATTAAGGGTATTGCCTTTATTTGACCAGGCTTCGGCAAAATCTGGATTGAGCTCTAGGGCTTTGTTGTAAGTATTGAGCGCCTCATCGAAGCGTTTCAGTTCTTGTAAGGTGATGCCTTTATTTGACCAGGCCTCTGCATAGCCGGGATTCAGGCATAGTGACTTGTCATAACAGGCGATGGCTTCTGCATATCGTTTCAGTTCTTGTAAGGTGATGCCTTTATTTGACCAGGCTTCGGCAAAATCTGGATTGAGCTCTAGGGCTTTGTTGTAGTTTGCTAACGCTTCATTAAACTGCCCATTAGCAAATAAGGCTTTACCATAGTTATTATGCGCCTGGAAATAATCTGGATTAAAATACAAGGCTTTCTCATAATATTGGGATGCCCTTTCAAACCGACCCAAGTCACACAAAATATTGGCGGTATTGAACCATAAAGCAGCAAGCTTTGGTTCTAGTGTTAACGCCCGCTCTAATGCGTTAAGGGCTTGATCATTCTGCCCCAAACGAGTTAGACATGAACCCCAATTTGATAGTGCAGCTACACTAGAAGGATTTATTTGAAGCGCCTTTTTATAGCATTCATTTGCTTCAGACCACCTATCTAGGTTTGCGTAAATAATTGCCAAAAGATGGAAGGCATCAAAATGATTTGGAGTGGCGCCTAAGTAACTAAGTAGAGCTTGCTCTGCAGCACTAAAGTCTCCCACATGAAAAGACTGTATAGCACGTTGAAATAGTATTTGATTCTGAGAACTCATGTATCTTTTTTATTGTACGCACTCTCTAGCGCCGAACAAGAAATGAAAAAAACACCCGCTATTTCTAGCGGGTGTTTATGTACTGCTTTTCAAACTACGCCAGTAAAGCGTACCTTAAAAACTTCTTAGAAAGTGTGACGTACACCAACTGAGTAGTTGTTTTGGTTGCCTGATACTGGGTTAGAAGTAGCTGAAGTATTAGAGTAATTGCTTGTAGCTGTCTGACCGTAGATTGCGTACAAGTTTGAACGCTTGCTCAACCAGTAGTTTGCACCAAGCTGGAATGCATTGAGGTTAGCACTGCCAGGCATGTAAGTAGTAGCGCCAGCAGTTCCTGTCAAGGTTGGGTAAGCATAGTACTTGCCCATAGCTGCAGAACCCCAAACTTCAACAGTTGGAGTTACGAATGAACGAACACCGATCTGTTGAGCTGTGTACTTTTGGAAGAAAGCAGTATTGGTGTCATTAGAAACTTTACGATTAATGTACTGACCGAAAGCTTTCAAGATACCAAAATCATAGGTAGCAGCATAGTACTGACCTGCATCTCTAGAGTTTGTCGCTGCAGTTGTTACGCCACCTGGTGAGAACAATGTTGGAGTAGTGCTAACTGTATTTAGTGTGCTTGTTGCTTTAAATGACTGATAGTTTGCAGTAACCAACAATTTTTGCCATGTATAGTCAGCGCCAATACCAAAACCAGATTGGTTATTGGTTGTAGAGGCTGTTCCGACAGTAGATAGAACACCAGAACCACCTACACCAGCTGTAGTAGCGGTATTAGTGGTTGTTTCTGTCGTGTTAGCGGCAGAAGCCAGAATTAATGCACGAGCAGTGAAACCTGAGAAGTTATCAGTCTTGATAGAAGCAGTATTTGCTAAACGAGTTGCATAAGGCTGGTTAGTTGCTACGCCAGATCCAGAAGGCAATGCACCCTGAGGGCCCTTGCTAGATGTAGTTACCAAGTTACCAGCGATGTTGTTAACAGCACCTGGATCTGATGACAATACAGCGTCATAGATTGGAGTGTTTTGTGTACCAGCAGCAATAGAGCCCCAGCCATTTTTCTTTACACCAACAAATGCTTGGCGAGCTGTTGACCAACCAGCTGTGGAATCGTTGTCCATCTTGATTTCATAGGTGAAAAAAGCAGACAGACCGCCGCCCAAATCTTCGTTACCCTTGAAACCTAAACG
Organism: Polynucleobacter sp. UB-Raua-W9; assembly: GCF_018687435.1. Classification (NCBI taxonomy): domain Bacteria; kingdom Pseudomonadati; phylum Pseudomonadota; class Betaproteobacteria; order Burkholderiales; family Burkholderiaceae; genus Polynucleobacter; species Polynucleobacter sp. UB-Raua-W9. The sequence goes on along the minus strand of NZ_CP061290.1, from coordinate 108,818 downwards.
ACTAGTAGATTGGTTACCAGATGTAAATCCAAGACCGGTTGACTTAATTACACCGCTTGAAGTGTTAACGGCGCCGCCGTTGGAAACTTGTGTATTACCACCAGAAAGGCCTTCATCAATAATACCGTATACGGTTACGCTTGACTGAGCGTGTACAACGCCAGACAGTGCACCTACAGCAGCTAGTGCGAATAGTGATTTTTTCATTCTTTAAATCTCCAAAAATTAAAAGTAATGCCCGATAAAACCGGGACCATCAGATTTTGCTGGTTTTGCCCTTGTGGACTGGGGGTAAGGGTATTTAGGAGATCTTTTTGCTTGTCAAAAGGTAGTTTTTTGGCTTTCTTCGTTGTATCTCGGCAACAAGGGTTCTGATTTCTATCTTTTAGGGCCTCTAGATGACAAAATTGTCATATGGCAAGTCGCGAATTCCTAAAAATCCTCAGTTCTGCCCGCTTAGGTGATGTATTGGCGCAACAAAAATTAGCGGAAGCCTACATGACTGGGGCATTTAAAACCCCCATTCAACCCGGTAATGCACTGATTTGGCTAGAAAAATCTTATTTTTCTATTAAAAATCAAACACTTGATGACCAACACTCAATAACTTACGAAATTTCTGAACTTTTCACACAAGTGGCCAATATTCCATTGGTAGAGACATTTAATAGCCCCGCCTTTGGATTCGGCTGGACTTTATTTTGGCAATTGGCAGAAAAAACAGTTCAAGATCAGTCCAGCCTTGCGGCGAAGTGGCAACTAGCCAATCTTTTAATCAACCCAATTTACCAAGAAACCCAATCACAGCTGGTTGACTGGATAAACAAATCAACGACAGTCCCCGCACTTGAACAGATCGTTAATCTAGATTTCGCAGACCTGCAAAAATTGGCTCGGGACTACCTACAAGAACTTTCTGAAATAGATTCTCCACTCACAGTCTCTGCAAAAGAACTGTTGATTAAATTACAACCAAAAAATGAAGCGCTCTCTTCTTTATGGAACGCGTGGCTCGACAAGCAAGACGAAGAAGCTCTGGTGCAAGCAGCCGAGCGGGGGCTGACCATTGCAAAACTGACATTAGGTTTGCGCCTTGCACAACTAGATGGCAGCGATACTAAGTCAAATGCCTCTCTTAAGAAAGCCGCGCACTGGTTGGAGCTCGCAGCTAAAGATGGTGATCGCGATGCTTGGTATGTACTTGGTGAAATTTATCGCCGTCCACAATTTTCTGGCTACAACGCCGCAGAAAGTGATCGCTGCTTTGATCGTGCTGCCGATCTTGGTCACGCAGAAGCCCAGTTGCGGAAAGGCGCCAATCTTTGGCGCAAACGTGAAAAGTCCGAAGAAAAAGTGCGCGGCTTGCAAGCGTCGTATTGGGTATGGCAGGCACACCAACAAGGCGTAGTAGAAGCAAAAGAATTACTCAGCAAAATTTTAGAGAGCTGCCCCAATATCAAATCCAATGAGTGGTTTGAACTGGCGCAATATGCTGAACACGCTATCAACCATCATGCTGAACATAAATTGGATGAAGATTGGCTGCTCTTATGCCACCGCATCGTCATCGCCAATCAATTTAATTTCAGCAAAGCAGAATTGCTACTCTGCGACGTAGGTCAGCTGCAACATGAGCACTGTGTAGTGGTTGATATTCGCTGGGAACTCCCAAAGATCTTGCCGCGACTCATTCAGATTGAAACAATTCAGCAGCGTCGCGCCTTATTGGCAGCAGGTAAAGCATTTGCTGGTTCTGATTTAGAGATAGAAGGTAACTTACGCCAAAGACGTTACCGTTTTGATCGCGTTACCAATTGGCTAATAGCTACTTTTTCTAAGGGCTCTAAAAATCAAGCCGATGCTGAGCTGGCTTGATCTTCTTTGCTAGCCCCATCATCGGCAGGCTTGGGCACATAAAAGCGCGCAACCAATAGGCCTAACTCATAAAGTAAGGTCATCGGAACAGCCAGCAGCAGTTGTGAGAGTACGTCGGGTGGCGTAACGACTGCAGAGATCACAAAGGCGCCCACAATCACATAGGGACGGATCTCTTTCAACTTGGCCAAAGGCACCATGCCCATACGCACTAAGACAACTACCACTACAGGAACTTCAAAAGTAATACCAAAGGCCAAAAAGGTATTCATAGCAAAGCTGAGATATTTATCGATATCAGTGGACATCTCTGCACCCAGCGGTGCGTTATAGCTGGCCATGAAATTAAACACGGTCGGAAATACCAAAAAATAGGCAAATGCCATGCCGAAGATAAATAAGCTATAGCTACTTACAACCAATGGAATTACCAATTTGCGCTCATGCATGTACAAGCCTGGCGCAATAAAGGCCCACAACTGATACATGACTACTGGCAATGCAATGATGAAGGCAACGAGCATAGTGACCTTCATGGGCACAAAGAAAGATCCCGTGACATCCGTCACGATCATCTTGCCGCCCACCGGTAATGAATCTAGCAGTGGCTGTGAAAACAAATGGAAAATATCTGGCGCCCAATACACCAGGCAAACAAACACAACAATAATTGCTATAGCAGATTTGATGACACGATCACGCAACTCAAATAAATGCGAAAGAAAAGATTCTTGCAAGCCTGAATCTTCAGTGGAATTATTTTCTGACATACGAAAGTATTTTTATTCTGGCTTTATTTATTTGATACTGCTGTGATGAAAGCGCTTCATTCTGGCAGCGCCCGATTGAACGCGTGTCCGCACACCTGCCGAGCGCTTGAACCAGATTGGTCTAGCCGCACGTCTGACGCCCCAGCTGTTGCGACCTTGGCGTTTAGTCTTATCCCACACAGCTCTCTCATCAAGTGGCAATTTCTCAAAACTGGTTTCAAAAATATCAGCCTGATCACTGAGGTGGGTATTAGCCTCTTGAACGGTTGAATGAATACTGTTCTCAACCTCTTTGAGAGCGGATGCACTCTCTTCGCGGAACTTTTTAAATTCCTCAACTTCCATCTGGCGATTCACCTCGGATTTAATGTCGGCCATATAACGCTGTGCACGACCAAACAAATTCCCCGCCATACGGGCAATTTTTGGTAGGCGCTCTGGGCCCACTACGACTAAAGCAACTACTGCGATAAGCGCAAGTTTTGAAACCCCAAGATCAATCATTTCAGCAGTCTTCTATAAACCACATGGGTTTCTATTGCGCCATCAAGAATCACTTGTTGAGGTCTTTGGCTTGCACGTCAACAGTCTTTTCTGCTGTTGCACTACTTTGCTGAATTTGTTCCTTAGGCTCTTCGGATGTCTTCATACCGTCTTTAAAGCCTTTTACAGCGCCGCCTAGATCTTGGCCGATATTACGCAATTTCTTGGTACCAAATACCAACATCACGATGACCAAAACAATTAACCAATGCCAAATGCTAAATGAGCCCATCTTAAATCTCCTTGGATTATTTTTTCCAGGGGCGCGGACCGCCCATCACATGCAAATGCAAGTGATAAACCTCCTGCCCTCCATCGACACCATTATTCACCATTAACCTAAAGCCGCCATCCTTACCAGGACGGCAACCTTGCTCTTTGGCAAGACGCGGCGCTAATTCCATCATTCTACCCAGCAAAGGGGCATCAATGCTTTCTGCCGACTCCAACATAGGGATATGTTTCTTGGGAATCATTAGAAAATGTACCGGCGCTGCTGGATTGATATCCTTGAAAGCATAGATTTCCTCATCCTCATACACCTTCTGGGATGGAATTAAGCCTTGTGAAATCTTACAAAATAGACAATTCGGATCGTGTTGCATGGCTACCTATTCCTTACCTGATGCTTTTCTGGCTGCCTTCTCTTCTATCCCCGATGTTCCTAAGCGACGATCTAACTCTGCAATAACGTCTTCTGGCCGCAAGTTAAATTGCGACAAGGCAATGAGACAGTGAAACCACAGGTCTGCCATTTCAGCCACTAACAGCTTTTGCTGCTCGGCGGCCAAGTTGGAGTTACGAGCATCTTTAGCAGCCATGACTGCCTCAGTTGCTTCTTCGCCAATTTTCTTCAGAATTCCGTCATCGCCCTTTGAGAAAAGCAAAGCTGTATAGGAAGTCTTGGGGTCAGCTTGTCCCGCCTTAAACGCATCACGACGTTGATCTACAACATCGGCTAAATGCGCGAATGCAGAATCTAAATTAGAGGGTTTATTGGTTGAACAAGTCATTGCTTCATTTTATGTGTTTTATCAAGCAGGTCTACTTTTTGGATTCATCAACCCAAGCAGATTTAGCAGAGTCCCATTGCAAAAAGAAACAGCTGTGTTCACCGGTATGACAAGCGATTCCGTCCTTTTGCTCAACCATCAATAAGATCGTATCGCCATCGCAATCTAGGCGAATTTCTTTTACCTTTTGAGTGTGACCAGATTCTTCGCCTTTATGCCAAAGCTTTTTTCGAGACCGCGTCCAGTAAATGGCCTCGCCTAAACGCAGGGTAGCTAATAAGGCATCGCGATTCATCCAGGCCATCATCAAGATATCTTTACTGCCGACTTCTTGTGCGATTACTGGAACTAAACCTTGCTCATTCCATGCCACAGCATCAAGCCAAGCGCCGGCTTGTAACGACTGGGCATGGGTGAAGGTGCTCTTGAGATTGCTCATGCCCTAACTTTACAGCGAATCTAGAAATACAGCCTAAATACGAACGGGAATTCCTTGGGCAGCCATATATTCTTTTGCCTGCCCTACGGTGTACTCACCATAATGAAAAATGCTGGCTGCCAATACGGCATCGGCATGGCCTTTAGTAATCCCATCGACTAAATGCTGTAAATTGCCAACGCCACCCGATGCGATCACCGGCACAGATACTGCATCGCTCACGGCCGCAGTTAAGGCTAAATCAAAACCGTCTTTACTACCGTCACGATTCATACTGGTCAGCAAAATTTCACCGGCGCCACGTTTGGCAACCTCGCTGGCCCACTCGACCACATCAATTCCAGCCGCTGTTCTGCCACCATGGGTAAAGACCTCCCAATTGCCAGCAGCAGTTTGTTTGGCGTCAATTGCGACCACAATGCATTGGGAGCCGTAATAAGCGGCAGCATCAGAAACTAAATCTGGGTTAGCAACTGCAGATGAATTCATGCTGACTTTATCTGCGCCAGCATTGAGCAGTCGACGCACATCAGCGACTGCGCGTACACCTCCACCAACAGTTAAAGGAATAAATACCTGAGAAGCAACATCTTCAATGATGTGCAAAATAAGATCACGGCCATCGGATGTAGCAGTGATATCTAAGAAAGTAAGTTCGTCAGCACCCTGGGTGTCATAACGTTTAGCGATTTCCACAGGATCGCCTGCATCGCGCAAACCAAGGAAGTTGACACCCTTAACAACCCGCCCTGCAGTGACATCGAGGCAAGGAATGATTCGCTTCGTTAACACTAGATAATTTTCTTTGCGTACTGGAGGGTTAACTCGTCCGCATATTTTTGAGCGGCCGCAAGATCAAGATCTCCAGCATAGAGAGAGCGACCTGCAATAACACCCATGACACCCTCTTCTTCCGCCTTGCAGAGTGCTTCGATATCTTTATTATTCGAGAGGCCGCCACTCGCAATGACTGGAATACGAATAGCCTGAGCGAGCTTAATGGTGGCCTCAATATTGACACCCTTGAGCATGCCATCACGACCAATGTCGGTATAGATGATCGCCTCAACACCCCAGTCTTCAAACTTCTTAGCAAGATCAATCACTTCATGTCCGGTGATCTTGCTCCAACCATCTGTAGCCACCTTGCCGTCACGTGCATCTAAGCCCACCATGACATGGCCAGGAAATGCAGTGCATGCGTCTTGTACAAAACCAGGATTCTTCACTGCGGCAGTGCCAATGATCACAGTACTAATGCCATCATCCAATAAACGCTCAATTGTTTCGAGATCACGAATGCCGCCACCCAATTGCACAGGAATCTCATCGCCAACTGCTTTAAGAATCGATTTGATGGCAGATTCGTTTTTAAGCTTGCCTGCAAATGCGCCGTTAAGATCGACTAGATGTAAACGACGCGCGCCTTTACTAATCCAGTGTGCAGCCATGGCACCAGGATCCTCAGAGAAAACCGTGGCTTTATCCATATCGCCTTGTTCAAGTCGAACGCAGTGGCCGTCTTTGAGATCAATTGCAGGAATCAGCAGCATAACTAAAGGTTAAAAGTATTAAGGTTGCCAAGAAACAAAATTTTGGTAAAGCTTTAATCCGTATTCTGCACTTTTTTCTGGATGAAATTGTGTAGCAAAAATATTATCTCGCGCAACTGCAGAAGTAAACCAATCGCCGTACTCGGTAGAGCCTGCAATATCTTCTTTGCGTTGCGGCACAACATAGTAGCTATGGACGAAATAAAAACTCGTAAGATCAGGAATACCGCTCCACAAGGGGTGTTTAGAGTCTTGACGCACCTGGTTCCAACCCATATGTGGCACTTTATAAGCAGAACCATCAGCCTGCTTTTTACCAGCCAACTCAAAACGGCGAACTTCGCCGGGAATCAAGCCTAAACACGGAGTCCACTGATTCTGCTTTGTTGTTCGCACTTCAGCGCTTTGATCAAAAAGCATTTGCTCCCCTACACACACTCCGAGTAGGGGCTTGTTTTTTGATGCCTCTAATAGGGCCTCCAATAAACCAGACTCTGCGAGATGCTTCATGCAATCTGGCATTGCACCTTGACCGGGCAAAACAACACGATTTGCAGAACGAATTTCTTCAGGATTGTGGGCAATTAATACATTGTCATCCGGAGCTACATGATGAAATGCTTGATATACAGAACGGAGATTACCCATTCCATAATCAACGATCGCAATAGTTTGCGCCAATTTAGCTTATCTTTCGCTGTTGTCTGCAGAGCAACTATGGGGTGTCTAAATTAGAGACTGCCTTTAGTTGAAGGAACGGCACCAGATGCCCGTGAATCAATCACTACAGCCATGCGTAAAGCGCGGCCAAAAGCCTTGAACACAGTTTCAATTTGATGGTGCGCATTGATGCCACGCAGATTATCAATGTGCAAAGTCACTCCCGCGTGATTTACAAAACCACGGAAGAACTCAATGCTGAGATCAACATCAAAGTCGCCTACCCGGGCACGAGTAAATGGCACGTTGAATTCCAATCCTGGGCGGCCAGAAAAATCAATAACGACACGCGAGAGGGTTTCATCCAAAGGCACATAGGAATGGCCATAACGGGTAATACCCGCTTTATCGCCTACCGCCTTAGCAAAGGCCTGACCCAAGGTAATTCCTACATCTTCTACGGTGTGGTGATCATCGATATGGGTATCGCCATTTGCGACTACTTTGAGATCAATCATGCCGTGACGGGCAATCTGATCCAACATATGATCTAGAAAAGGAACACCAGAGGCCAGCTCAGCCTTACCAGTACCATCTAAATTGATGGAAATTTGAATTTTGGTTTCCGAAGTGTTTCGGGTAACGTCGGCTTGCCGCATGCTTCATTGCGCCGCGAGGCGAAGTGTTGATTGAAGCCTCATAATATCATTCCTAGAAGAGAAATAAATGCAGATACTGCTTCACTTTTATTCTGATTTTTGAGCTGAGTACCCTAATGAGCCGTTTTTGGAGCCCCGTTGTTCAAACCTTAACCCCTTATGTCCCGGGGGAGCAGCCTCAAATGCAGCGGCTGGTAAAACTCAACACGAACGAAAGCCCATATGGTCCCTCGCCCAAGGCTCTTGCCGCGATTGAGGCACAGAACAACGAAGATTTACGCCTTTATCCTGATCCAGAGGGCGCTGCGCTTAAACAGGCTATTGCTAAATTGCATGGTCTGAACCCAAACCAAGTGTTTTTAGGAAACGGCTCTGATGAAGTCCTGGCCCATGTTTTTGCAGGCCTTCTCAAACATAACAAGCCAGTTCACTTTCCCGACATCACTTATAGCTTCTACCCTGTCTACTGCAAACTATTTGGTATTGAATACAAAATGGTGCCACTAGCAAATAGTTTTGAAATCGAGATTGCTGACTACAGCGCTCCAAATGGTGGAATTATTTTCCCCAACCCAAATGCGCCCACTGGTCGATCTATTCCCCGTTCTGAAATCGAATCCTTACTCGCTCGAAACAAAGACTCTGTCGTGGTGATTGATGAAGCGTATGTCGATTACGGTACAGAGTCTTGCATTCCGCTATTGCGTGGTGACGCTTGCCCAGAAAATCTTCTAATCGTTCATACCCTTTCTAAGTCACGCGCACTTGCTGGTTTGCGCGTTGGTTTTGCAGTTGGGCACCCCGTCTTGATAGAAGGTTTAGAGCGCGTCAAAAATAGCTTCAACTCCTATCCCCTGGGTCGCCTTGCACAAGCAGGCGCCATTGCTGCCATCGATGATCAAGCCCACCTTGAGCAAACCTCTAAGAAGGTTATACAAACACGCACTAAGTTAGTGAGCGAGCTAAAGGCTTTAGGCTTTGAAACGCTGCCGTCAACTGCAAACTTTATCTTCACTCGCCACCCGCAACATGCTGGAGTAAAACTCTATCAAGCCCTGCGAGATCGTGGCATCATCGTGCGCCACTTTAAGCTACCACGCATAGAAGATTTCTTGCGCATTACGATTGGCACGGATGTACAAAGCGGCGAACTCGTCGCCACTTTAAAAGAAATTCTAGCTTAATTTAATTCGAGTTTATTTTCAAAATGCGTCTGGATTTATTTCTTCAGACGCATTTCAGCTGCACGCGCATGGGCCTGCAAGCCTTCGCCGTGGGCCAGAGTACTTGCAACTGATCCTAGAGTCTGAGCACCGGCCTCACTCACTTCGATCATGCTAGAGCGCTTAATAAAATCGTACACGCCTAATGGCGATGAGAAACGGGCTGTGCGGGCTGTCGGTAGGACGTGATTCGGGCCAGCACAGTAATCACCAAGGGACTCACTCGTGTAGTTACCCATAAAGATCGCACCGGCATGACGAATTTTCTCTGCCCACTTGCGAGGATCGGCCGCGCAAATTTCTAAATGCTCTGCGGCGATCGCATTGGCGATTTCGCAAGCTTCACCCATATCCCTGACCTGAACGAGGAGTGCGCGATTAGTCAAAGACGCCTCAATTACTTTAGCTCTTGGCATCTCGGGAAGAAGCTTATTCATACTGGCTTGCACTTGTTCAATAAACGCAGCATCTGGACAAAGCAAAATAGACTGGGCCTGCTCATCGTGCTCTGCTTGAGAAAACAGATCCATCGCAATCCAATCGGGATTAGTTGAGCCATCGCAAAGGACCAAAATTTCTGAAGGGCCCGCAATCATGTCGATGCCGACAATCCCAAATACTCTGCGCTTAGCTGCAGCAACATAGGCATTACCCGGACCAACAATCTTATCTACCGATGGGATAGTCTCAGTGCTATAGGCCAACGCACCAACTGCCTGCGCCCCACCAATCGTAAAGACACGATCTACACCTGCCAAATAGGCAGCAGCCAATACCAATGGATTGCGTGCGCCCTCGGGCGTTGGCACAACCATGATGACTTGCTCAACGCCAGCCACTTTCGCCGGAATGGCATTCATCAAAACAGATGATGGGTATGCAGCCTTACCGCCGGGAACATAAATTCCAACCCGATCGAGTGCAGTCACTTTTTGGCCTAAGCGGGTACCATCTGCCTCTTCATATTCCCAGGAGTGACAACCCGCTTCAATCTTTTGTTTTTCGTGATATGCGCGCACTCGTTGTGCGGCAATATCCAATGCGCTCTTTTGCTCTGCTGATAAAGACCGATAAGCCTGCTCTAAGTCTTTAGAGGGAATCTCTAACTCAGAAACGCTAGCAACATTTAAACGATCAAATTGATTGGTGAAGTCCAAGACTGCTGCATCACCCCTCCCCTTGATTGCTAAAAGAATCTTAGCGACGGCAGCATCAATTGCCTCATCGTCAGCCATAGGCAGCGAAAGGCTGGAGAGCAAGATTTCTTTAAAACCCGTATCTTGGCTATTGAGGCGCTTGACTTTGATTTGTGCAGACATTTCAGTAGGAAACAATATTGCGTTTTACTTCAGCAACTCAAAAATAGGTTGCAGCTGAGCGCGTTTGCGTTTGTATGAAGCTTGGTTCACCACTAGGCGCGCACTGATATCCGCAATTGGCTCGACTTCAACCAAGCCATTCGCCTTAAGCGTGTTGCCCGTTGAAACTAAATCCACAATCGCATCTGCTAAACCTACAAGCGGGGCCAACTCCATAGAACCATAAAGCTGAATCGTATCGATATGCACACCCTTATTAGCAAAGTGTTCGCGTGCACAGTTAAGGTACTTCGTAGCCACCTTTAAACGGGAGCCCTGCTTCACTGCTGCTGCATAGTCAAAGCCTTCACGCACAGCAACCGACATGCGGCACTTAGCGATATTGAGATCGTATGGTACGTAAAGACCGTCGGTCCCTTTTTCCATCAGCACATCTAAACCTGCGACTCCGAAATCAGCACCCCCAAATTGCACATAGGTAGGCACATCCGAGGCACGCACAATGATCAAACGTACATCCGGATTTGAGGTCTCAATAATGAGTTTGCGCGACTTTTCTGGATCTTCCTTCGGCACAATGCCGACCTTGGATAGGATCTCTGCAGTTTCTTCGAAGATGCGCCCCTTGGAGAGGGCTAAAGTCAATTTCATGGACCAATTATCCATCAGGCTTACTTTATGCGCTCAATCTTTGCGCCCAATAGTGTCAATTTCTGCTCCATGCGGTCATAGCCACGATCTAAATGGTAGATCCGGTCAACCTGAGTTTCACCCTGAGCCGCTAAGCCAGCAATCACTAAACTAGCGGAGGCGCGCAGATCAGTCGCCATCACAATTGCGCCCGAGAGCTTTTCTACGCCCTGCGCAATTGCAGTATTTCCCTCAATCGCGATGTCAGCGCCCAAGCGATTTAACTCTTGAACGTGCATAAAACGATTTTCAAAAATTGTTTCAGTAATCGTTGAGCTACCTGCTGCGACAGCATTTACAGCCATCAATTGTGCCTGCATATCCGTTGGGAAGGCCGGGTACTCTGAAGTACGAAAACTCACAGCCTTGGGGCGACTCTGCATCGATGCCTTAATCCAATCAGGGCCAACCTCCATTTGTAAGCCAGCGTCTTTTAATTTCACCATCACTGCATCTAGTGTGTCAGGGCGGCAATGCTTCACAAGCACTTCGCCACCGGCAGCAGCAACCGCGCACAGGAATGTGCCTGCCTCAATACGATCTGGAATGACTGAATGCTCAGCGCCATGAAGTTTTTCAACGCCCTCAATTACTAAACGGTCAGTGCCAATCCCAGAAATCTTTGCGCCCATCTTCACTAACAACTCAGCAAGATCGCCAACTTCTGGTTCGCGGGCCGCATTTTCGAGAATCGTTGTGCCTGAGGCTAAGGTCGCAGCCATCAATAAATTTTCTGTGCCCGTTACGGTAATCATATCGGTCAAAATCGATGCACCCTTTAGGCGATCTGTTGGTGACTTTGTCTCAGCTTGGATATAACCACTCTGAATCTTGATGCTTGCACCCATAGCCTTTAGGCCCTTGATGTGCTGATCTACAGGGCGAGCGCCAATAGCACAACCTCCCGGCAAAGAAACCTTAGCACTATACATTCTGGCTAAAAGTGGACCTAGAACCAAAATGGAAGCGCGCATGGTTTTCACCATCTCATACGTTGCTTCTGAACTCTTAATCACCGCTGCGCTTAGCACTAAATGACTGCGATCATTCGCATCAGGAAAATTGATGGTGACACCAATTTCTTGCAAGAGTTTGAGCATCGTGCGCACGTCCTGCAAGTCTGGGACATTACGTAGCACCACTGGTTGATCAGTTAGTAAACATGCGCAAAGAATTGGCAGAGCCGCATTTTTAGCCCCCGCGATCACTACCTCACCTTTGAGGGGTGTGCCGCCAACCATTCGTAATTTATCCATGAAACGATTCCACTAGAGACTTATTGAGTTCTGTTATTAATATTTTAGGTGGCGGAGTTTTGAGCAAACTCTTCTGGGGTAAATACTTTCATCGATAAAGCATGTACCTCTGCTTTCATGCGATCACCCATAGCACCATATACCAATTGGTGACGCTGCACCAAACGCTTGCCCTCAAATTCTGGGCTAACAATGGTTGCAAAGAAATGCTGGCCATCGCCTTCGACTTGAATATGGGTGCAGACAATTCCTTGCTGAATGTAGCCCTCAATTTGTTCTGGGGTTGGCAACATACTTCTCTCCTAATAAAACTAAATAGTGCAAATCATTAATGGCGGAGCTTGTAGCCCTTTTGTAACAGGCGCAAAGCAATCACTGAAACGACAATAAAGAAGCAAGCAACGATTGCCAAACTATTCCACGGAGAAATATCAGAAATCCCGAAGAAGCCGTAACGGAAACCATCAATCATGTAAAAGAATGGGTTGAAATGGGACACCGCCTGCCATGCTGGCGGAAGAGAATGAATTGAGTAGAAAACACCTGACAACATGGTGGCGGGCATGATGATGAAATTTTGAAAAGCAGCCAGTTGATCGTATTTATCGGCCCAGATGCCAGCAATCAATCCTAAACTACCTAAAATAGCGGCACCCAAAAATGCAAAAGTCAAAATCCACAATGGGAACTCTATTGCTGGCAAGCCATACCAAGCGGTAATCAAAAACACGCCGAAGCCCACCACTACACCACGAAATACAGCCGCCAAAATATAAGCTGCATAGAATTCAAAATGGCTCAAGGGGGCAAGCAAAACGAATACCAAGTTACCCGTAACCTTAGACTGTATTAAGGATGAGGAGGTATTTGCAAACGCGTTTTGCAAAACGCTCATCATGACCAAGCCGGGTATTAGAAATGCCGTGTAACTTAGACGGCCATACACTTCTCTGCCTTCGAGTACATGACCAAAAATCATGAGGTACAAAATGGCCGTTAATACTGGAGCAGCTACAGTCTGAAATCCGACTTTATAAAAGCGCAGTATTTCCTTGCGCAACAATGTTGGAAAACCACTGCCGTACTCTAAGGAAGGTCTACTTAGCCCATGCTTCACAAAGCACCTCCGGACATAATATTGACAAAGACCTCTTCCAAATCTGTCTTACCTTCGCCATCTTTTTTTACTGAACCATAACGAGTCAACAGGTTGGCAGTGGTATCTAAGGCAACAATCTTGCCTTGCTTAAGCATGGCAATGCGCTGACATAAGGCTTCTGCCTCTTCTAGGTAATGGGTAGTCAACACAATTGTGTGGCCATCTTGATTGAGTCGGCTAATAAATTGCCATAGAGACTGGCGCAACTCCACATCTACGCCAGCAGTAGGCTCATCCAAAATAATTACTGGTGGCCTGTGTACCAATGCCTGGGCAACTAAGACACGACGCTTCATACCACCAGACAATGAGCGCATATTGCTATCTGCTTTTGCTGTGAGATCAAGGTTTGCAATGATCTCGTCGATCCAGTCATCGTTATGACGAATACCAAAATAACCCGATTGAAAACGCAAGGTTTCACGAACAGTAAAGAAAGGATCAAATACCAATTCTTGAGGAACAACGCCCAACATGCGGCGAGCCTCACGAAATGCCCTCTGAACATCTGCGCCCATAATGGCTGCATGACCCTTGCTTGGAGTAACCAAGCCTGCCAAGATAGAAATCAGGGTAGTTTTACCAGCACCATTGGGGCCGAGTAAGCCAAAGAATTCACCCGGCTCAATGGCCAAAGAAACATCATCCAGAGCCTGAAGTGCTCCGTAATATTTAGATATATTTTTAATTGAGATTGCTGGATGCATGCTGTTACAAGCCTAGCAATGCAGATACACCGTAGACACTGGCCAAGACTTTTAACTTTTCAGGGGCATGCTCAATAACAAGGGAGCGTCCATCAGCCTGTAATTTCTTTTGCCATGCCAATAGAACAGTTAATACAGTGGAATCAAAATCTTTTAGTGAATCGCAATCAATTGCTCGTAGATTAGGCAAATTTAATAAGCCTTCTTTTTCAAGCTGCAGGGCATTTTCCTGCGTTACTGTCTTAGGCAAAGAAAAAGTCATTGTCAAATGTCTAAATGAATCTTGCTATTAATTTGTTGGCTTAGCGCTAGCCAACTGCTTATTGCGATCTTGCAAGAACTTTACGAGACCATCAATTCCATTTTGGCTAATTTGGTTTGAAAACTGATTTCGATAAGCCTCAACCAACCAAACGCCCATGATGTTCATGTCATAGACTTTCCAGCCCTTCTCTGTTTTCTCAAGGCGGTAATCCAAGGGCACTGGGTCTCCACGACCAAGGACAACGGTTTTGACAACCACTTCCTTATCGTCAGGGGCGGCACGAAGCGCCTTAAATTGCACAGTTTGGTCACGCAATTGACTCAAGGCACCAGAATATGTGCGAATCAAGAGATTTTTAAATTCCATCACCAATTGGTTCTGTTGTTCAGGGCTTGCTTTTTTCCAATTAGGGCCCATTGCCATTTCTGTTGTACGACGCATATCTGTAAACGGAACAATTTTCTTCTCAACCAAGTCCACAATCTTTGGAATATTGCCCTTCTGAATATCAGGGTCAGCCTTCACAGAAGCCATGACATCGGTCACCACCATTTTGATTAAGGCGTCTGGAGCAGTCGCTTGATCAGGGGTTTGAGCAAAAACTGCGCCAGAAATAAGAAGCAAGCCTGCTACCAAATGCTGGGAAATTATTTTGTAACTTTTCATATACACCTGTCTCACTATTTATTCGTATGGATTCTGGTAAACCGGCATCGTAGGCTCTTCATCATCTCGCCCTTCATTAATCTGATACTGACGACGCTGAATGTAAGCATCACGCATAAAGCTGTATTTATCTATTGCAGCCCCATCCAATAAATCACCAGCTTCGTAATAGGTATTGCGAGCATTCACTACACGTAACCCAGTAAGGCTGTTACGCAAACCCACTGGATGGATGTATTTGAAGAAGTAATCCGTCTCCAAGTCGGCAACGGTACCGAAGGTATCGCGTACGTTACTAGGCCCAAAGAATGGCAACACTACATATGGGCCAGCAGGAACACCCCAGACGCCAAAGGTTTGCCCCCAGTCTTCCTTGTGTTTATCTAAACCGCCCGGAGTGGCCATATCAATAAAACCGCCCAAACCAAAGGTGGTGTTGACGACGACGCGCATCAAATCATTAAAGGCATAGTCAGGCTTACCCTGCAACATGTTTTGCAAAGCTGTGTAGATATCGTTGTAGTTGCTGAAGAAGTTGTAAATACCTTCGCGGACAAATTCAGGCAAAACGAAACGATAGCCAGCAACAACTGGCTTCAAGACATAGGCATCCAGCCCCTCGTTAAATTCAAAGACCGAACGATTAAAGGGCTCCCAAGGATCTTGTGGTGAGCGCTCAACGCCTGCAGGTATTGAGGCACAGCCTACTAGGACTGTTGCCAAGCCCAGTAATGCTAGGCGCTTGAGCTTATGCTGCAGACCAGAGGGCCATAACTTCATTTTGCCGCGCCCTTATCTTGACCGCTATCTGCAGCCTTGTTGTAAAGGAATTGACTAATAAGGTTTTCTAAAACAATCGCCGATTGAGTCTGGGAAATTTTTCCACCATCCGCCAAAAAGTCATCTGAGCCACCCGCTTCTAAGCCGATGTATTGCTCACCCAATAATCCTGAAGTCAAAATTTTGGCCGCAGAATCTGTGGGGAACTTATAAGACTCTTCAATGGTCATCACGACAGTTGCTTGATAGGTTTTATCATCAAAAGAAATATTGGCAATACGACCAACCACCACGCCAGCACTCTTCACGGGCGCACGAGGCTTTAAACCACCGATATTGTCAAAGCGTGCAGAAATTTTGTAAGTTGGTGCAAATGACACTGCATTCATATTGCCAACCTTTAGTGCAAGAAATAAAGCTGCCAACAAACCAATGGCAACAAAAATTCCTACCCAAATATCAATTGCACTTTTTCTCATAAGAGCCCCAGTTTATTCTTTCTAGTTCGAGAACATCATTGCGGTTAGCAGGAAATCCAATGCTAAAACCGATAAAGAGGAAATCACCACCGTCCGAGTGGTGGCTTGTGATACGCCCTCAGGCGTAGGCTTCGCTTCATAGCCTTGATAAAGGGCAATAAAGGTCACTGCTACACCAAAGACCATGCTTTTGATTAGGCCATTGCCAATATCTGAAAAGAGGTCTACTCCACCCTGCATCTGGGACCAAAAGGCCCCAGAATCAACGCCAATCAAGGGGACGCCAACAAAATAGCCCCCCATCACGCCTACCGCGGTAAAAATCGTTGCCAAAATTGGCATGGAAATAATGCCAGCCCAAAGCCGAGGGGCAATCACCCGACCCAATGGGTCAACCGCCATCATTTCCATTGCACTGAGCTGTTCGCCAGCCTTCATCAAACCAATTTCTGCGGTCAATGAAGTCCCAGCACGACCAGCAAACAATAGAGCAGTAATCACTGGGCCTAATTCACGAGTCAAGGAAAGTGCCACCAATAAACCCAATGCCTGCTCTGAGCCATACCGATTTAAGGTGTAGTAACCCTGCAATCCCAGCACGAATCCCACAAATAAACCGGAAACCGCAATGATCACAAAAGAGTGATTGCCAACAAACAGGATTTGATCTACGACTAACCGAGGTCTTTTGAGCAAAAATCCCGAACGCAAAATCACTGCTACAAACATTCTCGCTGCAAGACCAAGGCTACTTAAGTTACGGCGAACAAAAAATCCAAGGTCACCGAATAAATCGAGAAGTTTATGAAGGGCAACCATTAAACACTGACCCCAAAATCTTCTGCCAAGCTTTGGCCTGGATAATGGAAGGGTACCGGACCATCAGGTGCTGCATCCAAAAACTGCCTCACAAATGGATCTGTAGAGCGACTTAATTCATCCGGCGTACCTTGCGCACCAATGCGGCCATTCGCAATAAAATACACATAGTCAGCAATTTCAAAAGTTTCTTCAACATCGTGGGTAACCAGTAAACTCGTGGCTCCCAGGGCGTTATTAAGATCCCGTATCAAGCGTGCGGTAATTCCCAGGGAAATTGGATCTAAGCCTGCAAAGGGCTCGTCATACATGATGAGCGGAGGATCTAAAGCGATGGCGCGCGCAAGTGCAACACGTCTCGCCATGCCACCAGAAATTTGTGATGGCATTAAATCACGGGCGCCGCGCAACCCGACTGCATTTAACTTCATCAATACTAAGGAGCGCAAAAGGGCTTCGCTTAGATCGGTGTGCTCACGCAAAGGAAAGGCGACATTTTCAAAAACACTGAGATCGGTAAATAATGCGCCAAACTGAAATAGCATGCCCATACGGCGGCGAGCAGCCATTAATTGATCGCTATTCATCTTGCCAATATCTTTACCTTCAAACAATACTTGGCCAGATTGAGCAGTAAATTGACCGCCGATTAAACGCAGAATAGTAGTTTTGCCGCAGCCTGATCCTCCCATGACCGCGACTACTTGGCTGCGACGAAACTCCATATTGAGGCCCGACAAAATCTGTCGCTCACCTGGAGCATAAGAAAAGTCCACATCCTGAATAGAAACGACAACTTCGCCTACTGATTGCGTGCTTGGATCCAAAGAGTTTAGGTAGACAGTGTTCATATCCCCGATATTATCGGGGTAAAACAGATGACCCCATTAAATACTCATCTACTGCCTGAGCACATTGACGCCCCTCACGAATTGCCCAAACCACCAAAGACTGTCCGCGACGCATATCACCAGCTGCAAACACCTTTGGAATGTTGGTTTGGTAAGCATTTTGGCCATCTACTGTAGCTTTGGCATTACCACGGGCATCTTTTTCAACACCAAAAGCATTGAGAACCTGTTGCACTGGAGATACGAATCCCATTGCCAACAGTACTAAATCTGCCTTGATCTCAAATTCAGAGTTGGGAACTTCAGCCATCTTGCCGTCTTTCCATTCCAAACGGACACCAATCAGCTTTTCTACTTTGCCGTTTTTACCCTCAAAACGCTTTGTGCCTACCGACCAGTCACGATCACAGCCCTCTTCATGGGAAGAAGAAGTGCGCAATTTTGTTGGCCAATAAGGCCATACCAAAGGCTTGTTCTCCACTTCCGGAGGCTGTGGGAGCAATTCAAACTGGGTAATTTTTGTAGCGCCATGGCGGTTCGATGTGCCAACGCAATCTGAACCAGTGTCGCCACCACCTATGACTACAACATGTTTATCAGTAGCACGAATTTCATTTTTGAAGTCGCCAGCATTCTCTTTATTTTGCGGAATCAAAAACTCCAATGCATAGTGCACACCCGCCAACTCCCGACCTGGAACAGGTAAATCGCGTGGCTGCTCTGCACCACCGGTAATGACTACCGCATCAAAATCCTTCATTAATTGCTCAGGCGAAACGGTTTTTGTGGAGTAATTTTTTACTTCGGCGCCCATGGCTTCTTTGCCAACAAAAACACCCGTTTCAAATTTCACGCCTTCAGCTTGCATTTGTTCCACGCGACGATCGATCAACCACTTTTCCATTTTGAAATCAGGAATACCGTAGCGAAGCAAACCGCCAACACGGTCATTCTTCTCAAATACAGTCACATCATGACCAACACGCGCCAATTGCTGAGCGGCTGCCATACCTGCAGGGCCGCCACCAACGATAGCGATTTTTTTACCGGTCTTAGTTTTGGATAGCTGAGGCTTAACCCAACCATTCTCCCAGCCCTTATCAATAATCGCATGCTCTATGGATTTAATTCCAACCGCATCATTGTTAATACCGAGGGTGCAAGCAGCCTCGCAAGGCGCCGGACAAATACGACCAGTGAACTCTGGGAAATTATTGGTTGATTGCAAAACATCTAAAGCATTCTTCCAGTCGTTATGAAATACCAAATCGTTGAAGTCAGGAATGATGTTGTTAACCGGGCAGCCGTTATTACAGAACGGAATGCCACAATCCATACAGCGAGCACCCTGAACTTTTGCTTCTTCATCAGTTAATGCGGCAACGAACTCTTTGTAATGGTGGAGACGTTTAACGGGCGCTTCGTATGTTTCATCGACGCGCTCAAACTCCATAAAACCAGTGACCTTACCCATATCTAATCCTTAGTATCTTTTCTTAATATCCGTATTAATTAAGCGGCGACAGCTTTATTTTGTGCCTTATCCCATAACTCACCTAGAGCACGTTTGTACTCAGTTGGGAGGACTTTTACAAAACGGCCACGGGCATTTTCCCAATCGGCTAATAGCGCTTTAGCACGCTCTGAACCGGTGTAACGGAAATGACGCTCGATTAAGCCCTTCAAAATTTGCTCGTCTGTTAAACGTTCGCCACCATCTTTTACATCAACTGGGGCATGCCACTCAGACTGAGGCATCTTGGCAATTTGCTCTGCTGAAGGCAGTACTTTCTCTAAGCTTGCCATGCTGGTATTGCAGCGCTTATCGAACATACCATCTTCGTCATATACATAAGCGATGCCACCGCTCATACCAGCAGCAAAGTTACGGCCAGTTGAGCCGAGCACAACCACAGTTCCACCTGTCATGTATTCACAGCCGTGGTCTCCAGTACCTTCTACAACCGTAGTGGCTCCAGAATTACGCACTGCAAAACGCTCGCCAGCAACTCCATTAAAGAAGGCATCACCAGCAATCGCACCGTATAAAACAGTATTGCCAACAATGATGTTCTGAGCTGTATCACCACGGAACTCGTGAGGAGCACGGACAATCACGCGTCCGCCAGATAAGCCCTTGCCAACATAGTCATTGCCATCACCAACCAAATCCAAAGTGATGCCACGCGCCAAGAAGGCCGCGAAGCTCTGGCCAGCAGTGCCATTCAATTGAATATGGATAGTGTCGTCAGGCAAGCCAGCATGACCGTAACGCTGCGCCACTTCGCCAGAGAGCATTGCACCCACAGTGCGGTTTACGTTCTTCACTGGAACGATGAATGACACTTTCTCGCCACGCTCTAAAGCAGGCTCACTCTTCTCAATCAGGATATTGTCGAGAGCACTTGCCAAGCCGTGTTCTTGTGTCAATACTTGATACCGCGGCACCTCTGCAGCTACTTGTGGCGCAGCAAAGATCTTGCTGAAATCCAAGCCATGAACCTTCCAGTTCTCAATGCCTTTGCGGGTATCTAACAAATCAACGCGACCGATCAAGTCATCAAACTTACGAATACCCAATTGCGCCATGATCTCTCGAGCCTCTTCAGCAATGAAGAAGAAGAAATTCACAACATGCTCTGGCTTGCCAGAAAACTTCTTACGCAGTTCTGGGTCTTGAGTAGCAACGCCTACAGGGCAGGTATTCAAATGACACTTGCGCATCATGATGCAACCTTCAACCACTAATGGGGCAGTTGCAAAACCAAATTCGTCTGCACCTAACAATGCGCCGATGACAACGTCACGACCAGTCTTCATTTGACCGTCAGCCTGCACACGAATGCGGCTACGCAAACCATTCAGAACCAAGGTTTGTTGGGTTTCAGCCAAACCGAGTTCCCATGGTGAACCAGCATGCTTAATAGAAGATAGTGGTGATGCGCCAGTACCGCCATCATGGCCAGCAATTACAACGTGATCTGCTTTTGCCTTCGCAACACCAGCTGCAACTGTACCAACACCAACTTCAGATACCAACTTCACAGATACATCTGCTTTTGGATTGACGTTCTTTAGGTCATGAATCAATTGTGCAATATCTTCAATTGAGTAAATATCGTGGTGTGGAGGAGGAGAAATCAAACCCACTCCTGGCACGGAGAAGCGCAATTTACCAATGTAATCGGATACTTTTCCGCCCGGCAATTGACCGCCTTCACCTGGCTTAGCACCTTGTGCCATCTTGATCTGAATTTGATCAGCAGAGCGCAAATATTCAGTGGTTACACCAAAACGACCAGATGCAACTTGTTTAATTTTTGAACGCAAGGAGTCACCATCCAATAATGGAATATTCGCCTCAACAACATCGCTACCCAAAACACTTGCCAGGGTTTCACCCTTCTTAATTGGAATACCTTTGAGTTCATTCACATAGCGGTTTGGATCTTCGCCGCCCTCGCCAGTATTGGACTTACCGCCAATACGGTTCATTGCAATGGCCAAAGTAGCATGTGCTTCAGTAGAAATTGAGCCCAAAGACATTGCGCCCGTAGCAAAACGTTTCACGATTTCTTTTGCAGACTCCACTTCATCCAATGGAATTGCTTTTGCTGGATCAATCTTGAACTCAAACAAGCCACGCAAAGTCATTTGGCGTTTAGTTTGGTCATTGATGATGTTGGCGTACTCTTTATAGGTCTGGTAGCCCTTCTCTGCACCAATGCGAGTGGAATGCTGCAATTTCGCAATTGTGTCCGGTGTCCACATATGGTTCTCACCACGGATACGGAAAGCATACTCACCACCAGCATCAAGCATGTTGGTTAATACCGGGTCATTGCTAAACGCGGCGGCATGCATACGCAAAGCTTCTTCAGCCACTTCAAATACACCAATACCACCTACGTTAGATGGGGTGCCCTTGAAATACTGATTAATGATTTCGTGGTTCAGTCCAATTGCTTCAAAAATCTGAGAGCCGGTATAAGACATATAGGTAGAGATGCCCATCTTGGACATGACCTTTTGCAAACCTTTACCAACCGCCTTAATGAAATTCTTAACGGCCTTCTCACTAGACAAATCACCTGACAAGCCTTTAGCCATTTCGGTCAAAGTTTCCATAGCGAGGTATGGGTGAATGGCTTCAGCGCCGTAACCTGCCAAGAGTGCAAAGTGATGTGTCTCACGCGCGCTACCAGTTTCAACAACGAGACCTACGCTAGTACGTAATCCTTTTTCAACCAAATGTTGATGAATTGCAGAGGTCGCCAATAAAGCTGGGATAGCAACATGTTTCTCATCGACTTGACGATCGCTGACGATCAAAATGTTGTAGCCGGAGCGCACTGCATCCGCCGCTTCTGCACACAAAGATGCCAAGCGTGCTTCGATGCCAGCCTTACCCCATGCTGCTGGGTAGCAAATATCTAATTCGTATGAGCGGAACTTGCCGTTGGTGTAGTGACCAATATGACGAATCTTCGTGATGTCATCAAAATCTAAAATTGGCTGACTCACTTCCAAGCGCATTGGAGGATTAATGTTGTTGGTGTCTAACAAGTTTGGCTTTGGTCCGATAAAGGAGACCAAAGACATCACCATGTTTTCGCGGATTGGATCAATCGGAGGATTGGTGACCTGTGCAAATAACTGCTTGAAGTAGTTATAAAGAGGCTTATTTTTATTTGAGAGAACAGCCAGGGGACTATCGTTACCCATTGAACCAATAGCTTCTTCGCCATTCATAGCCATTGGAGCCATGAGGTACTTGATGTCCTCTTGGGTGTAGCCAAATGCCTGTTGGCGATCTAATAATTTAGCCGCTGGACGAATTGTGGTTTTTTCATCTATCAAGTCCGCTTTGCTGGCATCAACTTCATCCAGCTTGACGCGAACTGCATCGATCCAACTCTTATAAGGCTTCGCTTTTGATACAGCATTCTTGAGCTCAACATCATCAATGATGCGACCTTGTTCCATGTCGATCATAAACATCTTGCCTGGCTGCAAACGCCATTTCTGAACAATTTTATTTTCAGGAATTGGCAATACACCAGCCTCTGAGCCCATGATGACCAAGTCATCATCAGTTACGTAGTAACGCGCAGGACGTAAACCATTTCGATCTAAGGTTGCGCCAATTTGACGACCGTCAGTAAAGGCCATTGCTGCTGGACCGTCCCACGGCTCCATCATCGCCGCATGATATTCATAGAAAGCACGGCGATTGTCATCCATCAACGCATGCTGTTCCCAGGCCTCAGGAATCATCATCATCATGGCTTGTGCCAATGGATAGCCAGACATCACCAACAACTCTAAGCAGTTATCGAAGCAAGCAGTGTCAGATTGACCCGGATAAATGAGTGGCCACAATTTTTTCAAATCATCGCCTAGCACTGGAGAGCTGATTGCTCCCTCTCGTGCATTCACCCAATTGACGTTACCCTTAACAGTATTGATCTCGCCGTTGTGCGCAATCATGCGATATGGATGGGCCAATTCCCACGCAGGGAAAGTATTGGTAGAAAAGCGTTGATGCACTAATGCAAGTGCTGATACTGTGCGCTTATCTTGTAGATCTTGGTAATATGCGCCCACTTGGTTCGCTAACAGCAAACCCTTATAAACAATGGTTCTCGCAGACATTGAAGCAACGAAATATTCTTTACCGTGCTTCAAATGCAAATCCTGAATTGCATGGCTTGCCGTTTTACGTATGACATATAACTTACGCTCAAGAGCGTCTGTTGTCATGATGTCGCGGCCACGGCCAATAAAAATTTGACGAATGAATGGCTCTGTCATTTGCACTGTTGGAGACATCGGCAATTTCACGTCAACCGGTACATCTCTCCAACCCAAAACAACCTGACCTTCTAAACGTACAGTGCGTTCTAATTCTTGTTCGCAAGCTAAACGGGACGCATGCTCTTTTGGCAAGAAAATCATGCCGACGCCATATTCACCGAGCGGCGGTAATGTCACACCTTGCTTTGCCATTTCCTCGCGATACAAAGTATCTGGAATCTGTATCAAAATACCAGCGCCATCACCCATTAACGGATCAGCACCGACCGCACCCCGGTGATCTAAGTTCTCCAGAATCTGCAAGCCTTGAGCAACAATCTCGTGGGATTTCTTACCCTTGATGTGCGCTACGAATCCTACGCCGCAAGCATCATGCTCATTACGGGGGTCATATAGACCTTGAGCAATTGGGCGAAGATCAGAATTAAATTGTGTAGTCATAGTGTTTCCGAGTGGCATCAATGGCCTGATTACTTTTGGAGGATCAAATATAGGTGAATACCCATACCGATGCAATAGAAATAAAATGTGTCTGTCCCATTTTTTAACTAACCGCACCAAAATGAATTATTTAAATAGGGACAGAGTCATTCAGAAGTCAAGCAGAGGCACAGCAGAAAGAATCTAAGTAATTGAATTTATTGAGTTAATTTTTCTAGGGCGTCCACGGTATCGAATTTTAGCAATATCTGGATTTTCCTTAAAAAGCTTGTTTGCGTAGATATCACTTACCCAAGGCTTAGATCGAAGCAAGGATTCGGTGATCTGTCGGTCTTCCCAGTGAGGTGCACCATCCTTGACAAACTCTGCCCATTTCATTTGCCTCTCAAAAGGGGTGTTTCCGAGCTTCCAAAAAACCTGATGATCCACCAGCCATGGATCCGCCTTACCGCCGATATGGGTGGCAAAGCTAGTCCACCCTGAATTTTGAGGACTTGATTCATAGCCAGCCCTCACCGGGTTCAGTTCAATGTAGCGCATACAACGCAAAAAATAATCCGGGTCAATCAAGGAAGAGCGATAGCGGCCCTCCCAAATTGTTCCCGACCGGTGGTGTTGTTGATTGAAGTACTGCGCATAGCGCCTACCTAGAGATTGCATTGTTTTAGCAAGTGAATCTTCATATTGTGGCGTCATCAGCAAATGCACATGGTTAGGCATTAAGGCAAATGCATGGACTGCACAGGCAAATTGTCTTGCCGCTTCTCGCAACCACTCCAAATAAATGTGACGATCTTCTGGGTTAAAAAAAAGAGTTTCTCGATTATTGCCGCGCACCATGACATGCATTGCTTGGCCAGGTATTACAGTGCGCGCTTGCCGAGCCATGTTGAAAACGAACTATTGCAGTTCGCGTGGGCCACCGCTACGAGAAAAGTCAGGAATAAACCAGTCTCCATCGGATTGTGTCACACCCTCTGGAACCACGCGGGACTCCTGCGGCACATCCCTCAGAGCTACTGACATATAGGATATCCACATTGGCAAGGCAAGACCGCCACCAGTCTCACGATCACCCAGGCTGGCCGGCTTATCAAAACCAATCCAAGCGATCGCAACTACTTTTGGGTTGTATCCAGCAAACCAAGCATCATGTGAATCATTGGTAGTACCAGTCTTTCCGGCAATATCATTACGACTGAGCTTAGCTCTAGCAGATGCTGCAGTGCCTGTCTTAGTAACCTCTTGCAACATACTGTCCATTACAAAAGCAGTGCGGGCATCCAAAACACGATTGGCGCCGTCACCAACACGGGCAGGCTTTGCCTCGAACAAAACTGTTCCTTTGGAGTCAACCATCTTATCGATCAAGAAGGGGTCAACGCGGTAGCCACCATTTGCAAATACGCTATAGGCCGACGCCATTTGCAATGGCGTCACCGAACCTGCACCCAAAGCCATTGTCAAATAAGGTGGGTGTTTTTCAGGCTCAAAGCCAAAACGCTGAATATATTCTTGTGCATAAGAAGGGCCAATCGCACGAATAATGCGAACAGAAACTAAGTTCTTCGATTTAGCCAAAGCATTGCGCAATCGCATCATGCCCTCATATTTACCATCGTAGTTTTTTGGCTCCCAAGCTTGACTTCCAGTCTCCATGCTGCCAATCGATAAAGGCGCATCATTCACCATGGTGCTTGGCGTAAAGCCTTTTTCAATTGCCGCTGCATAGATGAAAGGCTTAAAGGATGAGCCTGGCTGACGCAGCGCTTGAGTCACGTGATTGAATTGATTGCGACGGAAGTCAAAGCCACCTACCAAGGACAAGATCGCGCCGGTCTCTGCATTCATTGAGACGAAAGCTGCTTCGACTTGAGGCAATTGTGCTAACTTCCAAACCCCACCATCCAAAAGCAATCTCACGACAGCGCCTGGACGTAAGCGTTTTTTAGGCTGGGTGCTATCAGTGATCGATGCCGATGCTAATTTCATACCTTCACCCTTCAAGGTAATCGTATCGCCCGTAGCAATCATGACTTGCATTTCTTTTGGCTTTACATCCAGCACAACCCCTGATTGCAAATCATCCAACTGTGGGTAAGCAAGTAAAGCCTCATCAATGGCACGCTGACGCTTCACCCGATCCTCAGGAAGGTCGATAAAACCCTCTGGACCACGATAAGCATGACGCAGATCATACTCAAAAATACCGCGACGGACTGCCTTATAGGCAGCATCTTGATCTGCTTTTAAGATTGTTGTGTAAACATCTATTCCTTGCGAGTAAATGGCCTCACCGTATTGAGTAAACAAAAGCTGACGCACCATTTCTGCTGGGAAATCCGCGCGCACCGCAAATTCATTGCCAAGGCCGCGAATATGCAACTCCTCAACCATGGCTTTTTGATAGTTTTCCGATGAAATGTATCCTAGATCCCGCATGCGCTGCAAAATATATTCTTGACGAATTTTGGCGCGACGGAAATTGCTTACGGGGTTATATGCCGAGGGAGCCTTAGGTAAGCCAGCCAACATTGCAGACTCAGCAATTGTGATGTCTTTTAATTCTTTACCAAAATAAATCTGGGCTGCACTTGAAAAGCCATAGGCCCTTTGCCCTAAGAAAATTTGATTCATGTAAATTTCAAGAATCTTGTTTTTTGTTAGCTGAGACTCAATTTCCCAGGCCAACAACACTTCATAGATTTTTCGACTAAACGTTTTCTCATTGCTCAAAAAGAAGTTTCGCGCTACTTGCATGGTGATGGTTGAAGCACCCTGAGATAAATGCCCACGCAAATTAGTCAGGGCGGCCCTCAAAATGCCTACATAGTCGACTCCGCCATGAGAGTAGAAGCGATCATCCTCAATAGCTAGAACAGCATTGCGCATGCTAAGCGGTATTTCGTCCAAAGGAATAACCTTACGGCGCTCTTCGCCAAACTCACCAATTAATACCTTATCTGCCGTATAAATCCGGAGTGGTGTTTTTGGGTTGTAGTCTGTTAATGCCGAGATTTTCGGTAAGTTCGGTTTTGCCACCAAAAAGGCATAACCCATTAAAAGCATTACTACCAAGGCAAATGCCACGCCAATAATTAGCATGGCCTTCACTAAAGGATTGCTAGAAGATTTACGAGGTGAGCCAGGCCCTACTCGTGGATGCCGTGGACTTCTGTCGAACTGACGGACTGGTCGCTGGTTTTGTGGCGGCTTATCTTTTGGTGGGAGGGCCATAAGCTCAAATTATAGGGTGCTTGGGTAATTTTCTTAAAAGCTCCAAAACCCTTGTTTTTGGGTTTTTTAACTGATCTTTCCCGACATAAGGTTCAAACCATGCTGATGGCAATCCATTGCTTAAGTATAAAAAATATGGTGATGCCATCCCGCCATATTTCCCCCCGTTCTTTCGATGAAATCTTGAGTGAGCTTGGTGACGATCCAGCTATTCCTGATCCAAACGGAATCCGCAAAACAAGCTCCCCAAAAATCGATCGCCCCGAGCATCAAAACCAGAATAATGGGCAGCCAAAACTGGAGGATTTAAAAAAATTAATCCCGCCCATTCAAGTGCATAAATTAGGGGGTGCTTTCGCTTTAGGGTTATGCGCAATCGCTGTTGGCATAGCGTTATTAATGGCCTATGAGTCCCTAAAAAGAAGTTCTGAAGTCCTAGCTCAAGACTCCCCTAAGGAGATATCTGAACTCAAAAAAGCGTTTGCCCTATTGCGCACTGATCTGGAACGTGATCAAGATGATCTATATGAAGTAATAGAATTAATAGAAGTAAGTATTCACTCATTAAAGGAAAATAAGCCAATCAGCAGGGCTGTTGCTAAGCCCAAGACCCATCCTCATGAGTCAGAACTTCGACGCTGGCGTTATTTAGGGGTAAGTCAAATGGGTGGCGCCCACCAAGGGTTTTTCCAAGCCGGTAGGAGCAACGCGATGTTTGAAACAGGTGCGCTCGTTTTGGGCGATTGGCGATTGACGCAGCTTGAAAAAGACTTTGCCGCTTTCACCCACCCTCAGGGCAAAACTGTCATTCTCAGACCCTCCAAATCCGAATGAAACAAAGCCTAAAACACATGAATAAACAAATAAGAAAATTCGGCTTTTGTATTAGTCTTTTACTCACTTTTTTAGTTGACCCCACTCAGGCAAACATGCCTAAACAAAATTTAGTGGATGCTCCCATTAGTCTGCAATTTACCGATATTGAAGTCGTCGAACTTTTACAGATCCTTGCCAAGCTTGGCAACACTAACTTTTTATTGAGCGAATCGATCAAAGGGAGAATTACTGTTGAGCTCAAGAATACCCCGTGGCAAACAGCGCTTCACTCGATTCTGGCGAGCAGGGGGCTGCGGCTAGTTCGCAACGGGGATATTTACTGGATCGGCCCCCATGCAGAAATTGCTGCATTCCAAAAGCATCGGCGTGAAGATGCCGCTCTGCCCTTTGGTGGCGACCATATTAATAGTCCAAGACAAATCCTCATAGAGGCCCGCATTGTAGAAGCAGATGAGCGCTTTGCCCGCGAGCTGGGAGTCAAGCTTGGTTACCAAGCAAACTCTTTAGGCATTAGCCCAGATAAAAAACTATCTAGTAATGTTGATTTGGGTGGGTCGGGATTAAGCGGCTTTAAT
Organism: Polynucleobacter sp. UB-Raua-W9; assembly: GCF_018687435.1. Taxonomy (NCBI): domain Bacteria; kingdom Pseudomonadati; phylum Pseudomonadota; class Betaproteobacteria; order Burkholderiales; family Burkholderiaceae; genus Polynucleobacter; species Polynucleobacter sp. UB-Raua-W9. Next base: position 80,185 of record NZ_CP061290.1, on the reverse strand, counting down.
CCAGCAACAGTCGCCGCAACTCTCGTTTCAAAAAGCGGGAGCCGTCTTTTGCAAATGGAGCTATCTGCCCTTGAGTCCGACGGTCAAGGCAAGATCCTCTCCAATCCACGCATCATGACCGGAGATCAGGTAAAAGCTACGATCGAGCAAGGTACTGAGCTCCCCTATCAAACCACCTCCCAAAGTGGCAGCAAATTGCAATTTCGGAAGGCAAATTTACGTTTAGAGGTTTTGCCAAAAATTCATCCTGATGGAAAGATCTCCATGCTGGTTGGCATCAACAAAGACACCATTGGGATGAAAACTGAACAAGGGTACGCAATTGATACGAAAAGCCTGAGTTCTGAGGTTACCGTTGAAAACGGTGGCACAGCCATCATTGGGGGCATTTTTCAAACCACAGAACGAGAGGATGAAGTCAAAGTGCCTTTACTGGGAGATATTCCGCTCATTGGCCACTTATTTCGCCATAAATCTAAATTACAAGATAAAACCGAACTACTGGTCTTCCTAACCCCTACCGTTCTCGACAAACCCTAATAAAATCGAAGGGTGAACTCTTCGAAAAACAATATCTTTCTAATCGGCCTCATGGGCGCCGGAAAGTCAACGGTCGGAAAAGTGTTGGCCAAAAAATTAGGGCGCCGCTTTTTAGATGCCGATCATGTGATTGAAGAACGCTGTGGTGTAAAGATTCCGGTTATCTTTGAAATGGAAGGTGAAGAAGGGTTTCGCAAACGCGAGGCTCAAGCCATTCGAGAAATTACCAGCGAACATGACATTGTTCTTGCCACCGGAGGCGGAGCAGTTTTGCTTCCTGAAAATCGTCAAGCCCTCAGCGAATACGGTACCGTGATTTATCTACATGCAAATCCAACCGAGCTTTGGCATCGCACCAAGGGTAGTGAAGGACGCCCCCTACTTCGCAATGGTGACGCTAAAAAAGTTCTAGAAAATTTATATATCATTCGCGACCCGCTTTATCGCGAAATTGCTGATCACGTTATTGAAACTGGCAAGCCCAGCGTCAATCAACTGGTCAACACCCTAATCATGCAACTTGAACTCTCCGCTTGAAAACTATAATGAAAACACTTGAAGTTGATCTTGGCAACCGCAGCTATCCAATCTACATTGGCACCGACCTGATTGATCAGCCCAGCTTATTTTCTGCCTGCGAAAAAGCAACTTCAATTTATATCGTTACTAATACTACGGTTGCGCCACTCTATGCTGCACGCCTTTCTAAGACCATAGAAATATTCGGAAAACCTGTCAGGACGATTACTCTGCCTGATGGGGAGTCATACAAAGACTGGAAAAATCTGCAGCTTATTTTTGATGATCTTTTGAAGTTTGGTGCCGATCGCCAAACCATGTTGATAGCCTTAGGCGGTGGCGTGATTGGAGATATGACGGGCTTTGCTGCGGCCAGTTTTATGCGAGGCATTCGATTCATTCAAGTTCCCACTACTTTGCTAGCCCAGGTTGATTCTTCGGTTGGAGGGAAGACTGGTATCAATCATCCTTTGGGCAAGAACATGATTGGGGCTTTTCATCAACCTGTAGCCGTCATTGCAGATCTCAACACGCTCAAGACTTTGCCCCCCAGAGAGCTCTCGGCTGGGCTTGCTGAAGTAGTGAAACACGGTGCAATTGCTGATGCTCAATTTTTAGATTGGATCGAAGCAAATGCATCGGCTTTACTTGCTTGCGATACCGATGCAATGGGTCACGCAGTACTTCGTTCATGCGAAATTAAATCCACAGTAGTCTCTGCCGATGAACGAGAGGGCGGCATTCGTGCAACCCTCAACTTTGGCCACACCTTTGGACATGCAATAGAGGCTGGCATGGGTTACGGGGAATGGCTACATGGCGAGGCCGTTGGCTGCGGTATGGTGATGGGCGCTGATTTATCTTGTCGCTTAAGCCTCATCAGTAAAGCGGAGCTGGAGCGCCTCACAAAAATTATCAAGTCAATGAACTTGCCAACCATTCCACCAAAATTTGGCGCAGAACGCTATATGGAACTAATGCAGGTTGATAAGAAAACTGAGGGCGGCCAAATTCGCTATGTGCTCTTGGAAAAAATGGGTAAGGCTCAAATCAAGAGCGTGCCTGATATCCAGGTAATCGAAACCTTGGCCGCTACTGGCGCAGTCTAAGGATTAAGCAATCCAATCTTGACCGCTTGACCAGCTTGTACGCTGGCGAAATTAGTCAAATCACTCAGCAATTCTTTGCCGGTTTTGGTATCAAGCCACAAAGGCTTAGCTAGGGTTCCTGACCATCGGTAGTGATAGCCGCCAGACTTAGCTGCCACCCAAATTTCATGCAAAGGTGGCTGCGTATTGACCACAATCACGCTTTTATCCCGAAAGCGGATAGTGATGACGTTGCCCCCCTGGCGCTCCACATCCAAATCGAGATCCAGTTCATCGTCAGCGGCTTCTAAAGCCACCTCAATAGACTGCAATAAATTGCTACCCAGTTGATGAAACTGCTTGTCATCAATGGTTTCCACGCTCAAATTATTTGGATTCATACCCGAGTCCTGCATGCTATATTCAATCATTCGTTTTAGAGACATTCATGATAGCGATTCTCAATAGAGCCCTCTGTATTGCCCTCCTAATAGCCCTTGCTGGATGTGGGGTTAGGGGTCCTCTATTTATTCCAAATGTACCAAATGTGCCGCCAGCCCCAACGGAGCCGGAACCAAAAGGCAAGCTCTATCCACCACAAACTCCTGCTGATACCAGCAATTCATCATCGGCCAAGTAATGACAAGTAAGGCAATTCCACTTCCCAAATTATCTGGATTTACTGAGCGTGAAGGTCATTGGTATGCCGAAGAAATTCCGCTTGCAGACTTAGCAAAAGAATTTGGTACGCCGCTCTATATCTACAGCAAAAAGGCGCTGACTGAGGCCTACCAGGCCTATGACAAGGCTTGCATTGATAGCAATGGCAAGCGCCGTGCACGCGTGCATTACGCCATGAAAGCCAATAGTAATTTGGCGGTGATTGATTGCTTCAAAAAACTCGGTGCGGGATTTGACTTAGTGAGTGGTGGTGAATTAGCTCGTGCTCTCGCGATTGGCGCCGATCCTAGAAGTCTCGTATTCGCCGGCGTTGGTAAATCTGCTGTTGAAATCGCCTCTGCGCTTCAGGTTGGAGTGAAGTGTATCAATGTGGAATCCATTGCCGAGCTTCACAATATCAATCGTGTCGCAAGCAAATTGAACTGCCGCGCTCCAATTTCTTTGCGCGTTAATCCAGATGTCGATGCGCAAACACACCCTTACATTTCTACCGGCTTAAAAGGAAATAAATTTGGCATTGCCTATCACGAGGTTTTGAAAACTTATCGTGAGGCTAGCCAACTCTCACAGATTGATGTGGTTGGAATTGACTGCCATATTGGCTCCCAAATTACCACGACCGCGCCCTACCTAGACGCCTTAGATAAAGTCTTAGATTTAGTCGAGATCCTCAAGAAAGAAGGCATTGTGATTCATCATCTTGATCTGGGTGGCGGCCTCGGAATCTCCTATAGCGATGAAATACCTCCTGATATTACTGAGTTCACCAATACTCTTTTGAACCATGTAGCAGATAGAGGTTTTGCTCATCTAGATGTTGTTCTTGAGCCAGGCAGATCCTTGGTAGGCAATGCCGGCGTACTGCTCACCACTGTTGAGTACCTCAAACCTGGTGTCGAGAAAAACTTCTGCATTGTTGATGCTGCCATGACTGAACTGATGCGCCCAGCCTTATATGAAGCGCATCATGGCATTGTTCCTGTTGAAACCAAAGAGGCTAAGAGCTTGACCTACGATGTTGTTGGGCCTGTCTGTGAATCTGGTGATTGGCTTGGTAGAGATCGCAAACTTGCAGTGGAGGAGGGTGATCTTCTAGCAATTCTTTCTGCTGGCGCTTATGGTTTTGTGATGGCATCGAACTACAACACTCGCCCAAAACCAGCAGAGATTATGGTTGATGGCAAAAGTGCTTATGTCATTCGTGCCCGTGAAAAAACATCAGACCTGTTTTCAAGCGAAACAATGCTACCAAACTAATTTCCGAAAAGTAGAAGCAAATAAAAAGCCCGCTTCATGAGCGGGCTTTTTATTGAAACTCAGAATTTGTTAATGCAAGCCAGCGATGTAGTCGGCAACAGCTTTCATTTCTTTATCAGAAAGTTTGGTCGCAATCGTTGTCATTTGGCTACTATTTTTACGAACGCCTTCACGGAACGCAAGCAGCTGTGCATTTGTGTAATCAGCCCATTGGCCACCTAACAATGGGTATTGAGCAGGAATACCAGCGCCTGTAGGGCTATGGCAAGCAGCACAAGCTGGAACGCCCTTGGCAGCAATACCACCGCGGTAAATACTTTGACCCAGCTCAATCGTTTCTTTGTTTTGTGCAACGCCTTGTGAGATCACTTGCTTAGACAAGAAGGCAGAAATGTTTTGCATATCTTGTTCTGTCAATGTTGCAGCCATACCCATCATGATTGGGTTAGCACGAGTGCCTTCTTTAAAATTCTTCAATTGCTTAGTGGTATATGCAGCGTGTTGCGCAGATAACTTAGGCCATGTACTAACTGCGCTTTGGCCTTTCGGGCCATGGCAAGTAATACAAGCGGTTACACCACGGGTCGCGTCTCCATTGGAGTAAAGAGCCTCACCAGCAGCCGGATCAGCCTTTGGTTTGCCTGGCACTGCAGCCTTGGCTTCAACTGCTGGAGCCATTGGAGCGGCATCAGAAGCAATGGCAGCCCCAGAAATACCAATCAGAGCGAAAATAGAAAGAACCGCAAAACCAGCACGTAAGCCAGTTAATTTGGAGATTTGGGAGCTTTGACGCATTATGTTTACCTTGGCAAAAATTCCTAAAAGTGTTTGGGCCCTGCATTTACAACCTTTTTACCCAACACCATGAGATATTTCATGATTTTGCGTGATTTTACAATAGCTTCAGGACATGTCTAAACTCTTTCAAGCCCGATTTGCCACCACAGTCAATGACACCCATTGTCTGCCTGCCACGCCCCTGCGTGAGGTAGCCTTTGCTGGCCGCTCAAATGCTGGCAAATCCAGTGCTATTAACGTCCTTTGCAATCAGAAAAGGCTCGCTTTTGCCAGTAAAACGCCTGGTCGCACCCAACATATCAACTATTTTGGCCTTTTCGCTAAAGATGACCTTTTAGCCTATTTGGTGGACTTGCCAGGCTACGGCTATGCCGCTGTTAACCATGAAACCAAATACCACTGGAATAGCCTTCTAAGCGACTATTTGCAAGAGCGGGAACAATTGGTCGGCATGGTCCTGATTGTGGATGCCCGGCGCGGGATTACCGACCTAGATGAGCAAATGATTCAGTGGTTTGTGCCAACTGGCAAGCCAATCCACATTTTGCTGAGTAAATGCGACAAATTGAATAAAAGCGAATGCAAACACGCTCTTGAGGCTGTTAAGAAGCAACTGCAGCAATATGATCCAGCATTACCTGATGGCACGGGCGACTCCAAGCAACTTACGGCACAATTATTTTCAAGTACAAAACGTATTGGCCTTGAAGAGGCAGATAATTTAATTATTAAATGGCTATTTGAAGCAGAAACTCATGAAGATGACATCACCAGCTAACTCGTTGCTTAATTTTCCGGGGCATCGCCCTCGCCGCATGCGTCGTGATGAGTGGTCACGTCGCCTCATGCAAGAGAATTCTGTTTCAGCAAGCGATCTGATTTACCCTGTTTTCTTGCTCGAAGGCGAAGGCAAATCAGAAAGTGTTGCCTCAATGCCTGGCGTGAGTCGCATGTCCCTAGATTTACTCTTTCCAGTTGCGCAAGAGTGCGTGGATCTAGGGATTCCTGTATTAGCATTATTTCCAGTCATTAATGCAGCATTAAAAACTCCAGACGGCAAAGAAGCCTCTAATCCTAAAGGACTCATTCCTGCTGCAGTCCGCGAACTCAAAAAACGCTTCCCCAATTTAGGCATCATGACAGACGTTGCGCTTGACCCGTACACAAGCCATGGTCAAGATGGGGTGCTTGATGATCAAGGTCGCATCCTCAATGATGAGACGACTGTAATATTGGTTCAGCAAGCGATTACTCAGGCTGAGGCCGGCGTCGATATCGTTGCACCATCAGACATGATGGATGGACGCATTGGAAAAATTCGTGAAGCGCTCGAACAAAAGCAATTGATTCATACGCGCATCATGGCTTATTCAGCCAAATACGCCTCTGCGTTTTATGGCCCCTTTAGAGATGCAGTAGGTTCAGCAAAGAACCTAGGCAAGGCTGATAAAAAAACCTATCAAATGGATTGTGCTAATAGCGACGAGGCTTTACGGGAGATTGCTCTGGATATTAGCGAAGGTGCTGATATGGTCATGGTCAAGCCAGGTATGCCCTATTTAGACATCGTGCGCAGAGTTAGGGAAGAGTTTAATTACCCCACTTATGCTTATCAAGTAAGCGGTGAATATGCCATGCTTAAAGCAGCCGCACAAAATGGTTGGCTCGATCACGATGCCGTCATGATGGAGTCATTGCTAGCATTTAAACGTGCAGGTGCTGATGGTATTCTCACTTACTTCGCACTTGAAGCGGCAAGACTCATTCAGTCAAGCAAGTAAAACATCCTTGAATTGATCGCCAACTCTGATTTCACCAGAGTCTAAAACTTGAGCCCTAATACCGCCTCTATTTTTAAAGGTAGAAATAAAATTGGGCTTCCCACTTAGGCTTGCCGGGCGCTCGCAAGGAACGCATAACTCTGTAGCTCTTAGCCTAATTGAGCCCAGAAAAAATTCTTTCCCAACTAACTGATTGAGATCTTCTGGGCTGATGCCCTCTATAACGATATTTCTTCTTGCTTCACTTGGAAGATATGTTTTTAATCCACTCGCTACTAACTCTTCGTTAGCAGATTCAATACCTGTAAGTGCGATAAGAGAGATATCTCTGATCTTTGCCGGGATTGAGCCTGAGAATGCGCCAATACCCAGAGCATATCTATCTCCCTCAATACCAACTCCAGCGGTAAGCCTTGCGCTATCCCTTTTACTCATGAGATGACCAGCCTGGGAAGCAATATAAATCGAGTGTATTTTAAACATCGTCATTATTTCCGCAGTAATTTTTGCAAGCGCTCAATAAAACGCTGAGGTGGCATATAGCCAATCACGCGTTGATCCGCCTGCTCTTGCGAATTTAGATTAAAGATCAGAATACCTGGCGGCCCAAACAGCCCATAGCGCTTTAGCAGTGCTTGATTTTCTTGGCTATTTGCAGTCACATCAGCTTGCAGCAAAACAAATTGTTTTAATGTCTCGCTGACTTCTGGATTAGCAAAAGTATTTACCTCCATCTCCTTACAGCTGATGCACCAATCCGCATAGAAATCGAGCAAGACTAATTTGTGATCTTGCTTAGCTTTAATTAGCTGTGCATCCAACTCTGCTAGCGAATAAATTACTACAAAAGACAAGTCGCCGCTTTGATGGATTTTTTGTCCATTCACTGTTTTTACAGACCCAGCAGGCTCATTTTTTTGGATCAAAGGAGATGCGATCCAAGCAGCAGTAGCCACAAGTAAAACGCCCAAGGTGCGCTGTAGCCATATCATCCAAATGCCGGTCGACGGAATCAAAATGCGCGCTTCAATCGCAATAAAAAGAAGTGGCAGCCCCATTCCTAAGGCCATGACAAATAGCAATCCAGCCCCTAGGCTCATAGACCCTGTTTGGGCGATAAAGGCTAAAACACCCGCTAAAGGAGCTGTAATACAGGGGCTAGCAACCAAGGTGGAGATTCCGCCCAAGGCAAAGGCTCCAAGCACGCTACCCCCCCTTTGACGACCCGCCAACTTATCGACATGGTGATGCCATGAGCTTGGCAGGCGAAGCTGATAGAGGCCGAATAGACTGCCTGAGAGAGATAGCAGCAATAGGGCAAAGGCAGCTAATGCAACCGGGCTTTGCAAGGCCCTTTGTACGCTACCTCCAAGTGCCGCCATTAAGGTTCCCGCTAATGCATAGACCATAGCCATACCTAAAACATAAGAGAGCGCCAAAAGGCTTGCGCGTCCTTTAGAAATTGTTTTGCCACCTTGGGAACCGAAGATTACGCTCGACAAAATCGGGAGCATTGGTAACACGCAAGGCGTAAATGCCAAGGCCAGTCCCAATACAAAAAAGGCTAGGAATAAATACCCAGTAGCTGTGCTTTCTAGGAAACGACTAATCGCATTAATATCGTCTCGTTCACGCCATAAATCAGCCAAGCTAAATTCAACTGAAGCACTAACGCTAGCTTGTACACCATCCAATATTTCAGGTAGTGGCGCTGCCTTAACAACAGGCCCTGCTAATAAAAACTTCAAGGTCATGGGTGGATAACAAATGCCGGCTTCTGCGCATCCCTGCAGAGTCACCTCTGCATAGATAGGCTTACCTGTAATCGGCTTAACATCCAATAGCGCCATAAAGGGCTGCTTGTATATCTGCAATTTTTTCTGAAAAGTTTCATCGAACTTTTCAATACCAGACGGTAATGCAGGTCTTATATTATGTAGGTTTCCGGGCCGAGCACCAGCCTGGAATTTAAGGGATTCTTGGTAGATGTAATAGCCCTTGGCAGGAATCAATTCGATCTCAATTTGATTAGCATTTTCTAACCAAGAAGCTTCTACCCGAAATGCTTTCTCTGGGGGTAAAAAATCGGGTGCTGCAAATACTTGCCCAGAAAGCAAAATTAGTAGCGCAAAAATCTTCACCAGAAAAAAGTAAGCTCTCATTACCTCGAATTTACCTCAGAGCGGACCCACTGACCATACTGTTGCTCATATTGTTCTGGTGAAAATGCCAAAACCTCAGGTAAATCATACGGGTGACTTTCTTTAATAAACGCACAAATTTCTTCCCATTGATGCAATACCGTTTTGGCTGACAAGAGCACCTCTTGCTCTTCACAAATCTTTCCTTCCCACCGATAAACCGAATACAGCCCTTCGCTAATTTGGACACAGGCTGCGAGATGGGTCTCAACCAAGGCTTTAGCCAAAGCCGTGGCTGCCTCCATATTTGGAAGACTAGTAACAACTACTAATAGCTTATAAGAATTGACTGAGAGAGCTTGAGGCATACCATCTTTATAACTCGTAAATGAAAAAAGCCAGACCGAAGCCTGGCTTTCTTTTGCAAGCTAGAGACTTAAGCCTCTTCAGTTGCTGCTGTTTCTTCAACTTCTGGGCGATCTACCAACTCAACCAAAGCCATAGGCGCATTATCGCCATGACGGAAGCCAAACTTCAAAATACGAAGGTAGCCACCTGGACGTGTTGCATAACGTGGGCCGAGCTCTGTAAAGAGTTTGGTCACGATATCGCGATCACGAGTGCGGTTAAATGCCAAGCGCCGGTTTGCTAAGTTGTCTTTTTTACCCAAGGTAATTAAAGGCTCAACAACCATACGCAATTCTTTTGCTTTTGGCAAAGTGGTTTTAATCACTTCGTGCTCCAAAAGAGAATTGGACATATTGCGCAGCATCGCCAGGCGATGTGAAGATGTTCTGTTTAGTTTGCGTAAGCCGTTTCCGTGACGCATGATGCTTCCTTTCTAATTATTTCTCGAGGTTAGCTGGAGGCCAGCTTTCGAGTTTCATGCCAAGACTTAAGCCACGAGCAGCCAATACGTCTTTGATTTCATTCAAAGACTTACGACCCAAATTAGGCGTCTTCAACAATTCATTCTCTGTACGTTGAATCAAGTCACCGATGTAATAGATGTTCTCAGCCTTCAAGCAGTTTGCAGAGCGAACTGTGAGCTCGAGGTCATCTACTGGACGCATCAACATAGGATCAACCATTGAAGAGCGGCTTGGTGCTAAATCACCAGAAACTTCACTGCTCTCGAGAGCTGCGAATACAACCAACTGATCTACCAAGATACTAGCTGCTTGACGAATCGCTTCTTCAGGTGACAACACACCATTGGTTTCGATAGTCATAACGAGACGATCAAGGTCAGTACGTTGCTCAACACGAGCGGATTCAACAGCGTAACTAACACGGCTTACTGGGCTAAATGAGGCATCCAACACAATACGACCAATAATCTTAGTAGTCTCATCGTTGTATTGACGCACGTTACCTGGCACATAGCCACGACCTTTTTCAACCTTGATCTGCATATCCAGCTTGCCACCAGCAGACAAGTGAGCAATTACGTGGTCAGGGTTCATGATTTCTACATCGTGCGGAAGATCGATATCTTTTGCTGTAACGACGCCTGGGCCTTCTTTACGCAAATTGATCGTGACTTCATCACGTGACTGCAACTTAAATACGATACCTTTGAGGTTCAATAAAAGGTTTACTACATCCTCTTGAACGCCATCCAAAGTGGAGTACTCATGAACAACACCTGCAATTGCTACTTCAGTTGGCGCGTAACCAACCATTGAGGATAAGAGTACGCGACGTAATGCATTTCCGAGTGTGTGGCCATAGCCACGCTCGAACGGCTCCATAACAACCTTAGCTTGGTTGGCGGTAAGCGCTTCAACAGAAATAATTTTGGGCTTGAGCAAATTTGTTTGCATATTTTTTCCTTGAGAGTGCCTAATTAGCGTGAATACAATTCGACGATCAAACTTTCATTAATTTCGCCGCTGATATCTTCGCGGTCGGGCACTTGCTTAAATGTTCCTTCCAGCTTAGTAGCGTCAACTGAAACCCAGGTAACTGCAGACATTTGCTGAACTAAATTCAATGATTCTGTAATACGCGCTTGCTTCTTCGCTTTTTCACGAATTGCAACAACATCACCAGGCTTAACCTGAATAGATGGGATATTCACTGGACTACCATTGAGCAAAATTGCACAATGAGAAACCAACTGACGCGCTTCAGCACGGGTTGAACCAAAGCCCATGCGATAAACCACGTTGTCGAGACGTGACTCAAGCAACTGGAGCAATGTTTCACCAGTATTGCCCTTACGACGCTCAGCTTCTGCGAAGTAACGACGGAATTGACGCTCTAAAACGCCATAAATACGCTTAACCTTTTGCTTTTCACGCAATTGATTGCCGTAATCCGATGTTCTTGAGCCAGATGTACGACCATGTTGACCAGGCTTAGTATCTAACTTGCACTTGTCTGACAGGGCGCGACGTGCGCTCTTTAAAAATAAGTCGGTACCTTCCCGACGTGCTAATTTGGCCTTAGGCCCTAAGTAACGTGCCACGATGCTTTCCTTTCTTTGCCGCAGTCTTGCGACCGGCGGTGAGTTCACCCTTTAAATCAGATGAACAGTGGGCTTTTAATAAAAAAACTACTAAAACTTGTACTGCCAACTTCCTAGCTTAGATACGACGACGCTTAGGAGGACGGCAACCATTGTGTGGAACTGGAGTGACGTCTTGAATCTCAGTGATCTTGATGCCCAAAGAGTTCAAAGCGCGAACTGCTGATTCACGACCTGGGCCCGGGCCCTTGATCTGAACTTCCAAATTCTTGATACCGCATTCAACTGCAGCTTTACCAGCAACTTCTGCAGCTACCTGAGCAGCAAAAGGTGTTGACTTACGCGAGCCCTTGAAGCCCTGGCCGCCAGAAGTTGCCCATGAAAGCGCATTTCCTTGACGATCAGTGATCGTAATGATGGTGTTATTAAAAGAAGCGTGAACGTGTGCAATACCGTCAGCAACGTTCTTTTTAACTTTCTTTCGAGTGCGCTGTGATGCGGCGGAAGCGGATTGTTGTTTTGCCATGTCAATAAACTTTCTTGATTATTTCTTCAGTTGCACGCCAGACTTGCGTGGGCCCTTACGGGTACGCGCATTAGTCTTAGTACGTTGACCACGTACAGGCAAGCCCTTGCGATGGCGTACGCCACGGTAGCAACCTAAGTCCATCAAACGCTTGATGCTCATAGTTACTTCACGACGAAGGTCACCTTCGGTAATGAACTTACCTACTTCATCACGTAACTTTTCCAAGTCAGCGTCAGTAAGATCTTTAACTTTTTTATTGATTGCAACACCCGTGGTTTGACAAATTTTGTTAGCACGAGTTGTGCCAATACCAAAAATTGCTGTTAAACCGATAACAGTATGTTGATGATTTGGGATGTTTACCCCAGCGATACGTGCCATGAGATTTCCTCTTAATTAACCAGATCAGCCTTGACGCTGCTTATGACGTGCGTCTGAAGAACAGATCACGCGCACAACGCGTTTGCGCTTAATGATCTTGCAATTTCTGCAAATACACTTAACGGATGCTAAAACTTTCATAACTCACCTCTTAAAAATAGGTACTACTTAATCTTTACTTCGCCCGGAATATGATTCTGGCGCGCGTCAGGTCGTAAGGAGTCATCTCCACCGTTACCTTATCTCCCGGCAAAATGCGAATGTAGTGCATCCGCATCTTTCCAGAAATGTGCCCAAGAACCACGTGTCCGTTTTCTAGCTTCACGCGAAACATCGCATTCGGCAAATTTTCTACAATCTCACCCGCCATCTGAATTACATCGTCTTTAGACATTCAGTTAGGCGCCCATCTTAAAGTTAGCTTTTTTCATCAAAGAACCGTACTGCTGCTGCATCACAAATGACTGAACTTGAGCCATAAAATCCATCGCAACAACAACAATAATCAACAATGAAGTACCGCCAAAATAGAACGGCACGTTGTACTTCAAGACTAAAAATTCTGGTAGCAAACAAACCAAAACCATGTAAATCGCACCAGCCAATGTCAAACGCACCAAGATCTTGTCGATATAGCGCGCTGTTTGATCACCCGGGCGAATACCTGGAACGAATGCACCACTCTTCTTCAAATTCTCAGCAGTCTCGCGGCTGTTAAACACCAAAGCGGTATAGAAGAAACAGAAGAAAATAATCGCTGCTGCGTAAAAAATGGTGTACACAGGCTGACCTGGAGCTAAGGTTGCCGCCAAGTCCTTAATGATTCTGCTGACGATATTGCCTGGTTCGCCTGATGTGAACCAACCAGCAATCGTTGCAGGGAACAAAATAATGGATGAAGCAAAAATTGGGGGAATAACACCTGCCATATTTAGCTTCAATGGAAAATAAGAAGACTGGCCGCCATAAATCTTATTGCCAACCTGACGCTTAGCGTAGTTCACCAAGATACGGCGCTGACCACGCTCTACAAATACTACAAAATAAGTTACTGCTACGCAAATTACAACAATCAGCAATGCAGAAATGATATTCATCGAACCAGTACGAACTAGCTCTAATAAGCTTGCCAATGCATTCGGCAAGCCGGAAACGATACCGCCAAAAATGATGATGGAGATGCCGTTACCTAAACCGCGCTCAGTGATTTGTTCACCTAGCCACATCAAGAACATCGTGCCAGTGACCAAAGTCACTACGGTATTGAGTTCAAACATCAAACCTGGATTTACTACTAAGCCTGGCTGAGCTTGCAAAGCAACGGAGATTCCCAGTGCCTGGAAAGTTGCTAAAAATACTGTGCCATAACGGGTGTACTGAGTAATCTTACGTTGACCCGCTTGACCTTCTTTTTTCAAAGACTCTAATGAAGGCACAACGATAGTCATCAACTGCATGATGATCGATGCAGAAATATAGGGCATGATTCCCAGGGCAAATACAGTAAAGCGAGATAACGCGCCGCCTGAGAACAAGTTAAACATTCCCAAGATGCCGTCTTTTTGGCCAGCAAATAATTGTGCCAGTTGGTCTGGATCGATACCAGGAACTGGAATATGTGCACCTAAACGGAACACGAGCAAAGCCAACACCAAGAAAATCAAGCGTTGACGTAATTCGCCAAACTTGCCTCCTGCTGCAGTGCCTGTGTTATTGGTAGGTGCTAAAGCCATATTAAATAAAAGATCGATTAAGCCGCTTCAAGCAATTTGCCGCCAGCTGCTTCGATAGCTGCTTTTGCACCAGCAGTCGCTGTAATGCCCTTAAGGGTTACGGCAATCTTGAGTTCACCTGTCTTAACAACCTTAACAGCATTGATTTGCTCGCCAGCAAAACCATGTGCTTTCAAAACCAATAAGTCCACCTCTGGCAAATTGATTTTTGCTAGGTCGTTCAATGTAATTTGACCAACGTGACGACGTGTCAAAGATACGAAACCGCGTTTTGGCAAACGACGGTACATAGGCATCTGACCGCCCTCGAATCCAACCTTGTGGAAGCCGCCGGAACGGGATTTTTGACCTTTATGACCACGGCCAGCAGTTTTGCCAAGACCAGAACCAATGCCGCGACCTACGCGACGACGGTTTTTCTTGGAGCCCTCTGCGGGCTTAAGTGTATTGAGTTCCATAATATTTGCCTATTTGCTTGCTAGTTAGCTAACAACTTTAACTAGATAAGAAACTTTATTAATCATGCCGCGAACAGCTGGAGTGTCTTCCAATTCAGAAACTGAATTGATACGACGAAGGCCTAAGCCTCGTACAGTTGCACGGTGGCTTTCGCGTGTACCGATCAAGCTGCGCACTAATTGCAGTTTGACTTTGGAGTTAGATGTTGTCATTTGTAGATTCCTAATCTTTTGGTCTTAGCCGAGAATCTCTTCAACTGACTTACCGCGCTTCGCAGCAATCTCAGCAGGAGTACTCATCTTGCTCAAACCATCAATGGTTGCACGAACCAAGTTGTACGGGTTTGTAGAGCCAAGTGACTTAGCAACCACGTTAGTTACACCCATTACGTCGAAAATTGCGCGCATTGGGCCGCCAGCAATAATTCCAGTACCGTCTTTAGCTGGTGAAATCAAAACGCGTGACGCGCCATGTTGACCAGTAACAGTGTGCTGCAAAGTACCTTTGCGCAAAGTTACTTTGATCATCTTGCGACGAGCTTCATCCATTGCTTTTTGAACAGCAACTGGAACTTCTTTTGATTTGCCTTTACCCATGCCGATGCGGCCATCGCCATCGCCAACAACAGTGAGTGCAGCGAAGCCGAGAATACGACCACCCTTAACCACCTTAGTTACACGGTTAACAGCGATCATCTTCTCGCGAAGACCATCATCACGCTCTTCGTTTTGCATCTTAGTTTGCATTTTTGCCATGTTTTTTCCTAAACCTTATTAGAACTTCAGGCCGGCTTCACGCGCAGCTTCAGCTAAGGCCTTAATACGGCCGTGGTAACGATGACCGGAACGATCAAATGCAACATCAACAATGCCTGCTTTAACAGCACGCTCAGCAACTAATTTGCCGATTTGTTTTGCCGCTTCAGCGTTGCCGCCGTTTTTGATCGCTTGGCGCAATTCTTTTTCCATTGTTGAAGCGGCTGCTACAACTTTGGTTCCGCATGGGCTATATACCTGTGCAGAAATGTGTGTGTTGCTACGGATAACTGTTAAGCGATTTGCCAATGCTTCGGCAATGCGAATACGAGTCTGCCGAGCGCGTCTTTGTCTGGATTCGTCTTTATTCATTTTCTAATCTCGCTTACTTCTTCTTGGTTTCTTTCAGATGCACAACCTCATCCACGTAGCGAACACCCTTGCCTTTGTATGGCTCTGGTGAACGGTATGCGCGAACTTCGGCTGCGACCTGGCCAACTTGCTGCTTGTTGGAGCCTTTAATAATGATTTCGGTTTGCGATGGAGTCTCCGCCTTTACACCCTTTGGAAGGTTGTAAATAATGTCGTGTGAGAAACCCAACTGCAATTTCAATGTTTCACCTTGAGCAGCAGCACGATAGCCAACGCCTACCAGGCTGAGCTTGCGCTCAAAGCCAGTAGTTACGCCGACAACCATGTTGTTTACCAAAGCACGGGCTGTACCTGACTGTGCACCAGCTTCTGGTGAGTCGTTATTCAAAACAACTGTCAATACGCCATCTGCTTGTTTCAAACCAACAGAAGGGTGCAAGTTATGCGTCAAAGTACCCAATGGGCCTTTAACAGTCACGTTTGCACCATTGATATTGATTTCAGCGCCTTTAGGAACTGTAATTGGTGATTTACCTACGCGGGACATATTTCGCTCCTTAAGCTACGTAGCAAATAACTTCGCCGCCCACGCCTGTTGCACGTGCTTTACGGTCTGTCATTACGCCTTGAGGGGTTGAAATAATTGCAATGCCCAAGCCATTCATTACTTCTGGAATGTCATGACGGCCTTTATAGATACGTAAACTTGGTGTCGATACACGGTCAATACGCTCGATAACAGGACGGCCTGCATAGTATTTGAGATCAATGTGGAGCACTGGTTTAGCTGCTTCGCCTTTGATTTCAAAACTTTCGATATAGCCTTCATCTTGCAAAACTTTTGCGATGGCTACTTTAACTTTTGACGACGGCATTGTGACTAGTGGTTTCTGCACTGCTTGCGCATTGCGGATCCTGGTCAACATGTCGGCGATTGGATCGCTGATACTCATGAGTTCTCCTAATTCTTTCGCCGCTTACCAGCTGGCCTTGGTTAAACCGGGGATTTCGCCGCGGAAGGCGATTTCACGAATCTTGCTACGAGCCAAACCGAACTTACGGAATGTGCCACGTGGGCGACCGGTTAATGAACAACGATTTCTTTGACGAATCGGGCTTGCGTTACGTGGAAGTGCCTGTAGTTTCAAGCGAGCTTCATAGCGCTCTTCATCGCTGCGTGATTGATCAGCAATGATTGCTTTCAGTTCGGCACGCTTTACAGCGTACTTCTCTACAGTTTTAGCGCGCTTATTCTCGCGCTCAATTAGGGATAGTTTTGCCACGTTAGCCTCTTAATTGCGGAAAGGGAATTTGAATGCTGCCAACAAAGCTTTTGCTTCTTCGTCGGTTTTAGCAGTCGTCGTAATACTAATGTTGAGGCCACGGAGGGCATCAATTTTGTCGTATTCGATTTCAGGGAAAATGATCTGTTCTTTAACGCCAATGTTGTAGTTACCGCGGCCATCAAATGCTTTGCCAGAGATACCGCGGAAGTCACGTACGCGTGGCAATGCAACAGTAACGAAACGATCCAAGAATTCGTACATGCGTGAACCACGCAATGTCACCATGGCACCGATTGGGTAGCCTTGACGAATTTTGAATCCAGCAATCGCTTTTTTAGCTTTAGTTACTACTGGCTTTTGGCCCGCAACTTTAGTTAAATCACCCACTGCATTTTCGATAATTTTCTTGTCATTCACCGCATCGCCCAAGCCCATGTTCAGGGTAACCTTGGTGATACGTGGAACTTCCATTACCGACTTGTAACCAAACTTGGCAATCAAATCAGCAACAACCTTTTCTTGGTAGTGTTCTTGGAAACGTGTGCTCATAATTTCTCCGTGCCCCTTATGCGCTTAAAGTTGCGCCAGTGGTTTTGAGGAAACGCTGCTTTTTACCGTCAACGAGTTTGATACCAACACGTGATGGTTTGCCGTTACCGTCAACCACAGCCACATTAGAAATGTGAACAGGCATAGTCTTGTCAATCATGCCGCCGGTTACACCTGCAGCTGGGTTTGGCTTAACGCTCTTTTTATAAATATTTACGCCTTCGATCACTAATTTGTTCTCGAGAACGGCCGTTACAGTTCCTTGCTTGCCTTTATCGCGGCCAGTCAACAAAACTACGGAATCACCTTTACGAATCTTTTTCATATCAGCCTCTTAAATCACTTCGGGGGCGAGAGAAACGATCTTCATGAACTTCTCAGTACGCAATTCGCGTGTCACTGGTCCGAAGATACGTGTGCCAATTGGCTCTAACTTAGCGTTGAGCAATACCGCAGCGTTTGCATCGAACTTAATCAATGAACCGTCTGGACGGCGAACACCCTTAGCTGTTCTCACTACAACAGCGTTATAAATATCGCCTTTTTTTACACGGCCACGTGGAGCAGCTGACTTAACGCTGACTTTGATGACATCACCGATACTGGCGTAACGACGCTTAGAGCCGCCCAATACCTTGATGCACAAAACTTCACTGGCGCCTGTGTTATCGGCGACCTGCAATCTACTTTCGGTTTGTATCATTTCTAATCCCCAACTTATTGGCCAAAGGCAAACAGTCTTGGTTCCGTCTATGGGCTTTAACGAAAGTTAAAACCCGGAATTAATGAAAAACACTGATTCTCCAATAAAACCAGAGAAGCCTTCTATTCTACTACGTAAATCAGGGATTTGGGAAGAATCTTCACAAATCCCCTAAAAAATACCTTAAATACCCTTTGAACCCTCAACTAAACGGGTCACAACCCAAGATTTAGTACGTGAAATTGGCTTAGATTCAGCAATTTCAACGGTATCACCCATCTTGTATGTGCCAGCTTCGTCATGAGCATGGTACTTTTTGGACTGGCCAACATACTTACCAATCACTGGATGCTTAACTTGACGCTCAACTAACACCGTCACAGTTTTTTGCATTTTGTCGCTAACAACGCGGCCCACAAGGGTGCGGCGTAAGGGTTTAGATAATTCTGTCATAGCCCTTTTTCCTTATTTCTGTGCCGTCTTTTGGGTGATAAAAGTCTTTACACGAGCGATGTCGCGTTTAGTCTTACCCAATTGGCTGGTATTAGTGAGTTGCTGAGTGCCTTTTTGCATGCGGAGCTTAAAGTTAGTCTTTAAGAGCTCTGTCAATTCTGCGTTCAAGCCAGTCAGATCTTTAGCTGCTAATTCTTTATTTTTCATAATCTCTATCCCGATCAACCTAAGTGGCGAATCACGAAAGTGGTCTGCAAAGGTAATTTAGCGGCAGCAAGCTTGAAAGCTTCGCGCGCCAAAGTTTCATCCACACCATCCATCTCGTAAAGCACTTTGCCTGGTTGAATTTCAGCTACGTAGTACTCTGGGTTACCTTTACCGTTACCCATACGTACTTCAGCAGGTTTTTGTGAAATTGGCTTATCTGGGAAAATACGAATCCAGATACGACCACCACGTTTAATATGACGGGTCATTGCGCGTCGTGCCGACTCGATTTGACGAGCAGTTAAACGACCACGGCCAACGGCCTTCAATCCAAAGTCACCAAAGGCTACAGAGCTACCGCGTGTTGCCACGCCAGTGTTACGGCCTTTTTGTTCCTTACGATACTTACGACGCTTTGGTTGTAGCATGCTTACTCTCCTGACTTCTGCGTATCTGCGGCAGGTGCTTCGACCTTACGCACACGCTTTACTGCTGGTTTAGCAGCAACTAATGGCTTGTCAGTGCCAGCAGCTGGTTTACGAGCAGCTGTTTTGCTTGGAGCACGACGAGTTTTCTTTTCTTCGGCAGCTGGTTCTGTAGATGGAGCAGCTACTTGAGCTTCTGCACCACGACCCAATGTATCGCCTTTGTAAACCCAAACCTTTACGCCGATGATGCCGTAGGTTGTTTCAGCTTCTGATGTTGCGTAGTCAATGTCCGCCTTCAATGTATGAAGTGGAACACGACCTTCGCGGTACCATTCGCGACGAGCAATTTCTGCGCCGTTTAAACGACCGGATGACATGATCTTGATGCCTTGCGCGCCAAGACGCATTGCACTTTGCATTGCACGCTTCATTGCACGACGGAACATGATGCGCTTCTCTAACTGTTGAGTAATAGAGTCAGCAATCAATTGCGCATCAACTTCTGGCTTACGAATTTCTTCAATATTGACGTGAACTGGAACACCCATGCGCTTTTGTAATTCGCGACGGAGAACTTCAATATCTTCGCCTTTTTTACCGATTACAACACCTGGACGTGAGCTATAGATTGTGATACGTGCATTCTTAGCAGGACGCTCGATCACTACTTTGCTAACAGATGCATTCTTCAACTTCTTCTTCAGATAGATGCGGACATCAACGTCCTCTTTCAGCATCTTTGCAAAATCAGTATTGTTTGCATACCAACGTGATGTCCAATTCTTCGTTACCGCGAGTCGGAATCCGGTTGGGTTTATCTTTTGTCCCATATCTTTCCTTAGTTACTCAAGGTCACGCTAATGTGACAAGTTTGTTTTTCGATTTGATTGCCACGGCCCTTAGCGCGCGCAGTGAAACGCTTCAAGGATGTGCCTTTATCAACGATTACCGCCGATACCTTGAGCTCATCAATGTCGGCACCTTTATTGTGTTCAGCATTTGCAATCGCTGATTCAACTACTTTTTTCACAATGAAGGCAGCTTTCTTGGGGCTGAAATTCAAAATGTTTAATGCGCGTGCAATCGGCAAACCACGAATTTGGTCGGCGACCAAACGTGTCTTTTGCGCTGAAATGCGGGCGCTCTTGTGAATAGCTTTAACTTCCATCATCATCCCCTTACTTCTTCACAACTTTCTTGTCAGCAGCGTGACCTTTGAAAGTACGGGTCAAGGCAAACTCGCCTAACTTATGACCCACCATGTTTTCTGATACATAAACCGGAACGTGTTGACGACCGTTGTGTACAGCAATTGTCAGACCGATAAAGTCTGGAAGAATTGTTGAACGGCGTGACCAAGTTTTGATTGGCTTCTTGTCTTTGTTGGCTTGTGCGACTTCAACTTTATTTACCAAGCTGGCTTCGCAAAATGGGCCTTTTTTAGCTGAACGTGTCATATCTATTTTTCCTTAATCGCTTAGCGCTTTTGACGGCGTTGAACGATCATCGATGTTGTACGCTTATTGCGACGTGTACGATAACCTTTGGTTGGAGTTCCCCATGGAGATACAGGTACGCGGCCTTCGCCAGTCTTACCTTCGCCACCACCGTGTGGGTGATCTACTGGGTTCATTGCCACACCGCGAACGGTTGGGCGGATACCACGCCAGCGGTTT
Source organism: Polynucleobacter sp. UB-Raua-W9 (assembly GCF_018687435.1). Lineage (NCBI taxonomy): Bacteria > Pseudomonadati > Pseudomonadota > Betaproteobacteria > Burkholderiales > Burkholderiaceae > Polynucleobacter > Polynucleobacter sp. UB-Raua-W9. Next base: position 59,376 of record NZ_CP061290.1, on the reverse strand, counting down.
GCACCAGCTTTACCAATCACGCGCAAGCTATGCTCTTCGTTACCAACTTCACCAATAGTAGCGCGGCACTCGATCAGAACACGGCGAACTTCACCGGAGCGCAAACGCACTTGAGCGTATACACCTTCACGAGCTAACAACACTGCTGAACCACCGGCGGAACGAGCAACTTGCGCACCTTTTCCTGGCAATAATTCAACACAGTGAATAGTGCTACCAACTGGAATATTGCGAATAGGCAAGTTATTACCAGATTTGATCGGTGCTTCGGAACCATTCATGATGGCTTGGCCAACAGTCATGCCTTTAGCAGCCGGAATGTAGCGACGCTCACCATCCACAAACACGATCAATGCAATATTTGCACTGCGGTTTGGATCGTATTCCAAGCGTTCTACTTTAGCTGGAATGCCATCTTTGTCGTTACGTTTGAAATCAACAACACGATAGTGATGCTTATGACCACCACCTTTATGACGGGTAGTGATGTGACCATTATTGTTACGACCCGCTTTTTGAAACTGTGGCTCTACTAACGCTGCAAAAGGTTTACCTTTATGCAGGTCAGGATTGACCACCTTGACCATTGAGCGACGACCTGGTGAGGTCGGTTTTGTCTTCATCAAAGGCATGATTAATTCGCCTCCGCTTCAAAGTTAATTTCTTGACCTGGCTTCAAATTCACATAGGCCTTCTTAGTGTGGTCACGACGACCTTCAAAACGGCCATAGCGCTTAGGCTTACCCTTTTGATTCACGATTTGAACTGAGTCAACTTGCACTTTAAAGAGCAATTCAACTGCTTGTTTTACATCGAGCTTGTTAGCATCGCGAGCTACTTGGAACACTACTTGTTCGTTTTTCTCTGCAACCATAGTTGCTTTTTCAGAGATAACCGGTCCAAGCAGAACCTTCATTAGATTGTGATCGTTTTTACGGACTTGGCTCATTTCAGCAACTCCTCAATTTTTGCGATCGCAGCTTTGCTAACCAATACTTTTTTGTATTGAACCAAAGCTAATGGATCAGCATGCTGTGGCTCACATACAGCAACCTTATGCAAATTGCGTGATGCCAAGAACAAATTCTCGCTAACCTGATCAACGATGATCAAAACTGAATCCAAGCCCATTGCCTTAACTTTGTCAGCTAAAACTTTAGTCTTTGGAGCGTCAAGATTAAATTGATCAACAACATTCAAGCGACCTTCGCGAGCTAACTGAGACAAAATCGATCTCATACCAGCGCGGTACATTTTCTTGTTTACTTTTTGGCTGAAATTCTCTTCTGGAGAATTCGGGAATATACGACCACCTCCACGCCATAGCGGGGAAGAACTCATACCAGCACGTGCACGACCAGTGCCCTTTTGACGCCAAGGCTTCTTGGTTGTGTGCTTTACTTGCTCACGGTCTTTTTGTGCACGGTTTCCACTACGTGCATTTGCTTGGTATGCCACTACCACTTGGTGTACCAATGCTTCGTTATATTCGCGCTCGAATACTTCTGGCGAGGCTTGTACGCCTGCACCTAAAGTACCGTTGTCTTGGAGAAGCTTAAGTTCCATATTCGCTCTCCTTATTTCTTCTTCAACGGTGTCTTCACCGCTGGAGTAACAATAACTTTACCGCCCGGGGCGCCTGGTATAGCGCCTTTAACCATGATGAGATTACGTTCTGCATCAATGCGTGCGATGACTAAATTTTGAACTGTTTTGGTAACGTCGCCAAGGTGGCCAGTCATGCGCTTACCTGGAAAAACACGACCCGGATCTTGCGCCATACCAATAGAACCTGGTACGTTATGTGAGCGTGAGTTACCGTGAGATGCGCGACCAGAAGCGAAGTGATAGCGCTTGATGGTACCGGCATAACCTTTACCAATAGAAACGCCTTGCACATCGACTTTTTGGCCAGCAGCGAAAGCAGCTTCAGCAGGAATAACTTGTCCTGGTGTCATTTCTGCAATTTTTGCTGCATCTAGTTTGAATTCATTAAGACCGTTACCAGCCATCACTCCTGCTTTAGCGAAGTGACCAGCCATTGCTTTGGTAACACGAGTTGCTCTACGTGTGCCATGTGCCAACTGGATAGCATCATAGCCATCAGTTGCCTGGGTCTTGATTTGAGCGACTCTGTTATCGCTCACGTCAATTACGGTTACAGGGATTGAATCCCCTTCGTCCGTAAATAGACGGGTCATGCCGACCTTGCGGCCGATTAAGCCTAAGCTCATATTCATGCTCCACGCCGACTTCGATTGGTCGGCAAAATTAATTTAAGTGATTTACAAGTAAAAGTACTTCTAAATCAATAACTTACAACGTTTTTAATGCTGATAAAGCCTAAAAATTCACCCAATTAATTGAGCGAAGCCTTTGATTCTATCCCGAAAACCCTGTCTTGACAAGCAAAAAGACTGGGAACAACAAATTATTGCAACTTAATTTCGACATCCACACCTGCAGGGAGGTCTAATTTCATCAAAGCATCTACAGTTTTCTCTGTAGGATCAACAATATCCATCAAACGAAGATGGGTACGGATCTCTAATTGATCACGAGATGTCTTGTTCACGTGTGGTGAACGCAAGATATCAAAACGCTCAATACGCGTTGGCAAAGGTACTGGACCCTTAACAACCGCACCAGTACGCTTAGCTGTATCAACGATTTCAGCCGCAGATTGGTCGATCAAACGGTAATCAAATGCTTTGAGGCGAATACGAATTTTTTGGTTTTGCATATTAATTCCAAAGAGCGTTGTGGTGCTGCCACGTTATACATCTAAAGAGCACGGTGACATCAGCAGCACTGATGTCACCGGTTAGCAAACCGCTAAATATTATTTACTTCTACTTCCTTAAGCCAAAATCTTTGCAACCACACCGGCGCCAACTGTACGGCCACCTTCACGGATCGCAAAACGTAAACCTTCTTCCATCGCGATAGGGGCGATGAGTTTTACGGTAATGGTTACGTTATCACCAGGCATGACCATTTCTTTGTCTTTTGGCAACTCGATTGAACCTGTTACGTCCGTTGTGCGGAAGTAGAACTGGGGACGATAGTTGTTAAAGAATGGTGTATGACGACCACCTTCATCTTTACCCAAGATGTAAACCTCGGCAGTAAAGTGAGTATGTGGGGTGATTGAACCAGGCTTGGCCAATACTTGGCCGCGCTCAACTTCTTCACGTTTTGTACCGCGCAACAAAATACCAACGTTGTCGCCTGCTTGACCTTGGTCGAGCAATTTGCGGAACATTTCAACACCAGTACAAGTGGTTTTGAGTGTTGGCTTGATACCGATAATTTCGATCTCTTCACCAACCTTAACGATACCGCGCTCAATACGGCCTGTTACAACAGTACCGCGACCAGAGATCGAGAACACATCTTCTACTGGCATCAAGAACGCACCGTCAATAGCACGCTCTGGAGTTGGGATGTAGGTATCTAAAGCTTCAGCCAATTTCATAATGGCTTCTTTACCCAATGGGCCTTCGTCGCCTTCTAAAGCCAACTTAGCAGAACCTTGCACGATTGGTGTGTCATCGCCTGGGAAGTCATATTTAGAGAGAAGTTCACGAACTTCCATTTCAACGAGTTCTAACAATTCAGCATCATCAACCATGTCGCACTTGTTCAGAAACACCACGATGTAAGGAACACCAACTTGGCGTGCCAAGAGGATGTGCTCACGCGTTTGTGGCATTGGGCCATCGGCTGCAGAGCAAACCAAAATAGCGCCGTCCATCTGAGCAGCGCCAGTAATCATGTTCTTAACGTAGTCAGCATGTCCTGGGCAATCCACGTGAGCGTAGTGACGGTTTGCAGTCTCATACTCAACGTGCGCAGTATTAATCGTAATACCACGGGCTTTTTCTTCAGGAGCAGCATCGATCTGATCGTATGCTTTCGCTTCGCCACCAAATGCTTTTGAGAGCACGGTTGCAATTGCTGCTGTCAATGTAGTTTTACCATGGTCAACGTGACCGATGGTGCCTACGTTTACGTGCGGTTTTGTCCGCTCGAACTTTTCTTTTGCCATTTTTGTCTGCCTTCTTTAGCTAGTCAATATTCAAAATTAATGTGGATAAATTACTTCGCTTTAGCAGCCATAACTGCTTCAGCAACGTTCTTAGGTGCTTCGGAATAGTGCTTAAATTCCATGGTGTAGGTAGCGCGACCTTGGGTCAACGAGCGCAAGCCAGTTGAATAACCAAACATCTCTGCCAATGGCACTTCAGCACGAACGATCTTGCCGCCGCCTGGAATGTCATCCATACCCTGCAAAATACCACGACGTGATGAGAGGTCACCCATTACGTTGCCCATGAAATCTTCAGGTGTTTCTACTTCAACAGCCATCATTGGTTCAAGCAATACTGGCGCTGCTTTGCGCATGCCGTCTTTAAATGCCATTGAACCCGCCATCTTAAATGCGTTTTCATTGGAGTCGACATCATGGTATGAACCGAAGAACAAAGTTGCTTTGATATCTACAACTGGATAACCAGCCAAAATACCAGAGTTCAATGTTTCACGAATTCCCTTTTCTACCGCAGGGATGTATTCGCGAGGCACAACACCGCCTTTGATAGCATCAATGAATTCAAAACCTTTGCCTGGCTCTTGTGGCTCAAGCTTCAATACAACGTGACCGTATTGACCGCGACCACCAGATTGCTTAACAAATTTACCTTCGATTTCTTCGCAAACCTTACGAATCGTTTCGCGATAGGCAACTTGTGGCTTACCAACAGTTGCCTCAACACCAAACTCACGACGCATACGATCAACCAAAATTTCTAAGTGGAGCTCGCCCATTCCAGAAATAATGGTTTGGCCTGATTCTTCATCGGTCTTTACGCGGAATGATGGATCTTCTTGAGCCAAACGATTCAATGCAAGACCCATTTTTTCTTGGTCAGGCTTGGTCTTTGGTTCAACAGCCTGTGAGATCACCGGCTCTGGGAATACCATACGCTCTAAGATAACAATGCTATCTGGATCACATAATGTTTCGCCAGTAGTTGCGTCCTTTAAACCAACTGCTGCAGCAATATCACCTGCGTACACTTCTTTAATTTCTTCACGTTGGTTTGCATGCATTTGCAACAAACGACCAACACGCTCTTTCTTGCCCTTGATTGGGTTGTAGATCGTATCGCCAGACTTCATCACACCAGAATAAACACGGAAGAAAATAAGTTGCCCAACAAACGGATCAGTCATGATCTTAAATGCCAATGCAGAGAATTTCTCCGCATCATCAGCTTTACGTGTTGTAGGTGTGCCGTCTTCCAATTCACAGGGAACTGGTGGAACATCCAATGGAGATGGCAACAACTCAACCACCGCGTCCAACATCGCCTGAACACCTTTGTTTTTGAAAGCAGTTCCACACATCATAGGAATGATTTCGTTGGCAATCGTACGCTGACGCAATGCTGCTTTAATTTCTTCTTCAGTCAGCGCTTCGCCACCAAGATACTTTTCCATTAGCTCTTCTGAGCTTTCAGCGGCTGCTTCCACCAACTTCTCGCGCCACTCTTCAGCAGATGCTTGTAATTCAGCAGGAATTTCATCGTAGTTAAATTTAGTGCCTTGCGAAGCCTCATCCCAATAGATGGCCTTCATTTTGACCAAATCCACAACGCCTTTAAAGTTTTCTTCAGCGCCAATAGGAATTTGGATCAATATAGGATTTGCCTTCAAACGCAACTTCATCTGGTCATAGACCTTGAAGAAGTTCGCGCCAGTACGGTCCATTTTGTTTACGAAAGCTAAACGGGGAACTTGATACTTATTTGCTTGACGCCATACAGTTTCTGATTGTGGCTGAACGCCGCCAACTGCACAGTAAACCATGCAAGCACCATCCAAAACGCGCATTGAACGCTCAACTTCAATGGTGAAGTCTACGTGTCCTGGGGTATCAATAATGTTGATGCGGTGCTCAGCAAAATTACCGGCCATACCCTTCCAAAAGGTGGTGGTAGCTGCAGAAGTAATCGTGATGCCACGCTCTTGCTCTTGCTCCATCCAGTCCATGGTAGCTGCGCCATCATGGACTTCACCAATTTTGTGATTAACACCGGTGTAGAACAAAACGCGTTCTGTAGTTGTTGTCTTACCTGCGTCAATATGCGCAGAGATACCAATATTGCGATATCTGTCGATGGGGGTTTTACGTGCCACTGTTGGTGCCTTTTCTTGACTATTTGATTAGAAGCGGAAATGTGAGAAAGCTTTGTTAGCTTCTGCCATACGGTGAACTTCTTCACGCTTCTTCATTGCTCCGCCGCGACCTTCTGCAGCTTCTAGTAATTCGTTGGCCAAACGTTGTGCCATGGATTTCTCGCCACGTTTTTTAGCAGCTTCACGCACCCAGCGCATTGCCAAGGCAGAACGACGAGATGGGCGAACTTCAACAGGAACTTGATAGTTGGCACCACCAACACGACGGCTTTTGACTTCAACCATTGGCTTAACATTGCCCATAGCTGTTGAGAAAATTTCGAGTGGTTCTTTGTTTGCTTTTTTCTCGATGTGATCAAAGGCACCGTAAACGATACGCTCTGCAACCGATTTCTTGCCGTCCAACATCAGGACGTTCATGAATTTAGCTACTTCTACATTGCCGAATTTTGGATCCGGCAAAATTTCCCGTTTGGGAACTTCACGACGACGTGGCATAACTACTCCTTCAGTTCAGTTAGGGATGATTCATGTGAATCATCCGCTCCGGTTGCCCTACTATCTAAGAAGATTCCTAGACGGAACAACCACTTACTTGTCTTTTAAGTCCGACAAACGATGACTTACTACAAATACTTCAGCAAAAATCTATTGAAAGATTAAGCAGATTTCTTGGCGCGTTTAGCACCGTACTTGGAACGCGATTGCTTACGGTCTTTAACGCCCTGCAAGTCAAGTGAGCCACGAACGATGTGGTAACGAACACCTGGCAAATCCTTTACACGACCGCCACGAATCAACACTACTGAGTGTTCCTGGAGGTTATGGCCTTCACCACCAATGTATGAAATCACTTCAAAACCATTGGTTAAGCGAACTTTGGCTACCTTACGCAGCGCAGAGTTAGGCTTTTTAGGAGTAGTGGTGTACACACGTGTACAAACACCACGGCGCTGCGGACTGTTTTCCAGTGCAGGGCTCTTGCTTTTAACGATAAGCCTGGATCTTGGCTTGCGTATTAATTGATTAATTGTTGGCATAAAATAGCTCGGTTAGTACTTCTTTGTTGCTTTCTTCAAGAAAATCAATGACTTAGAGAATTTCTAGGTCAAAAAGACCCTCTTCTGAATCAGTAGAACTCAGCATTCTAGCTTGGCCAGCTCTTTCCGTCAACCAAATGGGGAAAAAACTGGCCATTTTTAGCCAGAATTACCAAATTAGCTTGGATCAGCCTCCCCGCTAGGAGCAACGACTTCAGCCTCAATTTCTACAGGCATATTGGCCATTGCTTCCTCTTCGGCGGCAATCATTTGAGCGCGATCACGCTCAAATTGCTCCCTGACCTTGCGTGCACGGCGATAAGACAAGCCGGTACCAGCAGGGATCAGACGACCAATAATGACGTTTTCCTTAAGTCCACGGAGTGTATCGGTCTTGCCCATAATGGCGGCTTCGGTCAATACACGGGTAGTTTCTTGGAAAGAAGCCGCTGAAATGAAGCTATCGGTCGACAAGGACGCTTTAGTAATACCCAACAGCACGTTTTCGAACTGAGCCGGGCGCTTACCTGCAGCAATCACTAAATCGTTAGCGTCATACAGTTTTGAACGCTCAACTTGCTCACCAGTGATGTAGGCAGTATCGCCACCATCAGTGATTTGCACGCGACGCAACATTTGACGCACGATCACTTCAATGTGCTTGTCATTGATCTTCACGCCTTGCAAACGGTAAACGTCTTGAACTTCATCAACAATGTAGATCGCTAACTCTTCAATACCGCGGAGAGTCAAGATGTCATGTGGATCAGCAGGGCCTTCCACAATCATCTCGCCCTTGTTCACAACTTGACCGTCATGAACGAGAACTTGCTTTTCTTTAGGAATCAAGAATTCATTGGCTTCGCCGTCCATATCGGTAATGACCAGACGTTGTTTACCTTTGGTTTCTTTACCGAAGGAAACTGTTCCAGTCACTTTCGCCAAGACAGCTGCATCTTTTGGTGAGCGTGCCTCGAATAATTCTGCAACACGTGGCAAACCACCAGTAATATCGCGAGTCTTCTGTGATTCGATTGGAATACGCGCCAATACTTCACCGACTTCAACTTTCTGACCATCTTTAACAGTAATCAAAGCGCCTACTTGGAGGCCAATGTTTACTGGGTGATCAGTACCGGCGATCATGACTTCATTACCCTTGTCATCAACTAAGTTGATCATTGGGCGAACGCCTTTGCTTGCAGCGGAACGACGCTTACCGTCAATCACCACCAAAGTAGAGAGGCCAGTCACTTCGTCAACCTGTTTAGCAACAGTGACGCCTTCTTCAACGTTGTCGAAGCGAGCGATACCAGCGTACTCAGAAATAATCGGACGCGTTAATGGATCCCATGTTGCTAAGCTTGCACCAGCCTTCACTGCTGCATCTTCTTTCAACAAGAGCGTTGCACCGTAAGGTACTTTATGACGCTCACGCTCACGACCATTCTCATCAACGATCAAGGCTTCGCCAGAGCGTGAAATCACGATCTGCTCACCCTTCGCGTTCTTCACAACACGCATCGTGCCGGAGAACTTCAAAGCACCGTTAGATTTGGCTTCAATGTTGCTCGCAACCAAAGCACGAGACGCTGCACCACCGATGTGGAAGGTACGCATAGTCAACTGTGTGCCTGGCTCACCGATGGACTGAGCAGCGATCACGCCGACTGCTTCACCAACGTTTACCAAACCACCGCGACCTAAATCACGTCCGTAGCACTTAGCGCACAAGCCGAAGCGAGTTAAGCAAGACAATACTGTGCGAACTTTCACTTCATCGATACCCAATGCAACAATTTGATCAACGTGATCTTCATCAAGCAATGTGTCGTTAGGAACGATGACTTCTTGTGTGTCAGGATGAACGATGTCACCGATGCATACACGGCCCAAAATACGGTCACGCAATGCTTCGATAATTTCGCCGCCTTCAACAAGCGCCTTCATGGTTACGCCATTGGTTGCGCCGCAATCATCTTCGATCACCACGAGATCTTGAGTAACGTCGCATAAACGACGCGTCAAGTAACCTGAGTTCGCTGTCTTCAACGCGGTATCAGCCAAACCTTTACGAGCACCGTGGGTTGAAATGAAGTACTGCAATACATTCAAGCCTTCGCGGAAGTTCGCAGTAATTGGGGTTTCAATGATGGAGCCATCAGGCTTAGCCATCAAACCACGCATACCAGCCAACTGACGAATCTGCGCTGCAGATCCACGCGCACCAGAATCCGCCATCATGTAGATGGAGTTGAAAGATTCTTGACGAACAGTCTTGCCGTTACGGTCGAGTACGTCAACGTGTGACAACTCATCCATCATCGCCTTACCAACTTGGTCGCCTGCGGCACCCCAAATATCAACCACGTTGTTATAACGCTCTTGATTGGTTACAAGGCCTGACATGAACTGCTTGTCATACTCCTTAACCTTGGCAGAAGCCTCGGTGATGATGCGCTCTTTAGAGCTTGGAATCAACATATCGTCGATTGCAACAGAGATACCAGCATTCGTTGCCAAACGGAAACCAGACTGCAATAGGCGGTCAGCAAAAATCACTGTTTCACGAAGACCGCACTTGCGGAATGAAGTGTTGATCAAACGAGAGATTTCTTTTTTCTTCAAAGGCTTGTTAATTTCCTCGAAAGACATGCCTTTAGGCAAAATCTCAGACAAGATTGCACGGCCAACTGATGTTTGATAGATCTTGGTCTTTTCAGCAAAACGGGCGTCGCCCTCTGCCTTTTTGTCCACAATCTCAAACTCAGTAATACGCACAGCAACACGAGAAGCCAATTCAACTTGACCTGCTTCGTATGCACGTACTACTTCAGTAATGTTGGCGAAGACCATGCCTTCGCCCTTACCGTTGATCTTGTCACGTGTAGCGTAGTACAGACCCAACACTACGTCCTGTGAAGGAACGATCGATGGTTCGCCGTTAGCTGGGAACAATACGTTGTTCGAAGCCAACATCAATGTACGTGCTTCCATTTGCGCTTCGAGCGACAAAGGAACGTGAACCGCCATTTGGTCACCGTCAAAGTCCGCGTTAAATGCCGCGCAAACTAATGGGTGCAATTGGATCGCTTTACCTTCAATCAGCATTGGCTCGAAAGCCTGAATACCAAGACGGTGCAATGTAGGCGCACGGTTCAACATGATTGGATGTTCACGAATCACTTCTTCGAGAATGTCCCAAACGATTGGAGTCTGGCTCTCAACTTCTTTCTTCGCAGCCTTAATCGTGGTTGCAATTCCTAAAGTTTCAAGCTTGTTAAAAATGAATGGCTTGAACAATTCCAAAGCCATCAATTTTGGTAAGCCGCACTGATGCAATTTCAATGTAGGGCCAACCACGATGACTGAACGACCAGAGTAGTCAACGCGTTTACCCAACAAGTTTTGACGGAAACGACCGCTCTTACCTTTAATCATCTCAGCCAAGGATTTGAGAGGACGCTTATTAGCGCCAGTCATAGCCTTGCCGCGACGACCGTTGTCGAGCAGTGAGTCAACCGCTTCTTGCAACATCCGTTTTTCGTTACGAACAATGATTTCTGGTGCGCGCAACTCTAACAAACGCTTTAAACGGTTGTTACGGTTGATCACACGACGATAGAGGTCGTTCAAATCAGAAGTAGCAAAGCGGCCGCCATCCAATGGCACCAATGGGCGCAATTCAGGTGGCAACACTGGCAATACTTCCATGATCATCCAGTCAGGCTTAATACCTGAAGTCTGGAACGCCTCGAGCACTTTTAAGCGCTTAGCGTATTTCTTGATCTTGGCATCGCTACCAGTAGCTTTTAAATCAGCACGAATCGTTTCTACTTCACGATCGATATCAATCGAACGCAAGAGATCACGAATACCTTCCGCGCCCATGATGGCAGTAAACGCACCGTCACCATACTCTTCAGTTTTAGCAATATATTCGTCTTCAGACATAATCTGACCACGCTTCATCGCACCTTCAGGAGTCATGCCAGCGTCAACCACTACATATGCTTCAAAGTAGAGAACGCGCTCGATATCACGCAATGTCATATCGAGAACCATGCCCAAACGGGATGGCAATGACTTCAAGAACCAAATGTGCGCTACAGGGGCTGCCAACTCAATGTGGCCCATACGCTCACGACGTACCTTAGCGAGAGTAACTTCAACGCCGCACTTCTCGCAGATTACGCCACGGAACTTTAAACGCTTGTACTTACCGCATAAGCACTCGTAGTCTTTGGTTGGTCCAAAAATCTTGGCGCAGAACAACCCATCACGCTCGGGCTTAAAAGTCCGGTAGTTGATGGTTTCTGGTTTGCGTACTTCACCAAAAGACCATGAGCGAATTTTCTCAGGAGATGCGAGACCAATTTTGATGACATCAAACTGCTCTTCGCCCTGCGTTTGCTTAAATAAATCGAGCAATGCTTTCATATCAGTTGCGCTCCATGTCAATGTCAATACCCAACGAACGGATTTCTTTTACCAGCACGTTGAAGGATTCGGGCATGCCAGCATCAATCGTGTGCTCGCCCTTGACGATGTTTTCGTAAACCTTGGTACGGCCTGCGACGTCATCGGACTTCACTGTCAGCATTTCCTGCAAGACATATGAAGCACCGTATGCTTCGAGGGCCCAGACTTCCATCTCACCAAAGCGCTGACCACCGAACTGAGCTTTACCGCCCAATGGCTGTTGCGTTACCAAGGAGTAAGGTCCGGTTGAACGTGCGTGCATCTTGTCATCGACCAAATGGTGGAGTTTCAAGACGTGCATTACGCCAACAGTTACTGGACGCTCAAATTGATCGCCAGTACGGCCGTCGCACAAAATCATTTGCTGACGTGAAGGAGTCATCTTCAAAGATTTAGCAACCTCTTCTGGATACGCCAACTCGAGCATGCGTCCGATTTCAGCTTCAGTAGCACCGTCAAACACTGGAGTAGCAAATGGCAAGCCTTGACGGAGATTCTCAGCCAAAACATTGATCTGCTCATCAGTGAAGTTGTCGATGTCTTCAATGCGGCCTGTTTCGTTATAAAGCTGCTTGAAGAACTTACGCAATTCAGTTTGCTTAGCATGCTCACGAACCATCTCATCGATGCGCTTACCAATACCTTGAGCCGCCCAACCTAAGTGGGTTTCCAAGATCTGGCCAACGTTCATACGGGAAGGAACGCCCAATGGGTTCAAGACGATGTCTACAGGGCGTCCGTCAGCCATAAATGGCATGTCTTCTGCTGGGGCGATTTTAGAAACCACACCCTTGTTACCGTGACGACCAGCCATCTTGTCCCCAGGCTGTAAGCGACGCTTAACAGCTAAGTACACCTTAACCATCTTCGTTACGCCAGGCTGTAAATCATCGCCCTGGGTAAGCTTGGTGCGCTTCTCTTCAAAAGCTTCGTCAAACTGTTTACGCTTCGCTTCAATAGAAGACTTAATCGCTTCAACTTGTGAAGCAATATCATCATCTGCTGGACGCACATCGAACCAATGGTATTTATCCAAATCGGCAAGGTATTCCTTATCAATCTTGGTGCCTTTAGCTAATTTCTTAGGGCCGCCATTGGCAACTTTGCCAATCAACAGCTTTTCTAAACGCATGAAGGCATCGCCTTCAACAATACGCAACTGGTCGTTTAAGTCCAAACGATAGCGCTGCAATTCTTCTTGAATAATGGCTTGTGCACGTGCATCGCGCTCAATGCCCTCACGGGTGAAGACTTGAACATCGATAACAGTACCGATCATTCCTGATGGAACGCGCAAAGAAGTATCTTTAACGTCAGATGCTTTTTCACCGAAGATCGCACGGAGGAGCTTCTCTTCAGGGGTGAGAGTCGTCTCGCCCTTTGGAGTTACCTTACCAACCAATACGTCGCCAGCTTCAACTTCAGCACCGATGTAAACAATACCGCTCTCATCCAAACGGGAGAGTTGTGACTCTGCCAAATTGGAAATATCGCGAGTAATTTCTTCTGAACCAAGCTTAGTGTCACGCGCAACAACCGACAACTCTTCAATATGAATAGAGGTGTAACGGTCATCAGCAACAACCTTCTCAGAGATCAAGATTGAATCTTCGAAGTTGTAACCGTTCCATGGCATAAATGCCACGGTCATGTTTTGACCTAAAGCCAATTCACCCAAATCGGTAGATGCGCCATCAGCAACTACGTCGCCGCGGACAACACGATCACCAGCTTGAACGATTGGACGTTGGTTAATGTTGGTATTTTGGTTTGAACGGGTGTATTTGATGAGGTTATAAATATCCACACCAACCTCACCGGCAGCTGTCTCATCATCGTTTACACGAATCACAACACGGTTAGCGTCAACATAATCAACGATACCGCCGCGGGATGCCAAAATAACAGTACCGGAGTCGACCGCAACAATACGCTCTAAGCCTGTACCAACCAATGGTTTATCTGGACGCAAGCAAGGAACTGCTTGACGCTGCATGTTCGCACCCATCAACGCACGGTTTGCATCATCGTGCTCTAAGAATGGAACGAGTGAAGCAGCGGCAGAAACGATCTGGCTAGGAGCAACGTCGATGAAATCGATGCGCTCTGGGCTAACCATCATGGTCTCACCAGCTTGACGCGCTGAAACCAACTCGTCGGCCAACTTGCCGCTCTTGTCGATTGTTGCGTTCGCCTGAGCAATCACATACTTTGCTTCCTCAATCGCAGAGAGGTAAACCACTTCATCGCTTACCTTGCTATTGGAAACCTTACGGTATGGAGTTTCTAGGAAACCATGCTCATTCAAGCGCGCAAATAACGCGAGTGAGTTGATCAAACCAATGTTTGGTCCTTCTGGAGTTTCGATTGGGCAAACACGTCCGTAATGGGTTGGATGCACGTCACGCACTTCGAAGCCTGCGCGCTCACGTGTCAAACCACCAGGGCCTAATGCAGAAATACGACGCTTGTGCGTAATCTCTGAAAGTGGATTGGTTTGGTCCATAAACTGGGACAACTGTGAAGAACCGAAGAACTCACGAATCGCAGAAGAGATTGGCTTGCTGTTAATCAAGTCATGCGGCATGAGATTTTCTGTTTCGGCTTGGCCGAGACGCTCTTTAACCGCACGCTCAACACGTGACAAACCGGCACGGAATTGATTCTCCGCTAACTCGCCAACGCAACGTACACGACGATTACCTAAGTGATCGATATCGTCCACTTCGCCTTTGCCGTTACGTAAATCTACGAGAGACTTAATGGTGTCAAGAATGTCTTCGTTTGACAGAACCATTGCGCCTTCCATTTCTGGACGGTTCAAACGGCTATTGACCTTCATACGGCCAACGCGTGATAGGTCGTAGGTATCTTCGCTATAGAACAAGCGTTGGAATAGGGCTTCAACAGCATCTTCTGTTGGAGGCTCACCAGGACGCATCATGCGATAGATGGCAATACGAGCAGCCATCTGATCGGCAGTTTCATCCGTACGCAATGTTTGAGATATGTACGCACCAGAATCCAAATCATTCGTGTAGATGGTTTCCAATTGCTTGATGCCTGCATCGCGCAATGTAGCCAACAACTCTTCAGTGATTTCATCATTAGCGTATGCCAAGATTTCACCAGAATCTGGATCAACAATATTGCGTGCAACTACGCGACCGATTAAATAGTCATCTGGTACAGCAATCGTTTTTGTCTTAGCAGCTTCAAGTTCGCGGATATGCTTTGCATTGATACGCTTGTCTTTCTGAATTACGACAACGCCATTTTTATCAAGCACATCAAAATTAGCTAGCTGACCACGCAAGCGCTCTGGAACAAATTCCATTGAGCCGCCGTTAGCAGTCAATGAGAAATGGTCAAAGTTAAAGAAGTTAGCAAGAATCTGTTCGTTGTTTAAACCAATTGCTTTGAGCAAAATGGTGACGGGCATCTTACGACGACGGTCAACTCGGAAGTAGAGAATATCTTTTGGATCAAACTCGAAATCGAGCCATGAACCACGGTAAGGAATAATGCGTGCTGAGAACAGCAGCTTACCTGAGCTATGTGTCTTGCCCTTATCGTGCTCAAAGAACACGCCTGGGGAACGGTGCAACTGAGAAACGATCACGCGCTCGGTACCGTTAATTACAAAAGAACCGTTTTCTGTCATGAGTGGAATTTCACCCATGTAGACTTCGCTCTCTTTTACCTCTTTAACCTTAGTAGGCGCTTCGCGATCATAAATAATCAAGCGAACTTTTGCGCGTAAGGCAGAGTGGTATGTGTAACCACGTTGTTGACATTCTTTGACGTCAAATGGTGGCTGTGATAACTGGTAAGACACGTATTCCATACGTGCATAGCCGTTGTTAGACACAATTGGGAATGCTGAAGTAAAGGCAGCTTGAAGTCCCTCAGTAAGACGAGACATTGCTGGCTTTTCAGCCTGTAAAAATTTAGCGTAGGATTCCAGCTGCGTTGCGATCAGGTACGGAACCTGGTGGTTATTTACTCGCTTAGCAAAGCTTTTACGGACTCGCTTGCGTTCGGTGAAGCTGTAGTTCATTTCATCTCCGAATTCAGCGACTGTACAAAGATTTGGCGATTGGCCACTACCAATCACTGGCGGACAACACTAAACCGTTTCGATTTAGTGCCCGACCAAACTTGCATTCTGCAGTCGTATCAGAAGGCAAACCCGATTTCAATCAGAAATGAAATCGGGTTTGACCACTAATGGTCAAACCCAACATAGCTAACGCTCCTTTTTGAGAGGCGCTAGCGGAGTTTGTATTACTTGAGTTCTGCTTTGGCGCCAGCTTCTTCAAGCTTCTTCTTAGCTTCTTCAGCTGTCTTCTTATCAACAGCTTCTTTGATTGGCTTTGGTGCGCCATCAACTAAGTCTTTAGCTTCTTTCAAGCCAAGGCCAGTAATTTCGCGAACAGCCTTAATTACTGAAACCTTGTTTGCGCCAGCTTCGAGCAAGTTCACAGTGAATTCTGTTTGCTCTTCAGCAGCAGCACCGCCACCGCCTGCACCAGCAGGACCAGCAACAGCCATCGCTGCAGCTGAAACGCCAAACTTCTCTTCGAACGCTTTAACCAAATCGTTCAAATCCATAACGGACATGCTACCTACTGCTTCAATGATTTCTTCTTTAGTAATCGCCATTTTTAGCTCCTAATACTTAAATAGTTAATCTGTCGCTTATTCAGCGGCAGGGGTTTCGTTTGCTTCTGTTCCAGCTTCTGGGGCTGCGGCTGCAGGCTCAGCAACTGCTTCTGGAGCGGCGGCTTCAGCAACAACTTCTGCTGGGGCTGCTGCTTCAACTGCAGGGGCTGCCACTTCGGCTACCGGAGCGGGAGCTCCTTCTGCCTTTTGTGCTGCTACTGCGCCCAATACGCGAGCCATCGCAGAAACAGGTGCCAACATCACACCCAACAACTGAGATAACAACTCTTCGCGGCTTGGAATTGTTGCAAGCGCTTTTACACCTGCAACATCTAACAACTTGCCGTTATATAAGCCAGCTTTAATGACTAGCAAATCTTGAGTCTTAGCAAAGCCCTGCAATACTTTTGCCGAAGCAATCGGATCAGCAGAGATGCCATAAATCAAGGGGCCAACCATCGAATCAGCAAGGGGCTCAAACTGCGTGCCTTGTGCAGCACGGCGCGCCAATGTGTTCTTCAAAACGCGAAGATATACACCTTGGTCACGTGCGCTAGCACGTAGCTTTGTCAACTGCTCTACTGGAATACCACGGTATTCAGCGAGCACGACAGTTTGGGCTCCAGCCAATTGAGCGCCGACATCAGCAACAATCGCTTTTTTGTCTTGTACATTCAAAGGCACGGTTTAACTCCATAAAAACCAACTGTTTCCAGTTGGGGTTACACACCAGCGTCTGATCATTTGTTCACAAAGTTCTTGTGAAAATCTTTTCAGGGTCGCCATCTGCGCTGGCTATTACTTTCGTAACGATTAAGAATTAACTCTGTACAAGCAACCAATTCACCAACGGTCTTTGATGTTCGACTCTCGCTCAAAGAGCGGGAGTCGACCCAAAGTTCTTTTTTGTTACAAGCTACTTATTGAGCTGCTTGTAACGATGCTTGGTCTACACGTACGCCTGCACCCATGGTGCTGCTTACGGCAACCTTCTTTAAATAAATACCCTTAGATGCAGGTGGCTTTGCTTTATTCAAAGCCTCAAGCAATGCGAGCAAGTTAGATTTCAATGCAGTTGGCTCAAATGAACGACGGCCAATGCTTGCATGCACGATGCCGGCTTTGTCCACACGGAACTGCACTTGACCTGCTTTCGCGTTCTTCACTGCAGTAGCAACATCAGGGGTAACTGTTCCCACTTTTGGATTTGGCATCAAACCACGTGGGCCCAATACTTGACCTAAAGTGCCAACAATTTTCATTGTGTCTGGAGATGCAATCAAAATATCGAAATCAATTTTGCCGCCTTTAATTTGCTCAGCAAGCTCTTCCATGCCAACGATTTCCGCGCCAGCGGCTTTAGCTTGTTCAGCCTTCTCGCCTTGTGCAAAAACAGCCACGCGAACGTGCTTACCCGTACCAGCTGGGAGCACTACTGCGCCACGTACAACTTGGTCAGATTTCTTGGCATCAATGCCCAACTGAACAGCAACGTCGATAGACTCATCAAACTTAGCAGTTGCACACTCTTTAACGAGGTTCAATGCATCGTCTAATGAATAAAACTTATTGCGATCAACTTTAGATTGAATTACTTTTACGCGTTTAGATAACTTAGTCATGATTAGAGACCTTCCACAGTGATGCCCATGGAACGGGCGCTGCCAGCGATTGTTCTTACAGCTGCGTCCATATCGGCTGCTGTCAAGTCTGGCATTTTTGCTTTAGCGATTTCTTCCGCTTGAGCACGAGTAATTTTTCCCACCTTATCGGTATGAGGACGTGGGGATCCTTTTTCGATCTTCGCAGCCTTCTTAATCATGATGGTTGCCGGGGGAGTCTTCATGATGAATGTGAAGCTCTTATCAGCGAACGCTGTAATCACGACTGGAATTGGCAGGCCAGGTTCCATGCTCTGAGTTTGAGCATTAAACGCCTTACAGAATTCCATAATGTTGAGGCCACGTTGACCCAATGCTGGACCTACGGGTGGTGATGGATTTGCCTTACCTGCAGGGATCTGCAGTTTGATAAAGCCAATAATCTTCTTTGCCATGTGTGCTCCTTAAAGCGCGCCTAACCTCATTAGGAAAGACCGCCGTTGAGTAAACGCTTCGCTAGTTTTTGGCTTTCTAGCTCCGCTCCTCGGTTAATTACTAACCACCTAAAACTACTGCACTACAAACCAGGACTAAGTCCTAATTTTTACATCTTTTCTACCTGACCGAACTCCAGCTCAACTGGGGTACCGCGGCCAAATATTGTAACAGAAACACGCAATCTTGACTTCTCATAGTTAACTTCTTCGATGTTTCCGTTGAAATCAACAAATGGGCCTTCTTTAACGCGCACAATCTCACCCACCTCAAATAGGGTCTTAGGCTTCGGTTTATCCACCCCAGCTTGCATTTGATCCATGATTTTTGCTACTTCCGCAGTAGAAATCGGGCTTGGGCGGTTACGAACACCACCTACGAAACCGGTCACTTTTGGCGTATTTTTCACCAAATGCCAGCTTTCATCTGTCATTTCCATCTCAATCAGGACATATCCTGGGAAGAAACGACGCTCTGTTACTGATTTTGTGCCAGATTTGATCTCTACAACCTCTTCGGAGGGAACCAAAATGCGGCCAAATTTCTCAGGCATACCAGAACGTGCAATACGCTCTTCAAGGCCTTTTTTGACGCTCTTTTCCATCCCGGAATAGGCATGAATAACGTACCAGCGCATATTGCCAGTAGCTTGTGGATTTACGGCTACTTCAGAATCAATCATTTTTTGCTCACTTCCAGCCTAAAAAAGCTGAAAAAACTAGCCATTCAATCAATTTGTCTGCTACCCATAAAAACAGGGACATGATCAGAACAAAGCCAAATACGACTAGAGTCATTTGGGTAGTCTCTTTACGAGTTGGCCAAACAACCTTTTTTACTTCATACCAAGAATCTTTTGCATAGGCAATAAAACGACGCCCATCCGGTGAAATCGCCACAATCAAAACCGCAGCAGCGATGCCACCAAACAGAACACCCAAGCGCATCCATAAAGATTGGTCGATGAGCGTGTAATAAAGCACTAGCGCAGCAACGACGATTAAAGCAGCGAGTACGGAGACCCAGCTGCTCTTTTCTTCAGAGTGACTTACAGTTTGTTGAGACATATTGCTTTCAGTTCAAATCGTGGCAGGGGCGGAGGGCATCGAACCCCCAACCTTTGGTTTTGGAGACCAACGCTCTGCCAATTGAGCTACACCCCTTTATAAAAACTCATTACAGCTTTACCACTTAAGCCAAAATCTTTGCAACCACACCGGCGCCAACTGTACGGCCACCTTCACGGATCGCAAAACGTAAACCTTCTTCCATCGCGATAGGGGCGATGAGTTTTACGGTAATGGTTACGTTATCACCAGGCATGACCATTTCTTTGTCTTTTGGCAACTCGATTGAACCTGTTACGTCCGTTGTGCGGAAGTAGAACTGGGGACGATAGTTGTTAAAGAATGGTGTATGACGACCACCTTCATCTTTACCCAAGATGTAAACCTCGGCAGTAAAGTGAGTATGTGGGGTGATTGAACCAGGCTTGGCCAATACTTGGCCGCGCTCAACTTCTTCACGTTTTGTACCGCGCAACAAAATACCAACGTTGTCGCCTGCTTGACCTTGGTCGAGCAATTTGCGGAACATTTCAACACCAGTACAAGTGGTTTTGAGTGTTGGCTTGATACCGATAATTTCGATCTCTTCACCAACCTTAACGATACCGCGCTCAATACGGCCTGTTACAACAGTACCGCGACCAGAGATCGAGAACACATCTTCTACTGGCATCAAGAACGCACCGTCAATAGCACGCTCTGGAGTTGGGATGTAGGTATCTAAAGCTTCAGCCAATTTCATAATGGCTTCTTTACCCAATGGGCCTTCGTCGCCTTCTAAAGCCAACTTAGCAGAACCTTGCACGATTGGTGTGTCATCGCCTGGGAAGTCATATTTAGAGAGAAGTTCACGAACTTCCATTTCAACGAGTTCTAACAATTCAGCATCATCAACCATGTCGCACTTGTTCAGAAACACCACGATGTAAGGAACACCAACTTGGCGTGCCAAGAGGATGTGCTCACGCGTTTGTGGCATTGGGCCATCGGCTGCAGAGCAAACCAAAATAGCGCCGTCCATCTGAGCAGCGCCAGTAATCATGTTCTTAACGTAGTCAGCATGTCCTGGGCAATCCACGTGAGCGTAGTGACGGTTTGCAGTCTCATACTCAACGTGCGCAGTATTAATCGTAATACCACGGGCTTTTTCTTCAGGAGCAGCATCGATCTGATCGTATGCTTTCGCTTCGCCACCAAATGCTTTTGAGAGCACGGTTGCAATTGCTGCTGTCAATGTAGTTTTACCATGGTCAACGTGACCGATGGTGCCTACGTTTACGTGCGGTTTTGTCCGCTCGAACTTTTCTTTTGCCATTTTTAATCTGCCTTTAGTTAATTCTTAAACCAAACACGAAATACACAATTAATAAAATCAAACATGGTGCCCATGGGCAGGATCGAACTGCCGACCTCTCCCTTACCAAGGGAGTGCTCTACCACTGAGCCACATGGGCGAAATCTAATGCAACAAATCTGGAGCGGGATAAGAGAATCGAACTCTTGACCGAAGATTGGAAATCTGCTGTTTTACCATTAAACTAATCCCGCACATCTGGTGGAGGGGGTAGGATTCGAACCTACGTAGGCATAGCCAACAGATTTACAGTCTGCCTCCTTTAGCCGCTCGGACACCCCTCCGCGAACCCAATATTCTGACTCCAAACGGAGTATCTGTCAATCTCTCTAAACGCTTTGCACAAGTAAAAACGCCCAGACCTAAGAGGGTCTGGGCGTCGCATTGGTGCCCGGCAGTTACCTACTTTCACACGGGTAATCCGCACTATCATCGGCGTAGAATCGTTTCACTGTCCTGTTCGGGATGGGAAGGAGTGGTTCCAATTCGCTATGGTCACCGGGCGTAGAGGGTTGAGTTGCTGATAAATCAACAACTCGATTTGAGTAAGCATGTAATAAGGATGCAGATTAAATCTGGCAAACATCCAACACAATAGTGCTGGTTATAGGATCAAGCCTAACGGGCAATTAGTATCGGTTAGCTTAATGCATTACTGCACTTCCACACCCGACCTATCAACGTTGTGGTCTTCAACGACCCTTTATGTAGGTTAAACCTACGGGAGATCTCATCTTCAGGCAAGTTTCCCGCTTAGATGCTTTCAGCGGTTATCTCTTCCATTCATAGCTACCCTGCGATGCTTCTGGCGAAACAACAGGTACACCAGCGGAATGTCCACTCCGGTCCTCTCGTACTAGGAGCAGCCCCCGTCAAATCTCCAACGCCCATGGCAGATAGGGACCAAACTGTCTCACGACGTTTTAAACCCAGCTCACGTACCTCTTTAAATGGCGAACAGCCATACCCTTGGGACCGGCTACAGCCCCAGGATGAGATGAGCCGACATCGAGGTGCCAAACACCGCCGTCGATATGAACTCTTGGGCGGTATCAGCCTGTTATCCCCAGAGTACCTTTTATCCGTTGAGCGATGGCCCTTCCATACAGAACCACCGGATCACTATGACCTGCTTTCGCACCTGCTCGACTTGTCGGTCTCGCAGTTAAGCACGCTTTTGCCATTGCACTTTAGGTACGATGTCCGACCGTACCAAGCGTACCTTCGTACTCCTCCGTTACACTTTGGGAGGAGACCGCCCCAGTCAAACTGCCTACCATGCACTGTTCCCGACCCGGATAACGGGCCAAGGTTAGAACCTCAAATAAATCAGGGTGGTATTTCAAGGTTGGCTCCAACAGAACTAGCATCCTGTTATCAACGCCTCCCACCTATCCTACACAGACCGATTCAAAGTCCAATGCAAAGCTACAGTAAAGGTTCATGGGGTCTTTCCGTCTAGCCACGGGTAGATTGCATCATCACAAACATTTCAACTTCGCTGAGTCTCAGGAGGAGACAGTGTGGCCATCGTTACGCCATTCGTGCAGGTCGGAACTTACCCGACAAGGAATTTCGCTACCTTAGGACCGTTATAGTTACGGCCGCCGTTTACTGGGACTTCAATCAAGAGCTTGCACCCCATCATTTAATCTTCCAGCACCGGGCAGGCGTCACACCCTATACGTCCACTTTCGTGTTTGCAGAGTGCTGTGTTTTTATTAAACAGTCGCAGCCACCTTTTTATTGCAACCCTTTCGTCCTCCCCTTGTACAGGGTCAAACTACCAGGGCGTACCTTATCCCGAAGTTACGGTACAAATTTGCCGAGTTCCTTCTCCTGAGTTCTCTCAAGCGCCTTAGAATACTCATCTCGCCCACCTGTGTCGGTTTGCGGTACGGTCTTGTTAGACTGAAGCTTAGAGGCTTTTCTTGGAACCACTTCCAATTGCTTCGCGAATAAATTCGCTCGTCTCACGCCCTTGAATTACGCTACCGGATTTACCTAATAGCCATCTCCAACGCAAGAACCGGGACTTCCAACACCCGGACAACTTTCCGCGATCCGTCCCCCCATCGCATCTAACAATGGTCAAGGAATATTAACCTTGTTCCCATCAGCTACGCATCTCTGCCTCGCCTTAGGGGCCGACTCACCCTGTTCCGATGAACGTTGAACAGGAAACCTTGGGCTTACGGCGAGGGGGCTTTTCACCCCCTTTATCGCTACTCATGTCAGCATTCGCACTTCTGATACCTCCAGCATCCTTTACAAGACACCTTCACAGGCTTACAGAACGCTCTCCTACCATCACATTGCTGTGATCCGCAGCTTCGGTTATATGCTTAGCCCCGTTACATCTT
Source organism: Polynucleobacter sp. UB-Raua-W9 (assembly GCF_018687435.1). Lineage (NCBI taxonomy): Bacteria > Pseudomonadati > Pseudomonadota > Betaproteobacteria > Burkholderiales > Burkholderiaceae > Polynucleobacter > Polynucleobacter sp. UB-Raua-W9. The sequence continues at coordinate 36,105 of NZ_CP061290.1, read as the reverse complement.
CCGCGCAGGACGACTCGATCAGTGAGCTATTACGCTTTCTTTAAAGGATGGCTGCTTCTAAGCCAACCTCCTGACTGTTTTAGCCTTCCCACTTCGTTTCCCACTTAGCATATATTAGGGACCTTAGCTGGCGGTCTGGGTTGTTTCCCTCTTGACACCGGACGTTAGCACCCGATGTCTGTCTCCCGTGATTGCACTTGTAGGTATTCGGAGTTTGCTATGGCGCAGTAATCCGCAATGGACCCCACTACCATGACAGTGCTCTACCCCCTACAGTGATACACGAGGCACTACCTAAATAGTTTTCGGAGAGAACCAGCTATTTCCAGTTTTGTTTAGCCTTTCACCCCTATCCACAGCTCATCCCCTAACTTTTCAACGTTAGTGGGTTCGGTCCTCCAGTACGTGTTACCGCACCTTCAACCTGGCCATGGATAGATCAACTGGTTTCGGGTCTACACCCAGCAACTAGCGCCCTATTCGGACTCGCTTTCGCTACGCCTTCCCTATTCGGTTAAGCTTGCTACTGAATGTAAGTCGCTGACCCATTATACAAAAGGTACGCAGTCACCCCTTACGAGGCTCCTACTGTTTGTATGCACACAATTTCAGGATCTATTTCACTCCCCTCCCGGGGTTCTTTTCGCCTTTCCCTCACGGTACTTGTTCACTATCGGTCGATTACGAGTATTTAGCCTTGGAGGATGGTCCCCCCATATTCAGACAGGATTTCTCGTGTCCCGCCCTACTTGTCTCTAGCCTAGTACCACTCAATAATTTTCACATACGGGACTATCACCCTTTATTGTTGGACTTTCCATTCCATTCTGTTAATTACTGAGATATCACTAGAAGGCTCTTCCCATTTCGCTCGCCACTACTTTGGGAATCTCGGTTGATGTCTTTTCCTCTTGCTACTTAGATGTTTCAGTTCACAAGGTTCGCTTCTCATACCCTATGTATTCAGGTATGGATACCACAAAAGTGGTGGGTTTCCCCATTCAGAAATCCCCGGATCAAAGCTTATTTACCAGCTCCCCGGGGCTTATCGCAGGTTATAACGTCTTTCGTCGCCTGTAATCGCCAAGGCATCCATCATGTGCACTTATTCACTTGATCCTATAACGAGCACCATTGCTAGTACCTGTTACAGGTTTTACTTCTACTTCTGACATGTTTGCCGTAATCCAAACTGTAAGTACTTGTTAAAGAACTTGGTAAAACTCGTTTGTATTACTGATTGATGATTCAATCTTTACCCTTATTACATCGTCAAATGTCCTCTCAAAGAAACATTTGACACTTTGCTTACTCAAATTTTTAAAGAACAGCCATAAATGGCAAAACTAAACAATTAATGAATCGCTTAGTTTTGACATTTAGATGTTGGTGGAGGATGACGGGATCGAACCGACGACCCCCTGCTTGCAAAGCAGGTGCTCTCCCAGCTGAGCTAATCCCCCAACGTCCACTAAGTCCATATCAACGCTGATTGGTGGGTCTGGTAGGACTTGAACCTACGACCCCTGCGTTATCAACACAGTGCTCTAACCAGCTGAGCTACAGACCCGTGGCTTTTATTGTCAACCGATAAGTGTGGGCACTATAGCTCCAGCATCTTTTCTCTAGAAAGGAGGTGATCCAGCCGCACCTTCCGATACGGCTACCTTGTTACGACTTTACCCCAGTCATGAACCCTGCCGTGGCAGTCGCCCTCCTTGCGGTTAGGCTAACGGCTTCTGGCAAAACCCACTCCCATGGTATGACGGGCGGTGTGTACAAGACCCGGGAACGTATTCACCGCGACATTCTGATCCGCGATTACTAGCGATTCCAGCTTCACGTAGTCGAGTTGCAGACTACGATCCGGACTACGATGCATTTTCTGAGATTAGCTCCCCCTCGCGGGTTGGCAACCCTCTGTATGCACCATTGTATGACGTGTGAAGCCCTACCCATAAGGGCCATGAGGACTTGACGTCATCCCCACCTTCCTCCGGTTTGTCACCGGCAGTCTCTTTAGAGTGCTCTTGCGTAGCAACTAAAGACAAGGGTTGCGCTCGTTGCGGGACTTAACCCAACATCTCACGACACGAGCTGACGACAGCCATGCAGCACCTGTGTTCACTTTCTCTTACGAGCACCTAATGTATCTCTACTTCGTTAGTGACATGTCAAGGGTAGGTAAGGTTTTTCGCGTTGCATCGAATTAATCCACATCATCCACCGCTTGTGCGGGTCCCCGTCAATTCCTTTGAGTTTTAATCTTGCGACCGTACTCCCCAGGCGGCTGACTTCACGCGTTAGCTACGTTACTCAGGATGTAAATCCCGAACAACTAGTCAGCATCGTTTAGGGCGTGGACTACCAGGGTATCTAATCCTGTTTGCTCCCCACGCTTTCGTGCATGAGCGTCAGTGTTATCCCAGGGGGCTGCCTTCGCCATTGGTATTCCTCCACATATCTACGCATTTCACTGCTACACGTGGAATTCTACCCCCCTCTGACACACTCTAGCTATACAGTCACAGGCGCCATTCCCAGGTTAAGCCCGGGGATTTCACGCCTGTCTTGTATAACCGCCTGCGCACGCTTTACGCCCAGTAATTCCGATTAACGCTCGCACCCTACGTATTACCGCGGCTGCTGGCACGTAGTTAGCCGGTGCTTATTCTTCAGGTACCGTCATTCCCGGACTGTGTTAGAGCCGGTGTTTCTTCCCTGACAAAAGAGCTTTACAACCCGAAGGCCTTCTTCACTCACGCGGCATTGCTGGATCAGGGTTGCCCCCATTGTCCAAAATTCCCCACTGCTGCCTCCCGTAGGAGTCTGGGCCGTGTCTCAGTCCCAGTGTGGCTGATCGTCCTCTCAGACCAGCTACTGATCGTCGCCTTGGTGGGCTTTTACCCCACCAACAAGCTAATCAGGCATCGGCCGCTCTAATCGCGCGAGGTCTTTCGATCCCCCGCTTTCCCCCTCAGGGCGTATGCGGTATTAGCACAGCTTTCGCTGCGTTATCCCCCACGATAAGGTACGTTCCGATGTATTACTCACCCGTTCGCCACTCGCCACCAGGTGCAAGCACCCGTGCTGCCGTTCGACTTGCATGTGTAAGGCATGCCGCCAGCGTTCAATCTGAGCCAGGATCAAACTCTTCAGTTTAATTCCTGTGATCCTTGCGGATCGTCGCACTCATTCAAGAAATTGACTTGGTAATAAAACCAAATCTTTTTACTGTCTATGAGTACTATTTGTTTACATCTGTCCCGAAGGACTGGATGCTTTCGCCTAGTACCCACAATTATCGGTTGACTAATTTTTAAAGAGGGCTGACTTGTTTTGTATTTCAAAAAACATTCAGCAGAGAGGTGAGACTATAGCGCACTTATTTAGGGTCGTCAACACCTTTCGTACTATTTCTCCTAAAAAACGCGAAGATTTTTCCTATTTTCAAAATAAACTCAATAAAATCAGTTGGATAGATTTTTAAATAAATTTCAGTCTTTTTTGAAAAATTCCATTTTTAGCGGAATTTTCCGGCTTCTGCTGGAGGAAAATCGCGTTTTTGACGCCTTATTTGCGTGGCAACCACACCCTAGGGAAAACCCTGAAATTTTCTGGTAACCCTGTTAAAATATTGCTATGCACAATAAATTAGCGAGCAAACACTTACCCAGCAGGCCCTATGCAACAGGACTAGCAGTTCCTGTCCGGGAGCTCCATGCTGGGCACAGGGAAGAAATTCTTCAGCACTTGTTGCAGCTAAACGATGAAGATCGTCGTTTACGCTTTGGCACCCAAACACCCAATGAGGTCATTGAGCGCTACGTTGCACACCTAAATTTCAATAAAGACACTATCTTTGGGATCTTTGACTTGAATTTACGGCTTATTGGCATGGCTCATTTGGCCTATTTACCTGAAGTCAAGGATCAAGCTCGCGCAGCTGAATTTGGGGTCTCAGTCCTACAAGAAGGGCGCTCACAAGGTCTTGGAACTGCTTTATTGCAACGTTCAGCTGTGCATTCCCGCAATACCCGCATAGAAACTCTCTATGTTCATTGCCTATCAAACAACAAAGCAATGATGCATTTGGCGCAGAAGGCTGGCATGAGTGTTGAATTCGCTTACGGCGATGCCGATGCTTACCTTAAATTGCCGCCAGCAAGTCCTGCCACCATTGTTGAAGAAGCTGCTAATGAGCAGTGGGCTGATATGGATTACGCCTTAAAAGAAAACCTCAAGCGATCTAATCAAGCATGGTGGTGGTTTCTTGGAAGGCCTGGGCTCGCACCCTAATTTCAGTTTGAATTTTTATTTGGTGCGCCGCGCAATACCCAACTCGATAAGCGTGATAAATCTGCATCACTTAATTTAGGGTTGGCCGGCATAGGCACCACGCCCCATGAACCGGCTCCGCCTTTAGCAATTTTATTTTTCAAGAATGCTTGCGCGTTTGAATCGGCCTTATATTTTTGAGCGACTGATTCAAAACTCGGGCCAACAATTTTTTTATTAATCGCATGACAACCTAAACATGCATTTTGTTTTGCAATGGCAAACGCTTTTTCATCTTCACTATTCGCTTGTGCATTTTGAAGCTGCAAAGCAAGCAATGAGAACAATAAAAATATTTTTATCAACTTATGCAAGGCGTGTATACACTGCTTTATGCCAAAAGATTACTGATACTTTGGCGGGCTATCTGGTTGTGATTGCTCTGCCTTGCCTTGCTTCTCTAGGCGGGTTTTCTCAGCCTCAGAAATGATGTCGAAATAAACGTAAACATCTTTCACGCCATTTGTATTGCTGGCAATTTGCTTCGCCAATTCAGCCTCGCCTTGCGTGAGTATGCCAAGCAAATAAACACTGCTACCTTCGGCAACGATTACCATCGAATTCGATGGTAATTTTTCTGTAAAGATCATTTGTGTTTTGATCTTAGATTCCAGATATGAATCGTTTGCGCGAGATGTGTAACTGCTATTCGGGCCGATCACTAATTCGTTAAATACGGATCGCACATTCTTCATTGCTTTCACATACGAGCCAGCTTCGCCCTTAATGTCAGCGTCTTTTGCTTCGCCAGTCAATAATACTTTTTGATTAAATGAAGCGATGTTGATGTGAGCGTTGTCGCCAAATCTCTTGCTTAAAGCGTTACTAGCTTCCCACTCAATTCCTTTGTCTATGGCCTGCACGCCAGGGCTGCGTCGATCAGCCATGACAGCTGCAGTTGCAGCAACGCCGCCAACAGCGACAACCGCACAAGATGCGAGTTGAGACACCGCCATCGCCGCGACAACTAGCTTAACAAGAGAAGAAATTTGCATTTAATTATTTTCTGAAATGGATTGCGTCAAAAAAGTCTAGTCGTATAAAACATGATCAACACCATCGCATAATCCGTGCAACAGAACCAAATGGGTTTCTTGAATACGAGCAGTGCGCGTAGAGGGTACACACAGATGTATGTCATCTTCGTCTAACAAAGTAGCAATCTTTCCACCACCATTGCCAGTAAAAGCAATAATCTTGATACCCATTTTCTTTGCCGCTTCGATTGCTTTCACTACATTCTTGGAGTTACCAGAAGTTGAAATTCCCAAGAGGATGTCGCCCTTTTTCCCAAGTCCACGAACTTGTTTACTAAAGATATCGTCATAGCTGTAATCATTTCCAACGGCAGTCAGAATCGATGAATCCGTGGTCAATGCAATTGCTGCTAGTTCTTCGCGCTCTCGCTCAAATCGGCCAATTAATTCTGCGGCAAAGTGTTGAGCATCAGCAGCAGAGCCGCCATTGCCGCAAGCCATCACCTTGCCACCAGATTTCAAACAATCAACCATTGCCAGCACTCCACGAGCAACGGCTTCTGGAAGTACTTTTTCAGCCTCTTGCTTTACAGCAATGCTGTCTAAAAAATGTTGTGATGCACGCTTTCGCAGAACTTCAATAATATTTTTATCCATGCCAATATTATGCGCCAAACTGGGGGTAATTTCTAAAGCAACGTATCCTCTTACTTATGACTAATCTTACGCAGAACCTGCCCTTATGGAAATAGGCTCATTTGATTTTTTAAAACAACAGGATCTACCTGCTGGAGCCCTCTACATGGTGGCTACGCCGATTGGCAATATGGGCGATATCACCTTGCGAGCACTTCATGTGTTGAACGCAGTAGACGGTATTGCCTGCGAAGACACGAGACATAGCGCAGCGCTATTGCAGCAATTTGGAATCCACAAAAAATGTCTTGCGCTTCATGAGCACAACGAGCTAGGGGGTGCACAAACCGTTATTCAAAGCCTCACCAAAGGCGAGCGCTGGGCCTATATATCGGATGCAGGCACTCCGGGAGTTTCCGACCCCGGAGCAAGATTAGTAAATGAAGTGCAAAAAGCTAGTCTTCGAGTGATCCCCATTCCTGGCGCAAGCTCTGTGTCTTGCGCAATCTCTGCATCAGGTTCGGTGATGCTCAATTCGGAAGGACGCTTTCAGTTTTTAGGTTTTTGGCCGAACAAAACCAAAGAGCGTGACGCTCTGCTACAAGATATTTTCAGCAGTAAAAAAACAAGCATCTTTTTTGAATCACCACATCGCATTCGTGAAACATTGCTTTTACTTGTAAACGCTTTGGAGCCTGAGCGCCAAGTATTGATTTGTCGTGAATTAACTAAAAAGTTTGAGCAGCTCGTTTCAATTCAGGCGACTGAAATCGCCTCTTGGCTAGAAAATGCGACGAGCTTAAAGGGTGAATTTATTATTTTGGTAGCGGGCCGCCAAGGCAGGGCTGATGAGGCTCCTGAACATGCCTCACTTCTACTTTGGGCAAATACACTTAACCCTTATCTGGGTAGCAAAGAAATTGCTGCAGTTCTTTCACAAGCCTTGGGCCTAACAAAAAAAGAGGCCTATCAAATTGCTCTAGATGCAAAAGATGAGGTGATGAAAAATAAAAAAGCTGGCATATAGCCAGCTTTTTAAATGCCAAAAATTTTTATTTAGCGCTCGGATCTTTAGCGGCCACGGCTGTGCTCGCATCTTGAAAATTTAACTGGGCTACTGGCTTAATCAATTGCTCAGTAGTGGTCGAAGATTCGCCACGTTTGCCATTGTTCACAAACACCATCAATAACAAAATAACGATCAGGGGCACAAAAAAGCTTGCAAACACCATGATGATGAGTTGTTTTGGGGACTTAATTAGATTTCCGTGCTCGTTGCTCATAAGAATTAGTTTTTTAACGGGTTTAGGGTTGTTTTGCGGTAATTATAACTAGAGAGTGGGGTTACAGGCACTTACAATATAGGGGCAACCAAAGTTTTCCGTTGGCGCCCGTAGCTCAGTGGATAGAGTATTGGCCTCCGAAGCCAAGGGTCGCAGGTTCGATTCCTGCCGGGCGCACCAGAACTAGAGGGGTTTTTGACCTACATCATGCATAGAAAAACAAAAACCACTATCATTTGGGTCTAACTTATTGATTCTTATCGTGTCTACACATCTAAATTCTGCCCTTTCAGAGCCATCCCTGATAAACCCCTTGCCTCCTGAGGCGCCATTACCGCACCGCAAAATTATTCGGAGCTGGTTAATTCCAATGGCCCAAGGGGAAACAGGGCGCGCCATCATGCTCCTCTTTATTGATGCCTTGCTGTGGCTTGGCTGTATCGCTGGAACAGTATTTGTAGAAAGCGTTCTATTCAAAATCATTTTTGGTCTTATTGCTGGCTTTGTAACTGGCCGCATTTTTATCTTGGGTCACGATGCCTGCCATCAGAGCTTCACGCCAAATCGCGAACTTAATAAAATTTTAGGGCGCATTGCATTTTTGCCTTCGCTAACACCCTATAGCTTATGGGATGTTGGTCACAACGTAGTTCACCATGGCCAAACCAATCTTAAGGGCTTTGACTTTGTATGGGCGCCCCTATCTAAATCTGAGTATGACGCGCTACCCCCATGGCGTAAGGCCTTAGAGCGCCTCTACCGCAGTGGCTGGGGCCCAGTTTTCTACTACCTCATCGAGATTTGGTGGAGACGCGAATACTTTCCGAACGCAAAAAACAAACCTGGCGATCGACCAATTTTCTTAAAAGATAATTTACTGGTTACTGGTTTTGCCATTATTTGGATTACTTGCTTAATTGCAGGTGCAATCGTTACCGGTCAATCTATCTGGCTTGGCCTCACTACCGGTTTTGCAATTCCATTCTTATTCTGGAATGGCATGATTGGGTTTGTGGTCTATGTACACCACACTCACCCATCAGTTTCTTGGTACGACAAAAAATCTGAATGGTTACGCGCCCAACCCTTTGTTTCAACCACGGTTCACCTCACGTTTAATTGGATTTGGGGCTCTTTAATGCACCACATCATGGAGCACACTGCCCATCACGTGGATATGAGCGTACCCCTATATCGCCTCCAAGAGGCTCAAACTACCTTGGAAACTATCCTGCCAGACCGTATTTTTGTGCAAAAGTTCACTTGGGGCTGGTATTTCGATACTGCACGCAAGTGCAAGCTATATGACTTTGAGAACAAGGCATGGCTGGACTTTGATGGCAATAAAACGGCGGATTCAGTGCGAGTTGTCCTGAGCCCAGCCCCAGTGGGACAAAACGGGTAAAATAGATCCTCTGTATAAAGATTTGCCTTACCCGGATTGTGCCCATGACTACCTCAACTCCTGCTGCTGCCCAAGACACCTCTCAAAGCCTCAAGTTTTGCTCTTCTTGCAGTCGCGAAAAACGACTTGAAGGCGGAACCTGGATTCCAACGAGTAATCGCAAGCAACGCTGGATCTGCGCCAGCTGCCTATACAACCGTACACACCGCACCGGCTCTGCAAAAGCTTAACAAGTATTAGTAGGTCCTGTCGTCATTCGCTTGAAGGCGGCTTTGTATCCCCTTCCAAAATATTAATAATGAATACCCAAGATACTTTCAAGTTTGCTGAAACGCATGAGTGGGCTGACCTTGGAAGCGATGGCCTAGTATGGGTTGGCATTAGCAACCATGCCCAAGAGGCTTTAGGTGATGTTATGTTTTTTCAGGCGCCCAAACTTGGTCAGCAAGTAAAGCAGGGCGAGGCAATTGCCGTGATTGAATCAGTAAAGGCGGCGAGCGATATTCATGCGCCAGTGAGTGGCGAAATTGTTGCAATCAATGATGCAATGGCTGACACTCCCGAACTTGTAAATGAAAAGCCATATGGAACTTGGTTATTCAAAATCAAATCCAGCACTGAGATAAGTCTCGCTGCTGAGCTTGACCTTCTGATGAGCATGGAAGAATACAGCGCCTCTGCTGGCGCCTAAGCAATCTATTAAAGTGCGATTGGGTCGCGCTCAATTAACCAACGTATACGTGAAGTCTTGCTAATTCTCCCCTGAGAGTTTTCACGCAACTCTCTATCAACGGCCTCTAAAACTGCCTGCAATTGTTTGCGGTCATCTGATTCAATGACCAGTTGGGCACGCTCTGTGCCGGCAACTCTCATCACCGTCTTTGGCACAGGATCATAAACACGCAGCCCATTACATATTTGCCCCTGTAACCTTAGATGGTCTTTTAGGGCGCCCAAAAATTGGATTGCCTTATCTAAACTTTTTGCCTCAGCATGTACTAAGGCTTGATATGAAAAAGGTGGCAATCCAGCCTCCTGCCTTTCATTGGCGGTGTGGGATAAAAATCCATCTACATCATGGCGCAGTAAGTATTGAAATACTGCTGACTCGGGGTATTGAGTCTCGATGTAAATATCCCCTCCGCCCTCGCCATCCCCCTTAGAACGTCCTGCACGACCAGCCACTTGCACAAGTTGGGTAAACAGCCTTTCTGCGGCCCTAAAATCTTGCGAGAATAATCTACCATCCGCATCCAATACAGCCACCATTCCAATATTCTGATAATCATGTCCCTTGGCAATCATTTGCGTACCAACAACAATATCTACCTTGCCCTGGTGGATTTCTTGAAATAACTCTTCTGCGCCTTTACTGCTCCTACTAGAGTCCGTATCGATCCGCAACACCTTGGCCTTTGACCACATTTCTTCAATGAAATCTTCAATCTTTTGCGTACCCTGACCCAGGGTTTTTAGATCTGCATTCCCGCAATCAGGGCAATGGCTTGGAATTGTTTTTGACAAGCCACAATGGTGACAGCTCAATACTGATTTTTTAGTCAACACCCCTGCTTTATGTAACACCATACAGGAGCTGCACTGTTGGCATTTTGATAGCCATGCACAAGCACCACAACTTAGTACTGGAGCATACCCTCTGCGATTAATTAAGACCAAACTTTGTTTTTTATCTTCTAAATTTTTACTAATTGCATTAGCAAGTGTTTTGCTGATTAAGCTCTTCACCTTCGGTCTGCCAATATCGCCAGGGCTATACTGATTTTGCGGATCGCGCATATTGATCAGATGAACGTTGGGCAATTTTGCTCCGTGCGCTCTCTGATCTATCCGGATATTTTCATAGCGTCCAGCCTTTGCTGCTATCCACGTTTCTAATGATGGGGTTGCAGATGAAAGCACAATTGGGATCTTCAGATCATGTGCCCGCCATATAGCGAGATCACGTGCCGAGTACCTTATCCCGTCTTGTTGTTTATAGGACGGATCATGCTCTTCATCGACAACAATGGCCCGCAAATTTGGAAGCGGGGTTAGTGCCGCCAACCTTGTTCCTAAAATGATTTGCGTCCGTCCGGTCATTGCCTCATACCAAGCAATGCCTCTTTCTTTTTCGCTCACTCCACTGTGAAGCACAGCCATTCTCTTTTCAGGAAAGTATGCCCGCACCCTCCGCTCTAGTTGTGGCGTCAAATTAATTTCCGGAACAAGTAACAGCACTTGTGCGCTTTCATCTTCCAAAACCTTTGTCAACCAGTTTAAAAATACTGCTGTTTTACCGCTGCCGGTTTGGCCTTGCAATAAGATAGTTTTGAATTCATTTTTCTTGATGCACGTACGTATTTTTTCTAATGCCTGCTTTTGTCCGTCATTTAAGGAGGCCTCACTAATAAAGCCTTCGCTTTGCTCTTCCTGAGTTCTTTTCTTTCTCTTTTCTTCCGCAACAATGAGTTTTTTTAGGATCTTGTCCCAAGCCTCGGGCTTTTTCCACATTTGTGGAATTGTTGGGATGATGGTTTCACCAAGGGCATGAATGTAGTACTGGCTTGCAAAGCTAACTAACCTGAGGGCCGCTCGATCCAACGGGGGCAGGGGGGCAAGTCTGGATATGGACTTAAGTTTATTAATGTCAAATTCAGAGTGTGCGCTTACTTTTATAACTATACCGACCAGGCTTGAGCGCCCAAACGGTACTTCCACCATATGTCCTATCTCTGGTGACCGGCCCAACTTTTGAGCATCCCACAAGTAATCAAAGCCTTGAGCTAAAGGCTTATCAACAACTACCTGTACCACTATTGGTGGGGCCATTATTTACTTCAATCTTTCTTTTGCCTGTGGATAAGTCTGTGGATATCATTCAATGATTTTGATTTATAAGCCAATTTAACAGCAATCCACTTGTGCACAGTTTTTAAGCGCTTTTAATAAATATTAATATAAATCAATTACTTACAATGAACTTCGCAAGTTAATGTTTATCTTTATTCGGAATCTTCATGAATTTTGAATTTTGCACTTATCTGTGCATAACTTTCATCAAAATTTCAAACCTAAGTTAGCAGCCACTCAGGATTAATGCTTGGATCTGAGAGCCCTTGACCGTTGTATCACTGTTTCTGTCAGCGCGGTAACGCTTTCCGGGGGGGTAAATTGGGAGATTCCGTGGCCCAAATTGAAAATATGCCCGTCAAGAGGGTGAAGGCCCATCTTAAGGGCTGGGGCGCTGGCTAAATCTTCTAAAAGTAAGTTAGCCTGCTCAGCAATCTGTTTAGGCCCCGAGAACAGAATAAGCGGATCTAAATTGCCTTGTATTGCCAAAGGCTTGTTTAGTGCAAGCAGTTGTTTACGAGCACGACTGAGCGATATCGTCCAATCAATTGCAATAACATCGGCGCCAACCTGTGCCATATCGTTTAACCAAATTGCACCGCCTTTGGTAAACATAATCACTGGAATTTTTCTGCCCTCGTGTTCACGTGGCAATAGAGCAATGACTTTTTGCATGGAAGCCAAAGACATTTTTTGATACCAGCCGTCTGGCAACATACCGCCCCAGGTATCAAAAATCATCAACGCTTGTGCACCCGCTTTTACTTGCTCAGTTAAGTATGTAGCGACTGATTGAGCATTAATATCGAGAATATGTTGTAACAAATCAGGGCGGCTAAACATCATGGTTTTAGCATGACGAAAATCGTCAGAACTAGAACCATCAATCATGTAGCAGGCCAAGGTCCACGGGCTTCCAGAAAAACCGATCAAGGGCACGCGTTGCTTGCCGTCCTGAATAAGTGCCTTGCGGATTTCTGAAACAGCATCAAACACATATTGCAATTCACCCATATCCGCAACGCGCAATTTTTTGACAGCCTCTTCAGTGCGCAAAGGATTGTCAAAGCTGGGGCCTTCGCCAGTAGTAAATTTGAGGCCCAATCCCATTGCATCGGGAATCGTCAAAATATCGGAGAACAAAATTGCCGCATCCAATGGATAGCGATCTAAGGGCTGAAGTGTTACTTCCGTAGCATATGCGGGATTTTTTGCAAGCCCCAGAAAACTTCCTGCTTTCGCGCGCGTAGCGTTGTATTCAGGGAGGTATCGGCCGGCTTGTCGCATGAGCCAAAGCGGTGTTTGATCAACCGCTTCGCCCAGGCAGGCCTTTAAAAACCGATCGTTTAACAACAAGGAGATGACCGGTAATTACTTTTTACGTCGGAAACGGGCGATGGCAGCGAGTTGGGCAGCTGCCATGGCAAACTCGGATTGAGCCAAAGCTAAATCGAAGTCGCTGCCACGATTTTGCATTGCTTCTTCTGCGCGTTTCTTGGCTTCAGTAGCTTTTGCTTCATCAAGATCATGACCGCGAATAGCAGTGTCTGCTAATACGGTAACGTGGTCTGGCTGGACCTCTAAATAGCCACCCGCTACGAAAACAAACTCTTCGTCACCATCAGCTTTTTCAATACGAACTGAGCCTGGACGAATACGTGTAATCAAAGGAGTGTGGCCGCGCAAAATGCCAAGCTCACCACTTTCGCCAGGAAGCGCAACAAAATTAGCTTCCCCGCTAAAAATAGACTGCTCAGCACTTACTACATCGACGCGTATGGTTGACATGATTTCCCTAGATGAGTTCGATTAAAGCTTCTTCGCCTTCTCAATGGCTTCATCAATTGAACCCACCATGTAGAACGCTTGCTCAGGCAAGTGATCCAACTCACCGCTGCAGATCATTTTGAAACCACGGATGGTTTCTTTCAGTGGAACGTATTTGCCTGGTGAACCAGTAAACACTTCAGCAACGTGGAAAGGCTGGGACAAGAAACGTTGAATCTTACGAGCGCGTGATACAGCCAATTTGTCTTCTGGTGACAATTCGTCCATACCCAAAATCGCAATAATGTCGCGCAACTCTTTGTAACGTTGCAATGTCATCTGTACATCACGAGCCACTTCATAGTGCTCTTGACCAACCACTTGTGGGTCAAGCTGACGGCTAGTAGAGTCGAGTGGGTCAACTGCTGGGTAGATACCCAATGCAGCAATGTCACGTGACAACACAACAGTGGAGTCTAAGTGCAAGAAGGTTGTTGCTGGCGACGGATCAGTCAAGTCATCCGCAGGAACGTAAACGGCCTGAATAGAAGTAACAGAACCAGTCTTGGTAGAAGTAATACGCTCTTGCAATTTACCCATCTCTTCAGCCAATGTAGGCTGGTAACCCACAGCAGAAGGCATACGACCAAGCAGCGCAGAAACTTCAGTACCGGCCAATGTGTAGCGGTAAATGTTGTCAACGAAGAACAAAATATCACGGCCTTCGTCGCGGAATGCTTCAGCCATTGTCAAGCCAGTCAAAGCAACGCGCAAACGGTTGCCAGGAGGCTCGTTCATCTGACCAAACACCATCGCCACTTTGTCGATAACGTTAGATTCTTTCATCTCGTGATAGAAGTCATTACCTTCACGAGTACGCTCACCAACACCGGCAAACACTGATAAACCAGAGTGTTGCTTAGCGATGTTGTTAATCAATTCCATCATGTTCACGGTCTTACCAACACCCGCACCACCGAACAAGCCAACCTTACCGCCTTTAGCGAACGGGCAAACCAAGTCAATAACCTTAATGCCCGTTTCGAGCAAGTCAACAGAAGGTGAAAGTTCATCAAACTTCGGTGCTGGCTGGTGAATAGCGCGACGCTCTTCAGTAGCGATCGGACCTGCGTCATCAATTGGGCGACCCAATACGTCCATGATGCGACCCAAAGTTGCCGGACCAACCGGAACAGAAATTGGCTTACCTGTAGATTTCACTTCCATGCCACGACGCAAACCATCGCTGGCGCCCATAGCAATCGCGCGAACTACGCCGTCACCGATTTGTTGCTGAACTTCAAAGGTCAAACCTTTTTCAGCAAATGATTTTTCGCCGCTTTCAACTAATGTCAACGCATCATAAATGTTTGGCATTTTGTCGCGTGGGAACTGAATGTCCACCACTGGACCGATACATTGCACGATATTTCCGTTACTCATCGCTTTCTCCGCTTTTAATTCCTGAATTCTTTCGTATTCCTAAATGCTGACCGCTTAAACCGCAGCCGCTCCGCCAACAATTTCTGACAACTCTTTGGTAATAGCAGCTTGTCGTGTTTTGTTGTAATCCAATTGCAATTCACCGATCACATTCTTCGCGTTATCTGACGCGGCCTTCATTGAGACCATGCGAGCAGACTGCTCAGAAGCCATGTTTTCAGCAACCGCCTGATAAATCATTGCTTCAACGTAACGCTTTAGTAAGCCATTCAAGATGGATTCAGCATCAGGTTCGTAAATGTAGTCCCAAGATGGGCCTGATTTTTCCTCTGGGGTTAAAGCTGCTGGCTCCAAAGGCAAGAGCTTCTCTAAGACAGGCTCTTGTTTCATCGCATTTACAAAGCGGGTGTATGCCAAATACACAGCATCAATCTCGCCACGCTCAAACGCTTCTAACTGAGCAGTAATAGCACCAATCAAGACATCCAAATGCGGCGTATCACCAATTTGAATCGTCTGAGAAATTAGTTTTGCTTTTGAGCGATTCAAAAACTGCAGGCCTTTTGAACCAATTGCGGTGTACACAATCTCTACATTTTTTTCTTGTAAATCGCGTACTTGGTTGGCAATCAAACGCAAAACGTTGGTATTTAAACCGCCGCACAAGCCTTTGTCTGTTGTAACCAAAATCGTGCCAGCCTTCTTGACATCACGAGTTGCCATATAAGCAGGGCGGAACTCAGGATTGGCTTTAGAAAGATTAGCAACAATCTCACGAATTTTTTCAGCATAGGGGCGCGCATTACGCATGCGCTCCTGGGCTCGACGCATCTTCGATGCGGCGACCATTTCCATCGCTTTCGTGATCTTGCGCGTATTTTGCACGCTCTTGATCTTAGATCGTATCTCTTTTGTACTTGCCATGATTTATGCGAGCCCTCTTAGAAAGAGGCGGAACGCTTGTAATCCTCAATGGCAGCGCGCAAAGCAACTTCGTCATCTTTGCTGAGATCTTTTGTTTCTTCAATACGTCCAACCAAGTCGGCGTACTTAGATTTCAAATGATCTTGCAGACCTTTTTCGAATGCCAATACGTTCTTGACATCGATGTCATCGAAGAAGCCGTTATTGACAGCGTAGAGTGAAGCAGCCATTTCCCAAACTTGGAGTGGCTTGTATTGCGCTTGCTTACATAATTCGGTAACGCGGCGTCCGCGCTCAAGCTGCTTGCGGGTTGCTTCGTCAAGGTCAGAAGCGAACTGAGCAAACGCTGCCAATTCACGATACTGCGCTAAGTCAGTACGAATACCGCCAGACAACTTCTTAATCACTTTAGTTTGTGCAGCACCACCAACACGGGAAACAGAAATACCGGCGTTAATCGCAGGACGTACACCAGCGTTGAACAAGTCAGTTTCCAAGAAGATCTGACCGTCAGTAATCGAAATCACGTTGGTTGGAACGAATGCAGAAACGTCACCAGCTTGAGTTTCAATAATTGGCAATGCAGTCAAAGAACCAGTCTTGCCTTTTACTGCACCATTAGTGAACTTCTCAACGTACTCAGCATTTACACGAGCAGCGCGCTCGAGTAAGCGTGAGTGGAGGTAGAACACGTCGCCAGGATAAGCTTCGCGGCCTGGTGGGCGACGGAGCAACAAGGAGATTTGACGATAAGCAACTGCTTGCTTAGTTAAGTCGTCATAAACAATCAAAGCGTCTTCGCCGCGATCACGGAAGTATTCGCCCATGGTGCAACCTGCATAAGCAGAGAGGTACTGCATCGCCGCAGACTCAGAAGCACTCGCTGCAACAACAACGGTGTACTCCATCGCGCCCAATTCTGTGAGCTTGCGAACCACGTTAGCAATAGTAGAAGCTTTTTGACCAATCGCCACGTAAACGCAATAAACGCCTTTGCCTTTTTGGTTAATGATCGCGTCAACCGCAACAGCTGTCTTACCAGTTTGGCGGTCGCCAATGATCAACTCACGCTGACCACGGCCAATTGGAACCATCGCGTCAATCGCCTTCAAACCCGTTTGTACTGGCTGGCTAACGGATTGACGTGCGATAACGCCTGGAGCAACTTTTTCAATAAAGTCAGTTAACTTGGTATTGATTGGGCCCTTGCCATCAATTGGTTGACCTAGTGCATTTACGACACGACCAAGCAACTCTGGGCCAACTGGAACTTCCAAAATGCGGCCCGTACATTTCACTGGGTCGCCTTCTTTAATGTGGGTGTATTCACCCAACACTACGGCACCAACAGAATCACGCTCAAGGTTTAATGCGAGGCCGATAGTGTTGTTAGGAAATTCCAACATTTCGCCCTGCATAACACCTGACAAGCCATGTACGCGGCAAATACCGTCGGTCACTGAAATTACAGTGCCTTCGTTGCGAACTTGGGAGTCAACGCCCATTTCGCTAATTCGGCTTTTGATCAGTTCGCTGATCTCGGAAGGGTTGAGTTGCATTACTTACTCCTGGGTCTTATTTCGTATGTTCTTAATAGGGATAACTTATGCGCCAAGACTTGCTTGCATTTGAGCTAACTGTGCCTTCACAGAACTATCCATCACTTCATCGCCAACTTGAATGCGAACACCGCCAATCAATGCTGGATCAACTTGAATAGTTGGGCGCAATTCTTTACCCCCAAAGCGCTTCTTCAAACTTGACAACAAATCATTTAGCGCAGAACCCTCTAAAGGGAACGCGCTGGTAATCATTACTTCTGCTGCACCTTCGCTCTTGTCCTTCATTGCCTCAAATTGATGTGCAATTTCAGGAACAGCAGCCAAGCGGTGGTTTTGATTCACAAGATTCAAAAAGCTAGCAACCTTAGGATCGAGCTTAGTCTTCACCATGCCGGAAAGCAGTTTGCTCAGGTCATCGGCAGAAACCTTTGGATTGTTTGACAATGCAGCAACCTCTGGCAAAGCAGCAAGCTGTGCCAATTCGCTTAATTGCTCTAAACAACCCGCAAGCTCAGCTGACTTTGCGCTTTGAAAAAGCGCCTCAGCGTAAGGGCGTGCAATAGTGGCTAAATCAGCCATATCAAAGTTCTGCCTTTAGTTGATCAAGTAATTGGCCATGTGCTTTTGCATCAACTTCACGACGCAAAATTTGCTCAGCACCCTTAACGGCGAGAACCGCCACTTCAGCGCGCAAAACTTCGCGAGCGCGAGTAACTTGTTGGTCTGCATCTTGCTTGGCTTGAGAAATGATACGAGCAGCTTCAGCCTGTGCATTAGTGCGGATTTCTTCTGCTGACATTTGTGCGCGCTTTTCGGCTTCGGCAACACGCTGCACACCTTCTTGACGTGCTTTTGTTAATTCTTGCTCTGCTTCATTACTTGCCAATGCGAGCGCTTCTTTACCGCGCTCGGCAGCAGCCAAACCATCAGCAATTTTGCTTGAACGCTCATCTAACGCCTTAACTAGCGGCGGCCACACAAAGCGTGCAACAACCCACCATAAGACGAAGAAAACGATCATTTGCGCGAATAGGGTCGCGTTCAGATTCACGATATTCCTTTCAGTATTGTTGAGAACATTTGGATGACCATGTGGTCATCCACGCCAAAACAATTACTTAATAACTGCGAGCAGTGGGTTTGCGAAAGCAAACAACATTGCCACACCAACGCCGATCAAGAAAGCCGCGTCGATCAAACCAGCCAAAAGGAACATCTTAGTTTGGAGTGGCTCCATCAATTCTGGTTGACGTGCACAAGCTTCGATGTATTTTCCACCCATCAATGCGATACCCAAACAAGCGCCGATCGCGCCGAGGCCGATGATGATGCCGATACAAATAGCTGTTGAACCTTGAATAGTTGCGAGAAATGCTTGCATGTTGCTGACTCCTGAAGTTAAAGAGGTAAGTTAAAAATAAAATCTTAGTGATGACTATGAGCCTGCCCGATGTAAACCAAAGTCAACATCATGAAAATAAAGGCCTGCAACAAAATAACCAAAATGTGGAAGATGGCCCAAGCTGATCCAGCAATAACATGGCCCACCAAGCCGAACAGGGATAAATCTAAATTAAATGTCCATACGCTACCAAGCAATGCGATCAACAAAAAGACCAGCTCACCAGCGTACATGTTTCCGAAAAGTCGCATCCCTAAAGACACGCCTTTTGCTAAATATTCAATGATGTTCAATGCAAGGTTAAAGGGTGCCAAGTACCACTTCGCACCAAATGGGGCAGAAATGAGCTCGTGCAGGAAGCCACCAACACCTTTTACCTTGAAGCTATAGAAGAATACCAAAAGCAATACTGAAAGTGACATGCCCATGGTGGCATTTAAATCCGTTGTCGGAACCAATCTGTGATGCGGCACATGAACACCGAAACCTTCGATGAAATGATTTACGCCCAATACCCAGTCGACTGGAATTAAGTCGAGCGTATTTAAGAGAATGATCCAGAAAAATACAAATAGTGCGAGAGGCGCAATAAAAGTGCGGTTGCCATGAACAATGCTCTTGGCCTGCGTATCCACCATCTCAACAATCATTTCCACAAAACACTGGAAGCGGCCAGGAACTCCTGGGGTTGCACGGCGAGCTGCGATTAACAAAATAAATACCGCTAACAAGCCCATCAAAGAGGCCCAAAAAATCGTATCTAAGTTAATAACGCTGAAATCAATAATGGAGGCTTGATGCTCACCAGTGCTGGTGAGATTTTGTAAATGCTCAGATATGTACGCCGTTGGCGTCATTTGCTCTGCTGCCTCGTGGGTCTGGTGTACTTCGCTAGACATCTCTTAACTAGTCCTTTGTTTCAATCTCAATTGTCACTACTTAGCGCCACAACCACGCTAGCCATACGCACTTCAAAGCAAGCAGGTAAGTCGCCAATAAAGGGACCCAGAGCACGCCAGGGACAAAGTAAGCAGTCCCCACAAACAACACCAAGGTCAGGACAATTTTTAAAAATTCACCCGACACAAGTGCCGCCAAAAATCTTCCTGGATTCAATCTTTGCGATTTTTTTGCCAACTCCAGTCTTAACAAAAACAGTGCTGTAGGCAAGACGCTAATTAAACCACCTAAAAAGGCCGACTGAGTATAAAGGCTTACCCGTACCGGCTCCCCAAAAATTGCCCAAAACGCCATGCTGACCGCTGTAATCAACACTTGAGCCAAAACTATTTTCCAAGGCGATATGGCCGGGCTCTTGGTTGCATTGCTTTGCTGCAGCGCAACCATTTCTTCTTTGCTGTAAACCCGATACACCTCTTCGGAGGGCTCGTCCCAATCATTTGCCTTAGAAAATTGATTTTTTTGAGGAATCAATTTAGCCCCGAAAGTTTAGTGTGTGCAGTGCAATATGTCAAAGGGTTTGGGCACATTTTTCTGGCAATTTTAGGATTCGATACCCAACTTTTTTAATAAGGAATCAAGTTCATCAAATTGGCTAAATCCGATTCGGATCTCGCCACCTTTGCCTTTGAACTTAAATTCGACATTTAAACCAATTAAATCAGCAATTTCTTGTGAAAGACGACGCGTATCAGGATCGCGACTTGGAACAGAAGAGTCTGCCTTGGTTTTGGACTTTTTGTCTCCAATCTGGCCGCCGGCAATTGCTAGGGCTGCTGACATTTTTTCTGCCTCACGAACAGATAGGCCTTGCGCAGAAATTCTTTGGGCCAAAGCTACTTGGCTAGCCCCAGGCAATGGCAATAGGGCGCGGGCGTGGCCCATATCAATATCGCCAGCTAAAAGCATTGCTTGCACTGGCTTTGCCAACTGGGCTAAGCGCAACAAATTGGTAATTGCGCTGCGGGACTTTCCTACAGCTTTTGCGGCCTGCTCGTGGGTAAAGCCAAACTCTTCAATCAGTCGAGCCAAGCCTTGAGACTCCTCCAGGGGATTTAAGTCCTCACGCTGCATGTTCTCAACCAAAGCCATTGCCGCCGCTGCCTGATCATCAGCGTCAGAGACCAGTACTGGAACTTCTTTTAAGCCAGCAATTGTGGCCGCGCGAAATCGGCGTTCACCAGCAATAATTTCGTATTTACCAGGGGCCACAAGTCTTACTAATAGCGGCTGCATCACACCCTGCTCACGAATACTCTCAGCCAACTCTTGTAAGGCGCCTGTCTCCATTTTTTGACGCGGTTGATATTTGCCAGCTTGCAATGCGTTCAATGGCAAACGATTAATTTCTGTAGTTGCATTTGCCTCCTGAGTTTTCTCGCCCAATAGCGCCTCTAAACCTCTACCTAAACCTTTTTTCTTGATTGCAACCATGATCTCTTTTAGTCTTCCAAAAAATTACATTTGTTTGATGCGCTCAATCATCTCGGCACCAAACTCTAAATAGGCTTTCGCTCCACGCGATGATTTATCAAAGGCAACCCCAGGAAGACCATAAGATGGGGCTTCAGCAAGGCGCACGTTGCGCGGAATAATGGCCTTGAATACTTTGTCGCCAAAGTGCTTAAGCAGCTGATCGGATACTTGTTGCTGTAAGGTCATGCGCGCATCAAACATCACTCGCAGCAAACCAATAATCACCAAATCGGGGTTTAAATTGGCATGTACTTGTTTGATGGTATTTACTAAATCAGATAACCCTTCAAGTGCAAAATATTCGCACTGCATTGGAACAATGACGCCATTCGCTGCACACAATCCGTTGAGCGTTAATAAAGACAATGCAGGTGGGCAGTCAATCAAAATAAAATCGTAATCATTTGCCACCTTAGCCAGGGCATCTTTCAAACGAGACTCGCGCGCATCGATATCCACCAATTCAATTTCTGCGCCAGCCAAATCGCGATTCGCAGGCAACACGTCATATCCTGAACTTTCACAACGCTGCGCACAATCTTTTACAGCAGCCAAACCAATTAACACTTGGTAAACACTGTTATTCAAAGTTGCTTTTTCAATTCCAGACCCCATGGTTGCATTGCCCTGAGGATCTAAATCCACCAGTAGAACGCGCTGCTTAAGCCCAGCCAAACCCGCTGCTAAATTTACAGCTGTAGTCGTTTTTCCAACGCCGCCTTTTTGATTTGCAATACAGAATATTTTTGCCATAGCTACTTTGTGACTTTGCTTAAGAAGTGAGGGATGATTTTCTCATGGGGCTCAAGACCAAAAGGCGTCTTTCCACAGATAGATTTGGTATATGTAAGGGTTCGTCTGCCAACAAACACCAGTCGTTCATGCATACATCTTGCATTTCTTCATCTGCCCGCTTGCCTTTCATTGCAAACACTAGGCCATCTGGCTTCAAAAAAGGCAAAGATAAATCTAAGAAGCGTGAGAGATTCGTAAAGGCCCTAGAAATAACCGCATCAAACTGACCTGGTTGCTGCACCGCAACATCTTCGACGCGCTCACTTAGCACCTCTATATTTTTTAGCTTTAGTTTTCCGCGCACATGCTGCAAAAAGGCCGTCTTCTTTCTCACAGCTTCAATTAAGGA
Source organism: Polynucleobacter sp. UB-Raua-W9 (assembly GCF_018687435.1). Classification (NCBI taxonomy): domain Bacteria; kingdom Pseudomonadati; phylum Pseudomonadota; class Betaproteobacteria; order Burkholderiales; family Burkholderiaceae; genus Polynucleobacter; species Polynucleobacter sp. UB-Raua-W9. The sequence goes on along the minus strand of NZ_CP061290.1, from coordinate 13,938 downwards.
TAAGCGCCATTCTGGCTCAACAATAGCAATCGGGATGGCAGGCAAGCCGCCGCCAGACCCCAGGTCGGCAATTTTAGGGTTGGGGCCCTTAAGTAGCCGCCTTAAAATAGGTAAAACTGCAATAGAATCAATGAGGTGCAATCTAACAGAATCCTTTTCGCCCTCGATTGCAGTCAAGTTATGAACCTGATTCCAGCGGCCCATTTCTTGCAAAAAAAGCTCTAAATCAGCTATGTTCGCTTTGCTTAAATTTAAATCAAGCTCTTGAATTCCGAGAGCGAGCAAGCTCTCGCTCATGTCATTTCTTGGGTGCGGCCCAAACCTTTTTTGAGATGAACCAAAAGTAAAGAAAGGGCGGCGGGGGTTACACCAGAAATCCTGCCGGCCTGCCCCAATGTTTCTGGTTTATGCAAGTTGAGTTTTTGCTGAACCTCTTTAGACAAACCCAATACATTCGAATAGTCGAGATTTTCCGGGAGAGGAAAGGTCTCGTTATGCTCCTGACGGGCTATTTCAACTGCCTGGCGATCAATATAGCCCTGGTATTTCACCGAAATCTCAACCTGATCACTAATTTGAGCGGCAAGCCCAATATCGGCATCCAAGATTCCCGGAGACCATAAACCATCGCCCAAACTAGTAATTGCATCATAAGTAATTCCTGGGCGGCGCAAAAGCTCAGTTAAATTGCACTCGTGGGACAAATCTTGGCCCAAAACTCCAGAAACAAGCGGGGCGATCTCATGCTTTGGCCCAACCCAAATGTTTTGCAGACGAGATGTTTCACGTGAAACAGCCTCTTGTTTTCTACAAAACACCTCCCAGCGATAGTCGTCCACTAGGCCAAGCTCGCGACCAATGCCCGTTAAACGCATATCTGCATTGTCTTCACGAAGGCTAAGGCGATACTCGGCCCGGCTGGTGAACATCCGATAAGGCTCTTGAACCCCGCGAGTAATTAGATCGTCGACCAAAACCCCGATATAGGACTCGCTGCGCTTCGGCAGCCAAGGCTCCTTACCTTTTGCGGCAAGACCAGCATTAATACCAGCAAGCATTCCTTGGGCTGCAGCCTCTTCGTAACCTGTTGTGCCGTTAATCTGGCCGGCAAAGTACAGACCGCCAATAGCCCTGGTTTCTAGGCTATGGCGCAGTTGGCGTGGGTCAAAGAAGTCATATTCAATGGCATAGCCTGGGCGCACAATGACTGCAGACTCTAGGCCGCGAATACTGCGGACCAAGTCCCGCTGGATATCAAAAGGTAAGCTGGTTGAGATTCCATTAGGATAAAACTCGTTTGTGGTTAAGCCCTCTGGCTCCAAAAAGATCTGATGGCTATTCCTTGAGGCAAAACGGTGAATTTTGTCCTCAATAGAGGGACAGTAGCGCGGACCCACCCCCTCAATAACGCCCGTATACATCGGGGAGCGATCTAAGCCAGTCCGAATAATGTCGTGGGTCTTCTCATTTGTATGAGAAATCCAACAGGGGACCTGCTTTGGGTGTTGCTCTGGACGGCCCAAATAAGAAAATACCGGCACCGGATCAAGATCCCCCGGCTGCTCCAGCATGACTGAAAAATCAATAGTTCGCCCATCAATACGAGGAGGGGTGCCCGTTTTCAGCCTTCCCTGTGGAAGCTTTAATTCTTTCAGGCGAGCCGATAAAGAAACTGCCGCTGGATCACCAGCGCGACCTCCAGCAAAATTATTTAAGCCGACGTGGATTTTTCCATCCAAAAAAGTCCCAGCGGTCAAAACAACCTTTTTAGCCACAAACTCCAGGCCCATTTGGGTTAGAACGCCCTGGACCTCGTCGCCATTTACCAAAAGATCATCTACAGCAGCCTGAAACAGGCTTAAATTAGGTTGGTTTTCAAGACGCCGGCGGATTGCAGCCTTATATAAAATACGATCGCCCTGGGCTCGGGTCGCACGGACGGCGGGGCCCTTACTGGAATTCAGAATGCGGAACTGGATGCCGGCCTCGTCGGTGGCGGCTGCCATAGCCCCGCCCATAGCGTCGATTTCTTTAACCAGGTGCCCCTTACCAATCCCGCCAATAGAAGGATTGCAGCTCATTGCGCCCAAATTTTCAATGCTATGGGTAATTAATAGGGTATCGCACCCCATGCGAGCCGATGCAAGCGCGGCCTCAGTCCCAGCATGACCGCCGCCAACTACGATGACATCGAAACTCTTGGAATAACGCATGATTTGCCTCAGATAGGGCGATGATCATAGCATTTTGTTTGTTTCACGTGAAACAAAACTGGTGAAAAAATCTAGGAAAATAAGTGGTATTTTATAAGTGACTGATTTAATTCAAGAAATAAGCATTCCATGCAGACTTCAGAATCAGCAAACTCACAATTACCAGGAAAGCCTTTCTAACAAAAGCACTGCCATGCTGAATTGCCAATCGGCTGCCAAACTGGCTTCCGGCAATATTGGCAACCATCATGGCGATACCCAGAGGCCAATTAATTTGGCCTAGACTAGCCAACATCAGAATGGCAGCCAAATTTGTAGCCACATTTACCAGTTTTGTTGCGGCAGAGGCGTGCAAAAAATCAAATGAAAAAAATCTGACAAACCCAAAAAGTAAAAAGCTTCCAGTGCCCGGCCCAAAGAAACCATCATAAAAACCAATCGTTAGCCCAAGAAGCGCAGCCTTAAGTTGTTGAAAACGATTTTCACCCTTGGGCGCATGCTCTTCACCAAGCGATGGTTGAAACCAGGTATAGATTAGAAGAAAAAGGAGAACAAAGGGGAGGGCTTTACGTAAAGGCTCTGCGGGAAAAGTGCTCACAGCATTGGCGCCCAAAAGAGATCCAATAAACCCCGCCACTATTGCAGGCAACACAACTGCCCAAGGCAAAGAAACATGGCGCAAGTATCTGCGTGCAGCATTTAAAGTTCCGCCCACAGCAGAAACTTTATTGGTTGATAGCAGTGTTGCGGGGGGAGCATCCGGGTAAGCGGCAAATAAGGCTGGAACCTGAATCAACCCACCGCCGCCAGCAACTGCATCCACCAGTCCAGCAAAAAAAGCCATCGCCAAAAGCAATGGCCAAATCAAAATTGAAAATTCGATGAGCGTCTCTTTTAATTAAATGAGTGCGGCGTCTTCGCCGCACTAAAACCAAATAATAAAAGGAAAAACAAAAACTCAGTTTTTGTTTTTAAACTGCGCGGTAATTTCCCCAACTACACCGCGACGGAATGCCAAAACACAAATCACAAAAATAAAGCCGGTTGCAATCGTGCTCCAAGATCCAATATTTGCTAAGTAGTTTTGTAGGCCCACCACAATGCCTGCGCCAACCACAGGGCCAAGAATGGTTCCCATACCACCAAGCAAAGTCATCAACACGACTTCGCCAGACATGTGCCAATGAACATCGGTCAATGTTGCCAGTTGAAATACTAAAGACTTCATGGAACCAGCCAAACCAGAGAGAGCGGCTGAAATTACAAACGACATTAACTTAAAGCGATCGACGTCGTAACCCAAAGAAATGGCACGCGGCTCATTCTCACGAATAGCTTTCAAAACCTGACCAAACGGGGAGTTGACAGCACGCATGATGAGCGCAAAACCGAACAAGAAAATCGCCAACACAAAATAGTACATAGCAACATCGTCTTTTAAATCGATGAGACCAAACAACACTCCCCGCGGCACACCCTGAATACCATCTTCGCCACCAGTGTAAGGAAGTTGTACCGCCAAAAAGTAGACCATTTGGGAGAGAGCCAATGTGACCATTGCAAAGTAAATACCCTGACGACGAATGGCCAGGGATCCAATCATTAATCCTAGTGCGCCAGAGCCAATTACGCCCAAAATGATTCCGAGCTCGGGAGAAAATCCAGCCTCCTTACAAAGATAGGCCGTGATATAGGCGGAGGTTCCAAAAAAAGCTGCGTGACCAAAGGAGAGTAGCCCGGTAAACCCAAGTAATAGATTGAAGGCACAAGCAAAGAGGGCGAAACACAAAACCTTCATTGCAAAGACTAAATAAATGAAGTCCTGAAATGGCAACAACATAGCAATTAAAAATAAGATGCTAAAGAGAGGTTTTGTTTTTGGATTCATGATTATTTTTCTCGCCCAAAAAGTCCCGCCGGGCGAATCAACAGAACAATTGCCATGATCACAAAAATCACAACGCCAGAAGCCTCTGGGTAGAACACTTTTGTTAGGCCTTCAATCAAACCCAGCCCTAGGCCAGTCAAAATGGCGCCCATAATTGAACCCATTCCACCAATCACCACCACTGCAAAAACTACGATGATGAGGTTCGAACCCATTAATGGGTTTACTTGAAAAATTGGTGCGGCCAATACACCAGCAAAACCCGCAAGCCCAACGCCATACGCGTAAGCCAAAGAAATCATCAAGGGGACGTTAATGCCAAACGCTTGGAGTAATTTTGGATTTTCTGTCCCAGCTCGCAAATAGGCGCCCAACTTTGTTCTCTCAATAACATACCAAGTAGAGAAGCAAACCACCAAAGAAATAAACACTACCCAAACACGGTACTTGGGCAAAATAATACCAATAGCGTCTAATGGAATGGCGCCTTGCAAGAGCTCTGGAGCCGGGTAGCTCTCACCAGAAATTCCATACCAATGACGAAACATGCCCTCAATAATCAAAGCAAGGCCAAAGGTCAGTAGCAGACCATATAAATGATCGAGGTGATACAAGCGGCGCAACATAGTGCGCTCCAGAATCAAACCGAATCCCCCCAAGACTAAGGGCACAACAATTAGAGCAAACCAATAGTTAATCGACAGCTCAGGAAAACCAAGCCACTGACTGATTTGCGTCAAACCAATCCAAGCAATAAAGGCACCCATGGTGTACTGAGCACCATGTGCAAAATTAATGATGTTGAGAAGGCCAAAAATAATAGCCAAACCCAAGCTCAATATGGCATAAAACGAACCATTAATAAGCCCCACCAAGAGCTGGGCTACCAGCCCTTGGGGGGTAATTCCGAGAAGTTCAAACATGCTTAAGAGGTGAATTACTTGTTAGTAAGCAACTTGCATCGTGACAATGAAAGTGGTTGTGTTGCCTCGGCAGCAGGAATCACTGCACGCACGTTGTAGTAATCCCATGGACTTGTAGACTCAGAAGGTTTTTTCACTTCGAGCAAATACATATCATGCTCAAACTTACCATCAGCACGAATCTTGCCCTTAAAGAGGCCATCATCAATGTTGGTGGACTTGAGCGCCTTCATCACAGCCTGAGTATCGTCAGTGCCCGCCTTCTGAACCGCATTTAAGTAAGCAAGAACTGAGGAATAAACGCCTGCCTGAACGCTAGTAGGCATACGCTTATGTTGCAAAATGAAGCGCTTAGAAAAGGCGCGAGTTTTGTCATCTTTATCCCAATAGAAGCCTTCTGTGAGGTACATACCCTGGGCAGAGTTGAGGCCTAAAGAGTGAACGTCAGAAATAAACATTAACAAAGGGACAACGGTTTGTTTTTTATTAATGCCAAACTCGGAGGCTTGTTTAACGCTATTAATGGTGTCTTGACCAGCGTTCGCAAGAGCAACAACGTCTGCACCACTAGCCTGAGCCTTTAAGAGGTACGAAGAAAAGTCACTGTTCGGAAACGGGTGCTTGCTGGTTCCCAAAACCTTGCCGCCGTTAGCCGTAACAACGTTGGTTGAATCCTTCTCCAAGGCTGCGCCAAAAGCATAGTCAGCAGTAAGAAAGTACCAATTCTTTTTCCCCTGCTTTACAACCGCCTTGGCTGTGCCATTTGAAAGTGCATAAGTGTCATAGGTCCAATGCACGTTATTGGCAGTACATTTTTCATTGGTAATTGGCAAAGAGGCTGCTCCAGACACCAATGTAATTTTGTTCTTTTGCTCCGCCACTTCCATTACAGCCAAAGCAACATTGGTTGAAACCAACTCAACAATCACATCAACACCATCTTTGTCGTACCACTCGCGCGCCTTGTTGGCGGCAATGTCAGCTTTGTTCTGGTGGTCGGCACTAATCAACTCAATCTTTTTACCAATGACTGTGCCGTCTTTAGAAAAATCGGCGATTGCCATTTTTGCTGCAATGACTGCGCCTGGGCCGGCCAAATCAGAATAAGTTGAAGAAAGGTCGGTCAATACACCAATCTTGACAACATCACCACTTACTTTGGATCCGCTTTGTGCAAAAACTGGGTTTGAACCAAACATGGTTGCCGCAACCAGGCATGCGGTTATTTGCTTTAACTTCATTTTTATCTCCTATAGATAAGTACTAAACACCAAGATACTCATTCAATAAACTTGCTTTTGCCGCAAGCTCGCTTTGCTGCACAACCTGAACCACGTTTCCATGCTCAACCACATAATGACGATCAGCCAAGGGGGCAGCGAAACGAAAGTTTTGCTCAACCAACACAATCGTGAATCCCTTGTTGCGCAAACTAGTAACAACCTCGCCTAGTTTCTGCACAATCACGGGTGCCAAACCCTCCGTGATTTCATCAAGCAATAATAATTTGGCGCCCGTTCTTAAAATACGAGCCATTGCCAGCATTTGTTGTTCGCCACCAGACAGCCTTGTTCCAGGGCTGTTTCGTCTTTCGTAAAGATTTGGGAACATTTCATAAATCTCATCCAAACCCATTCCGCCCGAAGCAATTTCTGGTAGCAACAAAAGATTCTCTTCTGCGCTTAAGCTTGCAAAAATACCCCTTTCTTCCGGACAAAAACCAACGCCCAAACGAGCAATTTTGTAGGTTGGCATGTAGATGGTCTCTGTGCCATAAATCTCCACAGAACCAGACCTTTTGCTAGTTAAACCCAAAATAGTCTTAAGAATAGTGCTGCGGCCTGCGCCATTTCTACCAAGAAGCGTAACCACCTCTCCATCACGCACAGCAAAATTCACGCCATGCAGAATGTGTGATTCCCCATACCAAGACTCTAGGTTTTTAACCTCTAAGGCTGTGGTGCTCATATCGCATCGCCCCCGTGGTTGCCCATATAGGCCTCCACCACCAATGGGTTGTTTGAAACCTCGTGATAGGAACCTTCAGCCAAAACCGAACCTCGCTGTAATACGGTAATTCGATCGGCTATAGAAGAAACCACCTTCATGTTGTGCTCAACCATGAGGATGGTGCGACCTTTGGCAACGCGATCAATTAACTCTGTTACACGCTCGACATCCTCGTGCCCCATACCCTGTGTTGGCTCATCCAACAACATCAACTCTGGCTCCATAGCCAAGGTGGTGGCAATCTCCAGCGCTCTTTTACGACCATAGGCTAAATTTAAAGTTTCTTCATTGGCAAAGCCCTCCAAACCAACTTCATGCAAAAGCTCTAAAGCGCGCTCATTCAGAACGTTTAAAGAATCGCTTGATTTCCAAAAATGGAATTCTGTTCCCAATCCACGCTGCAGTGCAACACGAACATTTTCAAGCACGGTCAAGTGTGGAAAAACGGCGGAAATCTGAAAGGAGCGAATAATGCCGCGTCGTGCAATCTGCGCCGGGGCCTCGCGCGTAATGTCAATTCCATTAAATAAAATTTGGCCGCTACTAGGCTCTAGGAATTTTGTTAATAAGTTAAAGCAGGTTGTTTTTCCAGCCCCATTTGGGCCAATTAAAGCGTGAATGGTGCCCCTAGTCACATCTAGGTTTACAGCACTCACCGCTGTAAATCCTTTAAAGGATTTACCAAGATCAATTGTTTTTAATATTGTTTCTTGCAATCTCATGCCCTCTACCCCTCACTGGGGCAAGACATTGAGGATAACTCAAGATAGTTAGGCTTTATATAGCAATAACCCTAAAACCCATAGTCCTTCATGCCCAAGGGTTTTGTTTGATTTTTATAAACTTTTGGATTGCAACTCGGGCCAACTCATCTAGAACGTCAACCGGCACGCGTTGTGAGCCCTGAACAATCATGAGTGCGTAGGGTTTTGCAAGGGCGGAGGCCTCAGGGCAAAGACGCAACTCTTCGCCCTCTGCTGGAGATTGACTGCGCCAATAATTAATTGCAGCCTCAAGCTCTTGAATACTTATATACAACATGGAGTTGTGATGACTTACTTCTCTTGAATAGCCAACATTGTGCCGCGACACTTTTTAGCACCGCAGCGACACTCGTAGTCTTTTTTCATTTGTTTAGTAACCCGCCCATCAACATCAAGAGAGTAGTCATAAAACAACTCCTCGCCAACTTTCAAGGCACGCTTTGCGTAAATAAAAACGCGTGGCTCTCCGTTATAAATACCCTCTTTTGTTTCGCAACTTGGCTTGCATGAGTGATTGATCCAACGCGCGGCATTTCCACCATACTTTGCATCAATAACGCGACCATCATCTAAAGAAAAGTAAAACGTATGGTTTGGATCCTTCTTGTCGTGTGGATGGCGCTTGATAGCCAACTTCCAACTAATGCGCTCTCCCTTGTACTCAATAATGGCTTGACCTTTTTTAATTGGCTTAAGTACAAAAACACCTTTACCGTGAATAGGCGAAGATTTAACAACAATAGAGGATCGATCCACCTTGGGGGGTGTTATTTTTTTTGATTTCATATTTAAACGTCTAGGTTGCGAGCAATGAGTGCATTTTTTTCAATAAATGCGCGGCGAGGCTCAACCTCATCCCCCATTAATGTTGTGAATACTTGGTCGGCCGCAATAGCATCCTCAATCTTTACCTGCAACAGGGTGCGTGAGCTAGCGTCCATTGTGGTTTCCCAAAGCTGCGATGGATTCATCTCGCCCAAGCCTTTGTATCGTTGACGACTCAATACACGCTCAGCCTCCGACAACAACCAAGAGAAAGCAGCCCTAAAATCTCCAATCGTTTGCTCTTTCTGATTTTTATCGGGATCGCCACGGCGCACTTTTGAGCCAGGCAAAACTTTGCCAGACAAAACTGCTGCTGCATTTGCGAGGCTTTGATAGTCGTCGCCATGAACAAAATCAGAGTTAATTGAAGACAGCTTGAGGTTGCCATGGATGCGGCGTGATAGCAACAATCTAAAGCGCTCAGTGCGATCCTCTTTTTGAATAATGATTTCTGGCGCTAAAGCCAATGGATTGGTTGATTCAGCCAAGGCTTTTCTTAAACGCTCAGCAGATTCATTGGCAGACTTCTCAGTATCGAGATTTAGTTGTGTGCCAGAAGCTATTGCCCGCAAGGCGTCTTCGTCGATCGTGCGAGATAAGCGATCAACAATGGATTGAATTACCTGATAGTGTTTGGCCAACTCATTTAACGCCGCGCCCTCAATAATTTCTCCCCCAGGCGTTTGTAGAGAGGCTGTTTCTAGCGCAATCTTTAGCAACAACTGGTTGAGCTCTGCGTCATCTTTAATGTACTGCTCACTTTTTCCAAACTTCACCTTATAAAGCGGTGGTTGTGCGATGTAAATGTGCCCACGTTCAATAAGCTCTGGCATCTGTCTGTAGAAAAATGTTAATAACAAAGTGCGAATATGGCTACCATCGACGTCCGCATCAGTCATGATGATGATGCGGTGATAGCGCAACTTGTCGGCCTTATATTCCTCAATGCCAATACCCGTACCAAGAACGGTAATTAAAGTAACCACCTCCTGGCTGGCTAACATTTTATCAAAGCGCGCTTTTTCTACGTTCAGAATTTTTCCTTTTAAAGGAAGAATTGCTTGGAAGCGGCGATCGCGCCCCTGCTTCGCAGAACCTCCTGCAGAGTCACCCTCAACAATAAATAGTTCGGATTTTGCTGGGTCTTTTTCTTGGCAATCCGCCAACTTTCCAGGAAGCCCAAGACCGTCGAGCGCGCCCTTACGCCTTGTCATGTCGCGTGCTTTGCGTGCAGCCTCGCGAGCTCGAGCAGCATCGACAATTTTTCCACAAAGAATTTTTGCATCTGCTGGGCGCTCTTGCAAATACGCACTAAGCGCCTCTGCAACAATCTCTTCTACCGGACCGCGCACCTCACTAGAAACCAGCTTGTCTTTGGTTTGGCTTGAGAATTTTGGCTCTGGGACCTTTACTGATAATACGCAGGCTAAGCCTTCGCGCATATCGTCTCCAGAAATTTCTACCTTAGCTCTCTTTGCAACCTCGTTTTCATCAATGTATTTATTGATGACGCGCGTCATTGCTGCGCGCAGACCCGTTAAATGCGTTCCGCCATCACGCTGAGGAATGTTGTTTGTAAAACAAAGCACTTGTTCACTAAAGCTGTCATTCCACTGCATTGAAACTTCTGCGGTAATCTGCCCACCCAAATCGGACGGGCGAACCCCTTCAGCATAAAAAATGTTTGGATGTAAAACGTTTTTAGTTTGGTTGATATATTCAACAAAACCTTTGACGCCACCAGAGTATGCGAAGTCTTCTTCTTGTCCCGTGCGTTGATCAATTAATTTAATGTGAACGCCATTATTTAAAAATGAAAGTTCGCGAATGCGTTTTACAAGAATTTCATAATGAAACTCCACATTTCCGAAAATGGTTTCATCTGCTAAGAAGTGAACTTCAGTTCCTGAAAGCTCTGTATTCCCCGTAACAGTAATTGGAGAAACTGCAACACCATTCTCTTCTTGAATATTGCGATTCTTGATAACGCCGCGCTCAAACTCCATGTAATGCGCTTTACCGTCACGACGAATGGTTAACTTCAGCCATTTTGATAGGGCGTTCACACAACTTACCCCCACCCCATGCAAACCACCAGAAACTTTATAGCTATTTTGGTCAAACTTACCGCCAGCATGCAACTCAGTCATTACAATCTCAGCAGCACTCCTTTTTGGCTCATGCTTGTCGTCATACTTAATTCCCGTTGGGACACCGCGCCCATTATCAACAATTGATATGGAGTTATCGGTTTGAATAACAACTGTAATTTCTGAGCAATACCCAGCCAAAGCCTCGTCAATAGAGTTATCTAAAACCTCAAAAACCAAATGATGTAAACCCGTTCCATCGGAGGTGTCTCCAATGTACATACCAGGACGTTTACGAACAGCTTCGAGACCCTCTAAGATTTGAATCGATGCAGCGCCGTACTGCTCTACTACTTTTTTTTCTTCAGTCATTTTTTTCTAAGTTAAATACGCATTGGCATCACAACATACTTAAAGCTCTCTGAGCCAGGCAGAGTAATCACAGCACTACTGTTTGCATCACCTAAACTAATTTGGATTTTCTCGTTCTTTAGGTTGGATAAAACATCTAACAAATAGCTCACATTAAACCCAATTTCTACGGTGTCGCCACCGTATTCAGTCTCAATTTCTTCTTGAGCCTCTTCTTGCTCAGCATTAGTAGATTGAACCGTAATGCGATTGGGTGATAAAGAAAAACGAACACCTTTAAATTTGTCTGTCGTCAAAATAGCGGCGCGTTGCAGAGCTGCCTGCAAAACATCTCGACCAACAACTAATGTGTTTTTGTGTCCTTTTGGAATAACTCTTTGGAAGTCGGGAAATTTTCCTTCGACCAATTTAGAAATTAACTCAATATCACCAAAAGCAAATTTCACCTGATTTGCTGTTAGACTAATTTCCAACAACTCATCAGAGTCTTCCAAAAGGTGCTGGCACTCCAAAATGGTTTTGCGGGGAATGATAATTTCTTGCCTTTGACCAGAGCCTGATGGCACCTCAGACAATTCAACCTGAGAATATGCGAGGCGATGCCCATCGGTTGCAACTGCCACAACCTCTTTACCCTCGACAACCAACAACATTCCATTGAGGTAATAACGAATATCTTGTTGAGCCATTGAAAAGTGCACTTGGCTTATTAACTGACGGAAACTTTTTTGTGACATCTTCCATGTAGCAGTTACCTCACCAACGCTTTGCATTACAGGAAACTCAGCCGCAGATAAGGTTTGTAAGGAGAAGCGACTTTTACCGCTTTGCACAACCATGCGGTTATCTTTTAAGTTTAAAGAGACGGGGCCTTCCGGAAGTGCGCGCAAGATATCTAGTAGCTTTCTCGCAGCAACCGTGGTTGTTACGTCTTCCGAACCAACCCCAAAATTGGCATTAGTCGTAATTTGAATTTCAATGTCTGTCGAGACGAAAGAAACCTTTTCACCATTTTTCTTAAACAAGAGGTTTGCCAAAATTGGCAGTGTGTGCCTACGTTCAACAATCCCACTAACAACCTGAAGGGGTTTTAGTAAGTTATCGCGAGAAGTGTTAACGAGTTGCATTGCTTTTAAATCCTTGTATATATCTTAGTAGTAATAGTAATAAGGGCGCTTATTTCTGTGGGTAAGTCATAAACCTTTTGTAAATCAACATCTTGTAAGACAAAAAACCTGTGGAAAACTACTGTATAAGCCTTGCATAAAATGGGGATAGCTTTTTTTCAATACCCTATTTTTGCATGAAGCTGTGTCTTTCCACAATTTATCCACACCCAATCCCCAAACTTATCCCTAGGGTTGTCCACACACTTATCCACGGCAGGGTTTAAGCCTTTAGGGTCTGTTCAATAACATGAATTTCATGGTTTAACTGGCCATCATGAGCTCGCTCATCTGCTATTTTGCGAACCGCATGTAAGACGGTTGTGTGGTCTCTACCACCAAAAAGCTCCCCAATTTCAGGAAGACTTTTTTGCGTTAATTCTTTGGCCATGAACATCGCAATTTGGCGCGGTCGCGCAATGTTCGCTGGCCGCTTCTTGGAGTACATATCAGCCACTTTGATGCTATAAAAATCAGCAACCGCCTTTTGAATGTTTTCCACTGAAATTTGGCGGTTTTGTATAGATAGAAGGTCTTTAAGTGCAACCCTAGCGACCTCAATCGTTACCTCGCGGCCATGAAAGCGAACAAAAGCCAAAATCTTCCTTAGAGCACCCTCAAGCTCGCGGACGTTCGAGCGTAGGTGTTTGGCCACAAAGAAGGCCACATCCTCGCTCATTGGTATCCCCTCGCTAATCGCCTTTTTCATTAAGATGGCGACTCGCATTTCCAGTTCCGGCGGCTCAATGGCCACAGTTAGGCCGGAGTCAAAGCGCGAAATGAGGCGGTCATCAATTCCTGCCATCTCCTTGGGGTACGTGTCGCTGGTGATAATCACCTGGGCTTTGTTGCTTAAAAGGGCCTCAAAAGCATAAAAAAACTCTTCTTGTGTCCTGGACTTACCACTAAAAAACTGAATATCGTCTATCAGTAAAAGGTCTAGAGAGTGGTAATAGCGCTTAAATCGGTCAAAAGCTTTTTGTTGATATGCGCGCACCACATCGGAGACATACTGCTCCGCGTGTATATAGCGGATGCGAGCATTGGGCTTTTCTTTTAAAAGATGGTTGCCGATCGCGTGGATTAGGTGGGTTTTGCCAAGCCCTACCCCTCCATACAAAAACATTGGGTTATATGAACTGCCGGGGTTGTATGCAACCTGAATGGATGCCGCTCTAGCAAGTTGATTTGCTTTACCAGTAACAAAGGTTTCAAAGGTCAAGTTGGGGTTTAATTTTGAGTGATCCTCAAGCTCAAACGCACTTTCCTCTAGGGAGGTGGCCGCTGGCTCGGGCGCGTTGGTTTGCTGGGGCTCTGGGGCGATACTCTTTAAGGGCGCTGGGGTTGCAGCCAAGGGTGCGCCAGCCTCGATATCGAGGACAAAATTAACATTTATGGGGAGCCCGAAGTACTGCGACGCTAGCTCTTGAAAGCGATCTGCAAACGTTTTCTTAATCCAGTCGAGCTTAAATCGATTTGGAGCGCCAACAGTTAGTGAGTGGGCACTCTCGTCAAAAGATACGAGGGTTAGGGGTTGAATCCAGGTTTTAAATTGCTGGGGCGACAGCTCGCGGGAAAGGGCGCTAACGGCACCATCCCAAAAACCCAGGGGGCTAATAGAATTCAAGGCGGGGGGATTTTGTAGGTTGCTCATATTTTTGGAGGGTCCATTGTAGCGATGCTACAA